>JADJPT010000005.1 GCA_016713125.1 Betaproteobacteria bacterium
ACCATGCAGACCCTGGGGCGCGTGGCGATCATCGGCGGCAGCGTGCTGGTGGCGCTGGTCAACGTGGTGCTGTTCGACGGCGCCGCGGCGCTGCCCGAGGCGCAGAAGCTGGCGGTCTACGTGCAGGTCTACGAGCTGGCGCTGCTGATCCCCGCCGCCTCGGTGCTCGGCGTCATGCTGGCCGGCTGGATCCGCCGCCGCGACCTCGCGCGCCTGGTGGCCGCGGGCATCGCGCCGGAACAGGCCGAGCGCATGCTCGCCGTGCAGTCCGAGCGCCCGGCGGTGAACTGGTGGATCCTCGGCGGCGGCCTGGCCTTCACGGCGGTCTCGCTCTCGGTGGGCCTGGCGCGGGTGCCCGGCGGCCAGGAGATCGTGTTCGGCGCCTCCATGGCGATCGTCATCTTCCTGATCCGGCGCCTGGTGCGCGAACTCGAACCCGGGGCGCGCAACATGCTGGTCGGCACGGCGGTGGTGATCTTCGTCTACCGCGCGGTGCCCGGCACCGGCGCGGGCTCGACCTGGTGGTACATCGACGTGCTCAAGTTCGACCAGCAGTTCCTCGCCGGGCTGTCGCTGATCGCCAGCACGCTGACGCTGGCCGGCCTGTTCCTGTTCCGCCGCTTCATGGCCGAGCGCTCGATCGCCTACATCGTCGGCTTCCTGACGGTGGTCGGCACCGTGCTCACGCTGCCCACGCTGGGCATGTACCACGGCCTGCACGTCTGGACCGCGGCGCACACCGGCGGGGTGGTCGACGCGCGCTTCATCGCCCTGGTCGACACGGCGCTCGAATCGCCGCTCGGGCAGATCGCCATGGTGCCCATGCTGGCCTGGATCGCGCGCTCGGCGCCCGAGCGGCTGAAGGCCACCTATTTCGCCGTCATGGCCTCGTTCACCAACCTCGCGCTGTCGGCCTCGCAGCTGGGCACCAAGTACCTGAACATGCTGTTCACGGTCACGCGCGAAGTGAAGGACCCGGCCAGCGGCGCGGTCAAGGTGGCGGCCGATTACAGCCAGCTGGGCGAGCTGATCGTGGCCGCCATGCTGCTCGGTTTCGCGCTGCCGTTCCTCGCCATCCTGCTGATCCGCGCGATCCGCCTGCGCAGCGCCTGAGCGCGGCCGGGCGGGAGCGGGCGGGCCGGGTGATAAAATGCCCGATTCCCCCTGCAAAACAAGCCAATCCCACCATGTTCGCAGCCAATCTGTTAGCCCAGTCCGATCCGGAGCTGTGGTCGGCCATCCGCCTGGAGAACCGCCGCCAGGAAGACCACGTCGAGCTGATCGCCTCGGAGAACTACGTCAGCCAGGCCGTGATGCTCGCCCAGGGCAGCCAGCTCACCAACAAGTACGCCGAGGGCTACCCGGGCAAGCGCTACTACGGCGGCTGCGAGTTCGTCGACATCGCCGAGACCATCGCCATCGAGCGCGCGAAGAAGCTGTTCGGCGCCGACTGGGCCAACGTGCAGCCGCATTCGGGCTCTCAGGCCAACCAGGCCGTGTACGTGAGCAACCTCAAGCCCGGCGACACCGTGCTGGGCATGTCGCTGGCGCACGGCGGGCACCTGACGCACGGCTCGCCGGTGAACCTGTCGGGCAAGCTGTACAACTTCGTCTCCTACGGCCTGAACGACAAGGAGGAGATCGACTACGACGCGGCCGAGAAGCTGGCGCTGGAGCACAAGCCGAAGATGATCGTCACCGGGGCCTCGGCCTATTCGCTGAAGATCGACTTCGCGCGCTTTCGCGCCATCGCCGACAAGGTCGGCGCGCTGCTGATGGCCGACATCGCGCACTACGCCGGCATGGTGTCGGTGGGCCTGTATCCCTCGCCGGTCGGTGTCGCCGATTTCGTCACCACCACCACGCACAAGACCCTGCGCGGCCCGCGCGGCGGGCTGATCCCGGCATGGGCGATACCGCCAGGGCGTGAACTCGGCGATCTTCCCCGGCATCCAGGGCGGACCGCTGATGCACGTCATCGCCGCCAAGGCGGTGGCCTTCGGCGAGGCGCTGCGCCCCGAGTTCAAGGCCTACCAGCAGCAGGTGCTGGACAACGCAAAGGCGATGGCCGAAGTGCTCATGCAGCGCGGCGTGCGCATCGTCTCCGGGCGCACCGAATCGCACATGATGCTGCTCGACCTGCGCGCCAAGAAGATCACCGGCAAGGACGCCGAGGCCGCGCTGGGCGCGGCGCACATCACGGTCAACAAGAACGCCATCCCCAACGACCCGGAAAAGCCCTTCGTGACCTCGGGCGTGCGCATCGGCACCCCGGCGATGACCACGCGCGGCTTCAAGCTGGCCGAGGCGAAGGTCCTGGCCGGGCTGATCGCCGACGTGCTCGAGAAACCCGCCGACGAGGCGAACCTGGCGCGCGTGCGCGGCGGGGTCGCCGAGTTGTGCGCCGCGCATCCGGTATATGCCTGATTCCCGGCGCGGCAAGAACGGCTGAACGGATCCCACCATGCGCTGCCCCTTCTGCGGATCCGAAGACACCCAGGTGCTGGACACGCGTTCCAATCCGGACACCAACTCGATCCGCCGGCGGCGCAAGTGCGCGGCCTGCGACAAGCGCTTCACCACCTACGAGAAGGTGGAGCTGCGCATGCCGCGCCTGATCAAGAAGGACGGCACGCGCAGCGACTTCGACCGCGACAAGCTGGCCGGCAGCATGATGGTGGCGCTGCGGAAGCGCCAGGTGGCCACCGACAAGGTGGACATCGCCATCGACCGCATCGAGGAGAAGCTGCGCGCCACCGGCGAGCGCGAGGTGCCCACCGCCAAGGTCGGCGAGCTGGTGATGCGCGAGCTGGCGCGGCTCGACAAGGTGGCCTACATCCGCTTCGCCTCGGTGTACAAGAGCTTCGACACGCCGGATGATTTCCGCGAAGCGGTCCTCGAGGTGAAAAAACCTCGGCGGAAGTAGGCATGTTCGACGACGTCGACCGTGACCACATGCGCCGCGCGCTGGAGCTGGCGGCGCGGGGGCTGTACACGACCTCGCCGAATCCGCGCGTGGGTTGCGTGCTGGTGCGCGACGGCCGGGTGGTGGGCGAGGGCTGGCACGAGAAGGCCGGCGGCCTGCACGCCGAGGCGCACGCCCTGGAAGCCGCCGGGCGCCTGGCGCCGGACGCGGCGCGCGGCGCCACCGCCTACGTGACGCTGGAGCCCTGCAACCACCACGGCCGCACCCCGCCCTGCGTCGATGCGCTGATCCGCGCCGACGTGGCGCGCGTGGTGGCCGCGCTGCGCGACCCCAACCCCGAAGCCGCGCGCGGCGGCGAGCGCCTGGCCGCGGCCGGCATCCGCTTCGAGCACGGCCTGCTGGAGGACGAGGCGCGCGAGCTGAACATCGGCTTCGTCTCGCGCATGACGCGCGGCCGGCCCTGGGTGCGCATGAAGATCGCCGCCAGCCTGGACGGGCGCACCGCGCTGGCCAACGGGCAGTCGCAATGGATCACCGGCGCCGAGGCGCGCGCCGACGGGCACCGCTGGCGCGCGCGCGCCTGCGCGCTGCTGACCGGTATCGGCACGCTCAAGGCCGACGACCCGCAGCTGAACGTGCGCGAGGTGCAGACCACGCGCCAGCCGCTGCGCGTGATCGTCGACAGCCGCATGGAGACTCCGCCCGGCGCGAAGATCCTGTCCGGCGGCGGCGGGGTGCTGCTGTTCGCCGGCGCCGAGAACGCCGCGGCGCGCGCCGCACTGGAGGCGCGCGGCGCCGAGGTGCTGGTGCTGCCCAACGCCGGCGGCAAGGTCGAGCTGCCCGCCATGCTCGCGGAGCTGGGCCGGCGCGGCATCAACGAACTGCACGTCGAGGCCGGCGTGAAGCTGAACGGCTCGCTGCTGCGCGAAGGCTGCGTCGACGAGTTCCTGATCTACCTCGCGCCCAGCCTGCTGGGCGACGCGGCGCAGGGCATGGTGGCGCTCGCGCTCGACGCACTCGAGGCGCGCGTGTCGCTGCAATGGCAATCGGTCGAACGGGTGGGCGCGGACCTGCGCATCCTCGCGCGGCCGGCAACGACGACGAAAGGAAACGACTGATGTTCACCGGCATCGTGCAGGCGATCGGCACCATCGAGGCGGTGACGCCGCTGGAGAAGGGCGTGCGCCTGGTGGTGGAGACCGCCGACCTGGGCACCGCCGACGTGAAGCTGGGCGATTCGATCTGCATCCAGGGCGCCTGCATGACCGTGGTGGCGATGGCCGGATCGCGGCTCTCGTTCGACGTCTCGCGCGAATCGCTGGACTGCACCACCGGCCTGGCGGCGCCCGGGCGCGTCAACCTCGAGAAGGCCCTGGCGCTGGGCGATCGCGTCGGCGGCCACCTGGTCACCGGCCACGTCGACGGCCTGGGCGAGGTGATGGCCTTCGAGCAGGCCGGCGAATCCTGGCGGCTGGAGGTTCGCGCCCCCAGCGACCTGGCGCGCTACCTGGCGCGCAAGGGCTCGATCACCGTCGACGGCGTGAGTCTGACCGTCAACCGCGTCGAGGACGGCGCGCAGGGCACGCGTTTCGAAGTCAACCTGATCCCGCACACCGTCGCGGTCACCACGCTCGCGCGCCTGGCGCCGGGCGCGCGCGTGAACCTCGAGGTGGACCTGATCGCCCGCTACACCGACAGGCTGGCCAGCGCGCCGCGCTGAGCACCGCCGCAGGAGAACGCATTGATCGATTTTTCGCTCACCGAGCGCCAGCTCGAGATCCAGGGCCGCGTCACCGAATTCATCCGCGACAAGATCATTCCGCGCGAGAACGACCCGCGCCAGGGCGGCCACGGCCCGCAGGACGATTTCCGCCGCGAGCTGAACGCGCTGGCGAAGGCCGCCGGACTGATCGCCCCGCACGTCGGCGAGGAATGGGGCGGCATGGGCCTGTCGCACGTCGAGATCGCGGTGGCCTTCGAGGCCGCCGGCTATTCGCCGATCGGCCCGATCGCCATGAACTGTTCGGCGCCCGACGAGGGCTCGATGGCCATGCTGGAGAAGATCGCCAGCCAGGCGCAGAAGGAGCGCTGGCTGCGCCCCTTCGCCTCCGGCGAGGTGCGCCACTGCTTCGCGATGACCGAACCCGAGGGCGGCGCGGGCTCCGACCCGTCCATGCTGAAGACCGTGGCGCGCGCCGACGGCGAGCATTTCGTCATCGACGGCCGCAAGTGGCTGATCACCGGCGCGCAGGGCGCGGCCTTCACCATCATCATGGCGCGCGTCGACGGCAGCGGCGAGAAGGACGGCGCCACCATGTTCCTCGCCGACATGGCCAGCCCGGGCATCCGCATCGAGCGCGTGCTCGACACCATCGACTCGACCTTCGCCGGCGGCCATTCGGTGCTGGTGTTCGAGGGCCTGCGCGTGCACCGCAGCCAGGTGCTGGGCGAACTCGGCGAGGGCGGGCGCTACGCGCAGGTGCGCCTGGCGCCGGCGCGCCTCACGCACTGCATGCGCTGGCTGGGCCTGGCCACCCGCGCGCACCACATCGCCAGCGACTACGCGCGCACGCGCCACGCCTTCGGCAAGCCGATCGGCGAGCACGAGGGCGTGGGCTTCATGCTGGCCGACAACGAGATGGACCTGCACCAATGCCGGCTGGTGATCTGGCACACCGCCTGGCTGCTCGACCAGGGCAGGCGCGCCGGCACCGAATCGAGCATGGCCAAGGTGCTGTGTTCGGAGGCCTATTTCCGCATCGCCGACCGCTGCGTGCAGATCCTCGGCGGCATGGGCGTCACGCACGACACGCTGGTCGAGCGCATCTTCCGCGAGCTGCGCGCCTTCCGCATCTACGACGGCCCCTCCGAAGTGCACCGCTGGGCCCTGGCGCGCAGCGTGCTGAAGGGCCGCTGAGGGTGGCGGCGCCGGAGCCGGCCGTGCAGCGCATCGTCATCGTCGGCGGCGGCGCCGGCGGCCTGGCGCTGGCGACGCGGCTGGGCCGGCGCATGGGGCGCCGCGGGCTGGCCGAGATCACGCTGGTCGACGCCGCCCGCACGAACCGCTGCTCAAGCCAGGGTACCTCGCAGCGCTGGACCGCCTCCGGAGGGCGGAGGTGGTGCAGCTGGCCGCCAGCCACGACGAGGCGGCGGGAAACCTGCGGTGATCGCGGTCGGCAGCCAGACCAATGATTTCGGCACGCCAGGCGCCGATACGCGACTCCGACAGCCCGCCGGCCGCGCCGCTTCAACGACCGGCTGAGCGCGCAGAGCGTGCCGCGCGCTCCCGGGCAGCGGGCGGCTCACGGTGGCCACGTCGGCGGCGGCGCCACCGGCGGGAACTGGCCGCGGAACTGCACGCCGCGGCGCGCGCACCCTGGTCAGCTACGGGCTGGACCACGTGCATCGGAGCGCGACCTGCAGATCGTGCTGACGAGGCCGCGCCGCGTGCTCTACCAGTTGCCCGAGCGCCTGGGCGAGGCCGCCGAGCGCGAACTGCGAAGCGCGGTCGGCCCCGGTTCGCTGCGCATGGAAAGCGGCAAGGTGGTCGCCTCGACGCTGATCTGTGGGCCGCCGGCGTCAAGGCCGCCGATTTCCTGGGGCTGGGCGGGGCCGAGCCGCTGGAGACCAACCAGCCTCCAACCAGCTGGTGGTGTCGGGCACATTGCAGACACGCGCGATGCGCAGCACGTTCGGCGACTGCGCGTCCTGTCCGCAACCCGGCGGCGGGCATGTGCCGCCGCGCGCCCAGGCCGCCTACCAGCAGGCCATGTACCTGGCGCGCGCGCTGGAGCGGCGCATCGCCGGCCGCGCCGCGCCCGAACCCTACCTGTTCACCGACCAGGGCTCGCTGGCCTCGCTGTCGGAGTATTCCTCGGTGGGCAGCCTGATGGGCAGCCTGACGCGCGGCAGCCTGTTCGTCGAAGGCCAGATCGCCAAGTTCATGTACTGGCTGCTGCACAAGCAGCACCAGCTCGCTGGCGGCTCCGGCGTACCGCGCTGACACGCTCCCGAGCTGCTTCGCGCGCACCGGCCGCGCATCAAACTGCACTGAGGCGGCGGGGCCGCCCGGCCCGCCTGCCGGGGTGCAGATGGACGTAAGTCCGGGCGCGTCTTCCGTCAAGCAGCATGGACCCGAATCCGCCCGCAGCGCAGCGCGCATCGCTTCAATGGGCATTGGCATTGGCCGCGGCGCTGATCGCGGCGGGCGCCGGCCTGCACACGGCCGCGCGGGCGGCCCAGTCTGCGCCGCACACGCCGCACACGCCGGCCGCGCCCGCCGCCGAGTTCGCGCCGGAGGCCGCGGCCGAGCCTGAAGCCGGCGCCTACACCACGCGCACCTTCGACTGGACCGACACGCAGCGCGCCCGCGCGGTGCCGGTGCGCCTGTACCTGCCGGCGCAGGCCGCCGCCGGCGAGGCCCTGCCGCTGGTGGTGTTCTCGCACGGCATCGGCGGTTCGCGCGACGGCTACAGCTACCTGGGTCGGCATTTCGCCGCGCGCGGCTACGCCAGCCTGCACGTGCAGCACGTGGGTAGCGACCGGCAACTGTGGCGCGGCAACCCCTTCGGCCTGGTGTCGCGGCTGACCGAGGCCGCCCAGCCGGCCGAGGCGCTGGCGCGTGCCCGCGACCTCTCCTACGCGCTCGACCGCCTGCTGGAACTGGAGCAGCGCGGCGCGCTGGGGGTGCGACTGGATCGCGCGCGCATCGCCGCCGCCGGGCATTCCTACGGCGCCAACACCACCATGCTGGCGGCCGGCGCCGAGGTCGAGCTCGAGGGCCGCGTGCTGCGCATGCGCGACCCGCGCATCCGCGCCGCCATCCTGATCTCGGCGCCGCCGTTCTACGGCTGGGCGGATCCCGCGAAGATCGTCGCGCCGGTCAGCATCCCCACGCTGCACATCACCGCCACCGGCGACGAGATCCGCATCCCGGGCTACTTTTCCGGCGTGTCCGACCGCATCGAGCTGTACCGCGCCATGGGCGGCGCGACGGCGAGCAAGGCCCTGGTGGTGTTCAAGGACGGCTCGCACAGCATGTTCACCGACCGCGCCGGCACCGGCGGCGTGAGCCTGAACCCGGCCGTCAAGCTGGCCACGCGCGAGGCGGCGCTGGCCTTCCTGTCCGGCGTGTTCGAGCGCAACACCGCCGCGCTGGACCGCTGGCAGGACCGCTATCGCGCGCTGCTGTCGGGCTTCGAGCGCAGCCTGCGGCAGTAGAATACTGCCACTTCAAGGACATAAATCAAGCATTGCTGCGGCCTGCAGGGCAGGAATACTGCCACCTCATCGGGCATGCAGACCGCCGGCACAGCCGGGCTCAGGCCGCCGACAGGGACTCCATGTGCGCGCAGATCGCTCCCGGCGTGGTGAACCAGACCTTGTTGCCGGTGCACAGGTGCTGCAGCGCGCGGCGCAGGTGGCGCAGGCGGTAGGGCTGGCCGACGATGTAGGGGTGCCGGGGCGATGCCCATCACCAGCGGCTGCTGCTTCGACTGCAGCAGCATCTCGTCAGGTTGTCGACGATCATGTCGGCGAAGTCGCGTCCGTCCATCTGCCGCGCGATGATCATCGGGATGTCGTTCAGCTCCTGCGGATACGGGATCGACCACAGCGTCTTGCCGCTGCGCGTGGCGAAGCGGATCGGCTGGTCGTCCTGGCACCAGTTCAGCGTGTAGCGGTAGCCGGCCTCGGCCAGCAGGTCCGGCGTCAGCGGGCTCTCGGAGATCCACGGCGAGAGCCAGCCGGCCGGCGCCGCGCCGGAGTGCTGCGCGATGCGCGCCCGGCAGTACTCGAGCAGCGCCTTCTCCTCGGCCTCGGGCAGTGCGCCCTGGCGGTCGGCGTTGGTGTGGCCGTGGCCGATGATCTCGTCGCCGCGCGCGACGAAGGCCTCGATCACCTCGGGGCAGTAGTCGTACAGCGCGGTGTTCACCAGGCAGCCGACCGGCAGCTGCAGCTGATCGAACAGTTCCAGGCAGCGCCACACGCCGACCCGGTTGCCGTAGTCGCGCCACGAGTAGTTCAGCACGTCGGGCTGCGGCGAGGGCGGCCCGAGATTGGCGCCCAGACCCGCGCCGAAATCGAAGTGCTCGATGTTGAAGCCCAGGTACACCGCCAGGCGACGGCCTTCGGGAAAGGCGTAGTCCGGGCGGTGGTGGATGGGCGAGTACTCGTAGCGTCCGTGGGTTCTGATCGCGCTCGTCATGCCGGGTATCCGGTGCGGGGTGGCCAGGCGCAGGGCCGATCCCTGCGCGACTTCGGATTGTAGCGGCCGAGTGGCCGCCGCTTCCCGCCGTCCGGGGCGAGGTGCGGATACACGCCGGAAACAAACCCGCCGCGGCGCGAAATGCGGCGGTTACCTGCGTGCCGCATGCTTGCGTGATGACGCCCCGCGGCGGGGTGCAGGAGAACGGCATGTCGGCATTGCATGATCAGCATGGCTTCAGGGTGAGCGGCGCCACGTCGCGTGCGCTCGAACTGTACGAGCGCGCGCTGGCAGCGTATCGCGCCTGGCGCGGCGATCCGCTGTCGCTGGTCGAGGCCGCGCTGCGCGAAGCGCCGGAATTCGTGATGGCGCACCTGCTGCGGCTCTGGCTGCTCTCGGGCAGCCGCGATCCGGCCAGCGGGCAGCGTGCCATCCGCGCGCTCGAACCCGCGCGCGCACTGCCGCGCAATCGCCGCGAGGCCCTGCATCTGGCGGCGCTGGAAGTGCGCCTGCTCGGTGACCTGGAGGCCATCGGCGAGCGGCTGGGCGCGCTGCTGGCCGAACACCCGCGCGACCTGCTCGCGCTGCAGGTGGCGCATGGCGTCGATTACTTCCGCGGCGACGCACTCGCTCTGCGCAATCGCGCGCTGCGCGTGCTGCCGGCGTGGAGCGCAGCCATGCCCGGCTACCACGCCGTGCTCGCCATGCTGGGTTTCGGGCTGGCCGAGTGCGGCGACCACGCGCGCGCCGCACAGTCGGCCCGCCATGCGCTGGCGCTGGAGCCCGCCGATGCGCGCGCCTGGCACGTGCTCGCGCATGCCTACGAGCATGCCGATCGCGCCGCCGAGGGCGAGCGCGAGCTCGAGGCGCAGCGCGCGCGCTGGGACGGCGACACCATGGTCGCCGCGCACCTCGACTGGCACCTGGCGCTGTACCGCATCGCGCAGGGCCGCCTGCAGGACGCGCTGGCCGTGCACGACGCGCGCCTGGCCGCCACGCAGGCCGGCCCGCTGGCCGACCGCATCGACGCGGCGACCCTGCTGTGGCGCCTGGAGCTGGCCGGCGCCGCGCCCGGCGAGCGCTGGCAGGCCCTGGCCGAGGCCTGGGCGCCGCACGCCACCGACGGCTATTGCGCCTTCAACGACGTGCACGCCATGCTGGCCTTCGTCGCCGCCGGACGCGAGGACTGCATCACGGCGCTGCTGCGCACGCAGCGGCGGCGCGCCTGGGACAGCGACAGCAACGGGCGCATGACCGCCGACGTGGGCCTGCCGGCCTGCCGCGCGCTGCGCTGCTACGGGCGCGGCGAGTACGCCGAGGCCGCGCGCCTGCTGCGCCGGCTGCCGGCCGTGGCGCGCCGCCTGGGCGGCAGCCAGGCGCAGCGCCACGTGCTCGCGCTGACGCTGGAGGCGGCCGAGCAGCGCGCGGCCGGCCTGCGTACACCGATCGCCGCCTGAGCCTGAGCGCCGCCCGGGCGTCCCCCGGTCGCGCCGGCCTGCGAATCGCCGGCCCGCGCCGGCGCGCGGGCTGCTAGATTGCGCGTATCGCCGACGCGGCGATCACACACAGACCGGTGACCGACGATGAACACACCCACCGACACGCCCCAGGACGCGCAGGATCCGCGCGTCTACCTGCACTACACGCAAGCCGAACTCGACCGCGCCTACGAGCAGACCGCCTGGGCGAACAACCGCGACGAGGTGGTCGCCTGGTATACCGCCGAGAGCGCCAGGGCGCGCGCCGCGCTGCCCGTGCAGCGCGACCTCGCCTACGGGCCGGGGCCGGACGAGCGTCTGGATTTCTTTCCCGCCGCGGCGGCAGGCGGGAACGGCGGCCGGGGCGGCGTGCCGATGCTCGCTTCCGTGCACGTGCACGTCCACGGCGGGCGCTGGTCGGTGCTCACCAAGGACGAGGAGTCCTTCATCGCACCGACCTTCGCCGCGGCCGGCATGGCCTGCGCGATCCCCGACTTCACGCTGATCCCCAGGGCGCGCCTGCCCGAGATGGTCGAGCAGCTGCGCCGCTGCATCGCCTGGCTGTACCGGCATGCCGCCGACCATGGCGGCGACCCCGAGCGCATCCACCTGTCCGGGCATTCCTCGGGCGCGCACCTGGCCGGCGTGCTGCTGCTCACCGACTGGAGCCAGTACGGCCTGCCGCGCGACGTGATCAAGAGCGGGCTGCTGGTCTCGGGCATGTACGACCTGCGCCCGGTGATGCTGTCCTCGCGCAGCAGCTACGTGAAGCTCTCGCCGCAGGAGGTGCTCGAACTCTCGGCCATCCTGCACCCGGAGAAGCTGCGCGTGCCGGTGACCCTGGTGTACGGCGACCGGGAAACCCCGGAGTTCCAGCGCCAGCCGCAGGCCTATGCCGAAACCCTGCGGGCGGCGGGCAAGCCGGTGAAGTTGATGTGCCTGCCCGGGGTCAACCACTTCGAGATCCTCAGGGAGTTCGCCGACCCGCACAGCGAACTGGCCCGGGAAGCGTTGCGACTGATGCGCTGAACTGGGCAAAATGCCGGGCATGAACACTCATACCTGCGCAGACATCCTCGCCGGTCGCGCCCCGGCCGACGCCCCCGTCACCCTGCAAGGCTGGGTGCGCACGCGTCGCGACTCCAAGGCCGGCATCTCCTTCGTGCATGTTTCCGACGGTTCGGGTTTCCACCCCGTGCAGGTGGTGGCGCCGAACACGCTGCCCAACTACGCGAGCGAGGTGCTGCACCTGACCGCCGGCTGCGCGCTGCGCGCCACCGGGCGCATCGTTCCCTCGCCGGCCAAGGGCCAGCCCTTCGAGATGCAGGCCGAGACGGTCGAGGTGGTGGGCTGGGTCGAGGACCCGGACACCTATCCGATCCAGCCCAAGCCGCACACCATGGAGTTCCTGCGCGAGGTCGCCCACCTGCGCCCGCGCACCAACGTGATCGCCGCCACCACGCGCGTGCGCCACGCCATCGCGCACGCCATCCACGACTTCTTCCACCGGCGCGGCTTCTGCTGGGTGAACACGCCGATCATCACCGCCTCCGACGCCGAGGGCGCGGGCGCGCTGTTCCGCGTCTCCACGCTGGACCTGGCCAACCTGCCGCGCACGCCCGCCGGCGCGGTGGATTACGCGCAGGACTTCTTCGGCCAGGAGGCCTTCCTCACCGTTTCGGGTCAGCTCAACGTCGAGACCTACTGCCTGGCCCTGTCGAAGGTCTACACCTTCGGCCCGACCTTCCGCGCCGAGAACTCCAACACCAGCCGCCACCTGGCGGAGTTCTGGATGCTGGAGCCGGAGATCGCCTTCGCCGACCTGGCCGCCGACGCCGACCTCGCCGAAGCGCTGCTCAAGCACGTGTTCGCCAGCGTGCTGGCGGCGCGGCCCGACGACATGGCGTTCTTCGACGAACGCATCGAGAAGGGCCTGATCGCCAAGCTCGAGGGCGTGGTCAACGCCGAATTCCTGCGCATGGACTACAGCGAGGCCATCGCCGCCCTGCAGCGCGCCAAGCAGAAGTTCGAGTACCCGGTCAGCTGGGGCATGGACCTGCAGTCCGAGCACGAGCGTTGGCTGACCGAGCAGCACGCCAGGCGCCCGGTGATCGTCATGAACTACCCGAAGGGCATCAAGGCCTTCTACATGCGCCTGAACGATGACGACAAGACCGTCGCGGCGATGGACGTGCTGGCGCCCGGCATCGGCGAGATCATCGGCGGCAGCCAGCGCGAGGAGCGCCTCGCGGTGCTCGACGCGCGCATGGAGGCGGCCGGGCTGTCGAAGGAGCACTACGGCTGGTACCGCGACCTGCGCCGCTACGGCAGCGTGCCGCACGCCGGCTTCGGCCTGGGCTTCGAGCGCACCGTGGCCTACGTCACCGGCCTGGCCAACGTGCGCGACGTGATCCCGTTCCCGCGCACGCCGGGGCACGCGCGCTACTGATCGCGCCGCGGGCGGTGCGCGGGCCGCGGCGCTCGGTCTGGCGCTGGCCCTGGCCTGCGCCGCGCCGGCGGCTGCGCAATCCGCGGCCGGGCGCGTCGCCAGCGCGGCCGACGAGGCGCGCGACCAGGCGCGCGTGCAGGCCTGCCACGACAAGGCCGACACGCAGTACGACATGAACCGCTGCGCCGGCCAGGACTACGAGCTGGCCGAGCGCGCGCTGAACCAGGTCTATCGCGCGGTGCTGGCCAGGCACGCCGAAGACGCGCTGCTGGTGCAGAAGCTGCGCGCCGCGCAGGCCGCCTGGCTGCGCTGGCGCGCGGCCGAGCTGGCCGCCCTGTATCCGGAACACGACAAGCGCTTCGCCTACGGCAGCGTGTACCCGATGTGCCAGGCCGCGGTGCAGGCCGGGCTCATGCGCGAGCGCACCGCCCAGCTGCGGCGCTGGCTGGACGGCGTGAAGGAAGGCGATGTCTGTTCGGGCTCTCTGCCGCTCAAGCCTTAGCCTGGCCGCGGCGCTGCTGCTCGCCGGCGGCGCGGCCTGGGCGCAATCGCCGTCCGCGAAGACCCATCCCGCGCCGCGCGACCACGCCAGCATCGTCGCCTGGGGGCGCACCGACGCGGCCGGCTACACGCGCGTGACCGTCAACCACTTCGCGATGCAGAAGGACGGCCTGGAGCGCGACGTGAAGAAAGTGTTCCATGTGCACGACACGCGCACGGCCTTCAGCGCCTACCTGGGTGGAAGTCCGGGCGAAAGTCCGGGCGGCGATCGGGTCGAGGCCCCGGCACCGCTGCCCGCCGTCACGCGCGAGAAATTCTTCGCGGTGCTGAAGGCCAACCCGCACTTCGGTGCGGCGCTCACCGACTGGCGCTGGGGGCGCGACGCAAACGGGCAGCGCGTGCGGGTATTGCTGACTGCGGCGATCGGCAATTGGGAGTAAGTTCGGGGGGGACAAGTCCCGGGACGGGGACGACGACGCACGGAGGAGACATGGACCAGACCAATCGCAAGGGGATCGCCATCGCGGCCGGTGTGCTCGCGCTGGCCGCCGCCGGTGCAGGAACGTGGTGGTATCTCTCGCAGCCGGCGCCGCCGCCCGCGCGACCCGCGGCCCCGCCGCCGGTGGCGGCCGTGAAGCCGGCGCCGCCGCCCGAGCCGGCGATCAGGCATCCGGTCGAAGCGCAGGCGGCGGCGGAACTGCCCGCGCTCGCCGATTCCGACAAGTACATCGAGCAGGCCCTGCTCGAACTGCTGGACCGCAAGAGCGTGCTCGGCATGCTGCAGCTCGACGGCTTCGCGCGCCGCGTGGTCGCCACCGTCGACAACCTGGCACGGCACCACGCCGCGCCGCGCCTGTGGCCGGTGAACCCGACGCCCGGACGCTTCGCGGTGAAGCCCGACGGCACCGCCGCCACCGACCAGAACCTGCGCTACGCGCCTTTCGTGCTGATGGTGGAGTCGGCCGACCTGGATCGCACGCACCAGCTGTACCTGCGCCTGTACCCGCTGTTGCAGAAGGCCTACGAGGAACTGGGCTACCCGGGGCAGTACTTCAACGACCGGCTGGTGGCGGTGATCGACACCCTGCTCGCCACGCCGGTGCCCGCCGCGCCTCTGAAGTTCAGGCTCACCGAGGTGAAGGGCGAGCAGAAGCCGGTGCGCCCCTGGGTGCGTTACGAGTTCGAAGATCCTGCACTGGAGGCCATGCTGCCCGGCCAGAAGATCCTGCTGCGCATGGGCGCGGTGAACCAGCGCCGGCTGCAGGCGCGGCTGGCGGCGTTCAGGAAGAAGGTGGCCAAGGGTGGGTGATTGAAGCGCGCGGTGAAGAGACCGGCAAAGAAACCGGTGCGCAAGGGCAAGGGCTCCGCCGCTTCCGGCGGGGCGCTGCGCGCCGCCGAGCGCGACAGCGTGCCGCGCTACCTGCAGATCGCCACCGCCTTGCGCCGCCGCATCGGCGAGGGCCTGTGGGCGGTGGGCCGGCCGATCGCGCCGGTGGCCGAACTGAAGGACGAGTTCCAGGCCGCGCGCGTCACCGTGCGGCACGCCATCAAGATCCTCGAGGACGAAGGCCTGCTGCGCTCGCACCAGGGCAGCGGCACCTACGTCGAGCGCCTGCCGGCCGAGGACCGCTGGCTGCGCCTGACCGCCGACTGGCGCGGCCTGGTCGAACCCATCGAAGGCCATGTGCTGAAGCTGCTCCCGGGCGCGGGGCCGGTCGCGCCGCAGGTCGGCGCCGCGGAGGGGCGGCCGGCGGCCGGCTACGCGTACCTGAAATCGCTGCAGTACCGCGGCCGGGAGCCGTTCTGCCTGGCGCGCGTGCACGTCGATGCGGCCCTGCACCGCAAGGCGCCGGCGCGCTTCCGCAAGCGGGTGGCGCTGGCGGTGCTGCTCGAACTGCTGGGCGCCGACGTGGGCCGCGCGCGCATGGGCTTTCGCGTCGGCACCGCCGACGCCGCCCTGCAGGCCCGGCTGCGCCTGCCGCTGGGCGCGCCCACCGTGGAGGCGCGCTGCGTGGTGGCCGACCGCGCCGGCGTGGTGCGCTACGTGGGCGAATTCACCTATCCGGCCGACCTGGTGCACTTCGACGTGGCGCTGGCCGGGCCGCCGACGCAGGACTGACAGCCCGCCGAACCGGCGGGGCTGACCCGCCCGGCCCGGAAAAGTTGTCCTATCGATAGGACCATGTTAATTTCGCGCATCAGCGTGCCGACGACAAGGAGCTGGCCATGAGTGGATTCGTGCATGACGCCTGGTACGTGGCGGCCTGGAGCACCGAACTGGGCGCCGGCATGCTCGCGCGCACCATCCTCGAGCAGCCGGTGGTGCTGTTCCGCAACACCGAAGGCGAGCCGGTGGCCCTGCTGGACCGCTGCCCGCACCGCCTGCTGCCGCTGTCCAAGGGCGTGCTCAAGGGCGACACCGTGCAGTGCGGCTACCACGGGCTGGAGTTCGACTGCAGCGGCAAGTGCGTGCGCGCGCCGGGCCAGACGCGCATCCCGCCGGAGGCGAAGGTGCGCGCCTTCCCGGTCATCGAGCACATGGGCATGGTGTGGATCTGGCCGGGCGACCCGGCCCGCGCCAGCCGCGACAAACTGTTCGACAGCCTGCCGCAATGGGCCCTGGCGCAATCGGGCGAGGCCACCGCCGGCGGCTGCCGCTGGGAGGTGGTGTCGGGTCCGGTGATGCCGGTGGCCGGCAACTACCTGCTGCTGAGCGAGAACCTGGTCGACCCGGCGCACGTGGTGTATGTGCACGCCGCCTCGCTGGGCAGCGCGGCGATGGCCGACATCCCCATCGACACCAAGCAGATCGGCGACACCGTGCTGGTGTCGCGCTGGACCCCGGATGCGCCGGCCTCGCCGATCCTGCAGCGCTACGGCAAATGGCCGGGCAACGTCGACCGCTGGCAGTACTACTGGCTGTACCCGCCGCACATCGCGATCGTCGATTTCGGCGCCGGGCCGGTGGGCATGGGCCGCGGCGAAGAGGACCGCGACGCCGCGGTGCGCCTGTACTCGGCGCATTTCATGACCCCGGTGGACGAGCGCAACACGCTGTACTTCTGGTTCGTGCTGCGCAACTTCGCGATCGGCGACAAGGCGGTCGCCGCCGACCTGCTGGCCCAGGTGACCACCACCTTCATGGAAGACAAGGTGGTGCTCGAGGCCATCCAGGACGCCGAGGACAAGCCCTACGCCGGCACGCGCGTCATGCTGGCCATCGACTCGGGCAGCGCGCGCCTGCGCCGCACGGTGGCGAAGATGGTGGAGAAGGAACAGGCGTCCGCCAAGGCGGCCTGAAGCCGCCGACCTGAAAGCCGCGCCGCCCGAGGCGCGCGGCCTACAGCGTGCGCACGCCCTGCGGGGTGCGGATGCGCGCCACCAGCTGCGCGGGCTCGCCCGGCCCGCCCTGCCGCACCGAGAAATCGCCGCTGAAGCCGACCGCCGCCAGCATGGCGGTGATCGCCTCGGCCTGCGGATGCACGCCCTCCAGCGCGACCAGCGTGCAGCCGCGGTCCTCCAGCCGGCTGGCCGGGTGTGCCGTCACGGTCCACTGGATCAGGCTCGGCGCCACGCCCTGCAGGGGCAGGCTGCCGTCGGCCGGGATGGTGATCCTCCAGCTGGCCTGGCCGCGGGTCATGGCCTCGATGTTGCCGAGCGCCAGCGGCGCGGCGGCGGCCACCGCGGCGTCGATGTCCTCGCAGGCGGCCACCCAGGCGGCCACGCGCGGCGTCGCGTCGGCCGCCAGATGGTCGAGCGCGAACCAGCGCGGGCGGTTCGGCGCGGGCGCGGCCGGGTTCACCGCGATGATCTCCAGGAACATCGCCCTCGCCCAGCCTGAGCAGGCGGTTGTGCGTGCCCATGTGCGGGTGTTCGCCGCCGGGCTGCGGTTCGACGCCGAGCTGGCGCCGCACGTAGTCGGCGCCGGCCTCCAGGGTAGGCGCGGTGAGGGTGATGTGGTCGAGTCGTGCGCTGCGCATGGCGGGGTCCTTTGCGGTTGGGGGAACGGGGTTCAGGCGGCGCGCAGCACGGCGCCCAGCGCGCTGACGCCGGCCTCGATCTGCGGTTCGTCCAGCGAGCCGTAGCCGAGCAGCAGCCCGGCGTGCGCCGGGGTCGCGGCGTAGTAGCGCGAGAGCGGGTAGACGCCGACGCCGGCGCGCGCCGCGCGCTCGACGATGCGCGGTTCGTCGGCCGGGCGCAGGTGCGGCAGCCAGACCACCACGTGCAGCCCGGCGTTGGCGCCGTCCACGCGCGCCGTCGCGCCCAGTTCGCGCTCGAGCGCGCACAGCAGGGCGGCGCGGCGCTTCTCGTTGCGCTTGCGCATCTGGCGCAGGTGGCGCTCGAAATGGCCCTGCGCGATGAACTGGCTCAGCACCAGCTGCACCAGGGTCGAGGTGTGCCGGTCGGCCAGGTACTTGACGCGCAGGAACGGGTCGACCAGCGAGGGCGGCAGCACCGCGTAGCCCAGGCGCAGCGAGGGGAACAGGCTCTTGGAGAAGGTGCCGACGTAGATCACGCGATCCTGGTGGTCCAGCGACTGCACCGCCTCGATCGGGCGGCCGTCGAAGCGGAACTCGCTGTCGTAGTCGTCCTCGACGATGTAGGCGCCGCTGCGCCGCGCCCACTCGAGCAGCGCCAGGCGCCGCGACAGCGGCATCACCGCGCCGGTGGGAAACTGGTGCGAGGGCGTCACGTAGGCCAGTCGCGCGCCCGCGCCGCGCCGCCCGGCGCGGGCGATGTCCATGCCCTCGGCATCGACGCGGATCGGCACCACCCGGGCGCCCATGGCGACGAACGCGTCGCGCGCGTCGGGGTAACCGGGGTCTTCGACCAGCACCTTGTCGCCGGGCTCGAGCAGGTGCGCGCGATGATGTCCACCGCTTGCTGCGAACCGTTGACCATCACCACCTGGTCGGGCGTGCAGGACACCGCGCGGAACTGGCGCAGGTGCCGCGCGATAGCCTCGCGCAGCGGCGCGTAGCCGGCCGGCTCGCCGTACATCAGGGTGCGGATGTTCTCCTGCGACAGGCCGCGCGCGACCAGGCGCCGCCACAGGTCGAAGGGAAAGTCGCTGGGGTGCGGCAGGCCGTAGCGGAAGTCGACGCGCACGCCGGCGCGCGCCGGCAGCAGCGCGGGCGAACCCGGCTGGCGCGCGCGCTTCGCGTAGGCCGAGATGCGCGGCGCGGCGGGGCCGTGCCCGGCGCGGGCCGGCGCCGGCGCGCGGCCCGGCGCCAGGGGCTCGTCGGGCAGTTGCGCGGCGACATAGGTGCCGGAACCGGAGCGCGATTCGACATAGCCCTCGGCGAGCAGCTGCTCGAAGGCCTGCAGCACGGTGTTGCGCGCCACCGAAAGGTCGGCGGCCAGCGCGCGGGTCGAGGGCAGGCGCTCGCGCGCGGCCAGCCGGCCGGACAGGATGGCGGAACGCAAGGCCCGGTACACCTGCTGGTAGACCGAGCCGCTGCGGTCGAGTTTGACGAACACGTCCACGCCGAAAGTGGCTCCATCAACTATTCAAAAAGTGGCTCTTTATGCACTCCGCTTCGGGGGGCTACTCTAGCACCCCATCAGTCATCCGAGCGCGAGGAACCATGCAAACCAACCACACGTTGCGCGACGAGGCCGCGGCACTGCTCGCGCGCCTCGGCGTGCCCGCAGGCAGCCACACCGGCGGCAGCCTGCATGTCGTTTCACCGATCGACGGCACGCGCATCGCCGAGGTCCCCACGCTGCCGGCCGCGGACTTTCCCGCCATGGTCGGCGCGGCGTGCACGGCCTTCGAGGCCTGGCGCAGCGTGCCGCCGCCGCAGCGCGGCGAACTGCTGCGCCTGTTCGCCCAGGAACTGCGCGCCGGCAAGGACGACCTCGGGCGCCTGGTGACGCTCGAGACGGGCAAGATCGTCCAGGAGGGCCTGGGCGAAGTGCAGGAGATGATCGACATCTGCGATTTCGCCGTCGGTCTGTCCCGCCAGCTGTACGGCCTGACCATCGCCACCGAGCGCGCCGGGCACAAGATGCGGGAAGCCTGGCCGCCGCTGGGCGTGTGCGGGATCATCTCGGCGTTCAATTTCCCGGTCGCGGTGTGGTCGTGGAATTCGGCCATCGCGCTGGTGTGCGGCGATGCGCTGATCTGGAAGCCCTCCGAGAAGAGCCCGCTCACCGCGCTGGCCTGCCAGGCGCTGCTCGAGCGCGCCATCGCCAAGCACGGCGGCGCGCCGCGCGGCCTGAGCCAGCTGGCGATCGGCGGCGCCGAACTGGGCGAGGCGCTGGTCGACGATCCGCGCATCGCGCTGGTCAGCGCCACCGGCTCGACGCGCATGGGTCGCGCGGTGGCGCCGCGCGTGGCGGCGCGCTTCGGGCGCACCCTGCTCGAACTGGGCGGCAACAACGGCATGATCGTCGCGCCTTCGGCCGACCTCGAACTCGCGGTGCGCGCGATCCTGTTCTCGGCGGTGGGCACCGCGGGCCAGCGCTGCACCTCGCTGCGCCGGCTGTTCGTGCACGACAGCGTCTACGACGCGCTGCTCGAGCGGCTCAAGCGCGCCTACGCGCAGGTGCCGGTCGGCGACCCGCTCGAGGCCGGCACGCTGGTCGGTCCGCTGATCGACCGGCGCTCCTTCGAGGCCATGCAGGCCAGCCTGGGCGAGGCGCGCGCGGCCGGCGCCACGGTGCACGGCGGGCAGCGCGAACTCGCCGAGCGCCGGCCCGAGGCCTGGTACGTGCGTCCGGCGCTGGTGGAGATCGCCACGCAGTCCGCGGTGGTATGCCGCGAGACTTTCGCGCCCATCCTGTACGTGATGCGCTACAGCGACCTGGCCGAGGCCATCCGCCTGCACAACGCGGTGCCGCAGGGGCTGTCGTCGAGCATCTTCACCACCGACCTGCGCGAAGCCGAGCTGTTCACCTCGGCCACCGGCAGCGATTGCGGCATCGCCAACGTCAACATCGGGCCGAGCGGCGCGGAGATCGGCGGGGCCTTCGGCGGCGAGAAGGAGACCGGCGGCGGCCGCGAGGCGGCAGCGACTCGTGGAAGGCCTACATGCGCCGCGTCACCATCACCGTCAACTATTCGCGGGAGCTGCCGCTGGCACAGGGCATCAAGTTCGAACTGTAGGCCATGAGGAACCCAAAATGACTCGATCAGGCGTGTTTGCAAAGTTCGTATGTTTCTCCGCGGTCGTCGCGGCGTTCGCCTGGGCCGGCGCCCTGCGCGCGCAGCCGGCGTTCCCGTCCAAGCCGATCACCATCATCGTGCCGTTCGGCGCGGGCGGGTCGACCGACGTCTCGACCCGCGCGCTGGGCGAGGCGGCGGGCCGCCTGCTCGGCCAGCCGGTGGTGGTCGAGAACCGCCCGGGCGGTTCCGGCGCGGTGGCCATCTCGGCGCTGCGCCTGCTGCCCGCCGACGGGCATGCGCTGCTGATCATGGGCAGCACGCAGATCGCCAACCAGTTCCTCTCCGACGTGGCCTACAACGTCGAACGCGACCTGACCCCCGTGGTGCTGCACATGTCCTACCACGCCGGCCTGGCGGTGCGCGCCGACTCGCCGTGGAAGACGTTCCGCGACTTCATCGCCCACGTGAAGGCCAACCCCGGCAAGGTCAGCTACGCCAGCGCCGCGGCCGGCACGCCGCAGCACCTGGTGATGGAGCGCCTGACCCGCGAGATCGGCGCGAGCATGATCTTCGCGCCGTTCGGCGACGGCACCAAGGCCGTCAACGCGCTGCTCGGCGGCCACGTCGACTCGGTCAGCCAGGTGACGGAATGGAAGCCGCACGTCGAGGCCGGCACACTGCGCCTGCTGGTGACCTACGGCACCAAGCGCATGCCGCAGTTCCCCGAGGTGCCGACGCTGATCGACCTGGGCTACAACATCACCAACGTCGGCTTCAACTCCATCGTCGCGCTCAAGGCCACGCCGCCGGAGCGGGTCGCCGCCCTCGCGCGGGCGTTCAAGACCGTGCTCGACAACCCGAACTCCGAGTTCGCGAAAGTGCTGACCAAGTTCGACCTGGTGGGCGAGAATCTCGGCCCGGCGGAGGCCACCGCCTACTTCCGCAAGTTCGAAACCGACACGCGGGCCATCCTGTCCGCCGCCGGGATCGGCAAGAAGCCGTAGGAGAAACCATGGAATCGTTCAGCGCCTACACCGCCTGCGTCGTGCAGCCCGTCATGAAGTGGGTGTATCGCCGCGAGGACCTGCAGCACAACGTCGAGCGCTACACCAAGCTGCTCGACAGCATCGCGCGGCGCTTCGGCGACTGGCGCCGCTCAAGCTGGTGGCCTTTCCCGAGTTCTTCCTGCAGGGCTTCACCACGCGCCCGGACGTGGACATGGAGACCTACCGCAAGGAGATCCTCATCACCCTGCCGGGCAAGGAGAGCGACGCCCTGGCGGCCAAGGCCCGGCAGCACGGCATCTACATCATGGGCTGCGCGCTGGAATACGAGCCGCTGCTGCCGGAGTACTTCTTCAACTGCGCCTTCCTGATCAACCCGGACGGCGAGATCATCCACAAGTACCGCAAGGCCATCCCGGCGATCCACGCCGAGATGGCGATGAGCCCGCACGACCTGCTGGAGCGCTACATGGCGCTGTTCGGCAAGGGCAGGAGCGTGCTGGAAACCATCTTCCCGGTCACCGACACGCCGATCGGCAAGATCGGCGCGTTCATCTGCATGGACGGGCACTTCCCCGAGGTCACGCGCGCGCTGGCGCTGCAGGGCGCGGAGATCCTGATCCGCCCGACCGCGTTCCCGGAACCGCTGGTTTCGCCGCCGCTGAACACCTGGGAGCTGCAGAACCGCGTGCGCGCGCACGAGAACATGGCCTACGTGCTGGCGCCCAACACCGGCGGCCTGATGACCGACGAGCTGCCCGAATGCTTCACGCCGGGCGACTCGATGATCGTCGATTACAGCGGCATGATCATCGGCCGCGCGCCCTATCCCGGCGAGAGCCTGGTGACCGCCGAGATCAACCTGGCCTCGCTGCGCGGCCGGCGCCTGGACCCGCGACGCAACTTCCTCACGCAGATCCGCTCGGAACTGTTCCGCGACATGTACCGCGACCCGATCTACCCGATGAACCTGTTCCAGGACAAGCCGCTCACCGACCGCAGCGAAGTCGCGGGCCGCGGCACCAAGGGGGTGATCGATTCGTTCGTGCAGAAGGGCATCTTCAACCGTCCGAACTGAGGCAGGGCGCCGCGCCGCATCGGCCGTTCGCAGCACGGCCTGCGCCTCTGATACGATGGCCCGATACCATCGTCATCGCAAAGGCCCGCCCATGTTCCGAGTCCTCCTCGCCGCCGCCGCCCTGGCATGCACGTTCGCGGTGCATGCGCAGTCCTCCAGCTATCCCAACAAACCGATCCGCGCCGTGGTCGCCTTCGGCACCGGCGGGGCGACCGACGTGATCGCGCGCATCGTCGCCGCCTCGATGTCGCAGTCGCTGGGCCAGTCGGTGATCATCGAGAACCGGCCGGGCGCCGACGGCATCGTCGCCGGCGAGTACGTCACCAAGGCCGCGCCCGACGGTTACACGCTGTTCTTCGGCACCTCCACGCAGGTCGCCGCGCTGCCGTTCCTGAGGAAGAACGTGTCCTTCGACCCGCTCGCCGACTACGCCGATCGGCGGCATCGGCAACAACAGCTTCTTCTGGGTGGTGCATCCCAGCCTGCCGGTGCGCACGCTGAAGGAGCTGGCCGAGTACGGCCGCGCCAACTCCGGCAAGCTGAGCGCGGGCAGCTCCAGCGCGGTCGGCTCGCTGGCCCCGGCCACCTTCGCAAAATCGCAGAACTTCGACCTGCAGGTGATCCTCTACAAGAGCGAGACCACCGCGTTGAACGACGTGATCGCCGGGCGCCTGCAGCTGATGCTGATCACCGGCACGCTGGCCCAGCACGTGCGCGACGGCAAGCTGCGCGGCCTGGCCACGCTGCTCACCACGCGCAGCAAGGCGCTGCCCGACCTGCCGACCATGGCCGAAGCCGGCATGCCGCCGTTCCCCGCCGCGGCCTTCATGGGCCTGTTCGGGCCAGCGAAGATGCCGAAGGAGATCGTCGACAAGCTGTCGCGCGAACTGATGGCCACCCTGCAGAAGCCCGAGGTGCGCCAGCAGATCGAGCGCACCGCGATGGAAGTGCAGTACCCCCGGCCGAGGCCATGGGCGCGGTGGCGAAGGAACAGACCGAGGTCTGGCGGCGCCTGGCCAGGGAAGCCGGCATCGTCCCGGAATAGTAGGGAACGGTACTCGACCGCAGGGCGGGACCATGACGACGACCGTCATCGCCGGCAAGTACGTGCTCGGCATGCGCGAGGGCCGGCAGGCCCTGCTGCAGGATCACTACGTCTATGTCGATGGCACGCGGATCGAGGCGGTGACGCGCGACGCGCCGGCCGCCGGCCAGGCCGTGATCCGCTACGAGCAGGGCCTGGTCATGCCGGGCTTCGTCAACCTGCACGCGCACTGCCTGCGCGGCGGGCTGTTCCGCGGCATCCCGGACGACCTCGAGATGGACCCCTGGGTGCCCAAGCTCGTGTACCACATCCTGCTGCCGCTGACCGGCATCGCCGCCAAGGAACTCACGCCCGGGGAACTGCACGCGGTCACCGCGCTGGGCATGATCGATCTGCTGCGCGGCGGCACCACCACGCTGGTCGACATGTGGCACCACGGCCAGGAGATGTTCTTCGACGTGGCGAAGGAGGTGGGCCTGCGCACGGTGGGCGCGCCCTTCATCATGTCGGCCTCCAACTCCCGCCTGGGTGAAGACGGCAACCCGGTGTGGGACTACGGCAACGATGGCTTGGCGCAGCTGGCGAAATCGGTGGCCCTGTTCAAGGCGCGCGACGAAGGCCATGCGGGCCTCGCCCAGGTGGCGATCGGCCCGCACGCCACCGACACCTGCCTGCCCGAACTGCTGCGCGAGTGCCGCAGGGCGGCCGACGACCTCGGTTGCCTCCTGACCACGCATTTCGCGCAGACGCCGCAGGAACTGGCGCTGCTGCGCAGCCGCTACGGCATGAGCGCTTCCGAATACGCGCGCGACACCGGCCTCCTGGGCCGGAACGTAATCCTCGCGCACGCCGGCTGCTCCACCGACGAAGACCTGAAGGTGCTGGCCGACACCGGCACGCACGTGGCCAACTGCGCCTTCGGCTTCGCGCGCGAGGGGCAGAATTTCCCGTATGCGCGCTTCGCCCGGGCCGGGGTCAGCACCGGCATCGGCACCGACTCGCACGGCATGGACCTGATCGGCGAGCTGCGCGTGACCGGCCTGCTGTCCAAGCAGTTCTTCCACCAGGCGCACACCGGCACCGCGCACGAGCTGATGCGCGCCGCCACCTGACCGGCGCCAACGCGCTGGGTCGCAAGGACCTCGGCTGCGTCAGGGTGGCGCCAAGGCCGACCTGCTGGTCTTCGACCTGTTCAAGCCGCACCGGCAACCGGTGGGGGACCCGACCAAGAACCTGGTCTGGAAAGGCCACGGCGGCGACATCGCCATGGTCATGGTGCACGGCGAAGAGATCGTGCGCGACGGCCGGTTCCTCAAGGCCGACGAAGCCGCCATCATGCGCACCGCGGCGCAGGGCGCGAGGAAGATCTGGGAGATCGGGGTGGAGCGGGGGATCCTGCCACGACTAGGCTTATTAGCCTGAGAAATCCGGTTCGCTTGGAGATTCCTGCGGCACATTAGTCTCAGTGACCAAGGCAAGTTGTGAGTTCGATCAGAACTCCACGAGTTTGAGACTGCCGTTATCAGGAGTGGTTTCTAAAGAACTCCTGCTACCAAAGGGATGCATCTCCTCATTCGGCAGATGCTATATGCCAATGGGCTATCTAGCAAAGCAATACAACTCACCCCGGGTGAGATCTGGATCTATCGACAACTCTGTACATGTATGCGTTCGCGAACGAGTGACGACTTCTGACTGACAGACTCTTAAGGAGACTGCGCATCTCCCCAATTTTCTGATTGTTGTTCGCACAACAATTCTGAAAAATTCATGGCGACGATAGTCCATGCACAGGTCGTCCAGTTACATGTTTAATTAATGCAACTAGACTGCTTTCGAATTCGCGGTGGGAGGCCTTTACGGCTCCATCGTTGGAAGCGTGCCTGTTTATAAAAGACATTTTTCATGAGATTAATTTCTGAACTACAAGCACTTATACATTCAAGGCGAATATAGATTAATTATTTATTTTCAATGTCTTGTGTAAATAGTTTTGGAAGAAAATCTCGAATTCAGTCCGAATTTGAAAGTAAATTAATTAATACAGTATTTTATGTATATGATAAATATAGTAAAGTACTTTAATTTCAGTTTTCATTATTTTTTCGTTTGTAAAAGCAAACGGGTAAGCATATGATGATCAATAGCGTAGAAATATGGGAAAGTGCGAGGCAGGACATGGTGGTGCATGTCTCATGATCGTTGAACCGGAGAGATCGATGAATGACGAGTCCATGGATCCAGAAGTTTCAGCAATTGCTTCCGTATGCGCGGCGCTATCAAGCTGAGCTCGACTGATGCGCGTCAACGTGTATTGGACTTTGCGCGAGCAAGAATTCGATCTGGAGGTGGCTAGAAGGGACGCGCCTCCATCTAAAGATCAGGCGCCTGATAATTCTGATGACTTCAGCTTTCTGTCCAAATTTGCGAACGGAAAACCTGCAGAATCTCGCTGTTCTGGTCGCTCTGCATTACTCGAAGGCTGGCACTCAGCCATTCACCGTTGCGGAACTAAGGTCTCAAGCAGAGATTGCTGGGTTCGTGGTCCCGGCGCGAATAGACATGACGCTAAATGGTGCGGCGAAAGGTGGAAAGTTGCTGTACCAGAAGCTGGGACAAGGAAGGTACCGTGTCACAGTGAACGGTGAGGCGTACCTTCGCGAGATTTATGGCGTAAGGAAGGGATCGCAGCGGAGCGCGTCTGCCGAGGGTGATGTGTCGATGGATACGGACAACCTGCTTTCCGGAATTCCTGCGGTGCTGCGAAGAGAGTTGGTACTTCGATATCGCGAGATTTCAGAACTATCTAGAGCATCGGTGGGAGCCAGCCGAATTGAACGGAGGAAAGTTTGCTGAGGTCGCTTACTCCATAGTATTAGGTGCGGTGACCGGGGCGTATCCGGCGAAGCCTAGTAAGCCTGCTGACTTTGTCGGTTCGTGTCGCAGTTTGGAATCGCGGCCATCGAATCCATCTTTGATTGGTGACAGATCACTTCGGGTTCTTGTTCCGCGCGTACTAGTGGCCCTCTACGAAGTAGAAACAATCGCGGTGTGGGGCATATTGGAGGAGACGTTGATGCAAATCCAATGGATGCTACGGCTGTTTATTCGATGGCGAGCTGGGCCTTGGCCGAGTTAATTCGAATATTCCACAATGTGTCTACGGACGTGGCTCAGGCGGCAGTGAATGCATTGGCAGAAAAGAACAATCCGGCAGTATGGGTAGTTCAGGGCATGGGGCAAAGCGTGTATTGAAAGTGGGCATTTCTGCGGCCGATCAAACTCTGCTACTTCTGCACATTCAGGCGGATTGGATTGAGGATCGAGTACTTTGTGAGTGGATTGAGTACAGCAAGATCCAAGACTACCGGACTCGGATTCTCATACTTTGCATAAAGAAGCGACTTAATGAGTTCGATGAAAGAGCAGGCGAGCCCATATAACTCCATCTGGTGGTAAGCGCGCTGAGAATATTGCCCTCAGTTTAAATAAGGACAATTGATATGGATGCGGAAATTAAGGCAATTGCATCAGTTAACGAGGCGCTTTCTGGTTGGAAAGCGAGGAGATGCGCATGCGGGTTCTGCGCTGGGTGAACGAGAAGTTCGGATATGTGCAGTGCCGGTGCTCCTGGTGACATTTTGGATCCGGTGGCTACCGCTGCATCAGGGAAGAGATTCAGGGATTGCCAAAATCTCTGAGGGCGGGAAGTTCAAGATTACAGTAAGGGATCTTAAGGCTGCGAGCGCTAGAGATGCGGCACTGCAGCTAGTACACATTGCTATTCGTGCGCATGAGCGCATGCTTGGAATTGACTCAATTTCCTCGAAGGACGTAGTTCTTCCCCTTCTGAAAGCTTGGCGTGTTTACGATGGAAATGCGCGCGCTGCAATTGCGAGTCACAAAGGAATAGTTCGAAGCGGCGATCTCTTGGCACTGGATTATCACGCGAAGAACGAAGCCGACAAGTACATTCAGGAGGCGCTAGATAGTTCAGTTGAGGGGGTTTGGAAACCCGGGGTGCGGACTACTCGGCGACGCTCGTCTCGGAATCAGGCGAAAGACGAGTAGCAAGGTACCCGCCTTACTTGGGGAGAGTCGGTCTCGTATATATCGCACAGAAATGGCCAGTTCAGGACATTTCATTCGAGTGTGCATCCTAGATCTCGCATTGCATATACCTCAATCGATTTACGTTCGTTATCCTCCAGTATACGAGTGAGAATGCCCGCGAGAGCATCATAAAAAGATGGCTCTGCGGCCATTCGACAACCAGTGCGAGGATGTCGGAAATGAATTGCTCGATTGAGAAGATTTACCCCGTGAGACGGGTTTCATTCTGACTGGGTACATCAAAGATATTCCTTTTTCAACCCAATCTGAGTGCGTATCGGAACTCGAATTCGCGCGCAGTCTTGTTATATGCATATTGTATGCATATAATAAAAAATTCGATTTGAATTCTATCTTGCGAAAGCTGCCGCCGAATTAGGCAAGCACGGGGTGTCTTTCTAGGACGCCGAGGGTGTGTTCTCAGACCCGTTAGCGATCTGCATTCAGGACAGCGAAGCCGTGGACGAACTGCGTGCGCGAGGCTGCTGGGCCCGGGCAGCGCGGGCGAACTGCTGGTCGTCGTGTATGCGCCGAACGGGCGGAAGCTTTCCGATTGATCTCGGCAAGGCGCGCAACGCGCAGGGAGCGCAGGGACTATGAAGGCTGAGTACGACTTTTCCAAAGGCAGGCGGGGCGCGGTGATGCCCCAGGCGGGCAAGACGCGCATCACCATCTATATCGACAACGCGGTGCTCGATGGCTTTCGCGCGCGCAGAGAGAAGGCGGGCACGGGCTGTCAGACGATGATGAACGATGCGCTGAAGGCCTATCTGTCCGAAGCCGAGCCGCCTCTGACGGAAAAGCAACTGCTGCGTGTGCTGCGCCAGGAGTTGCCCGAGTATCTGAAGGCCGCGGCGCCGGCGGCGCGCAGTTCGGAAGGCCGGCGGCAGTAGTCGGCCGCCAAAACTGCTTCGTGTCGAAAGTTCTCCGACCCCAGGGCGGCCGGGTCGAATGTCGGCGCGCCCTCGCGCGATCGCGCCGAGATGCGCGCGCGTCGCCTGCTGGGTCTCCCGAAACCCGAGTTCGATCCCGCCCTGCCGGTCAACGGCAAGCGCGACGAGATCCGCGCGGCGATCGAGGCGCACCAGGTGGTGATCGTCTGTGGCGAGACCGGTTCGGGCAAGACCACGCAGATTCCCAAGATCCTGCTCGAGATGCAGCGCGGCGTGGCGGGCTGGATCGGCCACACGCAGCCGCGGCGCATCGCGGCGCGCTCGGTGGCGGCGCGCATCGCGCAGGAGCTGAAGGTCGAGCTGGGCGGGGCGGTGGGCTACAAGGTGCGCTTCAACGACAAGGTGCGCCCCGAGTCGTACGTCAAGCTGATGACCGACGGCATCCTGCTGGCCGAGACCCAGGGCGACCCGCTGCTCTCGCACTACGACACGCTGATCATCGACGAGGCGCACGAGCGCAGCCTGAACATCGACTTCCTGCTCGGCTACCTGCTGCGCCTGCTGCCCAGGCGCCCCGACCTGAAGCTGATCATCACCTCGGCCACCATCGACGCGGAGAAGTTCGCGAAGCACTTCGCGCTGGGCGGGCGCGAGGCGCCGGTGATCGAGGTCTCCGGCCGGCTGTATCCGGTCGAGGTGCGCTACCGCCCGGTGGAGGGCGACGCCGAGGACACCACGCGCGACGAGGAGGAGGCGGCGCTGGCCGACGCGGTGGACGACCTGATGCGCGCCGGGCCGGGCGACATCCTGGTGTTCCTGCCCGGCGAGCGGGAGATCCGCGAGACTACTGCCATATTGTCCCGCCACCTCCAGGCCAGGAGCCGTGTTCCAGTCGAATTGCTGCCACTGTACTCGCGGCTCACGGCGACCGAACAGGACCGCGTGTTCCGTCCTTCGGGCAATGCGCGGCGCATCGTGCTGGCCACCAACGTGGCCGAGACCTCGCTGACCGTGCCCGGCATCCGCTACGTGATCGACACCGGCTACGCGCGCGTCAAGCGCTACAGCTACCGCAACAAGGTCGAGCAGCTGCGCGTCGAGAAGATCTCGCGCGCCTCGGCCGCGCAGCGCGCCGGGCGCTGCGGACGGGTGGCCAACGGCATCTGCGTGCGCCTGTACGACGAGGACGACTACAAGCAGCGCGCCGAGTTCACCGACCCGGAGGTGCTGCGTTCGTCGCTGGCCTCGGTGATCCTGCGCGCCAAGAGCCTGCACCTGGGCGACCCGGCCGAGTTCCCGTTCGTCGACCCGCCGCCGCCGCGGGCGATCGCCGACGGCTATGCGCTGCTCACCGAGCTGGGCGCGGTGGACGAGGCCAACGAACTGACCGACACCGGCCGCGAGCTGGCGCGCCTGCCGCTGGACCCGCGCATCGCCCGCATGCTGATCGGCGCGCAGCGCGAGCGCTGCCTGGAGCAGGTGCTGGTGATCGCCGCCGCGCTGTCGGTCTCCGACCCGCGCGACCGGCCGATGGACAAGCAGAACGCCGCCGACCTGGCGCACGCCAAGTTCGACGATCCGCGTTCGGACTTCATCGCCTTCCTCAAGTTGTGGAAGTTCTTCGGCGCGGCGCTGGACGAGAAGCTGTCCAACAACAGGCTGGCCGCGCTGTGCCGGCAGAACTTCCTGTCGATCGCGCGCATGCGCGAGTGGCGCGAGGTGCACCGCCAGCTGCAGGCGCAGGTCGAGGAACTGGAATGGAAGCCCTCGGCCGCCGACCCGGACAAGCCCGAGGGCTACCGCGCCATCCATCGCGCGCTGCTCACCGGGCTGCTGGGCAACATCGGCATGAAGGGCGATGAAGACTCGGCCTACACCGGGGCGCGCGGCATCAAGTTCTGGGTGCACCCGGGTTCGGGCACCAAGAAGCCCGGGCGCTGGATCATGGCCGCCGAGCTCACCGAGACCACGCGCCTGTACGCGCGCTGCGCGGCGGCCATCGAGCCGCAGTGGCTGGAGGAGCTGGGCGCGCACCTGATGAAGAAGAGCCGCGACAACCCGCACTGGGAGAAGACCCGCGCCCAGGTGGTGGCCGTGGAACGCGGCACCCTGTACGGCCTGCCGGTGTACCAGAACCGCCGCGTGCACTACGGCCCCATGGACCCCGAGGGTTCGCGCGAGGTGTTCCTGCGCGCGGCCCTGGTCGAGGGCGAGTTCGACACGCGCGCGCCCTTCTTCGCGCACAACGCGAAGCTGCTGGCCGAGATCGAGCGCCTGGAACACAAGTCGCGCCGGCCGGACATCCTGGTCGACGACGAACTGATCTACGCCTTCTACGACAGCCGCGTGCCCGAGGGCATCCACAACGGCGCGGACTTCGAGAAGTGGCGCAAGGAGGCCGAGCAGAAGGAGCCGAAGCTGCTGCACCTGCGGCGCGAGGACCTGATGCGCCACGAGGCGGCCGGCATCACCACCGAGAACTTCCCCGGCGCGATCCGCCTGGGACCCAACGAGTTCCGGCTCGAATACCACTTCGAGCCGGGCTCGGCGCGCGACGGCGTGACCATGACGGTGCCGGTGGCGCTGCTGAACCAGATCAGCGCCGCGCGCTGCGACTGGATGGTGCCCGGCCTGCTGAAGGAGAAGGTGCAGGCGCTGGCCAAGTCCATGCCGCAGCGCCTGCGCCACAAGCTCGGGCCGCTCGCCGAGTTCGCCGAGGGCTTCGCTGCCACGATGAAGCCGGCCGCGCTGCCCACCGACACCTCGCTGGCTTCGGCCCTGGCACGCTACATCCGCACCGAGATCGGCGTCGAGGTGCCGCAGGACGCCTTCCGCCCGGACTCGGCCCCGCCGCACCTGCACATGAACTACAAGGTGGTGGACGAGCACGGCCGCCAGCTCGGCCTGGGGCGCAACCTGGCCGAACTGCGCAGCCAGCTGCGCGGGGAGACGGAAGCCATCCTGCAGGACGAGGCGCCCGTCACCGAGGGCGAGAAGTACACCGGCTGGACCTTCGGCGACCTCGACGAGGTGATGGAACTCAAGCGCGGCGGCCACACCCTGGTGGGCTATCCCGGGCTGGTGGACGCCGGCGACGCGGTCACGCTGCAGGTCTTCGATTCGCCGGAGAAGGCGCGCGAGGCGCATCGCGCCGGGGTGCGGCGCCTGCTGGCGATCGTGTTCAAGGAGCGCCTGAAGGACCTCGACAAGTCGCTGTCGCGCGACCCGGCCCTGGGGCCGATCAAGGAGCAGGTGATCGCGCTGGCCCTGGACCGCACCTTCCTGGCGCAGAGCCTGCCGATGGCGCAGAAGGATTTTGCCGCGCGCGTGGAGGAGGGGCGCAACCGCTTCGGCCTGATCGCGCAGGAGGTGGTGCGCACGCTGAACACGGTGCTGGCCGAGCACCGCGAGCTGCAGAAGAAGATCGCTTCGGCGGCCAAGGGCTTCCCGCTGCCGGCCGAGGACGTGAAGCAGCAGGCCGCGCGCCTGATCGCCCCGCAGTTCCTGGTGCACACGCCCTGGGAGCGCCTGCAGCACCTGCCGCGCTACCTGAAGGCCGCCGGGCTGCGCCTGGACAAGCTGCGCGCCGACCCGGCGCGCGACGCGCGCCTGGCCGCCGAGCTCGCGCCGCTGGCGGTGGGCTGGCAGCGCGAGGCTGCCGCGCGCATGAAGTCCGGCGGCATGACGCCCGAACTGGAGCAGTTCCGCTGGTTGCTCGAGGAGCTGCGCGTGGCCCTGTTCGCGCAGGAACTCCGCACTCCGGTGCCGGTCTCATCCAAGCGCCTGGCCAAACTGTGGCAGAGTCTGCGCAGCCACTGAAGACAACCGACAACCCGCAAAGAGAACGCATGAACGGAATCGGCCGCGCCCTGATGCTCGCCTTCACCAGCGCCCTGCACCCGCGCATGCTGTGGATGATGATCTGGCCCCTGCTGGTGGCGCTGGGCCTGTGGGCCGGCGTGGCCTTCCTGTTCTGGGCGCAGGCCGTGGCCTGGCTGGTCGGCCTGATGAACCAGTGGGTGCTCTCCTCCTCGCTGCTGGTGTCCTGGGACCTGTCCGACGCGGCGGTGTTCATCGCCAAGATCCTGATCCTGATCTCGCTGTTTCCGCTGATCCAGCTCACCGCGCTGCTGATCCTGGGCATCTTCAGCATGTCGAAGATGGTCGAGCACGTGGCCGAGCGGCACTACCCGCAGCTCGAGCGCCGGCGCGGCGGCAGCTTCGCCGGCAGCCTGTGGAACGGCCTGGTCGCGCTGTGCGGCCTGGTGCTGCTGTTCCTCGCCTCGCTGCCGCTGCTGATCGTGCCGCCGCTGTGGGCGGTGGCGCCGGTGGCGGTGCTGGGCTGGGTGAACCAGCGCGTGCTGCGCTACGACGCGGTGGCCGAGCACGCCAGCGCCGAGGAGATGCGCACCCTGTTCCGCACGCGGCGCAGCGCCTTCTACCTGCTGGGCGTGATCCTCGCGCTGCTGGCCTACGTGCCCATCCTCGGCTTCTTCGCGCCGGTGCTGTTCGGACTGGCCTTCATCCACTTCGGCCTGGCGGACCTGCGGGAAATGCGCGCGGCGCCCATCGCGGGCGAAGTGGTGCCCCCCGCGCTGCTGCCTTAGCCTGTTTTTCCCGCATTGTGCGGTTTGTCACATCCGGCAAGCCGCGCGCTGCATCCGTTTGCGCCTCCCCGCACGTAGGTATGCAGGTGCCCGCGACGATTTTCGATGCCGGCACGCGTTGCATCCAACCAACTCAATACCGGGGAACCCCATGAAACTTTCCATCCTGTCCGCCACCTTCGCCGCCGCCGCCCTGTTCGCGGGCGCCGCGCAAGCCAACCCGACCGTCGAGAAGAACGGCGTGCTGGCCAGCAAGGAAGGCAAGACGCTGTACATCTTCACCAAGGACGCGGCCGGCAAGAGCAACTGCAACGGCGGCTGCGCCGGCGCCTGGCCGCCGTTCGCGGTCGCCAACCCGGCGCTGGCCGGCGGCGACTTCAGCATCGTCACGCGCGACGACGGCGCCAAACAGTGGGCCCACCAGGGCAAGCCGCTGTACTTCTACGCGGCCGACACCGCCGCGGGCGACATGAAGGGCGAAGGCCAGGGCGGGGTCTGGTACACGATCAAGGCGAAGAAGTAATCCGGACGGCGGAAACGCTGCGCATGTGGGCATAATCGCGGGGTCATCCCGCCGCGAGGTGCCGCATGCGCAGCAACACCCTGTTCGTCCTGGCACGCATCCTGATCGCCAGCGTCTTCATCGGCCTGGGTGCGGAGCGGCTGCTGACGGCTTCCAGCCTGCTGGGCGGCCACCTGTCCTCCAACCCCATGGTCTGGGGTTTCGCGATCTTCGAATTCGCCGCCGGCCTGGCCATCGCCTTCGGCTGGCAGGCGCGCTGGGTGGGCCTGCTGATGGCGATCTTCCTGGCGGCGGACGCCTGGCTCTCGCATCCGTTCTGGCTGCACTCGGGCCCGGCCCTGCACGGCCAGCTGCTGCATTTCCTCAAGAACGTTTCGGCCATCGGCGGGCTGCTGATGCTGGCCTGGGCCGAGACCCTGCGCCGCAGCGGGCGCAGGTAGGCCACCCCCGCGTTCAGGCGCGGCGGAACACGCCTTTGGCCACCCGACGGGCGATCCTCCAGCCTTCGGCGGTGCGCAGGTACTCGTCGTGGTATTCGCCCAGGGTTTCCGGCGGTCCCAGCGGCGCGGGCTTGCCCGCATCGGTCCCGGCCGCGGCGTGGTCGTGCTTGTAGAGCAGGAAGTACATGACGCCGCGCGCATGATCGGCGTCGATGGCCTCGACGGCGAGGTTGGCGCACACATGGCGCGTGACGACGCCCTCGGGCCCGCTTGCGCTGCGCGGCGAGGATGGCTTCGCGCCCCAGCAGCAGTTCGCCCTTACGCTCGAAGCCGCCATCGGCGGCGAACAGCGCGGCCACCTGTTCGGCGTTGCGATGGTCCACGTGCCAGGCGAAATCCAGCGCCAGGCGTTCGCAGGCGGCGACGATGCCGCGGCGTTGTTCCTCGTTCATGGTGTTTCCCCTCGGTTGGCAAGCTCAGAATCCGCCCAGCCCGACTTCGCGCCAGCCCAGCGCCGCGCGCTGCAGCCGTTCCAGCCCTTCGTTGACGAGCACCGTGAGCAGGGTCACCACCACCACGCCGGCGAAGATGCCCACCGTGTCGGCCTGGTCCATGGCGTCGCGTATGCCGAAGCCCAGGCCGGCACTCGAGGCGACGAACTCGCCGACCACGGCGGCGCTCAGCGCGCGCGGCGCAGCGATCTTCAGGCTGGCCAGCACGTAGGGCACCGCCGAGGGCAGCAGCACCTCGCGCATCAGCAGCCAGCGCCCGGCGCCCATCAGGCGCGCCACCGCCAGCAGGCGCGCGTCGGTGGCGTGGATGCCGGCCAGGGTGCTGAAGAAGATCAGGAAGAACACCACCGCGGCGACGACGAAGGCGATCTTCGAGGCCAGGCCGATGCGAACCACAGGATGATCAGCGGGGCGAGGGCGAGCTTGGGCACGCCCATGGCCGCGCCGATGTAGGGGTGCAGGGCGCGCTCCAGGCGCGGCGCCAGGCGCAGCGCGAAGGGCAGGGCCAGGCCCGCCGTCCCGCCGATGGCCAGACCGGCGGCCGATTCGAACAGGGTGACGCCCAGGTGCCTGGCCAGGCGCCCGTCGCGCGCGATCTCGAGGATGCGCGCGGCGATGTCGGCCAGGCCGGCGACCACGTCGCGGCCCAGCCAGCGGTGCAGCAGTTCCCACAGCGCGACCAGCGCCAGGCCGAGCACGATGCGGCCGACGGCCACGCCCGCGCCGCCGCGCTGCTCGGGTTCGGGCAGCAGGGCCTGGCTCATGCCAGCGCCTGGCGTATGCGTTCGAACAATGCGGCGAAGCCGGGCGCGGCGACCAGGTGGTCGATGTCGCGCGGCCGCGGGATCTCGACGCGATGCTCGGCGATCACCTTTGCCGGCGCGCGCGAGAGCACCAGCACGCGGTCGCCCAGGGCGATGGCCTCGGCGATGTCGTGGGTGACGAAGACGATGGTCTTGCGCTTGAGGTTCCACAGGCGCAGCAGGTCGGCATGCAGCTGCATGCGGGTCTGCGCATCGAGCGCGCCGAACGGTTCGTCCATCAGGATCACCGGCGGGTCGTAGGCCAGGGTGCGCACCAGCGAGGCGCGCTTGCGCATGCCGCCGGAAAGCTCGCTGGGGTAGTAGCGCTCGAAACCCTTGAGCCCGGCCAGCTCGATCAGCGCGGCGACGCGCTCGCGCGCCGCGGCGTCCAGCCGCCCCTGCGCCCTGAGCGGGAAGACGATGTTCTCCTCGAGCCTGCGTCAGGGCAGCAGGTTGTCCTCCTGGGTGACGTAGCCGATCTGGCAATGCCAGCCCGGCGCCAGCGTGCTGCCCGGCGCGAGGATGGTCTCGCCGCGCAGGCGCACGCTGCCGCCGCTCGGACGGTCGATCTGCGCGAGCATGTTCAGCAGGGTGGATTTGCCCGAGCCCGAGGGGCCGACCACGGTGACGAACTCGCCCTCGGCCACCGACAGCGAGAGGTCTTCGATCACGCTGAGCGCCGCCGAGCGTCCGGCGCGCGCCTCGAAGCGCTTGGCCAGGCCTTCGACTTCGAGGAAAGGGGTGGGGGTTTTCATGTCCATCTCAGAAGGCCGCCTGTGCGCGTTCCACGGTGTCGTCGCTCGGCCGCCAGGCGAGCAGCCGGCGTTCGAGCAGGCCGAGCGCGGCGTTCAGGCCGCCGACCAGCAGGGCCAGGGCGAGCACGCCGACGAAGATGCCGGCCGGGTTGAAATCGGTGGCCGCGGCCTGGATCGAGTAGCCCAGGCCGCGGTTCGAGGAGATCAGCTCGCCGACCACGGCGGTGCCGATGGCGTAGGGCGCGGCGATGCGCAGGCCGGTGAACACATAGGGTGCGGCGCTCGGCCAGACGATCTCGCGCGCGATCAGGCGCGCGTCGGCGCGAACACGCGCGCCGCGGCGATCAGCTTCTGGTCGACGCTGGCCAGCCCGGCCGAGGTCACGAAGAACACCAGGAAGAACACCACGCTGGCCACCAGTGCGACCTTGGAGGCCAGGCCGATGCCGAACCAGATGATGAACAGCGGCGTGAGCGCGACCTTGGGCGCGCCGTAGCCGGCCACCAGGTAGGGGTCGAGCACCGCGCGCAACCTGTGCATCCTGCGCAGCACGAAGGGCAGGCCGGCGCCCGGCAGGCCGCCGATCGCGAAGCCGAGCAGCGCGGCCGACAGCGTGTAGCTGCCGTGGTGCCAGAGGTCGCCGTTGACCAGCACGCGCCAGAACGCCTGCAGCGTGACCCAGGGTCCGGTGATCCACTGCGCGCCGAACACCGCGCTGGCGCCCTGCCACAGGGCGACCAGCACGACCAGCACCACCAGCCGATCGTAGCGGCGCACCAGCTTACTTCGCGTAGGCGTTGTTGTAGATGCCGGCGAGCAGGGCCAGCTTCTCCTCGGGCTTCATGATGCCCGCGCTGAGCATGTAGTTCTGCGCGCTGACGAAGCCCTCCTCCTTGACCAGCGGGGTGCGCGGCGTGCCTTCGATCACTGCTTTGAGCGCATCGTCCACCAGCGCGGCGTCGGTCTTGTCGAATTTCCTGCGCAGGATCGCGCCGGTCTCGGCGGGCTTCTCGTGCATGAAGGTCAGCGCGTTCTTGAAGCCGTTCACCAGCTTGCGGCACACCGAGGGCTTGGACTCGCAGAAGCCGGGCCGCGTGACGATCAGGTTGTAGTTGAAGGGGTTGAGTTCCGGGAAGTCGCCCAGCGGGTTGCTGGCCACCGTCAGCGCGATGCCTTCCTTGCGCAGCACCGAGGCCCAGGGCCGCGACATCGACAGGCCGTCGACCTGGCCGGAGCGGATCGCCGCCAGCATGGCCGGCGGCGCCATCGGCGAAACGGTGACGTCGCGATCGGGGTCAGGCCGGCTTTCTTGGCGGCGTACTTCACGTATCCGTGCGTGATCGAGTTGGGCGCGTCGACGGCGATCTTGGCGCCCTTCAGCGCCGCGGCGCGTTTCTCGACCGGGGCGTTGGGGTCGAAGCCGCGCTTTTCCAGCGCCGCCTTGCTCATCACGATCTCGACCTGCACCTTCTCGATGGTGTTGGCGATGGCCACCAGCTTCTGGCCGCGCGCGTTGGCGCGCACGAAGGCCGAGGAGGCGGTGTTGGTGAAGTCGACGCTGCCGGCCAGCACCGCGTTCGATGCGCCGACGCCGGGGATGGCCTGGATCTTCACCTCCAGCCCCTCCTCCTTCCAGTAGCCCTTTTCCTCGGCGATGTAGTTGGGGCTGAAGGTCAGCGAAAGTACCGGGATGGCCAGCGTGGTCTGTTCCATCTGCGCGGCGGCGGGTGTTGCGCAGAGCGCGGCCAGCAGTCCTGCGGCGAGTCCGTGTGCGAGCTTCATTTTGTCTTCCTCCGGTGTCGTTGTCGCATTGTCGTTATGGGTACCGCCCGGCCTGCGTGTCTTCGGCCGTCCTGCCTTCAACCATCCTGCAACTGTGCCTGCGCTGCGACCTGGTGCGCGGCATGCGCCTCGCCCGCGCCGCGCACGCGCGCGATCACGGCGTCGGCCCGGTCCGCATCCTCGCGGCCGCGCCAGGCCACGTGCCCGTCCGGGCGCACCAGCACCAGCGGCGCGGCGTACAGCCGGGCGATCTCCGGATCGGCGACGTCCACGGTCTGCAGCGGCATGCCGGCGCGTCGCGCGGCGGCGGCCAGCGCGGAGTCTGCCGAGTCTGCGGAGCCTGCGCAGGCGGCACCGAAGCGCAGCAGCACTCCAGCCGCGACCGTACAGGTCGAGCATGGAGCGGCCCAGCGACAGCCAGGCATGCAGGGCGCGGCAGCCCGGCCAGGTGGAGGGCAGGTACTCGCTAGGTTGGTCGGGCGGCTGCGGGGTGCCGTCGGGCACGATCACCGGCGAGTTCGCGTAGCGATAGCCCAGCTGCACGCCCAGGGTGTTCCATTCCTTCCAGCGCGTGGCGAGGATGGTGTCACGCAGTTTCGCGCGCACCGCCTCGCCCGCCGGACCATCGGCCTCCAGCAGCGGGTCGCTGGGCAGTTCGCCGTCGGCGGCGCGATTGCTGGCGGCTTCCTCGACGTTGCGCACGCCGATCGGGCGGCGCTCGGCGTCGTAGCTCTGCAGCAGGCGCTCGCCGCCCCAGCCGGAGAGCACGGCCTCCAGCTTCCAGCCCAGGTCCACGGCATCGCCGATGCCGGTGTTGGCGCCGAAGCCGCCCTTGGGCCACAGCATGTGCGCCGCGTCGCCGACCAGGAACACGCGCCGGTTGCGGTAGGCGCGCGCCACCACGCGGTGTCCGGACCAGGGCTGGGCGCGGATGATCTCGACATCGAGCGTGTCGCCGAAGGCGTCGCGCGCACGCACTCGACCGGGTCCAGGGTCTCGGCCTCGCCGGGCTGCACGTACAGCGAGAGCCGCCACAGGTCGCGGCCGTTGACCGTGGTGAGCGAGGAGCGGTGGCGCGTGCTCATGGTGAGGAACTGGCTGGCGGTGCCGTGCGGCTGGCGCTTGAGCAGGTCCTTCGAGCGCAGGTAGATGCCCAGGTTGTGGCCTTCGGCGAACACGCCGTCGAACTCGATGCCCAGCGCGCGTCGCACGCTGCTCTTGGCGCCGTCGCAGGCGGCCAGGTAGCGGCTGCGCACGCGGATGCGCTCGCCGGTGGCGGCCACCACCAGCTGCGCCGTGACGCCCTCGGCGTCCTGTTCGAAACCCTCGAGCCGCCAGCCGTACTCGAGCTGCACGTGCGCGTGGCTGCGCGCGAACTCGCGCAGCATCGGGTCGAACCAGACCTTGGGGCAGAAGGCGGCCGTCTCCGGGCTGTGCGTGCCGGCCCGTGCGCGCGCGCTGGCGCTCGAGTCGCGCTCGAAGCGCGCCAGCAGGTGGCCCATCAGCCGGTGCAGAACACCACGTTGCGCGGGTAGTCCTGCGGAAAGCCGGAGGCGTGTGCACGCGATCGGCGATGCCCCAGCGGCGCAGGTGTTCCATGGTGCGCACGAAGATCGCCTCGCCGGCCGGGAACACCACCGAGCCGTCGCCCTGGTCGATCACCAGGCAGGGCACGCCGCGCCAGCCCAGTTCGCAGGCCAGCGCCAGGCCCACCGGTCCCGCGCCGACCACCAGCACCGGGGTTTCGATGCTGCGCACGCTCATGACGGGATCTTGACCAGCTCGGCCAGCGGCACGCCGCTGCGATAGCGCGCGATGTACTCGTCGGCGTCGATCTCGATGCCGGAGGGATTCTTCCTGTAACCCTCGGAGGTGAAGAAGTCGCGGTACTCGGCTTCGGTGACGAAGTTGCTGGCCGAGAGTTCGACGATGTTCCGGTCGGGATCGCGATAGTAGAAGCTGGTGCCCGGGCCGTGGTTGGCCATGCGGTGCGGCAGGATGCCCATCGACTTCAGGCGCTCGTAGCGCGTGAACAGATGGTCCATGGTGGCGTTGCGAAACTGCATGTGGTGCAGGCCGGGCTCGTTGCCGGCCGCGTCGCCGGTGCCGGGCACGTCGAAGATGGCGACGATCTGCGCGTAGGGGTAGTCGAGGTGCACGCGCATGAAGCACAGGCGCATGTCGGTGGCGCGCTCCTGCTGGCCGGGCGCGGCCTTCTGCGAGCCGCCCTTGGGGATGTGCTCGAAGAACGGCGCCACGCCGAGCACGCCCTGATACCAGGGCTTGAGCTGGTCGTAGCGCGCGGTCTTCAGCACGATCTCGCTGATGCGCATGGGGGGCAGGTCGAGGTTCAGGTTCAGCATGCGATCGCGCACGCCGGGGTCGCTCAGGTTCGTGGGGTCTCCGCCGGGTAGGGGTTGCGGGGTGTGGACGGGCGTGCGTCGGGGCGCGGCGCGGGCCGGCGCTCAGCCGGCGACGGGATTGCGCAGCACGCCGACGCCCGAGATGTCGATCTCGATGGTGTCGCCGGGCTTCATCCACAGCGGCGGCGTGCGCCGCGCGCCGACCCCGGCGGGCGTGCCGGTGGCGACCACGTCGCCGGGCTTGAGCGCGGCGAAGCTCGAGATGTAGCTGAGGATGCGCGGTATCGAATAGATCAGCAGGTCGGTGGTGGAGCGCTGCACCTCGCCGCCGTTCAGGCGCGTCACCAGGGTGAGTTGCGTGGGGTCGGGAATCTGGTCGGCGGTGACGATCCAGGGTCCGCAGGCGCCGCTGGCGTCGAAGTTCTTGCCGGCGGTGACCGAGTGCTTCTGGAAGTCGCGCAGGCTGCCGTCGTTGACGATGGTGTAGCCGGCCACGCAGGACAGCGCTTCGGCCTCGCCGATGCGGCTGGCCGGCCGGCCGATCACGACCGACAGTTCGCCTTCGAAATCGAAGTGGTCGGACACCGGCGGCTTGCGCATCGGCTGGCCATGCGCCACCACGCTCTCATGCGTGCGCAGGAACACCGAAGGCTGCGGCGGCATCTCGCGGCCGGTTTCGGCCACGTGCGACTTGTAGTTCAGGCCGATGCAGAACAGGCGCGCGCCGGCGGCCAGCGGCGTCAGCAGTTCGACCTCCTCCAGGCGGCAGTCGGGCGCGGTGCCGGCCAGCGCTGCGGCGCGTGCCTGGCCTTGCGGCGTGAGCCAGTCGGCCATGTCCCGGAGTTCGGGCGCGTGGCGGCTGAAGTCGACCACACCGTGTTCGGTGGCCAGGCCCAGCGCAATGCCGGCGGGCGTGCGGAATCGGATCAGTTTCACTGCTTGTCTCCTCGCCGTGGCGGCGTTGTCGTCGGGGTCGGTGCGGCTTGGAGCATGGACCCGTAAATTGCATGCAGTCAGACTATATTGCATGCAATTTTGGAACGCAAGCGGCAAAAACTGGACTAAAATGCACCCTGAATCAAATAATTCTTGGACAGTGCATGCAGCCTTCTGAACGGCAGGTTGAGAAAGTCACCCTGCAGCTGCGCCAGATGATCATGTCCGGCGAGTTTGCCCCGGGTGCGCGCATCGCCGAGATCCCGCTGGCCCAGCGCCTGGGCGTCTCGCGCACGCCGGTGCGCCTGGCCCTGGGTCTGCTCGAGCAGGAAAGCCTGGTGGTGAGTTCGCCGCGCCGCGGCTTCGTGGTGCGCGAGATCACCATCAGCGAGATCGTCGACGCGTTCGACGTGCGCGGCGCGCTGGAGGCGCTGGCCTGCCAGCGCGCGCTCGAGCACGGCCTGGACGGTGCGACGCGCGCCGCACTGATGGACTGCGTGGCCGAGGGCGACCGCCTACTCGCCAAGGGCCATTTCGACGAGGCGGACGCAAGCAGTGGGCGAGCATGAACGCGCGCTTCCACACCGCCATCGTGGATGCGGCGCGCAACAAGGCGCTGGCGGCCGCGCTGGAGTTCAACAGCCGGCTGCCGCTGGTGGCGGCCGGCGCGATCGCCTTCAACACGCAATCGCTGGACGTGTCCATGAACATGCAGGGCGTGCAGTCCGAGCACCGCGACATCGTCGACGCGCTGCTGCGCGGCCAGGCCGGACGCGCCGAGTCGCTGGTGCGCGAGCACGCCTTCAAGAGCCGCGAGAAGCTCAGGGCGCGACTCGAAAGCGTGCGCACGCGCCAGCAGGCGCAGGACGTGCCGGGCCTGCGCCTGGTCGTCGGCGAGGTAAATCTTCAACTTTTATTTTATGAAACCGGCTCCTGGAGCGGGTTTCATGTCGATCGTCTTGCCGAATTCGGCAAACTAGCCTAGGCGCGGCCGACCCGGCAGGGCAGGCCGCGCGTGTCGGCCGAGCCGCTGGCCGGATCGTAGGGGCCGGCGTAGGACAGCGCCGCGTTGATGTTCACGTCCAGCGCGCCGTACTCCGGGCCCGCGGCCTCGGGCAGCCACCAGCCCATGCCGGTGACCAGCACGCCGGGCGCGGTGGCCTCGGTGAGCGAGGCCCTGGCGCGGCAGGCGCCGGCGCCGCGCGGCGTCTCGAGCTTCACCCAGTCGCCCTCGGCGATGCCCAGTTCGCGCGCGGTGTCCGGATGCAGCTTGACCAGCGGATCGGGCGAGACCTTGCGCGCCCAGGCCTGCTCGCGAAAGCGCGGTGGTGGTAGGTCTTCTCGCGCAGGCCGGTCTGCAGCGTGTACGGATAGGCGGGGTCGCGCGCCAGCGAGGCGGCCGGCGGCACGCAGTCGGGCAGCGGGTCGAGGCCGGCGGCCTGCATGCGCTGCGAGTACAGCTCCACCTTGCCGCTGGGCGTCTTGAACGCCTGCGCGGCGAAATCGCCCAGCCGGTGCTCGAACTCGGCGTAGCCGCGTGCGGCCAGCGTCGCGAGGTCGAGGTCGGTGTCGCGCACCAGGAATTCGTTGAACTCGCGCTGCGTGCGCCACGGCATGAACTTCGCGTCGGCGGCGCCGCGCGCGGCCATGCGCTGCACCAGGTCCCAGGCGATCTCCACATCGGGCCGCACCTCGCCCTGGCGCGCGGCGACGGCGGCGGTCCAGGTCACGCAGGGCGCGTGGCCATTGATCGACACGTCCTCCTCCTCCAGCGTGGTGGTCTTGGGCAGCACGATGTCGGCCAGGGCCGCGGTCGGATTCATCGAATGCGCGGCCACGGCGAGGAAGTCCAGCGAACGCAGCGCGGCCATGGTGCGTTGCGTGTCCGGATAGGTCACGGCGATGTTCACGCCGGACACGTACATGGCGCGCACCGGGTAGGGCTTGCCGGTGAGGATGGCGTCGATCACCGTGGGGTTGTGGCAGGCGGTCTGCCAGCCCTGCGGACCGGCCCACAGCGGGTACTCTGCCGCGCCCAGCGTCCGGCGCGCGACCTCGGGCGGCAACTGGAAGGCCGGGTCGTGGATCAGGTCGAGGTAGGTCCTGAAGCCGCGCGGCCGCTTGGCGCGGCGGTTGCCGCCCGCGCGGTCGAGGTTGCCGGCGATGGCCAGCAGGCAGTGGAAGGCGCGGAAGGTCTGCACGCCGTTCGTCACTGCGTCGATGCCGTGGCCCGAGACGAAGCTGGCCGGGCCCTCGGCGTAGGCGAGCGCGGCGGCGAGGATCTGCCCGGCCGGAACCCCGCTGACCGCGCTGGCGCGCTGCGGGGTCCAGTCGCGCACGCGCTCGGCCAGCTGCGCATAGCCGTGCGTCCAGTCGCGCACGAAGGCGTGGTCGATGCGGTCCTCGGCGATCAGCACCTGCATCATGGCCAGCGCGATGGCCGCGTCGGTGCCGGGTTTCGGCTGCAGCCACAGGTCGGCGAGCTTCGCGGCCTCCGAGCGCATCGGGTCGAGCACCACGATCTTCGCGCCGCGCGCCTTGGCCGCCTTGATGTTGGCCCACTGCACCGGGTTGGCCGCGTGCGGGTTGGCGCCGACGATCAGCACGGTGCGCGAATTCTGCACGTCCTCGCCGTTGGCGATGGCCAGGCCGGTCACCATGTCGGACACGCCGCGGCAGCCGCCGCACAGGTCCTGGTTGATCAGGAAGTTGGGCGATCCCATGGCGCGCATGGCCAGCGCCACCACCGCGCCGCGCGAGAAGAAGGCGCCGCCCACCGCCCCGGCCAGCGCCAGCGGCCCGTGCTCGTCGCGCGTCTTCGCGTAGCCCTCGGCCATGGCGTCCAGCGCGGCGTCCCAGGAGATGCGCTCCCAGCGGTCCTCGCCGCGCGCGCCGGTGCGGCGCATGGGGTGCGTGATGCGCGTCGCGCCGTAGGTGAGTTCGGGCAGTCCGCGGATGCCCTTCACGCAGAACATGCCGTGCGAGCCCGGGTGATCCGGGTTGGGGCCGATGCGCGTGACGCGTCCCTGCGTGACCTCGGCCAGCGCGCCGCAGGCGGTGGAACACTCCCAGCAGGTGGTGGGGACGGTGGCGGTGGCCGCGGAGGACGGAGCGTTGCGCGAGTTCATGTTTCGAGACTGTGCCGCGCATCGGCGCATGTCAAGCTTGAGTGCGAACCGCGCTTCGCGTAGCGTAGCGCGCCATGCCCCATCCCCATCCCGCGGCGGTCGTCGCCAGCGGCGTCCTGTTCGAATATCCCGGTGTGCGCGCGCTCGACGAAGTGTCCTTCGAGGTGCCGGCGGGCAGCGTCACGGCCCTGGTCGGACCCAACGGCGCCGGCAAGACCACGCTGCTGCGCTGCCTGGCCGGACTCGAGCGGCCCATGCTCGGCAGTATCCACGTCGCCGGCGTGGATGTGCTCGAGGAACCGCGCGCGGTGCACCGGCGGGTGGGCTTCCTCTCCGACTTCTTCGGTCTGTACGACGCGCTCAGCGTGGCACGCTGCTTTGCGCATGCGGCCGCCGCGCACGGCGTGGCCGACGCCGACATCGACGGAGCCGTGCAGCGCACCGCGCAGCGCATGGGCCTGGCCGGGCTGCTCGAGCGGCGCGCGGCCGAACTGTCGCGCGGCCAGCGCCAGCGCGTGGCCATCGGCCAGGCGCTGATCCACGCCCCCCAAGTGCTGATGCTCGACGAGCCGGCTTCGGGCCTGGACCCGGAGGCGCGCCATGCGCTGGCGCGGCTGTTCACGCAGTTGCGCGAGGAGGGCATCACGCTGATCGTGTCCTCGCACATCCTGGCCGAGCTCGACGAGTACTCCACGCACATGCTGGTGATGCGCCACGGCCGAATCGTCGAGAACCGTGCGCTGGAGGGGGCCGTCGCCGGCCTGGCGCGCGTGCGCCTGGCCTTCGCGCAGGCGGTCGAGGCGCTGGAGGCGAAACTGGCCGCATTGCCGGGGGTGCGCGTGCTGCGCGCCGAGGCCGATGCCGCCGTGCTCGAACTGCACGGCGGCGCCGAGGCGCAGGCGGCGCTGCTGCGCGCGCTGGTGCAGGCCGGCCTGCCACTGTCGGAGTTCGCGCTCGAGCGCGAGAACCTGCACGAATCCTATCTGCGCACCGTGGGTGCCGCGCCCTCATGATGAATCCCGAACTGCGCCGCAACCTGTGGCTGGAACTCTCGCTGCATCGGCTGATCGCCATGCCCGGCGTGCTGGCGCTGGTGTTCGGCCTGATCTACGCGCTGAACCGCGACGCGCCGGCCGAACCGCTGGCCAGCGCCTCGGCCATGCTGTTCGTGGCCATCTGCATCGTGTGGGGCACCCTGCATGCGGGCGATGCGGTGATCGCCGAGGTGCGCGGGCGCACCTGGGACGGGCAACGCATGTCGGCGGTGGATCCCTGGCCGATGACCCTGGGCAAGCTGGCCGGCGCGACGGTGTTCGCCTGGTACGGCGGGATCCTCTGCATGCTGGTGTTCCTGGCCTGTTCGCCGGAGATCTCCGCGCCGCAGATCGCCGGCATGCTGGTGGCCGGGGCGCTGCTGCTGCAGGCGCTGGCACTGGTCGGCGGCATCGCCGCGGCGCGCAAGGGCGTGGTGCGCTCGGGCCCCGGCGGCTGGGCCGTGGCGGTGCTGTTCCTGGTCGGCGGCCCTTCGGTGGCCGCCTTGTCCGGCAACGAGGAACCGGTGCTGTGGTGGGGCCGCGAATGGGCGCGCGCCGATTTCATGTTCTGCACCCTGGCGGTGTTCGCCGCCTGGGCGGTGTTCGGCGCGCACCGCCTGATGTGCCAGGAACTGCAGGTGCGCACGCTGCCCTGGGCCTGGATCGCCTTCCTGCTGTTCCTGGCCGGCTTCGTCTCGGGTTTCGCGATCCGCGCCAGCGACGCCTGGTCGCAGGTGCGCAACGTGCATTTCGCCGGCGCCCTGGTGGTATCGCTGGCCGCGGTCTACCCGCTGCTGCTGGCCGAGGTCTCGGCGCCGATGGCCCTGCGCCGCGTGTTGTTCAGGCTGCGCACCGGCGAGCGGCGCCGCGCACTCGAGGAGGCGCCGCTGTGGCCGCTCACGCTCGCGCTGGCGGCGCTGTTCACGCTGCTCACCATGCTGGTGGCCGGCGGCAGGCGCGCCGAGGGCGAACTGTTCGCCGCCGTGCAGCTCGCGCCCTTGCCGCTGCTGCTGCTGGCGGTGCGCGATGCGGCGATCTTCATGTGGTTCTCGTTCGCCGCGCAACCGCGCCGCGTCGAGGCTTCGGCGGTGCTGTACATGGTGGTGCTGTACGGCCTGGTGCCGGCCATCCTGCGCGCGATGGATGCGCGCGCGCTGGCCGACCTGGTGCTGCCGCCGTTCTGGGATCGTCCGGGGTATGCGGTGGCGGTGGCCGGGGTGCATGCGCTGCTGGCGGTGGCGGCCGCGGTCTGGCGCTGGAAGCGGAACTACGCGATACGCGCAGAGTGAGAGGTGAACGCATGGCGATAGGCGCATTGATCATCGGCGACGAGATCCTCGTCGGCAAGCGGCAGGACAAGCATTTCGGTTTCTTCGTCGGCGCGCTGGCGCGGCGCGGCCTGCGCGCGGATTTCTGCGAGTACCTGGCCGACGACCCGCCGCGCCTGCAGGCGGTGCTGGCACGCACCTTCGCCTCGGGCGACATCGTGTTCAGCTTCGGCGGCATCGGCGCCACCCCGGACGACCACACGCGCCAGTGCGCGGGGGCGGCCCTGGGCGTGCCGCTGCTCCTGCATCCCGAGGCGCAGGCCGAGATCAGCGCGCGCTTCGGCGGCGAGACCACGCCGCAGCGCCTGAAGATGGGCGAATTCCCGCAGGGCGCGGCGATCATCCCGAATCCGGTGAACCGCGTGCCGGGCTTCTCGATCCGCAACCACCACTTCGTGCCGGGTTTCCCGCAGATGGCCTGGCCGATGGTCGAGTGGGTGCTGGACACGCACTACCGGCACCTGCACAACACGCATGCGCTGAAGGAGGCCTCGATCTACGTGTTCGAGGCCGGCGAGAGCCAGCTTGCCGACCTGATGTATGCGATCGAAGCGAAGTGGAAGCAGCTGAAGCTGTTCTCCCTGCCCACCATGGGCAAGGACGGCAGCCGCGGCCACATCGAGCTGGGCGTGCGCGGCGAGCCCGGCGAGGTCGCCGCGGCCATGGTCGAGATCCGCGCCGAGATGGATAGGCGCGGGCATCCGTATCGCGAGACCCTGGAGCTGAAATGAAAAACCCCGCGCTCGCGGGGTTTTCAGGACTTCTTCTTCGCCTTGCCGGCGGGCTTTTCGCCTTCGGCTTCTGCACCGGGGGCTTGCCCTTCGGGGCTTGCCGGCCGCGCGTCTGGCGGCGGCGCGTCGCGCGAGGTTCTTCGCGGGCGCCGCTTTCACGGCCTTGCCTGCGGACTTGCGCCGCGTTGCGGCGCGTCCGCTCAGGCGGCTTTTTTTGCTTTGGCCAGACCCTTCACCGTTTCGGTGGCCGCGGCGACGTTCGCTTCGGCGATCTCGGTGGCCTGCTTGGCGACCTTGTTCATGCTGTCGTAGGCCGAGTTGGCGGCGGCGAGCATGGACTTGACCGCGGCGACGGCGACATCGGAACCGGCCGGCGCGTTCTTGCTGGCCTTGTCGAGCACGGAGACGAAGTTCTGGTTCCAGTCGGCGATGCGCGACTCGGCCAGCTTCGACAGTTCGCCGTTGGTCTCGGTGGCGACTTCGTACACGTTCTTCGAGAAGGCGATGGCTTTCTCGAGGGCGGGCTGGGAGAAGGCCTGCTGGAGGGCGGCGAATTCCTGCACGTCCTTGGCGCCGACCAGCGCGCGGGTGTTGGCGATGGACTCTTCGAACACCGACTTCACGGCGGCGGCCTGCAGGTTCGCGAGCTTTTCGAAAGCGGCGAACTGGGCGGCGGCCACGGACAGCACGGCGTCGACGTTGGCTTTGTTGGTGGCAGCGATCTGCTCGGGGGTCACGTACATGGTGGAACTCCTTGTCTCGTTAACTTGCGATGAGTTGCTTGCGGTTTTCGTGCGTATTCGGTACTGGGGTTTCAGGACGCGTTGTGCGTCGCAACAATTGAAATTCTAGCACTTTTGTGCAGTGCGTCAAGAATTTTTTGGATGAAGTCCAAGCTGTTGTTATATAATAATAAAAAGTGGGCCATCCGGCCCGGATCGGCGGGTGAGTGAGCACTTCGTTTGAAACCGTAAAAGCGCCCCCGGCAGCGCCGGCCCTGGCGATCTCTTCGCTGTTCGTGGTGTTGTGGAGCACCGGCTTCATCGGCGCCAAGCTGGGGCTGCCGTATGCCGAACCGCTGACCTTCCTGCTGTATCGCTATCTGGGCGTGGTGGCGGTGCTGCTGCCCCTGTGCTGGCTGGCGCGGGCGCGCTGGCCGGCCAACCTGGCCGAAGCCGGTCATGTGGCCGTGGCCGGGGTGCTGATGCAGGGCGGCTATCTGGGCGGAGTGTTCTGTGCCATGCACCTCGGGCTGCCGGCCGGCGTGGCGGCGCTGGTGGTCGGCCTGCAACCCATCCTGACGGCCCTGCTGGGCGAGCGCATGGTGGCCGAACGCACCAACGCGCGGCAATGGGCGGGACTGGCGCTGGGCTTCCTCGGCGTCGCCGCGGTGGTCTGGCACAAGGCCTCGGCCGGTATCGTCGGCTGGGCCAGCCTCGCGCTGATCACGCTGGCACTGGTGTCCATCACGCTGGGCACGCTCTACCAGAAGCGCCATTGCGCCCATGTGGACCTGCGCACCAACGCGGCGATCCAGTTCCTCGCAGCGTTCGTGGTCGTGCTGCCGTTCGCCTGGGCCTTCGAAACCATGCAGGTGCGCTGGAGCATCGAGCTGGTGCTGGCCATCGTCTGGCTGGTGTTCGGCCTTTCATGCGGCGCGGTGTTCCTGCTGTTCGCGCTGATCCGGCGCGGCGCGGCCACCAGCGTGGTCAGCCTGATGTACCTCACGCCGCCGGTGACGGCGATCTTCGCCTGGCTGCTGTTCGGCGAAGCCTATACGCTGTGGGCTGCGCTGGGCATGGCCCTGTCGGCCGCCGGCGTGTGGATCGTCACCCGCGAACAGGCCAGGCTGGCCGCCATCCCCGCATGATCGAGTTCCGCAAGACCGGCAAGGTGGCGCAGCTGCACGACCCGCGCGCCGGGTTCGCGCTGACCGGCGTGCCCAGCGAGGTGCGCCACGACCCGCTGACCGGCGACACCTCGCGCATCTGCCACTTCTCGTTTCCGCCGCGCCAGTTGCCCGAGCTCGGCGCGCTGGCCGAGGGCACGCGTGCCAACTGCCCGTTCTGCCCGGAGCGGATCGAGCAGATCACGCCGCGTTACCCGGAGTCGCTGGTGCCCGGCGGGCGCATGCGGCGCGGCGAGGCGCTGCTGGTGCCCAACCTGTTTCCCTACGACGACGTGTCGGCGATCGTGGTCATGAGCCATGCGCATTTCCTGCCCATGGATGCGCTGCCGGCGCGCGTGATCGCCGATGCGCTGCTGCTGGCGCGCGACTTCATCTGCATCGCCCAGGGGCAGTTGGCGGACCGCCAGGCCTGGGGCCTGGTGACCTGGAACTACATGCCGCCTTCGGGCGCCTCGCAGGTGCACCCGCACCTGCAGGTGATCGTCACCGATACGCCGGGCAACGCCTTGCGTCGCGAACTGGCCGCCGAGAGCGACTTCCTGGCGCGCCACGGCGTGCCGTATCCGCGTGCGCTGCTGGAGGCCGAGCGCGCCGCCGGCGAGCGACTGGTGCTGGAAGAATCGGGGATCGCCTGGGGCGCGCCGTACAGCCCCTGCGGCTTGCTGGGCGACGTGCAGGCGGTGTTCCGCGAACGCGCCACGCTGGCCGAGCTGGCCGACGCCGAGATCGAGGCCTGGGCCGCGCAACTGGCGCGCATCGCCGCCGCCTACGCGCGACTGGGGCTGTGGAGCTTCAACCTGACGCTGTTCCCCGACGCCGCCGGCGAGCGCTCAGGGCGCCACTGGCTGACCGCGCGGCTGCTGCCGCGCCTGTACCTGCACCCGCACCTGTACAACTCCGACGCCGCCTACATGCAGTTGCTGCTGGCCGAGAAGTTCGCCATGGTGCATCCCGAGCGTCACGCGGCCGACCTGCGCGCCGCACTCCCGCCATGAGCACGACGCGCGACACCCTGCCGAGCTCCATGTATGCGCTGCTGGTCGCGCTGACGCTGATCTGGGGTTTCAACTGGACGGTCATCAAGGTGGTGGTCACCGAGGTGCCGCCCTGGTTTTTCCGCAGCCTGTGCTTCCTCTCGGCCTTCGTCGGCCTGCTGGCCGTGGCGCGGGCGCGCGGCCTGCCGCTGATGCCGCAGGGCGGCTCGAACTGGCGGCGCATCACGGCGGTCGCGCTGTGCACGGTGTCGCTGCAGAACATCTTCCTGATGCTGGCGATTCCGCTGCTGTCCTCGGGACGGGTGGCGATCCTGCTCTACACGATGCCGGCCTGGAGCGTGTTGCTCGCGCGTTTCGTGCTCGACGAGGCGCTGACGCCGCGCCGCCTGGCCGGCGCCGGACTGGGCGTGGCCGGCGTGGCCGTGCTGCTCGCCAGGGACCTGCAGACCTGGGCCGCGGCCGGCACGGCGCCCGGCGACGCGGGCCTGGGCATGCTGCTGATGGTGGCGGCGGCCTTTTTCTGGGCGCTGGGCGTGGTGCTGCAGAAGCGCCTGAAGGTGGACCTGCCGGTCGCGCCGTACACCGCCTGGATGGCGCTGATCGGCGGCGTGCCGGTGTTCGTCCTGTGCCTGCTGTTCGAGCGGCAGGCGCTCGCCGGCCTGCACTCGGTGAGCCTGTGGCCGGCACTGGGCGTGCTGTTCAACATGTTCCTGGTGTTCATCTTCGGCTGGTGGGCGTGGACCAAGATCGTCGCCAGCGTGCCGGCCGGCGTGGCCGGGTTGTCGTCGCTGTTCATTCCGGTGGTCGGCGTCGCCAGCGGCATGCTGTTCCTCGGCGAGGTGCCGGCCTGGCAGGACTGGGCCGCGCTGGCCCTGGTGTCCGCGGCGATCGCCACCGTGCTGCTCCCCGCGCGCACCGCCGAAGCGGCATGAGCGGACCGGTCGGAGGGGGCGGCGAGGCGCGCATGTCGCGCGCCCACTGGTGGATGCTGGCCGGGCTGACCTTCGCCTGGGGGTTCAACTGGACCGCGATCAAGGTCGCGCTGGAGGATTTCACGCCGTGGATCTTCCGCTCCCTGTGCCTGTCCTTCGGCGCACTGCTGCTGTTCGCGATCGCGCGGCTGAGCCGGCAGAGCCTGCGCGTGCCGCGCGGCATGTGGGGGCGGCTGTGGCTGCTGGGTTTCTTCAACGTCACCTGCTGGAACATGCTGATTGCCTACGGGCTGATGATGATCCCCTCGGGCCGCGCCGCCATCCTCGCCTTCACCATGCCGGTGTGGTCGGTGCCGCTGTCGGCCTGGATGCTGGGTGAGCCGATCACGCGGCGCAAGCTGGTCGCGCTGGCGCTGGGCGTGGCCGGCATGCTGCTGCTGCTGGGCGAGGAGGTCGCCAGCCTGGGGCGCGCACCGCTGGGCGCGCTGCTGGCGCTGACCGCGGCGCTGACCTGGGCGATCGGCACGGTACTCCAGAAGCGCCTGCCCACCGGCCTGCCCACCGGGGCGTTCACGGCCTGGACCATGCTGCTGGGTGGGGTCCCGGTGTTCGTCGGCACCGCGCTGTTCGAATGGGGCGCCTGGCGGCCGGTGGGGCCCGCGGCGCTGGGCGCGCTGGCCTACAACGTGGTGATCGCCTTCGCGTTCGCCTACTGGGCCTGGTTCCGCATCGCCGCCGCGGTGCCGGTGGCGGTGTCTTCGATCAGCGTGCTGCTGGTGCCCATCGTCGGCGTGGTGTGCGGCATGCTGTTCCTCGGCGAGAAGCCCAGCGTGGCGGAGTTTCTCGCGCTGCTGCTGGTGGTTGCCGCGGTGCTGGCCATCAACCTGCGCCGCGGCGGGGCACCCCCGCAGCCGACAACCTAGGTTTCGTCGCGATCCGGGGCGGGCAGGGCGCGCTGTCTGGGCAGGCGCGCGGGATCCCAGGCCTGCACCGCCCAGGCCAGAAGTTCACGCACCGGCGCCGCGCGCAGTTCCGGCGGCGGTGCATGGCCGAGGAAATCCAGCGCGGCGGGCAGCGAGTGCGGGCCGGTCGGCGCCGCGTGGGTCTGTTTGGAGAGCTTCTCGCCCGCTGCATTGACGGCCACCGGCAGGTGCAGGTAGCGCGGCGTGGCGCAGCCCAGCAAGGTCTGCAGCCAGATCTGGCGCGCGGTCGATTCGAGCAGGTCGGCGCCGCGCACCACATCGGTGACGCCCTGTGCGGCGTCGTCGACGACCACGGCGAGCTGGTAGGCGTACAGGCCATCTGCGCGCAGCAGCACGAAATCGCCGACTTCGCGCTCCAGCGCCTGCGCCTGCGGGCCCTGCAGGCGATCGATGAAGCGCACCGGCTCGGACGTGGTGCGCACGCGAAACGCGCGCGCCGCCCGGCCCGGCGCGAGGCCGTGCCTGCAGGTGCCCGGATAGACCTGCGCGCCGTCGCGCGCAAGGCCGGTGGAGGAGTCGGCAATCTCCTTGCGCGTGCAGCCGCAGGGATAGACCTGGCCGGCCGCGCGCAGGCGCTCGAGCGCCGCCGCGTAATGCGCGTCGCGCCCGCTCTGGCGCAGCACGGTGCCGTCCCAGGTCAGGCCGCAGTCCTGCAGCGTGCGCAGGATGGCTTCGGCGGCGCCCGGCTGCTCGCGCGGCCGGTCGAGATCCTCCATGCGCACCAGCCAGGTCCCGCGCGCGGCACGCGCATCGAGCCAGCTGCCCAGCGCGGCAACCAGCGAACCGAAGTGCAGAGGGCCGCTGGGCGAAGGCGCGAAGCGCCCCACGTATGGGCTCGCCGACGTCATGGGTATGCGTGCTCCGGCACGGGTAAAATGTCGCCTTCATTGTCTCGCTTCGATCCCCGGGTCGCGGCGCCCAACCCAGGAGCACGCATGGCCACCGTGGAACTCACCAAGGACAATTTCGAGCAGGTCGTGACCGACAACCCGATGGTGGTCATCGATTTCTGGGCCCCCTGGTGCGGTCCCTGCAAGGGTTTCGCGCCGGTGTTCGAGCAGGCGTCCGAAGAGCACGCCGACATCGTCTTCGCCAAGGTGAACACCGACGACGAGCAGGAGATCGCAGCGGCCTTCAACATCCGCTCGATTCCCACCCTGATGGTGTTCCGCGAGAAGATCATCCTCTACGCCCAGCCCGGCGCCATGCCGGCCGGCGCCTTCGGTGAACTGATCACCAAGGCCAAGGAAGTCGACATGGACCAGGTGCACAAGGACATCGCCGAGCGCGGCGAGGAAGAGGACGGGGCCAAGGCCTAGCCCGCCTTCCTGCGCGTGAGGGCCGCGCAGGTTTTGGTGTCCAGCCGCTCCAGGAACCAGGCCAGGGCACGGCCCTTGTTGGCCGTGCGCCATGCCAGATACTGGAACATTTCGAGCTTCGGCTCGGCCACGCGCTTGATCAGCAGGCGGCCGGCGCGCTGTTCCTCGCGCGCGATGGGTTCGGGCAGGTAGCCCACGCCCAGGCCGGCGCGCTGCGCGGCGACCTTGGCGTTGAAATCCGGCACCGTCAGCGTGTCCTGGCCCAGCAGCAGGCCGGTGCTGCGCGCGGGCAGGTGCCGCGAGGTGTCGCCGACCGCGACCGCACGATGGCGCTGCAACTCCGCGGGCGGGATCGGCTCCTGCGCCCTGGCCAGCGGGTGCGCGGGCGCCACGGCGAACAGGAAGGCCACGGCCTCCATGCGCCGCACCGCCACCCCGGCCTGCACCAGCGGTTCGCCGCCCGCGCCCACGGCGAGGTCCGCTCGCCGGGACAGCAAGGCGTCCCAGGTGCCGCCCAGCACTTCGTAGGTGATGCGAATGCGCGTGCCGCTGCCTTCGCGATCGAAGCGCGCGATCAGCGGCAGCAGGCCTTCGGCGGCCAGCGAGACGTCGACCACGATGCGCAGTTCCACCTCCCAGCCCTTGGCCACCTGCTGCACGCGGCACTCGAGTTCGCCGGCCAGGCTGAGCAGGTGGCGGCCTTCGTCCAGCAGTTCGCGACCGGCCGCGGTCAGCACCGCCTTGCGCCCGCTGCGGTCGAACAGCTTCACGCCCAGGTCGTCCTCGAGCTTGGCCATGGTGTAGGTCAGCGCAGAGGGCACGCGGTGCAGTTCGGCGGCGGCCGCCGCGAAGCTGCCGCGCCGGGCGATGGCGTCAAGCGTGGACAGGGCGTCGAGGGAGAGCTTGAGCATGGCCGGCCGGAATGAAGGATGGCGTAGGCATTCAAAAAAATTGTACCTATTCTTCAGAAGTTTCCGCTTTTTATGCGCAGCGGGCAAGCCTAGACTGCGATTCATCGGTTCAGTGCTGCTGAACATTAATGAGGAGATTGCCATGCTGGAAGTTCGCCGGAGTCAGGACCGCGGTTACGCCGATCACGGCTGGCTGCGCTCGTTCCATACCTTCTCTTTCGCCGACTACCGCGATCCCGAGCACATGGGTTTCGGCTCGCTGCGCGTGATCAACGAGGACCGCATCCAGCCGGGCACCGGCTTCGGCACGCACGGCCACCGCGACATGGAGATCATCAGCTACGTGCTCGAGGGCGCGCTGGCGCACAAGGATTCGATGGGCAACGGCTCGGCCATCGTGCCCGGCGACGTGCAGCGCATGAGCGCGGGGCGCGGCGTGCGCCACAGCGAGTTCAACCACTCCAAGGCCGACACCACGCATTTCCTGCAGATCTGGATCGAGCCGAACGAGTTCGGCATCGCCCCGGGCTATGAGCAGAAGCACTTCGACACGGCGTCCAAGCGCGGTCGCCTGCGCCTGATCGCCTCGCCGGACGCCGCCGAGGGCTCGGTGAAGATCCATCAGGACGCCCGCGTCTACGCCGGGCTGTTCGACGGCGCAGAGCGGGCCGAACTGGCGCTCGCGGCAGGCCGGCGCGCCTATGTGCACGTGGCGCGCGGCAGCGCGACGGTGAACGGCACGCGGCTGGAGGCCGGGGATGCGTTGAAGGCCGCCGCAGTCGACAGCATCGTGATCGAAGAGGGCGAGGGCGCCGAAGTGCTGCTCTTCGACCTGAGCTGAACCCCCAAACCCGAGTATTCGGAGAATGAAATGAGCACCAAGGTACAGATCGTTTTCTACAGCATGTACGGCCACATCCATCGCATGGCCGAAGCCGTGGCCGAGGGCGCGCGCGAGGTGCCCGGCGTCGAGGTGAGTCTTCTGCAGGTGCCCGAACTGGTGCCGCCCGAGGTGCTGGAGAAGTCCGGCGCAACCGCGGCGAAGGCGGCCTTCGCGCACGTTCCGGTGGCCCGGCCCGAGCAACTGGCCGAGGCCGACGCCGTGATCTTCGGCACCGGCACGCGTTTCGGCATGATGACCTCTCAGATGCGCAACTTCCTCGACCAGACCGGCGGCCTGTGGACCAGGGGCGCGCTGATCGGCAAGGTCGGCAGCGTGTTCACGAGTTCGGCCACCCAGCACGGCGGCCAGGAGTCGACGCTGCTGTCCTTCCACACCACGCTGCTGCACCACGGCTTCGTGGTGGTCGGCGTGCCGTATGCGGATGCGCGGCAGATGACGCTGAGCGAGATCAGCGGCGGCACGCCTTACGGCGCCAGCACCATCACCGGCGGCGACGGCTCGCGCCTGCCTTCGGAGAACGAACTGGCCATCGCGCGTTTCCAGGGCCGGCATGTCGCGGGCATCGCGGCGCGGCCCAAGGCCGGGGGGCTGAGATGGATGCGCGTGCGATGCGCCCCGTGATGCGGATCATCGAAGCGCCGCGTACCGCGGTCACGCCCACGCTGATCGTACGTCGTGCGCTGCCCGAAGCCGGACTGCGTTCGGTCGGCCCCTGGGTGTTCCTCGACCACTTCGGTCCGCTGCGCATCGAGGCAGGCGACATGGGCACGCCGCCGCATCCGCATGCCGGCATCGCCACGGTGACCTACCTGTTCGAGGGCGGCATGCACCACCGCGATTCTGCGGGGCACAGCGGCGCGGTGGGGCCGGGCGGCGCCCAGTGGATGACCGCCGGGCGCGGCATCGAGCATGCCGAACGCCCCGCCCCCGGCACCCTGCACGGGCTGCAGCTGTGGGCCCGGTTGCCGCGCGCCTCGCAGCTGCGCGAACCGGCCTACCGCAACATCGAGGCGGCCGAGATGCCGGCATTCGCGCTGGGCGATGCGTCGGTGCGCCTGGTGGCGGGCGAACTGGCAGGCCGCAGCGGGCCGGGAGAACCGGCTTCGCCCAGCCTGCTCGCGCACCTATCGTTCGCCGCAGCCGGCGAGGCGCTGCTGGAGGTGGATGCGGAATTCGAACTGGCGGCCTACGTGGCCGCGGGGCAGGCGCGCGTGGCCGAAGCCGGCGTCGCCGGCGCGGGCAGCTTGGTGGTGCTGGAGCGCCGCGAGGGGATCGTGCGCATCGCCGCCGAGGCCGGCGGCGCGGAAGTCATTTTGCTCGGCGGGGCGCCCGCGGAGCAGCCTTTGCTGTTCCACGGGCCTTTCGTGCTGGATTCGGTGGCCGCGGTGCGGCAGGCCGAGCGCGACTACCGCGAGGGGCGGATGGGCTTCCTGCAGCCCTGATCAGATCCACCGCGCGCCGGATGGAGGCGCGTGCATCGCGCCTGGAGGCGGGGCTGCGCACGCACAGGTCCAGGGACGAGGCACCGCACAGCATGACGTGTAGCAGCAGAGCGTCGTCATCGCCGAGCGCCAGGCCGGCACCGGCGAACAGCTGCTGCAGGTCACGCACGGAGTCCTTCTGGAACTGCCGCATCTGAAGCTTGAGGGCCTCGTCCTCGTCGGAAGCCGAGATCAGGGCGTGGAAGATGCGCGACACGCCGCGGTCGGTGATGGCGTCGCCGAGGGCGTCGACCACGGCGTCGACGGACAGATCGCCTCGCTCGGCGCGCTCGGCGAGCGGGGCGAGCAGGACCTCGCAGGAGCGGTCGGCCACCGCGAACAGCAGGTCGGTGCGCGAAGGGAAGTAATAGGTCAGGTGGCTCTGGCGCACGCCGGCCTCGGCGGCGATGCGCGGCTGCGTGAGTGCACCGAAACCGTGCTCGCGCAGCAGTTTGAGTCCCGACTCAATGATGTTTTCTCGAATACCCATGCCTGACCTGCGGGGAGCTGGAAACATGCCGGTAACAATCGCGGTAACAATCGGAATACACAGTCCGTCACGCGACGCTTGGTAATGCTACCAAGTATTTGGTAGCATTACCAACCTTGCAGCGCCGCATGTCGGAATTCCCTCCGCGCGGCCCCCGTCCAGGATCCCAGATGCATACCCAAAATGACCCCGTGCGCCCCGCGCGCACCGCAAAGGCAGCGATTCTCGTTTCTCTGGCCGCGGCACTGGCCGCGTGCGGCGGCAGCCAGCCGCCGGACGGCAAGGGCGGTCCGGGCGGCGCGCCGATGGCCCCGCCGGTGACCGTCGCGGCGGCCCTGGAGCGCAACGTCAGCGAGTGGGACGAGTTCGTCGGCCGGCTCGAGGCGATCGAGCGGGTCGAGCTGCGCCCGCGCGTCTCGGGTTACATCGAGAAGATCCATTACGCGCAGGGCGCCGAGGTCGCCAGGGGCGATCTGCTGTTCGAGATAGATGCGCGACCCTTCGAGCAGGAGCTGCGGCGCGCCGACGCAGCGCTCGCCAGCGCGAAGACCCGGCTCGACCTGGCGGCGGGGGAACTCGCGCGCGTGGAGAAGCTCGTCGAGTCGGGCGCCGTTTCGCGCCAGGAAGTCGACGAACGTGCTTCGGCCAGACGCGATGCCGAGAGTTCGTTCAAGTCGGCGCAGGCCGCGCTGGAAACGGCGAACCTGAACCTGGGCTATACCAAGGTGCGCGCCCCGGTGAGCGGGCGCACCGGCAAGGCGGAGTTGACGGTGGGCAACTACGTGAACGCCGGGCAGAGCGTGCTGACCACGCTGGTTTCACTCGATCCGATCTACGTGAGCTTCGAGGCCGACGAACAGGCCTACCTGAAATACTCCGAGCTTTCGCGGCGCGCGGCGGGGTCGCGTGCGGCCAGGAACACGGTGTACATGGGGTTGGCCAACGAAACCGGCTATCCGCACAAGGGCGCGGTGGAGTTCGTCGACAACCGCATCAACCCGACCACCGGCACCATCCTCGCGCGCGCCGTGTTCGACAACCGCGAGCGGCGCTTCACGCCCGGGCTGTTCGCGCGCGTCAAGCTCTCCGGCGCCGGCAGCTTCAACGCGGTGCTGATCGACGACAAGGCGGTGGGCACCGACCAGTCCAAGCGCTTCGTGCTGGTGGTGGGCGCCGACAACAAGGCCATGTATCGCGAGGTCAGGCTGGGTCCCCTGGTCGACAACCTGCGCGTGGTGCGCGAGGGCCTGAAGCCCGGCGAGAACATCGTCGTGAACGGCCTGCAGCGCGTGCGGCCCGGCATGCCGGTGCAGCCGAACGTCGTGCCCATGGATCCGAAAGAGCGACCCAAGCCTGCACCCGTGGGACCGGACGGCAAGCCGGCGGCGCCCGCTGCCGAGTCCAAGGATGCCGCCAAGCCGGAGGCCGCCAAGTCCGCGGCCGGGAAGTAAGGAAGCGACATGCAACATTCCAACCTGTCCAGATTCTTCATAGACCGGCCGCGCTTCGCGGCGGTGCTGTCCATCCTGGTGTTCGTGGCCGGTGCACTTTCGGTCTGGAAGCTGCCGATCTCGGAGTACCCCGAGGTCGTGCCGCCCTCGGTCGTGGTGCGCGCGGTGTTCCCGGGCGCCAACCCCAAGGTGCTGGCCGAAACGGTGGCCGCACCGCTGGAGGAGGCGATCAACGGCGTCGAGAACATGCTTTACATGTCCTCGCAGTCCACCACCGACGGTTCCATGCAGCTGACCGTGACCTTCAAGGTAGGCACCAACGCCGACCAGGCCCAGGTCAACGTGCAGAACCGCATCTCCCAGGTGCTGCCGCGCCTGCCCGAGACGGTGCGCACCCTGGGCGTGACGGCGGTTAAGAGTGCGCCCGACCTGACCATGGTGGTTCACCTGGTGTCGCCGGACCAGCGCTACGACACGCTGTACCTGCGCAACTATGCGGTGCTGAACGTCAAGGACGTGCTCGGCCGCATCCCCGGCGTGGGACAGGCCCTGGTGTTCGGCGGCGGCGACTATTCGATGCGCATCTGGCTGGATCCGCAGAAGGTCGCCTCGCGCGGCATGACCGCCGGCGACGTGACCCGCGCGATCCGCGAACAGAACGTGCGGGTGGCCGCGGGCGGGGGCGGCAGCCAGCCGGCGGCCAACGGCAATGCCTTCCAGCTCTCGGTGAGCACGCTGGGGCGCCTGTCCACGCCCGAGGAGTTCGGCGAGATCGTTCTGAAGACCGGCGCCGACAGCTCCACCGTGCGCCTGCGGGACGTGGCGCGCATCGAGCTCGCCTCCAGCGATTACGCCATCAACAGCATGCTGAACAACAAGCCCGCGGTGGCCGTGGCGATCTTCCAGTCGCCGGGCTCGAACGCACTGCAGCTTTCCTCCAGCGTGCGCGAAAAGATGGCCGACCTGAAGAAGGAGTTCCCCGAGGGAATGGACTTCTCCATCGTCTACGACCCGACGCAGTTCGTGCGCTCCTCGATCGAGGAGGTGGTCAAGACGCTGCTCGAGGCCATTCTGCTGGTGGTGATCGTGGTGGTTGTGTTCCTGCAGACCTGGCGCGCTTCGATCATTCCGCTGCTCGCGGTGCCGGTGTCGGTGATCGGCACCTTTGCGGTGATGCTGGCCGCGGGGTTCTCCATCAACGCGCTGTCGCTGTTCGCGCTGGTGCTGTCCATCGGCATCGTGGTCGATGACGCCATCGTGGTGGTGGAGAACGTGGAGCGCAACATCGAAGCCGGCCTGAAGCCGCTGGAGGCGGCGCACAAGGCCATGCAGGAGGTGAGCGGCCCCATCATCGCCATCGCCCTGGTGCTGTGCGCGGTGTTCATCCCGATCGCCTTCATTTCCGGCCTGACGGGGCAGTTCTACCGCCAGTTCGCACTGACCATCGCCATCTCCACGGTGATTTCGGCCTTCAATTCGCTGACGCTCTCGCCGGCGCTGTGCGCGATCCTGCTGAAACCCCATGACGCGCCGAAGGACTGGTTCGCGCGCCTGCTGGACCGGTTGTTCGGCTGGATCTTCAGGCCATTCAACCGCGGCTTCACGCGCGGCTCGCACGCCTATTCGTCCGGAGTTTCGCGCGTGCTCGGCCACAAGACGCTGGCGCTGGTGGTGTACGCGGTGCTGATCGGCGCCACGGCTTTCATGTTCCAGCGCGTGCCCGGGGGCTTCGTGCCCGGCCAGGACAAGCAGTATCTGGTGGGTTTCGCGCAATTGCCCGACGGGGCTTCGCTGGACCGCACCAATGAGGTCATCAAGCGCATGTCGGCGATCGCACTCGACCATCCCGGGGTGGAGAACTCGGTGGCGTTCTCCGGGTTGTCGATCAACGGCTTCACGGTCAGCTCGAATGCCGGCATCGTGTTCGTGACCCTCAAGGACTTCTAGCATCGCAAGGACCCGGCGCAGTACGGCCCGGCGATCGCCGGCCAGCTGAACCAGAAGTTCGGCGCCATCGAGGAAGCCTTCGTGATGGTGTTCCCGCCGCCAGCGGTCATGGGTCTGGGCACCATCGGCGGGTTCAAGATGCAGCTTGAGGACCGCGCCGGCCTTGGCTACGAGGCGCTCTACGAGGCCACGCAGGCCCTGGTTGGGCGCGCCTGGCAGACGCCCGGGCTCGCCGGCGTGTTCTCCAGCTACCAGATCAACGTGCCGCAGCTTTACGCCGACATCGACAGGGTAAAGGCCAAGCGCATGGGCGTGTCGATGACCGACGTGTTCGACACCATGCAGGTGTACCTGGGCTCGCTGTACGTGAACGACTTCAACCGCTTCGGTCGCACCTACCAGGTGAAGATGCAGGCCGACGCCCAGTTCCGCATGCGCACCGAGGACATCGCGCAGCTCAAGGTGCGCAACGACAAGGGGGAGATGATTCCGCTGGGGTCGCTGCTCAAGGTCGAGCAGAGCTACGGCCCGGAGCGCGTGCAGCGCTACAACGCCTACCTCGCCGCCGACCTCAATGGCGGGCCGGCGCCCGGCTTCTCCTCGGACCAGGCGCAGGCGGCGATCGAGAAGCTCGCCAGGGAGACGCTGCCCCATGGCATCACCTACGAGTGGACCGACCTGACCTACCAGCAGATCCTCGCCGGAAATACCGCGATATGGGTGTTTCCGCTGTGCGTGCTGCTGGTGTTCCTGGTGCTGGCGGCGCAGTACGAGAGCTGGACGCTGCCGCTGGCGGTGATCCTGATCGTGCCCATGTGCCTGCTGGCGGCGATCACCGGCGTATGGATCGCGGGGAGGGACAACAACATCTTCACGCAGATAGGCTTGTTCGTGCTTGTGGGGCTGGCGTGCAAGAACGCGATCCTGATCGTCGAGTTCGCGCGCGAGCTCGAGGAGCAGGGCCGTTCCATCGTCCAGGCGGCGGTCGAGGCCGCGCACCTGCGGTTGCGGCCGATCCTGATGACCTCGCTGGCCTTCATCATGGGCGTGGTGCCGCTGGTGCTGTCGTTCGGTGCCGGGGCGGAGATGCGCCAGGCCATGGGTATTGCGGTGTTCGCGGGGATGATAGGCGTGACGGTGTTCGGCCTGTTCCTGACGCCCGTGTTCTATGTCGTGATACGCACGCTCGCCACGCGCGGGCGTCCGCTCGCCTCGGGGGGCGGCATCGCCGCGAAGCCCGCGGCGGCCAGGGAGGACGATCGTGTTTGAACGCCTGAAGATCTGTGCAGTTGCCGGCGCAGCGCTGGCGCTGTCGGCCTGTGCCGGCCTGGACAAGGCGCCGGCCAGGCCCGATGTGACGCTGCCGGCGGCCTATCCCGGCGCGGCGGCTTCGGCCGGAGGGGTGGATGCCCGCTGGTGGGAGCTTTACCGCGACGAGACGCTGGCCGCGCTGCTGCGCGAGGCGCTGGAGAAGAACCGCGACGTGCGCATCGCCGCCGCACGCATCGTGGAGGCGCGCGCCCTGATCGGACCGGCCGATCTCGCACGACTGCCGCAGGTATCGGTCGGCGCCGACGGGTCTCGCCAGCAGCTTTCGCAGAACGGGCAGTTCGTGTTCGCACCGGGACAGGACCGCCGGCTGTCGCTGTACGGTGCCTCGGTCAACCTCTCCTACGAGGCCGATGTATGGGGCCGTGTGTCCAGCCTCGCACAGGCTGCGCGGGCCGATTTTCTCGCCACCAGCTATGCCGCCGAGACCGTGCGGATTGCGTTGATCGCCGACGTGGCGGGTGCCTACTTCGACATCCTGGTGCTGCGCGGCGAGGTGCGATATACGCGCGAGGCGCTGGCCACGCGCGAGAAGTTCCTCGATCTGACGCGTCGCCGCCATGAAGGTGGCCGCGCCTCGCTGGCCGATGTGGCGCGAGCGGAAAGCTCGCTGGCCCAGGCACGTGCGCGTCTGCCGCAACTCGAACTGGCGGCTGCGCAGACCGCCAACCGGCTGGCCGTGCTGGTGGGTCGCGGGCTGGCGGATCCGGCAGCGCTGGTGCCGGCGGCTGCGACCCTGCCTGCCGCGCCCGAGGTGCCTGCCGGTCTGCCCTCCAGCCTGCTCGAGCGTCGTCCGGACATCCTTTCCGCCGGCCAGGAGTTGCTGGGCGCCTCCAGTCGCGTGCGCGCGCAGCGCGCGGCACTGCTGCCCACGCTGTCGCTGACCGGAGTGCTGGGCACGCAGAGCCGTGAGCTGGGCGACCTGTTCACCGGTCCGGCCGGACGCTGGTCGCTGGGCCTGTCGCTACTCGCACCGCTGCTCGACGCGCAACGCAACCGTTATCAGGTCGAGGCCCAGGAGGCGCGCGAGTTGCAGGCGGCCCTGCGCTATGAGAAGGCCGTCGAGAACGCATTCCGCGAGGTGTCGGATGCGCTGGTCGCCAGGGTACGGCAGGCCGAAGCGCGCGCTGCCTCCGAGGCGCAGGTCCGCTCCCTGACGCGCCTGGCGGACATCGCCGTCAAGCGCTACGAGGCAGGCATCACCTCCTACTTCGAGGTGGTCGACGCGCAGACCGAACTGCTGAACGCGCAGATCAATGCCGCCGAGTCGCAGCGCAGCCTGCTGGCGGCCACGGTGCAGTTGTACAAGGCGCTGGGCGGCGGCTGGGACCCGCAGGGCGTGCGGGCGGCGCAGGCCGATAGCGCAAGCCGATGACGGCGATGTGAATTTGCAACCACGGGCGTGGCGTGGCTTGGGTAGACTAAGGGCGTCCAGATCACTACCCAGCAAGGAGATCGCCATGGCAGCCACGCAGATGAATACGGGCATCAGCACCAAGGATCGCGCGAAGATCGCCGAGGGGCTTTCCCGGCTCCTCGCCGATACCTACACGGTGTACCTCAAGACGCACAACTTCCACTGGAACGTGGAAGGGCCGATGTTCCAGACCCTGCATATTCTGTTCATGGAGCAGTACACCGAAGCCTGGAACGCCATCGATCTGATCGCCGAGCGCATCCGCTCGCTGGGCCACTACGCGCCGGGCACCTACAAGCAGTACCAGAAACTCGCCTCGATCAAGGAAACCGAAGGCATCCCGAGCGCGAAGAAGATGATGGAACTGCTGATCGAGGGTCAGGAGGCGATCGTGCGCACCGCGCGCTCGGTGCTGCCGCTCGCCGACAAGGCCAGCGACGAGCCCACGCTGGACCTGCTGACCCAGCGCATGCAGGTGCACGAGAAGAACGCCTGGATGCTGCGCAGCCTGCTCAAGTCCTGAGCCGAACCGGGCAGGCCAGAGGCCGACGCCGTGCCGGCGACCCGTATCGAGACCGACAGCTTTGGCGCCATCGAGGTGCCGGTCGAACGGCTGTGGGGTGCGCAGACTGCGCGCAGCCTGCGCTTCTTCGCAATATCGGAGGAGCGCATGCCGCGTCCTGTGGTGTACGCTCTGGCGCGCGTCAAGCGGGCCGCCGCCGGGTGAATTCCGCGCTGGGCCTGCTCGATGCAGGCAAGGCGCAGGCGATCCCGCACGGCGGCCGACGAGGTTCTGGCCGGCGGTCATGACGCGGAGTTCCCGCTCTCGGTCTGGCAGACGGGTTCCGGTACGCAGAGCAACATGAACGTCAACGAGGTGCTTGCCAATCGTGCCTCGGAACTGCTGGGCGGCGAGCGCGGCGCGCTGCGTCGCGTGCACCCCAATGACGAGGTGAACTGCGGGCAGTCGTCCAACGACGTGTTCCCGACCGCGATGCACATCGCCGCAGCACTGGCGCTGCATGCCGAAGTGCTGCCCGCGCTGGTCGTGCTGCGTGCCGCCCTGCAGGCGAAATCCGCGGCCTTCGCGGGCATCGTCAAGATCGGACGCACCCACCTGCAGGACGCCACCCCGCTCACGCTGGGGCAGGAGTTTTCCGGTTACGTCGCGCAACTCGACGCCGCGGAGCGCGCGATCCGCGCCGGCCTGCCCGGGCTGTACGAGCTCGCGCTGGGCGGCACCGCAGTGGGCACCGGGCTCAACGCCCACCCGCAGTTCGGCGAGCGCGTGGCCGGGGAACTGGCGCGCGACACGGCGTTGCCCTTCGTCTCCGCGCCGAACAAGTTTGCGGCACTGGCCGGTCACGAGGCGCTGGCGTTCTCTCACAGTGCGCTGAAGGTCCTGGCGGTGGCGTTGACCAAGATCGCCAACGATGTGCGCTGGCTGGCCTCCGGGCCGCGCTCGGGGCTGGGTGAGCTCTCCATCCCGGAGAACGAGCCGGGCAGTTCCATCATGCCCGGCAAGGTGAACCCCACGCAATGCGAGGCACTGACCATGCTCTGCGCCCAGGTGCTGGGCAACGATGTCGCGCTGGGCGTGGGCGCGGCGTCCGGAAACTTCGAATTGAACGTCTACAAGCCGATGATCATCCACAACTTCCTGCAGAGTGCTCGCCTGCTCGCCGACGGCATGCGCAGTTTCGAGGCGCATTGCGTGCGCGGCATCGCGGCCAACGAGGCGCGCATCGCCGCGCTGGTGGAGGCCTCGCTGATGCTGGTCACGGCGCTGGCACCGCACATCGGCTACGACAAGGCCGCGCAGATCGCCAAGCGTGCGCATGCGTCCAACGGCACGTTGCGTGCAGCGGCGATCGATTCCGGTTACGTGAGCGCCGAGCAGTTCGATCTGTGGGTCCGCCCGCAGGACATGGTCGGTCCCGGTACGGGAGCAGCCTGAGATGGATCGCAGACACTTTGTTATGGCGTTGCCGGTTCTGCCGGCGCTGGCCGCGGCCGGCTGCTCCACGCCGGGCCTCAAGCTGGATGCGCCCTACGTCTCCACGCCGCAACAGGTGGTGGACGAGATGCTCAAGCTCGCGCAAGTGGGACCGACGGACGTGGTCTACGACCTGGGCTGCGGAGACGGGCGTTTCGTGATCAATGCCGCCAGCCGCTACGGCGCGCGCGGCGTGGGCATCGATCTTGACCCGCTGCGCATCGCGCAGGCCCGGGAGGGCGCACTTCGCGAGGGCGTTGCCGACCGAGTGAGCTTCCGTCAGGAGGACCTGTTCAAGGCCGACTTCTCCGCCGCGACCGTGGTGACGCTGTTCCTGTTCACCGAGTTGAACGCGCGGCTCGCGCCGCGTCTGCGCGCCGAACTGAAGCCGGGTGCGCGCATCGTGGCTTATGAGTACGGCATCCCCGGCTGGCCGCACCAGGACCAGGCGCAGATGCAGATCGACGGACAGGTTCACCGCATGATGCTCTGGCGCATCGGCTGAGGGTCGCCCAGGGGCGGCCTGATAAACTGCGCCCGCCATGTCACTCGTCATCCTGATCTCAGGCCGCGGCAGCAACATGCAGGCCATCCTAGAGGCGGGCGTGCCGGTGTCGGCCGTGATCAGCAACCGGCCGGATGCCGCGGGCCTGGAGATCGCGGCGCGTCACGGTGTGAAGACCGCGGTGGTCGAACACAGGAGTTTTGCCGATCGAGAGTCTTTCGATGCTGCCCTGGCCAGGCAGATCGACCTGCATGCGCCGGTTGCGGTGGCGCTGGCCGGCTTCATGCGCATCCTGACGCCGGGCTTCGTCGCGCGCTACGCGGGACGCCTGGTGAACATCCATCCTTCGCTGCTGCCGGCATACACGGGCCTGGATACCCACGGGCGCGCCCTGGCTGCAGGGGTCAAGCTGCATGGCTGCACGGTGCATTTCGTCACCGCCGAACTGGATCATGGGCCGATCATCGCGCAGGCCGCGGTGCCGGTGCTGCAGGGCGATACCCCGGATTCGCTGGCGGCCCGTGTGCTGGCGCAGGAACATGTCGTCTATCCGCGTGCGCTGCGTTGGCTGCTGGCGGGGCGGTTGCGGATTGTCGACGGCCGCGTGCGACTGGACGGTGCGACGGGTGCGGACGCCGCGCTGGTCTCCCCGGACGACGATTGAACCTCCCATGAGCAGTCTCGGCGCCCGCCTGCTCTCGCAGGATGCGTACCGCGAGAATCCGCGCCGGGTCTGGCGCAGGCTGGCATTCGCATTGGTGGCGTCGGCCGCGGTACACGCCGCAGTGTTCACGGAGCTGCCGCATATCGGCCACGATCCCGGACCGACGGTGTCCGGGCCACCGTTGTCCGCGCGCATCGCCGCAGCGCCGCCTGCAGTTGCGACCAAGCCGACAGCCAGGGCGCCGCGCGTCAGACCGCCGCGCCCCAGGGCGCAGGCGAGGGAGAGTGCGCCGGTGGATGCACCGGCACCGGCGCCGCCAGCCGCGGCGGAGCCGCTACCGACCCAGGATCCCCAACCGGTCATCGAGCCGGTCGCCGTTGCGGACTCGCGGAGCGCGGAAGCCGTTCCGGCGCCCTCGCCGCCCGCATCGGCGCCGGACGCCCCGGCCGCGCCAGCGGTGACGGATCTGCCCGCGACAGGCTGGTCTCCGGAGTTTGCGCAGATCGATTTCGACCTGAGCAAGGGAGACGACCAGTACATAGGGCGCGTCACGCATGTATGGCAGCGCAATGGGGCGCAGTACGAAGTGCGCAGCGTGACCGAGGCCAGCGGTCTGATGTCGCTGTTCTTCTCGGGGCGGCTGGTGCAGGAAAGCAAGGGAACGGTGACCGAGGGCGGCCTTCGCCCTGACCGGTACACCGTGCAGCGCGGTCGCGAGGATCGCGTCGAGAGCGCTGCATTCGACTGGGAGAAGCTCACCGGCACGCTGGCGGGGCGAGGCAATTCCCGCAACTGGGTCCTGCAGGCCGGCACGCAGGATCAGCTTTCCTTTCTGTATCAGTTGGCGTTTCTGGTGAATCGCGAAGGCGGACGTCGGCTGACGGTGACCAATGCGCGCAGCATCGACAGTGCGGCGTTCGAGGTGCTGGGTGAAGAGGCCATCCGCACCGGCGCAGGGGATTTTCAGGCGCTGCATGTGCGCAGCCGGGTGGGAACGGAAGGGGGCACGGTGGAGGTGTGGTTGTCGACGCAGCACCAGTACCTGCCGGTCAAAATACGCCTGCGCGACAAGCGCGGCGAACAAGCAGAGCAGGTCGCCTCGGCGATCCGCATGCGTTGAGGATATCGTGAAAATTCAGGCTTCCCTGGTGCAATCGGCATGCGACGCTCTCGGCGAGGTTTTGCGCACGCCGGGGCCGGCGGATCAGAGTCTCTCGCGCTACTTCCGTGCACATCGTCAGCTCGGGCAGCAGGACAGGGCGTTCGTCGCGGAAACGGTGTTTGCAGTATTGCGCCGTCGCCGCTCGCTGGCCAGCGCGGCGCAGACCGAGTCACCGCGCGCGCTGGTGCTGGCTTCACTGATTCGACTTCATGGGCTGTCGGTTCGCGCGGTGGCGGAACTGGTTCGTGAGAAGGACAGGCCGCTGCTCGAGCAGATTCGCACCGCACGAAGCGAGACATGGACGGATGCGGTGCAACTGGATCTGCCGGACTGGCTCTGGCTGCGGCTGGTCGAAGAGCGCGGCGAGGCGGAAGCGAGGGCGCTTGCACAAGGCATGCTGGCCCCGGCGAACATGGACCTGCGCGTGAATACGTTCAAGGCCGAGCGCGAAGCCGTGCTGGCCGCCTTGCGCGCTGGCGGGGTGGAGTGCACCGCTACGCCGTACTCGCCAATCGGCATACGGCTGACGGGCAAGCCGGCGATCAACCGCCATCCGCTGTTTCTGGACGGTTCGGTGGAAGTGCAGGACGAAGGCAGCCAGTTGCTTGCCACCCTGGTGGCGGCGCGCCGCGGTGAGATGGTGGTGGATTTCTGCGCCGGCGCCGGCGGCAAGACACTGGCGCTCGGCGCAATGATGAAAAGCACCGGACGTTTATATGCGTTCGACGTGTCGGCCAAGCGTCTCGCGGCTCTGGATCCGCGCCTGGCGAGATCCGGTCTGTCCAACGTGCACCCGGTGGCGCTCTCCGGCGAGAACGACCTGCGCGCCAAGCGTCTGGCGGGCAAGATCGACCGCGTGCTGGTGGATGCGCCATGCTCGGGCTTCGGCACGCTGCGTCGCAATCCGGACCTGAAGTGGCGTTACGCCCAGGCCGACGTGGACGAACTGGTGGCCAAGCAGGGGCGCATCCTGGACGCGGCCGCCAAGCTGCTGCGGGTCGGCGGGCGTCTCGTGTACGCCACCTGCAGCGTGCTGCGCGCAGAAGGCGAGGGCGTAGCTGAAAGCTTCCTCGCCTCGCACTCCGGGTTCAAGCCGGTGTCTTGCGCAGCCGTGCTGGCGACGCAGAACGTGCCGCTGGACACGGGCGAGCACCTGCGCGTGGTCCCGCATCTGCATGGCACCGACGGCTTCTTCGCCGCGGTGTTCGAGCGCACTGCCTGAGCCTTTGCGCGCCCAGTCCGGCGCGAACCTCACTCCTTGCTGTAGGGGCTCGTGCAGCTGCACCGGTGCGTTGCGACGCTTGCGCAGGCGGATGTTGAGCATCTCCACGCCGACCGAGAAGGCCATCGCGAAGTAGACGTAGCCCCTGGGCACGTGGTGGTCTAGGCCTCCGTGATCAGCACGACGCCGACCACCACCAGGAAGGACAATGCCAGCATCTTGATGGACGGGTGCGCAGAGACGAATTCGCCGATGGCGCGCGCGAAGACCATCATCAGCCCCACCGATACGATGACCGCCGTGACCATGACCGCGATCTCATCGACCATGCCGACCGCCGTGATGATCGAATCGAGCGAGAAAACCAGGTCGACGATCATGATCTGCACGATCACGGCCGTGAAAGTGGCCTGCACCGCGCTCGACTTGCCGCCTTCCTCGCCCTCCAGCAGTTGATGGATCTCCATGGTGCTTTTCCACAGCAGGAACAGACCGCCGCCGATCAGGATCAGGTCGCGTCCGGATATCTCGTGGGCGAACACCGTGAAAATCGGCGCGGTCAGTCCGATGATCCACGACAGCACCAGCAGCAGTCCGATACGCATGAACATGGCCATGAACAGGCCGAGGCGACGGGCCATCTCTCGCTGCGCCGCCGGCAGCTTGTCCACCAGGATGGAAATGAAGATGATGTTGTCGATGCCCAGCACGAGTTCGAGTGCCGTGAGCGTAAGCAGGGCGATCCAGGCTTGCGGATCGGTCAGGAGTTCGAGCATGTGTATCTCCGGGAGGGACTAGAACAGAACGCGCAGGCCGACGGACTGGAAGCGGCGCTCCGGTGGCCCTGATTGCTGGTGGCCAAGCGTACCATCGACCTGCACGCGATTGGGTACCAGCCAGACACGCAATCCCACATGCATCGTTGGTTTTTCGCCGTGCTGTCCATAGCTTTCCGCTATGCCGTACAGGCGGGAACCCAGTGCGATTTCCGCGCCGACTCCCCAGGTTGCGCGACGCATGCCGGCTGCGCGGTCGTCGATCGCGCCGAGATTGGCGTGCAGCACCACACGGTCGTCCGCGTACGAGGCGCTGGCTATCGCATTCACGTAGAAGCTGTCAGCGCGGGCGCGCCGGTAAGGCTGCGTCTGCAGCATGCCAAGTGTCAATGCGTAGCCTGTGCCATTGGTCTGAAGGGTCTTGATCAGCGTCTTGGCCTGCAGGATCGTGGTGCGGCTGTTGCCGGGAACGCTTCCTTCGACGCGCGTCCCCCCCAGCGTGAGCTCGACGCCTCCCCATGGGTTGCAGGCCGGCAGGAGCCAGAACTCTCGTTCATCGACGAGCTTCTGGCGTTTGGCGAAAGTCTCGAGCTGGCAGCCGCCGGCGTCGACCATGCGCGCATCATCGGTGACGAACGGACGCGCAGCCTGCGCGGTTGCACAGGACAGGAGAGGAATTGCGAGCAGGCAGGCGTATCGCTTCATGGGCATGGCAATGGCGCGGGTCTGGGCGATCACGAGTTGCGTACGACGACTTCGCGTCCGTAGACTATGATCCGCATGTTACCGATATGTGCCTGCCGTCCGGCCCCGGGCCGCGATTGCGTCCGCCAACCGTGAAAGTCCGCCTGTGAACCCTTCCAAGGCCTGCTGCTCGACCTCTGGTCCGACCTGCGTCAGCCCGTCATTTCTGGCAGGTCGGCGTGCTCGCGGTCTGTGTGGCGCTCGCCTGGGTCATCAGCCGTTTTGGGCAGATGCATGTCGCGAAGGACAATTCGCGCGCCCTTCGCGTCGGGGCGGCCAGTCTGAACCGGATCATCTTTCCGCTGGCGGTGATGCTGGCCCTGCTGGCCGCGCGCGCCGCGCTCGGGCGATTCATGAATGTGAATCTGCTGTCGGTGGCGATCCCGCTGTTTGCGGCGCTGGCCGGTGTGCGCTTCGTTGTTTACATGCTGCGCCTCGCGTTCGCGCCCAGCGGCGCACTGGCTGCATTCGAGCGGATTATCGCGATCCTGATCTGGGCGGCGTTGGCCCTGCACCTGACCGGGTTGCTGCCCGAGATCGAGGCGCTGCTCGAAGGGGTGAAGCTCTCCATCGGCAAGAGCCGATTTACCCTGCTCACTGCGCTGCAGGCGGTGTTCTGGGTGCTGGTCACGCTGCTTCTCGCGTTGTGGGCAGGCAGCGCCCTGGAGGCCCGCCTGATGCGCGCCGAAGCCTTGCATTCGAGCCTGCGCGTGGTCCTGGCGCGCTTGGGCAGGGCGGCGCTGCTGGTGCTGACTGTGCTGGTGGTGCTTCCGGTGGTAGGCGTGGATCTGACCGTCTTGTCGGTGTTCGGCGGGGCGCTGGGTGTGGGCCTGGGCCTGGGCTTGCAGAAGATCGCCAGCAATTACGTTTCCGGCTTCATCGTGCTGCTCGATCGGTCGATCCGCATCGGTGACTGGGTCACGGCCGACAATCACTACGGCGAGGTCAGGCGGATCACGACCCGGTATACGGTGGTGCGTTCGCTGTCCGGGCTCGATGCGATCATCCCGAACGACGCACTGGTGACTTCCACGGTGCTCAACCACACGTACGGCGACAAGCAGTTGCGGCTGACGCTGAAAGTCTCGGTGGCTTACGCGACCGACATGCCTCCGGTGCTGGCCCTGCTCAAGGACATCGCACTGAGACATCCGCGCGTGCTGCGCGAGCCGGAACCTGCGGCGATGATCGTGAATCTGGGTGAAAGCGGCGTGGATCTGGAACTGGGCTATTGGATCGAAGACCCTGAGAAAGGACGTGCCAGCATCGGTTCCGACCTGAGCCTTGCCGTGCTGGCCGAGTTCCGCGCGCACGGGATCGAAATTCCCTTTCCGCAACGGGAGCTTAGGATGCTAAGCCCGTCACCGGAATAAGTTCCGCAAGGGGTTCGAAATTATCCCTTCCGGGGGACGGGGGGTTCGCGTAGAATTCGCGCAACTCTTTCATAACTCAAGACAATTATCCCGATGTTTTTCTCAGGAATTCTCGATTTGCCGTGGTGGGGCTTGGTTGTTTTCGCCCCTTGTCCTGACGCACATCACCATCGCGTCGGTCACCATCTTCCTGCACCGCCACCAGGCGCATCGCGCCATCGACCTGCACCCGATTGCCTCGCATTTCTTCCGATTCTGGCTCTGGCTGACGACGGGCATGGTGACCAAGGAGTGGGCGGCGATACACCGCAAGCACCATGCCAAATGCGAAACCGCCGAGGACCCGCACAGCCCGCAGATCTACGGGATCAACCGGGTTCTGTGGGGCGGCGTGTTCCTGTACGTCAAGGAGTCGCACAACAAGGACACGATGGAGCGTTACGGCCACGGCACGCCGGACGACTATCTCGAGCGCAACTTGTACACGCGACATGCAGTCCTCGGGCTGACCCTGATGGGCGCCATCAACATCCTGCTGTTCGGCGTGGTGCCGGGCCTCACGATACTGGCGGTGCAGATCGCCTGGATCCCGTTCTGGGCGGCCGGCGTCATCAACGGCGTCGGACACTGGTTCGGCTACCGAAATTTCGCCGCCGCGGACGCCAGCACCAACATCTTCCCCTGGGGAATCCTGATCGGCGGTGAGGAGCTGCACAACAATCACCACGCTCACGCAACCTCGGCCAAGTTGTCCTCGAAGTGGTACGAGTTCGACATTGGCTGGATGTACATCCGCATCCTCGAGACGCTGGGGCTGGCTACGGTCAAGAAAGTCGCTCCCACGCCACGCTTCGCCGCAGCCAAGCCGGTCGCGGCGCTGGACACGGCGACGCTGAACGCGGTGATCACCAACCGCTATGACGTGCTTTCCCGTTACACGAAATCGATCCAGCGCACCTATGCGCAGGAGCTCGAGCGCCTGAGGCATTCGGCCGAGGACGCGCAGACGCTGCAATCCCTCAAGCGCAAGCTGCTGCGCGTTCAGGAGTTGTCGGAAGTCAAGCGCGTGCGTCTGGTGGAAGCCTTGCAAAACAGCAAGGCGCGGGCCCTGGCGACGCTGGTCGCCATGCGCGAGGAATTGATCGCGTTGTGGGAGCGCTCCACGGTGTCCAGGAGCAACTCCTCAAACAGTTCCAGGACTGGTGCCACCGCGCCGAATCCAGCGGCATTGCACCGCTTGCCGAGTTTTCCCAGAGGCTGCGCTCTTACGCCTGAAGCTGGGGCGCCAAAACAAAAAAGCCCGCAATCGCGGGCTTTTTTGTTTCGACCAAGGGGACGACTATTTCAGCTTGGTCTCTTTGTAGATCACGTGCTTGCGCGCCTTCGGATCGAATTTCTTGATCTCGAGCTTGTCGGGCGTGGTGCGCTTGTTCTTGGTGGTGGTGTAGAAATGGCCGGTGCCGGCCGTCGATTCGAGTTTGATCTTCTCGCGCATTTCAAAAACTCCTTAGATCTGGCCTTTGGCGCGCAGGTCGGCGAGCACGGCTTCGATGCCGAGCTTGTCGATCTTGCGCAGACCGGAGGTGGACACGCGCAGACGAACCCAGCGGTTCTCGCTCTCGACCCAGAACCTGCGGTAATGCAGGTTGGGCTGGAACGTCCGTATGGTCTTGTTGTTCGCGTGCGAGACCAGGTGGCCCTTCATCGGCTTTTTGCCGGTGACTTGGCAGACTCGGGACATGAGAGGCTCCGCGGAAAAAGGCGAGATTTTACACGCAATTAGCCGAAAGTTTCAAGGGCCTTGTCGTGGCGTCGTTGCGGCCTGAACCAACGGGTGTCGGCGTAGAACCCGGGAGCGTCGTTGCCCGGCATCCAGCCGGGGTAGCCGAAGATCGGCAGCGGGGGCAGTAGACGCGGCGTGGCCTCCTCGGGCAACTCCTGCACCCAGGTGGCCGCCCCCGCGTCGAGCAACCGGGTGAGATCTTCGACGGGGTGCCCAAGTTCTTGCTCGGAGACATTTATAAACAATGCCTTGCATGTAATTCCCGGGTATGGCGCCTGGGCCTTTTCGTAGGCGGCGTGGCCGAGAATCACGAATCGCATGGCACGCTGCACCGCCTCGCGGCGCGCCCAGAACAATTCCATCCAGCGTGCTTCTCGGACGCACGCGGCGAGTCCGGGATCCGCGCAGGCGACGACGACTCCGCTTTCGTCGAGCAGGGTGAGCAGGTCGCGCAACCGGCCGCGTGCACCGCCTTCCCGGGGGATGCGCGCGGCATGTCGGGCGTTCATTGCCGCTTTGCTGCGCGGGAATGCGAGCCACGCCAGTGCGTTGAACAGGTCGTGCACATTGCCGGTACGGGTGGGTACCCGCCCGGTTGCACGGATATGCAGTTCATAGCCGCAGGCAGCGGCTTCCTCGGGTGGACAGAAGCCGATCGGCAGGCCTTCGAGCGTTCGCGGCGGCTGAACTGCGGTCCGTGCCAGCTGGTTCAAGTCGTCCAGCGTGGGCCAATCAGGGCCCAGTCGCCGCAGCCAGGGTTGCAGCGGAGCGAAAGCCGGGTGCGCGAGCGCCCCCGGGTTCAGTCCGCCAGCCGCCATGCAAGCGACTCGCCGGCGCGCATGGGCACCACGGTGTGCTCGCCGAACGCATAGTTCTCGGGTATCCGCCACTCCTTGCGTTCGAGTCTTATCGACCCGGTATTGCGCGGCAGACCGTAGAAATCGGCTCCGTGGAAGCTCGCAAACCCCTCCAGCTTGTCCAGCGCGTGCGCTTCCTCGAAAGCCGTCGCGTACAGCTCGAGCGCGGCGTGCGCGGTGTACAGGCCCGCGCAGCCGCAGGCCGCTTCCTTGGTGTGCTGCGCGTGCGGCGCACTGTCCGTGCCTAGAAAGAACTTCGGATTGCCGGAAGTGGCGGCTTCGACCAGGGCTTCCCGGTGTTCCTCGCGCTTGAGCACCGGCAGGCAGTAGTTGTGCGGCCGTATGCCTCCCTGGAACAGCGCGTTGCGATTCATCAGCAGGTGGTGCGCCGTGATCGTCGCGCCGATATTCGGCCCGGTGACCTCGACATAGTGCACCGCGTCGCGCGTGGTGATGTGCTCGAACACGACCTTGAGTCCGGGAAAGCGCTCCACCAGCGGTCCAAGCACATTCTCGATGAATGCCTTCTCGCGATCGAACACGTCGATCTCCGGATCGGTCACCTCGCCGTGCACCAACAGCGGCATGCCGAGCTCCTCCATCTTCTCGAGCGTATGAAAGCAGCGCGAGATGCGCGTCACACCGGCATCTGAGTGAGTGGTGGCGCCTGCGGGATAGAGCTTCACCGCATGCACGCGGCCTGACAGTCGGGCACGGGAGATCTCCTCGGGCGGCGTATCGTCAGTCAGGTACAGGGTCATCAGCGGCTCGAATCTGGCGCCGTCGGGCAGCGCGGCGAGGATGAGTTCGCGATACTCGAGGGCGCGCTTCGTGGTGGTGACCGGCGGTCGCAGATTGGGCATCACGATGGCGCGCGCGAAACGGCGCGCCGTATCGGGTAGAACGTCGTGCATGGCCGCGCCGTCGCGCAGATGCAGGTGCCAGTCGTCTGGCCGGGTTATGGTGATCGAGTCCAAGTGGTGGCTTCCGGGTCGGATGTGATGTGGCGTCGCGTGGGAGTGGGATTTTACCGTCAGGCCTCGTCGGACTTCTCCGCCAACGCCAGGGCGCGTGCATAGAGGGCATTCTTGGAAGCGCCGGTGATGCGTGCAGCCGCCCGCGCTGCGGCACTTACCGGCAGTTCCGCAAGCAGGATGCCGAGCACCCGTTCGCTCTCCGTATCCTCCTGGGGCGCCACGGGAGGGCGTGGTCCGAGCACCAGTACGAACTCACCCTGCTGGCGGTGCGCGTGTGCCGCCAGCCAGGCCGGCCCATCTGCCAGACGCATGCGTGACACTTCCTCGAACTTCTTGGTGAGCTCGCGGGCGAACACGATCTCGCGCTCGGTGCCGTAGGCGGCGATCAGGTCCTCGACTGCGGCGAGCACCCGATGCGGCGCTTCGTAGAGGATCAGCGGGCAACCGGCATCGAGTTCGGCGAGGACTTTCCTGCGTGCGGCGGCGGCGGCGGGCAGGAAGCCGGCGAACAGGAAGCGATCGGCCAGAAAACCGCTGGCGGCGTAGGCGGCGATCGCGGCGTTCGGACCGGGCACGGTCGAGACGCGAACGCCGGCTGCGTGTGCTGCCGCGACAAGAAGGGCGCCCGGGTCGGAGACCGCCGGCGTCCCGGCGTCGCTGACCAGGGCGATGCGGCTGCCGGCAAGCAGGGCTTCGAGCAGCTTGTCGCTCGCGGCGCGTTCGTTGTGCGCGTGCAGTGCGACGGTGCGTGTCGCGATCCCGTGCGCGGCCAGCAAGGTGCGGGTGGTGCGGGTGTCCTCGCAGGCGATGAGGTCGGCGCCGGCCAGCGTCTCGCAGGCGCGCGGCGAGAGATCGGAAAGGTTGCCGATCGGGGTCGCGACGAGCATCAGCTCGCCGTGGCGCGGGGCAGGGACGTGTTGGTTGGGCATGTGGGAGGCCGGCAGGTCAACGTCGATTGTGCTGGTTCGTTGAACCCAGGGCAACCCGGAGGATGGCTCATGGGCACAGGGGATTCGGGAAGGGACGCGGAGCGGCTGGCCGAGCGCATGCTGGCGCAGGCGGGACTGGTCGTTCTGGAACGCAACTTCCGATGCCGTCATGGCGAGATCGATCTGGTCGCCCGCGACGGCGACACCTTCGTGTTCTGCGAGGTTCGTCTGCGCCGCAGCACCGGCTACGGCGGCGCCGCCGAGAGCATAACGACACACAAGCAGCGACGCATTGCCGCTGCCGCGCGTTACTACCTGGCCGGACGGCGTGAGGCGCCATGCCGCTTCGACGTGGTGCTGTTCGACGCAATCGAGGCCGGTGCCGGGTGCTGGATCCGCGATGCATTCTGCCTTTAGGACGGCTTGCGCCGTGGTCATGCTGCTGCTGGCGGCGACGTGCGGACATGCGCTTGCGGACGCGCAGGGGCGCAATCGCGGCGAGGTCAGAATGCTTGTGCAACGCTCGCCCTTGGCGGGCCTGCGCTACGGGGAGGCTGCAGGCGTGTGGGATCGCCTGCGGCTGGGGGACGAGCTCGAACTGTCGCGTGAGCCCGACAACCCCTTCGACGCGAACGCCATTCGCGTCGATTGGCGTGGCCGCAAGCTCGGCTACGTTCCTCGTCGCGACAATGCCGCGCTTTCCTGGGCCATGGATCGCGGCGAGGCGCTGCGTGCGCGCATCAGCGGACTCGCGCAGCGCAGCCGAACCTCGCATCGGGTCGAACTTGAGGTCTATATGGAGTGATTGCCGGTAGAGGCACGGCGCACGCGGCGCACAGGCGTGTAACATCCTGCGATGGGCCATACAGACAAGACCTTGGAGAATACGATCGCGAACGCCGGGCTGTCGGCGCGGGTCGAGGCGCACTTCGCCGCCAGCGCCGAATTGAAGACGAGGGCGGCCAGCCTCATGTCGGCGTCGATCGCGGGTGCCATCGCCCTGATGGCAGCAAGCCTGCAGGCCGGCGGCAAGATACTCGCCTGCGGCAACGGCGGGTCGGCCGCCGATGCACAGCATTTTTCCGCCGAATTGCTGAATCGCTTCGAGATCGAGCGAGCGCCTCTGGCGGCACTTGCGCTCACCACCGACACCTCGACGCTGACCTCGGTCGCCAACGATTACAGTTTCGAGCAGATCTTCGCCAAACAGATCCAGGCCCTGGGTCGCCGCGGTGACGTGTTGCTCGCCATATCCACGTCAGGTGGTTCGGCAAATGTCATGGCGGCGATTCGCGCCGCTGCTCAGGCGGGCATGGCGACGGTGGCGTTGACCGGAAACGGCGGGGGCAAGATCGCGGGACTGCTCGGCCCGGACGATGTGCATATCTGCGTGCCGCATGAAGTAACGGCGCGTATCCAGGAGGTTCATTTGCTGACCCTGCATTGCCTGTGCGACGGCATCGATGCAGTTCTATTCGGAGCGAGATGATGATGATGAGAACCGGCTGCTTGGCTTTGATCGCTGTGAGTTTTGCCGCCCTGCTGCAGGGGTGCGTGCCGGTGGCGGCGGTGGGGGTCGGAATGGGCGTATCGGCGGTCAGCGACCGGCGCACACCCGGGACGCAGATCGAGGACGAAGGCATCGAACTGCGCACCAGCAACCGCATCAGCGAGCGCTGGGGCTCCAAGGTGCAGGTCGGCGTGACCGGATACAACCGCAGCGTGCTGCTCACCGGAGAGGTTTCGGATGCGGCGACCCGCGATGCGGTCGGCAAGCTCGCCGCCGGTGTTCCCAACGTCAAAGCGGTGACCAACGAGATCGTCGTTGCAGGGCTGTCGACGCTGTCCGCGCGTTCGAATGACTCTTTCATCACGTCCAAGGTCAAGGCGCGCTTTGTCGAGGCCGGAAAGTTCAATCCTTTGCACGTCAAGGTGGTGACCGAAGCAGGAACGGTGTTCCTGCTTGGCATCGTCACGCAGGGAGAAGCCGACGCGGCGACCGAGATCGCGCGTACCACCGGCGGAGTGCGCAAGGTCGTGCGCCTGTTCGAGTACTGCAAGGTCACCGATGAGGTGTGCCGCCCCGCGGAAGCCGCGAAGGGCGAACCGGCCAAGCCCGCGGCAAGCAGCAAGTAACGCGGTGTCGCCGCTCCGGCCAGCTTTCGAGCGCAAGGTCCGCGATCCGGGGTCTCTGCTGGCGGGCATAGCAGGAGCGCCGCGGCCACTGGTGTTCACCAATGGCGTGTTCGACATCCTGCATCGCGGACATGCCACCTATCTTGCCCAGGCACGCGCCATGGGCGCATGTCTCGCCGTGGGCCTGAACAGTGATGCTTCGGTCCGGCGACTGGGCAAGGGTGAGGGCAGGCCGGTGAATCCGCTCGCCGATCGTGCCGCCGTGCTCGCCGCGCTGGAGTCCGTCGATTACGTGACCTGGTTCGAGGACGACACGCCGCTGGCGCTGATCCTGGCCTTGCGTCCCGACGTGCTGGTGAAGGGCGGCGACTGGCCGGTCGAGCGCATGGTGGGCGCCCGCGAGGTGCTTGGCTGGGGGGGGCGGGCGGTCTCGATTCCTTTCGAGCACGAGCGTTCGACCACGGCCCTGCTCGGACGCATCCGCGGCAGCTGAGAGATGGCGAACGGGCGTGATCCCAGCGTCCGGGCATTGGTACACTTGCCGCCATGAAGCTGCACCAGATCAAGATCGATTACAACGCCGAGCACGACCGGCTGATGATGCTGGTCGCGACCAGCGAAGGCGCGGAGATCCGTCTGTGGATGACGCGCCGCTACGTCAAGCTGCTGTGGCCGCTGCTGATCAAGCTCGCCGAAGAGATGAGTCCGCGCGTCCAGACGCAGGCCGATCCGCAAGCCAAAAAGGCGCTGCTGGGATTCGAGTACGAGCAGGCGGTCAAGAAGGCGGATTTTTCCACTCCTTTCCAGGAGTCGGCGCGTTCGATGCCGTTGGGCAACGAGCCTTTGCTGCTGGCGCGCATTCAGACCGGACGCGACCCCGCCGGGCTGCCTTTGCTGGCGATGCATCCCACAACCGGCCAGGGCATCAACCTGACGCTCAATCCCGTGCTGCTGCATTCGGTCTGCAAGTTGATCGTCGCGGCGTCGTCCAAGAGCGACTGGGACATACAGTTCAAACTCCCGGGCGTCCAGCTGGAAAACGCCGAGGAAGATGTCCCGCGCGTGTTGAACTGAAGCGTGCCTGCGCATGTCTGGACAGAAGCGCGCAGCGGCTCCCAATCTCGAGAACTCCAATCCATGAACAATGCAGATCTGATCGTTCGAATACTTCGCTCCGCCGGCATCCGGCACGGCTTCGGCGTGCCCAGCGGCAACGTGCTGCCCCTGATGGAGGCAATGCGCACTGGAGGCGTCGAGTTCGTGCTGACCGCGCATGAGGCTCGGCTGCATTTGCCGGCGATGTCAGCGGCAGGCAGACCGGCGTCCCCGGGCTGTGCATCGCAACGCTGGGGCCGGGAGCGACCAACCTCACTACCGGCGTTGGCAGTGCCTTTCTGGACCGGTCGCCACTGATTGCGATCACCTGCACGCTGAATCGTGCGCAACTCGGGCGGCGGTTGCAGATGTGGATCGATCACCACGCTGTTCAAGCCGATCACCAAGGCTACGCTGCAACTGCGACCCGGAGAGATCGCCGCCACGCTGCGCGAGGCGCTGCGGATCGCCATGAGCGAGCCGCTCGGGCCGGTGCACCTTGACTTGCCCGAGGACGTTGCGCTTGCGCAGGTGAGCGAGCCGGTGCCGGAGGCGGATGCCGGGTCGCCGGGCTACGCGGGCGTGTCTGCAGCGTCGCAATCCGACATCGCGCGCGCAGGCGAATTGCTGCGTGCGGCCAAGCGCCCGGTTGCCGTCATCGGGACCTCGGCGATGCGCATGCGCCGGCCCGGGCTTCTGGCCGAGTTTCTGGCGCGCCACCCCATGCCGGTCGCCACGACCACCATGGCCAAGGGCATGGTGGATGAAGACCATCCGATGTCGGTCGGTTGCATCGAGCGCTCGATGCGCAAGATGCAGCGCTCCTTCATCGCCGGTGCAGACCTGATCGTCGCGCTGGGCTACGACACCATCGAGGTCGAGTACAAGGCATGGACAGGCAAGGTGACGGTGCTGCACGTCGGTATCGAGTCGGCCGATGTGGACGCCGGTGTCGTGCTCGCGCACCAGGTGGTTGGCGACGTGGATGCGTCCCTGGAGCGGCTGGTCCGGGAGCCGACAGGGAGTTATGCGTGGACGAGCCGGGAGGTCGCGGCACATCGCGAAGCGTTCCAGGCCGCGCTGCGCCCGGCGACGCGAAATTTCGGTCCGCACCAGGCGATCGACGTGGTGCGCCGCGTGCTGCCGCGCGAGGGCGTGCTGGCTTTCGACGTGGGCGCGCACACGCACCAGATCGCCAGCCAGTGGACGGCGCATGCGCCGCGCCAGTTCCTGGTCACCAACGGCTGGTCCTCCATGGGCTTCGCGATCCCGGGGGCGTTGGCCGCCAAGCTGGCCGACCCGCAGCGCCCGGTGGTCTGCGTGCTGGGCGACGGCTGTTTCCAGATGACCTGTGGCGAAGTGGCGGTGGCCAAGCGCCACAACCTGGCCATCCCGTTCGTGGTGCTTGACGACCGCTGGTTGTCGTTGATCAAAGTGAAGCAGGAGCGACGATCCCTGCCGTATTACGGGACCGAGACCATGCTCTCCGATTACCGTCTGCCGCCCGAGCACTATTTTGGTGTGCGCACGGTGGGCGTGGACAGCCCGGAATCCCTGGAACGAGAACTGCGCAAGGCTTTCGCTGCAGACGGGCCGACCGTCATCGAAGCCGTGGTCGATCCCGACCACTATTCGCAAACGGTGTTCGACTAGACATCGGCGGGCAAGCGTCGCCGACCGAACAACGGCTTCAGCCGGCTTGCTCCTCCTGCAGCTCGACGCGCGCGGCCTCAAGCCGCGCGGATGCGTGCAGCCAATCCTCTTCGGCGGCGGCCAGCGCCTGCTTGAGTCGGGCTTCCTCGATCACGGCGTTCTTCAGGCGGTCCTTCTGGCCTTCTTCGTAAATCGCCGTATCGCCCAGCAGCGCACTGGCGGCCTGCGTTTCCTTGCTCAGTTTCGCGATGCGCGTCTCGATGGCGGCAATCTCCTTCTCCAGTGGCCGCAATTGCGAGCGGCTCGCGCCGCGTGAGGCGTTGCGAGCTTCGGCGTCGGCGCGGCGCTCGTCCTTGCGGCTCGCCTTGGGCTTGTCGGAGCGTGTGCTGCGCTCCTCCCGTGAGCGCGACAGCCGGTAGTCCTCGAGGTCGCCGTCGAACTCCGTGAGCGCGCCCCCGGCGACAACCAGGATGCGGTCGGCGCAGGTGGCGAGAAGGTGTCGGTCGTGCGAGACGATGATCAGCGCGCCCTCGTAGGTCTGCAGGGCCATGGATAGCGACCTGCGCATTTCGAGATCCAGGTGGTTGGTCGGCTCGTCCAGCAGCAGCAGATTGGGGCGCCGCTTGACCAGCGCGGCGAGCGCCAGGCGGGATTTCTCTCCGCCTGAGAGGGGGCCGATCGGTCTTTGCGCGGCTTCGCCGGCGAAGCCGAAGCGACCGAGAAAATCGCGCAGGTTCTGTTCGCGCTCCGAACGAAACAGCCGGATCATCATGCCCAGCGGGGTCTCGTCGTGGCGCAGGGTCTCGATCTGGTGCTGTGCGAAATAGCCGACCACGATGTCGCGGCCGGTGGTGCGTCGCCCTGTCGTGGGCGACAGTTCGCCGGCCAGCAGGCGCACCAGCGTGGTCTTGCCGGCCCCGTTGGCGCCGATCATCGCGATGCGGTCGTTGCGCGTCAGCGTCAGCGAAACGTTCGCAAGCACGGTGCGCTCGCCATAGCCTATGGACACTTCCTCGAGCGACACGATGCGCTCGGGCTGGCGCTCTGGTTCCTCGAACTCGAACTGGAAAGTGTCGGCGGCGTAGACCGGCGCGACCTTCTCCATTTTCTCGAGTTGCTTGATGCGGCTCTGCGCCTGCCGCGCCTTGCTGGCCTTGGCCTTGAAGCGCGACACGAAGCTCTCGATGCGCTTGATTTCACGTTCCTGGCGAGTTGCGAACGCTGCCAGCTGCACGAGTTCGGAAGAGCGTTGTTCCTCGTACGACGAATAGTTGCCGGTGTACAGGCGCACGCTGCCCGCGTCGCCGCCGGGCAGGATGGCCAGGGTGTGGTCGATCACCCGGTCGAGGAAGTCGCGGTCGTGAGAAACAATCACCAGCATTCAGGGATAGGCGCGCAGCCAGTTCTCCAGCCATAGCACGGTGTCGATGTCGAGGTTGTTCGTCGGCTCGTCCAGCAGCAGCAGGTCGGAGGGGCTCATCAGCGCGCGTGCGAGGTTCAGGCGCATGCGGTAGCCGCCGGAGAACTCCTTCACGGCGCGTGCGGCTGCGTCGGGCGCAAAGCCCAGGCCGGCCAGCAGAGCGGCGGCGCGCGGCCGCGCGGTGTAGCCGTCTGCGTGCTGGAATCTTTCGTGCGCGAGGGCCAGCGCATGGCCGTCGTCGCTGGCCTCGGCTTGCGCGACGGCGGCTTCGGCGGCGCGCAGTTCGAGATCGGCGTCGAGCAGGTACTCGATCACCGGCGTTTCCAGCGGCGGGGCGACCTGTTCTATGCAGGCCATTCGGGTGCCGGGCTGGATGATGGCGTCGCCGGCATCGGACGCGAGTTCGCCCGTCAGTACGGACAACAGGCTGGACTTGCCGCAGCCATTGGCGCCGACCAGGCCGATCTTCCATCCTCGTTCCAGGGTGAGCGAAGCGCCTTTGAACAGGGTGCGGGGGCCGCGGGCGACGGCGAGGTTGCGGAGCAGAATCATCGGGATAGCGCGGAAATGCCGGGGGGAACGGAGTATAATGCGCCCCCTAGATATCCACTCAGGCAATTCCCATCAGCTCCGGATTCGAACAACTCGGCCTCATTGAGCCGCTCGTGCGAGCGGTCACCGACATGGGCTACACGCAGCCTTCCCCGATCCAGGAGAAGGCCATCCCGATCGTGCTCGAGGGCCGCGACCTGATGGCTGGTGCGCAGACCGGCACAGGCAAGACAGGTGCGTTCGCGCTGCCGACTCTTCAGCGGCTGGCGCCGATGGCGAGCGCCAGCACATCGCCCGCCAAGCACCCGGTGCGCGTGCTGGTGCTGGCGCCCACACGCGAACTGGCGATCCAGGTCGAAGAAAGCTTCAAGGCTTACGCCAAATACCTGCCGATCCGCTCGACTTGTGTCTACGGTGGCTCGGACATGCGCGCGCAGATCGCCGAACTGAAGAATGGCGTCGAGGTGCTGGTGGCCACGCCGGGGCGGTTGCTGGATCATGTGCAGAGCAAGACGGTCATGTTCAATCAGGTCAGCGTGCTGATCCTGGACGAAGCCGACCGCATGATGGACATGGGCTTCATGCCCGACATCCGCCGCATCATCGCGCTGCTCCCGCAGCAGCGGCAGAACCTGCTGTTCTCGGCGACCTTTCCGGACGAAATCAAGAAGCTGGCCGGCACGATCCTGAGGAATCCTGCAGAAGTGCAGATCGCCAAGCGCAATGCCGTTGCGGATCTGGTCACCCATATCGTGCATCCGGTGTCGCGTGAGAAGAAGCGCGACCTGCTCTGCCACCTGATCAAATCCCGCGACCTCAAGCAGGTGCTGGTGTTCAGCGGCACGCGCATAGGCGCCAATCGCCTGGCCCACCAGTTGCGCGCCGCGCACATCCAGGCCGACGCCATCCACGGCGACAAATCGCAGTCCGAGCGTCTGGTGGCGCTGGATGCTTTCAAGACCGGCAAGACGGCCGTGCTGGTGGCGACCGACGTGGCGTCCCGGGGGCTGGACATCGAGGCGTTGCCGCAGGTCATCAATTTCGACATTCCGCATTCGCCCGAGGATTACGTGCATCGCATCGGTCGCACCGGGCGCGCCGGCGCCACGGGCGAAGCGATCTCGCTGGTATCGCCGGACGATCTCGAGGATCTGGCGGCGATCGAGAAACTGATCAACAAGAAGATAGAGCGCGTGCTGGTCCCCGGCTACGAGCCGGATGCCGCGACGCTGACCTCGCTGCTGGGCAAGGAGGCGGCGCAGGAGGCGGTACGCAATGCGCCGCCGCCGGCCACTGCGGTCGGGGCGGTTCGCGGCGAACGCGAGCCCAGACGCGGGCGCGATCAGGAAGCCCGTGGATCGGGCCGCGATCGGGATCGCGGCCGGGGCGAGCGCGCTGACCTTGGGGAGCGTGGGGAGCGTGTCGAGCGAAGCGTTCGCGAGCGGTCGCGAGAGCCTGCCGATCCGATTTTCAGCAAGCCCTATGAACCGGGTGGAGAAACCGCGGCCGCGCCGCGGCCTGCCGCTCCTGCTCCGATGGGCGCGCGCAAGGCGCGTCCGGTGGCGGCGCTGCTCGGTGGCATGAAGCGTCAGACCGGTCAGTAGATCCGAATTTTGAAGATTTGTTTTTCAAGAGTGGCTCCAGGAGCCATTCTCGTGTCAATTTGTATAATAAATAATATATATTCAATTCATACGCAGCGTGCCCCATCGACTTCGATGCAGACGCCGCTGATGAAGTCCGCATCCGGTGAGGCGAGATACAGGCAGGCGTTCGCGACATCGAGCGCGGTCGAGAAACGACCAAGCGGAATGGTGGCGAGGAAGCGCGCTCTGGCTTCGGGGGTGACCGCGCCACCGGCGAAGTCAGCCGACAGGGCCGTCTCAGGGCAGAACACGGGATTCACGCAATTGACGCGAATCCTGTCGGGACCGAACTCGGCTGCCATGGACTTGCTCATCAGGATCACCGCCCCCTTGGAACCGTTGTAAACGGTCAGGCCGGGGCGCGGCCGCAGACCGGCGGTGGAGGCGATATTCACGAAGCACCCCCCGCCCATGCGCCGGAACACCGGCACGGCGTGCATGGCCGAGAGGTACACGCTCTTCACGTTGACGGCGTAGACCTTGTCGAATTCCGCTTCGCTGACCTCGAGGTAGGGCTTGTTGCGATGCGTCCAGCCCGCGTTGTTGACGACCACGTCGAGCCGTCCCCAGGCCTTTTCCGCCGCTGAGACCAGGTTCGCCCAGTCCGCATCACGGGTCACGTCGGCCTGCACGAACCTGGCTTCACCGCCGGCCGCGACGATCTCCGCCGCGACCCGCTCGCCGCCCGCCGGATTGATGTCGTTGACCACCACCCTGGCGCCTTCCTGCGCAAATCGCCTGGCGATGCCTTCGCCGAACCCGGAGCCCGCCCCGGTCACGATCGTGACCTTGCCCGTCAGCCGCATGGTCTGTCTCCCTGGATTGTCAGTTGGGGTGCGCGGGCATTATAGAATCGCTCAACTCCCATGAGGGCTGCGCCATGAATCTGGACCGCGTTACCACCGGCCGCGATGTGCCGAACGACATCAACGTGATCATCGAGATCCCGATGAACGCCGAGCCGATCAAGTACGAAGTCGACAAGGAGACTGGCGCTGTGTTCGTGGACCGATTCATGTCCACGGCCATGCACTACCCCTGCAATTACGGCTACATCCCCAATACCCTGTCGGGCGACGGAGACCCGGTGGACGTGCTGGTGATATCCCCGTTTCCGCTGATTACCGGGGTGGTGCTGCGCTGCCGGCCGGTGGGCATGCTCAAGATGGATGACGAGGCGGGCGAGGACACCAAGTTGCTGGCCGTGCCGATCGACAAGCTCACCAACCTGTACCGGCATGTCACAACGCCGCGCGACCTGCCCGAGATCACTTTGGCGCAGATCGCGCACTTCTTCCAGCACTACAAGGATCTCGAGCCGGGCAAGTGGGTCAAGGTGCAAGGCTGGGTGGGTCCCGAGGAGGCAAAGAAGGAGATTCTCGAAGGCGTGTCACGCTACAAGAAAGCGAAAACAAAACCCAGGTTCTGAAGGCGCAGACCGGAATCCGGGGTGCCCTGCGGTAGCTCCGCCACCGCTTCCCGACCTACTCAGCCGCCTTGAATGGTGAATGTTCATTGAGTTCGTTGACGTATTTGGCGATGCCGGTGGTTTCGCGCGCTAGGAAGTCCTCGATCGCGGCGGAGAACTGCGGGTGGGCGAGCCAGTGCGCGGACAACGTCTCCACCGGCAGCAGGCCGCGGAACAGCTTGTGCTCGCCTTGTGCGCCGCCTTCGAAGCAGCGCAGGCCATGCGCGATGGCGAAATCGATCGCCTGGTAGTAGCAGGCTTCGAAGTGCATCAGGGGGACGTACTCCAGTGCCCCCCAGTAGCGACCATAGAGCGTGTCGGGCGTGTACATGTTGAAGGCGGCGGCGATGGGCTGGCCGGCGCGTTCGGCGAGGATCAACAGGGTGTGCTCGGGCAGGGACTCGCCGATGCGCAGGAAGAACTCCAGGCTGAGATACGGCGTGGAGCGATGCGCACGGTAGGTGTTGCGATAGCAGCGATTGAAGAACGCCCAGTGCTCGCGCAGGATTTCGCGGCCGCGCAGCCAGCGAAACGTCACGCCTGCTTCGCGCACCTTGCGCCTCTCCTGCTTCAGGTTCTTGCGCTTCTGGTGCGAGAGCCTCGACAGGAAGTCGTCGAAATCGGCGTAGCCCTGGTTCTGCCAGTGGAACTGCACGGTGTGGCGCATCAGCATCCCGCGGGCGCCCAACAGCTCGGCCTGTTCGGCGGGTGCGAACAGCACGTGCAGCGAGGACACCTGGCTGGCGATGTCCAGCGCCTTGTCGGCCAGCAGTTCGCGGTCGGCGCGGCTTCCGGCGATCAGGCGAGGCCCGCCGACCGGGGTAAACGGCACCGCGCAAAGCAGCTTGGGGTAGTACTCCAGGCCATGGCGCTGGTAGGCGTCGGCCCAGGCCCAGTCGAAGACGTATTCACCGTATGAATGGGTCTTCAGGAACATCGGCATCGCTCCGGCCAACTCACCGTCGCGCTCGAGCAGCAGAATCTGCGGTTGCCAACCGGTCCGCGTGGAGGCACAGCCGCTGTCGATCAGCGCATGCAGGAACTCGTGGCGCAGGAACGGGTTGTCGCTGCCGCACATGGCCAGCAGACGGTTCCAAGCCAGGGCGTTGACGCCGACCAGCGATTCGACAACCGAGAATCGGATCACGGGCTGCGTGCCGACGCCTATTGTTTCCGCATCACCCCGAATTCCTGGCGTATTCGCTCGGCCACTTTCGGATCGAAGCCCTTGATGCGTTCATACTCGGCACGCACCTTGTCGTGCTGGCCGAGCTTGTGCCAGGTGCCCGCCAGTTGATAGCCGGCGTAGGGATTCATGGGTTGCAGGCGCGCCGCCTCGGTGAAACGCTCGATTGCTTCCTCGTAACGACCCAGGCTGCAGAGGGAGAGGCCGATCCCGTACCAGGCGCGATCCACCTTGTCGTCGGCTTCGAGCGTGCGCTTGAAGCCTTCGATCGCGTCTTCGTGCCTGCCCAGGCGCTGCAGGACGAAGGCGATATTGCGCGCCGGCGCGTCGCCGGGATCCAGAGCCAGGGCTTTTTCGAAAGCCTGCAGGGCGGGCTCAAGCTCGCCTTTCTCGGCCAGCAGAAATCCGATCGAGCTCCATGCCTGCTGATGAGACGGGTTCTGCGCTGCGACTTCGCGGAACAGTGCCAGCGCCCGGTCGCTCCTGCGCATGTAGGCCAGCAGTTGGCCGAACCAGAAGAGAATCATGGGGCGAAGCGTGGAGGCCATGGTTTTGCCTGCGAGGTGCATCCGGGGGAGCCGGAGGCGAGCGCCGCATTATTCCGGATGCAGGGCGCGCGCGGCAAGCGCCGCGGATGCGGTATATTCGCCGCATGTCCCGAGTCGTTCTAGCACTGGCGCAGATCAACTGCACCGTGGGCGACCTCCCAGGCAATGCCGCCCGCATCCTCGATTTCCGTCGAAAGAGCCCGTGCCGGCGGCGCCGATCTGGTCCTCACGCCCGAACTTTCGCTGTGCGGCTATCCCCCCGAGGATCTGCTGCTGCGCGAGAGTTTCTATCGCGACTGTCGCAGGGAGCTGGATGCGCTGGCGGCGAAGATCCGCGGTATCGCGGTCGTGGTTGGTTTTCCCGAACTTGCCGCTGACGGCAAGCGCTACAACTCGGCGGCGGTGATACGCGACGGCGGAATCATTGCGACGGCGCGCAAGCACGACCTGCCGAACTATGAGGTGTTCGACGAAAAGCGCTATTTCGCCTCCTGGAACGAGCCCTGCGTGCTCGAGGTTAAGGGGGTGCATTTCGGACTCACGATCTGCGAGGACGTCTGGTGGCCCGAGGCGCCCGCCATGGCCAAGGCGGCAGGTGCACAGGTCATCCTTTCGATCAATGCATCGCCTTACCACAAGCACAAGCAGGCGACACGTCATCGGGTGTTCCGCGAGTGGATCCGCGCCACCGGCCTGCCCATGGTCTACGTGAACATGGTGGGTGGGCAGGATGAACTCGTGTTCGACGGTGCTTCGTGTGTGCTGGACGGCAATGGCGAGGTGGTGCAGCAAGCGCCATTTTTCGAGGAAGCCTTGGAGTTCGCCGTTTTTGACGGTGTGCAGCCTGAGCGCGGGTCCGTGTCACCCGAACTGGCTCTGGAGGCCGAGGTTTACAAGGCGTTGGTGCTGGGTACGCGAGACTACGTGTCGAAGAACGGCTTTCCCGGTGTGCTGATCGGCCTTTCCGGCGGAGTCGATTCGGCACTGACGGTCGCCATCGCCTGCGATGCGCTCGGTGCGAAGCGCGTGCGCGCTGTGATGATGCCCTCGCAGTACACCGCGCAGATGAGCCTGGATGATTCCGCCGAAATGGTAAGTCGCGTAGGTGTGCGCTACGACATCATTCCCATTCGGCCGGTATACGACGCGTTCATGAGTCAATTGTCGCCGGCGTTCGACGGGCGCCCGGTGGACCTCACCGAAGAGAACCTGCAGTCGCGCATACGCGGCACCATGCTGATGGCGCTGTCCAACAAGACCGGATTCATGGTGCTGACCACCGGCAACAAGTCAGAGATGGCGGTAGGTTACTCGACCATCTACGGCGACATGGCTGGTGGCTACGCGGTGATAAAGGATATCGCCAAGACACTGGTCTGGAGGCTTTGCCGCTACCGCAATTCGCTCTCCGAGGTGATTCCGGAGAACATCATCGTTCGCCCGCCTTCGGCCGAGTTGCGCGACAATCAAACGGACCAGGACAGCCTGCCGGCATACGAAGTGCTCGACGAGATCATGGAGTCCTACATGGAGCTCAATCGCAGCCCGGTCGAGATCGTCGCGCAGGGCCATGCGGCGGCGGACGTCAAGCGGGTGGTCGACCTGATCAAGAAGAGCGAGTACAAGCGCCGCCAGGCTCCGCCCGGGGTGAGGGTGACGATGCGCGGATTCGGTCGCGACTGGCGCTATCCCATCACCTCCGGATACCGGGATCACGGCGACCTGTAGGCGCTACAATGACGAGCCTTGTCGCCCGCCTGCGCTGCCGCAGGCGCAGCATCGGAGAACCCGCATGAAAAAGATCGAAGCCATTGTCAAACCCTTCAAGCTCGACGAAGTGCGCGAGTCGCTATCGGAAGTGGGCGTCACCGGCCTGACCGTGACCGAGGTCAAGGGCTTCGGCCGCCAGAAGGGACATACCGAGCTCTACCGTGGAGCCGAGTACGTGGTCGATTTCCTGCCCAAGGTGAAGATCGAGGTCGTGGTGGCCGATGCCCAGGTAGAGCCGGCCATCGAGGCCATTGTGAAGGCGGCCTCGCACCGGCAAGATCGGCGATGGCAAGATCTTCGTGACCACCGTCGAGCAGGTGGTGCGCATACGCACCGGCGAAACCAACGAGTCTGCGATCTAGGTGCGGCCGGCCTAGCGCTGCGCTTTAAGAAGCACCAGCAAGGCGCCGCTACCGCCGTCGTGTGCGGGAGCCTGACAGTACGCCAGCACTTCGTTGCGCTTGGCCAACCAGTCACGAAGTTTTCCCTTCAGTACCGGCTCACGGTTCTTTGAGCCAAGTCCCTTTCCATGCACGATCCGCACGCAGCGCAAGTGGCGACGATCGGCCTCGCGCAGGAACTCCGAAACCGCCAGGGCCGCCTGGGTGCGATTCAGGCCATGAAGATCCAAAGCCGCCTGTACCACCCAATGGCCGCGCCGCAGTCGGCGCAGCACCAGGCGGGACAGCCCTTCGCGCAGGTAGGTGAGTTCTTCCCCAGTTTCCAGCGCTTCTTCGGGCGTGAAAGGCCGCTCAACGCTCTCGAGCAGGGCAGCTTGCTCGTCGAGCATGGTCTGAATCGGCAAGGGCGGGGGTGGCGCCTTGCGCGAGGCCGCCCGACGCAGCGGCTTCAGGGGCTGGACGTCCGCCACTGCCTTGCGAAAATCCTCGTCATCCGACTCGAGGTCTGGCATGGCGCAATCCGCCTGACTCGCCGTGCCGTTCAGCCAGCCAGCCCATCCAGGTACTTTTCCGCGTCGAGGGCGGCCATGCAGCCGCTAGCAGCGCTGGTGACGGCCTGGCGGTAGACATGGTCTTGCACGTCTCCGGCAGCGAATACTCCCGGAACGCTGGTGGCGGTCGCATTCCCGTCACGGCCGCCGCGCGTGACGATGTAGCCGCCCTGCATCTCGACCTGTCCCTCGAAGATCTGCGTGTTCGGCGTGTGCCCGATGGCGACGAACAGGCCGGTGACGGCGAGCTCCTTGGCGGCCCCCGATTCGGCATGCTTGATGCGCAGGCTCGTAACGCCGCTCTTGTCGCCGAGGACCTCGCCGAGGACGTGGTTCCATTCGATCGTGATCTTGCCTTCGGCGGCGCGCTTCATGAGCTTGTCGATCATGATCTTTTCGGCGCGGAACCTGTCGCGTCGGTGGATCACGGTGACGTGGCGGCATATGTTCGCGAGATACAGTGCTTCTTCGACGGCAGTGTTGCCGCCGCCGATCACGGCAACGTCCTTGTTGCGGTAGAAGAACCCGTCGCAGGTCGCGCATGCGGAGACGCCGCGGCCCATGTATGCCTGTTCGGACGGGTCGCCGAGGTACTTCGCGGAGGCGCCTGTCGCGATTATCAGGGCGTCACAGGTATAGGTCGCCGCGTCGCCGATCAGTTGCAGGGGGCTGCCGCCCAGCTTTACCGTGTGGATATGGTCGTTGATCAGTTCGGTTTCGAAGCGCTCGGCATGCTTCTGGAAGCGTTCCATGAGTTCCGGGCCCTGAACCCCCAGCGGGTCCGCGGGCCAGTTGTCCACGTCGGTCGTGGTCATCAACTGACCGCCTTGGGCAATACCGGTGATCAGCACGGGTTTGAGGTTGGCACGGGCGGCATATACGGCGGCGGTATAGCCGGCCGGGCCGGATCCGAGTATCAGAAGGCTGCTGTGGCGGGTGGTCATCTGGGATTCCGAGGGGTGCGGGGTATACTGACAAAAGAATGTAAAACAATTATAAAGGATCGCGTCCAATCGGATCTGCCGTAAAACTAGAAAAATAATGGCTAAGCGCTTGTTTTTCGTAAACCTTTCTGCTCTAATTTTACATCCAAGCTGGTGCATCGGATGGGCGCGGGAGGCGCTTTGACTATTTCGCGGGGGCTGATCGCCGGTTTCTTTGCCTTTGCGGCTTGCTGCATGCCGATGCTTGCGCATGCCCAAGCGGGCAAGGAGTCTTCGGCCGCCCCTTCCGACGGACCTCGGTTCGAGATCAGGCGCTTTGTATTCGAGGGAGCCTCCCTCGTATCCGCAGCAGATCTGGACGCGGCGACCCGTGCTTTCTCCGGCCGTGAGCGGTCCTTTGCGGACGTACAGCGTGCGCTTGAGGCGGTGGAAAAGCTCTACAGTGCGCGCGGATACAGCGCGGTCCAGGTGGTATTGCCCGAGCAAGAACTCGAGAAAGGTGAGGTGCGTTTCACCCTGATTGAAGCCAAACTCGGACGACTTCTGGTCGAGGGCAACAAGTTCTACAGCGAGGCCAACGTGCGCGCGAGCCTGCCTTCGCTTACGCCCGGAAAAGCCCCCAACATCAACGACGTGGCGCGCAACCTGCGCATTGCCAACGAGAACCCTGCCAAGCAGACCACCGTATGCTGCGCAGCGCCAGGAAGAGGCGACGGTGGACGCCGTGGCGCGCGTGGTGGACGAATCCCCTGCGCGCGCCAGCGTTACGGTGGATACCACGGGCAACGTGCAGACCGGGCGGCTGCGAGTCGGGCTCGGGTTTCAGCACGGAAACATGTTTGATCGCGACCATGTCTTGACATTGCAGTACGTTGGGGCGCCCTACGAGCAGGTGGACTCTTCGCGCTGGTCGATCGTGCCCAGTCCGAAGGTTTTCGTGGCTGGTGCCGGATATCGCATTCCGCTCTACGAGAGCGGGGACGCCATCGATATCACGGCGGGATATTCGACGGTCAACTCGGGGACGGTTGCAAATCTGTTCTCGATTTCCGGCGCGGGCGGCATCTTCGGCGCCCGCTACACGAAGAACCTCGAGAAGATTGGCGACTTCGAGCACCGGGTGGTGTTTTCGTGGGACTTCCGCGGCTATCAGAACAAGGGCGTGCGTGCCGTAGGCGGTACCGTGCAGCTGGTACCCGATGTCACGGTTCATCCTATCGGTCTGACTTATGCCGGAATCATGCGCGGACAGGACAACGAGACAAGTTTCAATCTCGCCGTGTCGCAGAACCTTCCCGGCGGAAATGACGCGCGCTGGGAGAATCTGTGCGCCTCGCGCGCCAACGGGCTGGGTGAGTGTGCCCGCGGCATGTATCAGCTGTGGACCTGGAGCTTCAGTCACACCCGCGCGTTTTCCAATGATTTCCAGATGCGCTTCGCCATGAACGGCCAGCAGACGCGCGATATGCTGATTTCAGGTGAACAGTTCGGCGCTGGTGGCGCGGATTCTGTACGCGGCTTCTTCTCTCGCGAGGTCAGCAACGATACTGGGTATCGAGGTACTTTCGAACTTTACAGTCCTGACTGGGGTGGAAAGACGGGCTTTTCAGGCCTGCGCGCGCGCGGGCTATTTTTCGTAGACTGGGCGGGGCTGAGGCGTAACCGGCCAGGGCCGGCGGAGACGCACTCCCAGCACATTTCGAGTGTCGGCTTTGGACTGCGCCTGTCGCAAGGCACTTCGACCAGCCTGCGGGTTGATTACGCCGTGGTCAGCCAGCCGGGCGGGAATCAGGGCCGAGGTGATGGCCGCCTGCACGCCAGCTTTTCCTACGTATTCTGACTGTCCCAGGAATTGTAATGGGGCGGGTCTTTCGGATGCCCAAGCCTCGTCCTCGAATCCCCCATTCCGGCGGGCTTTCGCGGTAGACTTCTATGTGAAATAGTTCCTCAAGTGCCCGATACCAGGGGCGCTAGTATGGGGATCGGCAAAAAAGTAAGAAATTGTCAGGTCTGGGCGGGGAGAGCGCCCGACGCCGGCGTTGAGAGGTCATATGGCGATCGGGGTATCTATGTTCAATCGGAAACGCGCCCGGAATGATTCCGGAGAGATCGCCAGCGAGCCTGTTCTAAGGCCGCGGCTGATCGCGCTCGCGGTCGGCTCTGCGTTCGCCGCCGGTTCGGCTGGCCTCTACGCCAACCCCACCGGCGGTAGTGTCGCCTCAGGCGGCGCCACCTTCTCGGTCAACGGCAATACGTTGACGATCACCAACACGCCTGGCGCGATCATCAACTGGCAACAGTTTTCGATCGGCAAGGACGAGATCACCCGCTTCATCCAGCAGCATGCAGGTAGTGCCGTCCTGAATCGGGTCGTTGGCCAGGATCCGTCGGTCATCCTGGGCCAACTGCTCTCCAATGGCAAAGTCTTCCTGATCAATCCGTCGGGCATCGCCATTGGCAAGGGTGCCGTGATCGACGTCGCAGGTTTCGCCGCGTCCAGTCTGAACATCAGCGATGCAGACTTCGTTTCCGGACGGATGAAGTTCGTCGGTGTGGGCAGCGAGGGCAAGGTCACCAACGCGGGCAGCATCAAGACCTTGGAAGGTGGCCACGTATATCTGATCGCGCCTAACGTCGAGAATCAGAAGGACGGGATCATCACCAGTCCCAAGGGTGAGGTGGTCATTGCCGCAGGCAAAACGGTGGAACTGGTGAACGCGCGGACCCCGGACCTGCGTGTTGAGTTCACGGCGCCTCAGAACGAAGCGGTGAATGCGGGGCAGGTCGTGGCCGCTGGCGGCAGCATCGGGATCTACGGCACGCTGGTGAAGAATTCTGGCTTGGTTTCGGCCAGCCGCGCGGTTGTTGGCGATGGCGGCAAGATCGTGTTGCGCGGTGTCAAAGACGTCGTCCTCGACACTTCCAGTCGCATCGAGGCTAACGGTGCCAAGGGCGGCAAGATCGAGATCAAGGCTGAGACTGGCACCTTGCTTGCGCAGGGGCGTATCGAGGCGAGAGGCGAGGAGGCCAAGGGTGGCGACATTCAGTTGCTCGGCAATCGGTTGGCATTCAGCGATGTCGAGGTCGACGCAAGTGGTCGTGCTGGTGGTGGGACCGTCCTGATCGGCGGAGACTTCCAGGGCGCAAATCCAGCCGTTCAGAACGCGCAGCGCGTTGTGCTGACCGGCACCGCAATTGTGAAGGCTGATGCCGTTCAGTCCGGCAATGGCGGCAAAGTAATTGTGTGGGCAGATCAGGATACCCGCTACTACGGGCAGATCTCCGCCAAGGGCGGCGCAGAAAGCGGGAATGGTGGCTTCGTCGAGGTATCGGGTAAGCAGTCGCTATCGTTCCACGGAAACGTGGATACGTCCGCGCCCCGCGGCTCGTACGGCACCTTACTCCTCGACCCCACCGACATCACGATAACCGCCGCTAGCGGGTACTCGGGGAACGTTCCGGCGCTGGGCGGCGATGGAGACGGTATCTGGGCCTTTGCCGAGGATACCGGTGGCCAGAGCATAGGCGCAGCGAATCTCGTCGCCATACTCAACAATACCAACGTCACTTTGCAGGCCTCCAACAATATCTCGGTGGAGGGCGGGGCGGATATCCACCATACGGACGCGAATGCGCGCGTATTCACCCTGCAGGCGAACAACTCTATCGATATCGGCGCTGGGGCGAATATCAGGTCTTCGGGCGGAACCCTCGACGTGAACCTGAACGCGACGAGCGGGAGCGTCGCCATGTCAGCCGGTGCTCTTGTCGTGACGAACGGCGGGAATTTGAGTGTTGTCGCCGGAGCGGCTGTTCAGCTCGGCGAAGCCAGTACCGGGGCCGGTACCCTCAGCGTCACAGCGGGTGGGCATATCACGCAATCGGGCGCGCTGACGATTGGCGGGGCGACGACACTGACGTCGAATGCCAGCGGGATCAATGTGACGCTGCAGACGGCGGGGAACAACTTTGGGACGGTGTCGCTGGTGGGTGGAGCGGCGAACCTGGGCGTGGTGGCGGTGAGTGACACGGTCGATGCGATGTCGATCGGAGGCAACGCGACGACGCTGACGGCGAACGCGAGCGGGCAGTTGACGCTGACGGGCGGGACGTACACGACGCTGAACGCGGCCTCGGGCAACGGGATCATCCAGAGCGGAGCGCTGGTGGTGTCGGGGACGACGACGCTGACCTCGGATGCGGCGGGCAAGGATGTGACGCTGCAGACGGCGGGGAACAACTTTGGGACGGTGTCGCTGGTGGGTGGAGCGGCGAACCTGGGCGTGGTGGCGGTGAGTGACACGGTCGATGCGATGTCGATCGGAGGCAACGCGACGACGCTGACGGCGAACGCGAGCGGGCAGTTGACGCTGACGGGCGGGACGTACACGACGCTGAACGCGGCCTCGGGCAACGGGATCATCCAGAGCGGAGCGCTGGTGGTGTCGGGGACGACGACGCTGACCTCGGATGCGGCGGGCAAGGATGTGACGCTGCAGACGGCGGGGAACAACTTTGGGACGGTGTCGCTGGTGGGTGGAGCGGCGAACCTGGGCGTGGTGGCGGTGAGTGACACGGTCGATGCGATGTCGATCGGAGGCAACGCGACGACGCTGACGGCGAACGCGAGCGGGCAGTTGACGCTGACGGGCGGGACGTACACGACGCTGAACGCGGCCTCGGGCAACGGGATCATCCAGAGCGGAGCGCTGGTGGTGTCGGGGACGACGACGCTGACCTCGGATGCGGCGGGCAAGGATGTGACGCTGCAGACGGCGGGGAACAACTTTGGGACGGTGTCGCTGGTGGGTGGAGCGGCGAACCTGGGCGTGGTGGCGGTGAGTGACACGGTCGATGCGATGTCGATCGGAGGCAACGCGACGACGCTGACGGCGAACGCGAGCGGGCAGTTGACGCTGACGGGCGGGACGTACACGACGCTGAACGCGGCCTCGGGCAACGGGATCATCCAGAGCGGAGCGCTGGTGGTGTCGGGGACGACGACGCTGACCTCGGATGCGGCGGGCAAGGATGTGACGCTGCAGACGGCGGGGAACAACTTTGGGACGGTGTCGCTGGTGGGTGGAGCGGCGAACCTGGGCGTGGTGGCGGTGAGTGACACGGTCGATGCGATGTCGATCGGAGGCAACGCGACGACGCTGACGGCGAACGCGAGCGGGCAGTTGACGCTGACGGGCGGGACGTACACGACGCTGAACGCGGCCTCGGGCAACGGGATCATCCAGAGCGGAGCGCTGGTGGTGTCGGGGACGACGACGCTGACCTCGGATGCGGCGGGCAAGGATGTGACGCTGCAGACGGCGGGGAACAACTTTGGGACGGTGTCGCTGGTGGGTGGAGCGGCGATCCCGGGGGTGGTGGCGGTGTTTGAAACGGTCGATGCGATGTCGATCGGAGGCAACGCGACGACGCTGACGGCGAACGCGAGCGGGCAGTTGACGCTGACGGGCGGGACGTACACGACGCTGAACGCGGCCTCGGGCAACGGGATCATCCAGAGCGGAGCGCTGGTGGTGTCGGGGACGACGACGCTGACCTCGGATGCGGCGGGCAAGGGATGTGACGCTGCAGACGGCGGGGAACAACTTTGGGACGGTGTCGCTGGTGGGTGGAGCGGCGAACCTGGGCGTGGTGGCGGTGAGTGACACGGTCGATGCGATGTCGATCGGAGGCAACGCGACGACGCTGACGGCGAACGCGAGCGGGCAGTTGACGCTGACGGGCGGGACGTACACGACGCTGAACGCGGCCTCGGGCAACGGGATCATCCAGAGCGGAGCGCTGGTGGTGTCGGGGACGACGACGCTGACCTCGGATGCGGCGGGCAAGGATGTGACGCTGCAGACGGCGGGGAACAACTTTGGGACGGTGTCGCTGGTGGGTGGAGCGGCGAACCTGGGCGTGGTGGCGGTGAGTGACACGGTCGATGCGATGTCGATCGGAGGCAACGCGACGACGCTGACGGCGAACGCGAGCGGGCAGTTGACGCTGACGGGCGGGACGTACACGACGCTGAACGCGGCCTCGGGCAACGGGATCATCCAGAGCGGAGCGCTGGTGGTGTCGGGGACGACGACGCTGACCTCGGATGCGGCGGGCAAGGATGTGACGCTGCAGACGGCGGGGAACAACTTTGGGACGGTGTCGCTGGTGGGTGGAGCGGCGAACCTGGGCGTGGTGGCGGTGAGTGACACGGTCGATGCGATGTCGATCGGAGGCAACGCGACGACGCTGACGGCGAACGCGAGCGGGCAGTTGACGCTGACGGGCGGGACGTACACGACGCTGAACGCGGCCTCGGGCAACGGGATCATCCAGAGCGGAGCGCTGGTGGTGTCGGGGACGACGACGCTGACCTCGGATGCGGCGGGCAAGGATGTGACGCTGCAGACGGCGGGGAACAACTTTGGGACGGTGTCGCTGGTGGGTGGAGCGGCGAACCTGGGCGTGGTGGCGGTGAGTGACACGGTCGATGCGATGTCGATCGGAGGCAACGCGACGACGCTGACGGCGAACGCGAGCGGGCAGTTGACGCTGACGGGCGGGACGTACACGACGCTGAACGCGGCCTCGGGCAACGGGATCATCCAGAGCGGAGCGCTGGTGGTGTCGGGGACGACGACGCTGACCTCGGATGCGGCGGGCAAGGATGTGACGCTGCAGACGGCGGGGAACAACTTTGGGACGGTGTCGCTGGTGGGTGGAGCGGCGAACCTGGGCGTGGTGGCGGTGAGTGACACGGTCGATGCGATGTCGATCGGAGGCAACGCGACGACGCTGACGGCGAACGCGAGCGGGCAGTTGACGCTGACGGGCGGGACGTACACGACGCTGAACGCGGCCTCGGGCAACGGGATCATCCAGAGCGGAGCGCTGGTGGTGTCGGGGACGACGACGCTGACCTCGGATGCGGCGGGCAAGGATGTGACGCTGCAGACGGCGGGGAACAACTTTGGGACGGTGTCGCTGGTGGGTGGAGCGGCGAACCTGGGCGTGGTGGCGGTGAGTGACACGGTCGATGCGATGTCGATCGGAGGCAACGCGACGACGCTGACGGCGAACGCGAGCGGGCAGTTGACGCTGACGGGCGGGACGTACACGACGCTGAACGCGGCCTCGGGCAACGGGATCATCCAGAGCGGAGCGCTGGTGGTGTCGGGGACGACGACGCTGACCTCGGATGCGGCGGGCAAGGATGTGACGCTGCAGACGGCGGGGAACAACTTTGGGACGGTGTCGCTGGTGGGTGGAGCGGCGAACCTGGGCGTGGTGGCGGTGGAGTGACACGGTCGATGCGATGTCGATCGGAGGCAACGCGACGACGCTGACGGCGAACGCGAGCGGGCAGTTGACGCTGACGGGCGGGACGTACACGACGCTGAACGCGGCCTCGGGCAACGGGATCATCCAGAGCGGAGCGCTGGTGGTGTCGGGGACGACGACGCTGACCTCGGATGCGGCGGGCAAGGATGTGACGCTGCAGACGGCGGGGAACAACTTTGGGACGGTGTCGCTGGTGGGTGGAGCGGCGAACCTGGGCGTGGTGGCGGTGAGTGACACGGTCGATGCGATGTCGATCGGAGGCAACGCGACGACGCTGACGGCGAACGCGAGCGGGCAGTTGACGCTGACGGGCGGGACGTACACGACGCTGAACGCGGCCTCGGGCAACGGGATCATCCAGAGCGGAGCGCTGGTGGTGTCGGGGACGACGACGCTGACCTCGGATGCGGCGGGCAAGGATGTGACGCTGCAGACGGCGGGGAACAACTTTGGGACGGTGTCGCTGGTGGGTGGAGCGGCGAACCTGGGCGTGGTGGCGGTGAGTGACACGGTCGATGCGATGTCGATCGGAGGCAACGCGACGACGCTGACGGCGAACGCGAGCGGGCAGTTGACGCTGACGGGCGGGACGTACACGACGCTGAACGCGGCCTCGGGCAACGGGATCATCCAGAGCGGAGCGCTGGTGGTGTCGGGGACGACGACGCTGACCTCGGATGCGGCGGGCAAGGATGTGACGCTGCAGACGGCGGGGAACAACTTTGGGACGGTGTCGCTGGTGGGTGGAGCGGCGAACCTGGGCGTGGTGGCGGTGAGTGACACGGTCGATGCGATGTCGATCGGAGGCAACGCGACGACGCTGACGGCGAACGCGAGCGGGCAGTTGACGCTGACGGGCGGGACGTACACGACGCTGAACGCGGCCTCGGGCAACGGGATCATCCAGAGCGGAGCGCTGGTGGTGTCGGGGACGACGACGCTGACCTCGGATGCGGCGGGCAAGGATGTGACGCTGCAGACGGCGGGGAACAACTTTGGGACGGTGTCGCTGGTGGGTGGAGCGGCGAACCTGGGCGTGGTGGCGGTGAGTGACACGGTCGATGCGATGTCGATCGGAGGCAACGCGACGACGCTGACGGCGAACGCGAGCGGGCAGTTGACGCTGACGGGCGGGACGTACACGACGCTGAACGCGGCCTCGGGCAACGGGATCATCCAGAGCGGAGCGCTCGTGGTGTCGGGGACGACGACGCTGACCTCGGATGCGGCGGGCAAGGATGTGACGCTGCAGACGGCGGGGAACAACTTTGGGACGGTGTCGCTGGTGGGTGGAGCGGCGAACCTGGGCGTGGTGGCGGTGAGTGACACGGTCGATGCGATGTCGATCGGAGGCAACGCGACGACGCTGACGGCGAACGCGAGCGGGCAGTTGACGCTGACGGGCGGGACGTACACGACGCTGAACGCGGCCTCGGGCAACGGGATCATCCAGAGCGGAGCGCTGGTGGTGTCGGGGACGACGACGCTGACCTCGGATGCGGCGGGCAAGGATGTGACGCTGCAGACGGCGGGGAACAACTTTGGGACGGTGTCGCTGGTGGGTGGAGCGGCGAACCTGGGCGTGGTGGCGGTGAGTGACACGGTCGATGCGATGTCGATCGGAGGCAACGCGACGACGCTGACGGCGAACGCGAGCGGGCAGTTGACGCTGACGGGCGGGACGTACACGACGCTGAACGCGGCCTCGGGCAACGGGATCATCCAGAGCGGAGCGCTGGTGGTGTCGGGGACGACGACGCTGACCTCGGATGCGGCGGGCAAGGATGTGACGCTGCAGACGGCGGGGAACAACTTTGGGACGGTGTCGCTGGTGGGTGGAGCGGCGAACCTGGGCGTGGTGGCGGTGAGTGACACGGTCGATGCGATGTCGATCGGAGGCAACGCGACGACGCTGACGGCGAACGCGAGCGGGCAGTTGACGCTGACGGGCGGGACGTACACGACGCTGAACGCGGCCTCGGGCAACGGGATCATCCAGAGCGGAGCGCTGGTGGTGTCGGGGACGACGACGCTGACCTCGGATGCGGCGGGCAAGGATGTGACGCTGCAGACGGCGGGGAACAACTTTGGGACGGTGTCGCTGGTGGGTGGAGCGGCGAACCTGGGCGTGGTGGCGGTGAGTGACACGGTCGATGCGATGTCGATCGGAGGCAACGCGACGACGCTGACGGCGAACGCGAGCGGGCAGTTGACGCTGACGGGCGGGACGTACACGACGCTGAACGCGGCCTCGGGCAACGGGATCATCCAGAGCGGAGCGCTGGTGGTGTCGGGGACGACGACGCTGACCTCGGATGCGGCGGGCAAGGATGTGACGCTGCAGACGGCGGGGGAACAACTTTGGGACGGTGTCGCTGGTGGGTGGAGCGGCGAACCTGGGCGTGGTGGCGGTGAGTGACACGGTCGATGCGATGTCGATCGGAGGCAACGCGACGACGCTGACGGCGAACGCGAGCGGGCAGTTGACGCTGACGGGCGGGACGTACACGACGCTGAACGCGGCCTCGGGCAACGGGATCATCCAGAGCGGAGCGCTGGTGGTGTCGGGGACGACGACGCTGACCTCGGATGCGGCGGGCAAGGATGTGACGCTGCAGACGGCGGGGAACAACTTTGGGACGGTGTCGCTGGTGGGTGGAGCGGCGAACCTGGGCGTGGTGGCGGTGAGTGACACGGTCGATGCGATGTCGATCGGAGGCAACGCGACGACGCTGACGGCGAACGCGAGCGGGCAGTTGACGCTGACGGGCGGGACGTACACGACGCTGAACGCGGCCTCGGGCAACGGGATCATCCAGAGCGGAGCGCTGGTGGTGTCGGGGACGACGACGCTGACCTCGGATGCGGCGGGCAAGGATGTGACGCTGCAGACGGCGGGGAACAACTTTGGGACGGTGTCGCTGGTGGGTGGAGCGGCGAACCTGGGCGTGGTGGCGGTGAGTGACACGGTCGATGCGATGTCGATCGGAGGCAACGCGACGACGCTGACGGCGAACGCGAGCGGGCAGTTGACGCTGACGGGCGGGACGTACACGACGCTGAACGCGGCCTCGGGCAACGGGATCATCCAGAGCGGAGCGCTGGTGGTGTCGGGGACGACGACGCTGACCTCGGATGCGGCGGGCAAGGATGTGACGCTGCAGACGGCGGGGAACAACTTTGGGACGGTGTCGCTGGTGGGTGGAGCGGCGAACCTGGGCGTGGTGGCGGTGAGTGACACGGTCGATGCGATGTCGATCGGAGGCAACGCGACGACGCTGACGGCGAACGCGAGCGGGCAGTTGACGCTGACGGGCGGGACGTACACGACGCTGAACGCGGCCTCGGGCAACGGGATCATCCAGAGCGGAGCGCTGGTGGTGTCGGGGACGACGACGCTGACCTCGGATGCGGCGGGCAAGGATGTGACGCTGCAGACGGCGGGGAACAACTTTGGGACGGTGTCGCTGGTGGGTGGAGCGGCGAACCTGGGCGTGGTGGCGGTGAGTGACACGGTCGATGCGATGTCGATCGGAGGCAACGCGACGACGCTGACGGCGAACGCGAGCGGGCAGTTGACGCTGACGGGCGGGACGTACACGACGCTGAACGCGGCCTCGGGCAACGGGATCATCCAGAGCGGAGCGCTGGTGGTGTCGGGGACGACGACGCTGACCTCGGATGCGGCGGGCAAGGATGTGACGCTGCAGACGGCGGGGAACAACTTTGGGACGGTGTCGCTGGTGGGTGGAGCGGCGAACCTGGGCGTGGGGAAGGGGGGGGGGGGGGGGGGGGGGGGGGGGGGGGGGGGGGGGGGGGGGGGGGGGGGGGGGGGGGGGGGGTGGCGGTGAGTGACACGGTCGATGCGATGTCGATCGGAGGCAACGCGACGACGCTGACGGCGAACGCGAGCGGGCAGTTGACGCTGACGGGCGGGACGTACACGACGCTGAACGCGGCCTCGGGCAACGGGATCATCCAGAGCGGAGCGCTGGTGGTGTCGGGGACGACGACGCTGACCTCGGATGCGGCGGGCAAGGATGTGACGCTGCAGACGGCGGGGAACAACTTTGGGACGGTGTCGCTGGTGGGTGGAGCGGCGAACCTGGGCGTGGTGGCGGTGAGTGACACGGTCGATGCGATGTCGATCGGAGGCAACGCGACGACGCTGACGGCGAACGCGAGCGGGCAGTTGACGCTGACGGGCGGGACGTACACGACGCTGAACGCGGCCTCGGGCAACGGGATCATCCAGAGCGGAGCGCTGGTGGTGTCGGGGACGACGACGCTGACCTCGGATGCGGCGGGCAAGGATGTGACGCTGCAGACGGCGGGGAACAACTTTGGGACGGTGTCGCTGGTGGGTGGAGCGGCGAACCTGGGCGTGGTGGCGGTGAGTGACACGGTCGATGCGATGTCGATCGGAGGCAACGCGACGACGCTGACGGCGAACGCGAGCGGGCAGTTGACGCTGACGGGCGGGACGTACACGACGCTGAACGCGGCCTCGGGCAACGGGATCATCCAGAGCGGAGCGCTGGTGGTGTCGGGGACGACGACGCTGACCTCGGATGCGGCGGGCAAGGATGTGACGCTGCAGACGGCGGGGAACAACTTTGGGACGGTGTCGCTGGTGGGTGGAGCGGCGAACCTGGGCGTGGTGGCGGTGAGTGACACGGTCGATGCGATGTCGATCGGAGGCAACGCGACGACGCTGACGGCGAACGCGAGCGGGCAGTTGACGCTGACGGGCGGGACGTACACGACGCTGAACGCGGCCTCGGGCAACGGGATCATCCAGAGCGGAGCGCTGGTGGTGTCGGGGACGACGACGTTCAATACGCCGACGGTCAACGCGATCACACTCAATGCGGCGGGGAACAACTTCGGGACAGTGGTGGTCGAGCGCGGTGGGGAAGTCACGCTGCGGGATGTGAACGGGATTGTTATGGGTACCTCGACGGTGTCGGGGAACCTGGTGGTGAATGCGGGCGGAGCGATAACGGATTCAGGTGCGGTGAGCGTGACGGCCAATGCGTTTTTCAATGCACCAGGCAGCGCAATCACCCTGGATAGCGGTTTCAACGCCGGGACACTGACCTTTGCGGGTGCGGCGGTGTCAGTGACCGAAGGTTCTTCAATGTCGCTGACGGGGCAGAGCACGGCGACAGGTGGGCTTACGCTGGTGTCTGCGGGGCAGATGAATCAGACGGGCACTGGAAATGTGACGGTGTCGGGAGTGACCAGCCTGACTGCGGGTTCGGCGAACAATGTGACATTCAACAGCGCGTCCAATGATTTCCAGGGTGCGGTGTCGGTGGTGAGCGGTAATGACGTCACGCTGCGGGATGTGAACGGGATCGATGTGGGTACCTCGACGGTGTCGGGGAACCTGGTGGTGAATGCGGGCGGAGCGATCACGGACTCGGGTGCGGTGAGCGTGGTGGCCAACGCGTTCTTCAATGCGCCGGGCAGTGCGATCACTCTGGATAGCGGGTTCAACGCAGGGACGCTGACGTTCGCAGGTGCCGCAGTGTCAGTGTCCGAGGGGTCTGCGGCGAACTTGTCGGGGACGAGTAGCGCGACGAGCCTGCTGCTGACGAGCGCTGGGGACATCACGCAGACGGCGGGTGCGACGCTGGCGGTGACGAACACGGCGAACTTCCAGGCGGGATCGAATGCGATCACGCTGACGAACGCGGCGGCGAACAACTTCGGGAATCTGACGCTGGCGGGTGGCACGGTGTCGGTGACGGAGGATTCGGCGACGAACTGGGTCGGGTCGAGCAGCGCGACGAGCCTGCTGCTGACGAGCAACGGGGCGGTGACGCAGACGGCGGTGCGACGCTGGCGGTGACGAACACGGCGAACTTCCATGCGGGGTCGAATGCGATCACGCTGACGAACGCGGCGGCGAACAACTTCGGGAATCTGACGCTGGCCGGTGGCACGGTGTCGGTGACGGAGGATTCGGCGACGAACTGGGTTGGGTCGAGCAGCGCGGCGAGCCTGCTGCTGACGAGCAACGGGGCGGTGACGCAGACGGCGGGTGCGACGCTGGCGGTGACGAACACGGCGAACTTCCAGGCGGGGTCGAATGCGATCACGCTGACGAACGCGGCGGCGAACAACTTCGGGAATCTGACGCTGGCCGGGTGGCGCGGTGTCGGTGACGGAGGATTCGGCGACGAACTGGGTTGGTCGAGCAGCGGCGAGCCTGCTGCTGACGAGCAACGGGGGCGGTGACGCAGACGGCGGGTGCGACGCTGGCGGTGACGAACACGGCGAACTTCCAGGCGGGGTCGAATGCGATCACGCTGACGAACGCGGCGGCGAACAACTTCGGGATCTGACGCTGGCCGGTGGCACGGGTGTCGGTGACGGAGGATTCGGCGACGAACTGGGTTGGGTCGAGCAGCGCGACGAGCCTGCTGCTGACGAGCAACGGGGCGGTGACGCAGACGGCGGGTGCGACGCTGGCGGTGACGAACACGGCGAACTTCCAGGCGGGGTCGAATGCGATCACGCTGACGAACGCGGCGGCGAACAACTTCGGGAATCTGACGCTGGCCGGTGGCGCGGTGTCGGTGACGGAGGATTCGGCGACGAACTGGGTTGGGTCGAGCAGCGCGCGAGCCTGCTGCTGACGAGCAACGGGGCGGTGACGCAGACGGCGGGTGCGACGCTGGCGGTGACGAACACGGCGAACTTCCAGGCGGGGTCGAATGCGATCACGCTGACGAACGCGGCGGCGAACAACTTCGGGAATCTGACGCTGGCGGGTGGCACGGTGTCGGTGACGGAGGGGTCCGGGACCAATCTCCTGGGCACCGGCAGCGCGAGTAGTCTGACTCTCGTTTCAGGCGGCGATATCACTCAGTCTGGCACCCTTTCGGTAACAGGGCTGGCCACCTTCAACGCGCCGACGACCAACGACATAGTTCTTGGCAACACCTCCAATGCATTTGCCAGTCTGTCGGTCGCGCAAGGCCGGCACGCAACCTTGGCGGATGCGGACGGCTTTGCAATAGGCGGTGGCGGAATCAACGCTGTTGGGACAGTCACCCTCAACACAACGGGTCCCGTCAATCAGACGGCAGCCATCGTGGCAGGCAACCTAGCCTTGATCGGCGTGGGTGGAAACTACAGCTTGGCCAACACCAGTGTATCGAACAATGTTTCTGGCAATGTCGCTGCCAACACGGGTCAGGTCGATTTTCGCAACACCACCTCAACGCTTACCGTGGGTACGGCGAACGGCGTCACTGGTATCACGACTTCCGGTCCGCTGCGGCTTGAGAGCAGCGGCACGGCAATGACAATTGATGCAATCCTCGCCACGACGAGTGGGACTGGTGCCGTCACGTTGGTCAACGGTGGCTTGTTGTCGTTGAATGCGAACATCGCCGCCAACGCCGCGGTCGCGCAGACTGGTACGGGGACCGTCACAATCACGGGCCCGCGCAGTATCGTGACCAGTGGTGACCAGGTAAGTTTTGCCAGTGCAGTGACTCTTGCGGGGACGACGACAAGCATTGACACGACCGGAAGTTCTGCGACGGCTGGCAACAACATCGTCTTCGCCGGCACGGTGACCGGCTCGTCGGCCGGGGCGCAGAATCTTTCGCTCAATGCCGGTACGGGCGGCGACATCAGCTTCGCGGGTGCAGTGGGTTCCACGCGATTGGGCAACCTCTCGATCGCCAATGCCAATGACGTGTTGTTCAACAGCACAGTCGGCGTGACGACGGTCGTGCAATCCGCGGGTACAGGTAACACCACGATAAACGGTGCATTGACCGCGACGGGTGGGAACGTCAATCTCACGAATACGCGGATTCAGCTGAACAGTTCAGTCACCGCTACCGGCCAGCTTGTTCGCCTGTCCGCTACGGCTTCTGGGGTTTCTCAGACTTCAGGCGGCATCCAGGCTGACAATCTTGAACTGCTTGGAAGCGGCAGCTTCAACATTTCCAGTGCGACGAACAACATCGCGAATTCATTCGCCGCCAACATATCGGGCGATCTGCAGTTCAGGGACACCGGTACGCTGACTGTGGGAGTTGCAGGGGGCACTACGGGAATAGTTACCGGGGGAGGGAACGTCACCCTTTCTGCGGGCGGACAAATGCAGGTCAACCAGGTGGTCAATGCCGGGGCGGGTGCAGTGACCATTGATGCAGGATTGAGCGCCGCCAATTCGGTAGTCGGGTCAGGTCTGATAACGGCCAGGACGCTCAAGCTGGGTACGGGTGCCACAACGACCGCAATCGGGGTCACCGGGAATGCATTGCAGACTGCTGCGACGTCGATTCTTGCTCAGGCAAATGCCGGCAATATCGTCATCTCAAACACCAAGGCGACGCTGAGCTTGACGGCCAATGCGACGGCCGGACTGGCCAACGTTTCGACCAGTGGGACTCTGAGCAGTTCGGGCGCGATCACCAGTTCGACGTCGAACGTCACGCTGACCAGTGTGGGCGGCATGACGCTGGCCCACAATGTGACGGGCCCCACGGGCGTTACGCTCACTGATACCGGCGCGAGCGCCGTGCTCGAGCACTCGGGTGGAAACATAAGCACCACGAACGCGAATATCAGCCTGGTGGCCGACAACATGTGGCTGCATTCAGGCAGCAATACCATCATCGCCGGGACGGGAAATATTACAGTTCGCCCGAACAATACATCGGGGACCATACGTCTCGGCCCTACGCCCTACAATACCGCGGCCGGTTCGCTTGACCTCGATTCTTCCGAGCTGAACGCGTTCGGTACTTCAAACACGCTGATCATCGGCGGGGCTTCTCATTCTGGGGCGATCCAGACGTCCGGCAGCGCAGCGTTCTCCAACCCCGCGGGGAATATCCTGGTTGCAACGAACGGAAACATCAACGTTCAAGCCAGTTCCTCGCTTTCCTACACCGGGACATCGGGCAATCTGACCCTTTCGGCAACATCGGGAAGCATCAGTGGCGGAGGTTCACTGACGGCGACCAACGTCAGGCTGCTTGCTGCCAACGGCATCGGCTCTACGGCGGCTCCCGTGCATGTCGCAGGTACGGCGACCAATCTGACGGCGAACAACACGGCTTCCGGTCAGGTCGTGGTTCGCGCTTCCTCCGGCGACCTGAATCTGGTCAGTTCGCTCAGTAACACCGGGACCGGCGGGGTGGAACTCTCCGCTGCGGATGGCAGCATAAATTCCGGCACGGTCGCCGTATCGAGCGGCGGTGCCCTTTCCATGATCGCCAATGCGACAGGCGCGACCGCGCGTACGCTGACCGTGGGGACCGGGGGGCTCAGCGCCAGCGGTGCGGTGACACTTCTTTCCGCCGACGACTTGTCGATCAACGGCAACGTAAGTTCGGGCGGTGGAGCCGTGACGTTGGTGGCTGGCAACGCTTCCGGTATGACTCTCGTGTCCAAAGCAACGGAACCGTCCGACACCGATGGGGGCGTCAGCATCAATGCGAAAATCGTCGCCGGTGCAGGGAATATCTCGATCTACGCCACAGAGTCGGTTCTGCAGCCGAACAACAATACCTCGTTGGCCGGTCTGCAAACCACGGGCACATTGACGGTACGTACTTACAACGACACCCCCCAGGGCGCCAAGATCGATCTGAGGAACGACACTCCGACGCACGGAAACGATGCGGGCTCCGTGGTCCTCGAGACGCGACTCGCGGCGGATGCCAGCGCGCCGTCCGAGCCAGCCGGGGACTACGCGGCGAGCGACATCGACTACAAATCGTTCTCGGGCTTTAATCTTACCGGGGTTGGAACTGCGGCGAACTACACCGCAGTTGCAGCGACGCAGAACATCAACCTGAACGCGCTGAACATCCAAGCGAAGAACATCACGCTAATTGCCAATTCAGGCGACGTGAACGTCAATGTGCCGATCGTCAAGTCTTACATCAACCGGGGGCTGAACGGGGGATCCCTTAGCTTGCTCGCATCGGGCGACATCAACCTCAATGCGGCATCGGCGAATCAGGGCGTATCGATCGGCAAGCGCATCGGTACCAAGACCAACGGTGATCCATATGTCGATTACTTCAATCATGATCTCAGGTTGGTTGCTAGCAACAACATCAAGGTCGAGGGCAGCATCTACATCACCGGGAACCTGAGCCTGAGAGCCGACGCTGCGGCTAGCGAGATTGTGGCTACGGGCGCTGTAAAGGCCGCGGGTAATGGAAGCGGGGGAGTATCCCTGGTCAATCCGAGCACCCTGTATCCCTTAGAGGTGCGGGCGCAGAACCTGATTGTCGGCGAGATCGACGGGGGGAATCGCTACGGCGTTGAGTTCCTGACGTTGGGTGCGGGTAGCGGCACCGCCGCCGCCGGGGCCAATCTGCGCCTAGACTCGATTCTGCGGGCTGGCATACCGACCGTGGACACACTGACCGAGACGTCGGCAACGGTAACAGGTGGGAATGTAAGCATCGTCCTGAATGGCAATTTGAGTCTGTCGGGCGGAACGATAAACGCGACGTCTACGGGGGCCGGGAATCAGGTCCGCAACTCTGCCATCTCTGGAATATTGGGCACCGACATCACCATCTGCCCGACAGTCGGCTGCAACACTGCTCTTACTTACAATGCGGCTAACAGCGTGAAGCTCAAGGCGGGTAGCGCTTCTGCCAACAACACCGCTGGGGGCGGAGCCGTAGCCGCTGCCGACGCCGTAATTCTTGCGTCCAATTTCAAGCGGATGAATATCGGCGGCGATCTGCTGTTGATAGGCGGCACCGCCAATGCGACCGGATCCGCGCAACCCAGCGCCACGGCACTGATTGATCCGCTGCAGGACCTGGTCATTCGTACCGCAGGCAGCATCGTGCTTCAGGCTGGACAGATCACCGGCGCGGTAGCCCGTGGAGCGGCCAGTGCCAAGATCGTGAACGAAGGCAACATCAATCTGTTCATCGGTGGCGGAGGCAGTTCGTATACGTTCAACGGGCCATCGGGACAGGTAGCTTTGGGCACAGGTCTGATCATGATCGGCGGCGGAGGTAGCGGCATCCTCGACAAGAACGAGGTACCTTTGCCGGGAACCACCGTGCCGATCACCATCACGTTCACCGGCGGCGGGAGCATCGTCACGCATACCCCCTCAGGAGGCAGCTACGCGCCCGCGATCATCCAGACTGGCGTCACGACCTTCGATGAGTCACTGCTTTCGTACATCATCTTCGCCGCGAACGAAGAGACGCGCGCGTCGCGCATACGCCGCGGCCTGGGGGCGGACGATGACCTGGGGGCGGCAACCTGTCAGTAGTCGGCTTCTGCTAACATAGCCGCCATCAGCCATCGCAAGGAGCGGCGTACCATGTCGGCCTCGGTAGTGCCCGTATCGACCGCAGTGCTCAAGAACGTCCCGATGTTCGCGAGTTTTCCGGACGAGCAGTTGCATCTGGTCGCGGGCATGGTCGCGCGCAGGAGCACGCCGCGCGGCACGACGGTCATGGCTGCCGGCGACCTGACCGACTCCCTGTATATCGTCATCTCCGGCCGACTCAAGGTCATGATGAGCGATGCCGAAGGAAAAGAAGTCATTCTCAGCATCCTGGGTTCGGGGGAGTTTTTCGGGGAGATGGGCCTGATCGACGATGCACCACGCTCCGCGAGCGTGGTTGCCATCGAGCCCTGCGAACTTCTTTGCATCTCCAAACGCGATTTCAAGAAGTGCCTGGCCGACAATTTTGAAATGTCGATGGCGGTCATGCGTGGTCTGGTCAGGCGTTTGCGTGATGCGGACCGCAAGATCGGCAGCCTCGCGCTGCTTGACGTGTACGGCCGGGTTGCACGCCTGCTCCTGGACATGTCGGAAACAGTCGACGGCCAGAAGGTGGTTACCAAACGCCTGCCAAAGCAGGACATCGCCAAGATGATCGGCGCCTCGCGCGAGATGGTGAGTCGGGTCATGAAGGATCTGCAATTGGGCGGCTACATCGAGATGCGCGGTGCGGCAATCGTGCTCCACGACACCATCGTCCTGCCTGACTGACCTCGCCTGCCGCATGCACGTGGCAGGGGGCGGGGTGGAATTGTCCTTTTGCGTGAAATAGTTCCTAGCAGACTCGTACGGAACGCATTATTGTGAAATTGTGCAAAAGCGCGGTTCACTCTGGAGGCAGCAAATGAACACCACAATACGCACCTTCGTCGCATTGGCCGCGATGGCCGCGACAGGTACGGTCTTCGCAAATTCCGGTTCGGTGTCGCAGTTGTCCGGCACGCTCTCGGTCAAGAAGGCGGACGGTTCGGTGCGCATCCTCTCCAGCAAGTCCGAGATCCGCAGCGGCGACCAGCTGAACACGGAGAAGGACAGCTACGCGCAGATCAAGTTCTCAGACGGCGGGCAGATCACCATGAAGCCCAACACCGTCATCAAGATCGACAATTTCAGCTTCGATGACCAGAGGCCGAAGGAAGATTCGTTCCTGTTCAGCCTGGTCAAGGGCGGCATGCGCGCCGTGACCGGGCTGGTCGGCAAGCGCGGCGACAAGGATGCCTATCGCATGGGCACCGCCACGGCGACCGTGGGTATTCGCGGCACGACTTATTCGGCGGACGATTGCGTGAGTGATCGCGGCGGAGATTGTGGGCGGATCGAACCAGCGGTGTACGTGAGCGTCGCCGACGGCGAGATCGTGGTGCGCAATGAGAACGGCGAACAAGCCTACACCGCCGGCCAGTTCGGGCTGATCGCACCGAACCAGCGTCCCCTGTTCCTTTCCACCGATCCGGGGCTGCAGTTCACCCCGCCGGCGAGCTTCATCCAGTCGGTGCAGGCAGGTAGCGTGGTCAACAGCGGCAAGAATCTGGAGTGCGTGGTTCGTCGCTGAGATTCCTCCTGAGATAGCGATCGCAAACCCCCGCCTCGGCGGGGGTTTTCGTTTCTGGATCGCCGGCTGGAGTGGCTGCGGGGGGGTATAATTCCCGATCTCCGGAATCCCCGCCATGAGCGCAGCAGAAAAAGCCAACGGCGCGTCCCCGCGAACCGCACCCTTGCCGGCCAAACTCGCGAGCCTGTTGCGTGAGGCCAAATGGCTCGCGCTGGTTGCGCTCGCCCTTTACCTGCTGCTGATACTGCTCACTTACCAGAAGTCCGATCCAGGCTGGTCGCATTCGGTTACTTCAGTGGCAGTGCAGAATGCCGGCGGGCGTTTCGGCGCCTGGCTGGCCGATCTGCTGCTCTACCTGTTCGGATTGTCCGCGTACTGGTCGGTGGTTCTGTGCCTGTATATCGTCGTCTGGGGCTATCGCCGGCTGGACGGAACGCCTCTGATCGACCCGCGTCCGTTGATGCTCGCGCTGGCCGGGTTCCTGCTGTTGTTGCTCTCCAGCGCCTCCGTCGAAGCGGTGCGCATGCACTCCCTGGCGGCAGACCTGCCGCACGTCCCTGGGGGGTTGGCGGGAGAGGCGATAGGCGGGTTGGTGGCCGGGGCGCTCGGGTTCACAGGCGCGACCTTGGTCTTGGTCACTCTTGCGGCAGTCGGCCTGAGTCTGTTCACCGGGGTCTCCTGGCTAACGGTGGCCGAGTTCACCGGCTTGCTGCTTGAGACAGGCTATGGCCTGGTCCGCGGTTTCTGGGAGAAACGGCAGGACCGCAAGGCCGGGGAACTGGCGCGCGAGGAGCGCGAGCTGGTCGTGGAAACCGAGAAGCGGCGGGAGGAGGATCACCTGCCCATCCATATCGAACCCCGGTTATCGAGATCAAGAAATCGGAGCGCGTGCAGAAGGAGAAGCAGGCGCCACTGTTCGACAACCTGCCCGACACGCCGCTGCCGCCGCTCAAGCTGCTCGACGAGGCCGCCGACGACGGCGAGACCGTGGGCGCGGAAACCCTGGAGTTCACCTCGCGGCTGATCGAGAAGAAGCTTTCCGATTCCGGGGTAACGGTGAAAGTTCTGGCCGCGTACCCCGGGCCGGTGATCACTCGCTACGAGATCGAGCCTGCGGTCGGCGTGAAGGGCAGCCAGATCATGAATTTGGTGAAGGATCTAGCACGCGCTCTCTCGGTGGTGTCGATCCGCGTGGTGGAGACCATTCCCGGCAAGTCCTGTATGGGCCTGGAGATTCCCAATCCCCACCGTCAGACCGTGCGCCTGTCGGAGATCCTTGGATCCGAGGCTTATCACAACATGGGTTCTCCTCTGACGCTGGCGATGGGCAAGGACATCGCCGGCAATCCGGTAGTTGCCGATCTGGGCAAGATGCCGCACCTGCTGGTGGCTGGCACGACCGGTTCCGGAAAGTCGGTGGCGATCAACGCCATGATCCTGTCGCTGCTGTACAAGGCGGAGCCCAAGAACGTGCGCCTGATCCTGGTCGACCCGAAGATGCTCGAACTCTCGGTCTACCAGGACATTCCCCATCTGCTCGCGCCGGTGGTCGTTGACATGAAGCAGGCGGCCAACGCGCTCAATTGGTGCGTGGCCGAGATGGAGCGCCGCTACAAGCTGATGTCCTGGGTTGGCGTACGCAACCTCTCGGGCTTCAATGCCAAGATTGCCGAGGCTTCCAAGCAGGGGCGCGTGCTCGAAGACCCGGCCACCATCGAGTCCGGGGATCCGCAGCCGCTCGAGGCGCTGCCCTACATCGTGGTGGTGATCGACGAACTGGCCGACCTGATGATGGTGGTCGGCAAGAAGGTCGAGGAACTGATTGCGCGACTGGCCCAAAAAGCGCGCGCGGCGGGCATCCACCTGATTCTGGCGACGCAGCGGCCTTCCGTGGATGTGATCACGGGATTGATCAAGGCCAACATCCCCACGCGCGTGGCCTTCCAGGTGGCCTCCAAGAGCGACTCGCGCACCATCCTCGATCAGTCCGGCGCAGAAGCCCTGCTAGGGCAGGGCGACATGCTCTACATGCCGCCGGGCACCGGGCTGCCACAGCGCCTGCATGGCGCTTTCGTCGCCGACCACGAGGTGCATACCATGGTCGAGTACCTCAAGAAGCTCGCGGCACCGGATTACATCGCCAGCGTGCTCGAGCCAGAGGTCGGCGAGGATGCGCCGCTTGGCGCCGACGGGGAGCCGATGGGTGAGAAGGATCCACTCTACGATCAGGCGGTAGAAATCGTGCTGCGCACGCGTCGCCCTTCGATTTCGCTGGTCCAGCGTCACTTGCGCATAGGCTATAACCGCGCTGCGCGCTTGATCGAGGACATGGAGCGCGCCGGGATGGTCTCGACCATGCAGTCAAACGGCAATCGCGAGGTGCTGGTCCCCGCGAAACCGGAATGAGGCGGGGGATGCGCGTCGTGTTCGCCACTGTCGCGCTGTGCTTCGCGGTGGTGCTGGGTGTGCCGGTAGCGCACGCCGGCAGCATCGAACGCTTTCAGGCCTTCGTGCGTTCCACGCAATCGGCGCGCGCAGACTTCGAGCAGAAGGTCTACGATCGCAACCGCAAGCTGGTGCAGGAATCCAAGGGCAGCTTCGCCTTCGTGCGTCCCGGGCGTTTCCGCTGGAGTTACGCCAAGCCCTATGCGCAGACCATCGTCGGCGACGGTGAGAAAGTCTGGGTTCATGACGAGGATCTGAACCAGGTCACAGTGCGCAAACTCGCGCGCGCGATGGGCTCGACGCCGGCCGCGCTGATCGCCGGCAATGCCGATATCGAGCGCGCGTTCGTGTTCTCCGAGGCCGGCGACAAGAACGGCTTCGAATGGCTGGATGCTCAGCCGCGCGACCGCGACGCGGGCTTCGAGCGGATACGCATGGGCTTCAGCGCCACCGGTATCGAGGCTATGGAACTGGTGGACAATTTCGGCCAGACAACCGAGCTGCGCTTTCTCAATCTGCAGCGCAATCCGAAACTGGATCCCGGCAGCTTCCGATTCACGCCCCCCAAGGGCGCGGACGTGCTGGGCGAGTAGGGCGGAGCGATGTCCGACTTGTTTGCATCCGCGGTACCGGCGCAGCCGCGGGCGCGCTCCGGACCCGCTCCGGCCGCTCCGTTGGCAGAACTACTGCGCCCGCAGACACTGGACGAAGTGGCGGGCCAGCAGCACCTGCTCGGTGCCGGCAAGCCGCTGCGCCTGGCCTTCGAGTCCGGAAAGCCGCATTCGATGATCCTGTGGGGGCCGCCCGGCGTTGGCAAGACCACCCTGGCCCGCCTGATGGCGCGCGCTTTCGATGCAGAGTTCGTTGCGCTTTCTGCCGTGTTCTCCGGCGTGAAGGACATCCGCGAGGCCATGCACCGGTTCAACAAGGCGCAGCAGGACGCCTTCCTGCCCTATGTCGAGCAGGGTCTCGTGACTTTCATCGGCGCCACCACCGAGAACCCTTCGTTCGAGGTGAACGGCGCGCTCCTCTCGCGGGCCAAGGTGGACGTGCTCGAGGGCCTGTCGAACCAGGATCTTGCGGCGCTTTTCGATCGCGGCCTGGCGCGCGTGCTGCCCGGCGTGTCCGCTGACGCGGGTGCGCGCGAGCGCGTGGTGGGTTTCGCGGACGGCGATGCGCGCCGGCTGTTGAATGCGGTCGAGATCCTCGCCACGGCCACGCGGACTGCCGGGATGAGCCGGGTGGATGCCGACTTCGTCGAACGCACGCTGGCGAAGAACCTGCGCCGCTTCGACAAGGGTGGCGAGCAGTTCTACGACCAGATTTCCGCCCTGCACAAGGCTGTGCGCGGATCCAATCCCGACGCCGCACTGTATTGGCTGGTGCGCATGCTCGACGGGGGAGCCGAGCCGCTTTACCTGGGCAGACGCATCGTGCGCATGGCCAGCGAGGACATCGGCCTGGCAGACCCGCGCGCGCTGCGTCTGGCTCTGGACGCCTGTGAAACCTACGAGCGCCTGGGCAGTCCGGAAGGTGAACTGGCTCTGGCCAGGCCCTCATCTACCTCGCCTGTGCGGCCAAATCGAATGCGGTATATGCCGCCTATAATGCCGCCCGCGCCTTCGTGTCCCAGGATCAGACCCGGCCGGTGCCCATGCGCCTGCGCAATGCGCCGACCAAGCTGATGAAGGATCTCGGTTACGGCAAGCAGTACCGCTACGCGCACGACGAGGACGGAGCCTACGCGGCCGGGGAGAACTACTTCCCCGACGGCATGCCCGAGGTCAACTGGTACGCGCCGACCGAGCGCGGACTCGAGGCGCGCATCCGTGAAAAGCTCGAGCACCTGCGAGCGCTGGATGCGGAAAAGCGCGGCAATTCCTGACTTTTGATTTTCGAACTCCGCGCCCGGCGCGGGTTTCCAGCCAATTCGTGTACCGGTAAAGATACAAATGCTAGACATACATCAGCTGCGCACCAACCTCGATGCCGTCATCGAGCGGCTCGCCGAACGCGGCTATGCGTTCGATCGCGAAGCTTTCCTGCTGCTCGAGGCCGAACGCAAGCAGTTCCAGGGCCGCGCGCAGGACCTGCAGGCGGCGCGCAACGCGCACGCCAAGAAGATCGGCCAGGCCAAGGCCAGGGGTGAGGACGCCGCGCCGCTGCTGGCCGAGGCTGCGGCGATCAACGGGGAGCTCGGCGACCTTGAGGGCAAGGCTGCCGATGTGCAACTGCGCCTGCACGAGTTTCTGTCGATCATCCCCAACCTGCCGCACGAGAGCGTGCCTTCCGGCCGCAACGCAGACGACAATGTTGAAGTGCGTCGTCACGGGGCGCCGCGCAGCTTCGACTTCGCGCCCAGGGATCATGTCGACGTGGGGGCGGGGCTGGGCATGCTCGACTTCGAGACCGCGGCCAAGCTGGCCGGCGCGCGCTTTTCGGTCATGCGCGGCGGCGTGGCGCGCCTGCATCGAGCGATCGCGCAGTTCATGCTCGACACGCACACCGAACAGCACGGCTATACCGAGGTGTACGTGCCCTACATGGTCAGCGGGGAGTGCGCCAACGGCGTGTCCAGCCTGGCCAAGTTCAAGGACGACCTGTTCAAGATCGAGGGGCGCGACCTCTACCTGATTCCCACGGCCGAGTACCCGGTGACCAATTTCGTGCGCGACGAAATCCTCGCCGCCGACAGCCTGCCTTTGAAGTTCGTCTGTCATTCGCCATGCTTTCGCTCGGAAGCCGGTGCCTACGGCAAGGACACGCGCGGCATGATCCGCCAGCACCAGTTCGACAAGGTCGAACTGGTGCAGATCGTCGAGCCCGAGCAGTCGTACCTTGGCCACGAGGAACTGACCGCTCACGCCGAGGCCATACTCAAGATGCTGGAGCTTCCCTATCGCACCATGGTGCTGTGCACCGGCGACATGGGATTTTCGTCGGCCAAGACTTACGACATCGAGGTCTGGCTGCCGGCGCAGAATGCCTACCGCGAAATTTCCTCGTGCTCCAACTTCGAGGCTTTCCAGGCGCGCCGCATGCAGGCGCGCTTCCGTCGCGAGAAGGGCAAGCCGGAACTCGCCCATACGCTGAACGGTTCGGGCCTGGCCGTCGGGCGCACTCTGGTTGCCATCCTGGAGAACTATCAGAACGCCGACGGCTCGGTGACCATACCGCCGGTGTTGCGCCCCTACATGGGCGGTGTGGAGAAGCTCAGCAGGCCCTGAATCGGACGATTGGTGCGCGGGCCGTACGACCCGTCTCGCAGAGCCATGCTGCGATGCCGCGCACTACCTGCTAAAATCCGCCCTCGCTTCGACATTCGACAGTCCGGAGAGGTGGCAGAGTGGTCGAATGCACCGGACTCGAAATCCGGCATACGGAAACGTATCGTGGGTTCGAATCCCACCCTCTCCGCCACACACGTACACGGCCCTGACCGGGCCGTTGTCCATTCAGGGATTCCCGAATGAACGCTCCCGCCGCTCCCGCCATCCAATTCGATCCGGAGTCCGCGCACTTCGGCTCCTCGCGCTCGCAGAAGCGCCTCGAAGACGACAGGCTGGTCACCGGCAAGGGCCTGTACAGCGATGACCGACTGTTCGAAGGCCAGGCCTGGCTGGTGATGCTGCGTTCTCCCTATGCGCATGCCAGGATCCTCGCGGCCGACCTTTCGGCAGCGCGCGAGGCGCCCGGCGTGCTCGGCGTCTGGACCATGCAGGACCTGAAAGCCGACGGCGTCGGCCATACGCCGTTGCCGCCGCTGTTCAAGCGCGCCGACGGTTCGCCCGCCGCCGCGCCGCTGCGCACCCCGCTCGCCGACGGCGTGGCCTACTGCGCCGGCCAGCCAGTGGCGGCCGTGGTCGCCGAGACCCGTGAGCAGGCGCAGGACGCTGCCGAACTCATCATGATCGATTACGAAGAGTTGCCCTGCGTGATCGATCCGCGCAAGGCGCTCGAGCCCGGTGCACCGGTGATCTGGCCGCAAGCTCCGGACAACATCGCCGCCGAGGCACGCTACGGCGACGCCAAGGCCGCCGGCGAGGCGTTCGCCCGTGCCGCGCATACCGTCGAAGTCGAACTGCACAACCAGCGCGTGATCGCATTCGCGCTCGAGCCGCGCGCCTGCGCCGCGACCTACGCGAACGAGCGCTGGACTCTGTACACCCAGGCGCAGCAGCCCACCGGAACGCGCGACCTGGTCGGCGCGCTGTTCGGCGTCAAGGCCGACCGCTGCCGTGTGGTGGTCGGCGACATAGGCGGGGGCTTCGGCATGAAGACCCGACTGTATGTCGAGGACGCGCTGGCGCTGTACGCCGCGCGCAAGCTCGGCCGGCCGATACGCTGGCGCGCCGATCGCAGCGAGGAGTTCCTGTCCGGACACATGGGTCGCGACCAGCACTACAAGGGCCGCCTCGCGCTCGACGCCGAAGGCCGCATCCTCGCGCTGCAGATGGACATGGTCGCCAACCTGGGCTCGGTGCCGATCGGCTCCACGGTCATGATCCCAATCATGCTGGGCCCCAAGGTGCAGACCACCGTGTACCACGTGCCGGTGATCGACTATCGCGTGCGCGGCGTGCTGACCAACACCATGGCCACCGGCGCCTACCGCGGTGCAGGCCGGCCCGAGGCCAATTACCTGATGGAGCGGCTGATGGATGCCGCCGCGCGGCAGACCGGCATGGATGCGGTGGAGTTGCGCAAGAAAAACGTGATCGCGCCGCAGAGCTTCCCGTACCGCACGCAGTTGGGCGACACCTACGACGCCGGCGAGTTTGCCAGGATCATCGACGGCGCGGTGGCGGCATCCGACTGGAATGGCTACGCGGCGCGCAAGGCCGAATCCGAGAGGCGCGGACAGCTTCGCGGCCGCGGCCTGGCGGCCTACATCGAGTGGACCGGTGCGGTGCCCACCGAGACGGTGGACATACGCGTGGACGCCGACGGAACCATCACGGTGTACTCCGGCACCATGGCCATGGGCCAGGGGCTGGAGACCAGCTACACGCAACTTATCACCGAAGTGCTGCAGGTTCCCGCTCAGGGCGTGCGCATCGTGCAAGGCGACACCGACCAGGCCACCGGCATGGGCAGCGTCGGTTCGCGCTCGGCCTTCGTCGGCGGCTCCGCCGTGGTTGCCGCCGGCCGCAAGGTCGTGGTGCGCGGCAAGGAGCTGGCAGCCGAAGCCCTCGAGGCGGCGCTGTCCGATATCGAGTACGGCAATGGAGCTTTCAGCATCGCCGGTACCGACCGCAGCATCGGCCTCGCCGAGCTGGCCGGCCGGCAGACGGAGAAGTTCATCCGCGTCTCGGCCACCGAAACGCCCTCGGCGCCGTCCTGGCCCAATGGCGCGCAGGTCGCCGAGGTGGAAATCGACCCCGAGACCGGGGTGGTGACGGTGGCACGCATGACCAGCGTCGACGACATCGGCCGCATCATCAACCACATGATCGTTGAAGGTCAGGTGCACGGCGGCATCGCGCAGGGCATCGGCCAGGCGCTGATGGAAGAGGCGGTCTACGACGAGGAGAGCGGGCAGTTGCTGACTGGCTCGCTGATGGACTACTGTGTGCCGCGTGCCGACGACCTGCCCTCCTTCATGAGCAACGGCTTCGACGAGAGCGTGCCCTGCAAGACCAACCTGCTCGGGGTCAAGGGCTGCGGCGAGATCGGCACCATAGGTGCGGTACCCGCGGTCGTGCACGCGGTGCTCGACGCGCTGGCCGAGCGCGGCGTCAAGCACATAGAGATGCCGATCACCGCCGAGAAGGTCTGGCGGTTGCTGCACGCCTAGCGGCGCGGCTTCCGGGCTGGCGGCATTCGCCTCCGTGCAGCTATAGTGCGCGGCTCGGAGGGGCGACAAGCATGGCGGCAGTGGCAGGTTCAGGGGGGCGCATTCAGTACGATGACAACCGCGTCGTCAGGACAGCCATCGCCGCTTCCCTGGTATTCCACGCGGCGGTATTGTTCGGCGTGAATCTGATGAAGGCACCGGCCAAGAAGGAGACGCCGGTGCCCGGCACCATCGTCGCGCGCCTGGCGCAGCCGCGTGCGACCGTTGCGGCAGCCCCCCCGGCGCAAGAGGCACCCAAGCCTCAGGTCGAAGTTCCCCCTCCGCCTCCCCCGCCTCCCAAGCCGAGCGCTCTACCCCGGCTTGCGCCCGTCACCAGGGATGCCCCGATCAAAAAGGCGGCCGCGCCGGCAGCGCCCACCACACCCAGTCCGGCCGTGCCGCGCAGCGCAGAACCGGCAACGGCTGTAACAGCTGCTCCTCCGCCGCCGACGGCAGCTGCGCCTGCAGCGACCACCGCCCCCGCCGCCACGGTCGGCGCGCCGGCCACGCCCAGCCCGGCGGCCGAGTCTGCCGATCCCGGCACGCTGAGCCAGTACCGTCTGGCGATCATGGGTGCGGCGCGGCGCTATAAAAAGTATCCGCGCGTGGCCATGGATAACAACTGGGAAGGAAAAGTCGAGGTGCGCATGGTGATCGGCGCCAACGGCATGATCGCCTCGATCAGCGTGCGCAGCGGTACCGGCCACGAGATTCTCGACCAGCAGGCCCTCGACATGATCCGCAAGGCCAAGCCGCTGGCGCCCATTCCGGCCGCCCTGCGCGGCAAGGAATTCACGGTCGACCTGCCGGTGATATTCAGCCTCAAGGATGAGGCCGGCTGAGCTACGGTGCCGGCGTCTGCGGCTGGAAAGCAACGACGTGGTCCACGTCCAGCCGTATTCCGATCTGTTCGCCCAGCGCGTGGTTGTGGTGGCTGGGCACCATGGCCAGCACTTTCCGGCCGCTGACCAGGCGCAGCGTGTAGAGGATCTCCGCCCCGCGGAACGCCTTGTGCACCACCTCCGCCTGCAGACTGGAGGCGTCGTCGTGCACGATGTCGTCGGGGCGCAGCAGCACGTCGGCACGGCAGCCTTTGCCGCAGGTGTCGCAGCCCGCGCTGCAATCGTGCGGGATCGCGCCGTCGAGCACGCCGAGTTCGATCTCGACACGATGTTCGCCCAGCACCTTGGCCGGCAGGAACACGCCCTGGCCGACGAAGTCGGCAACGAAGCGGCTGGACGGGCGGTGGTACAGGTTGTACGCGCTGTCCCATTGCAGGATACGGCCTTCGTTCATGATGCCGATCTCGTCGGCGATCGCAAAAGCCTCGTTCTGGTCGTGCGTGACCATCACCGCGGTAGCGCCACTCGCCTTGATGATCTCGCGCACCTCGAGTGACAGGCGCTCACGCAATTCGACGTCGAGGTTGGAGAAGGGCTCGTCCATGAGCAGCAGTTCGGGGCGCGGCGCCAGCGCCCGCGCCAGGGCCACGCGCTGTTGCTGCCCGCCGGAAATTTCGTGCGGATAGCACTTGAGCGACTCGGACAATCCGACCAGCGCCGCGAGTTCGGCCACGCGCGCCTCGCGCGCGGCTCGCGACAGGTTGCGCAGGCCGAAACCTATGTTCTCGGCGATCGTCAGGTGGGGGAACAGCGCGTAATCCTGGAACACCATGCCGATGCGCCGCTCCTCCGGCGGCACCAGCATGCCGGGCGAGGAGACGCGCAGACCGGCGATGAGGATCTCTCCCGCGCTGACGGGTTCAAAGCCGGCGATGCAGCGCAACAGCGTGGTCTTGCCGCAACCGCTGGGTCCGAGGATGCAGCCGATCTGGCCGTGTTCGAGCGCGAACGAAAGCTGCTTCACCACCACATGACTGCCATAGGCCTGCTCGAGCGCACGCACTTCGAGCACGGTATGGGCGCCGGGGGAGACGGGCGATTGGGCGAGTTCAGTCATGGGATGATAATGATTCCCATTTTTGTTGTCGCGGTCAAGTCCTGCTGATAAAATTCTATGGATTTTCAAAGGGTTTTGAACGCCAGTGCAGATCGATATTCAGTGAATCTACCCGTGCAGATGCAGGGCGGTTTGTCGCGCATCAAGCTCATGCGCCTTTTCGGTTTGCCGCTGGCGGCCACCCTGCTGGCCCTGCTGCTGGCCTTGCCCGCGCTGATGGTGGTCCTGAACCTGCTGGTGCCGCGCGCCGACACCTGGGCACACCTGGCGAGCACGGTGCTGCCGGGCTACCTCTGGAACACCTTGCTGCTGGGTCTGGCCGTCGGCCTGGGTGTCACGGTGATCGGCGTGAGTTGCGCCTGGCTCACGGCCATGTGCCGCTTTCCCGGGAGGGACTTCCTGGCGTGGGCGCTGATCCTGCCCATCGCCGCACCGGCTTACGTGCTGGCCTACGTCTACACCGATTTCCTGCAGTTCGCCGGCCCGGTGCAGACCTGGCTGCGTGCGTTCACCGGTTGGCAGGCCGGCGAATACGCGTTTCCGGACATACGTTCGCTGGGCGGCGCGGCCTGCGTGCTGACGGCGGTCCTGTATCCCTACGCCTATCTGCTTTCCCGTACGGCTTTCATGGAACTGTCCGCCTCCAGCTTCGAGACCGCGCGCGTGCTGGGGCAGGGCGCCTGGGGCAGCTTCTATCGCATCGCCTTGCCGCTCGCCAGGCCGGCCATCGTCGCCGGCGTTGCGCTGGCGCTGATGGAGACGCTGGCCGATTACGGCACGGTGGCCTATTTCGGCGTCGATACCTTTTCCACAGGAGTGTTGCGCGCCTGGTTCTCGCTGGGCGATCCGGTGGCTGCGGCGCAGTTGGGCGCGCTGTTGCTCGCCGGCGTGGGCGCGGTGGTGGCGCTGGAGCGCGGCCTGCGAGGTCGCTCGGCTTTTCATGCCGGCGCGCGTCGTGTCCCGACGCCGCACCAGCTGCGCGGCTGGCGAGCTGCCCTGGCGTTGCTGGTGTGCTGTCTGCCGCTCGCGGCGGGCTTCGTGATCCCGCTGCTGCTGCTCGTGCGGCTCGCGCTGCAGGAGGCCGAGCCGGGCTTCGCGGATCGCTTCCTCGGGCTGGCGGCCAACAGCCTCACGCTCTCCGGCGTCACCGCCCTGCTGGCCGTTGCCGGCGCGCTTTTGCTCGCCTATGCCGCGCGCCTGCGACCCGGATTGCTGACGCGCATCGCCAGCCGGACTGCCGGTCTCGGTTACGCGGTGCCGGGCGTGGTGATCGCAATCGGCGTGCTGGTGCCGGTCACGCAGATCGATCGCGGGCTCTCGGCATGGCTGGCGGCACAGTACGGACTTGCACCGCGCCTTTGGTTGACCGGAACGATCGCGGCGCTGGTCTACGCCTGCGTGGTGCGTTTCATGGCGATCGCCCTGCAGACCGTCGAGGCCGGGCTGGCCAAGGTCAAGCGCAGCATGGATGACGCGGCGCGCAGCCTGGGTCTGGGGCCGTGGCGCACGCTGCTGGTGGTGCATGCGCCGTTGCTGGCGCGCAGCCTGTTCACGGCCGGTCTGCTGGTGTTCGTCGACGTGATGAAGGAACTGCCGGCGACGCTGGCCATGCGCCCGTTCAATTTCGACACCCTGGCGGTGCAGACTTTCAACCTGGCCAAGGACGAGCGCCTGACCGAAGCCTCGGTCGCAGCATTGGCCATCGTGGTCGTCGGCCTGATCCCGGTGCTGATGCTGGCCAGAACCGTCAACCGCCGGGATTGAGGCCGTGCCCGCTCAGCGCCAGCCCGCCCTGTCGTAGACCTTCTGCGCCGTGGCCTGGTGCTTGCCCAGCAGGTTCACGTTCAGCGCGTCGGCCTTGAAGCTGCCCAGCGAATCGAGTTCCTTGTTGTTGACCTTGACCGTTGGCACGGCGGTGAACTCGTTGTTGCCGTCGGCGAAGTAGCGCTGCGCGTCATCGCTCGACAGGTATTCGAGGAACTTCACCGCGGCCTCGCGGTTCGGCGAGTGCTTGAGCACGCCCGCCCCGGAGATGTTCACGTGCGTGCCGCGTCCCCCCTGGTCGGGCCACACGACGGCGAGCTTGTCGACCACTGTGCGGTCTTCGCCTTTGGTCGATTTCAGCATGCGTACGTAGTAATAGGTGTTGGTGAGGCCCAGCGCGCATTCGCCGGCCGCGACGGCCTTGATCTGGTCGGTGTCCCCGCCCTTGGGCGCACGCGCGAAGTTGGCGACCACGCCTTTGGCCCAGGCCTCGGCCCTGGCTTCGCCCAGGTGCTCGATCAGTGCACCCATCAGCGACAGGTTGTACATGTTGGTCGAGGAGCGGATGCAGACCTTGCCTTTCCATTTCGGGTCGGCCAGATCCTCGTAGCTCTTCACCTCCCCGGGCTTGACGCGTGATTTGTCGTAAACGATCACGCGGGCGCGTTGCGAGAAGCCGAACCACAGGCCGTCCGGATGGCGCAGGTGCTTCGGGATGCGCGCGTCCAGCGTGGCCGATTTAACAGGCTGCAGCAGGCCCTGCTGCTCGGCGCGCCAAAGGCGGCCGGCGTCCACGGTGATCAGCACGTCCGCCGGGCTGGCCGCACCTTCGTTGCGCAGGCGTTCGATCAGTGCGTCCTCGGGGGCTTCGATGCGGTTGATGCGTATGCCGGTCTGTCTGGTGAAGCCGGCGTAAAGCGCCTCGTCGGTGCTGTAGTGGCGGGACGAATACAGGTTCAGCACCTTTTCCTGCGCCTGGCTGCCGAAAGAGGCGAGGGCGCCGATGGCGATCAGCGAAAAGACGATGAGCTTGCGGGGCGGGACGGACATGCGGCAACTCCGGGGTTGAATGGGTTTACGTAACGATATTCATTCTCATTACGATTGTCAAGTAATTGAGACAAATTCTCAACCACCGATCAAAGCTGGGCGGCGATCCTGCGCGCGCCGTTCCAGCGACGGGACCAGTAGGCATTGCCCAGGTTCTCGACGCGGACCGCCGCACCGGTACGCGGGGCGTGGATGAAGCGCCCATCGCCGATGTAGATGCCGACATGCGAGTAGGGACGATTCAGGGTGTTGTAGAAGACCAGGTCGCCAGGTTGCAGTTCGTCCTTCTCGACGGCCTGACCAACCTCGCTCTGGCCGCGCGTGTTGCGCGGCAACTTGACGCCCCAGGCTTCGCGGTACACATGCGCGACCAGGCCGCTGCAATCGAAGCCCGTGGCCGGTGAACTGCCGCCGTATTTGTAGTCCACACCGAGCGAAGCCAATGCCTGGAACAGCATCTCTGCCGCCTCGGGGGCCGCACGTCGTGACGCTGCGCCATCGCTTTGCGGGGCAGCGCTGGCGGCCTGCGCTGCGGGCGCCGGCCGTGCAGGGCGGGACTGCGGCTCGTCCACCGGGGCGCGGCTGCCGCCCTGAAAACCGCCACAGCCGGCCAGCAGGAGGGCAAAAAATAGACAATACAGTGTGTTAGAACGCATAATTCAAGTAATCTAGTCGACTCGGGCTCGGCTGTAAAGTGTTCACTGACTACGCGGCTCCCTTCGTGCGTTGCCAGTAAGATGCTGCACCCGGAATCCCCCGCATGAATCCTCGGTATTGTTCCCGTCGCCCGTGAACCGCCCTCAAGCCCGTCTTTCGCACGCCGTACTCGCGCTCGCCTGCGCCCTGCCCGCGGCCCTGTTCGCGCAGGGCACGATGGAAATCGTTCCGCTCAAGCACCGCAGCGTCGAGCAGGTGATTCCAGTCCTGCGCCCCCTGGTCGAGCCCGGCGGAGTGGTCTCCGGCCAGGGTTACCAGTTGATCCTGCGCGCCAGCCCGCGCAACCTCGCCGACCTCAAGAACGCGCTGGCTGCCATCGACACGCCGCAACGCCGTCTGGTGATCTCGGTGCGCTTCGACGATCAGGCGGAGTCCGCACGCAGCGGCGTGGAAGCGCGTGGCACCCTGCGCTCGGGAGACCTCAGCGTTTCCAGCCAACGTTTCCCTGCGGAACGCTCGCAGGCCGAGGTGCGCATCGATTCCAGCCGCCAGGCCTCGATGAGCGGATCGACCAGCGCGTACAGGTACTCGAGGGCGGGCGCGCCTTCATCTCCACGGGTCAGTCGCGTCCCCTCACGCAACGGCAGATCATCCGCACGCCCTCGGGCGGAACGTTGATCCAGGACAGCACCGTGATGCAGGACATGCAGACCGGCTTCGAAGTCGTGCCGCGGGTGTCCGGCAACACCGTGTTCCTCGACATGGCTCCGCAACGCGAGGTGCCCGGGGCGCTGGGACCCGGCAGCGTGCAGTCGCAGCGCGTGGCCAGCAGCATCAGTGCGCGGCTGGGCGAATGGGTCGAACTCGGCGGCGCCGGTGAATCGATGACCCGGCGCGACAGCGGCGTGCTGTCCTCGCGCGATGCGTCGGCAATCAACGAGCGGCGGGTGTGGGTCAAGGTCGAGGAGTTGCGCTGATGAGGATGCCGCAGTCCGCGAGCATCGGGGGGCACCAGTCCTGAGTGAATCCTCGCAAGGCGCGCTGGCGCGCATCTTCGGCGCGCAGGGCTCGCTCGCCAAGGCGATTCCCGGCTACACGCAGCGTGCGCAGCAGCTCGATCTGGCGAGCCGCATTCTGGCCGCGATCGAAGCCACGGGCATGCTGGTCGCCGAGGCCGGCACAGGTACCGGCAAGACCTTTGCCTACCTGGTGCCCGCACTGCTGGCCGGCGGCAAGGTGCTGGTGTCCACCGGCACCAAGACCCTGCAGGACCAGTTGTTCGATCGCGACCTGCCGGCAGTGCGTGAAGCCATCTTCTCCGGGGCCAGCACGGCGCTTCTCAAGGGGCGCGCGAACTACGTGTGCATATACCGGCTGGAGCGCGCCGCAGCGGAATCGACGCTCTCCTCACGCGACGAGGCCTCGCACCTAGCGCGCATCGTCCAGTTCGCCAGGCTCACGCGCAGCGGCGACCGCGCCGAACTTGCCGAGGTGCCCGAGGATTCACCGGCCTGGATCCACGCCACCTCGACGCGCGACAACTGCCTTGGTCAGGAATGTCCCAACTACAAGGACTGCTTCGTGATCAACGCGCGCAAGAACGCGATGAGCGCCGATGTGGTGGTGATCAACCACCATCTGTTCTTCGCCGACGTGATGCTGCGCGACGAAGGCCTGGCCGAGCTGCTGCCGGCCTGCAACACGGTGATCTTCGACGAGGCGCACCAGCTGCCCGACACCGCGCGCCTGTTCTTCGGCGATTCGGTGTCGACCAACCAGCTGGTCGAGCTGGCGCGCGACACGCGCATGGAACTGCGCGCGGCCGGCGGGGCGTTGCCCGAGCTCGATCGCGCGGCAGGCAAACTCGACAAGTCGGCACGCGACCTGCGCCTGGTGTTCCGCGAGGAGGGGGCGCGCTACTCGCACGCGCAGGCCGAACGCGAGTCGGAGTTCGCGCCTTGCGTGCAGGTGCTGGCGCAGGCGCTGGACACGTTCCGCGGCCTGCTCGTCTCGCAGGCCGAGCGCTCCGAGGGACTGGCCGCCTGTCTGCGCCGATGCGAAGAGGCGCGCGTCAAGCTGGCGATCTGGCAGGAAGCCGACCAGACCGAGACAGTGCGTTGGGTCGAGGTGTATTCCAGTGCGCTGCAACTGCACACCACGCCGCTGGCCACCGGGGAACTGTTCCGCCGGCAGATGGACGATCATCCGCGCGCCTGGATCTTCACTTCGGCCACCCTGGCCGTGGGCGAGGACTTCAAGCACTTCAAGCGCGAGCTTGGCCTCGACGAGGCCGATGCGGTGCGTTGGGAAAGCCCCTTCGATTTCGCCCACCAGGCGCTGTTCTACGTGCCGCGCGGCCTGCCTGAACCCAACGATCCGGCCTTCACGCAGGCCGTGGTCGAGGCCGCCTGGCCGGTGCTGCGCGCCAGCCGCGGCCGCGCCTTCCTGCTGTTCACCACCCTGCGCGCGCTGCGCCGCGCGCGCGATATCCTCGCCGACAAGCTCGAGCGCGAGGGCCTGGCCTGGCCGCTGCTGGTGCAGGGCACCGGCTCGCGGAGCGATCTGCTGGCGCGCTTCCGTCGCCTCGACAATCCCATCCTGCTCGGCAGCCAGTCGTTCTGGGAGGGCGTGGACGTGCGTGGCGAGGCGCTTTCGCTGGTGGTGATCGACAAGTTGCCGTTCGCGCCGCCCGACGATCCGGTGCTGGCCGCGCGCATCGAGGCGCTGCGCGCCAAGGGCGGCAACCCGTTCATGGAACTGCAGTTGCCGCAGGCCATCCTGCAACTCAAGCAGGGAGCCGGCCGGCTGATCCGCGACGAGACCGATCGTGGCGTGCTGATGATCTGCGACACGCGCCTGTATTCGAAGCCTTACGGTCGCAACATACGCGCCAGCCTGCCGCCGATGCGCGCCACCCGGGAACTGGCCGACGTCGAGGCTTTTTTCGTCTCGGATAGAATCGAAAACGGCAGCGGACCGGCAACGAAAAATAGCGCATGAGCGCAGAGGAGGCGCAATGAAAGTCGTGATCACGGGTGGCGGTGGCATGTTGGGGTGGAAGCTCGCCAGGGCGCTGCTGGCGCGCGGTGAACTCACCGGCGTCGACGGCAAGCCGGCGAAGATCTCCAGGCTGGTGCTGTTCGACACGGCATTTCCGCCCAAGCTGCCCGCCGACCCGCGCCTGGAGGCGGTGAGCGGCGACATCGCCGCGCCCGGCGCGCTGGCGGGTATCGTCACGCCGGAAACGCAATCGATCTTCCACCTGGCCTCGGTGGTCTCGGCCGGTGCGGAAGCCGACTTCGATCTGGGCTGGCGCGTCAACCTCGAGGGCACGCGCAGCCTGCTGGAGCTGGCGCGCAAATGCGCGCAGCCGCCGCGCCTGGTGTTCACCAGTTCGGTGGCGGCCTTCGGCGGCGAACTGCCCGCCGTGCTCGACGACTCGACCACGCCGAACCCGCAGACCTCCTACGGCGCGCAGAAGGTGTGCTGCGAGTACCTGATCACGGATTACACGCGCAAGGGGATTCATCGACGGCCGCAGCCTGCGCCTGCCCACCATCGTGGTGCGTCCTGGCAAGCCCAACCTGGCGGCTTCGTCCTTCGCCAGCGGCGTGCTGCGCGAGCCGCTGAACGGCGTGGTCTCGGAATGCCCGGTGGCGCTGGACACCTGCGTGTGGCTGCTCTCGCCCAGGCGTTGCGTGGATAACTTCATCCACGCCCACGAGACGCCGTCCGCGGTCTGGGGCACGCGTCGCGTGCTGAACCTGCCGGGCATCACGGTCAGCGTGCAGCAGATGATCGATGCCATGCGCCGCGTGGCGGGCGATGCGGCCGCCGGCCGCGTGGTCTACAAACCGGATGCACGCATTCAGGCCATCGTGCAGACCTGGCCGGTACGCTTCGAAACCCCGCGCGCGCGCGCCATGGGCTTCCAGTCCGACACCGACATCGACACCGTGATCCGCGACTACCTGGCCGACGAGGGCATCACCCCGGCCTGACCCAGGGTGCCGGGCCGTGCGCGGGAAATGTATCTTTGTCGATACAAAAACTCCCCGCAAACCCGCGCCAGATGCGGAGTTTCAGGAGAGAAACTCCGGAAATGGCCCGGCGATCACCAGTCCGGATCCCACAGACGCCACCACGGCACGTCCTTCTGCGCACGGCCGTGCAGGTACTTGCTCTGCGGGAAGTTGGTGCGCATGACCTTGTCGGCGCCGTCGCGAAGATCCTGCATGCCCAGCGCGTCGTAGGCCTTGACCATGATGAACACCGCTTCCTCGGTGGCCGGTGCCTGCGGATAGTTCTGCACCGCGAATTGCGCGCGGTTGGCTGCCGCCACGTAGGCGCCGCGCTTCATGTAGTAGCGCGCCACGTGCACCTCGTTGGAGGCCAGCGTGTTCACCAGGTAGCGCATGCGCGCCGTGGCGTCCGGCGCGTACTTCGAGTCCGGATAGCGCGTGACCAGCTCCTTGAACGCGAGGAAGGCCTCGCGCGTGGCCTTGGGATCGCGCTCGCTCATGTCCTGGTTGGAGAAGCGGTCGAACAGCCCGGTGTTCTCGTTGAAGTTCACCAGGCCCTTAAGGTAGTAGGCGTAGTCGATGTTGGCGTGGTTGGGGTGCAGCTTGATGAAGCGGTCGGCCGCGGCGACCGCCGAGGCGCGCTCGTTGTCCTTGTAGTAGGCGTAGGCGATTTCGAGCTGCGCCTGCTGCGCGAAGCGGCCGTAGGGGTAGCGCGACTCGAGCTTCTCGAGAAACCGCACCGCCTTCGACCATTCACGGCTGTTCATCGCATCCTTGGCCTCGCCGTACAGCTTGTTGGCCGACCAGCCCACGGTTTCGTCGGCCTTGTTGTCCATGTTGCCGCAGGCGGCCAGCGAGGCAACGGCCGCGAAGGCGAGCAGGCGGGTTACGCGCGCGGTGCGAGTGAGTAAACTTGGATGCATGAAAGCAGACCTCGGGAAGAGCACCGTGCGGGACGGCGCGGCCAAAGCGGCGGAACGGATGGCGAATTATAGCGCCGCACCCCGCGACGGCTCCGCAGCCTGCCGCGAGGCGAGAGTGCCCGCCGAATGCGCCGGCTTGCGCTTGGACCAGGGCGCTGGCGCGCATGTTCCCGGAGTTTTCGCGCAGCCGCCTGCAGGCCTGGCTCAAGGATGGCACGCTGCAGGTCGAAGGCGGCGCGACCGAAGCCAAGCGCGCCGTGCTGGGCGGAGAGCGCGTGCGGCTCGCCGCGGCCGCGCTTGCGGGCGAAACCGAAGCCGTGGCGCAGGCCCTGCCGCTCAGCCTGGTGCACGAGGACGGCGACATCCTGGTGATCGACAAGCCCGCCGGGCTGGTCGTTCACCCGGGCGCGGGCAACCCGGACCGCACGCTGATGAACGCGCTGCTCGCGCACGCGCCCGAGCTGGCCGGCGTGCCGCGCGCCGGCATCGTGCACCGGCTGGACAAGGACACCAGCGGCCTGCTGGTGGTGGCGCGCACCTCGAGGCGCAGACCAGCCTGGTGCGCCAGCTGCAGGCGCGCAGCATGGGCCGCACCTACCAGGCGCTGGTATGGGGTGCGCCGCGCGTCGCGCGCGGCGTGGTCGATGCGCCGATCGGACGCGACCCGAGGAGCCGCACGCGCATGGCGGTGGTCGATCGCGGCAAGCCGGCGCGCACGCACTGGGAGGTCGTCGAGCGCCTGCCCGGCGCCACGCTGCTGTCATGCAAGCTGGAGAGCGGGCGCACCCACCAGATCCGCGTACACCTGCAGTCCATCGGCCTGCCGCTGGTCGGTGACCCGGTGTACCGGGTCGGTGCGAAATCGCATGCGCCTGCGGCGCTGCTGGGCGATTTCCGGCGCCAGGCCCTGCACGCCGCGCGCCTGGAACTCGAGCATCCGCGCACCGGCGTCGCGATGCGCTGGGACTCGCCGCTGCCGGCGGATTTCCGCGCGCTGCTCGCGCGCCTGCGCGCTGCGTCCTGAGCGCCGGCCCGATCCCTCCCGAACCGAGCCGATGGCCGCCGATCCCAGTTTGCCCGCCGAATACCTGCTGCAGGAGGCCGTGCTGCCTGACTGGCCGGCGCCGCCCGGCGTGCGCGCCTTCGTCAGCACGCGTGCGTTCGGCGACATGAAATCCGCCGCGGCTCGTGCGCGGCTCGCCTCGTTGCTGCCGCCCGGCGTCGCGCCGGCCTGGTTGCGCCAGGTGCACGGCACGCGCGTGCTGGAGGCGGCCGGAGTGGCACGGGGCGCCGCAGCAGGAGATCCCGCCGCCGGCCCGCCCGAGGCCGATGCCTCGGTGGCGCACGCGCCGGGCGCGGTTTGCGTGGTGATGGCCGCCGATTGCATGCCGGTGCTGCTGGCCGCGCGCGACGGCAGCGCGGTCGGCGCCGCGCACGCCGGCTGGCGCGGGCTGTGCGCCGGCGTGATCGAGCACCGTTGCGGCGCTGCGCACGCCACCCGGCGAACTGCTCGCCTATCTCGGCCCGGCCATCGGCCCGCGGGCCTACGAAATCGGTGCCGAGGTGCGTGCGGCGTTCCTTGCCGCCGACGCGCAGGCCGAGGCTGCGTTCGCGGCCACCCGCCCCGGCCACTGGACGCTCGACCTGTACGCGGTGGCGCGCCAGCGCCTGGCGGCCTGCGGGGTGCGCGCGGTGTACGGCGGCGGGTACTGCACGCATGACGAAGCGGCGCGCTTCTGGTCGTACCGGCGCGACGCGGCGAGCGAGCGCATGGCCGCTTTCATCTGGCGCGTATAATCCGCTCCCCCTAGCCCTCTACCCGCGCGCCCGCAAGGCGCATGCCCCTGGAAGTTTGCCCATGACTCTTGCTTGGATCGTTGCGGCCAGTCTCGCGGGCGGGTTGCTGTCCGTGGGATGCGCGGCGGCGTTCTCGTTCACGGTGCGCGCCTCCTGGGTGCCCATGCTGGTGTCCTTCGCGATCGGCACGCTGCTGGGCGCCGCCTTTCTCGAGGTCATCCCGCACGCCTTCGAGAACGGCGATGCGCACGAGGCGGCGCTGACGATCCTCGCCGGCATCTTCGTGTTCTTCATCCTCGAGAAGCTGGTGATCTGGCGGCACTGCCACACCGAGGATTGCGAGGCGCACGATCTGCACAAGGCCGAGCACGACCACGGCCGCAGCGGCACGCTGATCGTGGTCGGCGACACCGTGCACAATTTCGTCGATGGCATCCTGATCGCCGCCGCCTTCATGCAGAGCACGCAGCTGGGCATCGTCACGGCACTGGCCATCGTCGCGCACGAGATCCCCCAGGAAGTCGGCGACTTCCTGATCCTGCTGCATTCGGGGTACTCGAAAGCCAGGGCGCTGGCCATGAACCTGCTGTCATCGCTGGCCACCCTGGTCGGCGGCGTGCTGGGCTATTTCGCGCTGCAGGCCTTCGAGGGCTGGACCACCACGCTGCTGGGCATCGTCGCGGCGAGCATGATCTACGTCGCGGTCGCCGATCTGATCCCGGGCCTGCACAAGCGCACCGGGCTGGCCGCCACCCTCTCGCAGGGTTCACTGATCGCGCTTGGCGTCGCCACCATCGCGCTGGTGCGCATGCTGATCGGCCACAGCCACTGAAGGCTGCGGCAGGGCCGCGCGCAGCCCGCGCATGCGGCGCAGGGCGAACCAGACCATCACCGCGGCCGGCAACAGGCCGGCGAACAGGAAGCTCGCTGCGCCGGCGACGAAGGTTTCCTGGGTGGCCGAATACATGCCCACCACGTACAGCCAGCCCAGCGCGACCAGCAGCATGGGGACGGACCCTTTCCTGGAACGAGCGTTTGACGCGCCATATTGGTGCAGCGCAAAATAGACGCCCATTTTAGCCCCGCCCCGGCCGCACCCGGGTGGGGCGGACTGTGCACCACACCACCCTGAGGATTCCTCGCCCCGTGGGCACCCAGCACCCTCCATCGCCAGAAGCGCTGATTGCCTCCATGACCGAGGCCGGCAACAACATGGCCCGCGGCTGGATGGACATGCTGGCCGGCCTGCCCGGCGGCCGTGAGGCCGCGACCTGGGCCGGTGCCTGGAGTGCGGATCCGGCGGACTGGCGCAGCTGCAGGCGCGCTGCTGCCGAGGCGCAGGCCCGGCTGTGGAGCGCCATGCTGCCACGCGAGGCCGGCGGGCGCCGGCGCCCGCCACCAACCCGGCGCCGGGCGACAAGCGCTTTGCCGCGGCAGAGTGGCGCGACAACCCCTATTTCGACTATCTCAAGCAGTCCTACCTGATCGCCGCGAGTTTCACCGATGAGCTGGTCGAGGCCGCGAATCTCGAGCCGCAGGCCAAGGACAAGCTGCGTTACGCGATGCGGCAGTCGATGGACGCCGTCTGTCCGGCCAATTTCCCGGCCACCAATCCCGAGGCCATGCGCGCCGCCCTGGAGTCGAACGGCGAAAGCCTGACGCGCGGCCTGGCTAACCTGATCGCCGACGCCGGGCGCGGGCGCATCAGCCAGACCGACGACGGCGCCTTCGAGGTCGGCCGCAACCTTGCCACCGCGCCCGGCGCGGTGGTGTTTGAGAACCCGCTGTTCCAGCTGATCCAGTACGCGCCGTCCACCCCGGCGGTCGGCGAGCGCCCCCTGGTGATGGTGCCGCCCTGCATCAACAAGTTCTACATCCTCGACCTGCAGCCGGCCAACTCCTATGTCCGCTACGCGGTCGACCAGGGGCATACGGTGTTCATGGTGTCCTGGCGCAACGTGAAGGCAGATCTCGGCCATCTCACCTGGGACGATTACATCGAGCAGGGCGTACTCGAGGCGCTACGCGTCGCGCGCGCGATCGCCGGCAGCGACAAGGTGAACGCCCTGGGCTTCTGCGTGGGCGGCACCCTGCTGGGCGCCGCGCTGGCCGTGCTCGCCGCGCGCGGCGAGGAGCGCGTGTCGAGCGCGACCTACCTGACCACCATGCTGGATTTCTCCGACACCGGGCAGATCGGCGTGCTGATCGACGAGGCCGGCGTGCAGTTGCGCGAGCAGAGCATCGGCGCCGGCGGACTGCTGCCCGGTTCGGATCTGGCATTCGTGTTCTCGGCGCTGCGCGCCAACGACCTGATCTGGCCGTATGTGGTGAACAACTACCTCAAGGGCGGCTCGCCCGCGGCCTTCGACCTTCTGTACTGGAACGCCGACAGCACCAACCTGCCCGGTCCCATGTACTGCTGGTACGTGCGCAACACCTATCTGGAAAACCGCCTGCGAGAACCGGGCGCGCTGGTCAATTGCGGTGTGCCGGTGGATCTGGGCGCGATCGGCCTGCCCAGCTTCATCCTGGCCACGCGCGAAGACCATATCGTGCCTTGGAAGAGCGCCTATCGCTCGGTCGCGCTGCTCGGCGGGCGCGAGGCGCGCGACACGCGTTTCCTGCTCGGCGCCAGCGGCCACGTGGCCGGGGTGATCAACCCGGCCGGTCCGGGCAGGCCCGGCAAACGCAGCTACTGGAGTTCGACGCAGTACCCGGCCGAGCCGCAGGACTGGCTGGCCGGCGCCACCGAACACCCCGGCAGCTGGTGGCCGGAATGGTCGGCCTGGCTCGCCACCCACAAGGGCGGCGAGCGCAAGGCAAGAAAGACGCTCGGCAACAAGAGGCATCCGGCCATCGAGCCCGCGCCCGGCCGTTACGTCAAAGAGAAGTTCAATCAGTAGGTTCATGCGGGGCGCCGCCCCTCGATCCAGCAAGGAGAACAGCATGGAAGAAGTCGTCATCGTCGGTGCCGCGCGCACCGCAATCGGAAAATTCGGCGGAGGCCTGGCGCGAACGCCGGCCGCGGACCTGGGCGCCATCGTCATCCGTGAACTGCTCAAGAGGAGCGGCGTGAAGGCCGAGCAGATCTCCGACGTGATCCTCGGTCAGGTGCTGACCGCCGGCGTGGGCCAGAACGCGGCGCGCCAGGCGGCGATCAAGGCCGGGCTGCCCGACATGGTGCCCGCGATGACCATCAACAAGGTGTGCGGCTCGGGCCTCAAGGCCGCCATGCTGGGCGCGCAGTCGATCGCCTGCGGCGACGCGGACTTCGTCATCGCCGGCGGCCAGGAATCGATGAGCCTGTCGCCGCACGTGCTGAACGGCTCGCGCGACGGCTTTCGCATGGGCGATGCCAGGATGGTCGACACCATGATCGTCGACGGCCTGTGGGACGTCTACAACCAGTACCACATGGGCATCACCGCCGAGAATGTGGCCGAGGAGTACGCGGTCACCCGCGCGGAGCAGGATGAGTTCGCCGCGGCCAGCCAGCAGAAGGCCGAGGCCGCGCAGAAGAACGGCAACTTCCGGGACGAGATCGTGCCGGTCGAGATTCCCGGCAAGAAAGGGGTCACGGTCGTCGATGCCGACGAGTATCCGCGCGCGGGCACCACGCTCGAGTCGCTGGCCTCCCTCAAGCCCGCGTTCAAGAAGGACGGCACGGTGACCGCCGGCAACGCCTCGGGCATCAACGACGGCGCGGCCGCTGTGCTGCTGACCTCGGCCTCGAAGGCCAAGGCCCTGGGCCTCAAGCCGCTGGCCAAGATCAAGGCCTACGCTTCGGCCGGCGTGGATCCCAAGTACATGGGCATGGGTCCGGTGCCGGCCTCCAAGCGCTGCCTGTCGCGCGCCGGCTGGGAGCCGAAGGACCTGGATCTGATGGAAATCAACGAAGCCTTCGCGGCGCAGGCCATCGCGGTCAATCGCCAGATGGGCTGGGACACCTCCAGGGTCAACGTCAACGGCGGGGCGATCGCCCTGGGCCATCCGATCGGCGCCTCGGGCTGCCGCATCCTGGTCACGCTGCTGCACGAGATGGCGAAGCGCGACGCCAGGAAGGGACTCGCCTCGCTGTGCATCGGCGGCGGCATGGGCGTGGCGCTGGCCGTGGAGCGTGCCTGAGATGACCAAACGCATCGCTCTGGTCACCGGCGGCATGGGCGGCATCGGCACCGCGGTCTGCAAGCGCCTGGCCGAGGCGGGTCATGCCGTCGCGGCCAACTGCCTGCCGGGCTACCCGAAGAAGGATGAATGGCTGGCGCAGATGCGTCGCGAGGGCTACGCGGATGTGCACGCCGCCGAGGGCGACGTGGCCGACTTCGCCTCCGCAGGCGCCATGGTCAGGCGCATCGAGGCCGAACTCGGACCGGTGGACATCCTAGTCAACAACGCCGGCATCATCCGCGACAGTGTGATGAAGAAGATGTCGCCGGAGGACTGGCTGGCGGTGATCAACACCAACCTGAACAGCGCCTGGTACGTGACCAAGCACGTCATCGAGGGCATGAGCGAGCGCGGCTGGGGTCGGGTGGTGAACATGTCGTCGGTCAACGGCCAGAAGGGCCAGTTCGGCCAGACCAACTACTCTGCGGCCAAGGCCGGATTGCACGGCTTCGCCAAGGCACTGGCGCAGGAGGTGATCAGAAAGGGCGTGACCGTGAACTCGGTATCGCCGGGCTACGTGGAAACCGACATGGTCAAGGCCATACGCCCGGACGTGCTCGACAAGCTGGTGGCCAGCATACCGATCGGCCGTCTGGCCAAGCCGGCCGAGATCGCCGCCCTGGTCGGCTTCCTCGCCTCGGATGAAGCCGGGTATATTACGGGGGCGAACATCGCCATCAACGGTGGCATGTACATGGTGTGACGCGGTACGAGACGCGGCGCGAGCCAGGCCGGAAAAACACGCAGAACGGAGGAGACAGCAATGGCGCAGCAGAGAATCGCCGTCGTGACGGGGGGGATGGGCGGCCTTGGGGAATCGATCTCTACCAAGATGGCCGACGCCGGCTACAAGGTGGTGGTGACCTATTCGCCCTCGAACACCAAGTGGAAAGCCTGGCTCGACGAGATGAAGGGCAAGGGCTACGCGTTCGGCGCCTATCCGCTCGACGTCGCCAGCTTCGATGATTGCGCGGCCAAGGTCGAGCAGGTGCAGAAGGACATCGGTGCGATCGACATCCTGGTGAACAACGCCGGCATTACGCGCGACATGACCTTCAAGAAGATGAGCAAGGCCGACTGGGACGCGGTCATGCACACCAACCTCGATTCGTGCTTCAACATGACCAAGCAGGTCATGGACGGCATGATCGACCGCAACTGGGGGCGCGTGATCAACGTGTCCTCGGTGAACGGGCAGAAGGGCGCCTTCGGGCAGACCAACTACTCGGCGGCCAAGGCGGGCATCCACGGCTTCACCAAGGCGCTGGCGCTGGAGGTGGCCAAGAAAGGCGTGACCGTGAACACCATCTCGCCCGGATACATCGGCACCAAGATGGTCACCGCGATACCCAAGGAGATCCTCGATTCGAAGATCCTTCCGCAGATCCCCATCGGGCGCCTGGGCAAGCCCGACGAGGTGGCCGGACTGATCATCTACCTGTGTTCTGAGGAGGCGGCTTTCGTCACCGGCGCGAACATTTCGATCAACGGCGGCCAGCACATGTACTGATGGGGGCGAGCATGGAAAACCAGCTTCGACTGATCAAGAAGTACCCGAACCGCCGGCTCTACGACACCAAGACCTCGAGCTACATCACGCTTGCCGACGTCAAGCAGATGGTGGTGAAGAGCGAGGACTTCCAGGTCGTGGATGCCAAGAGCAACGAGGACCTGACCCGCAGTATCCTGCTGCAGATCATCCTCGACGAGGAGTCCGCCGGCATGCCGATGTTCTCCTCGGACCTGCTCTCGCAGCTGATCCGCACCTACGGCAACGCCATGCAGGGCATGATGGGCTCGTACCTCGAGAAGAACATCCAGGCCTTCCAGGACATGCAGAAGTCCCTGCAGGAGCAGTCGCAGAAACTCTACGGCGACGGCGCCAAGGTGCCTTCCGAGATGTGGACGCAGTTCATGAGCATGCAGGGGCCGGCCATGCAGGGCCTGATGAAGGCCTACATGGAGAACAGCCAGAACATGTTCGCGCAACTGCAGGAGCAGATGCAGAGCCAGACGCGCAACATGTTCACCGGCTTCAACTTCCCGGGCTTCCCCCGGGCGGCGGCAAGCCCGGTGAGGAGACAAGAAGCCCTGATGGCGGCAGCAGGCAGCAAAGCCGCCCCCGCAAGCCCACCCGCAAATCGGCAGCCTCGGCCGCACCACGGGTGGGCTTTGTTTCTCTCGGCTGTCCCAAGGCGCTGGTCGATTCCGAACTGATCCTCACGCAACTGCGCGCCGAGGGCTATGCGATCTCGCCGTCCTACGACGGTGCCGACCTGGTGGTGGTGAATACCTGCGGCTTCATCGATTCGGCGGTCGAGGAGTCGCTGGATGCGATCGGCGAAGCGCTGGCCGAGAACGGCAAGGTGATCGTCACCGGCTGCCTGGGTGCCAAGCAGGGCGTGGTGAAGGCCGCGCACCCGGGCGTGCTGGCGGTCACCGGCCCGCACGACGTCGACGGCGTGATGGGCGCGGTGCACGCGCACCTGCCGCGCCCGCACGATCCGTACACCGACCTGGTGCCGCCGCAGGGCATCAAGCTCACGCCGCGCCACTACGCCTACCTGAAGATTTCCGAAGGCTGCAACCATCGCTGCAGCTTCTGCATCATCCCGTCGATGCGCGGCGATCTGGTGTCGCGCCCGGTGGGCGAGGTGATGCGCGAGGCCGAGAACCTCGCCAGGGCCGGCGTCAAGGAACTGCTGGTGATCTCGCAGGACACCAGCGCCTACGGCGTCGACGTCAAGTACCGCACCGGTTTCTGGGACGGCCGCCCGCTGAAGACGCGCATGACCGAGCTGTGCGAGGCGCTGGGCTCGCTGGGGATCTGGGTGCGCCTGCACTACGTCTACCCCTACCCGCACGTCGACGAGGTGATCCCGCTGATGGCCGAGGGCAGGATCCTGCCCTACCTGGACGTGCCCTTCCAGCACGCCAGCCCGCGCATCCTCAAGCTCATGAAGCGTCCGGCCAACGCCGAGAACACGCTGGAGCGCATCCGCGCCTGGCGCGCGATCTGCCCGGAGATCACGCTGCGCAGCACCTTCATCGCCGGCTTTCCCGGCGAGACGGAGGCCGAGTTCGAGGAACTGCTGGCGTTCCTCGACGAAGCGCAGCTCGATCGCGTCGGCTGCTTCGCCTATTCGCCGGTCGAGGGCGCGAAAGCCAACCAGCTGCCCGGCGCGGTGCCCGAGCAACTGCGCGAGGAACGCCGCGCGCGTTTCATGCACAAGCAGGCCGCGATCAGCGCCGCGCGCCTGAAAGCCCGGGTCGGCAGGACCCTGCGTGTGCTGGTCGATGCGCCGGGCATCGGGCGCTCTTCCGCCGACGCCCCGGAGATCGACGGGCTGGTGAAGTTCAAGGACGTGAAGGGCGCCGGCGCGGCCAGGGCCGGAGATTTGATCGATGTGCTCGTGGAGAAGTCCGACGAGCACGATCTGCATGGGAGAAGGACATGAGCACACGTGAAGTCGTCGTCGTCGCAGGCACCCGTACCGCGATCGCGGACTACGGCGGTTCGTTCAAGGACATCGCACCCACCAGGCTCGGCGCCATCGCGATCAAGGAAGCCGTGACGCGCGCCGGCATCGACCCGGCCAGCGTGGGCCACGTGGTGATGGGCAGCGTGATCCACGGCGAGGCGCGCGACATGTACCTGTCGCGCGTGGCGGCCATCGACGCGGGCCTGCCGGTGGGTACGCCCTGCCTGACGGTCAACCGCCTGTGCGGTTCGGGCCTGCAGGCCATCGTCTCGGCCGCCCAGCACATCCTGCTCGGCGACACCGACGTGGTGGTCGGCGGCGGGGCGGAGAGCATGAGCCGCGCAGCCTACTTCCTGCCGGCCGGGCGCTGGGGCCAGCGCATGGGCGACGGCGCGGTGGTCGACGCCATGACCGGCGCGCTGCACGATCCGTTCGGCCACGGCCACATGGGCATCACCGCGGAGAACATCGCGGCCAGGTACGGCATCACGCGCGAGGAGCAGGACGCGTTTTCCCTGGAGAGCCATCGTCGCGCGGCGGCGGCGATCGCCGCCGGGCATTTCGCCGGCCAGATCGTGCCGGTGGCGCTCAAGTCCAAGAAGGGCGAAGTGCAGTTCACCAGAGACGAGCACGTGCGCGCCGAGGCGAAGATCGAGGATTTCCAGAAGCTCAAGGCGGTGTTCAAGAAAGACGGCACGGTGACCGCGGGCAACGCCTCGGGCCTGAATGACGCCGGAGCGGCCATCGTGATGATGGAGGCGGGCGCCGCGCAGAAGGCGGGCGCCAGGCCGATGGCGCGACTGGTGGCCTACGCGCACGCCGGCGTCGAGCCGCAGGTGATGGGGCTGGGGCCGATCCCGGCCGTGCAGCGCGTGTTCGAGAAATCCGGGCTCAAGCCGGCCGACATGGACGTCATCGAATCGAACGAAGCCTTCGCCGTGCAGGCCATGGCGGTGACGCGCGATCTCGGGCTGGACCCCGCACGGGTCAACCCCAACGGCGGCGCGGTGGCCCTGGGCCATCCGATCGGTGCCACCGGCGCGATCCTCACCGTCAAGGCGCTCTACGAGCTGCAGCGCACGCAGAAGCGCTATGCGCTGGTCACCATGTGCATCGGCGGGGGGCAGGGTATCGCGGCGATCTTCGAGCGGATGGGCTGAGTCCGGCAGTTCAAGGCACGAGTCTTGCACGGTGCAAGGCGGCGCTTCCCGCGTCGCCACGTTCCCGGGCATGGAGTGTCATACGATGAGACTGAGTGACCAGCAGTTGCAGACCTTCCGACGTGAAGGCTGCCTGTTTCCGCAACGCGCGCTGCAGGCCGAAGACGCGGGGCGACGTGTCGCCGCCCTGCAGGCGTTTGCGCAGGCCAAGGGCCAGTCGCTCACCGCGCTGCTGCGCTTCAAGGCGCATCTGCGTTTTCGCGCCCTGGAGGAGATCGCGCGCCATCCTGCCATCCTGGATGCGGTCGAGTCGCTGATCGGCCCCGACATCCTGGTGTTCACCTCCACGGTGTGGGCCAAGGCGCCGCAGGACCGGCGCTACGTGTCCTGGCACCAGGATTCCGCCTATTTCGGACTCGATCCGCATGAGGAGGTCACCGCCTGGGTCGCGCTGACCGACAGCCGGCGCGACAACGGCTGCCTGCGCGTGATCCCGCGCAGCCATCTCGAGGCCGATTACAGCCACGAGGAGACCGGCGACGCCGACAACCTGCTGATCCGCGGCCAGGCCATACGCGGATTGGACGAGAACGCGGCTCTCGACGTCGAACTGGAGCCGGGCGAGTTCTCGCTGCACACCGAGCGCACCGTTCACGGCTCGCTGGCCAATGCCTCGGCGCGGCCCCGCATCGGCTATGCCGTCTTCTACATCCCGCCGCACGTGCGTTCCACACTGGGGCGGCGCAGCGCACTGCTGGTGCGCGGCGAAGATCGCCACGGCCACTGGGATGCCGACCCCGTGCCGGTGGGCGACGACGATCCGGCGATCGAGGCCTACATGCAGAGCGCGTTTCGCCGCTACCGTGACCAGGAAGCTTCTTCGGCGGCCTGAAGTTTCATCACCAGTACCGCGCCATCGATGTCGCGCGCGCAGTGGCATGGACCTTGCTCGTTTTCCGGCTCATGCGGTCCGGCACAAGCGCCGCCACGCGGCGCTCTCCGGCGCAGGCCAACCATGGGAGGAAGGATGAAGGTACTCGTACTCAGCGCCGAACCCAGGCCGCACGGTCCCTGGCACACGCCGCAGCGCCACGCGGGCTGTCTCACCCATTGGGTCCAGATGCACATGGGGCCGGACCCCGTGGTGATCTATCCGCACATGTTCGTGCGCGGTTACGCCATCGTGATGGAGGTGCAGACCTCGCGTCGACTGCGCGAGATCCTGCAGGGCAACACGATGTGGATGGACGAAACCTACAAGGTGCACATTCTCGAGGAACTTGGGGAGGAACAGCCGTTGAAAGAATCAGCCGATGTCGAGGAACTGCCCGTGGTGCCGGGCAAGCAGCGATTCCTGATCCTGGCCCGCCCGGCCAAGCCGACCCCGCCGACCGTGGACTTCGAGGGCACCGACAGGATGCTCGAGCGCATGTGCAAGGAGCACGGTGCGCAGGTGTACCGTCTGGTGGAGGACATCTGCGGCTATGCCATCCTGGTCAACGTCAGCGACCACGACCAGCTTCGCGAGCTGCTGGAGCCGCTGCCGATCACGGTGTATGTGAACTACCAGATCATTCCGCTCGGGACCCTGCAGGGACACCGGAAGCACCTGGTCGACCTGGGCCATGACATCCCCGTTCGAGCGCGGCTGAAGAAGGTTGCCGGTGAGCCGGGCGCGCCGTCAGCCGATCCGGCGATCGAGGCCCGCATGCGGAACGCGTTTTCGCCGCGACCGCGACCGGCAAGCCTCTTCGGCGGCCTGAGGCGAAGGTCCCGCTGGTTCGATCGTCTCGCTCGTTCGAACAGCCGCTTCCCCTGCGGACGGTCGCGGGTTACCCTGCCGCCTGCATGAACAAGACCGCCCCGGCACTGGTGAACGCATGAGCATTCAGGCTTTGCAATTGCCGCCGCCGATGCCCTGGCTGGGGCGGCCGGCCAGCGTTGCGCTGATCGGATGCGGCGCGATCGCCGACGAGTTCGTGCGCTGCCTCGACGCGCTGGATGAATCCGCGCGCATCCTCGGCGCGCTGGAGACGCCGGAGCAACTGGCCGCCGCGCGCGCGCGGACGGCCGGCAGGTTGTTCCCCGTCACCGACAGCCTCGACGAGTTGCTGGCGACCGGTCCCGACCTGGTGATCGAATGTGCAGGGCAGGGCGCGCTCAAGGCCTATGCCTCGCGCGTGCTCGCCGCGGGCCTGCATTGCATCGCCGCTTCCAGCGGCGCCTTCGCAGATCCCGACTTCGCCGCGCAGCTCGCTGCGCAAGCCGGCCAGGCCGCGCCGACCCCGGCCCGGCTGTGGATTCCATCCGGCGCGATCGCCGGCGTCGATGGCCTGCTGGCGGCGCGCACCGCCGGCATGCAGGCGGTCACCTACACGTCAGGCAAGCCGCCGCATGCCTGGGACGGCACGCCTGCCGAATCGTTGCTGCAGGGCGAAGCGCGCAAACGGCGCACGGCCTTCTTCGAGGGCAGTGCGCGCGAAGCGGCCCGCGACTACCCGCAGAATGCCAACGTGGGGGCGACCATCGCGCTGGCCAGCCTGGGCCTGGACCGCACGCGCGTGCGGCTGGTTTCGGATCCGGCGCTGGAGGGTCCACTGGGCACCATAGACGCATCGGGCGCATTCGGGGTGTTCCACTTCGACATACTCGCCTACGCTTCGCCCACCAACCCCAAGACTTCGGCGATCACGGCGCACAGCATCGCACTGGCCCTGCGCCAGGGTTACTGTTTCGCCTATGAGCCGCAGGCTGCCTGAGCGATGAATCCCGGGCGGGTGCCGCGCATCGGTCTCGCGCTGGGCGCGGGCGGGGCGCGCGGCTGGTCGCACATCGGCGTGCTGCGCGCGCTCGAAGCCGAGGGCGTGCGTCCGAACGTGGTGTGCGGCACCTCGATCGGCGCCCTGGTCGGGGCGGCCTACGCCTCCGGCGATCTCGATCGACTCGAAACCTGGGTACGCGGCCTGAACTGGACCGACGTGCTGAGCCTGGTCGACCCGACCTGGCGCGGCGGCTTCATCAAGGGCGTCAAGCTGATCGATTTCTTCCGCCGCCATTTCGAGGATCGCGAGATCGGCGCGCTGGGCGTGCGTTACGGCGCGGTGGCCACCGACCTGACCAGCGGCCGCGAGGTGACGCTGGCCGAGGGCAGCGTGCTGGAGGCGGTGCGCGCCTCGATCGCGCTGCCCGGCATATTCACGCCGGTGGCGCGCGACGGGCAGCTGCTGGTCGACGGCGGGCTGGTGAATCCGGTGCCGGTGTCGCTGTGTCGCGCGCTGGGCGCCGAAGTGGTGATCGCAGTCGACCTGGGCTGGGCCAAGCTCGGGCGCCATCGCGCCTCCGCCGAAGCCGCCATGCCCTCGGTGCTCGAGGTGTTCGTCACCAGCATGGATATCATGCAGGTGCGCGCGGCGCGCAGCCGCCTGGCCGGCGAGCCGGCCGACGCACTGGTCACGCCGCTGCTGCCGGGCTTCGGTACGATGGAGTTTCACCGCGCGCGCGAGGCCATCGACGAAGGTCGTGCCGCCGTGCAGCGCATGTTGCCGCTGATCCGGCAGGTTCTGGAGGATTGAAATGAAGTATCGCAAGCTCGGAGCGAGCGGCCTCGATGTCTCGGAGATCTGCCTGGGCGCCATGATGTTCGGCGAGCGCACCGACGAGACCGAGGCCGGGCGCATCGTCGAGTCGGCGCGCGCCGCCGGCGTCAATTTCATCGACACCGCCGACGTCTACGCCAAGGGCCGCTCGGAGGAGATGGTCGGCCGCCTGATCGCCCGCGACCGCGAAAAGTGGATCCTCGCCACCAAGGTCGGCGTGCTCGAGATGGCGGTGTCCGCCAGCGGAGGCCTCGCGCCGGAGCGCATCACGCGCGTGGTCGACGAGAGTCTCGCGCGCCTGCACACCGACTGGATAGACCTGTGGTATTTCCACTCCGACGATCCCGAGACGCCGATCGAGCATGCGCTCGAGGCGATGGCCAGGATCGTCGCGGCCGGCAAGGTGCGGCACTTCGGCCTGTCGAATTTCCGCGCCTGGCGCATCGCCAAGATCGCCGAGCTGTGCCGCGCGCACGGCTGGCCGGCGCCGGTGGCCTGTGAGCCCTACTACAACGCCGTGAACCGCATGCCCGAAGCCGAGATCCTGCCGGCCTGCGAGCACTACGGCATGGGCGTGGTGCCGTACTCGCCGCTGGCGCGCAGCATCCTGACGGGCAAGTACAAGCCCGGCGCCGAGCCGCCGGCGGATTCGCGCGTCGGCCGCGGCGACAAGCGCGTGATGCAGACCGAGTGGCGTCCAGAGTCGCTGGCGGTGGCCGAGAAGATCCACGCCCATGCCGCCGGGCGCGGCATGAACGGCATGCACTACGCGGTCAACTGGGTGCTCAACAACCGGCTGGTGTCCAGCGTGATCGCCGGACCGCGCACGCTGGAGCAGTGGCAGAAACTACCTCGAGGCTACCCGGCACGCGTTCACGGCCGCCGACGAGGCCTTCCTCGACACCCTGGTGCCCGCCGGACATCCGTCCACGCCGGGCTACTCCGATCCACGCTACCCCCCGCTGGGCCGCAAGCCCATCGTCGCCTGACATGCTCAGCCCACTGGAAACCAAGCTGTTCGGAGTCATGATGATGCTGATCATGCTCGGCATGGGCGCGTCGCTGACCGTCAAGGATTTCCTGGTCGAGCTGCGTCGCCCGGTCGGCATCGGCATCGGCATGGTCACCACCTATCTGCTGACCCCGCTGCTGGCGGTGACGCTGGCCTGGGCGCTGCAGTTGCCGCCGCTGCACGCCGTCGGTCTGGTGCTGATGGGTTGGCTGCCCGGCGGCACCACCTCGAACATCTTCAACTACTACAGTCGCGGCGTGCTCTCGCTGTCGATCCTGATGACGGTGTGTTCGACCGTGGTGGCCGTGCTGATGGTGCCGCTCACCCTGGCGCTGTTCAGTTCCGGCATCGACGGGCAGTGGCGGGTGCCGCCGGAGAACGTGATGCAGGTGCTGCTGGTGCTGGTGGTGCCCACGCTGATCGGCCTGGCGTTGCGCCGCTGGGCGCCGCGCGCCGGCGCCTGGGCCGAGAAGCTGGGCAGCGTGCTCGGCATCGTCGTGATCGTGTTCCTGGTGGTCTCCTGGGTGCCGCGCAACTGGCAACTGCTGCTGGTCACGCCGCCGTCCATCTATGCCGCGGCCATCGGTCTGGGCGTCGGCGGCTTCCTGGTCGGCTACGCGTTCGCTCGCCTGGTGCGCCAGGACAAGCGCCGCGCGCGCACCATCGCGCTGGAGACCGGCATACAGAACGGGCCGCTGGGCATCCTGATCGTGCTGCTGAGCTTCAGCGGCGCGCGCCAGCAGGAGATGCTGCTGATCCCGGTGCTGTACTCGCTGTTCATCCTGCTCAGTTCCAGCATCGCCACGCTGCTGTTCCGGCGCTGGACGCTGCAGGAGGAGCGGCGCGCCGCGGCCGGCTGATCCCGGAGGAAAGTCAGACTTTCATTTCCCGAGATCGGCTCCTGGAGCCGTGTTCAAGGAAATTTACTTGCCATTATCGGCAAGATCCGTCCGCTTTCGCCCGGTCAGCCGCTGGCGGTTGACGATGTACAGCCCCGAGGCGACGATCACCGCCATGCCGAGCATCGACCAGCCGTCGGGGAAGTCGCCGAACACCAGCCAGCCCATCAGCATCACCCACACCAGCTGCGAGTAGATGAACGGCGCCAGCAGGGTGGCGGTGGCGTACTCGTAGGCGCGGATCAGCGCCAGGTGGCCGATGGTGGCCAGCACGCCGATGATCAGCAGCAGCGTCCAGTGCCACCAGCCGACGGGCGACTGCCAGTAGAACGGCATCAGCAGCGAGATCAGCACCGCGCCCACCAGCGCGCTGTAGAACAGCGACGTGAACGGCTTGTCGATGCCGGAAACCATGCGGGTCAGGATCTGGTACAGGGCGTTGCACAGCGCCATGCACACCGGCAGCAACGCCACCCAGGTGAACACCCCCGAGCCGGGACGCACGATGATCAGCGCCCCGGCCAGGCCGACCACGATGGCGATCAGGCGCGGCATGTCCAGGCGCTCCTTGAGCATGGGAACGGCCAGCACCGCGACGAACAGCGGCAGCACGAAGCCGATGGCCGCGGCTTCGGCCATCGGCATCAGCGACAGCGAGGTGAAGAACACCAGCGTGGCCGAAGCGAGCAGCAGGCCGCGCAGCACCTGTATGCCCGGGCGCTGCGCACGCCACACATCGACGCGACCGGTGGCGGCGAGGAACACTGCCAGCACCACCAGGTTCAGGGCATAGCGCGCCCAGACGATCACCGGCACCGGATACCAGCGCGACAGGTACTTGGCGATGGTGTCCATCAGCGCGAAGCAGCCGACCGCGAACACCATCAGGGCGATGCCCTTGAAGGCGGGGTGGCGGGTGAAGAGGCTGGGCGCGGACAAGCCGGCATTGTCTCGCGACTCGCCCCTGCCGGGCTACACTCGCGCCATGGAGATATCGCTGCCGGTGGCGCTGGTGGTGCTCGCCGGCGCCCTGCTGCACGCCGCATGGAACGCCATGCTGAAGGCGGCGGACGACAAGCACCTCGACACCACCGCCACCAACCTGGCGCGCGGCATCGTGGCCGCGGCCGTGCTGCCCTTCCTGCCGGCGCCGGCGCGCGAGTCCTGGCCCTGGATCCTCGCCTCCGCGGCAGTTCATGTCGCCTACTTCCAGCTGCTGGCCGAGGCCTACCGCCACGGCGACATGTCCTTCGCCTATCCGGTGATGCGCGGCGGCGGGCCGGTGGTGGCCGCGCTCGCCTCGCTGCTGCTGTTCGGCGAGCGGCTGGATGCGGCGCAGGCGGTGGCGCTGGTCCTGATCTGCGCCGGCATCCTCGGCTTCGCCTCGGCGCCGGGGCGCGAGCGGGTCGCCCTGCGCCGTCCGCTCGCGTTCGCACTCGCCAACGCCGCGGTGATCGGCGCCTACACCCTGATCGATGCGCAGGGCGTGCGCGCCTCGGGCGCGGCGCTGTCCTATGTGCTGTGGTTCTTCGTGGCCAACGGCTTCGTGCAGGGCGGCTACGGCGTGGTGAAGCGCGGCCGGACGGCGCTGGCGTATGCGCGCGCGCACTGGATGCGTGCACTGGCCGGGGCGCTGTGCTCGATGGGCGCCTACGGCAGCTCGCTATGGGCGATGACGCTGGCGCCGGTGGCGCTGGTGGCCGGCCTGCGCGAAACCTCGGTGGTGTTCGGCGCGCTGCTCGGTGCAATCTTCCTCGGCGAACGCTTCACGCGGCGACGCGTTCTGGCCACCGCCACGGTGCTCGCCGGCCTGGTCGTTCTGCGCCTCTGAGCGGCCTGCGGCGCTCGCGCACCGCACGGTGTCGCGCGCGTGCCGGCATGGTGCATCGCCGCATCGCCGTGCACCATGCCGGAGCGCCGCAATTTCCACTTGACAGTGGGTGTTCGCGAGCTACACTGAGCAAATTAGGCGGTACACTGAGTAATTATTTCCGTGCAGCTTCCGGATCGTTTTCGAGTCCGGATGCGGACTTTCAGGGGGATGCGGATGGCCTGGCAGGCGGTGGCGGATGCCGATTATGAGCGCCGCCGAACGCATCCTCATCGTCGGCGCCGGCCAGGCCGGTGCGCGCGCCGCCGAAGCGCTGCGCGGCGCGGGATTCGCCGGCGAGGTGGGGCTGATCGGCGACGAACCCGAGCTGCCGTACGAGCGTCCGGCCCTGTCCAAGGGCGTGCTGCTGGGCGAGGAGGCCGCCGACACCACGCGCATCCATCCGGCGGAGTTCTATCGCGAGCAGCGCATCGCGCTGCATGTCGGGGTGCGTGCCGAAGCCATCTCGCCGGGCAGCCGCAGCGTGCTGCTCTCGGATGGCGTGCGCCTCGATTACGACAAGCTGCTGTTGTGCACCGGCAGCCGCGTGCGCCCGCTGATCGGCGCCGACGACAGCCTGGGCGGACTGCATTACCTGCGCACGCTGGCCGACTGCGCGCGCCTGGCGCGCGAACTGCAGCCGGGCCGGCGCATGGTGGTGATCGGCGGCGGCTTCATCGGCCTGGAAGTCGCCTCCAGCGCCGCCAAGCGCGGCCTGGCGGTCACCGTGGTCGAACGCCAGAGTTCGCTGCTCGAGCGGGCACTGCCTGCCGATATCGCCGCGCACGTCGAACGGCTGCACCGCGAGCGTGGCGTGGCGGTGCGCACCGGCGCGGCGGTCGCGCGCATCGCCGGCGACGCGGCCGGCAAGCGCGTGGCGGCGGTCGAGTTCACCGACGGCAGCGCGCTGCCCGCCGACCTGGTGGTGGTGGGCATCGGTATCATCCCGAACACCGAGCTGGCCGAGGCGGCGGGCGCCGAATCGGCCGATGGCGTGGTGGTCGACGAGTACGGGTGCACGTCGGTCGAAGGCATCTGGGCGGCCGGCGACGTGACCAACCATTTCAATCCCATCCTCGGCCGGCGCGTGCGCCTGGAGTCCTGGCAGAACGCGCAGAACCAGGCCATCGCCGTGGCGCGCAACATGGTGCAGGATCCGCAGCCTTACGCGGAGGTGCCCTGGTTCTGGTCCGACCAGCACGGCGTGAACATACAGATGGCCGGGGTGGCCGAGGCGCGCGCGCAGACGGTATGGCGCGGCGAGCCCGGCACCACCCGCGCGCTGGCGTTTTCGCTGCTCGACGGGCGCGTGGTCTGCGCGGTGGCCTTCAACGCCGGCGGCGAGATGCGCTTCGTGCGCAAGCTGATCGAAACGCGCGCGCAGGCGCCCGCCGCCGCGCTGGCCGACATCGGCTACAAACTCAAGGATCTGGTCAAGAACCTCGCCGCCGAAGGCGCGGCGGCCTGACCGGCGAGACGCGACGCAAGCCGCTCCCACACCGCACACACTACGCACACGCAAGCGGAGGCTCCATGTTCAACGCAGACATCGTCATCGGCCAGCCCGGACAGTTCCCCAAGGACCGGCTCGACGCCGACTTCGAGTACAAATGGCCCGCGGCGGGCCTGACCGAGGTGCCGGACTGGATCTACACCAGCCCGGTGATCTACGAGCGCGAGATCGAGCGCATCTTCCACGGTCGGACCTGGAACTTCGTCGCGCTGGAGGCGGAGATTCCCAACCCGGGCGATTTCAAGCGCTCCTTCGTCGGCCCCACGCCGGTGGTGGTCACGCGCGACACCGACGGTTCGGTGCACGTGTTCGAGAACCGCTGCGCGCACCGCGGCGTCGAGTTCTGCCGCAAGCAGCGCGGCAACGCCACCGAGCTGGTCTGTCCGTACCACAACTGGTCGTACGACATGAAGGGCGACCTGCAGGGCATCCCGTTCAAGCGCGGCATCAAGGGCGTCGGCGGCGGCATGCCCAAGGATTTCCGCAACGCCGAGCACAATCCGAAGAAGCTCAAGGTCGCGATCCTGCACGGCGTCGTGTTCGCTTCGTTCAAGGACGATGTCGAGCCGCTCGAGGAGTACCTGACGCCGGAGATCCTCAAGGACTTCGAGGTGGTGTTCAAGGGACGCAAGCTCAAGGTGCTCGGCTTCTACCGCAATGAACTGCCGGGCAACTGGAAGCTGTACCACGAGAACCTCAAGGACCCGTACCACGCCACGCTGCTGCACTCGTTCCTGGTGACCTTCGGGCTGCTGGTGGCGGGCAGCAAGTCGGCGATGATCGCCGACCCGAGCGGACGGCACGGCACCATGGCCTCGGCCAAGCCCGACAACGTCGATTCGGTGCTCGACGAAGCCTCCAAGAAGGAGATGCGCGCGTTCCGCGAGGACTTCAAGCTCGCCGACGGCCGCTTCCTCGAGTACGTGCGCGAGTTCGACTCGCCCTGGTCGGTCACCATGCAGACGATCTGGCCCAACCTGATCGTGCAGCGCGAACTCAACACCCTGGGAATACGCCACATCGTGCCCAACGGCCCGCACAGCATGATCATGCTGTGGACCATGTTCGGCTACGAGGGCGACAGCGAGGAGATGACGCGCCACCGCCTGCGCCAGGGCAACCTGATGGGGCCCTCGGGGTTCCTCGGCCTGGAGGACAACGAGGCGATCAAGTTCATGCAGGAGGGCGTGCGCCGCTCGCCCTCCGACCACGGCATCCTCAAGCTGGGCGGCGATACCGAAGGCAGCACCGGCTCGCTGATCGACGAGGCGTCGATCCGCGCGATGTACCGCCAGTACCGCGAAACGATGGGGCTCTGAACATGTATCCGGGATTCGACATGCCTGCCGCCGATCCGAAAGGCACGCGCGAACTGCGCTTCGAGATCGAGGAGTTCCACAACGACTACTGCCACATGCTCGACAGCGGAAAGATCGAGTCCTGGCCGGAGTATTTCACCGAGGACGCCGTCTACCGCATCACGGCGCGCGAGAACGTCGACGACGGTCTGCCGGTCGGGCTGGTCTACGCCGAGGACGCGGCATGATCCGCGACCGCGCCTTCGCGGTCCAGCACACGCAGATGTTCGCGCCGCGCTACATGCAGCACTTCGTGACCAACATCTGCGTCGTGGCGGCTGACAAGGGCGAAATCCGTGCGCGCGCCAACTACCTGCTGCTGCAGACGCTGGTCGACGGTCCGACCACCATCCACCAGGCGGGGCGCTACTACGACGTGTTCGTGCGCGGCGCGACCGGCAGGCTGCTGCTGAAGAACCGCCAGTGCGTGTACGACACGCTGCTCATCGCCAACGACCTGGTGTATCCGGTCTGATGGGCGCCGCCCGCCCGGACGGATCAGTCGCTGCGCAGGATGGTGCGCCCGTATTCGTTGTTGGCCTCGATCAGGCGTGCGAGCGTGGCCATGAACGAATCTCGTTCTGTCTGCGTCAGCGGGGCCAGCAGCCGGTCCTGCGCGCGCTGCATGCCGGCGAACATCTGCGCCGTCAGCTGGCGCCCGCGCACGGTCAGCGAGGCCAGGCGCGCGCGACGGTCGGCCGGGTTTTCCTTGCGGCGCACCAGCTTCCTCGCCTCCAGGCGCGACAGCACCTCGGCCACGTTGGTGCGGTCGACCCCCAGTTCCTCGGCCAGCGAGGTCTGGTCGAGCTCGCCGCGGATCGCCAGCGCCGACAGCAGGCCGTACTGCACCGGGGTCAGGCTCTCGGCACGGCACTCCTCCTGCCAGAGCGCGTAGTGGATCTGGTGCAGCCTGCGCACCAGGTAGCCCGGGCGCGACCACAGCGGCAGGCGCGGTTCGTCGGCATGCGCGGCGCCCGAGTTGCGGCTGGATTTGCTGGCGGCAGGACGGGCGGAGCGCGGCATGGCGGTCGGACATCTCGTCAGGGGTGCGGCGGGCGCGCAGTGTACCGCGCGGCCCCCGGCAAGTCACGGCAGGGAGCGGGCGCATGAGCGGCACGGCCTTCCTGCCCGCGGGCGAACTCGCGGCGCGCATACGCCGCGGCGAGACCACTGCGGTCGTCGCGGTCGGCGAGGCGCTGGAGCGCATCGCGCGGCTGCAGGCGCCGCTGAACGCCTACGTCACGGTGTGCGGGGACGATGCGCTGGCCCGCGCTGCGGCGGTCGACGCGGCGATCGCGCGCGGCGAAGCCGTCGGGCCGCTGGCCGGCGTGCCGTACTCGGTCAAGGACATCATCAACACCAAGGGCGTGCGCACCGCCTGGGGCTCGAAGCTGATGGCCGACAACGTGCCGGAGGCCGACGGCGTGGCCGTGGCGCGCATGAACGCGGCCGGCGCGATCCTGCTGGGCAAGACCACCACGCCGGAATTCGCCTTCAAGCTGCTGACCGATTCGCCGCTCACCGGCATCACGCGCAACCCCTGGAATCCTGAACTCACGCCGGGCGGATCCAGCGGCGGTTCGCCGTGGCGGTGGCCGCCGGCATGGGGCCGCTGTCGCTGGCCACCGACGCCGGCGCCTCGACGCGCCTGCCGGCCGCCTGCTGCGGCATCGTCGGCCTGAAGCCGACGCTGGGCGTGGTGCCGCACAACCAGGTGCCGGACGGCTTCAACAATTTCATCCATCTGGGCGTGATGGCGCGCAACGTGGCCGACGCCGCGCTGATGCTCGACGTCATTGCCGGGCCGCACCAGGCCGACCCGCATTCTCTCGCGCTGCCCCTGCCGAACGCGGTGCAGGCGCTGGCGGCGCCCTTCGCGCTCAAGGGCGCGCGCATCGCCTGGCGTCCGGTGCTCGGCAACAGCCTGCTCGACGATGAAGTCCGCGCGCTGTGCGAAGCCGCGCTGGCGCGCCTGGGTGCCGAGGGCGCCGCTGTGGAGACGCTGGACGAGAAGGTCGAGTCCGCCTACCCGGCCTGGCTGGTGCTGCAGCAGTCGAACTGGGCCGCGCGCTATTTCGCCACCATCGACAAGGTGCAGGATCAGCTCGACCCGGGCTTCGCCGAGGGCATCCGCGCCGGCGGCGCAATCAGCGGCCAGCAGCTGCTGGCCGCGACCTACAAGCGCACGGCCCTGTTTCGCGCCGTGCAGGGCTGGTTCGCGAAGCACGAATGGCTGGCCACGCCGGTGATGGCGCGCACGGCGCTGTCGGCCACGCACGGCCCCGGCGAGCCGATCGAGATCGGCGGCCGGCCCGCGGGAGATCCGCGCGAAGCCTGGGCGCCGTACCTGAACCTGTTCAATCTGACCGGGCACCCGGCGATCAGCCTGCCGGTCGGCTTCACCCGCGCCGGCATGCCGGTCGCGCTGCAACTGGTCGGCCGATGGAACGCGGACGCCGGCCTGCTGGCGCTGGCGGCGCGCCTCGAGGCCCTGCTCGGGCTGGGTGCGCCCGTGCCTCCGGCAGCGCGCTGAGGAACGGCTAGTGGAAGTACGCGCCCCCGTCGATGACCAGGGTCTGCCCGGTGATGAAGGCCGAATCCGGTCCGGCGAAGAACACCGCCGCGCCGACCAGGTCGGCCGGGGTACATGTCGCGGCCGAGCACGCGGCCGGCCAGCGAAGGGCCGCGCGCCCCGGCGATCAGGTCGGCGTTGGCCTCCACGCCTTCGGAGAGCGTGAAGCCGGGCGCGATGCCGTTCACCAGGATGTTGTACTCGCCAAGTTCGCGCGCCAGCGAGCGCGTCATGGCCAGCACCGCGCCCTTGCTGGCGACGTAATGCAGGTAGAGCGGGTTGCCTTTGAAGGCCACCCCGGAGGAGATGTTGATCACCCGGGCCGCGGCGGAGCGCTTGAGCTGCGGCAGCAGCGTCTTGCAGCACAGGAACGGGCCCATGGTGTTGACCTCCATGACGCGGCGCCATTCTTCGCTGGTGATTTCCTCGAAGCGCTTGGGCTTGAGCGAGGAGAAGATAGCCGCGTTGTTCACCAGGATGTCGACGCCGCCGAATTCGGCCTGCACGAATTGCGCGAGACGGGTACAGTCGGCCTCTTTTGCGACATCGCATTCGATCCCGCGCACGCTGCGGCCGCCGGCGGAGACCTCGGCAGCGGCCTGCGCGGCGTTGCGCAGGTCGGCGATCACGACATTGGCGCCTTCGGCGGCCAGGGCCGCGGCGATGGATTTGCCGATCCCGGTGCCGGCTCCGGTGACGATGGCGGTGCGTTGGGCGAGTTTCATGGGGTCCTGTATGCAAATAGCGAATGGGGCATTGATATGGGCACGATCGTTGCTAAAAGACTGGATCGTATCGCCCGCAGGCACGCGTGCCGCGCAGTTGCGGCGCGCGGACCGGAGCCCAGTATGAACGCAGTGCCCGTCGTCGATCCAGTCCCGTTTCTCTCCGTCGATTTTCGCGACGGCAAGGAAGCGCAAGCACGACATCACCCGAACCGACAAGGCCGCCTGACATGAATGGACTTTTGAAACTCGCCGACCTGATCGACGCCATGAGCACCTTTCTGGGCAGAACCCTGTCCTGGGCGATGCTGCCGGTGGTGGCGGTTTCCTTTTCGGTGGTTTCGTTCCGCTACGTCTTCGGCATCGGCTACCCCTGGCTGCAGGAGGTCTACCTGTGGCTGCACGGTGCGGCGGTGCTGCTGGTCGCCGGCTGGGTGTTCAAGGAGGGTGGCCATGTGCGGGTCGACCTGCTGTACAAGCGCTGGTCGGCAAAGGCCAAGGCCTGGGCCGACATCGTCGGCCTGCTCGCCTTCCTCTACCCGATGATGGGCTTCCTGTTCTGGTGGAGCCTGCCCGGGGTGCAGCGATCCTGGCGGCTGCTCGAGCGCTCGCAGACCCAGGACGGCCTGCAGTTCGTCTACATCATGAAGACCGTGATCCCGGTGTTCTGCGTGCTGATGATGATCCAGGGCCTGTCCATGCTGATCCGTTCGATTGCGACCGTTGCGCGCGGGGAGAAGGCGAATGGATAGCGCGGTGATCGGCGAAATCCTCGCCGTATGCATGTTCTTCGGTCTGCTGGCGTTCATGATGCTGGGCTTCCCGGTGGCCTTCACGCTGGGCGGGGTCTCGCTGGCCTTTGCCGGGCTGGGCATCCTGTTGGGCGCCTTCGACACCCCGCTGCTGGCCGGCGCCTTCGGCCGCACCTATGACGCCATCGTCAACGACGTGCTGATTTCCATCCCGCTGTTCGTCTTCATGGGCGTGGTGCTGGAACGCTCGAAGATCGCCGAGGACCTGCTCACCACCATGGGCCAGGCCTTCGGCAAGCTGCCCGGCGGCCTGGGCTTCGCGGTGGTCATCGTCGGCGCCCTGCTGGCCGCTTCCACCGGCATCGTCGGCGCCACGGTGGTGACCATGGGACTGATCTCCTATCCGGCCATGATGCGCGCCAAGTACGACCAGCGCCTCGCGGCCGGCATCATCACCTCTTCGGGAACCCTGGCGCAGCTGATCCCGCCCTCGACGGTGCTGATCCTGGTCGGCACCTTCATGCAGAACGCCAACGTGCAGGTTCAGGCGGCCAAGGGCAACTTCGCCGCCACGCCGGTTACCGTGATCGAGATCTTCGTGGCGGCCCTGATTCCCGGCCTGCTGCTGGCCAGCCTTTACCTGTTGTGGGTGGTGTACATCGCATGGCGCCATCCGGAGCGCGTGCCGCCGGTAGCCATATCCGACGAGGAGCGCCGCACCTTCGGCATGCGCGTGCTGAAGGTGATGGTTCCGCCGCTGCTGCTGATCGTCGCCGTGCTGGGTTCGATCCTGACCGGGGTGGCCACGGCCACCGAGTCGGCCACGGTGGGCGCGACCGGGGCGGTGATCCTTGCGCTTTTCCGCCGCCAGGTGAGCATCGAGATGCTCCGCCATGCCTGCCGGGCCACCATGACCATGAGCAGCATGATCTTCCTGATCCGGATCGGCGCGGCGATCTTCTCGCTGGTGTTTCGCGGGCTGGGCGGCGAGAAGCTGGCCGAGGACGTGTTCTCTCAGATGCCGGGCGGTGCGGTCGGCGCGACCATCGTGGTGCTGCTGCTGATGTTCGTGCTCGGCTTCTTCATTGACACCTTCGAGATCATCTTCATCATCGTGCCGATCTTCGCCCCGGTGCTGCTCAAGCTGGGCGTGGATCCGCTGTGGCTGTCGGTGATGATGGGCATGGTGCTGCAGACCAGCTACCTCACGCCACCGTTCGGTTACGCCATCTTCTACCTGCAGGGCACGGTGCGCGACCTGCCGGTCCAGCAGATCTACCGCGGGGTGGTGCCGTACATCGCCCTGCAGGTGTGCTTCGCAGCAATGATGTGGTTCTTCCCGCAGATCGCGACATGGCTGCCGAAGGCCGTGTTGTAATCCTGATGCATCAGTCGTTCAATAACCAACTGTTCCAACTGGAGGCTAGTCATGGATAGACGCAAAGCTCTTAAGATCGCCGGCGGAGGGGGCCTTGCGGCCATCCTGGCGTCTGGCACGGCCCCTGCGTATTCGCAGGGCAAGAAGGAATGGCGACTGCAACAGACCTGGGCCAAGACGGCCCCCGGTCTGGGCACCGGCGGCAACGTGTTCGCCGAGTTCGTCAACAAGGCGACCAACGGAGCCATCAACATCCGCGTCTACAGCGGCGGCGAGATCGTGCCCCCGTTCCAGACCATGGACGCCGTCTCCAACGGCACCATCCAGATGGGCTTCGGCTACGTGACGTACTGGGCCGGCCAGATTCCGGCCATGAACTACCTGGGCACGCTGCCGTTCGGCCTGACGGTCCAGGAGCACAACGCCTGGTTCATGTACGGCGGCGGCCAGCAGCTGGCCGAGAAGCTGTATGCCAAGCTCGGCGTGCAGTTCATGCTCGGCGGCAACACGATCACCCAGCCCGCCGGCTGGTACAACAAGGAAATCAAGACGCTCGCCGACTACAAGGGCCTGAAGATGCGCATCGGCGGCCTCGGCGCGAAAGTCGTCCAGGCGCTGGGCGGTACGCCGGTTTCCATGCCGCTGGGCGAAGTGCCCCAGGCCATGCAGTCCGGCGCCATCGACGCCATCGAGTTCGTCGGCCCGCTGAACGACCTCGGCGCCGGCCTGCACAAGGTCGCCAAGTACTACTACTGGCCGGGTTGGCTGGAGCCGTCGGGTCCGTACGACTTCTTCATCAATGAGAAGGCCTGGGGCACGCTGAGTCCCTCCGAGAAGGAGATCTTCCGTGCCGGTGCCGCGCTTGCGCTGCAGGCGACGATCTCCGAATTCATCGCCAAGAACGCGGCGGCCTACAATCAGATGGTCGGCGAGCTCAAGGTCCAGGTCCGCCAGATCCCCGACGAGGCCGTGCGCGGCATCGCCGACGTGGCCTGGAAGGTCATCGAGGCCGAGGCCAAGGATGCCGACTCGAAGGCCGTTCTGGCATCGGTGATGAAGTTCCGCCGCGAGATCCTGCCGTACATGCGCGTGTCGGAGTTCGACTTCATGCGGGTGCGCAATCTCGTCAAGTTCGGCTGAACATCGCCGTCCAATGGACGCCGGCCGCAGCCCTGCTGCGGCCGGCGTTTTTCCCTCTGTCGTATGAAGCCGAGGACTCTTGCATCATGCCCAAGCCCCTGTACGAAGCCAAGCAAGGCTCGCCGCTTGCCGTCGACGAGGCCGTCTATGGCCCGATCGCCGGCGAAACCGCCGGCCGCAAACTGAGCACCGAGTTCGTGGTGCCGATCCGCTCGGGCCGCGCCTGGACCGTGCGCGCCGGGCAGGTATGCCGGCTGGTGCTGGTCGAAGGGCCGCAGGTGGTCGACCTCAACCTGTGGAACCGCGACAACCCGCGCGAGAAGTTCTGGGCGTCGCGCACCAAGCAGCTGCACGGCGCGCACATGCGCGTCGGCGATCGTTTCTGGTCGGTGCTGCCGTTCCAGCGACCGATGGCCACGGTGACCGCCGATACGGTCAATTACGGATTCGACGAGGACGGCGCCGGTTGCCACGATCTGCTCGGCACGCGCTGCGACCCCCACATCCACAAGCTGCTGACGGGCGAGGAGCTCGACGTCTGCTGCCATTCCAACCTGGTGCGCGCGGTCGCGCCCTACCATCTGGGCGAGTACGACGTGCACGATGTGCTGAACGTGTTCCAGGTGACCGGTCTGACCAAGGAGCGCAACCAGTACTTCGTGAAGCCCTGCCCGGGCAAGAAGGGCGATTATTTCGAATTCTTCGCCGAGATCGACCTGCTGTGCGCGATCTCGACCTGCCCGCATGGCGACATGTCGGTGCCGATCTGGGGGCCGAACGCCACCGATCCGCTGAAGGTGTGCAGGCCGCTCGGCGTCGAGGTGTACGACCTGGATCCGGCGTTGCTGAAGAAGTGGAAGAGCCCGCCGGTATCCGACTATGCGGGCATGCACGGGCTGCGCTTCGCGTGAGCAGGGAAAGCGCACCCCGGACTGGAGGAAGTGATGAGTGAAGAGCATGGCAAGCCCGGCCAGGGCATCGGCGCGCGCGTCCCGCGCAAGGAGGATTCGCGCCACCTGCACAGCCTGGGGCAGTACGTTTCCGACACCGTGATCGCCGGACAGCGCGAGGTCGCGTTCCTGCGCAGCCCGATCGCGCACGGCCGCATCCGCGGCATACGCAAGCCGCCGGGCTCCGAGGGCCGGGTGTTCGTGCGCGAGGACCTGGTCGAGGCGAAGGACATCGTCGCCACCTCCTCGCTGCCCAGCTACAAGCTGTCCGGCCAGCCGCCGCTGGCGCACGGCAAGGTGCGCTTCGTCGGTGAGCCGGTGGTGATGTGCGTCGGGCGCACGCGCGCCGAGGCCGAAGACCTCGCCGAGCAGGTGCAGCTCGACATCGAGGAGCTGCCCGCCCTGGTCGACTCGGAGAAGGCCATCGCCGAGAAGAACGTGCGCGTGCACGAGGACTGGGAGGACAACCTGTTCCTCACGCTGACCGCCGACAACCGCTTCGACGAACTGTCGAAGAAGGCCACGGTGGTGGTCAGCCGGCAGGTCGAGCTGTCGCGCCAGGCCATGGTGCCCATGGAGGGCAAGGCGGTGGTCGCCTACTGGGACGAGCGCACCGACCAGCTGGTCATGTACTACTCCACGCAGACCCCGCACGTCGTGCGCACCGGCATCGCGCAGTTCCTCGGCATCGACGAGGGGCAGGTGCGCATCATCTCGCCCGACGTGGGCGGCGGCTTCGGCTACAAGGTCATCGTGCACCCCGAGGAACTCGCGGTGGCCTGGCTGGCGCTCAAGTACCGCAAGGCGTTCCGCTGGATCGAGGACCGCCGCGAGCACCTGATCTCGGGCGCCAACGCGCGCCAGCACCGCTATGACATGACCGCCTACGCGGACGACAAGGGGCGCCTGCTGGCGCTGGACGCGCGCATCGTCATCGACGGCGGCGCCTACTCGAACTGGCCGTTCACCATCGGCCTGGAGCCGGGGCAGGCCACCGGCAACCTGCCGGGTCCCTATGATTTCCAGGGCTACCGCTGCGTGACGCAATGCGTGGCCACCAACAAGCCCGGCTTCATGCCCTACCGCGGCGTGGCGCGCACCGGCGTGTGCTTCGCGATGGAGCAGATGATGGACGCCATCGCCCGCGCCGTGGACCGCGATCCGTACGAGGTGCGCATGGACAACCTGGTGCGCCCCGAGCAGATGCCCTACGACAACGTGGTGAAGAAGCACTACGACAGCGGCAACTATCCGGAGAGCCTGCGCCGCGCGCGCGAGAAGCTCGACGCCGACAAGTGGATCGCGCGGCAGAAGCAGGGCGAGCCCGACGGCCGCAAGATCGGCATCGGCTACGCCTCCTACTGCGAGCAGTCGGCGCACGGCACCAGCGTGTTCGCCACCTGGGGCCTGCCCCTGGTGCCCGGCTACGACCAGTCGGCGGTCAAGCTGACGCCGGACGGCGGGCTGGAAGTTCGCGTCGGCATCCATTCGCACGGCCAGGGCATGGAGACCACGCTGGCGCAGGTAGCCAACGAGATCCTCGGCATCGAGGTGCAGAAGATCAAGGTCACGCACGGCGACACCGGCACCACGCCGTACTCGACCGGCACCTACGCCTCGCGCTCCATCGTCATGGCCGGCGGGGCGACCATCAACGCCTGCCGCGAGCTGATCCCGCGCGTGGTCAAGATCGGCGCGCACCTGCTGGGCTGCAAGGAATCCGAGGCGAAGTTCGAGAAGGGCCGCGGCGTGGTCGGCCCGGACGGCAAGCTGATGGACCTGAAGGAGATCTGCACCGTCTGGTACCTGCGCCCGGACCGCGCGCCGCTGGACGTGGACCGGCGCGGCCTGGAGGTCAGCGTGTCCTACAAGCCGCAACGCGACACCGGGGCGTTCAGCTACGCCTCGCACGCGGTGGCCGTGGCCGTCGACACCGAAACCGGTCAGGTCGAGATCCTCGACTACGTGATCGTCGAGGACTGCGGCACGCTGGTGAATCCGATGGTGGTCGAAGGCCAGACCATCGGCGGCGTGGCGCAGGGCATCGGGACGGCCATGTACGAGGAGATCCAGTACGACGAGAACGGCCAGCCCAACGCCTCGACCTTCGCCGACTACCTGCTGCCCGGTCCCACGGAAGTGCCGCACCTGCGCATCTTCCACATGGAGACGCCTTCGCCGTACACCGAGTTCGGCATCAAGGGCATGGGCGAGGGCGGCGCGATCGCGCCGCCGGCGGTGATCTTCAACGCGGTGAACGACGCGCTGCGCATGTACGGCGTCGAGGTCAGCAAGACCCCGCTCACGCCGCATCGCCTGCTCGAGGCCATCGAGCGCGCCAAGCAGATCACCCAACCGAAGCGGGAAGCAGCATGAAGGCCGCCGCATTCGAATACGTCCGCCCCGCGGACCTGGCCGGCGCGGTCAAGGCGCTGGCGGGCATGCCGGGCGAGGCCAAGCCGCTGGGCGGCGGCCAGTCGCTCGGGCCCATGCTCAACCTGCGCCTGGCGCGTCCGAAACTGCTGGTCGATGTCTCGCGCCTGGAGTCGATGCGCGCCATCGAGGACCGCGGCAGCCTGTGGCGCATCGGCGGTGCGGTGACCCATTCGGCCATCGAGGACGCCAGCCTGCCCGGCGGTGAGCCGCTCAGTTCGGTCGCCCGCGGCATTGCCTACCGCACCATCCGCAACCGCGGCACCATCGGCGGCAGCCTGGCGCATGCCGACCCCGCCGCCGACTGGCCGCTGGCGCTGCCCGCGCTGGGCGCCGAGGTGGTGATCGCCGGCCCGGGCGGCGAGCGCCGCGTCACGGCCGCGACGTTCATGCACGGGGCCTTCGCCACGGCGCTGGCCGAAGACGAGCTGGTGGTGGCCGTCGAAGTGCCCAAGCTGTCCGCCGGTGCGCGCTGGGGCTACTGGAAGTTCTGCCGCAAGACCGGCGAGTTTCCCGAGGCCAGCGCCGCGGTGCTGCTCGATGCGCAGCGCAAGGTGGCGCGTCTGTGGGTGGGCGCGCTGAACGGTGCCCCGCAGCCCATGGAAGCGCTGGCCGCCGACCTCGCGCAGCGCGGCGGGCTGGCGGCCAGCGAAGACGCGGTCAGCCGCGCGCTGGAGCGCGTCGCCCCCGACCTGGACCCCGCGCAGCGGCGCCTGCACATCACGGCGGTGCGCCGTGCCGTGCAGCAAGCCACCGAATGAGAGAGGCAAGCAGATGCAACAGATCATCCTGACGGTCAACGGCGAGAAGGTCGAAGCGCTCGCCGAGCCGAGAACCCACCTCGGCGATTTCCTGCGCGAGCAGCAGCGCCTCACCGGCACCCACCTGGGCTGCGAGCACGGTGTGTGCGGCGCCTGCACGGTGCTGATCGACGGCCAGCCGGCGCGCTCCTGTATCTCCTACGCGGTGGCCTGCGAGGGGCGCGAGGTGCGCACCATCGAAGGCTTCGGCGACGACGCGGTGATGAACGAACTGCGTGCGGCGTTCAACAAATACCACGCCCTGCAATGCGGCTTCTGCACGCCCGGCATGCTGATCGCGGCGCGCGATCTGGTGTTGCGCGTGCCCGACGCCGACGAGAAGCGCATCCGCGTGGAGATGTCGGGCAACCTGTGCCGCTGCACCGGCTACATGGGCATCGTGCGCGCCGTGAAGAGCGTGATCGACGCGCGCCGCGCCGTGAACGACCCGCAGATCGAGGCGGCGCCCGCCGCCGCGCCGGCCGCGTTCACGCCGTTCCAGGCCGCCGCGCCCGCTGCGCCGCCCGCTGTGCCGCCGACTGTGCCGCCCACTGCTGCTGCGAGCGCCGCGCCTGCGCCGGCCGCGCCCGCTGCCGCGCCGGCGGCGAAGAAGCCCGGCACGGTGATCGAGGACGAGTTCACCGTCGACCACCCGCTGGCGCGCGTCTGGGAGATCTTCGCCGACATGCCGGCGGTGGCCGCCTGCCTGCCCGGCGCGGAGATCAGCGAACACACGCCGACCAGCCTGAAGGGCAGGATCACCACCAAGTTCGGACCCATGCGCGCGGCTTTCGCGGGCACCGCCGCGCTGGAGCGCGACGAGGCGGTGAAGAGCGGCGCGATCCGCGGCAACGGCACCGACAGCCTGTCGGGCTCGCGCGCGCGCGGCGACATCAGCTACCGGCTGCATGACGCCGGCGGCGGGCGCACGCGTGTTACCGTGGCGATCGACTACAGCCTGCAGGGGCCGCTGGCGCAGTTCTCGCGCGGCGGGCTGGTCAAGGAGTTCGTGAAGAAGATGGTGGCGGATTTCGCCGCCAACCTGAACGCCCGGCTGGGGGCGCCCGCCGGTTCGGCGGCGGCCGCCGCGCCGGCCGCGCAGGTCGACGCGGGCGGGTTCTTCTGGACCTGGCTCTGGGGACGCATCAAGTCGCTGTTCGGCGCGAAGTAGGCCGGCGGCGGGAGGAACATGCGCCGCCGGCATCCACCGGCGGCGCGTGAGTCACCACATTCACAAGGAGGCAACATGGCGCTCGTACCGATTGCAACACAAGGCAACTTCCTGCACATCTACGATTTCATCGTCGACGCGGACCACATAGACGACTTCGTCAAGCTGTTCAACGAGTTCGACTACGGCGACAACAACCCGATGCACAAGTCCGCCGCGCAGGTGAAGGACGGCGTGCTGTGCCAGGACGTCACCGACCCGACGCATTTCTGGCTGATCGCCGAGTGGTCCGACATCGTCGAGCACGCGCGCATCCGCAAGATCCTCGCCGAGGAGCTCAAGCCCGCCTTCATCAAGCACATCAAGGGCACCGGCTTCGTCCCGCACTACGCCAAGGTCGTTTCCAGCACCCCGCAGCACCTGCTGGACAGCGCGGCGGCCAAGGCCTAGGAAAGAACATGGAGCTCTACGGCTTCTTCCGTTCTTCGACGTCGTTCCGGCTGCGCATCGCGCTGGCCTGGAAGGGCATTCCCTTCGAGAGCAGACCGGTGAGCCTGCCGAAGATGGAGCACCAGGCGGCGGACTTCCTCGCGAAGAACCCGCAGGGACTGGTGCCGGCGCTGGTCGACGATGCGGGCAGGGTGTTCACCCAGTCGATGGCGATGATCGAATACCTCGACGAGGTGCAACCCGAACCGCCGCTGCTGCCGGCCGGCGCGGAGGAGAGATGGTACGTGCGCGCGGCGTCCCAGATCGTGGGCTGCGAGATTCACCCGCTGAACAACGTGCGCGTGCTGAAGTATCTGAAGAACGCCTACGGGCTCTCCGACGACCGGGTCAACAAGGGCTGGTATCCGCACTGGATTGCCGAAGGGCTCAAGGGGATGGAAGACTTCCTGCTCGCCCAGCGGCGCCACGGCACATATTGCCTGGGCGACACGTTCACGATGGCCGACGTGTGCCTGATACCGCAGATCTACAACGCGCAGCGCTACAACTGCGACCTGTCGGCCTTCCCGACGGTCATGAAGCTGTTCGCGGCGGGCGCCGCCCTGGAAGCCGTGAAGAAGGTCGAGCCCTCGACCCAGCCGGACGCGTTCTGATTCCCGTGGTCGTGCGCCCGCGGGGCCGGGCCGGCCTCAGGGCCTGACCGCGGGCGTCTCCAGCGGCATGCCGCGCGCGCGCCACATCAGGTAGGCCTCCAGGTTCACCGCCTCCGCCGCGCCGTACGGGTGGGGTTCGGCGCGCACGCCGGCCATGCAGTTGCGCAGCCGGCGCTGCAGCGAACCCACCGCCTGCCATTCCAGCCGGTAGATCGGATATCCGGTCGGGTGTCCCTGGGTGATGGGGTTGCCCACCAGTTTCCTGTCCGCCAGGCCATCGTGGCATTGCGCGCAGGACAGGTTCAGCTGCCCCTGTCGACGCAGATACTCGGCGCGCCCGGCCTCCACGTGGGGGCGCAGTCGCGCATCGGCGGGCGGTGCGATCGGCAGGCCGTGCGACTGGCGCGCGACGTAGGCCGTCAGCGCCAGCAGGTCGCGGCTCTCGTAACGCAGCGCGGGCGCTGCCTGCCGCTCGGTGCGGCAGGCGTTGATGCGCTGCTCCAGGTTGAGCGGGCGGCCCAGGCGCGCGTCGAAGGCCGGGAAGCGCGTCGCCACCCCCTTCATGCTGAGGCGCGCATCGCCGTGGCAGTCGGCGCAGGCCAGGCCCGCGGTGCCGGCCTTGCGCGCCCACAGCGCTTCGCCATCGAGCACGCTCAGCATGCCCGGGTTGGCGAGCGCGTCGTCCTGGATGGCGCGCGTCTCGCGCGCCATCCAGGCGTAGCCGGATTGCTTGCCCGCGGGCGGTTCGCCGGGCGCCTGCGACACGGCGCGCGGCAGCGCCGTCACCAGCAGGGTGGCCAGCGCCAGACGCGCGAGCGCGGCGGCGCGCGCCTTCACGTGACGCTGATCGCGACCGACTCGGTCGCCGTGTAGCCGTTGTCGCCGCTCCAGCGGAACGCCAGCGTGCCGCTCTCGGTGGCCACGGTGGTGAACACCAGGTAGGGGTTGGCGGCGATCGCCGAATGCAGTTCGGCGCGGAACACCTCCACGCCGTTGTAGGTGCAGACGAACAGCCGCACGATGTCGCGCGGGATCGGCCTGCCCACCTCGTTGCGCCGGTAGCCGGTCTCCATCACGTGCTGGGCGAGCGTGCGGATCTCGATGATCTCGCCGCGCCTGGCGGTGCGCGGCACGGTGACCAGCACCCGGCCGCTCATGAGGGCAGTTCCTCCAGGCAGGCGGCCAGGGTGACCACCACGCTGGCGCTCTGCTCCCAGAAGCTGCCGTCGGAGAGTTCGGCCACCGCGATCACGGTCTGCGTGTCGGCCAGGCGGATGCGCGTCGACAGCAACGCGCGCCCGGAGCGCGGGCCCAGGTGCACGCTGAGCACGCGCGGGTCCGGGTTCTTCTCGCTGAACACGTGGATCGCGCGCACGTGTTCGGCCGGCGTCATCGGGCTGTCGACGGCGACGGTCAGCGGCACCACGTTGCCGTTCTCCGACAGCGGCGGCACCTCGATGCGCACGCGCCCGGTGCGCGGCGCCACGCCGCCGGTCAGCGCGCGTATCGCCGCAAGCATCGATTCCGGCGTGGCGGCGGCCGGGCGCAGCACCAGCGCGCAGGCCAGGCCCGCCGTGCCGGCGAGGAAAGCGCGGCGACCGGGCATGCTCAGTCCTTGAGCGTCATGAGGAAGGCGATCACGTCCTCGATCTGCGCCGCCGAGAGCACCGGCTTGTCGCGGAAGGCCGCGGCCACTCGCGTGAGGTCGGTGGTGCGGTAGTAGGAGGGCATCAGGGTGTTCGGATTCAGCCTGGCGGAATCAACCATGCGCAGGCGCAACTGGCCCTCGCTCCAGCGCGCGCCGGCACCCTTCAGGTCGGGCGCCAGGTCGCCCTGGAAGCGTTCCTCGGGAAACGGTCCGCTGTGGCACAGCAGGCACAGGCCGGTGCGCCGGTCGAGCACGATGGCGCGGCCGCGCTGCGCATCGCCGCGCAGGCCGCCCAGCGGTTCGGCGATGGCGTCTCCCGTCACCGTGTAGCCGGGCGCGGGCTGCGCCGCCGCCAGCGATGCGCACAGCAGCATCGCCGCGGTGGTGGACGCACGCAGCATCAGACCAGCTGGATGCCATGGTTCTTCAGCGGGAAACTGCGGATGCGTTTGCCGGTGGCGGCGGCGAAGGCATTCAGCACCGCCGGCGCGGCCACGCAGATGGTCGGCTCGCCGACCCCGCCCCAGAACCCGCCCGAGGGCATCAGGATGGATTCGACCTTGGGCATCTGCGCGATGCGCATCGAGTTGTAGCTGTGGAAGTTGTCCTGTTCGATGCGCCCGTCCTTCACCGTGCACTCCTGGTCGAACAGCGCCGACAGCCCGTAGACGAAGGAGCCGGCGATCTGCCGCTCGACCTGCGCCGGATTGACCACGTACCCCGGGTCGGTGGCGCAGACGATGCGGTGCACCTTCACCTTGTTGCCGTCGGCCACCGAGACCTCGGCGCAGGCGGCCACGTAGCTGCCGAAGGCCATCATCTGCGCCAGGCCGCGATGCACGCCGCGCGGCGCGGGTTTGCCCCAGCCGGCGCGTTCGGCCACCGCGTTCAGCACCGCCAGGTGCTTGGGATGCTTGGTCATCAACCGGCGGCGGAACTCAAGCGGGTCGACGCCGGCCGCCTGCGCGAGTTCGTCCATGAAGCATTCGACGTAGATGGCGTTCTGGTTGACGTTCACGCCGCGCCAGAAGCCGGGCAGGATGTGCGGATTGCGCATCGCGTGGTCGATCAGCAGGTTCGGCACCGTGTAGCCGAAGCCGAACTCGCCGCCCGGGTTGAGGCCCTGGAAGACCACCGGGTCGCGGCCCTTCTGCAGCGCTTCCGGACGCACCGAGGCGAGGATCGACTGGCCCGAGATGCGCATGTGCAGCGCCGACAGGTTGCCCGAGGCGTCCAGCGCCGCGCTCATGCGGCACTGTGTGATCGGGTGGTAGCGGCCGTGGATCATGTCCTCCTCGCGCGACCACAGCAGCTTGACCGGCACGCCGGGCATCTGCCTGGCGATCAGCACCGCCTGGGTCACGTAATCGTGGAAGCCGCCGCGCCGGCCGAAGCCGCCGCCCAGGTGGATCTTGTAGACCTCGCACTTGTCAGCCGGCAGGCCGGAGGCCGCCAGCGTCGCGGCGAAGGCCGCCTCGCCGTTCTGCGTCGGCACCCACACCTCGCAGCGCTCCGGCGTGTAGCGCGCCGTGGCGTTCATCGGTTCCATGGTGGCGTGGTTCTGGTACGGATAGGCGTATTCGGCGACCAGCTTCTTCGCCCCGCCGGCCAGGCCCGCCTTCACGTCGCCGGCCTGGTTGGCGACGAAGGCCTCGGGCGCGTCCAGCCCTTCCTTAAGCACCGCGGCGATGCCGGCGCTGGACACCTTGGCGTGCGGGCCGTCGTCCCAGACGATGGGCAGCGCATCCAGCGCCACCTTGGCCTGCCACCAGGTGTCGGCGATCACCGCCACGCCGGTTTCGCCCACCTGCACGACCTTCCTCACGCCCTTCATGCCGGCGACCTTGGCGGCGTCGAAGCTCTTCACCCTGCCGCCGGTGACCGGGCTGTCCTTGATCGCGGCGTTCAGCATGCCCGGCAGCTTCAGGTCGGCGCCGTACACCTGCTTGCCGGTGAGCTTGTCCAGGGTGTCCAGGCGCTTGACCGGCTTGCCGATCAGCTTCCAGTCCTTGGGGTCCTTGAGCCTGATCTCCTTTGCCTGCGGCTGCGGCAGCCGGGCGGCCGCCTCGGCGACCTTGCCGTAGGTGGTCTTGCGGCCGCTGGGCGCATGCGTGATCACGCTGCTGGCGGCGCTGCACTCGGCGGCCGGCACGCCCCAGCCGTTGGCCGCCGCCTGCACCAGCATCATGCGCGCCGCGGCGCCGCCCTGGCGCACGTAGAGCTGCGATTCACGGATGCCGCGGCTGCCGCCGGTGGAGAAGTCGCCCCAGACGCGCTTGCGCGCCACGTTCTGGCCGGGCGTGGGGTACTCGGTGGTGACCTTGCCCCAGTCGCACTCGAGTTCCTCGGCCACCAGCTGGGCCAGGCCGGTCAGCGTGCCCTGGCCCATCTCGGAGCGCGCGATGCGGATCACCACGGTGTCGTCCGGGCGGATCACCACCCAGGCGGTGATCTCGGGCGCGCCGTCGGCGGCGCGCGCCGGCTCGGGGCCGAACGGCAGGCGCAGGCCCAGCACCAGGCCGCCGCCCGCGGCGGCCGAGCCGATCAGGAAGGCGCGGCGGGAAACCTTCGGGGTATCGATGAGCATGGCGGTCTCCTCAGCCCTTGGCGGCGGCGTGGATGGCTTCACGCACCTGCTGGAAGGTGCCGCAGCGGCAGATGTTGGTGATCGCCGCGTCGATGTCGGCGTCGGTGGGCCGCGGCTTGTCCTTGAGCAGGGCGGTGACCGCCATGATCATGCCGGACTGGCAGTAGCCGCACTGCGGCACCTCGTGGTCCAGCCAGGCCTTCTGCACGCGGGTCAGCACGCCGTTCACGGCCAGGCCCTCGATGGTGGTGATGCGCTTGCCTTCGACCGCCGAAACCGGCATCACGCAGGAGCGCACCGGCGCCCCGTCCACGTGCACCGTGCAGGCGCCGCACTGGGCCACGCCGCAGCCGTACTTGGTGCCGGTCAGGCCGATCTGCTCGCGCAGCGCCCAGAGCAGCGGCGTTGCCGGATCGACATCCACGTTCCTTGCGCTTCCATTGACGGTCAGGCGGGCCACGGTGTTCTCCTCTCGGGGTCTTGTTCGGGTCGCACGGGGGCAGGGTCCGTGCGCGAAACTGCAATGTATTCCATGTATTCCGTATCTGTGCGACAGATGGCAAACACCCGTCGGAGGCGTGTATTCCGCTTTCGAATAGACGCCGGGAGGGCGCCCGCACGGCCGTACACTGCGCGTTCGATTTCCATGGGAGAGCGCGATGCGCCTGAACCGTTTCATGATCCGCCCGCTGGTCGAAGCCGGGCTGCGCGAAGAACTCAATGCCGGCGACACCACCGGCGGCTTCCTGGTGTGGGACGAGGATCCCGTGCTGACCGGGCAGATCTACGCCAAGGGCAACGGCATCGCCTGCGGCCTGATGTTCGCCGAAGAGACGATCAAACTGATCGAGCCCGAGGCCAGCGTCGAGTACGGCGTGCAGGAAGGCGAGGCGATGGCGCCGGGCACCGTGCTGCTCAAGATCCGCGCCAAGGCCTCCACGTTCTTCATGATCGAGCGCGCGGCGCTCGACTGGGTGCAGCAGCTCTCCGGCATCGCCACCAAGACGGCGCGCTATGTCGACATGGTCAAGCACACCAAGGTGCGCATCACCGACACGCGCAAGGGCTGGCCGGGACTGCGCATGGTGCAGAAGTACGCGGTGCGCGTCGGCGGGGCGCACAACCACATCTTCAACCTGAACAACTGCATCCTGGTGAAGGACAACCACATCAAGCTGGCCGGCAGCATCAAGCGCGCCGTCGAGCTGCTGCGCGCCCGCGCGCAGCACACCAACAAGATCGAGGTCGAGTGCGAGACCTTCGACATGGTCAAGGAAGCGCTGGACTGCGGCGTCGAAGTCATCATGTTCGACAACATGGACCTGGACGAGATGCGCGAGGCGATGAAGATCGTCAACCGCCGCGCCATCACCGAGGCTTCGGGCGGCGTCAACGAAACCACCGTGGTGCCGATCGCCGAAACCGGCGTCGACGTGATCTCGGTGGGTGACCTGACCCACACCGTCAAGGCCGTCGACATCAGCCTGGACGTCAAGGACATCAAGCCCAGCGCGATCCGCACCATCGGTCGCCTCAAGCAGGCGGGCAGCTGATGCCGGTGCCGGTGAAATTCCGCGCACAGCACGGCATCATCGTCACGCTGGACGCAGACTCGGTCGAGGCCTGCAAGCGCACGATCGAGGTCACCACCTCGATCCACGGCGTGGTCGGCTACAAGCTGGGCATGACCATGGTGCTGCGCATGGGCCTGGCCGAGGCCGTGCGCCAGCTGCGCTCGATCACCGACCTGCCGCTGCTCTACGACCACCAGAAGGCGGGGCCGGACGTGTTCGACATGGCCGCCAAGTTCGCCGGCCTGTGCGCCGAGGCCAAGGTCGACGGCCTGATCCTGTTCCCCACCGCCGGGCCGCGCTCGGTCGACGCCTTCGTCGGTGAAACGCTCAAGCGCGGCATGCTGCCGCTGGTCGGCGGCGACCTGCCGTTCCCCGACTACAACGTGAGCGGCGGCGGCTACGTGGCCGACGATGCGCTCGACCACATCATCGCGCGCGCCATCGACGTCGGCGCCAGCCATTTCGTGATCCCCGGCAACACGCCGGACAAGCTGCGCCACCATGCGGCCTGGGTGCGCGAGAAGCTGAAGGCGCCGGTGTTCGTGGTGCCGGGCATCGGCCCGCTGGGCGGCAAGATCGGCGACCTGGTCAGGGCCGCGCCGGGCTGCAGCGTGCTCGGTGTGGTCGGCCGTGCGGTGTACGCCGCCAACGATCCGGCGGCTGCTGCGCGCGCACTGGCCGACGAGGCGCAGGCAGCGGCAGGCTGATGGCCCGCCGCAGGGGCGCCGCCGCAGCGCACGGCGAAGACACCCCGGTCGTGCTGTTCGACTGGGGCGAAACCCTGATGTGGGTGCCGGGCATGCTGCACGACCCGGACCGCCACCTGGCCTGCGTGGAGCGCATCTTCGAGCCCGAGCTGTTGCCGCACCTGCGTTCGGCCGGCAGCGAGCTGACGCGCGCCAGGTTCATCGAGCATTACCACGAAGCCTGCCGGCGCCAGATCGACTGGTCCAAACAGACCCAGCGCGAGCACCGCTTCGACGACCGCTTCGCCATGGCGCTGTGGCTGGCCGGGGTGCGCACGGTGCCCGAGCGCGCGGTGCTGCGCGGGTTCGCCGACGCGCTGGGCCGCGAAGTGGTGGCCGACGCGCGATTGCTCGAGCATTGCGCGGAAACCGTGGAGGCCATGGCACGCCGCTACCGGCTGGGCGTGGTGTCGAACTACCCGCACGGGCCGGTGGTCGAGGCCGCCCTGGAGCGCTTCGGCCTGCGGCGGCATTTCGCTGTTATCGTGGTGTCCTCCGAAACCGGCTGGATGAAACCCCATGCCGACTGCTACCTGCCGGCGCTCGACGCCCTGCCCGCGCCGCGCCACCGCATGCTGATGGTCGGCGACGACCTGAGGAACGACGTCAAAGGCGCCAAGGCCCTGGGCCTGCACACCGCCTGGCTCGCGCCGCGCAACCACAACCCCAAGGACCTCGACCCCGACGTGGATATCGTTCTGAAAGACCTCTCCGAGCTGCCCGCGCATTGCGAGCGGCTGTTCGCATGAGCGCCCCCGCGCTGCAGACCGGCCTGCTGATCGACGGCGCCTTCGGCCCCGCGGCTTCCGGCGAAACCTTCACGGCGGTCAGCCCGATCGATTTCTCCGCGCTGGCCCAGGTGTCCAAGGCCGGCATCGCCGACCTCGACCGCGCGGTGGCCGCCGCGCGCCGCGCCTTCGACGACGGCCGCTGGTCGGGCATGCAGCCCACCGCGCGCGGCCGCCTGCTGAGGAAGATCGCCGACGGCATCCGCGCGCGCGCCGCGCGCATCGCCGAGATCGAGACGCGCAACGGCGGCAAGACCATCGCCAATTCGCTGAACGAGGTCGACAGCGCGGCCAACGTGTTCGATTACTACGCCGGGGCGATGGACAAGTTCTTCGGTGACACCATCCCGATGGGCGCCAGCGTGCTCGACTTCACGCTGCGCGAACCGCTCGGCGTGGTGGCGGCGATCACGCCGTGGAACTTCCCGATGGCCGCCGCCTGGACAGTCGCGCCGGCGCTGGCCGCCGGCTGCACCGTGGTGTTGAAGCCGGCCAGCTACACGCCGCTCACCGCGCTGATGCTGGGCGAGATCGCGCTCGAGGCCGGCGTGCCGCCCGGCGTGCTGAACATCCTGCCCGGACCGGGCGCGGCGCTGGGCGATCGCATCGCCACGCATCCGGGCATCGACAAGATCTCCTTCACCGGCGAGACCACCACCGGCGCCAAGCTGCAGAAACTGGGCGCCGACAGCATGAAGCGCATCACGCTGGAGCTGGGCGGCAAGAGCCCGAACATCATCTACGCCGACGCCGACCTCGCCAAGGCGGCCGCGCAGGCGGTCAAGGCCGGCTTCGGCAATGCCGGGCAGAGCTGCTCGGCGCGCACCCGCGTGTTCGTCGAGCGCGCCGCGCACGACGAGTTCCTCGCCGCCTTCGCGCAGGCCGCGCAGGCCGCGAAGCTGGGCAACCCGCTCGAGGCCGCGACCGAGATCGGCCCGCTGGTGTCGCGCGGGCAGTGGGAGTCGGTGAACGGCTACGTGCAGCTGGGCCTGTCCGAGGGCTGCACGCTGGTCACCGGCGGCAAGCGTCCCGCCGGCCTGGAGCAGGGCGCCTATTACGCGCCGACCATCCTCGCGCAGGCCGGCAACGGCATGCGCGTGGCGCGCGAGGAGATCTTCGGCCCGGTGGTGGTGGTGATCCCCTTCGAGGGCGAGGCCGAGGCCGTCGCCCTGGCCAACGACAACGACTACGGCCTGAACGGCTCGATCTGGACGCGCGACATCGGCCGCGCCATGCGCACCGCGCGCGCGCTGCGCACCGGCATGGTCAGCATCAATTCGCACGGCAGCGCGAGCCGCTACGGCTATCTCGCGCCGTTCGGCGGCTACAAGAAATCGGGGCTGGGCCGCGAGCTCGGCATGCACGCGCTGGCCCTGTATACCGAAGTGAAGAACGTGTTCGTGGACCTGGAGGACTGAAGTGGCCAAGCCGCAAGCCAGCAAGCAGATCGCCATCACCGGCGGAACCCTGATCGACGGCAGCGGCCGCGATCCGGTGAAGAACGCCACCGTGCTGATCGAGGGCGAGCGCATCGTCGCGGTCGGCCCCTCGGTGGCCGTGCCCAAGGGTGCGCAGGTCATCGACGCGGCCGGGCGCACGGTGCTGCCCGGCATCATCGACTGCCACGTGCACGGCACCTACCGCGCGCGCGACATGCGCCAGCACCTGCTCAACACGCCGACCTACAACGTGCTGCGCTCGACCGCGGTGCTCGAGGAAACCATCGCCTGCGGCGTGACCACCGCGCGCGACATGGGCGGCGCCGACGCGGGCTTTCGCGCCGCCATCGAGGAAGGCTACATCGCCGGTCCGCGCCTGCTGATCTCGATCGCGATGATCTCGCAGACCGGCGGGCACGGCGACGCCTGGGTGCCGGCCGGACTGCGCATCCAGAAGCGCGCCTGGCTGCCCAGCCCGGTGGCCGACGGCGTCGACGAGGTGCGCCGCCTGGTGCGCCACATCCTGATGGCCGGCGCCGACTTCATCAAGATCTGCGCCACCGGCGGCATCACTTCGGTGACCGATTCCTGGGACGAGCAGCAGTTCACCACCGAGGAGATCTCGGTGGCGGTGGCCGAGGCGAAGGCGCGCCGCAAGACCGTGGCAGTGCATGCCGAGGGCGTCGACGGCATCCGCATGGCGCTCGAGGCCGACATCCATTCGCTGGAGCACGGCTGGTTCATCGACGAGCACAGCGTGGACGTGATGCTGAAGAAGGGCACCTGGTGGGTGCCCACGCTGGCGCTGGTGCCGCTGTCGCTGGAGCATCGCGCCAAGAACACCGCCTGGGACAAGCAGCAGCTGGCCTCCGAGGACGTGAAGGAGCGCGAGATCCACGCGCTGATGGAAAAGCAGATCCCGCTGTGGAAGGATGCCGTGAAGCGCGGCGTGAAGGTCGCCTTCGGCACCGACCAGTCGCACCGCCTGCTGGTGGGCGAGAACCTGGCCGAGATGCGCTTCATGGTCGACTGGCTGGGCATGAGCCCGATGCAGGTGCTGGTCTCGGCGACCAGCAAGGCCGCCGAGTGCATCGGCCGCAGCGATGTCGGCCTGCTCGAGGCCGGGCGCCTGGCCGACGTGCTGGTGGTCGAGGGCGATCCGCTCGAGAACATCCGCATCCTCGAAGAACGCGCGCGCCTGAAGCTGGTCATGCAGGGCGGGCGCGCCTACACCAACACCCTCTGAGGACACACACATGTTTTCGCAAGACCTGCTGGACAAGGCCGCGCGCGCGCTGGACGCCGCCAAGGCCGCCAAGGTGCGCATCGCCACCGCCGAAACCTGCACCGCCGGACTGGTGTCCGGCTGCCTGACCTCGGTGTCCGGCGCCTCGCAGATCTTCGAGCGCGGCTACGTGCTGTACCACGACTCGGCCAAGGCCACCGGCCTGGGCGTGGCCGAGGACGTCTCGCGCGCGCACGGCGCGGTCAGCGCCGAAGTCACGCAGGGCCTGGCCGAGGGTGCGCTGGCCAACTCGGGCGCCGGCGTCGCGGTCGCGGTCACCGGCTATGCCGGCCCCGGCGGCGGCAGCGAGAAGAATCCGGTCGGCACCTGCTACATCGCCGCCGCGGCGCACGGCAAGCCGACGCTGGTCGAGCGCCACGTGTTCCCGGGCGACCGCAACGGCGTGCGCCTGGCCGCGGTGGGCGCCGCCCTCGACCTGATCGCCAAACGCCTGGCCTGAGCATGCAGGCGGCGCCGATACCGGTCAGCGTGCTGACCGGGGCGCTGGGCGCGGGCAAGACCACGCTGCTGAACGCGCTGCTGAAAGGCGGCGCGCTGCCCGACACCGCCGTGGTGGTGAACGAGTTCGGCGCGGTCGGCATCGACAACCTGCTGATCGAATCCTCCAGCGAGGAGGTGGTGCTGCTGCCCGGCGGCTGCGTGTGCTGCCAGGTGCGCGCCGACCTCGCCGAGGCGCTGCTGCGCCTGGAGCGCGGCGTGCGGCGAGGCGAGCTGCCGGCGTTCCGCCGCGTGGTGGTCGAGACCAGCGGCCTGGCCGAACCCGGCCCGATCCTGCAACTGTTCGTCGAATCGCCGCTGCTGCGCGGGCGCTTCCGGCTCGACGCGCTGGTCACGCTGGTCGACGCGCAACTCGGCGCGCAGGCGCTGCAGGCCGAAGGCACGCCGCTGCACCAGACGCTGCTCGCCGATCGCCTGCTGATCGGCAAATGGGAAACGCAGGACCCCGCCGCGCTGGCCGCGCTGGAAGCGCGCCTCGCGCAGCTCAATCCGCAGGCCGAGCGCCTGCGCATCGCGCGCGGCGCGGCCGAGGCGCAGTGGCTGGGCGCGCCCGCCGTGCAGGCCGCGCGCGAGGTGCCCGGGCACCTGCTGCGCGCCGCGCACGACGAGGCGGTGACCAGTTTCGTGCTGCGCTGGGACACACCGCAGCCGCTGCCCGCGCTGGGCGAGTGGCTGCACCGCCTGGCCGACACGCAGGGCGCGCGCCTGATGCGCGTCAAGGGCGTGATCGCCGCGCTCGAGGTGGACCGGCCAGTGGCCGTGCACGCCGTGCAGCACCTGGTGTCGCCGCCGGAGTTCCTGCCGGAAGGCGAGCCGCCGCCGCACAGCCGCGTGGTGTTCATCACGCGCGGCCTGGAGCCGGGCGACGTGTTGCCGGGCTGGGCGGTGACGGTCGAGGCCTGAGCCAGGGCCGGGCCCGGGCTCCGACCCAGACCTGCGGCAGCCCTGCCGATTACTGCCAGTTTTTTGTCAAACCCCAGGCGGCAAGCCGTCGACGGGGTGAAATACTGCCACCACCCTGCGGCGTTCAGAGATCGCCGACCGACCTCAGCTTGCGCACCGCGCTGCCGCGGTCGACCGGCGTGGCGCCGCGGTTCAGCAGTTCCCACACCGCCTCGGCCGGTTCCGAAAGGCGCTTGCGACGACGCAGCAGTTCCACGGTGACGGGGATCTCCCAGGTGCCGTCGTCGGCGCGCACCAGGCTGCCGTCGGCCAGGTTGCGCTCGATGGTCGAGCGCGGGATCCAGGCCACGCCCAGGCCCTGCAGCGCGAGCTCCTTCAAGACGAAGATCAGCGGATCGTCGAACAGCCGCTGCGCGCGCACTTCCGGAACGCGGCGCGCCACTTCATCGTCGACGATGCGGCCGATGAACGACGAGCGTCCGTAAGGCAGGTAGACCAGCGGCGTGCCGGCGGGCAGCGGCAGCGAATAGCCCGGCATGCCGCGGCGCTGCGGCGCGCACACCGGCACCAGCGGGTCGTCGCCGATCTCGATGGCGTCGAGTTCGTCGAATTCGCGCGGCCGCGGCAGGGACGGGTGGCGGTAGGAAAGGGCCAGGTCGGCCTCGCCGGCCGCGTAGCGCTCGGCCACCTCGTCGATGCGCTTGACCGAGCCGCGGCACACCAGCGGACCGAGTTCACGGTTCAGGCGCGCGAGCAGGGCCGGGAAGATGCCCGCCGAACAGGGGGTGGGCATCACGAAGGAAACAGTGGGCGCGGAGTCGATCGCGCTGGAGCGCATCGAGGCGCGGAAATCCAGCAGCGGCTCGACGCTGGTGACGGCGATGGGCAGCAGTTGCTGGCCGGCGCGGGTGAGCTCCACCGGGTGGGCGGAACGGTCGAACAGCGGGGAGCCGACCCAGTCCTCCAGCGCCTGGATGCGGCGGCTGAAGGCCGACTGGGTGACGTGCCGCTCGGCCGCCGCGCGCGAGAAATTGCCGCTGCGCACCAGGGCCAGAAAGTCCTGTAACCAGTAAAGCTCCATGACGGATTTTACCCCGGACGCAGGGGCGTCATGGGGGAAGCGTCGCAGGTGAACAGGGGAACCTGGCGGTTCCCCGTACCCCCTCCGCCGGATTAGAGGTCGGGGCGGACGGTGCCGTCGACGATGCGCACCTTGTCGCCGTTGCGGACGGCGGGTTCGCTGTCCTGGAGCATGGTGCGCAGGCTGCCGTCTTCCATGCGCACGTCGATCTCGTAGCGCTTGGCGGTCTTCACGTTCTTCTCGATCTGGTGGCCGGCGTAGGCGCCGCCCGCGGCGCCGAGGATGGTCATGATGGTGTTGCCCGTGCCCTTGCCCATCTGCTTGCCGACCACGGCGCCGGTCACGCCGCCGGCCACGGCACCGATGCCCGAGCCTTCGCCCTTCTGTTCGATGGCGCGCACCGAGGCGACCGTGCCGCAGCTCGCGCACACGGCCTTCGGCGCCGGCTGCGCTTCGGCGGGCGGCACATGGCTTTGCGCGATCTGCACCGGCGCGGCCTCGGCGCGTTCACGCGCAGCCACGGCCTCGGCGTGCGTGATGCGCAGGCGCTCGGATTCGCGCGCGCGCTCGGCGCGCTCGAGGCGCTCGGCACGCGCCGCCCGTTCGGCACGCTCGGCACGCTCAGCACGCTCAGCACGCTCCGCCGCCGCATTGCGCGCGGCGCTGGCGCTTTGTGCGGCGTTCGCGGTATTCGCGGCATTCGCTTTGGCCGCGGGTGTGGCGGCCGGCGCGGGGGCCGGGGCGGGTTCTGCGGCGGCCTGCACCGGCACGGCGATGCCGGCCGGCTGCACGGCAGCCGCCAGCGGCGATTCCGCGCCGCGCGACTCGACGGCCTTGCTGTGCGGCAACACGCCGGTCATCGCGGCGATGCCGACCGCGCTGGCGAGGATCACCGAGATTGCGGCGACCACCATCAGCGGGTGCAATTTGGCGGAGGAAACGGGGCTTTGAATGTCCATGGCGTTCTCCCTTCTGTTATTGGCTCAAGGTACGACGCTCAAGTTACGGCCTGGCAAGCCCCGCCATGGTGAGCAATTGTTACCGCTTGTAACGACCCCGCCTTTCAGCTCTCCGGCCGCATGTGCGGGAACAGGATCACGTCACGGATCGACGGGCTGTCGGTCAGGATCATCACCAGCCGGTCCACGCCGATGCCGGCGCCGGCGGTGGGCGGCAGGCCGTACTCCAGCGCGCGGATGTAATCGGCGTCGTAGTACATGGCCTCCTGGTCGCCGGCCTCCTTCTTCTGCGCCTGCTCGAGGAAGCGCGCGGCCTGGTCTTCCGGATCGTTCAGCTCCGAGAAGCCGTTGGCCAGCTCCTTGGCGTCGATGAACAGCTCGAAGCGGTCCACCAGTTCGGCGTCCTTGTCGTTCCTGCGCGCCAGCGGCGAAACCTCCGCCGGGTACTCGGTGACGAAAGTCGGCGCGATCAGGTGCTTCTCGGCCACCGCCTCGAACAGCATCAGCTGCAGCGAGCCCCAGCCGTGGTGGTCGTCGATCGCCACGCCCAGGCGCTTCAGGCGCTCGGCGAGGAAGGCGCGGTCGCGCAGGTCGCCGGTGGCGCTGTTCGGGTCGTACTGCCGGATCGCCTCGGGAATCGGCAGGCGCGCGAAGCGCTGGCCGAGGTCGATCTGCTTGCCCTGGTAGCTCAGTGCGGCGCCGCCGCCGACCTTCTGCGCGGCGTTGCGGATCAGGCGCTCGGTGAGGTCCATCATCGCCTCCACCGTCTCGTAGGCGCAGTACATCTCCATCATGGTGAACTCGGGGTTGTGCCGCGTCGAGATGCCCTCGTTCCTGAAGTTGCGGTTGATCTCGAACACGCGCTCCATGCCGCCCACCACCAGGCGCTTGAGGTACAGCTCGGGCGCGATGCGCAGGAACAGCTCCATGTCGAGCGCGTTGTGGTGGGTCTTGAACGGGCGGGCCGCCGCGCCGCCGGGGATGGTCTGCATCATCGGCGTCTCGACTTCGAGGTAGCCGGCGCCGGTCATCGTTTCGCGGATCGACTGCACCACCTGCGAGCGCGCCGCGAACACCTTGCGCGAGGATTCGTTGACGATCAGGTCCACGTAGCGCTGGCGGTAGCGCACCTCCTGGTCGGTCAGGCCGTGGAACTTCTCGGGCAGCGGGCGCAGCGCCTTGGTCAGCAGGCGCAGGCCGCTGGCCTGCACGGTGAGCTCGCCCTTGTTGGTCTTGAACAGCGTGCCGGTCACGCCGAGGATGTCGCCCAGGTCCCAGTGCTTGAAGGCCTCGTGCACCTCGGCGCCGGTGGCGTCGTTGGTGACGTACACCTGGATGCGCCCCGAGCCGTCCTGCAGGGTGGCGAAGCTGGCCTTGCCCATCACGCGCTTGAGCATCATGCGGCCGGCCACCGTCACCTCGACCTTCCTTTCCTCGAGCGCGGGCTTGTCCAGCGCGCCGTACGCGTCGGCCAGCGCGGCCATCGCGTCCTTGCGGACGAAGTCGTTGGGGAAGGCCACGCCGCCGGCGCGCAGCTTCGCCAGCTTCTCGCGCCGCTCGGCAATGATCTTGTTCTCGTCCTGCGGGGCGGCTTCGCCCGGGTTCTGTTCGCTCATGCCTGCATTCTCCTAGACGCCCTGTTTCAGGCTGGCGCTGATGAAATCGTCGAGATCGCCGTCCAGCACCGACTGCGTGTTGCCGATCTCCACGTTGGTGCGCAGATCCTTGATGCGCGACTGGTCGAGCACATAGGAACGGATCTGGTGGCCCCAGCCGATGTCGGTCTTGGAGTCTTCCAGTTTCTGCTGCTCGGTCTGGCGCTTGCGCAGTTCGAGCTCGTACAGCTTGGCCTTCAGCATGGACATCGCCTCGGCGCGGTTGCGGTGCTGCGAGCGGTCGTTCTGGCACTGCACGACGATGTTGGTCGGCAGGTGGGTGATGCGCACCGCCGAGTCGGTCTTGTTGATGTGCTGGCCGCCGGCGCCGGAGGCGCGGTAGGTGTCGATGCGCAGGTCCGCCGGGTTGACCTCGACCTCGATCGATTCGTCGACCTCGGGGTAGACGAACACGCTGGAGAACGAAGTGTGGCGACGTGCGTTCGAGTCGAACGGCGATTTCCTCACCAGGCGGTGCACGCCGGTCTCGGTGCGCAGGTAGCCGTAGGCGTACTCGCCGCTGATCTTCAGCGTCGCGCTCTTGATGCCGGCCACCTCGCCGTCGGACTGCTCGAGGATCTCCACGCCGTAGCCGCGCTTGTCGCAGTACTTGAGGTACATGCGCAGGAGCATCTGCGTCCAGTCCTGCGCCTCGGTGCCGCCCTGGCCCGCGTTGATGTCCACGAAGCAGTTGTTGGGGTCCAGCGGGTTGGAGAACATGCGCTGGAACTCCAGCGCCTCGACCTTCTTCAGGATGCCGGCCGCGTCGGACTCGACGCTCACCAGGGTCTCGTCGTCGTCCTCGGCGCGCGCCATCTCGAACAGCTCGCGCGCGTCCTTCAGCCCGGAGGCGATCGCCGCCAGGCTGCCGACCGTGGCTTCCAGGGATTTCTGTTCACGGCCCAGGTCCTGGGCCTTCTTGGGATCGTCCCAGACCTTGGGGTCTTCGAGCTGGGACGAGACTTCGGCTAGACGCGCTTCCTTCGCATCGAAGTCAAAGATACCTCCGCAGCTCGGCGGACCGGGCTTCGAGGTCGGCGAGCAGTGAGGCGAGCTGGTTGAGGCGTTCGGCTTCCATGGTGCTTGGGGTTTCCTGCATGAAGGGCGTAAGGGGAGCGAATTATACCCGCCGATACCTTCCAGCGAACCGCTCCTTGACCTCGGGGATGCGCGCGGGCGAACCTTGCGGCATACCTACAACGACGCCCGGAGACAGAATGAAATTGCAGCGCAGCCTCGCCACACTCGCCACACTCGCCACCTTCGCGCTCTGCGCCACCGCGCACGCGCAGTTCGCCGGCAAGCCCATCGCCCTGGTGGTCGGCAGCGCGCCGGGCAGCGCGCCCGACGTCTATGCGCGCGCCGTGTCCGAGCCGCTGGGCCGGCTGCTCGGCACCACCGTGGTGGTCGACAACCGCACCGGCGCCAACGCCAACATCGCCGCCGAGTACGTGGTGCGCGCGCCGGCCGACGGCCACACGCTGTGGGTGCCGGCGCAGTCGCAGCTGGAGATCAACCCCAGCGCCTACGCCGACCTGCGCTGGAAGTCGGCCGACTTCGCCGCGGTGATCAAGGGCGCCGAAGCCCCGGTGCTGCTGGTCGCGCACCCGTCCGTGCCGGCCAGGACCCTGGGCGAGCTCACCGCCTGGGTGAAGGCCAACCCCGGCAAGGTCTCGTACGCCTCGTTCAGCCCCGGCACGCTCTCGCATTTCCTCGGCTACCAGCTGAACGAGAAGCTCGGCCTGGACATGACGCACATCACCTACAAGGGCTCGGGTCCGCAGACCCAGGCGCTGCTCGGCGGCCACGTGCCGATCGGCTTCGCGCAGATCCAGACCACGCTCGCGCACGTGCAGGGCGGCAAGCTCAACGCGCTCGCCGTCTCCGGCGCCGCGCGCTGGCGCCAGCTGCCCAACGTGCCGACCATGGCCGAGCTCGGCCATCCGGACTTCACCTCCACCACCTGGTTCGGGCTGGTGGCGCGCAGCGCCACGCCGCCGGATCTGCTCAACAAGCTGATCGACGCCGCGAAGCGCGCGCACCTCGAGCCCGCGGTCAAGGACAAGCTCGAGCAGATGGGCTTCGACGTGCCCGCGCAGACCGGCGCCGATTTCGCCGCGGCCATCAAGTCCGGGCAGGAACGCTGGGCGCGCGTGGTCAAGGCCACGGGGTTTCGCGCCTCGAACTGAGGCCGGCCCGCGCTTCGGGGGCGCGGCGGGTGCTGCTATCCTGCGCCCACCATGAACCTATCCGAACGCATACGGCAGTCCTATCCCGAACTCGAATCGCTGTGCGCCGCGCTGGTCGCGACGCCCAGCGAGAACCCGCCCGGCGACACGCATGCGCTCGCCGCGCGGGTCGAGGCTTTCCTTGCGGCGCTGCCCGGCGTCGAAGTGCGGCGCGTGATCGGCCGCGAGCCGGCCGTCAACATCATCGCGCGCCTGGCCGGCGGCAGGCCGGGCCGCCGCCTGCTGTTCAACGGCCACCTCGACACCTTCCCGGCCGGTGACGCCGCTGCCTGGACCGGTTCGCCGTTCTCGGCGCGCGTGGAGGAAGGCCGCATGTACGGGCGCGGCGCCTGCGACATGAAGGCCGGCCTGGCCGCGGCCATGATGACCGCCAAGCTGCTCGCCGACGAGCGCGCCGCGCTGTGCGGCGAACTGGTGCTCACCTTCGTCAGCGACGAGGAGACCGGCGGCACCTGGGGCACGCAGCACGTGCTGGCCAACGTGCCCGAGGCGCGCGGCGACGCGATGATCTCGGCCGACGCCGGCAGCCCGCGCGTGGTGCGCTTCGGCGAGAAGGGCCAGCTGTGGGTGGAGCTCGAGGCGCGCGGCCGCGCCAACCACGGCGCGCACGTGCACCTGGGCGACAACGCCATCGTGCACCTGATGGGCGCGCTGGCCGCGTTGAAGGGCATGGAGGCCATGCCCTGCCCGATCCCCGCCGACGTCATGGCGGCGATGCGCGAGGCGCAGCCGGTGTCCGAGCCGATCTCCGGCAAGGGCGAGTTCGACACGCTGTCGCGCCTGACGGTCAACATCGGCACGGTGTCCGGCGGCATCGCCGTCAACATCATCCCGGACCTCGCCCACGCGCGGCTGGATTTCCGCTTCCCGCCGGGGCTGACGCTGGCCGCCGTGCTGGCCGAGATCGGCGCGCGCATGCAGGCGCATCCGAACGTGGCCTGGAAGGTGCTGAGCTCGCATGAACCCAACGTCACCGAGCCGGGCCACGAGATCGTGCAGACCGTGCTGCGCCACGCCCGGACCGGCTTCGACGCCGCCACCCAGCCGGTGGTGGCCAACATGCGCCCGGGCTTCTCCGATTCGCGCTTCTACCGCGCCGCCGGCATCCCGGCACTGGTCTACGGCCCGGCGCCCAACAACATGGGCGGCGCCGACGAGTACGTGCTGCTCGAGGACCTGCGCGCGGTGTTCCGCGTGCACGTGCTGGCCGCGGCCGATTACCTCGGCCATCCCGGGCCGTTCTGAGCATGGCGGCCCGGCCTCCGGCGCTGCCGCTGTCGGTGTCGCGCAAGGCGCTGCTGGTCGAGGGCAGCGACCTCGCCTTCCGTCGCGCCGTCGACGACCTGGTGCGGCTCGCCGCCCGCCTGCAGGAGGTGCGCGGCGGGCTGGCGCGGCGCATGGGGGTCACGCCGCCGCAGTACAACATCGTCATGCACCTGGTGCGCCACGCCCCGCCCGAGGGCCTGCGCCTGAGCGCGCTGGCCGAGGCGCTGGGCGTCAGCCTGTCCTTCGTGGTCGCCGAATGCAGGCGGCTGCAGAAGAAGCGCCTGATCGTGGTGCGCCGCGACCCGGCCGACGGCCGCGCCATGCTGGCCGGCCTGGGCGCCGCCGGCGCGCGCGCGCTGGCCGCCGCGGCGCCGGTGATGCGCCGCGTCAACGACCGCCTGTTCGCGGCGCTGTCGCGCGCCGAACTCCTCGAATTGGGGCGCCTGGCCGCGCTGGTGCACGCCGACAGTGCGGCCGCGCTGGCCGCGCTCGACGACAAGAAATAGTGAAGTAGCTTCACCTTTACACGCCGGCGCTTCCGGCGCATCATCCGGCCGATCGAAAACCGGGAGTCCAAGATGAGCGCAGTCAAGAACGGCCGCATGCACCTGGAGAGCATCCGCGACGAGCGCTGCATCATGCTCGAGGGCCGCAAGGTCAGTGACGTCGCCAGCCACCCGGCGTTCCGCCAGTCGGCGCAGACCGTGGCCGGACTGTTCGACTACCAGGCCGCCAACCCCGAGCTGATGACCTTCGACATCGGCAACGGCAGGCGCGCCAACCGCGCCTGGCAGCTGCCGCGCAGCTACGCCGAGCTGGTCGAGCGCAGGAAGGCGCTGACCGCCTGGTCCGAGCAGCACGTCGGCTTCATGGGCCGCTCGCCCGACCATGTCGCCTCGTGCATCTCGGCCATGGCCATGCGCGCCGACGTGTTCGAGGCGCACGGCAAGGGCCGCGGCCAGGCCGTGCTCGACTACTACCACCACGCGCGCGACAACGACCTGTACCTCGCCTACGTGATCATCGACCCGCAGGCCGACCGCTCCAAGGCCACCGGCGAGCAGGCCGACCCGTTCGTCACCGCGGCGATCTGCGACGAGGACGCCGAGGGCATCACCATCAAGGGCGCCAAGATGCTGGGCACCTCGGCGGTGTTCGCCAACGAGGTGCTGGTGGCCTCGCTGCGCCCGGTGCGCGACGGCGACGACAAGTACGCCTTCACCGCCATGGTGCCGATCGGCGCCAAGGGCCTGAAGCTGATGTCGCGCCGCTCCTACGAGCAGGGCGCGGTGTCGAAGTTCGACTACCCGCTGTCCTCGGCCTACGACGAGAACGATTCGATCCTGTATTTCGACGAAGTGAAGGTGCCCTGGGACCGCGTGTTCGTGCACCGCAACCCGGCCATGTCGTTCGCGCAGTTCCACACCGCGCCGGCGCACGTCTACCAGAACTACCAGGCGCAGATCCGCCTGGCGGTGAAGCTGCGCTCCCTGACCGGCCTGGCGCGCCGCGTCTGCGAGACCATCGGCACCCTCGAGTTCCCGCAGGTGAAGGAGCAGCTCGGCGTGCTCGCCGCGCAGGCCGGCATGATCGACGGCATGGTGCACGCCATGGAGGCCAAGGGCCGCATGGAAGGCGGCGAGGGCCCGCTGAACCAGGGCGAGTTCTTCATCCCGGACCGCGCCACGCTGTACAGCGCCAACGTGCTGGCGCAGCGCCTGTACCCGCAGGTGATCGAATCGATCCGCGACCTGGCCGGCGGCGGCATGATCATGCTGCCTTCGTCGGAAACCGACTTCGGCAATCCCGAGATCGCCGCGCTGATCGGCAAGACCCAGCATTCGCCGGTCACCGACGCCAAGGGCCGCGTCAAGACCTTCAAGCTCGCCTGGGACAGCGTGGGCTCGGAGTTCGCCTCGCGCCACACGCAGTACGAGATGTTCTACAGCGGCCCGAAGATCTTCACCGCCGGCCACCAGTACCGCACCTACGACTGGAACGAGGCCACGCGCCTGGTCGACGACCTGCTCGACACCTACGACCTGCCCGCCGCCTCCGCCGCCGGCAAGGCCGCCTGAGCACCCTGAAGGAGACACGCCCCATGCAAGCCCTGAAGACTTTCCCCGTCGGCCCGCTGACCATCGATACCGGCAGCGGCGGCCCGCTCACCGCGCAACCCGGCAGCCTGGTGCGCGGCCAGGTCGACCTGGTCGAACTCGCCGACGGCACGCCGGTGCGTTTCCCCATCGTGCTGGTCAACGGCAGCAAGCCCGGCCCGCGCTTCTACCTGGGCGCGGCGATCCACGGCGACGAGGTCAACGGCATCTCCATCCTGGCCAAGGTCATCGCCTCGCTGGACCCGAAGAGCGCCGACCACCGCTTCCCGGTCTCGCAGTTCATGAAGTCGCCGCTCGACCAGGCGCCGATCGACGCCTGGACGGTGTTCCCGGGCGACGCCGGCGGCAACCTGTCGCAGATCGTCGCCGCGAAGATGTTCGCGCTGATCCGCGAATGCTCCTGCGCCATCGACATCCACACCCCGACGCGCGGCGGGCGCTACGTGCCGATCGCCATCCTGCCGTCCATGAGCCTGGGCGCCGCCGCCGAGCGCGCGCTGTGGCTGGCCGAGCAGTGCGCCACCGGCTTCATCGTCAAGGGCGATCGCGGCATGTACGTGAGCCGCGGCATCTCCTGCGTCGAGGCCACCGCGGCCGGCGTGCCGGCCTTCACCTTCGAGATCGGCGAGGGCGGGCGCCTCGAGCAGTCGGTCACCGACGAGGGCGCGCGCTGCATCACCAATGCGCTGATCGGCCTGGGCATGATCGAAGGCGAGCGCAGGCTGCCGCCGGTCAGCCACCTGATGAGCGACTTCCTCGGCCTGCGCGCGCATCGCGGCGGGCTGCTGCGCACCGAGGTCGAACTCGGCGCGGTGGTGAAGAAGGGCCAGCTGCTGGCCACCATCACCGACATCTGGGGCGACGTGGTGGAAACCGTGGTCGCGCCGCAGGACGGGGTGTTCGTGCGCTCGACCACGCTGTCCAACCTCGCCACCGGCGAGCGCGCGGTGACGCTGGGACTTCTGTAGCGCGCCGCGCCCCGCGGCAACCGGGGCGCCGTTCGCCCCCCGGATCCGGCGCTTCGTCGCATTCCGCTCGCCGCCGGCTCCGGCACCTGCGAGGATGGCGTGGTTCAATCCACGCCACCCGCGGTCCGGAGTCATCCATGCGCATCCCTGTCGGTCTTCTTGTCCTGGCCCTTGCGGGCCATCTGTTCTCCGCGCCGGCCCAGGCGCAGCACGCCGGCTACGCGCGCCTGGAGGTGCCGGGCACGGCGGACGGCCAGGCGCCCATCCCGGTGGCGCTGTACTACCCGGGCGCGGTGCCCGAGAAAGTCATCCCCATGGGGCCGTTCACGGTCACCGTGGCCTACGGCGCGCCGCCCGCGGCGAAGGTCAAGGGCCTGATCCTGCTGAGCCACGGCACCGGCGGCACCGAGCTGGGCCACAGCAGCCTGGCCGAGGCGCTGGCGCGGCACGGCTACCTGGTGGCCGCGCTGCGTCACCCCGGCGACAACTGGCAGGACCGCTCGCTGCTGCGCGCGGGCGCGGCGCGCTACGTCACGGAACGCCCGCAGCAGGCCTCGCGCGTGATCGACGCGTTGCTGCGCGACCCGGCCTGGGCGGCGCGCATCGCCAGCGACGGCCGCGGCCCGCGCGTCGGCGCGCTGGGGCATTCGGTCGGCGGCTATACGGTGCTGGCGCTCGCCGGCGCACGGCCCGAACCCGGGCGCATCGCCGCGCATTGCCAGGCCAACGGCGCCGAGGACCCGGTGTTCTGCGGCGTGGCGCGCCACGCGCAGTCCGCGGCCGCCGCCGGCGGGGCGCCGGCCCCCATGGCGATCCCCGTGCTGGCCGACCCGCGCGTGCGCGCCGTGGTGGCCATGGCCTCGGCGGGCGCCATGTTCGACGCCGCCTCGCTCGCGCAGGTGCGCGTGCCGGTGGCGCTCTACGAGGCGGAGAAGGACCGCTTCAACGTGCCGCGCTTCCACAACCAGTGGATCGCCGCCAACCTTCCGGGCGCCACCGTCATCCGCGTCGAGAACGCGTGGCACTTCGCCTTCATGGAAACGCCCTCGGTGCCGATCATGAGCGAGGACGGCGATGTGCGCGCCAACCCGCCGGGCTTCGACCGGCCGGCCCTGCTCAAGCGACTGGCGGTCGAGATCCCGGCCTTCTTCGACCAGGCGTGGGAGCGCGGCCATTAAGGCCTGGAGCCATCGCCGCTACGGACCGCCCGAGGTGCTCGAGCAGGTCGAACTGCCCATGCCGGTGCCCGCCGCCGACGAGATCCGGGTGCGCATCCGCGCCACCACGGTGAGCTCGGCCGACTGGCGCCTGCGCTCGCTCACGTTTCCGCCGGGCTTCGGCCCCCTGGGGCGGCTCGCGCTCGGCGTGCGCGGGCCGCGGCGGCCGATTCTGGGCAGCGAGCTGTCCGGCGAGGTCGAGGCGGTGGGGCGCGCGGTCAGCCGGTTCAAGCCGGGCGATGCGGTGTTTGCGTTCACCGGCATTGGCCTCGGCTGCCATGCCGAGTACCGCTGCATCGCCGAGCGCGGCCCGGTCGCGCACAAGCCGCAGCGCCTGGACTGGGCGCAGGCGGCGGCGCTGGGCTTCGGCGGCGCGACCATGCTGGATTTCTACCGCAGGGGCGCGCTGCGCGCCGGCGAGCGTGTGCTGGTGAACGGCGCCTCGGGCGCGGTGGGCACGGCCGCGGTGCAACTGGCGCGGCACCTGGGCGCGCAGGTGACCGCCGTCTGCAGCGCCGCCAATCTCGAGCTGGTGCGCGCCATCGGCGCCCACGCGGCCATCGACTACGCCCGCGAGGACTTCGCCCGCACCGGCGCCACCTGGGACCTCATCGTCGACACGGTCGGCAACGCGCCGTACCCGCGCAGCCGGCCAGCGCTGGCGGAAGGCGGTCGCCTGCTGCTGGTGCTGGCCGGACTGACCGAGCTGCTCAAGGCGCCGTGGGTGGGCCTGGCCGGGCGCCACAAGGTGATCGCCGGGCCGGCGGCCGAGCGGGCGGAATACATCGCGCGCCTGGCCGAGCTTGCCGCGGCGGGCGCCTTCACGCCGGTGATCGACCGCAGCTACGCTTTTGCAGACCTGCGCGAGGCCCACCGATACGTCGACAGCGGGCGCAAGCGCGGCAATGTGGTGGTGCGGATGGACGGCGTATGATCTTCGCCGCAGCCCGCCGCCCGGCGGGCAGGGAGACAGACATGCGCAATACGAACATCCGCGCCGCGGCGCTCGCGCTGCTTGCGGCCCTGGCCGGCGCGGCGCAGGCGCAGGACGCCACCTTCAGCACCAAGTCGCTGACGCCGGAGACGGCGCTCAAGGCCGCGCAGGCGGCGCTCGAGAGCTGCCGCAAGTCCGGCTACCAGGTGGCGGTGGCCGTCACCGATCGCGCCGGCGTGCCGCAGGTGGTGCTGCGCGACCGCTTCGGCGGCGTGCACACGGTCAGGGTCGCCATCGACAAGGCCTGGACCGCGGCGAGCTTCCGCATCCCCACCGCGCAGCTGGCCAACGAAACCCAGGCCGGCCGGCCGATGAGCGGCATCCGCAGCGTGCCGCGCGTGGCGGCCTTCGGCGGCGGCCTGCCGATCGAGGCCGGCGGCTCGACGCTGGGCGCCATCGGCGTCTCGGGTGCGCCCGGCGGCGACGCCGACGATGCCTGCGCGCGCGCCGGCATCAAGGCCATCGCGGACTCGCTGGAGTTCTAGGCGTGGGCTTGCCGCCGGTCGCGGCGACCGGCGCGCTGTACTTCGCCGTCCTGTTCGCCCTGGGCTTCGCGCGGGGAGCCTGGCCGGGGGTTCGGCTGGCGCGGGCGGCGCTGGCCGGCGGCGGAGATGCCGCCGCGCCTGTTCGCCATCGGTTGGCCGCGGCGCATCTTCTCGCGCCCGCGCGCGCCGCACACGCGCGGCGCGCGGCTGGCCGCCGGCCTGCTGGCCCTGGCCCTGCTGCTGTCGGTGGAGTTCAGCGTGGTGCTGGCTGCGCGGGCTCACGCTGGAGCAGTACTTCGCCACGCGCGACCCGGTCTCGGGCGCGGCCTACGTGGCGCTGCTGCTGGTGTTCGCCTTCCTGCCGGCACTGCTGCCGCGGCGATGAAGCGCCTGATCGCCCTGCTGGCGCTGTGCGCCGGCACGCTCGCCCAGGCCGCGCCCGACGAGGAGCTGCTGGGCAAGTCGCGCGGCTATCCGGTGGGCACGCGCAGCAACTGGTTCTTCGACGAGAGCGTGCGGGTGGGCTCGTTCAGCCACCTCGACACCCTGTTCCCGGTGCATACCCTGGCACGCGCCGCCGAGCCCGCGCCCCTGCCGCGCGCGGCCGCCGAACCGCGCTATCGCTACCGCTTCCGCGAGGCCGGGTTCGGCGTCGACGACTACCTCGCGCCAGCGCATCACCGGCCTGCTGGTGATCAAGGACGGCGTGGTGCAGATCGAGCGCTACCAGTATGAGCGCAAGGACGCGCATCGCCTGGTGTCGCACTCCATGGCCAAGTCCATCGTCAGCCTGGCGATGGGCATCGCGCTGGGCGAAGGCCGCGTCAAGTCGCTCGACGACAAGGCCGCCGATTACGTGCCCGAGCTGCGCGGCAGCGCCTACGGCGAGACGCGCATCCGCAACCTGCTGCGCATGGCCTCGGGCGTGAAGTTCAGCGAGGTCTACGACGGCCGCGACGACAGCGCGCGCTGGTCGCGCATCACGGCCACCGAGGGCACGCTGGCCGGGCTGCGCGCCTTCGGCGAACGCGAGGCGGCCGAGGGCGAGCGTTTCCAGTACGCCTCCATCGAGACCGTGGTGCTGGCCATGGTGCTGCGCGCGGCCACCGGCGGGAACCTGGCCGACTACGTGGCGCAGAAGATCTGGCAGCCGATGGGCGCCGAGGCCGACGCCAGCTGGCTGCGCGGCGACGACGGCGTGGAGCGCGCGCACGGCAGCTTCAACGCCGTGCTGCGCGACTGGGGGCGGCTGGGCGTGCTGCTGGCCGACGACGGCAGGGCCAACGGCCGGCAGATCGTGCCGCGCGAGTATCTGCTCGAGGCCACCACCTGGCAGGCGCACCCCGCGGCCTTCGCGCCGAAACGCGCCACGTCCTGGTTCGGCTACGGCTACCAGTTCTGGACCTATCCGGGCGAGGCGCGCCGCTTCGTGCTGCTGGGCGTCTACGGCCAGGCGATCTACGTCGACCCGGCGCTCAAGCTGGTGATGGTGCACATGGCGGCGGCGAAGAACGCCACCGTGGGCAAGGAAACCATGGGCGCCGAGCGCAACGCGCTGTGGCAGGGGCTGGTGCGGCATTACGGCGGGCAGTGAAGAAATACTGCCACTTTTATTCAAGACCCATTGCCTGCAGCGCGTCTCCAGGCATATTACTGCCACGACCATGGGGAGCATGGAGATGAACCTCGGACTTCGACGCCTGAGCGCAGCGCTGATCTGCGCTCTCCTGCATGGCCCGGCGCTGGCGCAGACCGCGGGCTCGCCGGCCACAACCCCCGCCGCGCCACCCGCGGCCGTCGAGCAATGCGGCGAGGTGCTCAGCCTGCCGGCGCACGAGGGCAGCCAGCGCTACGCCTGGCGCCCGCCCGCCGCGGGCGCCGAACCGCTCAGCCTGATCCTGCTGCCCGGCGGCGCGGGTTACCTGAACCTCGATGAGCGCGGCTGCCCGCGTGCGCTTTCCGGCAACTCGCTGGTGCGCTCGATCCCGCTGTTCGCCGCCGCCGGCTTCGGCACCGCGCTGCTCGATGCGCCCACGGCCCACCAGGGCGAGGACGGCCTGGGCGGCTACCGCATCGCGCCCGAACACGCCGCGGACATCGGCCGCGTGGTGGCCGAGCTGCGCGCGCGCACCAAGGGCCGCGTGTGGATCGTCGGCACCAGCCGCGGCGCGATCTCCGCGGCCAACGCCGCCGCGCGCCTGAGCGGCGCCGCGGCGCCGGACGGCGTGGTGCTGACCTCGGCGCTGATGAGCGGCGACCCGCGCGCGCGCAAGTTCTGGGTGGCGCACTCGGTGTTCGACCTGCCGCTGGAGGAGATCCGCATGCCGCTGCTGCTCGTCGGCCACGCCGCCGACCGCTGCGTGCGCTCGCCCGCCGCGCGCATGGGCGAGGTGATCGAGCGCGCCAAGGGCGCCACGCGCAAGCAGATGGTCACCGTGAGCGGCGGCCCCGGCACCCCCGGCCCGGCCGGCCTCGCCGCCTGCGAAGGCCGCACCCCGCACGGCTACGTCGACCAGGAAAGCGAGGTGGCGGCGGGGATCGTACGCTTCGTGAAGGGCGGGAGTTACTGAGGCGTCGGACGGATGGGGGATTTGCGCACGGGGGCGCTGCAGCCGTTCTGCAATCTGCATGCAGGTAGGGCTTCGCAATCCAACCATTGCGGAGGCGCGCCGCGCGGGCCCCGCCCCCCCATGATCAGTCCGTCGGCGGTGTCGCCGTCTTGCCCAGGCACCGGCTTTCCTGCCATTGCGGCAGCGTGGTGCTCGAACTCGACCTGCCCGAGGGCATCGTCAATCCCAAGCGCTGCGACTGCTCGATCTGCCGTCGCAAGGGCGCCATCGTCGGGACGGTTCCGTTGTCCGGCCTGCGTGTCGTGCAGGGCGAGGACTCGCTCCGGCTGTACCAGTTCAACACCGGGGTCGCGAAGCACTACTTCTGCGTCCACTGCGGCATCTACACGCATCACCAGCGCCGCGCCGATCCGGGCCTGTACGGCTACAACGTCGGCTGCCTGGAAGGCGTCAATCCATTCGAGCTCGGCCCGGTGCCGACCAACGACGGCATCAACCACCCGGCCGACCGCAAGGCGTAGCTTTCGACGTCACTGTTGTTTGCCGCGGCGCGCGGCTGCCGATCGCGACCATGATCGCCACCACGACCATCATCGTCGCCACCATGAAGGTGGCGCGCATGCCGGCCGCCACCGCTTCGACGGGCGCCGTGGCGAAGTCCGTGGTCGCCGCGGCCATCGCGAACACCGCGCCCATCACGGAGGCGCCGCTGATCAGGCCGAGGTTGCGCGACAGGTTGAGCAATGCCGACACCACGCCGCGCTGCGCGGCGGCGACCCCGCCCATCACGGCGGTGTTGTTGGCGGTCTGGAACAAGGCATAGCCGGCGGTGATCAGCACCAGCGGGGCGAGGTAGCCCGCCACGCCCAGGCGGGTCGGCAGCAGCGTCAGGACGCCGGCGCCCGCCGCCATGGCGATCAGCCCCGCGAGGCTGGTGCCTGCCGTGCCGTGGCGATCGACGAGCCGGCCGGCCGGCACGCCCATCAGCGCGGCGGCGAGCGGACCGGCGGACATCGCCAGGCCGACGCGCGCCGCGTCGAGCGCGAACGCGCCGGAGAGGTAGAACGGGCCGACCACCAGCGTCGCCATCACCACGGTGGTGACCAGCGCGCTCATGGCGAAGCCCGCGCCCAGCACCGGCCAGGCGAACATCGCCAGGCGGATCAGCGGCGTAGCCGCGCGCCGCTCGACCCGGCCGAAGGCGAACAGTCCGACCAGCGCCGCGGCCAGCAGCGCGAGGTTGGTCGCGCCGAAGTCGCCGCGCCCCAGGGTCATGGCCAGCGCGTAGGCCGCCAGCGTCAGGGCGAGCAGCAGCGTGCCCGCGACATCGAAGCGTTCACGCGTCGCGCCGTCGGCCCGCGCGCTGTCCGCAGGCAGGCGCTGCCAGGCCAGCAGCAGCGCGGCGAGGCCCAGCGGCAGGTTGACGAGGAACAGCGCCGGCCAGCCGCAGGCGGCGATCAGCGCGCCGCCCAGGCTCGGGCCCAGCGCGGTGCCGATCGCCGACATCGTGCCGAGCAGCCCCATGGCGCGGCCGGTCCTGTCCTTGGGCACCACCTCGGCGACCAGGGCCAGGGTCAGGGCCATCATGAGCGCCGCGCCCAGGCCCTGCGCCGCGCGCGCGGCCACCAGCCAGCCGAGCGTGGGCGCGAGGCCGCACAGCAGCGAGGCCGCCGTGTACAAGGCGATGCCGGCCAGCATCAGCCGCCGGCGGCCGTACAGGTCGCCCAGCCGGCCGGCGCCGACGATCAGGGTGGTGACGGCCAGCAGGTAGGCGAGCACCACCCACTGCACGTCCTGGAAGGAGGCGTCGAAGGCCTGCGCCAGGGTCGGCAGGCCGACGTTGGCGATGCTGGTGCCGAGCGCGGCGAGCAGCATGGGCAGGGCCAGGCTGGCCAGCGCCCAGGCGGACGGGGCGGGGGCGGTGGCGGGTACGGCAATGGCTTGTTTAAGCATGGTTTTCATCCTCCGAACGATCCCGGAGCGGGAGTGGGCATAGCCTAGCCCCGGGCGTGGAATGGCGGAAGACGCAGCATTTGCACTAAATACATGCATGAAGCGCCATGTCATGCGCGGATCGTGCTACGGTGCGCGCATGTCGCGGCCCGACTTCAACCTGCTGGTCACGCTCGATGCGCTGCTCGCCGAGGGCAGCGTGGCGGGCGCGGCGCGCCGCCTGCGGCTCAGCCCTTCGGCCATGAGCCGGGCGCTGGCGCGACTGCGCGAGACCATGGGCGACCCGCTGCTGGTGCGCGCCGGCCGCGGCCTGGTGCCCACGCCGCGCGCGCTCGAACTGCGCGAGCGCGTCGCCCAGCTGGTGCTCGAGGCCGAAGCGGCGCTGCGCCCGGCGCGCAGGGTCAACCTGAAGAAGCTGGTGCGCACCTTCACGCTGCGCACGCGCGAAGGCTTCGTGGAGAACTTCGGCCCGCGCCTGGTGGCGCGCGTCGGCGCGCAGGCGCCCGGCGTGCGGCTGCGCTTCGTGCCCAAGACCGACAAGGACAGCGCCGCTGCGCGCGAGGGCGCCGTGGACCTCGACACCGGCGTGCTCGGCGAGGCCACCGGCCCCGAGCTGCGCGTGCAGGCCCTGTTCCGCGACCGCTTCGTCGGCGTGGTGCGCAAGGGCATGCGCTGGCCGAGGGCGAACTCAGCGCCGCGCGCTATGCCGCGGCACGGCACATCGGCGTGTCGCGGCGCGGCGCCGAGGGCGGCCCGATCGACGACGCGCTGCAGGCGCTGGGCCTGCAGCGCGAGGTGGCCGCGATGGTCGGCGGCTTCTCGGCCGCGCTGGCCCTGGCGCGCGATTCGGACCTGGTCGCCAGCGTTCCGCAGCGGCACACCGGCAAGCTGCGCGCCGGCATGCACAGCTTTGCGCTGCCGTTCGCCGCGCCGGAGTTCACCGTCTCATTGCTCTGGCACCCGCGCCAGCACGCCGACCCCCGCGCACCGCTGGCTGCGCGGCTGCGTGCGGAGGTTTGCGCGGAGGCGGGTGAGGAGCCGGGACAAACCTGAGGTCCAGGCATTGCGCATGAGAATTCGGCGACGATCGGTGACAATAGTGCGCTCGACGGCTACGCGCCGATGTCGCGATGCAAAACTACAACAAGGCCGTACCCACAATGTTCGAACAAGCCTTCCGCAACATCGACGACATCCTCTGGAAGGAGGCCGGCTGCACCACGGAGCTCGACTACACCGAGCAGACCTCCTGGCTCTTGTTCCTGAAGTACCTCGACGGCCTCGAGCAGGATCGCGCCACCGTGGCCCGGCTCGAAGGGCAAGAAGTACGACTACATCCTCGATGAGCGCTACCGCTGGGAAGGCTGGGCCTTGCCCAGGACAAGGACGGCAAGCTCGATCACAACACCGCGCGCTCGGGCGACGACCTCACCGGATTCGTCAACACGCGGCTCTTTCCCTACCTGCACGGCTTCAAGCAGCGGGCCAGCGGCCCGGACACCATCGAGTACAAGATCGGCGAAATCTTCGGCGAGATCAAGAACCGCATCACCAGCGGCTACAGCCTGCGCGAGATCATCGAGCAGGTCGATGCGTTGCGTTTCCGATCCCAGGCCGAGAAGCACGAGCTCTCGCACCTGTATGAGGCCAAGATCAAGAACATGGGCAATGCCGGGCGCAACGGCGGCGAGTACTACACCGCGCCCGCTGATCCGCGCCATCGTGCGCGTCACCGCCCCGCGCCTGGGCGAGCGCATCTATGACGGCGCGGCGGGGTCGGCGGGCTTCCTGTGCGAAGCGTTCGACTACCTACGTGAAACGAACCCCAAGCGCACCACTAGGACCAGAGGCGCTGCAGGAGCGCACCTTCCACGGCAAGGAGAAGAAGTCCCTCGCCTACGTGATCGGCATCATGAACATGATCCTGCACGGCATCGAAGCGCCGAACATCATCCACACCAACACGCTCACCGAGAACCTCGCCGATATCCAGGACAAGGACCGCTACGACGTGGTGCTCGCCAACCCGCCGTTCGGCGGAGGAACGCCGAGGTGCAGCAGAACTTCCCATCCGCACCGGGAGACGGCTTTTCTGTTCCTGCAGCACTTCATCAAGATCCTAAGGCCGGCGGACGCGGCGGGGTGGTGATCAAGAACACCTTCTGTCGAACACCGACAACGCCTCAGTGGCCTGCGCAAGCTGCTTCTGGAGAGCTGCAACCTGCACACGGTACTGGATTGCCCCGGCGGCACCTTCCAGGGTGCGGGCGTGAAGACGGTGGTGCTGTTCTTCGAGAAGGGCGCTCCCACCCGCAAGGTCTGGTACTACCAGCTCGATCCCGGCCGCAACATGGGCAAGACCAATCCGCTCAATGATGAGGATCTGGCCGAGTTCGTCGAACTGCAAAAGACCTTCGCCGATTCCAAGAGCTGGAGCGTGGACGCGAAGACGATTGAAGCCGCGACCTTCGATCTTTCGGTGAAGAATCCCAATGGCGGGGAG
>JADJPT010000006.1 GCA_016713125.1 Betaproteobacteria bacterium
CCTGCCTTCGGGCGCGGTGGTCAAGGAGACCCTGCGCCGCGCGCATACCCTGATGCACAGCGACCCGCCCGGCCCTGTGCACCTGCTGGCGGCGCGCGAGACCCTCGCCGAGCACTGGGACCCGGCGCGCATCCGCGCCTTCCCGCAGGCCGCATACGGGCCGCAGCGCGCCGGCGGCGCCGATCCGCACAGCGTGCGCGAGTTGGCCGAGCGCCTGCTCGCCCGCTGCCAGCGCCCATGCCGATCACCGGCTACGGCGGGCAGAACCCGCGCACCTCAAACACCGTCCAGGCCCTGTCTCGCGCCTGGCGGGCATGCGCGTGTTCGAGCACGCGCCGGTCACCAACATCGGCCGCGAGTTCGCCGGCTTCGCCGGGTTCCGCGTCAATGAGTTCCTGCCGCAGGCCGACTTCGGCCTGATGGTCGACACCGACGTGCCCTGGATCCCGCGCGACGTGGCGCCGCATCCCGGCCTGGTGGGCGCACATCGACATCGACACCGTCAAGCAGGCGATCCCGATGTGGAGCTTTCCGGCGCAGTCGCGCCTGCAGGGCGATTCGGGCCGCATCCTCGAGCAGCTGGTCGAGGCGCTCGAATCGCTGGCCTCCGCCGGCTTCAGGCAGGCGGCCGCGGCGCGCTGGGCCGCCATGGAAGCCGAGTACGCCGAGCGCAAGGCCAGGGCCGCGGCGCTGGCCGCCGATCCGGGTCGCGTCGGCGCGATCAACGCCGACTACTTTGCCGCGGAACTGGGCAAGCGCCTGCACGCCGAAGACACCGTCCTCTCCGAGGCCGTGACCAGCAACCCGATCATGGCCCGCCAGGTGCCGCGCCCGCGGGCCGGCAGCATCATCCGCCACGGCGGCAGCGGACTGGGCGCGGCCGGCGGCCTGGCGCTGGGCGTGAAGCTGGCACGGCCGCAGCACACCGCCGTGCACGTGATCGGCGACGGCGGCTTCTACTTCGGCAACCTCGATTCCGTGCTGGCCGTGTCGCGCGCGCACAAGCTGCCGATCTTCAGCATCATCATCGACAACGCCGGCTGGAACGCGGTCAAGGATTCGACCCTGCGCGTCTATCCGGACGGCATCGCCAGGGCGCGTGACGCCTTCCAGTCGCGCCGTCACGGCCGGCATGGACTTCTCCCGGCTGGCCGAGGTCAGCGGCGCGCATGGCGAACAACTGAGCGATCCTGCGCAGGTGCCGGCCGCCATCGAACGCTGCCTGGCCGCCGTGCGCGGCGGCCAGAGCGCGCTGCTGCACGTCAAGGTGGTGCCGATCTAGGCGCGCGCCGGCAGCCAGCGCCGCTGCAGCACGCGGAACACCAGCAGCGTCAGCGGGATCATCAACCACAGGCCCACGCCGAACCACAGCGGCGCGGCCGGATTCTGCGTGGTGTCGAGGAGCCATCCGGCCAGCGGCGGGATGGCCGACAGCCCGAGGAAGTACATGGTCGAGGAGACCCCGAAGCCCGCGTTGCGGCTGCCGGGGCGCAGCACCTCGGAGGGCAGCGACATGATGCCGCCGGTGCAGCCGCCGCGCAGGAAGCCGAAGCTCAGGATCCACAGCAGCGCCGGTCCGCCCAGCGGCAGCATCCGGCAGGAGGCGGCGGCGCCCAGCGCCCCGCCGGCGATGCACCAGTTGGGCTTGCGGGTGCGGTCGGTCAGCACCGCCCAGCGGCACCGAGATCAGCGCGGCCAGCGCCGAGAGACTGACCAGGAAGCCGGCCTGCGCCGCGCCCGTGCCGCGCGCGATCAGCAGCACCGGCGCGAAGCTCATGAACACCACGTAGCCCGAGGCGAAGCACATGCGCAGCACCGCGGCCAGCAGGGCCAGCACGAACTCGTGCCGGTTGAGCTGCAGGCCGAACAGGGCCAGCAGGCCGGCGGAACGCGTGGCGCGCGCAGGGGCCCTGCTCGCCGCCGCGGCCGCCGCCGGGGCCGCCGCGCGCCCGCCCTCGCCGGGCTGCGGATCGCTGTAGTTGAACACCACCATGAACAGCGCCACCGCCACCAGCACGGCGCTGGCCAGCATGGCCCCCTGCCAGGAACTCATGGCGGCGATGGCCGAGAGCAATCCGGTCGAGAGGCCGATGCCCAGGCCGAAGCTCGCCGCGTTGGTGGCCATCGCCGTCGAGATCTCGCGGCCGGCGAACCAGTCGGTGACCACCTTGAGCGGCTGGGTGGTCAGCACCGCCCCGCCGATGCCGCCCACCAGCCGCGCCACCACCATCACCGCATACGACTCGGCCGCGGCGACGGTCAGCGCCGAGACCAGCACCAGCGTCAGGGCGATCGCCATGGTGATGCGGTCGCCCAGACGCGCGGCCAGCATGCCGCCGGGCAGCGCGACGAACACGCCGGGCAGCATGAACAGGCCGAGCAGCACGCCGATCTGCGCGTAGGAAAACCCCAGCTGGTCGACCAGGAAGGGCGCCAGCGCCTGCACGCTCTGCACCTGCATGGCCACCGCCAGACCGATCAGGAACATCATCGCCAGCACGGTCCAGCGCTTGCTCGGTCGGTTCATGTTCGCCTGCGGGTGCGCGCGCGGCGCGGGCCGGGCGTTCGGGGGTGACGGGTTTGCAGAGGGGGAGTTGTCGGATTTGACGACTCGACTGCCCGGAACACGGCTCCAGGAGCGGGTTTTACCAAATGAAAGTTCAACTTTCTTCGCGCAGGTGGCGCTCCATCCAGCGTTGCAGCGGCGCCCAGTTGTCGATCTCCGGGTGGGCGCGCGAGGCCGGCAGGTCGTACAGGCTCAGGCCGCGCGCGGCGCAATGCACGTACACCTGGGCCATGTGCAGGTGCGCGATCACCGGCAGGTCCCAGGCGGCGAGGAAGGCCTCCAGCTCCTGCGCGGCCAGCGTGCGCGGGTCGACGCGGTTGGCCACCAGCACCACCGTGCTCTCGCCCTTCTTCACCGCCTTGTGCGCGGCCAGCGCCTCGAGGAAATCGACCGAGGCGTCCATGTCGAACACCGAGGGCGCCACCGGCACCACCACCAGGTCGACGCGCCTGAGCGCCTCGTCGAGCTTGTCGCCGCGCAGGCCGGCCGGGAATCGTAGACCGCCCATTGCGGGTCGTGGGCCTTGAGCGCGTCCTTGTCCTCGTCGGGGGTCCAGCCGGCGATCGCCGGGAAGCCGGCCGGCCGGCGCTCCAGCCAGCGCGCCGCCGAGCGCTGGCGGTCGAGGTCGGCGAGCACCACGCGCCTGCGCTTGGCGGCGAGCATGCCCGCGAGGTTGGTGGCCAGCGTGCTCTTGCCGCTGCCGCCCTTGGCATTGGCGACCAGTAGGCGTTTCATGCCTGCGATTCTAGCGCCTGCGCGCATGCAGCCGACGGGGACCGCAGCGAAACCGCAAATCCGGGAGGCGCTCAGCGCGCCTTGATGCGCAGTCCGTCGAGCAGGATGGCCGGATAGCGGCCGGCGATCAGGTCGGCGGTGATGCGCGCGGCGCCGGCGGCCATGGTCCAGCCCATGTGCCCCAGGCCGACGTTGAACCACAGGTTCTCGTAGCGGCCGGTGCCGAACAGCGGCGTGCTCTCCGGGGTCATGGGGCGCTGGCAGACGCTCAGCGCGGAATTCACCGGGCCGCGCACGCGGTCGATCAGCCCGGGGAACAGGTCTTCGGCGAGATCGAACAGGCGCGTGTAGTCGGCCAGCCGGGATTTCCTGCCCCAGCCGGCGAACTCGGCCCCGCCGGTGATGCGCAGGCGGTCGCCCATCGGGCACCAGGCGATCAGCCGGGTTTCGTCGATGCCGGCGCGCGTGGGCGCCCGCTCGGGGCGCTGCATGGGCACGGTGGCCGAATAGCCGCGCACCGGGTAGATCGGCAGGTCGGCGCCCAGCTGGCGGGCCAGCTGGGGCGCGATCACCCCCAGCGCGCAGACGTAGGCGTCGGCGACGATGCGCCCTGTCGAGGTGTGCACGCCGGTCACGCGCGAGCCCTCGACATCGATGCGCCGCACCTCGCAGCCGGTGCGCACCATCAGGCCCCTGACCTGGGCGAGCGCGGCCAGTTCGCGGCAGAACAGCCCCGACTCGCCGCTCTCGTCCGAGACGCTCAGCACCGCGCCGGCCAGCTTGTCGGCCGAAGCCGCCAGCGAAGGCTCTGCGCGCAGCAGCGCCGCGCGATCGAGCACGCGGAACTCGAAGCCCAGCCTGCGCATCGGATCGAGCTTGCGGTCGCCGGCTTCCAGCGCCGCGGCACTGCGGTACAGGTAGAGCACGCCTTCCTGCCGGCGGTGGAACTGCACCCCGCTCTCCGCGGCCAGCAGCGCGAGTTCCTCCTGCGCATAGCGCACGAAGCGCACCTTGCGGTCGAGGATCTCGGCGTAGCGCTCGGGGCGGCAGGCGGCCAGGAAGCGCAGGCCCCAGGCCCAGAAGGCCGGGTCCCAGCGCAGCAGCATCACGCGCACCGCCTGGTCGTTGCGCGTCAGCGCGCGCATGAAGGTCTTGTGCATCTGCGGGCTGGCCCAGGGAAACGCGCGGCTGGCCGAGACGATGCCGCCGTTGGTCTCGCTGGCCGCGTCGGCGACGCGCGCCGCGCGGTCGATCAGCGTGACCTCGTGGCCGTCCTGCACCAGGCGCCAGGCGGTGGTCACGCCGGCCAGCCCGGCACCGAGGACGACGATGCGCATGCTCAGCTTCCTCCCTGCGAGCCGGGCACGCCCGGAGTACGCGGAGCCAGCGGAACCATCGCGCGCGCCCGCATCGAGCGTCCGCCCGCGCCGCGCAGCTCCAGCGCGCCATCCGCGGTCAATGCGAAGCCCTGCACCGCCGCCAGCGCGGCGAGGAAACGCGACTCCAGTTGCATCAGCGCGGGGGCGCAGGCCATGCGGGTGCCGGCGCCGGCGCGGATCGCCAGCCGTTCGCCATCCAGTGTGTAGGCCGCGCTGTAGCGATTGCAGGCACTGCGACCGGCCACCCGACCATCGGCGCCGAACTGCAGGCTGACTCGCGCACCATCGGCGAGCCCCGCGCCGTCGATATCTTCCACCACCCATTCCACCGGGGCGTCGAGGCCGCGCAGCAGCGCCGCGGGCTCGCCGCCGCACCCCGCCAGGCTGCGACCGGCGCGGTACAGGATGACTGTGTATGGATGCGGCATGCCGCTCATGCTGTCGGTGCAGGTGCGCCGGAGCACGTCCGCCCGCAGCGGACCCTCGGGCGATTGCACCCGCCAGCGATGTCCGTCCGCCTGCACCTCGGCGGGCGGCAGCGGTGCGACGAAGGCCGCGCGCTCGTAACCCGTCTCGAGGCGAAACTGTCCATCCAGCACCAGACGCCAGGGCGGCTCGTTGCCGCCGGCCTTCAGTGGCATGGTTGGCAGCGGTGGCGCCGCGGGCGCGTGAACGCCCGGAGTGCCCGCGCAAGCCGCCAGCGCGATGCTGCCGGCCAGCAGGACGAGCCGGGAACGCATGCGCGCGCACCTGCCAACGCACCCACCCACGCTCATTGCGTGACCAGGTGCTTTCGCGTCAGTGCCGCAGTGGCGCGCTCGGCGCTGTCGGCGGATTTCTCCAGCTCGGCGGCGATCAGTTCCATCTCCTGCCGGCCGCGGTTCTGCGAGAGCTTCCAGCGCGTGTCCAGGCGGGTCACCTCGACCTCGAAGGCGACGATGCCGTTCAGCATGCCGCTCATGTAGGTCTCGCTCAGCCGTTCGTATTCAGGGAGCCACTGCGGATCGTGACAGGCCACCAGCCCGGCCACCGCCGCGCGCTTGTCCGCGGGCTCGTGCAGGCCGCGCACCTTGCCGTAGGCGTGCACCGCGGCGTAGTTCCAGGTCGGCACGCGCTCCTTCTCGGCGTACCAGCGCGGCGAGACGTAGGCATGCGCGCCATGGAACACCGCCATCACCTCCTCGTCGAAGAACTGCTCCCACTGCGGGTTGTTCTTCGCCATGTGGCCGACGATCACCAGCGATTCGCCGCGCTCCTCGATCAATACCGGCAGGTGCGAGGCATGCAGTTGACCGCCCGTGCCGGTCACGAACACCACGAAATTGTTGGCGCGCATGAAATCCAGCACCTCGGGCAGGTCCGGATTGCGGTTGTAGGGCGGTGCGTACATCGTTCGGCCTCAGTAGGAAGTGAGCGAATTCTGATCCGCGAGCGGCGCGATCAGCGCGATGGCCTGCGCGGCGATGCCCTCGCCGCGCCCCGTGAAGCCCAGCTTCTCGGTGGTGGTGGCCTTGACGTTCACCGCCGAAGGCTGCACGCCCAGGTCGGCGGCGATGTTGGCCGTCATCTGCGCCACGTGCGGCGCCATGCGCGGCGCCTGCGCGATGATGGTGGCGTCCAGGTTCAGCACGCCCCAGCCGGCCTGCGCGAGCTTGTCGGCCACGGCGCGCAGCAGCACGCGGCTGTCGGCGCCCTTGTAGGCGGGGTCGGTGTCCGGGAAATGCCGGCCGATGTCGCCGAGCCCCGCGGCGCCCAGCAGCGCATCGCAGATCGCGTGCAGCAGCACGTCGGCGTCCGAATGGCCTTCGAGCCCGCGCTCGTACGGCACGTGCACGCCGCCGATGATCAGCCTGCGGCCGGCCACCAGCGCGTGCACGTCGAAGCCCTGACCGACTCTCATGTCAACCTGCTCATGTCCACCTGCCCATTTCCAGTCGCCACTTCAAAGATGCGTCGCACGCGCCAGCAGCGCCTCGGCGATCGCGATGTCTTCCGGATACGTCACCTTGAGGTTCTGCCGGCTGCCGGCCACCAGACGCGGCGCGAGTCCCATCTGCTCGATGGCGCTGGCCTCGTCGGTGACCGCGCCGCGCGCCAGGCGCAGGGCCTCGGCCAGCATGCCGGCACGGAACATCTGCGGCGTCTGCGCCAGCCACAGCCGGCTGCGGTCCTCGCTGCCCGCGGCGCGCGGCGGCTCGCCTTCGGCCGCGCGCTTGACGGTCTCCGGCACCGGTTGCGCCAGCAGGCCGCCGACCGGATCGTCGCGCACTTCGGCAATCAGCCGCTGCAGGTCCGCGCCCGGCAGGCAGGGCCGCGCGGCATCGTGCACCAGCACCCAGTCGTCGGCGTCCACGGCGGCCATCGCCGCCACCAGACCGTTGTAGACGGAGTCGCGCCGTGTCTCGCCGCCGCAGTACAGCGGCTCGAGGCGCCCGGCATAGGCGCTCCAGTCCTCGCGCGCAAAGCCCTCATCGTCCGGGGCCAGCACCACGAACACGGTCTCGACCGGCGCGACCGCCAGGCAGCGCACGGCATGCCAGAGCATGGGCCGCCCGGCCAGACGCAGGTACTGCTTGGGCTGCGCCTCGCCGAGGCGCGCGCCGCGCCCGCCGGCAGGGATCAGTGCGTGGAGTGCCAAGTGAAATTTTTTCGTAAATTCAAGCCGGTATAATTGCATCTCGCGTCCCGTCGGGCAAGCGCAGCGCCGCTTGCCCGACGGGCGCCATTTGCATTTCAGGAACGCGCAACACCCATGCATCGAGATCTGCCCCTACAGCCCGGCGCCCGCCGCAGGCTCACCCACCTGGTCGGTTCCAGCGACGCGCTGGCGCTTGCGCGCCTGTGCGAGCCCGGCCGGCCTATCGCCCTGATCGCCGCCGGCGCGCAGGACGCGCAGCGCCTGCTCGAGGAGGTGCAGTGGTTCGCGCCGGACCTGCGCGTCTGCCTGCTGCCCGACTGGGAAACCCTGCCCTACGACACCTTCTCGCCGCACCACGACCTGGTATCCGAGCGTCTGGCCACGCTGTACCGAATTCAGCGCGGCGAGTTCGACCTGGCCATCGTGCCGGCCTCGACGGCGCTGTACCGGCTGTGCCCGCCGGCCTACCTGGCGGCCTACACCTTCTTCATCGCCGAGGGCGGACGGCTCGACGCCGAGGCGCTCAAGCGCCAGCTGCTCACCGCCGGCTACGAGCACGTGACCCAGGTGGTGGCGCCGGGCGAGTACTGCATACGCGGCGGCATCGTCGACCTGTTTCCGATGGGCAGCGTGCTGCCCTACCGCATCGAGCTGTTCGACGAAAGCATCGAGACCATCCGCACCTTCGACGTCGACACGCAGCGCACGCTGTACAAGGTCAAGGACGTTCGCCTGCTGCCGGCGCGCGAATTCCCCATGGACGAGGCCGGGGCGCGCGCAGTTCCGCTCGCGCTTCCGCGAAGTGTTCGAGGGCGACCCCTCGCGCAAGGGCATGTACCGCGACGTCTCCAACGGCATCCCGGCGGCGGGCGTGGAGTACTACCTGCCCCTCTTCTTCGACGCGGTGGCGACGCTGTTCGACTACCTGCCCGAGGGCATCACCCTGGCCATGCACCAGGATGTGCCCGCCGCGGTCGAGCAGTTCTGGCGCGACGTGTCCTCGCGCCACAGGCTGCTCTCAGGCGACAAGGAGCGCCCGCTGCTGCCCCCGGCCCAGGTTTTCGTGCCCGCCGAGGAGTTCTTCCTGCGCATCAAGGACGCGCCGCGCATCGATCTCGGCACGGCCGCTGCCGGCGAGGCGATCGGCGCGCTGGAAGCCGCGGCCCACGATCGCGCGCTGGCGCTGCGCCCGCAGCCGCTGCAACCGCTGGGCGTGGACCGCCGCGCGGCCGACCCGCTGGCGCGGCTCAAGTCCTATGTTGAGCAGGCCGGCCTGCGCGTGCTGCTGTCGGCCGAATCGCCGGGCCGGCGCGAGACCATGAGCAGCTATTTCGCCGACTATGGCCTCAGGCCCTCGGCCAGCGCCGACTTCGCCGCCTTCATGTCCGGCGAGGCTCGGCTGGCGCTGACCGTGGCGCCGCTGGCCAACGGCTTCGCCCTGCCCGACGAGGGCTGGTGCGTGATCACCGAAAGCGAGCTGTACGCCGGCACGGTGCGCCAGGCGCGCGCCCGGAGCGCGGCCAAGCAGGCTTCGTTCGAGGGCATGCTGCGCGACCTCTCCGAACTGAAGACCGGCGACCCGGTCGTGCACGTGCAGCACGGCATCGGCCGCTACACCGGGCTGGTCAGCATGGATCTGGGCGAAGGCAGCACCGAGTTCCTGCTGCTCGAATACGAGGGCGGCGACAAGCTGTACGTGCCGGTGGCGCAGTTGTCGGTGGTGTCGCGCTACTCGGGCGCGCAGCCCGAGGTCGCGCCGCTGCACAAGCTGGGCAGCGGCCAGTGGGACAAGGCCAAGCGCAAGGCCGCGCAGCAGGTGCGCGACACCGCGGCCGAACTGCTCGAGCTGTACGCCAGGCGCGCCGCGCGCAAGGGCCACGCCTTCGGCATCCGCGCGCACGACATGGACGCCTTCGCCGAGGGCTTCGGCTTCGAGGAAACCGCGGACCAGGCCACCGCGATCGCCGCGGTGGTCGAGGACATGGCCTCGGGCAAACCCATGGACCGGCTGATCTGCGGCGACGTGGGCTTCGGCAAGACCGAGGTCGCGCTGCGCGCGGCCTTCGTCGCCGTGGCCGACGGCAAGCAGGTGGCCATCCTGTGCCCCACCACGCTGCTGGCCGAGCAGCATTTCCAGACCTTCTCCGACCGCTTCGCCGACTGGCCGGTGCAGCATCGCCGAGCTGTCGCGCTTCCGCACCGGCAAGGAGACCACCCAGGTGCTGAAGGACATGGCCGACGGGCGCGTCGATGTGGTGATCGGCACGCACAAGCTGATCTCCAAGGACGCCAGGTTCGCGCGCCTGGGCCTGGTCATCATCGACGAGGAACACCGCTTCGGCGTGCGCCAGAAGGAGGCGCTGAAGGCGCTGCGCGCCGAGGTCGACGTGCTGACGCTCACCGCGACGCCGATCCCGCGCACGCTCGCCCTGTCGCTGGAGGGCCTGCGCGACTTCTCGGTGATCGCCACCGCGCCGCAGAAGCGCCTGGCGATCAAGACCTTCGTCTCGCCCTTCTCGGAAGGCATCGTGCGCGAGGCCTGCCTGCGCGAGCTCAAGCGCGGCGGGCAGATCTATTTCCTGCACAACGAAGTCGACACCATCGAGACCATGCAGTCGCGCCTGGCGCGGCTGATCCCCGAGGCGAGGATCGCCATCGCGCACGGTCAGATGCCCGAACGCGATCTGGAACGCGTGATGCGCGAGTTCACCCAGCAGCGCCACAACATCCTGCTGTGCTCGACCATCATCGAGACCGGCATCGACAACCCGCACGCCAACACCATCCTCATCAACCGCGCCGACAAGTTCGGTCTGGCGCAGCTGCACCAGCTGCGCGGCCGCGTCGGGCGCAGCCACCACCAGGCCTACGCCTACATGCTGACGCCGCATCGGCCCCGGAGACGCGCCCGACGCCGGGCTGACCACCGCGGCCAAGAAGCGGCTCGAAGCCATACAGATGATGGAGGAGCTGGGTTCGGGCTTCTATCTGGCCATGCACGACCTGGAGATCCGCGGCGCCGGCGAAGTGCTCGGCGAGTCGCAGTCCGGCGAGATCCAGGAGATCGGCTTCTCGCTGTACACGCGGATGCTCGAACGCGCGGTGCGCTCGCTGAAGAAGGGCAAGGCGGTGGACCTCGAGCAGCCGCTGGACATCGCCACCGAGATCAACCTGCATGCCGGCCCTGCTGCCTTCGGACTACTGCAGCGACGTGCACGAGCGGCTGACGCTGTACAAGCGCCTGTCCAATTGCGAGAGCGCGGACGAGCTCGACTCGATGAAGGAGGAACTGATCGACCGCTTCGGCGACCTGCCGGAATCGGCGCGCGCACTGCTCGACAGCCACGCGCTGCGCATCCTGTCGCGGCCGCTGGGCGTCGCCCGGCTGGACGCCACGCATGAAGCGCTGGTGCTGCAGTTCGCCAGGAACGCCCCGGTGGATGGCGCGAAGATCATCGAGCTGATGCACAAGCGCCGCAACTGGAAGCTGGCCGGACCGGAGAAGCTGCGCATCGAGGCCCGCATGCCGCTCTGGCAGGAGCGCGTCGCCGCCGCCCGCGACGCGATGAAGACCCTGTCGGCATGAAGTCCTGAGTGCATGAACGCGCCCGCCCTTGGCGGCGCTGCTGTTCGGCCGCTTGCGCCCCTTTGTGCGGCGGCGCCGGCGCAGGATTCGCTGGACCCGCGCCTGCGGCCGGCCGAAGGCGCGCTGGCGCGCGGCGATTTCGCGCAGGCGATCGCCATCCTCAAGCCGCTCGCCGCCCGGTTCGCCCAGGCGCAGGTGCTGCTCGCGCAGACGCTGGAAACCGCGCCCGAGCCGCACGGCGACCCGGGCGCCGCGGCCGGCTGGTACCTGCGTGCGGCGCAGGGCGGACTCCCGGAGGCGCAGAACAACCTCGGCGCGATGTACTTCGACGGACGCGGCGTGCCGCAGGACTTCGCGCAGGCGCTGACGTGGTACCGCGCGGCCGCGGTGCAGGGCTACGCCGTCGCGCAATACAACCTCGGCATCCTGCATGGCACCGGGATGGGCGTGCCGCGCGACGCCGCGGAGATGGCGCTATGGATGCGGCGCGCCGCGCAGTCCGGACTGGCCGCCGCGCAGGCCCAGCTCGGCCGCCTGTACCTGGACGGCGAAGGCGTGCCGGCCGACCCGGCGCAGGCTGCGAAGTGGTTTCGCGCTTCCGCCGAGCAGGGCTATGCCTGGGGCCAGCACTATCTGGCCTCCCTGTACCAGAAAGGCCACGGCGTGCCGCGCGACCTGCGCATCGCGCACGACTGGTTCCTGCGCGCCGCGCGCGGCGGCAACCGCACCGCCATGCAGTCGCTGGCGCGCATCTACGAACTCGGCCTGGGCGTGCCGGCCGACGCGGCGCAGTCCGCGCTCTGGAAGCAGCGCAGCGAGGAAAACTGAGGAGGCCCGCTTGAACCTGGTGCTGATGGGACCGCAGATGAATGCACAGCGCTCGGCCGAGGCGGCCGCCCTGGTGCGCGCGCATGCCGAGGAGCAGATCGGGCCGCTGGCGTTCCGCCTGCGCGGCGTGGATCTGGAGGTGGCCGCCGAGGGCACGCTGGCGGTTTACGCCGGCATGCACGGGCTGGACCACGCCTGGGTGCCCGAGGGCCGGCGCTTCGCCGACCTGCGCCTGATCGCGATGGACATGGACTCCACGCTGATCACCATCGAGTGCATCGACGAGATCGGCGACGCGATCGGCATCAAGGACCGCATCGCGGAGATCACCGCGCAGGCGATGCGCGGCGAGATCGACTACCCGGAGAGCCTGCGCCGGCGCGTGGCCATGCTGGCCGGCCTGGACGTGGGCGCACTCGCCAACGTCTACCATCAGAAATTGCGCCTGTCGCCCGGCGCCGAGATCCTGGTCGACGCCGCCAAGCGCCGCGGCATCCGCCTGCTGCTGGTTTCCGGCGGCTTCACCTATTTCACCGACCGGCTCAAGGATCGCCTGGGCCTGGACCACACGGCGTCGAACGTGCTCGAGATCGAGGCTGGCCGGCTCACCGGGCGCGTGATCGGCGACATCGTCGACGCGCAAGGCAAGGCCGCCAGGCTGCGCAGCCTGGCGCAGTCTATGGGCCTGGCGCGCGAACAGGTCTTGGCGATCGGCGACGGTGCCAACGACCTGGCCATGATGGCCGAGGCCGGCGTGTCGGTGGCCTACCGCGCCAAGCCGGTGGTCAAGGCGCGTGCCACGCACGCGCTGGACCACATGGGCCTGGACGGCGTGCTGCACCTCTACGAATAGACCACAACCACTTGCGGAGACCGACGATGGCGGCGATGCGGAAGTTCATGGAAGGCTACCAGCGCGCCTGGCAGACGCGCGACGACGAGTTGCTCGCCAGCCTGTTCACCCCGGAGGCCGTGTACCGCAACACGCCGTTCGACGCGCAGCACGGCCACGCGGCGATCCGCAAGTACTGGGACCGCGTCAAGCTGCAGGCCGACATCACGCTGCGTTTCGACGTCGTCGCCGACGGCGAGCGCTCGGGCTGCGCGCACTGGAACGTCACCTACCGCGTGACCTCCGAGGAGATGTTCGCGATGTGGGCGGCTTCGGCCGGCACCGGCGTGCCACAGCGTGCTCCCGGAGAGCCGCTGCCGCGACTGGAACTCGACGGCCTGGCGCTGGCGCAGTTCGACGCCGCCGGCCTGTGCACCGAATTCCGCATCTGGTGGCACAGCCGCAAACTGGCTTGAGCGTGACCGGACAGCCCACTCCGGCCTCACCCGCGCCGCCGCTGCGCGCGCGCATCGTGCTGTTCCTGTTGTTGTCCGCGGCGACCGGGCTGAGCCAGTTCTACCGCGTCTCGAACAGCGTCATCGGCCCGGAAATCGCCGCCGAACTTTCGCTCAGCGCCCTGCAGCTGGGCCTGGCCGGCGGCGCCTTTTTTCTCGCGCTGCTGGTCGCGCAGATCCCGGTGGGCATGGCCTTCGACCGCTGGGGCGCGCGCGCCACGCTCGCTTCGATCAGCGGTCTTGCGGTGCTGGGAGCGCTGTGGATCGCCGCCGCGCGCAATCCCGCCGAGCTGATCGCCGCGCGCTTCGTGGTCGGCCTGGGTTGTGCGGCCAACTTCATGGCCGCCGTCTACCTGTGCTCGCGCTGGTACGGCGCGGACCGCTTCACGCTGGCCTTGTCCTGGGTGTTCGCCGCCAGCAATCTGGGCACGCTGGCCGCCGCCACGCCGCTGGCCTGGGCCGCGCAGCACTGGGGCTGGCGGCGTGCCTTCGTCGCGCTGGCGCTCGCCACCGTGGCCATGGCGCTGCTGTTCTGGTGGCGGGTGCGCGACGATCCGCCGGGTGCGCCACCGCCCGCGCACAGGCGCGAATCGCTGGCCGAGATCTGGCGCGGATTGCTCGAGGTCTGGCGCACGCCGGGACTGGGGCCGGTGTTTTCCATGCACGTGTTCGCCTATGCCTGCATGGTCACCGTGCTCGGCGTATGGGCCGGCCCGTACCTGAACGACGTGCACGGCCTGGACGGGGTTGCGCGCGGCAACGTTTTGCTGGGCATGGGCGTGGCGCAGATCGTCGGCTTGCTGGTGTTCGGCCCGCTGGACCGGATACTGGGCACGCGCAAGCGCATCGTGGTCGCCGGCGCCTCGTTGTCGATCGTGGTGTTCGCCACGCTGGCCCTGCTCGAACGGCCGCCGCTGGCACTGGCCGTCGCGCTGCTGGCCGCCATCCCTTTCCTCTCCTCCTACTCCATCGTCATCGTGGCGCAGGGGCGCGCGCTGTTTCCCGCCCACCTGGCCGGACGCGGCGTGACCACGGTGAACATGGCGCAGGTGCTGGGCGCCACCGGCCTGCCGGCGCTGAGCGGCTGGATCGTCGGCGCGATGAGCGCGCCGGCGGGCGGCGCGGCGCCCGAGGCGGCGTATCGCGCGGTGTTCGCGGCGCTGGCGGCCGGCAGCCTGCTCGGCCTGTCGATCTACCTGCGCTCGAAGGACAGCCGTCCCGCGGCTTGAACCGCCGGAGGCCCACAACGCTCAGGGCGCCGGCGTCTTCTTCTTCGCCTTGCGGTCGGCCATGATCTTGTCGTAGCACTCGGCGCACACCTGGCGCGAACTCTTGGTGCCCGGCAAGGCGCGAAAGGTCGCGCGCGGCTTGGAGTGCTGGCCGTGGAAACAGAACTTCAGCGGATTCAGGTTGCTCATTCCTTCTCCTGGAAACTCGGCAGGGTGATGCGGGTGATCGAAACGACGGCCCTCAGGGACAGGCCGCCATCACCTGCGCCACCGCAGCGGTCAACCGCTTGCCGTAGGGCACGTGCAGAAACTCGTTCGGTCCATGCGCGTTGCTGCGGGGCCCCAGCACGCCGCAGACCATCATCTGCGCCTGCGGGAAGCCCTGTTGCAGCAGGCTCATCAAGGGAATAGTACCTCCCTGGCCGATGTAGCCCAGCGGCGCGCCGTAGTGCGCCTGCGAGGCGCTGTTCAGGGCCTGCTCCAGCCAGGGTGAGAGCGAAGGGGCGTTCCAGCCCGAAGCGCCGTAGGCCCCCGCCCGCCCGTCGGGCTGGAAAGTCACGCGCGCGTCGTACGGCGCGTTGTCCTCCAGCAGCGCCTTGAGCCGCAATGCCGCCTGGTGGCCGTCGACCAGCGGCGGCAGGCGCAGGCTGAGCTTGAACGCCGTATGCGGCCGCAGCACGTTGCCGGCGTTATTGAGCTCCGGAAAGCCGTCGGCCCCGGTGACCGAGAGCGCCGGCCGCCAGGTGCGGTTCAGCAAAGCCTCGACCGGATCGGTGGTGGTCGGCAGCACGGGCGCCCCCTCGGCACCGCAGGACCAGGGGAACCGCTTCCAGACCTCGTCGCCGAGGATCTGCGCGGTGGCCCGCGCCTGCTCCAGGCGTGCAGCGGGCAACGCGCAATGAAAGCTCTCCGGCAACAGCCGTCCGGTGGCGCTGTCCTCAAGGCGGTCCAGCACCTGGCGCAGGATGCGGAAGCTGGAGGGCACCAGACCGCTGGCATCGCCCGAATGCACCCCCTCGGTCAGCACCTCGACCCGTAGCACGCCGCTCACCAGGCCGCGCAGGCTGGTGGTGAGCCAGAGCTGGTCGTAGTTGCCTGCGCCCGAATCCAGACACACCACCAGTTCCACCTTGCCCAGACGCGCCCGCAGCGCGTCCAGGTAGGCCGGCAGGTCGTAGGAGCCGCTCTCCTCGCAGGATTCGATCAGGCCCACGCAGCGCGGGCGGGGGATGCCCTGACGATCCAGGGCCTCGATGGCGGTGATCGCGGCATAGATCGCATAGCCGTCGTCGGCCCCGCCGCGCCCGTAAAGCCTGCCGTCCTCGTACTTGGGCGTCCACGGTCCGAGATCGGCGCGCCAGCCGTTGAACTCGGGCTGCTTGTCCAGGTGTCCGTACAGGCACACGGTGGGCGCGTCGCCGGCATTGCCGCCGGCGCGGGTCGCCGGCACCTCGAAGAAAATCACCGGCGTGCGGCCCGGCAGGCGAACAATCTCGAGCTTGAGGCCGGCGACCTTGCGACCTTCGACCCAGGCCGCGGCTTCGCGCATCACCTGCTCGATGTGGCCGTGGCTTTCCCATTCGGCGTCGAACATCGGGCTCTTGGCCGGAATGGCGATGTAGCGCGTCAGGGCCGGAATGATGCGCTCGTCCCAGGCCCGGTCGGCGTAGGCGGCCAGCGCCCCGGCTTCATCCGGCTGTATCGGCAGGTTGGGGTCGCGTGCGTTCATGCGGAGTCTCCGGGGCGGACGTCGGGGGTTGCGGTCTTCAATCGGCTCCTCGTCGGGCCTGGGAAAGGTTCAGGCCATGGCCGATATGGTCTTGCGAAAACGCGCCAGCGACAAGGAAAACAGCACGGCGCCGATGGCCGCCAGCGAAACCAGTTGCGGCCAGACCACGGACAGCCCGGCGCCACGGTACAGGACGGCCTGCGAGAACATCACGAAATGGGTGGTCGGCGCCCCGAGCATCAGATAGCGCACCACGTCGGGCATGCTTTCGCGCGGCGTCATGCCGCCGGACAGCACCTGCAGGGGAATGATCAGCAGCATGAACAACAGGCCCAGCTGGGGCATGGAACGGGCCAGTGTGCCGAGCAGGATGCCCATCGAGGTGGTGGCGAACAGCAGCAGCACGGTGCCGCCCATGAACAGCCACAGCGAGCCCTCGATGGGCACGCGCAGCGCGCCCTGCACCACGAAGGTCAGCGACAACGCGGTGGCGATCATCACCACCAGCACCATCGACCAGACCTTGCTGCTCATGATCTCCAGGCGCGTCACCGGCATCACCAGCAGGTGCTCGACGGTGCCGTGCTCGCGCTCGCGCAGCAGCGCGGCGCCGCTCAGGATGATCGACAGCATGGTCACCACGTTGATGAGTTCCATGACCGCGCCGAACCATGCATGGTTGAGTTCCGGATTGAAGCGCGCGCGCAGCGCCAGGTCGACCGCCGGAGCGGTCGCGCCATGCTGCCGGCGGACGAAGCCGTCGACCTCGTCGGTGACGATGGCCTGCACGTAGCCGCTGCCGGTGAAGGCCTGGCTCATGCGCGTGGCATCCACGTTGAGCTGGATTGCGGGCCTGCGCCCGGCCAGCACGTCGCGTTCGAATCCCGGCGGAATGTCGAGCGCGAAGGTGTAGAGGCCGGCGTCCATGCCTTTGTCCATCGCCGGCTGCGTGATCATGAACGGCGGCACGAAATGCGGCGGATAGAAGGCCGATGCGATGCGCTTCGACAGCGCCGAGCCGTCCTCGTCGACGATGGCGATCGGCACCCTGCGCAGGGACTCCGGCACCGCGGTGGCCGCGATGTAGATTGCCGCCGTGAACGCCCACAGGATGAGCACCATCAGCATCGGGTCGCGCAGCAGGCTGCGCAGTTCCTTGATTCCAAGGTGCAGGACGTTGGCTGCGCGCACGCTCAGCGCTCCTGCCTGGGGATCAGTGCGACGCCGAGCACGATCAGTACCGGGACCGCGATGGCGAGCGGCAGGAAAGCGGCGTGCAGGTCGGCAAAACCCAGCGCCTTGGAAAAGGTGCCGCGCGCGATGGTGAGGAAATGGGTGGTCGGGTAGATCGCCCCTATCCATCGCCCCGCCCCTTCGAGCGAGGTCACCGGATCGATCATGCCGGAGAACTGCACCGCGGGCAGCGTGGTCATGACCATGGTGCCGAACAGCGCCGCGATCTGGCTGCGCATGAAGCTGGAGATCACCAGCCCGAGCGCGGTGGCCGAAATCACGTACAACAGGGCGGCGCAGGTCAGCGCGGCAAAGCTGCCCTTCAACGGCACGCCGAACAGCGTGACCGCGATGGCGGTCAGCAGCAGGAAGTTCAGCATCGCCAGCACGACGTAGGGCAACTGCTTGCCGAGCAGGAACTCAAGTCGCGTGACCGGCGTGACGTAGAGATTGACGATGGAGCCGAGTTCCTTCTCGCGCACCACCGACAGGGCGGCGAGGATGGCCGGGATCATCATCAGCAGCATGGGAATGACCGCCGGCACCATGGCGTTCACGCTCTTCACGTCCGGGTTGTAGCGAAAGCGCGTCTCGAGGGAAAAGTTGCCCGCCGGCGCATGCGCGCCGAGTGCGTCCCTCGCCCTGGTCGAGAGCCAGTGCGCATGCATGGCCTGCACGTAGCCGCGCACCGTTTCCGCGCGGTTCGGCATCGCGCCGTCGATCCAGGCGCCGACCGCCACCGGATTGTCGCGTGCGAGATCGCGCGCGAAGCCCGAGGGAATCTCCAGCGCCAGGCTCAGCTCCCCGGAACGCATGCGTCGATCCAGCTCTGCGTAGTCGGCGATCGGTGCATGCTCGAGGAAATAGCGCGAGCCGGACAGGTTGGTGACGTAATCCCGACTCGTCGAGGTGCGGTCGCGATCGAGCACGGCAAAGGACAGGTCCTGCACGTCCATGCTGATGCCGTAACCCATGACCAGCATCAGGATCACGCTGCCGATCAGCGCCAGGGTCAGGCGCACTGGATCGCGCCGCAACTCGAGCGACTCGCGTCGCGTGAGGCTGAACAGCCGCAGCGGGCTGAAGCCGGCGCGCGGCCTGGCGCGCGAGTCGAGTTCCGCCTGCCGCTGCGGCGCGGTCGCGAGCGGGCCGGGCGCCGGGCTGCGCTCCCCGTCCACCGCCGTCTCGAGATGCGCGATGAACGCCTCCTCCAGGGTGTGCACGCCGCGACCGGCGACGATGGCCGCCGGCGTGTCGCTCACCAGCACGCGCCCGGCGTGCATCAGCGAGATGCGGTCGCAGCGCTCCGCCTCGTTCATGAAATGCGTGGATATGAAGATGGTGACGCCGTCGCGACGCGCCAGATCGATCATGATCTGCCAGAACGCGTCGCGCGCCACCGGATCGACGCCCGAGGTGGGTTCGTCGAGGATCAGCATTTCCGGCCCGTGGATCATCGCCACCGCCAGCGAAAGGCGCTGGCGCACGCCCAGAGGCAATGCCATGGGCAGCACATCCATCACCGCAACCAGATCGAATCGCACCGCCATCTCTTCCACCCGCCCGGGAATGCGCGAACTCTCCATGCGGAACAGGCGCGCATGCAGCTCGAGGTTCTGCCGTACCGTGAGCTCCCCGTACAGCGAGAAGGATTGCGACATGTAGCCCACGCGCCTGCGGGTATCGATGTCGTGCGGATCCACTTCCCTGCCGAACAGCCAGGCCCTGCCCTCCGAGGGCTGCAGCAGGCCGGTCAGCATCTTCATGGTGGTGGTCTTGCCGCAGCCGTTGGAGCCCAGGAAGCCGAAGATCTCGCCGCGGCCGATGCGAAAGCTCACTTTGTCGACGGCCACGAAATCGTCGAAGCGCATGGTCAGGTCGCGCGCCTCGATGGCGGTTTCCGACGTCGCGCCCTGGTCGCGTGGCTGCAGGACGACCGGCCGATAGGCGGCCCTGGCCGCATCCGGCAGCATGGCGATGAATGCCTGTTCCAGCGACGCCGTGCCGGTGCGCTGCAGGAGCTGCTGCGGCGTGCCGCTTGCCAGTACACGGCCGGCGCTCATCGCCACCAGCCAGTCGAAGCGCAGCGCCTCCTCCATGTAGGCCGTGGCGACCAGCAGGCTCATGCCGGGCTGCTGCTCGCGTATGCCTTCGATCAACTCCCAGAACTGCCGTCGCGACAGCGGATCGACGCCGGTGGTCGGCTCGTCGAGGATCAGCAGGTCCGGCTCGTGTATCAGGGCGCAGCACAAGCCGAGCTTCTGCTTCATGCCGCCGGAGAGCTTGCCGGCGGGACGATCCGCGAACGGGGCCAGCCCCGTCGCCTCCAGCAGCGCCGCTATGCGCCGCGCACGTTCGTCGCGCGCATAGCCGAACACGCGCGCGAAGAAGTCGATGTTCTCGAACACCGACAGCGTGGGGTAGAGGTTCTTGCCCAGGCCCTGCGGCATGTAGGCGATGCGCGGCCCCACCCGGCGGCGATGCGCGCCGCTGCCCATGTCGCCGCCCAGCACCTCTATCGTGCCGGCCTGCATGGCGCGGGCGCCGGCGATCAGCGAGAACAGGCTCGACTTACCCACCCCGTCAGGCCCGATGAAGCCGACCACTCCGCCCGCCGGGATGTCCAGGCTCACGTCCTCCAGCGCGACGACGCGTCCGTAGCGCAGGCCGACCTGCGTCAGGCGCGCGACCGGCGCACCGGCCTGGTTCATTGCGGCAGCTTGACCTGCAGCGCCGCCGGCCAGGGCTTCTGCGCATCGACGCGCACGTAGGCCACACCCGGCAGTCCGGTCTTCACCTGGGCGACGTGCTTGCGCAACAGATCGGGCGGCAGCCTGGCCCGAATGCGGAACATCAGCTTCTCGCGCTCGCTGGCGGTCTCGACGGTCTTGGGCGTGAATTGCGCCTCGTCGGCGACGAAGGACACCTGGGCCGGAATCACGTACTGCGGTGCCGCGTCGAGCACCAGGCGGACTTCTGCGCCGATCGCGATGCGTCCGGCCGCAGCCGTGGGCAGGAAGAAGGTCATGTAGACGTCGCTGACGTCGACCAGATTGAGGATGCGTCCGCCGGCGGCGACCACCTCGCCTGGCTGCACGACGCGCAACTGCACGCGGCCGTCGCGCGGCGACTTCAGCTCGCTGTCGTCGATATCGGCCTTGATCCGCTCGATGTTCGCGCGCGCCGCCTCCACCGCAGCCTGCGCGCCCAGCACTTGCGTGCTCGCGCTGGCGATGGCCGCCTGCGCCGCGCCGACCTGGGCACGCGCGGCGTTCAGCGCGGCCTCCGCGCTCTCGACGCGCGACTGGTTGTCGTCCAGCCCCTGGCGAGAGATGAACCCCTTGTCGGCCAGCGCCGCGGAACGCCCGGCCTGCCGTCTGGCGGCGTCCAGCTCGACGCGGCGCTGGGCGATCGCCGCCTCTGCCGTGACCTTGTCGCTCTGGCGCTGCGCCACCTGGCTGCGCGCTGTCGCCACCGCGCTGTGCGCCTGCTGCAGTTGCGCCTCCGCCTGATGCAACTGCGCCTGCAGCGTGGCGACGTCCATGCGCGCGACGACCTGCCCGGCACGCACCAGCTCACCCTCGTTGGCCAGAATCTCCTTGATCCGGCCGGCCGAGCGCGTCGCGATGTCGATCTCCACGCCCTCGATGCGACCGTTGCCGCTGGCGATGCCTTCGTAGACCGGCTTGGCGCGCGGCATCATCCACAACATCGCCCCGGCAACCGCGACTACCGCGACGCCCAACAGGATGCGAATCGCCCATCTCCTGCCATTCGGTGTCATGTCGGTGCCCATTTCATCACAGCAGTGTCCCGACCCAGGCGGCAGCCAGTGTGAGCAGCAGTCCGGGCACGACCTGGGCGGCGAAACGCAAGCCGCCGCTGGTCGTGGCCATGGCAATCTTGGTTGCGGTATTGGTGCTCATCGCCAGCATGATGGGCAGCAGTGCCTCGACAGGCTCGATCTTGCCGCCAGCCACCAGCGTGGCCACCGAGACGGCGGGGGAATGCGTGTCGGCGAACCCGGCCACCGCGGCGCCCGCGACCAGCCCCGCGCGGCCCAGCCAGGCGTCCAGCGTCGCCGCCGCGAGGGAGACCAGGGCCATGGTGGCTGCCAGCGCGAACGCCGTGCCCAGCCGGAACGCGCGTCCCGCATCCACGGTCTGCGGACTCGCGCTGCTCAGCGCACGCAGCGTGAACACGCCGCCGTAGATGACCGCCATGCCTCCGGCGCAGGCCAGCGGCGGAGCCATGACCGCCAGCGCATCGGTGCTGCTGGCGGCCAGCACCAGCGTCATCTGCAGCATGGTGGCCACCGTGGACAGCACGGCGCCGGCAACGGCGGCCGGCATCAGCTCAGGTCGTTCGCGCGCGCGCGAACCCATCGCCCCGATGGTTGCCGCACTGGAAACGAATCCCGAAGCCAGTCCGGCCACGGCCAGACCGTAGCGCGGTCCGAGCACGCGCAGCGCCACATAGCCTGCCGCGCCTATGGCGAGCATCAGCACGACGATGGCCCACAGGGTGCGCGGGTTGAGCGCCGCGAAAGGGCCCATGTAACGATCCGGCGTCAGCGGCAGGATCACCAGCGCCGCAGCCGCCAGAATCAGGGCATCGTGCAGTTCGGCTTCGGTCAGCACCGAGCGCACGAAATGGTGGATGCGGGTGCGCGCCGCGAGCAATCCTGCCACCGCCACGGCAAGGCCCGAGGCGATTGCCGGTTCGTGCATCGCCAGCGCGCCGAGCAGCGCGGTCAGCAGCAGGGTCGCCTCCGAGGTCATGCCCGGATCGTCGCGACTGGTGTTGCGGTAGCCGATGGCGGCGAAACCCGCCACGGCAAGCGCCGCTACGGCGAGCAGGATCTCCCCGCCCAGTTCGAAACTCACGGCGCCCAGCAGCGAGACCACCGTGAAGGTGCGGATGCCGGCCGGCGCGCGGGCGGCACCCTCGCCCTTGCGTCGTTCGCGCTCGGCGCCGATCAGCAAGCCGACGCCCAGCGCCACCGCAAGGCGCAGCCACAGGGCGTCGGGAAACGGCTCCATCCGGGTGTCGCCGACCTTAGCGCATCTTCGAGTACGCCGTGGGCGCGAGCAGGATGTTCTCCAGATGGGCGACGATCTGCCCGCCCGCCTCGGTCTCAGCCTTGGTTTTCAGCCAGACCGGGTCGGCGGCGAAGGCGTTCCAGATGCGCTCGCGCTCGGCCAGGCTCTCCCACTCGAGCATGTAGTACAGGATCTGATTGCTCGGGCCGACCACCGTGGTCCAGAAGCCCACCGGCTTGATGCCATGCCGCTCCCAGATCTTCAGCGTATGCGTCTCGAAGCGCCTGTTCAGTTCCGGCAGCTTGCCCGGCAGGCAGTGGTAGATGCGAAGTTCGTGGATCATTTTGCCGCGGTCACCATGATCTCGACGAGGCAGCGCGCGTCGGCCATCTTCGACTCGATGCAGGCGCGCGCCGGCAGGTTGGCCGGATCGACCCAGGCCGACCAGATCTCATTCATCGCACCGCGATCGCGGATGTCGGCCAGCCAGATGGTGGCGCTCAGCACCTTGGACTTGCTGCTGCCGGCCTTGGCGAGCAGGCGGTCGATCTCGTCCACCACCTGCTTGGTCTGCCCCTTGATGTCCTGGCTCATGTCGCCGGGGACGGTGCCGGCGAGGAACACCATGCCATTGCATTCGACTGCGTGCGAAAGGATCTTGCTAGGTTCGTGACGGACGATGCTCATGTACGCTCCTTTGGGTTCGGTTGGTACGGATTTCAGGATATATCAGGGTGCGACTCCCGCCGCCACAGGCCGCGGCGGAAGGAAAAGCTCCTGCGGGCGCTTGCGCACGATCGCCCACAGACTGGACAGCAGCGGCGCAACGCGCGTCAGCGCCGCGCCGCGCGCGCGGAGCGCCACATACAGCGCCAACGCGAAGCTCACCGCCAGGTTCACCGCGGCGATCAGCGCGACGAACACCAGCGCAGCCAGCAGCGTATCCCACGGAAGCACGGCCGAAGACAGCACGAAGCCCAGGTTCGCAGAGGCGAACGCAACGTGGCGTATGTCGATGGGCAGGCCGAGCAGGAAGCCCAGGAAGCCGGTCATGCCCAGCAGGATGCCGAAGGCGAAGTTGCCCGCCAGCGCGCCGAGGTTGCCGTCCACGTAGTTGGCCAGACGCTCGTGCAGGGCCGCCGGCAGCACGCGGCGCAGAAACGGGTGCGCGCGCAATCGGCCCGGGATGTCCATGTAGGCACAACGATTGTCGTAGTAGCCGGAAATCAATCCCGAGACGAACAGCCACACTCCGGCAATGGCCGCGTGCAGCAGGGCGAACCCGGCCAGCGGATGCAGTTCGCGCAACGTGCCCGCGGTCTTCTGCGCGCCCAACAGCGGGGCATCGTGCATCTGCAGGAACACCCAGCCGAGCAGCGCCGCCAGCGGCAGCGCCACCATCACATTGCCTATCACCGCGATGAACTGCGTGCGCAGCACTCGGACGATCAGTTCAGCCAGCGGCTCGAGCGCGGCGCGACCCTTGCCGGTCTCCTCGACGGTCGCGGCAATGGTGGCGGCGGTCATCGCCGGCTGCTTGGTGGCAACCGTGAAGTGCAGCATGTGGATCAGCACGAAGCCCAGCGCGTAGTTCATCGACACCAGGAATGCCTCGACCAGGGGCGCCGGATGCACCGACTTGAGCTGCAGCTTGATCAACGCCATGAAGGCAATCACGATGCCCGCGCCGGCGGCCGAGCGCAGCATGCCCAGCCACTCGCCGCGGTCGGACGTCACGTAGTGCTCGCCGGTACGGCTCGCGTTCTCGGTGACCCGACGCGCGAGCAGGCCGATGTTGTCGCGCCACAGGACCGAAAGTCTGTTGCGCTCGGCATTGGCGGCCAGCAGGCTGCGAAACAGCGCGAGTCCCGCGGCACGCCGCGCGCGCGCATCCTCGGCGTCGAGCATGTCGAGCAGGGCCTCGATACGCGCCACCATCTGGCCCAGGCGCGCCAGCGTGTAGGTCAGGCCTATGCTGGTGCCGCGGCGCTGTGCGATGGCGCGCACGCGCGACAGCACCTCGGTGCACTGCGCGAGCAGCACGCGCGCATGCAGGTCGTCGTAATGCTCGAGCGTGCGGTCGTGTACCCAGGCGTTGAAGTGCTCGAGGTAGTCGGCGATCTCGCGCTGCTGCGCAATGAACGGCGACTCGTAGCGGTCGAGCTGCGGATCGATGCGCAGCAGCTCCGGTTCGAGGCCCTCGGCGGCGATGCGCAGACTCAGCACCTCGACGGCCGCCAGAACGCCGCCGCGCGTCGACGCGCGCGTCTCCTGCTCGGGCGCACCGAACAGGTCGAGCGCCTCCAGGAAGCCCAGCCAGGTGCCGTCGGGCACGCCTGCGATCCAGCGCTGGTCGCCCGGCGCACAGAAAATCAGCGCCAGCGCGTCCTTGAGGTCCTCGCCATCCGGCACTGCGGGCAGCAGGCGCTCATAGCCGCGCGCCACCAGCTCGGAGAAGAAACCGCGTGTGGACAGGATGCCGAGCTCCGCATATAGCGGCACATGGCGCGAAGCCGACAGCCACGCTGCCACGCGCGCGCGGATGGCATCGCGCAGCTCGGTGCGCAGCGCCAGCGCATGGGTGAGCTCCTCGAGCCGCGCGATCGCCGTTTCGGTGTCGTCGGCGCGCGCCGGGCGCACCCAGGCGATCAACTGCGCCAGCGCTCCGGCCGTGCCGCCCGGCTCATCCACGGCGACACGCCCCAGCAAAGCCTCAACCGAGGCGCGCACCATGCTCAGCCTATCCGTCGCCGGCAGCTGCGGAACATGCGCATCCAGGGCGAGTCCTCGCCGGCGCCCTGCGGGGACCACGACATCTGCACCGAGCGGAACACGCGCTCCGGGTGCGGCATCAGCACCGTGTAGCGTCCGTCGGCGGTGGTCAGGCCGGTGATGCCCTGCGGCGAGCCGTTGGGGTTGTGCGGATAGACCTCAGTGGGCGCGCCGCGATGGTCGACAAACCGCATCGCCACCAGCGCGGCCTGCCGGTCGGCTGGAGAGGCGAAGGCTGCGTAACCCTCGCCGTGCGCCGTGGCGATGGGCATGCGGCTGCCGGCCATGCCATCGAAGAAGATCGAGGGGCTGGGCGTGATCTCGACCTGCACGAAGCGTGCCTCGAACTGCTCCGAACGGTTGCGCAGGAAGGCCGGCCAGTGCCGGGCGCCCGGGATCATGTCCTTCAGCGCGCTCATCATCTGGCAGCCGTTGCACACGCCCAGCGCGAAGGTGTCGGCACGCGAGAAAAAGTCGGCGAAGGATTCGCGAGCACGCTGGTTGAAGAGTATCGACTTGGCCCAGCCCTGCCCGGCGCCCAGCACGTCGCCGTACGAAAACCCGCCGCAGGCGACGAAGCCGGCGAATCCGGCAAGATCCGTGCGTCCGGCGATGATGTCGCTCATGTGCACGTCGACGGCGGCGAAGCCGGCGCGGTGGAAGGCCGCCGCCATCTCCACCGGCCCGTTGACGCCCTGCTCGCGCAGGATCGCCACGCGAGGCCGCGCCAGATTCAGGAACGGCGCGGCGATGTCCTCACCCGGGTCGTAGGTCAGTTGCACGGAAAGTCCGGGATCGGCGGCGTCGAGCACGCGGTCGTACTCCTGCTGCGCACAGTCCGGATTGTCGCGCAGCGTCTGCATGCGCCAGGTGGTTTCCGACCAGGCGCGTTGCAGATCGACGCGTTTTTCGCTGAACACCGGCCTGGCGTTGCGCGTGAAGCGGATCTCGTCGCGCCCGTTCAGGAAGCCGATGGGGTTGGCGCAGGCATGCACGCCCTCGGCGCGCAGCACATCCATGACCTTCTGCCGGTCGGCGGCGCGGATCTGCAGCACCGCACCGAGTTCCTCGGCGAACAGCGCCTCGATCGCCTTTTCCTTCACGCGCCCGGCAAGCTGCTCCTCGCCGTTGCGCTTGAAACCGTCGACGTCCTCGGTCCACGCGTCGCTGGCCAGCACATCCAGGCTCACGGTGATCCCGCAATGTCCGGCGAAGGCCATTTCCGCCAGCGTGGCGAACAGGCCGCCGTCGGAGCGGTCGTGGTAGGCGAGGACCAGCCCCTCGGCCGCCAGGTGCTGCACGGCGCGGAACAGCCCGGCAAGCAGCGCGGGGTCGTCCAGGTCGGGCGCTTCGCTGCCAAAGCCGCCGTGCACCTGGGCGAGGATGCTGCCGCCCAGGCGGTTGCGGCCGCGACCGAGATCGACCAGCAGCAGTTCGGTGTCGCCCGCATCGGTGCGCAATTGCGGTGTCAGCGTGCCGCGCGCATCCGTGACCGGCGCGAACGCGGTGACGATCAGCGAAAGCGGCGAGACGACCTCCTTTTGCGCACTGCCCTCGCTCCAGGCCGTGCGCATGGACAGCGAATCCTTGCCGACCGGGATGGCCACGCCCAGCGCGGGACAGAGTTCCATGGAGACGGCACGCACGGTGTCGAACAGCGCGGCGTCCTCTCCCGGATATCCGGCGGCGGCCATCCAGTTGGCCGAAAGCTTGACGCGATCCAGGCGCGCTACGTCGCGCCGCGGCGAGGTTGGTGATCGCCTCGCCCACCGCCATGCGGCCGGAAGCCGGGCCGTCGATCAGCGCGATCGGGGTACGCTCGCCGATCGCGTAGGCCTCACCTGCATAGCCCCCGAAGTCGAGCAGGGTCACTGCGCAATCGGCCACCGGCACCTGCCAGGGGCCGACGTAGGGATCGCGCGAGCACAGCCCGCCCACGGTGCGGTCGCCGATGGAAACCAGGAAGCCCTTGTCGGCCACGGTCGGATGCCGCAGCACGCGGTAGGCCGCATCCTTGATCTCCAGGCCGCGCACGGAGAAGGCCTCGGGTGCGCGCGCCTCGTGACGCACGTCGCGCAGCATCTTGGGCGGCTTGCCGAGGATCACGTCCATCGCCAGGTCGACCGGATCCTCGCCGAGCAGCGGATCGACCACCTTCAGGTGCGTTTCCTCGGTCGCCGTGCCGAGCACCGCGAACGGACAGCGCTCTCGCTCGCAGATGGCGCGAAAACGCTCCAGGCTTTCCGGTGCGATGGCGAGCACGTAGCGCTCCTGCGCCTCGTTGCACCAGATCTCGCGCGGCGACATGCCGCTGTCCTCCGAATGCGCGGCGCGCAGGTCGAAGGTCGCGCCGCGGCCGGCGGAGTGCGCGAGTTCGGGCATGGCGTTCGACAACCCGCCCGCACCCACGTCGTGGATCGAAAGGACGGGGTTGTCCGCGCCGAGTTGCCAGCAGCGGTCGATGACCTCCTGTGCGCGACGCTCGATCTCCGCATTGCCGCGCTGCACCGAGTCGAAATCGAGATCCGCGGCGTTGGTCCCCGCGCCCATCGACGAGGCGGCACCGCCACCCATGCCGATCAGCATGCCGGGGCCGCCGAGCTGGATCAGCAGGGTCCCCGGCGGCAGCGGCGACTTGGCCGATTGCGCGTCCGCGATATTGCCTATGCCCCCGGCCAGCATGATGGGTTTGTGGTAGCCGCGCGTCACGCCGCCGACTTCCTGCTCGAAGGCGCGGAAGTAGCCATTCAGGTTCGGACGGCCGAATTCGTTGTTGAAGGCGGCCGCGCCTATCGGCCCCTCAAGCATGATGTCCAGCGCCGAGACGATGCGCCCGGGCCGGCCGATGTCCCGTGTCTCCCAGGGCTGCACGCCGCCTGGAATGCGCAGGTTGGAAACGGAGAAGCCCACCAGGCCTGCCTTGGGCTTTGCGCCGCGCCCCGTGGCTCCTTCGTCGCGGATTTCCCCCCCCGCACCCGTGGCGGCGCCGGGAAAAGGCGAGATCGCGGTCGGATGGTTGTGCGTCTCGCACTTCATGACCGTGTGCGTGAGCTCGGCGTGCGGCGCGTACTCGCCTTCGACGCCTGCATAGAAACGCTGCGCAACGCGGCCTTCCATGATGGCCGCATTGTCGGTGTAGGCCAGTACCGTGCCCTGCGGGTTGCTCGCGTGCGTGTGCTTGATCATGCCGAACAGCGTGCTGTCCTGCTTCACACCGTCGACGATCCAGCTGGCATTGAAGATCTTGTGCCGGCAGTGTTCGGAATTGGCCTGCGCGAACATGGTCAGTTCTGCGTCGGTCGGATCGCGCGCCAGGCCGCGGTAGGCCGCGGCCAGGTAGTCGATCTCGTCGTCCGACAGGGCGAGGCCCAGTACGCCGTTGGCGCGCACCAGCGCCTCGCGCGCCCCGCCGGAGAGATCGACACGCTGCAGGGGGCGCGGCGGCACATGCCGGAACAGGGCTTCCGCGCCTTCCAGCGTATCCAGCACGGTCTCGGTCATGCGGTCGTGCAGGAGTGCGCCCAGCGCGGCGCGCTCGGCCACCGACAGCCTGGCTGGTCCCTGCACGTAGCAGGCCATGCCGCGCTCCATGCGCCGCACGCCAGCCAGGCCGCACTGGCGTGCGATTTCCGTGGCTTTAGACGACCAGGGAGAAATGGTGCCGATACGCGGTACGACCAGGAACAGCTGGCCGGCAGGCTCCCCAGGCAGTGACTCGCCGTATCTCAGCAGGCGCTCGAGCAGGTCCGACTGGGTGGTATCGGGGGGCACTTCGGTTTCGACGAAATGCCAGAACTCCGCGGCGAGCCCCCGGATGCCGGAATGCACGGCCTGGAGTTGCGGGAGCAGCTTGGCGAGACGGAAGTCCGACAGCGCGCTTGCGCCGCGCAGCTTGAGGATGGTGGACATCGAGAAGGCGGGCCGGTAAAGCTGAATTATACAGGCTGCCGGCCCCGCCCGGGTTCCGCGGCAACGCACCGCACGAGGTCTGAGGGCCGGCCGCCGTCCCTAGCGCTTGACCAGCGGGTCGCTGCGCGTGCCACCCAGGGACAGGGTGCCGCGCAGCGCCGCCGGCTGTGTGCGCACTTCGGCGTTCACGCGTCCGGAGAAATTGCCGGCCGCATCGATGTCGGCCAGGCCGGACGCCGTGAGCAGCCCTGCGGTCAGCTTCATTTCACGCAACTGCACTGCGCCCCTCGAGTACACGCCCACCCCGGTGAGCTCCGAGAACTGGGTGCGCCCCGAGGCCTGGGATGCGCTGGGCTGCAGCGCGCGCGCCAGATCGAAGCTGCCCAGCGTGCCTTTGCTCACCGTGTAGCTGCCCTCCAGGCGCATGTCGGCGCCGGGCTTGTCCAGCGCCGGGCCGCTCATCGCGAACACGCCGCGTGCGTCGGCCTTGCCCTCCGACATCAGGGCGGGCGCGAACACGTTGACATTGATCTGCTTGACGCGCAATTCGCCCTCCACGCTCAAGCCCTTGGCCCAGCGTATGCGCGCAGTTCCTGCCAGCGTGCCGTCGTAGAGCTTGCCGCTCCATTCGCTGACCGCGATTTCGCTGCGCGTGGCGGTCCCCTTCATGCCGAAATCGCTCAGGCTCACGCCCGGCACGAATGGCATCGTCATGGCGCCTGCATTGACCTCGAACACCAGGGTGTCGCCGCGCGACTGCAATTGCCCGGACAGCTTGGCGTCGGCGGAGCTAAGGACCACGCCCTGCAGCGCCCCGTCCGGGCCGAGCTGCGCCTCGACGTCGAGCACGGGCAGCCCGCCGTCGAGTTTGAGCTTCGACGCGGCGATGCGCGCCACGCGCAGGTTCTCGCCCTGCAATCTGCCAAACAGGGCGGCGGCCATTTCGCCCGGAGGTCCGGACAAACCCTCGAGCTCGATCCGCTTGAATGCCTTCTTCTCGGAGAACAGCGAGCCTATGTCCGGCGCGGCGCGCACTTGCGCGATGCGCAGATTCTCGCCTATGGCCACTTTCTCCAGCTTCAACTCGACTCCGGTGATCAGCGACAGTCGCACCGAACCCAGCTTGACGGGCACACCCAAGGCATCGCTGCCCAGCTTCTCGTACTCCGCAGTCGACAGCGGCATCACGTGCAGCAGGCCGAAGCCGGCCAGCAGCAGCACGAAGAAGGAGATCGCCACCGGCTTGCCCCAGTTCACGGGGCGCCGCACCTTGACCGCGACCACCGACTCCTCGGGCTCTCCGGCCTTTCGGGCCTTCGCCTTCGCTTCGGCGCGCTCCTTGTCGCGCTCTGCGCGGCGCGCATCCTTGCCCAGCTTCTGCTGGTCCGCCTTCACCTCGTCCAGGTCGAGTTCATCGTCGGACACCACGATGTCATCGCCACTGTCCAGGTCCTGGTCCTGTGCCGGCGCCTGCTTCGGCGGGGCGGCACGCGCCCGGTCGATCGCCTCGCGCGCCTGGCGCTTGCGTTCGGCTTCCTCGGCCTGGCGCCGTTCGTCCTCTTCGCGTGCAAGCCGCTCCGCGGCTTCGCGCGCGATCCGCTCTTCTTCCGCGCGCTTCGCTTTCTCCTCGGCTTCGCGCCGCGCCTTGTCCTCGGCTTCGCGCCTGGCCTTGTCTTCGGCCTCGCGGCGTGACCTGGCTTCGGCTTCCTTGCGGGCGCGATTATCCGCTTCCTGTTGTTTGCGCTCCTCGTCCTCGCGCGCCGAGAAAGAGTCCAGATCCGCCATCAGAAAATCGGTGGAAGATGCAGCCGGGGCGGCGGCAGCGGGCTTGGCCTGCGACTCGGCCGCCTCGCGCTCTTCCTTCGCCTTGTGCGCCGACTCCTCCTGCTCGCGACGCGCTTCGGAATCGCGACGAGCCCTGGCCTCGTCCTCCTCCTTCGCCCGCGCCTCGGCTTCGCGGGTCAGGCGCTCGCCGTCCTCCCTGGCCTTGCGCTCGGCGTCTTCCCGCGCACGACGTTCTTCCTCGAGCCTGGCCTGCAACTCGGCCTCGCGACGTGCCTGCTCCCCGGCCTCCTGCCTGGCGCGTTCTTCGGCCTCGCGCGCGATGCGCTCCACGTCCTCCCGCGCACGCCGCTCGGCCTCTTCACGCGCGCGGCGCTCCGCTTCCAGCTTTGCCTGCAGATCGGCCTCGCGGCGCGCCTGCTCCTCGGCTTCTTTGCGGGCACGCGCCTCGGCTTCCTTCGCCAGGCGCTCGGCCTCCTCGCGGGCCTTGCGCTCCGCGTCCTCCCGGGCACGACGCTCCTCCTCCAGCTTCGCCTGCAGCTCGGCCTCGCGGCGCGCCTGCTCCTCGGCCTCCCGGCGACGGCGCTCTTCGGCTTCGCGCGCAACGCGTTCGGCCTCTTCACGCGCCTTGCGTTCGGCTTCTTCGCGGGCGCGGCGCTCCTCCTCCAGCTTCGCCTGCAGTTCGGCCTCGCGGCGTGCCTGCTCCTCGGCTTCCTGGCGGCGGCGCTCTTCGGCTTCGCGTGCGACGCGTTCGGCCTCTTCACGCGCCCTGCGTTCGGCTTCTTCGCGCGCGCGGCGCTCCTCTTCCAGCTTCGCCTGCAGTTCGGCTTCTCGGCGCGCCTGCTCCTCGGCTTCCTTCCTGGCGCGCTCCCTGGCTTCGTTCGCCAGGCGTTCGGCCTCCTCGCGGGCTTTGCGCTCGGCCGCTTCGCGCTCTGCACGTTCCGCCTCCTCGCGCAGGCGCCGCGCCTCCGCCTCGGCCTTTTCGGCGGCCTCCTGTTCGGCCTTGGCCCTCGCTTCTGCTTCAGCCCTGGCGCGGGCTTCGGCTTCTTCCTTGGCACGAGCTTCCGCTTCGGCCTTGGCACGGGCTTCCGCTTCCGCCTTGGCTTGGGCTTCCGCTTCGGCCTTGGCGCGGGCTTCCGCTTCGGCCTTGGCTCGGGCTTCTGCTTCGGCCTTGGCTCGGGCTTCTGCTTCGGCCTTGGCGCGAGCTTCTGCTTCGGCCTTGGCTCGGGCTACAGCTACAGCTTCAGCCCTGGACTTCTCTTCCTGTTCCGCCTTGGCTTTTGCTTCCTGCTCGGCTTTTGCCTTGGCTTCCGCCAACGCGCGCGCCTGAGTCTCGGCCTTCTGCCTCGCCAGCTGTTCCTGCAAGGCTTTGGCCCGCGCCTCCGCTTCGGCCTTGGCCTGCGCCTGCACGCGCGCCTGCGCGGCCGCGGCGGCAACCGCCTTGGCCTTGGCTTCCGCCTCTTGCCTGCCCTTGAAATTGAGCGCATCGCCTTCGGCATTGCGCGCGGCTTCGGCGCGCGCAACTGCAGCCAGGTCCATGGGTGGCTTGGGGGCCTGCGGTGTCGCACGTGGCGGCGGCGGCGAAGCGGGAATGGCGGTGAAATCCAGATCCGACACCCCGTCCATGGGCGCCGTTGCCGCCGGCGCGGCACCGGCCGGCGGCTTGGCGGCCGCAGGCGCGGCCCCCGCCGAAACTTCGCGTATGAAGCCGTCTGTGGCCAGCTGCGAAATCAGCTTGCCGAACCTGGCCGCATCCAGCTTGTCGAACTTCTGGTTGAGCTCGGCAACGCTGGACTTTCCATCGATCTGTGCGAGCACCGCACGATCGCTGCGCGACAGCAGGCTGGTCTTGCCGGAGGCCTCCAGCATGCCCTTGCCGGTCTTCGAGTAAATCGAGGCTGGAGTCATCGGGTCCGTAGGCAAACGGCGGTTCTGCTTCGGATCTTCATTATATCCCCCCAGTCCGTCGGCTTACTCCGGAGCACCGTAGCCCCCGCCGCCGGGCGATTCGATCACGAACACATCGCCCGGATGCATCTCGGCGCGGTCGCTGGGGCCGAGTTCCTCGACGCGTCCGTCGACGCGCTCCACGCTGTTGCGACCGGCCAGCGCGGGCGACCCACCGGCCATGCCGTGCGGCTGCAGCAGGCGCCGCCCCGAAAGGATCGCGGCGGTCATGTCCTCCAGAACGCGCACGCGTCGCACGGCGCCGTCACCGCCGCGCCAGCGTCCGCTGCCGCCGGAGCCATGCCGGATCTCGAAGCTGTCGAGCCGCACCGGGAATCGCCACTCCAGCACTTCGGGATCGGTCAGGCGCGAATTGGTCATATGCGTCTGCACCACCGACGTACCGTCGAAACCCGGCCCGGCTCCGGAACCGCCGGCCACCGTCTCATAGTACTGGTGGCGCGCGTTGCCGAATGTGAAGTTGTTCATGGTTCCCTGCGAACCGGCCATTACGCCCAACGCCCCGTACAACGCGTCCGTGATGCACTGCGACGTTTCGACGTTGCCGGCGACCACGGCGGCGGGAAAGCGCGGGTTCAGCATGCAGCCTTCCGGGATGATGACCCGGATCGGCTTCAAACAGCCTGCGTTCAGCGGGATGTCGTCGTCGACCAGCGTGCGGAACACGTAGAGCACGGCCGCCATGCAGACTGCCGAAGGGGCGTTGAAGTTGTTCGGCAACTGCGCCGACGTGCCGGTAAAGTCCACCGTCGCGCTGCGCCTGTCCTCGCCGATGGTGATCTTGACGCGGATCACGGCGCCGTTGTCCATCGGGTACTCGAAGCAGCCGTCCTTCAGGACGCCGATCACGCGGCGCACGGATGCCTCGGCGTTGTCCTGCACGTGGCGCATGTAGGCGCGCACCACGTCGAGGCCGAACTGCGCGACCATGCGGCGCAGTTCCTGCACGCCCTTCTCGTTGGCGGCGATCTGCGCCTTCAGGTCTGCCAGGTTCTGCGTGACGTTGCGCACCGGGTAGGCACCCGAAGAGAGAAGGCTGATCGTTTCCTTTTCGCGAAAGCGCCCCCGCTCGACCAGCAGGAAGTTGTCGATCATCACGCCTTCCTCGTCGACCGTCCTGGAATCAGGCGGCATGGATCCCGGCGTGATCCCGCCGATGTCGGCGTGGTGGCCGCGTGACCCCACGTAGAACAGGATCTCCTTCTGCGCCTCGTCGAACACCGGAGTGATCACGGTCACGTCGGGCAGGTGGGTGCCGCCGTTGTAGGGGGCGTTCAGCACGAACACGTCGCCCGGATGGGTGCGGCCGGCGTTCTCCCGGATCACTGTCTTGATCGACTCGCCCATCGAGCCCAGATGCACGGGCATGTGCGGGGCATTGGCGATCAGATTGCCGGTGGCGTCGAACAGCGCGCAGGAGAAATCCAGCCGCTCCTTGATGTTCACCGAGTAGGCGGTGTTCTGCAGCCGCAGGCCCATCTGCTCTGCGATGGACATGTACAGGTTGTTGAAGATCTCGAGCATGACCGGATCAGCCTGCGTGCCCAGCGCCACGCGCGCCTCGCGCGCGACCACGCGCTCCAGCACCAGCTCCGCCGCGCCACCGACGCGCGCCTGCCAGCCGGGTTCGACCACGGTGGTGGCGTTGGCCTCGGCGATGATGGCCGGCCCGTCGACGCGACTGCCGGCGGGCAGGCGCTCGCGCAGGTAGACAGGCGTGTCGCGCCAGGCGCCGCCGGTGAACATGGGCGCATGCTCCACCGGCGCAGGCCGGGTGCCGGCGCCGTGCGGGGCGGCGGACTGCGGCGCCACGCCTGCGCCGACGTCCTCGGACAGGCCGATGGCTTCGGCCGAAACGGCCTCGACGATCAGTGCGCGGCCCGGCATCAGGAAGCTGTACTGCTTGCGGTAGGCGGCCTCGAACTGCGCCTGCATGTCCGCGAGGCTGCCCAGCGCCACCAGCAACGCGCTGTCCGTGCCTTCGTACTTCAGGTGCACACGGCGCAGCACGCGTATGCGCTCGGAATCCACGCCTTGCGCGAGCAGTTCCTCGCGCGTCTCGGTGGCAAGCTTCCCGGCTTCGTCCTCCAGCAGGCGGCGTGCACCCTCCTCGAGCCGCGCCTCGATCGACTTCTCGCGCATCGCGGTCTGGTCGGCGAGTCCCATGCCGTAGGCAGAGAGCACGCCGGCGAACGGGTGGATGAACACGCGCGTCATGGCCAGTGCATCGGCCACCAGGCAGGCGTGCTGGCCGGCCGCGCCGCCGAAGCAGCAAAGCGTGTACTCGGTGACGTCGTGGCCGCGCTGCACCGAGATGTGCTTGATGGCATTGGCCATGTTGCCGACGGCGATCTGTATGTAACCCTCGGCCACCTGCTCGGGGCTGCGCGCATCCCCCGTGGCGGCGCGGATGCGCGCGGCCAGCTCGGCGAACTTTCCGCGCACCACCTCGGCGTCCAGGCGCTCGTCGCCCTGCAGGCCGAACACCGACGGAAAGAACTTCGGCTGTATGCGCCCGAGCATGACGTTTGCGTCGGTCACCGCCAACGGCCCGCCGCGGCGGTAGCTGGCGGGCCCCGGGTTGGCGCCGGCCGAGTCCGGGCCGACGCGGTAGCGCGCGCCGTCGAAGTGCAGGATGGAGCCGCCGCCGGCGGCGACCGTGTGGATGCGCATCATCGGCGCGCGCATGCGCACGCCGGCCACACGCGTCTCGAACTCGCGCTCGAACTCGCCCGCGTAGTGCGACACGTCCGTGGATGTGCCGCCCATGTCGAAGCCGATGATCCTGTCGAAACCGGCCGCCGCAGAGGTGCGCGCGGCGCCGACGATGCCGCCGGCCGGTCCGGACAGGATGGAATCCTTGCCCTGGAAGCGGCGCGCATCCGTCAGCCCGCCGTTCGACTGCATGAACAAGAGCGGCACGCCGTTCAACTCGCCCGCGACCTGGTCGACGTAGCGTCGCAGGATGGGCGACAGGTAGGCATCGACCACGGTGGTGTCGCCGCGGCCGACGAACTTCATCAGCGGGCTGACCTTGTGCGAAACCGAGATCTGTGCGAAGCCGACCTCGGCCGCCAGCGCGGCCACGCGCGCCTCGTGCTGCACGTGGCGGTAGCCGTGCATGAACACGATGGCCACGGAACGCAGGCCGCGCTCGCGCGCGGCTTCGAGCGCGCGCCGCGCCGCATCCTCGTCCAGGGCACGCAGCACTTCGCCCCGCGGCCCGATGCGCTCGTCGATCTCGAACACCTCCGAGTAGAGCATTTCGGGCAGCACGATGTGCCGGTCGAAGAGCCGCGGCCGGTTCTGGTAGGCGATGCGCAGCGCGTCGCGGAAGCCGCGCGTGATGAACAGCGCGGTGGGCTCGCCCTTGCGCTCCAGCAGTGCGTTGGTGGCGACCGTGGTGCCCATCTTCACGGCCTCGATGCGCTCGGCCGGGATGCGCTCGCCGGCAGGCACGCCGAGCAGGTCGCGTATGCCCTGCAGCGCCGCGTCGGCGTAGCGTCCGGGGTTCTCAGAAAGCAGCTTGTGCGTAAGCAGGCCGCCGTCAGGACGGCGCGCGACCAGGTCGGTGAAGGTGCCGCCGCGGTCGATCCAGAACTGCCAGCGGCGCGCGTCGGGGGGCGTAGCGTGTGAACTCATGGGAGGCGAAGAAATGACGGACGGGAAACGCGCGATTCTAAACTCAGTAAAATCCGCCCATGGACATATATACCGATCCCGCCGAGTTGCGTCGCGCGATCCGCGCGCGCAAGTTCGCCAGCCACACCGCCGGACAGTGCCCGGGCTACGCGCAGGGCAACCTCGCCATCCTGCCGCGCGACTATGCCAGCGAGTTCCTGCGATTCGCCCAGATGAACCCCAAGCCCTGCCCGATTCTGGGCATGTCAGAGCCGGGCGACCCGCGCATACCCGCGGTGGGCGCCGACCTCGACATCCGCACCGACATTTCCAGGTACGTGGTGTTCCGCGACGGCGAGCCGGCGGGCGACGTCGACGATCTCATGCAGGTGTGGCGCGACGACCTGGTGGCCTTCGTCATCGGCTGCTCCTTTTCCTTCGAGGAGGCGCTCAAGGAGGACGGCATCCCGGTGCGCTACGTCGAGCGCGGCCATAACGTCTCGATGTACCGCACCAACGTCGCCACCGCCGAAGCCGGCCGCTTCGGCGGGCCGCTGGTGGTCTCCATGCGCCCGATGAAGCCCGCACAGGCGATCCGCGCGATCCAGATCACCTCGCGATTCCCGAACGTGCATGGCGCACCGGTGCACTTCGGCGACCCGGCCGCCATCGGCATCCGCGACATCGGCAAGCCGGATTTCGGCGATCCGACCGAGATCCTGCCGGGCGAAGTGCCGGTGTTCTGGGCCTGCGGAGTGACCCCGCAGTCGGCGATCCGCAAGGCACGACCGCCGCTGGCCATCGCCCACAAGCCCGGTTGCATGCTGGTGACCGACCTGCGCAATTCGCAGCTCTCGGTTTTCTAGGGAGCGCGGATGGATCAGGTCGACGCCGTCGTCATCGGCGCCGGGGTGGTGGGTCTGGCCGTGGCGCGCACACTGGCCCTGGCCGGCCGCGAGGTGATCGTGCTCGAATCCGAGAATGCGATCGGCACCGCGACCAGCTCGCGCAACTCGGAAGTCATACACGCAGGCATCTATTACCCGCAGGGCTCCCTGAAGGCGCGCACCTGCGTCGAGGGCCGGCGCATGCTGTATGCGTACTGTGCCGAGCGCGGCATCCCGCACATGCGCTGCGGCAAGCTGATCGTCGCCACGGACGCCGCCCAGATCACCGAACTGGAAGGCATACGCGATAAGGCGCACGCCAACGGCGTGACCGACGTGGTCCAACTGACGCTGGATCAGGTTCGCGCCATGGAGCCCGCGGTGTCCTGCGTCGCCGCCCTGCACTCGCCCTCCACCGGCGTGGTGGACAGCCATGCCTTCATGCTTGCACTGCAGGGCGAGGCCGAATCGCACGGCGCCATGCTGGCCCTGCTCTCGCCGCTCGTGCGCGGCGAGGTGCTTCCCGACGGGCGCATCGCACTCGAGGTGGGCGGCGCCGAACCCATGCGCCTGGCCGCCCGCACGGTGGTCAATGCCGCCGGCCTCACGGCGCCCTCGGTGGCGCGGCGCATCGACGGCTATCCGCACGATCAGGCCCCGGGCGAGTTTTACGCGAAAGGCAACTATTACTCGCTGACCGGCCGCTCGCCGTTCACGCGCCTCGTGTATCCGGTCCCCGAGCCCGGCGGGCTGGGGGTGCACGTCACCATCGACATGGGCGGCCAGGCGCGTTTCGGTCCCGACGTCGAATGGATAGACCGCATCGGCTATGACGTCGATCCGCGCCGCGCCGACAAGTTCTACGCCGCGATCCGCCGCTACTGGCCCGGGCTCCCCGATGGTGCACTGGCGCCCGGCTATGCGGGGATACGCCCCAAGATCGCGCCTGCCGGCGCGGCCGCGCCGGACTTCGTGATCCAGGGCCCGGCGGAGCACGGCGTCGCGGGGCTGGTGCACATGTTCGGCATCGAGTCGCCGGGACTGACGGCGAGCCTTGCCCTTGCCGACGAGGTGGTACGACGTTTGCATTGACACGCGCCGAGGGCATGGCAGACACTTGCCGCCACTGCGGAAGTGGTGCCGGCGGAGCCGCACCACGCACCGCACCATGCGAACAGCAGGGCAAACAGGGAGACCATCCATGATTCAGCGCAGAACCTGCATCGCCGCCGCCGTAGGCGCGGCCTTCACCCTCGCTGCAGGCGGCGCCGCGGCGCAGACCAAGTGGGACATGCCGACCCCATATCCGGACGGCAACTTCCACACCAAGAACGTGCGCATGTTCGCCGAGGAAATCGCCAAGGCTACCGGCGGCAAGCTGCAGATCACCCCGCACTCGACCGCTTCGCTGATCAAGCATCCGGAGATCAAGCGTGCCGTGCAGACCGGTCAGGTGCCGATCGGCGAAATCCTCGTCTCGGTGCTCGCCAACGAAGCCGCCGTATTCGCGTTCGATTCGAACCCTTTCTTCGCCAACAGCTACGCCAAGGCGGCCAAGCTCTGGTCGGTCGCCAAGCCGGTGATCCAGAAGCGCCTGGATTCGCAAGGCATCACGCTGCTGTATTCGGTGCCCTGGCCGCCGCAGGGCATCTATGCCAAGAAGGAACTGAACGCGGTCGCCGATCTAAAGGGCACCAAGTTCCGCACCTACAATCCGACCACATCGCGCTTCGCCGAGCTGATGGGCGCGATCCCGACCACGGTACAGGTCCCTGAAGTCCCGCAGGCGTTCAAGACCGGCCTGGTCGACGCGATGATCACCTCCGGCGCCACCGGCGTGGACACGCAGGCGTGGGATTACCTCTCGCACTACTACGACACGCAAGCCATGCTGCCGCACAACGTCGTGTTCGTGAACAAGGCGGCGTTCGGCAAGCTCGATGCGGCCACCCAGAAGGCGGTGCTGTCCGCAGCTCAAGCTGCGGAAAAGCGCGGCTGGCAGACCAGCGAATCCGAGAATGACGGCTACAAGAAGACCATGGCCTCCAAGGGCATCAAGATCATGACGCCCTCGGCCAAGCTCGCCGCCGAGTTCGCCGACATCGGCAAGAAGATGATCGGCGAGTGGTCGGCGAAGGCCGGCCCGGAAGGCGAGGCCATCCTCAAGGCCTACGGCAACTGATGCAGGAGAACGCCAGCGCGCCCAATGGGCGCGCTGGCGTTTTTGCGTTCACGAAGCCGGCCGGTTCGCATCCCCCCCCACACAACTTTCCGCGATTGATCGCGCACTCGTTCGAGGAGAACGCGCAATGCACGCATCCAGAATAACCCTCGCCATCGGTGCAGCACTGGCACTGGCGGCCACCGTCGTCCAGGCGCAGACCAAGTGGGACATGCCCACGCCCTACCCCGACAGCAACTTCCACACCAAGAATGCGCGTCAGTTCACCGAGGACATCGCCAAGGCCTCGGGCGGCAAACTGCAGATCGTCATCCATTCCGGAAACTCGCTGATCAAGCATCCGGAGATCAAGCGCGCCGTGCAGACCGGTCAGGTGCCGATCGCCGAGACCCTGGTGTCCATCCTGGCCAACGAAGCCGCGGTCTTCGCGTTCGATTCGAACCCCTTCCTCGCGCCCAGCTACGAGAAGCAGCGCAAGCTCTACGCGGCCGCCAAGCCGGTGCTTGAGAAGCGCCTCGACGCGCAGGGCATGACCCTGTTGTACTCGGTGGCCTGGCCGCCGACGGCGATCCATACCAAGAAGGAGATCAACTCGCTGGCCGACTTCAAAGGCATGCGCCTGCGTTCGTTCAGCCCCATCACCTCGCGCCTGGCCGAATTGTTCGGCGCCATCCCGGTGCTGATCGCCGCGCCGGAAGTGCCGCAGGCCTTTCGTACCGGCATGATCGACGCACAGATCAACTCGGCGGCGGGTGGCGTGGACACCCAGACCTGGGACTCGACCACACACGTATACAACGTGCAGGCCATCCTGCCGCAGAACATGGTCATCGCCGGCAAGGCCGCCCTGGCCAAGCTCGACCCCGCCACGCAGAAGGCGGTGCGCGATGCTGCAGCGGCGGCCGAAGCGCGCGGCTGGACTGCCAGCGAAGCGGAACTCGCCTCCAGCCTGAAGACGCTGGCCGGCAAGGGCGTCAAGGTCATGAGCCCCTCACCCAAGCTGGCCGCCGAGCTGCAGGAAGTCGGCAAGAAGATGACCGCGGAATGGGTCGCCAAGGCGGGTGCCGAGGGCGAAGCCATCCTCAAGGCCTACGGCAACTGAGGCGTCGATGCGCGCGGCGCTCAACGCGGTCTATCGCGGCTCCGGCGTCCTGGCCGGGTTCTTCCTGATCGCGATCGGCGTGATGTCGCTGATCCAGATCGTGGGCCGGCTATTGGGCTTCGCTGCGCATTCCTACGACGAGTTCGCCGGCTACTGTATGGCGGCCTCGTCGTTCCTGGGACTGGCCTGGACCCTGCGCTGCAACGAACAGATCCGCATGACCATCATCCTGTCGATGGCCAAGGGCGGCTTGCGCCGCGCGCTCGAGATCCTCTGCCTGGCCCTGGCGACCTTCATGGTCGGCTACTTCGCCTGGGCCAGTTCGGAGATGGTGTGGACCTCGTACAGCCTGAACGACGTGTCGCAGGGCCTGGTACCGATCAAGCTGTGGATACCGCAATCGGGCATGGCCCTGGGCCTGGTGATACTGCTGGTGGCCTTCGCCGACGACCTGCTGGTGCTGCTGGGCGGGGGTACGCCCTCGTACCAGGTCGCCGAGGCCGCACACAAGGATGCCAACCCCGGGTTCGAGCGCTGACATGGAACTGCTGAGCGTTTCGCTGATACTGCTGGCCGTACTCGCCGCGCTGCTGATTTCCGGGGTCTGGATCGCCATCACGCTGCTGGGGGTGGGCTTCGTCGCCATGGCGGCGTTCACCAACTCACCGGCCGGGCCGCTGATGGCGACGACGGTCTGGGGCTCGAGCGCAAGCTGGTCGCTGACCGCCCTGCCGCTGTTCATCTGGATGGGCGAGATCCTGTTCCGTACCCGCGTCTCCGAAGACATGTTCCGTGGCCTGGCGCCCTGGGTGGAGCCTCTGCCCGGACGGCTGATGCACACCAACGTGGTCGGCTGCGGCATCTTCGCGGCGATTTCCGGATCTTCCGCCGCCACGGCCGCGACCATCGGCCGCATCACCATTCCGGAACTCAAGAGCCGAGGCTACGACGAGCGCATGGCGATCGGCTCGCTGGCCGGCGCCGGGACGCTGGGGCTGCTGATACCCCCCTCGATCATCATGATCGTCTACGGCGTGGCCGCGGACGTCTCCATCGCGCGCATGTTCGTGGCCGGCGTATTGCCCGGCATTCTGCTGATGGTGCTGTTCTCGGGTTACATCGCAATCTGGGCGCTGATGAACCCGGATCGCACACCCAAGCGCGAAAACGTCACCACGCTGACCGAGAAACTGTATGCCGCGCGCTTCCTGATCCCGACCGTCCTGCTGATCGGCGCCGTCATCGGCTCGATCTATGCCGGCATCGCCACGCCCACCGAGGCCGCCGTCCTGGGCGTGGTCGGCTCCCTGGCACTCTCCGTGGCCGGCGGCTCGCTGACCTGGAGCAACTTCAGCGCCAGCGTGATGGGCGCGACCAAGACCTCGTGCATGATCGCCTTCATCCTGACAGGTGCGGCCTTCCTGACCGTGGCCATGGGTTTCACCGGCATACCGCGCGTGATGGCTGCCTGGATCGGTGGTCAGGGCTTCCAGCCATGGCAACTGATCGCCGTGCTGACCGTGCTGTTCATCATCCTGGGCTGCTTCCTGGACGGCATCTCCATGGTCGTGCTGACCGCCTCGGTGATCCTTCCTCGGTCAAGGCCGCGGGCATCGACCTGCTGTGGTTCGGCATCTTCATCGTGCTGGTGGTCGAGATGGCGCAAATCACGCCGCCCGTGGGCTTCAACCTGTTCGTTCTGCAGGGCCTCACCGGCAGGAACATGTTCTACGTCGCCAAGGCGGCACTGCCCTTCTTCCTGCTGATGGCGTTCGCGGTGGCGATCCTCTGGATCTTCCCCGAGATCGTTTCCTATCTGCCGAGCAAGATGTTCAAGATGGGTTGAGGGCCCGGCGGGAATAGAATGGGCGGCATGAGCCTGCCCATCTACACCACCGCGGACATCCGCAGCATCGAGACCGCGGCCCGTCCGGTCGCCGGCTCCTCCGAACCACCGCTGATGGCGCGCGCCGGCCTGGCCGCCGCCGAATACGCGCGCAGCCTGGTGCCCCAGGACGGCAAGGAAGTGCTGGTGCTGGCCGGCCCCGGCAACAACGGCGGAGACGCCTTCGAAGCCGCCGTGCATCTGCGGCAGTGGTTCTTTCGCGTATCCCTGGTCTGCCCGGCCGATCCGGCGAAGCTGCCCCCGGATGCCGCTGCAGCGCTGGCCAGGTGGCGCGCCGTCGGTGGTGAGGTGCTGCCCGCCATACCGGCCGACGTGCGCTGGGCGCTGGCGATCGACGGGCTGTTCGGCATCGGTCTCACCCGCGCCCCGCAAGCGCCCTACGCGGAACTGATCGCACAGCTGAATGCGCTCGACTGCACGGTGCTCGCCCTCGACATCCCCAGCGGACTGGAATCGGACACCGGTCGCGCCCCCGGCATCGCGGTGCGCGCGACGCATACCCTGACCTTCATCGCCCACAAGCCGGGCCTGCTGACCCTGGATGGCCCCGATCACTGCGGGCAGGTCCGGGTGGCCGATCTGGGCCTGCCGGTGCAGCGCCTGCTCGCGCCCGGCGGCTGGATCGCCGATCCGCAGCTGTTCGCCCGGGCGCTCGCCCCGCGGCCGCGCAATTTCCACAAAGGCATGGCGGGCAGCGTGGGCGTGCTGGGCGGTGCCGAAGGCATGTGCGGCGCCGCGCTGCTCGCCGCGCGCGCCGCAGCCCGGCTGGGCGCGGGCCGCGTCTACGTCGGCCTGCTCGACACGCATGCGCCGCGCTACGACGCGCTGGCGCCGGAACTGATGTTGCGTGCGCCGAACGCGCTGCTCGGCCTGGACCTGACGGCGCTGGTGATCGGCCCGGGCCTGGGCGACAGCGAGTTGGCCGAAACCCTGCTGATCGCCGGCCTGTCCGAGGACATTCCGGTCGTGCTGGATGCCGACGCGCTGAACCTGATTGCGGCCAACCCCGATCTGGTGCGCGCCTGCGCTGAACGCGGTGCCGATACGCTGGTGACCCCGCACCCGGCCGAGGCGGCGCGTCTGCTGGGTTGCGACACGGCCGCGGTGCAGGACGACCGGCTTGCGGCGGCGCGCCGCCTGCGCGACCGGCTCGGCGCGCACGTTGCGCTGAAGGGAAATGGCAGCGTACTCGCCGCGCGCGACGGGCACTGGTTCGTCAACGCCTCCGGCAATCCGGGACTGTCCTCCGCCGGCAGCGGCGACGTGCTGGCCGGCATGCTCGGCGCGCTGCTCGGCCAGGGCTCTCGGGGGAGTCGGCGCTGGTGCTCGGCACGCACCTGCACGGCTGCGCGGCCGACCAGCTTGCGCTGCGCGGCGACGGTCCGGTGGGCATGGTGGCGAGCGAACTGCCGGATGCGGCACGGCGCCTGTGGAACGTCTGGCTGGCCGGACGGTCCTGAGCGCCTGCGCGGGAATTCCTGAACTTTTATTTCAAGAAATCCGCTCCAGCAGGGGGTTTCCAGCCAATTGACTTGCCGTTTCCGGCAAGGTCGACCCTCAGGCGACCCTGACCCTGGCCTTGGGCTCCGGATACGGGAACAGCATGTTCAGCGCGATCGACTGGCCGTTGGCCTGCACGATGCGCACGTGCTCGCGGCGCAGCTCGCGCGCGTGCCGCACGCCGCAGGAGTGGGCGATCATGTCGATCTCACGGTTCATGTTGTTGGCGTAGTTGGCCACCCGCAGGTACTTCTCTTCGACCACCAGCGCGCGCTGCAGCCGCTTGTTGTGCGTGGTCAGGCCGGTCGGGCAGGTGTTCTGGTGGCAGCGCAGCGCCTGTATGCAACCCAGCGAGAACATGAAGCCGCGCGCCGTATTGATGAAATCCGCCCCCACGCACAACGCCCAGGCGGCGCGCGCCGAAGTCACCAGCTTGCCGGAGGCAACCACCCGGATGCGCTGGCGCAGCCCGGATTCGATCAGCGCGTCGACCACGCGCGGCAACGCCTCCTCGATCGACAGGCTCATGTGGTCGGCGAGCGCCTGCGGCGCCGCGCCCGAGCCGCCCTCGCCGCCGTCGATGACGAGGAAGTCCGGCGCGCTCTCCAGCCCGCGGCGGTGCACGGCGTCGGCCAGTTCGTTCATGAACAGCCAGCCGCCCACCGCCGTCTTCACGCCCACCGGACGCCCCGTGATGTCGCGGATATAGGCAATGCGGTCAAGCAGGTCGTTGACGTTGGCGATGTCGCGATGCCGGTTCGGGCTGATCGAGTCGCGCCCCTCGGGGATGCCGCGGATCTTGGCGATTTCCGGCGTTACCTTGCGCCGGGCAGCACGCCGCCCTTGCCGGGCTTGGCGCCCTGCGAGAGCTTGATCTCGAAGGCCTTCACGACGCGCCCAAGTTCGACCAGGCGCTCCTCCGAGAGGCCGCCGTGCGCGTCGCGCACCCCGTACTTGGCCGTGCCGATCTGGTAGATCACGTCGCAGCCGCCTTCCAGATGGTAGGGCGAGAGTCCGCCTTCGCCGGTGTCCATCCAGCAGCCTGCGGTGTGCGCGCCGCGCGACAATGCGCGCACGGCCGGCGCGGAAATGGCGCCAAAGCTCATGCCGCTGATATTGATGATCGACTTGGCCTCGAACGGCTGCCTGCAGTAGTTCTCGCCCAGCAGCAGCGAGGGGGTCGGCAGGCGATCCTCGTCGAGCACCGGGAACGGATGGTTGACGAAGATCAGCGCACCCGGGTCATGCAGGTCATAGGTCGAGCCGAAGCCGATGGTGCCGCCCTCGTTCTTCGCCAGGCGGTAGACCCAGCCGCGCGTGGCGCGGTTGAACGGCATCTCGTCGCGATCGCCGGAGAAGAAGTATTGCCGGAAGTACTCGCCGAGTTCCTCGAACCAGTAGCGCAGATGCCCGATCACCGGGTAGTTGCGCAGCACGCCGTGCTTCTTCTGCGTGATGTCCTGGATGAAGATGAACAATACGCCGAGAACCAGGCCGAAGCCGACCAGCGTGCCTAAGCCGTAAGAGAGCACGTCTTTCATGTGGCGCCCCTTCCCCCGAAGGTCTGCGGCCCGGACGGGCCGTGTTGGCGGCCATCATAGGCCATATCGCCTGCCGCGGCGCGTGCTGCGCTGCCGCGGCGCCGCACGCAAGAGCGCTAGTGGCTGCGCTGCGGCGGGGGCAGGTCCGCGCCGGGCTCCTCGTCCGCGTACTCGTCGTCCTCTCGCGGTCGTTGCCAGGCCGGCTCGCCGGCTCGGTTCCTCGGCCGTCGCCTCGCGCACGGCCAGCACCTGGCACGCGAAGCGCAACGCCATGCCGGCCAGCGGATGGTTGCCGTCCAGCACCACGCTTTCGCCAGCCAGGTCGGTGACCATGTACACGCGCGGCTCCTCGCCACCGAACGCATCCTCGACCTGCATGCCCGCCTCCAGGCCCTCTCCATACCGGCTGCGCGGCTCGATGCGCACCAGCTCCGCGTCGTAATCGCCGTAGGCCTGCTCCGGCTCGAGCTGTATGCGCAGCGTTTCGCCCGGCACGCGGCCTTCGAGGGCCTCTTCCAGGGCCTCGAGCAGGCCGCCGTAGCCGCCGTGCAGGTAGACGTAAGGTTCACGCGAGGTGTGGATGGGCTCGTCCTGCGCGTCGCACAGGTCGATCGCCAGCGTCACCACGCTGCCGGCCTCGATGGTGCTCAAGATTTCAGCTTTCTGAGCGCATCGAACACTTCGGCGGCATGGCCGCGCGGACTCACGCCGTAGTGGGCATGACGGATCATGCCCTTCTTGTCGATGAGGAAGGTGGAACGCACCAGGCACATCCGTTTCACGCCTTCAGTCTCCTTTTCCTGCATCACGCCGTACTTGCGGCATACCTCGGTGTCGACATCCGACAGCAGGTTCACGGTGAGCCCGTGCTTGTCGCGGAACTCGGCGTGCACCATGCATTCGTCCGGCGAGACGCCCAGCACCACACAATCGTGCTCGGCGAACACCGATTCGTGGTCCGAGAACTCGATGGCCTCAAGCGTGCAGCCGGGCGTGCCGTCGCGCGGATAGAAATACAGCACGATATTCTTGCGCCCCTTGAACGACGACAGGCTGACCGTCTGCATGTCGGCGTCGGGGAGCGAGAATGAAGGCGCGGTTTGTCCGGGCGCAGCATAGTGGCTGACTCAAGGGCAAGCGGATTCTAATTCAATCCGCTTGCCGCAAGCGCTTCGAATCCGCTTTCCGAAACCTGCGCGCGCATGGCTATAATCCGCCGATGCCCTCCGCCCGACCACCTCTGGGAGGCCTCAGCGCCCGCGTTTTCCTGCGCGACACCTGGCAGAGGCGCCCGCTGCTGGTCCGGCAGGCCGTGCCGGGCTTCCGCGGCGTGCTCGACCATCGGGCGCTGTTCCGTCTGGCCGGACGCGACGATGTCGAATCCCGCCTGATCGAGCGCGGCCGCCGCTGGCGCGTCACCCAGGGCCCCCTGGACCCGCGAACCCTCGCGCAGCGCGCGCCGCGCAACTGGACCCTGCTGGTCAACGGCCTGAACCTGGTGGTTCCGCAGGCCGACCGCCTGCTGCGCCGCTTCGACTTCGTGCCGTACTCGCGCCTGGACGACGTCATGGTCAGCTATGCGACCGACGGCGGCGGCGTGGGCCCGCACGTCGACAGCTACGACGTGTTCCTGCTGCAGGGCCCGGGACGACGCCGCTGGCGCATCGCGCCGCCGCGCGACTGGCGGCTCGCGGAAGGCCAGCCGCTGCGCCTGATCGAAGGCTTCAGGCACCAGACCGAAATGCTGCTCGAACCCGGCGACATGCTCTACCTGCCGCCCGGCTGGGGGCACGACGGCGTGGCCATCGGCGAATGCTGGACCTATTCGATCGGTTTTCGCGCGCCGCGCGGTGCTGAACTCGCCACCGGCTTTCTCGACTATCTGCACGAACGCGGCCTGCCCGACGCGGCCTACCGCGACCCGGGCCGGCAACCGGCCGCACATCCCGGCCGGCTGGACGCGCACATGATCGAATTTGCAGCGCAAGTTCTGGCGCGCATCCGCTGGAACCGCGCAGACGTGTCCGCTTTCCTCGGTCGCCATCTCTCGGAACCCAAGGCGCAGGTGGTATTCCGGCCGCCGCGCCGGCCGCTGCCGCCGGCCGCCTTCCTGCGACGCATCCTGCGCTCCGGGCTGGCCCTCGATGCGCGCAGCATGCTGCTGGTGCATGGCGGCAATGCCTACATGAACGGCGAAGCGCACGCGCTCGCGCGCGCGGCGCGCCCGGTCCTGCTCGCGCTGGCCGATGCACGCTCGCTGAGCGGCGAACGACTGGCGCGCGGCGCCCCGCTCGAACTGCTGCACGAATGGTATCGGCAAGGCTGGCTGCATCCCGCGGAGACCCCGACATGAGCGAGACCGACGACACCCCGGAGGGCCTGGCCCACGAGTACGTTCGCTTCGACAACCAGGCCGACTTCCAGGCCGCGGTCGATCGGCTGCTCGCGCAAAGCGGGCGCGAGCTGCGCATCTTCGACACCGACCTGTCCGTTTACAAATTCAATTCTCCGCAACGCGTGCAGGCGCTGCGCGACTTCCTGGCCGCCAGCCGCAGCCGACGCGTACAGTTGGTGGTGCATGACACCGACTACATCACCAAGCATTGTCCGCGGCTGATGGACCTGCTCGCGCAGTACGCGCACGCGATGCAGATCAACCGCACCCACGAGGAGATCCGCGAACTGGCCGACAGTTTCGCGGTGCTCGACAAGCATCACTACGTGCGGCGGCCGGTCGCGCGCCACTTCCGCGGCGCGGCCGGCTTCAACGACGAAACCCAGGCGCTGATCATGCGTTCGCGTTTCGCGGAGATCTGGGCCGCCTCCTTTCCCGGGGTATCCGCCAACACCCTGGGACTATGAAGTTTCGGCAGGCTGACGCGGTTTACGGCCTGACAGCGCCATTTGGATTTCCATGACAAGCCGAATTGCTGCACTGCTATAATTGCAGGTTGGCATCGCCCTGATTCTGCCCCGGGCGAGAGTCCAAGAACCGAATCCAAACCAATAGGAAAGGAAGTCCATGAACAAGTCCCTGCTGATCGCCGCCTCGCTGGCCGTTGTGCTGGCCGCCTGCGGCAAAGAAGAACCGAAACCCGCCCCCGCCCCGGCACCCGCTCCGCAGCGGCCCCCGCTCGGCGCCGGCCCCCGCACCCGCCTCGGCCCCAGCACGAAGCCCCGAAGGCCGACGCTGCAGCCCATGGCCTACGCCCAGGCCGAAGCGCCGAAAGCGGACGCGCCCAAAGCCGACGCGCCAGCCGACACCGACAAGGCGAACGCCATCCGTCGGCGCGGCAACGGCGCTGTCGAGGGTGCCAAGACCGGCGGCACCGAAGGCGCAGCTGCCGGCGCCGCGAAAGGCGCGACGGAAGCCGCCAAGAAGTAATCGGCCTCCCGCCAAAGAGAACGGCGAGCCCGCGAGGGTTCGCCGTTTTTTTTCGCCTGCGACACCGAAGTTCAGCGCAGGTCGCGCCAGCCGAAGCCGTCCTCCTGGGTGGCGACTTCGACCCAGTCTTCCTCACAGCCCATGGCGCGAGCCAGCGCGGCACGCGCCAGTTCCGGCCGGTTGTTCTGCTGCGACAGGTGCGCCGCGACCACGTGCTTTAGCCGCGTGCGGTCGATCGCGCGGAGCAGGCGCTCGGCCTGGCCGTTGTCGAGGTGTCCCCAGGGACCCGACACGCGCTCCTTCAGCCAGCGCGGATACTCGCCGCCCCACAGCAGGTCCAGGTCATGATTGGTCTCCAGCACCAGCGCGTCGCAGCCCGACAGGCTGGCCTCGACGTGCGGCGTGGGTGCGCCGATGTCCGTCAGCACGCCAAGCCGCGATGCGCCGTCCGAGAACACGAACTGCACCGGCTCGCGCGCGTCGTGCGGCACCGTGTAGGGCTGGACCTGCAGGTCGCCGATGGCGAAGGCCGAGCGGTCCTCGATGTTCAGCTCGAGGTCGATCTCCGGCGCGCCCGGCTTGCGCGCCTCCTGCACGGCGCGCAGCGTGCCGTGCGTGAGCCACACCGGCACGCCCTGCTGCGCGGAGAACGCGAATGCATGGCCGACGTGGTCGTCGTGCTCGTGCGTCACCACCACCGCGGCGATGTCGGAAGGCGCGAGGCCGCGGCGCGCGAGGCGCCGCGCCGTCTCGCGCGGGGAAAGGCCGAAATCGAGGAGCACTCGGGTGGCCCCCGCCTCGACCAGCAGGCAGTTGCCCTTGCTGCCGCTGCGGACGGAACCGGATCCAGGGGAACGCGCAGCAGCGGGATCACTTCAACTGCTCGTGCAGCAGCGTGAGGATGCGTTTCGTGGTCTGCGACTGCTCCACCGCGCCGTCCTTGTTGAGGACCAGCACCTCGCTGTTGTCGGCGCCCTGCGGAAATCAGCACGCGGTACTGTTCGGCCCTCACCTTCTGCTGCGTCGTCGCTGCGCCAGAACGCGAGCTTGGACAGCAGGCCAGGCTTTTCCGAATCCTTCTTGTTCATTTCCTTTTCCGGGTCGGCATAGCGCACGAAGTAGACGCCCTTCTGGCGGTCGCGGTCCTCGACGGTGAAGCCGACGCGGTCCAGCGCCAGGCCGACACGCCGCCAGGCGCGATCGAAGGGCTCCAGCACCTCGAGCTTCTCCGCGCCGCCGGCCTGTTTGCCCAGCGTCGCGCGCATGGCCTGCGGCGGGCTGGCGATCAACGCCTTGGCGCGCTCTTCCTGTGCGCCGAGGCGGATCATCAGGCGGCGCAGGAACTCCGCCTCCAGCTCGGGATCCGGATTGCGCGGCTGCCACATGGTCTGCGCGCGCGCCTCGGTGACGTAGATCTCGACCATGCCGCGGTGGCTGACGAAGATCTCGGTCACGTTCGGGTCGCTGCCGCGCTCCAGGCGCGTGCGGAACTTGTCGCGCTCGGGCGTCGAGTAGAGCTGGTCGAGCAGCTTGCCGAGCGTCGCACGCAGGAAATCGACCGGTATCTTGGCGCGGTTCTCGGCCCAGTCGGTCTCCATGACGCCGGCCTCGGGCAGGTCGAGGTTCAGCAGGAAGCCGTTCTCCTGCCAGAAGTCCTTCACCAGCGGCCAGAGCTTCTCCGCCGGTTCGTTCACCACCAGCCAGCGCTGGCTGCCCGAGCGCTCGATGCGCATCTTGTCGACGGACGGCAGGATGCCGCTCTCGCCGGCGGCGGGTTGCGCACGGCGCTCGGCCTGGTAGCTCGACAGCGTGGCGGCCGATTTCGACACTTCCGGCACCACGTAGCGGTTGTCGCGCGCGGGCGAGGTCAGATCGGGCGGGATCTCGAGCGGCGGCAACGGGCCGGCGGACTTGTAGTCGACCTTCTTCGACTCCAGCAGATCGGTCGCGGTGGAACAGGCACCCGCCCGATCGCCACGAGCAGCGCGCATGCGATCGCGGCCGGCCGACGCACTTCAGACCGCCCCTCCACGACGCGCAGGCTGCCGGCCAGCGCGATGCCGGCCTCGTGCAACGCCTCGCGCAGCGTATCGTGGAAGCGCTCCGAGATCGGCGTCATCGGCAGGCGCAGCCCGCCGGCGATCAGTCCCATCTCCCGCATGGCCCACTTCACCGGGATCGGATTGGCCTCGACGAACAGGCGCTGGTGCAGCGACAGCAGCCGCATGTTGATCTCGCGGGAGGTCTTCGCGTCCCCGGCCAGGGCACGGGCGCACATCTCGTGCATCAGGCGCGGCGCGACGTTGGCGGTCACCGAGATCACGCCGTGGCCGCCGAGCAGGATCACGGCCAGCGCCGTGGAATCCTCGCCGGAATAGATCGCGAAGTCGCGCGGCGCGCGCTTGATCAGGTCGGTGGCGCGCTCGATGCTCGCGGTGGCGTCCTTGATGCCGATGATGCCCGGCACCTCGGCCAGCCGCAGCGTGGTCTCGTTGGACAGGTCGGCCACCGTGCGGGCCGGCACGTTGTACAGGATCATCGGCAGTTCGACCTTTTCCGCGATGGTGCGGAAATGCCGGTACTGACCTTCCTGCGTGGGCTTGTTGTAATAGGGCACGACCGAAAGGCAGGCAGTGGCGCCGGCCTTCTTCGCCGATTCGGTGAGTTCGATCGCCTCGGCGGTCGAGTTGCCGCCGGTGCCGGCGATGATCGGGATGCGGCCCTTGGCGTGCTCGACGGCGATGCGGATCAGTTCCTTGTGCTCGTCGAAATCGACGGTGGGCGACTCGCCGGTGGTGCCGACCACGACGATGCCGTCGGTGCCCTCGGCGACGTGCCAGTCGATCAGCGCGCGGAAGGCCTGCCAGTCGATGGCGCCGTCCTCGAGCATCGGGGTGACGATTGCAACCAGGCTGCCGGTAATCATGATGTTCCCCTCGTACGGGTTGGGAGACCCTGAATGGCCTGCCCGGATAACCCGAAATTGTAGCGGATTCAGGCCTCTAAGGGCAGGCCCCGAAACCGGTTGCCGCCATCGAAGGAAGGCTCTCCTGCCGCCCGACGCGCCGCACAAAGACGCTGAATCGATGCGGGTTTCGGCCTTGTGACCTCACCCTGCTCGAAAGCCGCCACATGTAACAGACTGCCGAACACATCAAGCAGTTCCCCGGGCCGCAAAAGGAAATCCGGATTGGAAGGCTTGCCGTGGCGTTCGTTGCCTGCGGCGAAGGTCTCGTAGATCAGGATCCCGTCCGGCGCCAGGGCCGCGGCAAGTTGCGGCAGCAGAGGCCGGTACAGGTAATTGGTGACCACGATGGCCGTGAAGCGACCCGCCGCGAACGGCCAGGGGCTGCCGTCTTCGAGATCGGCGCACCGGGTCTCGATGCCCGGCACCCCGGACAGGGCCGCCAGGGCCTGCACATCGCGGTCACAGGCCGTCACGGCGCAGCCGCGCGCGGCGAACAGGCGCGCATGCCGGCCGCTGCCGCAGGCCAGATCGAGCACGGTGCCTCCGGCCGGCACCAGGTGCGCCCAGCGCAACACCCAGGGCGAGGCCGCGACATCGATGCTCATGCGAGCTTGCGCACCAGGGGCAGGTCGCAGGCCAGGATGGCCTGACGCAGCGCGGCGATCGCCTGCGGGCGCGGAAAACTCTTCCTCCAGGCCAGCGCCACGCGCCGCTCGGGAACCGGCTTGCCGAACGGTCGGATGCGGATCAGTTCGCTGGTGCCGTCGTGCTGGCCGATCGAGGTGCTGGGCAGCACCGTGATCCCGACGCCGCTGGCCACCATCTGTCGTATGGTCTCCAGCGAGCCGCCTTCCAGCGCACGCTGCAGGCTGCTGCCCGTGCGGTGCGTGGTCGAGCAGAACTCCAGCACCTGGTCGCGGAAGCAATGCCCGGCGCCCAGCAGCAGCAGGCTTTCCTTGGTCACCTCTTCGGGCGAGATCTGCTTGCGCTTCTCCCACGGATGGCCCTGCGGCACGGCCAGCAGGAAAGGCTCGTCGTACAGCGACTGCGTCTCGATGCCCGGCTCGTCGAAGGGCAGCGCGATGATGATGGCATCGACCTCGCCCTGCTTCAGGCTGTCGGCCAGCTTGTGCGTGAAGTTCTCCTGGATCAGCAACTGCAGCGCGGGCGCGTTGCGGCGCAGGATGGGAATCAGCTTGGGCAACAGGTAGGGCCCGATGGTGTAGATGGCGCCCAGGCGCAGCGTGCCGGCCAGCGGGTCCTTGCCGGCGATCGCGATCTCCTTGATCAGCGCCGCGCCCTCGAGCACGCGCTGCGCCTGCTGCACGATCTGCTCGCCGATGGCGGTGACGCTGACCTCGCCGGGACCGCGCTCGAACAGCAGCACGCCGAGCTCGTCCTCCAGCTTCTTGATCGCCACCGACAGCGTCGGCTGCGACACGAAGCAGGACTCTGCCGCGTGGCCGAAGTGGCGCTCACGCGCCACCGCGACGATGTAGCGCAGTTCGGTGAGCGTCATGCCGCGCGCTTGCGCGCCAGCAGGTAGATCGGCAGCCCGGCAAGCATCACGACGATGCCGCCGAGCACGGCCATGCCGAAGCTCGGGCCGTACGGGCCGCGGATGAAATCGATGCTCGACCACAGCATGTAGGCGCAGGCGCCGCAGAACACCGCCGGCACGATCGGGTACAGCGGCACGCGAAAGCCCGTGTGCCGGCCCTCATCGCGGGCGCGGAACACGAACAGCGTGAGGCCGGTGAGCAGGAAGAAGGTCCAGAACACCGGCGCGGTGTAGGCCACCATGGCGGAAAATCCGTCCGGCGTGAACGCGCTGGCGCCGATCAGCAGCAGCGTCACCGCACCCTGCCAGACCAGCGCGGTGGCCGGCGTGCTGCCCGCCTCGCGCCAGCGGCCCAGGCGGGCGAACAACGCGAAGTCCCGGCCCAGCGCATAGCTGGTGCGCGCCCCCGTGAAGATCGCCGCATTCATGGTGGTCAGCGCCGAAACGCAGACGATCACCGCCAGCAGGATGGCGCCGCGGTCGCCGGCGATCAGTCGCATCACGTCGGCGGCCACCGCCTTGGAGTCCTTCATGCCGGCCAGACCCAGCGCGGACAGGTAGCCGATGTTCACCAGCATGTAGAGCGCGGTGACCAGCACGATGCCGGCCACCAGGATGCGGGTCATGTTCTTGCGCGGCTCGCGCACCTCGCCGGCCAGGTACGCCGCCTCGTTCCAGCCGCCGTAGGTCAGCAGCACGAAGATCATGGCCAGGCCCCAGGCGCCGCCGCCGGCGCCCGCGGGCGCCGGCGTGCCGGCCGGCCCCTGCACCAGCATGCCGCCGAACGCCACGCACAGCAGGCCGGCGATCAGCAGGATCTCCATGACCTTCTGCAGCGTCTTGGTCTGCAGCGTGCCCACCAGGTTCAGCGCGGTCAGCGCGATCACGCCGAAGCCCGCGTACAGCGCCGAGCCCGAGGCGCCCAGCGGCAGCACCTGCTGGGCGTAATCGCCGAACACGAAGGCCACCGCGGCGATCGCCCCGGTCTGGATCACGCTGATGCGCGACCAGGCGAACATGAAGGCCGTGCCGCGGCCCAGGCCGCGCGACAGGAAGGCGTACTCGCCGCCGGTGTCCGGGTGGCGCGAGGACAGTTCGGCGTACACCAGTGCGCCGGCCAGCGAGATCAGCCCGCCGGCCAGCCAGGCCAGCAGGAACTCGGTGCCCGAGCCCACGCTGCCGGCCACCACCGAGGGCGCCTTGAAGATGCCCACGCCGATCACCATGCCGGCCATCAGGAACACCCCGTCGACCAGCGAGAGCAGCTGGCGCGGGGCCGCGCCGGCCCCGGGTGCTACGGTAGTCTGCTTGCCGTCCATTTGAGCGTCCGTTGGTTGTCGCCGTCGGAGACCAGCACCTCGCCCGAGATGCGCCCCGCCGCTATTCTGCCCTTGAACAGGTGGTTCCACGGCCGGCCATCCACCACGCCGGTCACCACCATCTTCACTTCCTCGCCCAGCAGGCGGCTGCCGCGCACCACCAGCTCGCGACCGTCGGCGCGCGCGGCGACCTGGATCTCCTGGCGCTGCTGTTCGAAGCCGAACTCCCATCGTCCACCATGTCCCGGCACCTCGGCCCGCCAGCGCCCGCGCAGTTCGGCCGGGATCACCCACAGATACACCCTGGACACCCCGCCCAGGCCCACCGGCTTCTCCGGCGTGCGCAGCTCGATGGTCTCGTCGGGTCGCCAGTCGCCCATGTGCCAGTCGTGCGAAACCACGCGCGTGCCGGGCTTGAGGGCCAGCAAGCGCGGCCGCAGCTTGAGGTTGAACTCCGGCAGCAGGTACATGGTGATCACGCTGGCCTGCGACAGGTCGGTGTCGAACAGGTCCTGGGCGCGGAACTGCGCGCGTGCCGCCACGCCCGCCTCCTGCGCGCGCGCGCCGGCGCGCTCGACCAGCGTGGGATCGATGTCGATGCCCAGCGCCTGCGCGCCGCGCTGCGCCGCGCCGATCACGATGCGCCCGTCGCCGGACCCCAGGTCGATCAGCCGGTCGCCGGCGCGCACATCGGCGATGCGCAGCATGCGGTCCACCACTTCGTCCGGGGTGACCACGAAAGGCACCGTGCCGTCGTCCCAGGCCCAGCTCTGCGCCACCGCCGCGGGCGCCGCGACGCAGACCAGCGCCGCGCCGATCAGGCGCCGTCGCAGCGGGCTGCGAAGCGGACGGCGCGGCGCGTCGCCGGCGCGGCTCATGGCTCGCGCACCGCCGACCAGGCGCTGCGTCGCGGCTCGCGCGTGCCGCCGGTCTCCAGCGTGCCCTGCATGCGTCCGCCCGCAATGCGTGCGGCGAAGCGGTGCGTGCCGTCCGCCGCGTAGGCGACGATGCGCAATTCGTCGCCGCGCAGCCGCGCGGCGCGCACCTCCGCCGGCGCGCCGTCCAGCGTGGCGCGCACCTTCACCATCTGATATCGCTGCTCGATCTCGAAGCGCCACTGGCGGCCTTCGATGCGGCTTTCCCAGCGGCCGCGTGCGTCGCCCGGCACCACCCACAGGAACACCCGGCTCTCGCCCACCGGGGCGACGGGCTTGTCGGGCACGCGTATCGCGGTCCACTCGTCCGGCAGCCATTCGCCCAGGTCATAGTCGTGCGCGACGATGCGCGCGCCCGGCTTCAGCTCGAGCAGCAGTTTCGGACGCAACTGCTCGGTCACGTTGGGCAGCAGGTAGAAGGCCACCACGCTGGCCTGCGACAGGTCGGTGTCGAACAGGTCGCGCACCTCGAAGCCCACCTTGCCGGCGACGCCCTCGCGTTCGGCGTTGCGACGCGCCAGCGTCACCAGGTCGGGGTCGAGGTCCACGCCCAGTCCGCGCGCGCCGTACTGCCTGGCGGCGGCGATCGGGATGCGGCCATCGCCGGAACCCAGGTCGATCAGGTAGTCCCGCGGGCCGATGTCGGCCATGCGCAGCATGCGGTGCACGACCTCGTCGGCACTGATGACAAAGGGCGTGAAGTTGTCGTCCTGGGCGCGCACCGGCATGGCAGCCGATGCGGCAAGCGCGGCGCAGAGCAGGAACAGCCTGGAGAAGATTCGCGACGGAGAAATGCGCAAGGTCGGATAGAATTGCGGATGGCTGCGGATTGTCGCAGAAAAACGCCGGCCAACTCCCCGTAGTTCAATGGATAGAACGAGTGCCTCCTAAGTGCTAGATCCAGGTTCGATTCCCGGCGGGGGGACCAGTTCAGGGACTCGCCACCGGGCGAGTCCCCGTCGCGGCGGACTCAGTCGACCTTGATGCCGGCGGCCTTGATCACCTTGCCCCACTTCTCGATCTCGCTCTTCTGGAAGGCGGCGAATTCCTCGGGCGTGCTGGCCACCACTTCGGAACCCAGGTCTTCCATGCGCTTGCGCACATCGGCCGGCTCCATGGCCTTGACCACCTGGCCGTGCAGCTTCATCACGATGTCGCGCGGCACGCCGGTCGGCGCCATCATGCCGAACCAGGCATAGCCCGAGAACCCGGGCAGGCCGGCTTCGGACAGCGTGGGCACGTCGGGCAGGGCGCGGGCGCGCTGCTCGGTGGTCACCGCCAGCACCTTCAGGCGACCGGACTTCACGTGCGGGATGATCACCGGCCCCATGTCCATCGACATGTCGACTTCGCCGCCCAGCAATGCGGCAGCGGCGGGCGCGCTGCCGCGATACGGGACGTGCAGCACGAACACGCCGGCCATGGTCTTGAACAACTCCATGCTGGTATGCAGCGAGGTGCCGTTGCCGGCCGAGGCATACGACAGGCGCGGGTTCTTCTTCAGGTAGGCAATCAGCTCTTTCACGTTGTTGGCCGGCACGCGCGGATGTATGGCGAGGTAACCCGGCACCTTCAGCACCAGCGACACGGTCTGCAGGTCCTTGGCCGGATGCCAGGACATGTTCGAGTACAGGCTGGGCGCCACCGACAGCCCGCCCGAGGAACCCATCAGGATGGTGTAGCCGTCGGGCGCCGACTTGGCCACGCGTTCCGAACCCAGCACGCCACCGGCGCCGGGGACGTTCTCCACCACGGCCGAATGTCCGAAGGATTTGCTCATGGTGTCGGCGATGATGCGCGCCGCCAGATCGGTCGGCCCGCCCGGCGGGAACGGCACGATGATGCGGATCGACTTGGTCGGATAGTCCTGCGCATTCGCGCCCCCCGCGACACCCGCGGCCAGCAGCAGCACGGCCAGTAGTCTGCTCAATCGGTTCATATCACCCTCCTGTCGTTGTAATTCGATCCTCGTGCGGCCTGGCGCGGCTGCGCGCCAGGCTTACGACTCACCTGCCGGCCCGGCGCAGCGCCTCGGCCGACAATGTCTTCTGCAAGGCATCCAGCGTCGACTTCAGCCTGGCAAAGCCCTCGGTCCTGCGGAATGTCCTGGTGTCCATGAACAGCTTCTTGTTGATCTCTATCATAAGGCTCTGGATGCCGCGCGCCGGATCGCCGTAGCGCGTGTTCAGCTCGTAACCCACGTAAGGCTCGTTCAGCGCCACGCTGTAGCCGGCCTTGCGCAATTCGGCGGCCACCAGTTCGGTGAACTCCGCGGAAGCGGTGGCGCCGTGGAAATTGCCCAGACAGAAGTCCGCGCGCTCCTTGCCGGCGTCGGCGTGCGTGGGCGCACCCACCGCCGACATGCAATGGCAGGACAGGTGCCAGATCATGCCGTGGCGCGCCAGCGTCTGATCCATGATGCGCTTCATTTCGCGGTGGTAAGGGTGGTAGTAGGTATCCAGACGCTCCTGCACCTCGGCCACGCTGAGCTTCCTCTCCTGCAGCGGCTCGCCGTAACGCGACTTGGTCTTGATCAGCCCGAGGCCGCGGATCGCCATCGGGCTTGGGTTCAGCGGGCGCGGCCATTCCCCGTCGATCAGCGACGGGTCCATGTCGTCCTCGCGCCGGTTCACGTCCATGAAGGTGTTCGGAAAGCAGCAGTACAGCAGCGTGCCGCCCACCGATGGCGCGGCGGCCATCAGGTCCTCGACGTACATCGAGACGTTGTCGTGCAGCACCGTGAAGGGCAGCGGCGAGCGGTATTCCCTGGGGTACTCGCGACCGCTGCGCGACACGTCGACCACCAGCGGCGTGGCCGTGCCTTCGGGGTCGTGGCGGATGAACACTCCGGTCTGAAGATGCGCCATGCGATATCACAAAGTTCAACTTTCAAATCACGAGAGCGGCTCCCGGAGCCGCTTTCCTGTCAATCGACTTGCCGAATACGGCAAGCCCTCCAGCTCAGCCGCGCGCCCCCGCACCGCCGCGCCCGAGGATCCCGGGCCGCCGGCGCAGGGTGTCGCGGCAGATCGCCGCCCACTGCATGGGCAGCACCTTCAGCGAAAAGGCCTGCGCCTGGCGCAACGATTCCTCGGGCAGCCGGCGCAGCTTGCCGGCGGCCATCGCCGCCAGCTGCACGCCGGCGGCGGCTTCCAGCCGGATCGCGCGATACGCCGCCTCGCCCACCGTGGCGCCCACGGTCAGCAGGCCGTGCCCGGCCAACACCAGCACATTGCGCGCACCGAGCGCATCGCGCAACACCTCGCCCTCGCCTTTGCCCAGCACGATGCCCTCGTACTCGTCGAGCCAGGCGATGTCCTCGCGGAACAGGGCCACCGGCTGCATGAACATCTCGATGCGCGCGCCGATCGCCGACAGCGCGGTGAGGTTGGCCGCATGCGTGTGCACGATCGCATTCACGTCCGGGCGCGCCAGGTAGATGCGCGTGTGGATGTGCATGGTCGGGTTGATCGGCGGCCTGCCGCGCAGCACGTTCAGGTCGAAATCCGCCTCCAGCAGTTCGGCGCGGCGCATCTCGCCGAACATGGTGCCGAAGCGATGGCTCCAGAACGTCGAGGCCCCGGGCAGCCGCGCCGACAGGTGGCCGGCCACGCCGGAGCCCTGCCCGTCGAGATCGAGCGCGTGATAGGCCAGCAGCAGCTCGTCCAGCCAGGCATCCGCAGCCATTGCAGGTTTTGCCGTGCGCTTTGCCGTGCGCTTTGCCGTGCGCTTTGCCGCGGGCTTCACCGCGGGCTTTGCTGCGGGCTTCGCTGCGGACTTTGCCGCGGGCTTTGCTGCGGGCTTCAACGCGCGCTTCGCCGTGGCGCTGCGTGCGGCCACAGGCTTGCGCGCTGCGCGTCTGGCGGGTCTGGCGCTCATTGCAGGATCTCGGATGATCGATCGTACCTCAGGCTAGCGCGCGCATGCGTTGCCTGTCCATGCGCGGTTCGCATAGCCATTCGAGGCGGGTAAGATCGCGACTGCAAAACGCGAGGATCCGGCACATGGTCTTTCACGGCAAATGGTACGACGAGGTGGCCATCGGCGAGACCTTCGGCACCCGCCTGACGGTGACCGAAACCCACCTGGTGCTGGGCGCGGGCATGTTCGGCGACTTCAACCCTCTGCACATCGACGAGGAGTTTTCCAGCCAATCGATGTTCGGCACGCGCATCCTGCACGGCCCCTTCACCAGCGCGCTGGTGGCCGCGCCGGTGGGCATGTTCTTCGCCGGCACCGCCATCGCCTACGTCGAGCACGCCTGCCGCTTCAAGGCGCCGGTCAAGCCCGGCGACACCCTGGCCACGCGCTGGACGGTGCGCGAGAAACTGGACAAACCCAAGCACGGCGGCGGCATCGTGGTGATGACCTGCGTGTCCGGCAACCAGCACGGCGAGGTGGTGGTCGAGGCCGACGGCAAGATCCTGGTCGCCGCCAGACCCGGGTGAAGCGCGGCGCAGCTCGCACCGGCAGCGTGCACGAGCGCGTCCGCGGCTTTCCGCCGCTGGCCTCGCGCGGCGCACGCGTGCTGATCCTGGGCAGCATGCCCGGCGTCGCCTCGCTGCAGGCCGGGCGGTACTACGCGCACCCGCACAACGCGTTCTGGCGCCTGATGGGCGAGTTGCTCGAGGCCGGCCCCGGCTGGGCGCAGCAGCCCTACGCCGCGCGCGCCCGGCTGCTGCGCAGCCGCGGGCTGGCGGTCTGGGACGTGTTCGCCTCCTGCGCGCGCCAGGGGAGCCTGGATTCGGCCATCGACGACAGCACCGCACAGGCCAACGATTTTTCCGGGTTCTTTCGCGCCCACCCGCGCATACGCCGGGTTTTCTTCAACGGCGCCAAAGCCGAGGCCGGGTTTCGCCGCCACGTGCTGGGCGTGCCGCAAGCGGACCTGCCTGCCTTGCGCTGCGCGCGCCTGCCCCTCGACCAGCCCGGCGCATGCCAGCCTGGATTTCACCGCCAAGCTGCGCGCCTGGCGCGCGGTGGCGCAGGCCCTGGAGGACTAGCCGTCGGACCTTCGCCGGTTCAGCGCTCGCCGTGCCGGCGTTCGCCGTGCCTGCGCCGCTCCGGACCACCGTAGCCGGCGCCGCGATGGCGCCGCTCGGACCGCGCTCGAGCAGCGGTGCGATCCGGTCGCGCCGAGCTTCGCTTCGGCGCGCTCGCGCAGCAACGCGGCCTGGTCGAGCATGGTCAGGGCGCCGACATCCCCACCGCCAGACTCGCCGCGCCGCTCGAGCACGCTCATCGCCAGCCAGTAGGCGCAGGCGTTCACCAAGATGTACATCGCCTCCATGTACAGCAGCGGCGACGATGGAGCGCCGCGACTTGTCGCCGAACGCAAAGTAGAAGCCGTCGAAGGTGCCCACCGTCACGCGCTGTGCGAACGGAAAGGCCTCCATGGGCGGAAACTAGCAGCGCGGCGACCAGGTTCCAGCGCGCCCAGGATGATCACCACATAAGCCGGCGGCGGCAGCGTCCGCTCGGCGCGCCCGGGCGCGCGCCCGAGCATCAGCCAGGCCAGCGGTGCGTTCACCAGCACCGCCAGCCTGACGATGTAGAGCAGGTCGCCGTTCAGCGAGCGGTTGGCCGGCGTCGAACACCGGGTAGAAGGCGTCGAACATGGGCGGGCTGCGCCCCATCACCGCGACGTCATGGGGCGGGAACGTCAGCAGCAGCGGCACGTTCAGGAACGCCCCACCAGCACCGCCTTACGGAAGCGGTTCATGCGCGCCGCTCCGGCCCGGCAGCGGCCGACTGCATGCGCGCTTCCTCACGCTGGCGGAGCAGCTTCCGCTGCACCTTGCCGGTCGTGGTCATCGGCAGTTCGTTCAAGAATTCGATCTCCTTGGGATATTCGTAGGGTGCGAGCCGGCCGCGCACGTGCGCGCGGATCTCGTCCTCCAGCGCCGCGCTGGCCTGCGCGCCGGGCTGCAGCACGATGTAGGCCTTGATGATGGAGCCGCGCTCGGCGTCGGGCTTGCCGATCACCGCCGCGTTCGCGACCGCCGGGTGCTTGACCAGGCAGCTTTCTATCTCAGCCGGGCCGATGCGATAGCCCGCGCTCTGATCCACGTCGTCGGTGCGCCCCTGGTACCAGAGGTAGCCGTCCTCGTCCATGCGCCCCTGGTCGCCGGTGCAGCCCCAGTCGCCGATGAACTTGTCCTGCGTCGCCTTCGGGTTCCTCCAGTATTCGAGGAAGAACACCGGGTCCAGCGCACCCTGGCACTCGCGGTGCACGGCGATCTCGCCCAGTTCGCCGCGCGGCGTCTCGTTGCCGCGCTCGTCGATCACCGCGACGCGATGGCCGGGATAGGGCCGGCCGATCGAGCCCGGCTTCACCGGCCAGGCGGCCTGGCAGTTGCCGACCACGTAGTTGATCTCGGTCTGGCCGAACATCTCGTTGATGGTCACCCCCAGCTGCTCCCGCGCCCATTCGATCACCGTCACGCCGACCGACTCGCCGGCGCTCATGATGGTGCGCAGGTTCAGGTCGTAGCGTTTGCGCGGCTCGGGCACGGCTTTCATCATCATCTTCAGCGCGGTCGGAAACAGGAAGGTGTTGCGCACGCCGTACTTCTCCATCAGCGCATAGGCGCGCTCGGCGTCGAAGCGCCCGCGATAACCGAGGATCGGCGTGCCGAAGTGCCAGGCCGGCAGCAGCGCGTCCATCAGCCCGCCGGTCCAGGCCCAGTCGGCCGGCGACCAGAACATGTCGCCCGGCTGCGGGTAGAAATCATGCGAATGCACGAAGCCCGGCACGTTGCCGACCATCACGCGATGCGCCTTCAGTGCGCCCTTGGGCGGGCCGGTGGTGCCGCTGGTGTAGATGATCAGCGCGGCTTCCTCGGCTGCGGTGTCGACACATTCGTGGCGGCTCGAGGCCCTGCCCAGCAGATCCTCCCAGGCATGCCGCCGGTCTCACGCGCCCCGGCCACGCCGATCACGTGCCTGAGCGCGGGCAGTCTGTCGCGCAGCCCCCAGGTTGGGCAGCGTGGCGGGCTCGACGATGGCCACCCTGGCCTCGCTGTCGGACAGGCGGTACTCGAGCGCCTCGGGGCCGAACAGGTGCGACAGCGGCAGTGCGACGGCGCCCATCTGGAACGCGGCGATGTAGGCGATGGCCGTCTCGGGCCGCTGCGGCAGCACGATGGCGATGCGGTCGCCGCGCCGGACCCCCAGCGCGGCCAGCGCGTTCGACAGCCGGTTGGCGCGCTGCTGCAGGTCCCAGAACGAGTAGCGCTCCTCGAAGCCGGATTCGTCCTCCCAGTACAGCGCGAAACGGTTGCGGTCCTGCGCCCACTGGCCGCAGCAGTCCCAGCCCAGGTTGAAGCGCGCCGGCACCTGCCAGCCGGAACGCGGAATACAGCGCGTCGTAGCGGTCGTTCATGCCGGGATGGCGCGGCTCGATGCGCGGCTCACCGTGAACTCACTGCGCGGCGGGCTTGGCCCGCGCGCTGGGCCGTTCGGAATCGGCGTGGCAATGCTGTCGGTCAGGCGCAGCTTGTCGAGGTTGACCGGCGGCTCGCGCACTTCGGCAGGCGTGGACGCCGCGAGCGCAGGCGGCGTGGACAGCGTTCCGGGCGGCGCTTCGGCCGGCGTGGAAGCTGCGGAGGCCGGCCTCCGCACGGGGCGGAGGCCGCAACGGAGGCCGGCGCGGCGCCTATCGTGCCGGCGGAATTGCGCGAGGCGCGGCCCGGCGGCGGCTTCGAGGCCGCGGGCAGCGCCAGGCTGGGCGCACTCAGCTGATAGGCGATCCAGGCGACCCAGAGGGCGGAAACCAGCATCAGCAAAGGCGAGAAACCGCCAGAACCACTCCCGGCTTGCTGCGGGGCGCGGGCGTGCCGCCGACAGGCGCGGCCGATTCTGCGTCGCTCATCCACTTCCTCCTTGCTGTGCGCGCGTCGTACGGATGCGATGCTGCGCACCACGAGATCATACCATCGCGGTCCCTCAAGCCGGACTCGGGGATAAGTCCGTCCGGGACCGCGCGCGGCGTTCGCGGGTATCATGCCGCCCCATGCCCGGACCAATGTTGAAATTCTGTTCGAACTGCGGCTCGCCGGTGGTGCAGCGCGTACCGCCGGGCGACAGCCTGCCGCGCTGGCTGTGCGACGCCTGCGGCGAGATCCATTACCAGAATCCCAAGCTGGTGGTCGGCACGGTGCCCGAGTGGCAGGGCCGCATCCTGCTGTGCAAGCGCGCCATCGAACCGCGCTACGGCTACTGGACACCGCCGGCCGGCTTCATGGAGAACGACGAGACGGTGGCCCAGGAGCGCGGCGCGCAAGACGCGAGGAGCCGCAGCGCCCATATCGCGATGGGCGAGGCCTACTCGATGATCTCGGTGCCGCACGTGAACCAGTGCGTGTTCTTCCCGCGCAGTTGCAGGATCTGGACTTCAAGCCCGGCGAGGAAAGCCTGGAGGTGGCCCTGTTCGAGGAGGCGCAGATCCCGGAAGGAGATCGCCTTCCGCACCGTCGCGCTCACGCTCCGGCACTGGTTCGCCGACCGCGCCCGCGGCGCCTGGGAGTTTCCATGCCGAGGACATCGCCCCGCCCGCACCGAGATGAGGCGCGCGAGGCGCATGCGTTGCATCGGGCGCCCGGACGCCATGCAGCATCGGAATCGAAGCGCGCCCGCCGCGCGTGCGCCTGCGCTAGACTCGAATGCTTCCGAATACTCCGTCCCCGAACACTCCGTCCCAGAGGTAGCCGCGTGTCCTCCAGCCCCGACTCCCAGACCCTGCGCGATTTCCTCGCCCAGGTCGAGGAAAGCCAATCCCAAAGACATCCTGCGCTCAGGACCGCATCGCGCTCGACTACGAGGCCACCGCCGTGGCGCTGGAGCTCGAGCGCGGCCGCGCACGGCAAGCGCCGGTGCTGTGGTTCGAGAAGGTCGAGGACTTCGAGATGCCGGTGGTCACCAACGTGTTCGCCACCCGCGGGCGTTACGCCATGGCGGCTGGGCATCCCCGAGGACCGGCTGATCGAGGAATGGGCGCAGCGCGGCACCGCATGATCGGAGCCCAAGCTGCACGACAAGGGCCCGGTGCAGGAGGTGGGTACGCAAGGGCGCCGACGTGGACCTCGGGCGGATCCCGGATCAAGACCCACTTCGAGCGCGACGGCGGACGCTACATCACCAACGGCATCATCATCGCCAAGGATCCGGAGACCGGCGTGCGCAACGCCAGCCACCACCGCATGCAGGTCAAGGGCCGGAACCGCCTCGGCACCAGCCTGCACAGCCGCCGCCACCTGTGGGACTACGTGCGCCGCGCCGAGGAACTGGGCAAGGGGATTCCCATCGCCATCGTCATCGGCGGCCATCCGCTGATGACCTTCGCCAGCCTGTGGAAAGGGCTCGATGGCGATCGACGAGTACGCGGTGGCCGGCGGCCTGGCCGGCCGTCCGCTGGACATCTCAAGTGCGTGACCGTGCCGATCGAGGTGCCGGCGCAGGGCGAACTGGTGATCGAGGGCCACATCCTTCCCGGCGTGCGCGAGCCCGAGGGCCCGTTCGCCGAGTTCACCGGCTACCACTCGGAGCGCTCGACCGAGCAGGTGATCGAGGTCACCGCAATCACCCACCGCAAGGATGCGGTGTACCAGGACATCGTCGGCGGCATGTCGGACGAGCACTGCAGCCTGCTCGCCGTGCCGCAGGAAGCGCGGCTATTGCGCGCCCTGCGCGGCACCTTCTCCAACGTGACCAAAGTCTCCTATCCGAAGTCGGGCACCTGCCGCTTCCACGCCGTGATCGCCATGCGCAACCCGGTGGCCGGGCAGCAGAAGAACGCCGCCATGATCGCCTTCGCCGAGGACATCAGCCTGAAGCTGGTGATCATCGTCGACGAGGACGTGGACGTGTTCGACGACCAGGACGTGTTCTGGGCCATGGCCACGCGCTTCCAGGCCGACGACGACATCGATGCGTCGGGCACCATCTACGCGGTGCGCGCGCTCGAGATGCTGCGCAAGCTGAACGTGGAAACGCACCTGGTGATGAGCCGCTCGGCGCAGGTCACGCTGGCCTACGAGATGGACCTGAAGGTCAAGGACATCGAGGCGATGGCGGACGTGGTGTACCGCAACGAGGACATCGGCGCGGCCATCTCCTCGGGCTCGTTCAAGAACCTCGGCATGCTGGTGGCGCCCTGCTCGATCCGCAGCCTCTCGGAGATCGCCTGCGGCGTGACCGGCACGCTGCTCTCGCGCGCGGCCGACGTGGCGCTCAAGGAACGCCGCCGCGTGGTGCTGATGGTGCGCGAGACGCCCAACCACCTGGGCCACCTGCGCAGCATGACCGCGGTCACCGAGATGGGCGCCATCGTCATGCCGCCGGTGCCGGCCTTCTACACCAAGCCAAGACCATCGACGACATCGTCAACCACTCGGTGGGCCGCGCCCTGACCTGTTCGGGCTGGACACCGGCATGGTCAAGCGCTGGGGCGAGGACGTCGGACCGAAGGGGCTAGCGGCGCTGCGCAGAGTTGTCGAATCCGACAACCCGATGCCCCCGAACGCCGCTCCTGGAGCGGCGTTCGCGTTTATAAAGTTCAACTTTCTTCCCGGAAAAGGGGTTCCGGACGCCAACCCGGCGACTTTGCGCTAGGCTTGCGGCTTTGCCACCGACCCCAGGCGATCGACCATGAACATCGGCATGCTGATCTTTCCCGACATGACCCAGCTCGACTTCACCGGTCCGCACGAGGTCTTCGCGCAGCTGCCCGACTGCAGGATCCACGTCATCGCCAGCTCGAAAGAGACGGTCACCGCCCGGGGCGGCCTGCGTTTCCTGCCCGACAGCACGCTGGCCGACGCGCCGCAGCTGGACCTGATCTTCGTGCCCGGCGGCCCCGGGGTCGGCGCGCTGATGGAGGATCGCGAGGTGCTCGAGTTCCTGCGCCGGCAGGCCGCCGGCGCCAAGTACGTGACTTCGGTGTGCACGGGCGCGCTGGTGCTGGGCGCGGCCGGCCTGCTGAAGGGCTATCGCGCCACCACGCACTGGCTTTCCCTGGAGCTGCTGCCGGTGTTCGGCGCCAGCGCCGCGCCCGAGCGCGTGGTGGTGGACCGCAACCGCATCACCGGCGGCGGGGTCACGGCCGGCATCGATTTCGCGCTGGTCATTGCCGCCGGCCTGGTCGGGCCGGCCGGCGCCAAGAAGATCCAGCTGCTGCTCGAGTACAACCCGGCGCCGCCGTTTTCCTGCGGGCATCCGCTGTCCGCCGAAGCCGAAGTGCTCGAAGGCGTGCGCAGCGCCATGGCGCCGCTGCAGGCCGGGCGCCTGGCGCTGGCGCAGCGCGCGGCGCAGCTCTACTGCTGAGGGCGGGCCGCCGCGTTCCACTGCGCGATGACGGCCTCCGGGTGATGGGGTCGCTGCTCAACACGCTCAATGAGGCGGTGCCCAGCGGGAAGTGGCGGGCCGCCGCCAATGGCAGGCCCAGCCAGCGTGCGGCCAGCACGCCGCCCAGCTGGCCGTGAGAGAACAGCACGACGTTGCCCCGCAGCGCGCGCAGTCGCGCGATCAGCCGGTCGACGCGGACACAGATCTGCGTCGGCATCTCGCCGTTCGGGCAGCCATCGCGAAACAGGTCCCAGCCCGGCCGACCGGCGACGATGTCCACGGAAGTGCGGCCCTCGTAGTCGCCGTAGTCCCACTCGGCCAGGTCGCCCTCGATCGCGGCCGCCGCATCCAGTCCGGCCAGCTCGCAGGTGCGTTGCGCGCGCCCGCGCGGACTGCGCAGCACGCCGGCGAAGCGGATGCCGCGCAGGCGCGGTTCCAGTTCGCGCGCCTGGTCTTCGCCGTGCGCGGTCAGGCCCAGGTCGGTGCGGCCGGTATGCTGCCCGGTGAGCGCCCAGGCGGTCTCACCGTGGCGCACGAAGTAAACGCGCAACGGCGCGGTGTCCGCCGGCGCCCGGCGCGGCGGGATCATTGCGGCCCGCCCCAGCGCCAGTTGCGGATCTCCGGCATGTCCTCGCCGTGCAGGACGATGTACGCGCGGTGCTCGACCAGCTTGTCCTCCAGCAGGCGCTTCAGGCGCACGCCGCGCTCGCCGGTCTGCGGCAGGCGGTCGATGGCGTCCATCGCCAGGTGGAAGCGGTCCATGTCGTTCAGCACCGTCATGTCGAAGGGCGTGGTGATGGTGCCCTCCTCCTTGTAGCCGCGCACGTGCAGGTTGCGGTGGTTGGTGCGCCGGTAGGCCAGCCTGTGGATCAGCCAGGGATAGCCGTGAAAGGCGAAGATGATCGGCTTGTCGACGGTGAACAGCGCATCGAAGTCCGCATCGCTCAGGCCGTGCGGATGCTCGAGCTCGGGCTGCAGCTTCATCAGATCGACGACGTTGACCACGCGCACCCTGATCTCCGGCAGGTGCTCGCGCAGCAGCGACACCGCGGCAAGCGCCTCCAGCGTCGGTACGTCGCCGCAGCAGGCCATCACCAGGTCGGGTTGGTGCGTCCCCCCCGCGGCGCCCTGTTCGTTGCCGGCCCAGGGCCAGATGCCGATGCCCGCGCTGCAGTGGCTGGCGGCGGCCTGCATGTCCAGCCATTGCGGCGCCGGATGCTTGCCGGCGACCACCACGTTCACGTAATGCCGGCTGCGCAGGCAGTGATCCATCACCGACAGCAGGCAGTTGGCATCCGGCGGAGATACACGCGCACGACCCCGGCCTTCTTGTTCACCACCAGGTCGATGAAGCCCGGATCCTGATGCGTGTAGCCGTTGTGGTCCCTGGCGCCAGACGTGCGAGGCGAGCAGGTAGTTGAGCGAGGCGACCTTGGCGCGCCACGGCAGGCGCAGGCCACCTCCAGCCACTTGGCGTGCTGGTTGAACATCGAATCGACGATGTGGATGAAGGCCTCGTAGCAGTTGAACAGCCCGTGGCGGCCGGTCAGCAGGTAGCCCTCCAGCCAGCCCTGGCACTGGTGCTCGCTGAGCATCGCGTCGAGTACGCGCCCGTCGGGCGCCAGGAACTCGTCGTTCGGCGACATCTCCGCCTGCCACTGGCGGCGCGTGGTTTCGAACAGCGCGCCCAGGCCGTTGGACAGCGTCTCGTCCGGACCGAACACGCGGAAGTTGCGTTGCGCGGCATTCAGCTTCGCGATGTCGCGCAGGAACGGGCCGAGCACGCGCGTGTCGCCGATGCCGCGCACCCCCGGCGCCGGCACTTCGGCGGCATAGTCGCGGAAATCCGGCATGCGCAGGTCGCGCAGCAGGCGGCCGCCGTTGGCGTGCGGGTTGGAGCCCATGCGGCGCTCGCCGCGCGGCGCCAGCGCCGCCAGCTCCGGCAGCAGGCGGCCCTGGGCATCGAACAGCTCCTCGGGCCGGTAGCTGCGCAGCCAGGCCTCGAGTTGCGACAGGTGTTCGCGATGCACGACCGGGTCGGACAGCGGCACCTGGTGGGCGCGAAACGAACCTTCGACCGCCCGGCCGTCGACCACCCGGGGGCCGGTCCAGCCCTTGGGGGAATCCAGAACGATCATCGGCCAGCGCGGACGCTGGCGCCGGCCATGCTCGCGCGCCTCGCGCTGGATGCTGCGGATCTGTTCGACGGCCGCGTCCAGCGTGCCGGCCATGGCCTCGTGCATGGGCGCCGGCTCGTGTCCGGACACGAAAAAGGGTGTCCAGCCGTAGCCGCGCAGCAGCTGCTCGAGCTCTTCGCGGCTGATGCGCGCAAGCACGGTCGGGCTGGCGATCTTGTAGCCGTTCAGGTGCAGGATGGGCAGCACCGCGCCGTCGCCGACCGGGTCGAGGAACTTGTTGGAATGCCAGGACGTCGCCAGCGGGCCGGTCTCCGCCTCGCCGTCGCCGATCACGCAGGCGGCGACCAGGTCGGGGTTGTCGAACACCGCGCCGAACGCATGACTGAGCGAGTAGCCCAGCTCGCCGCCTTCGTGTATGGATCCCGGGGTCTCGGGCGAGGCGTGGCTGGGAATGCCGCCGGGGAAGGAGAACTGCCGGAACAGCCTGCGCAGCCCCGCCTCGTCGCGGCTCACCTGCGGGTAGATCTCGCTGTAGCTGCCCTCCAGGTACGTGTTGCCGACCACCGCCGGGCCGCCATGGCCCGGCCCGCATACGTAGATCATGTCCAGGTCGTACTTGCGGATCACCCGGTTCAGGTGCGCATAGATGAAATTCTGTCCCGGCGTGGTCCCCCAGTGCCCGAGCAGCATGCGCTTCACGTCGCCCAGCGCCAGCGGACGCCTGAGCAGCGGGTTGTCGCACAGGTACATCTGGCCCACCGACAGGTAGTTGGCGGCGCGCCAGTAGGCGTCCAGCCTGGACAGCGCTTCCGGCGTCAAAGTCTTGGTCTGCATGCGTGTGTCCTCGTATCGGGTGTGCGGGTGCGCTCAGCGTCCGCGCAGGCGGCGGTAGCGCCGGATCAGGGCATTGGTCGAGCTGTCGTGCGCGAGCGAAGGCTCCGCCGGCGCGACGATCTCCTCGGCGGTGCGTGACGCCAGCGCCTTGCCGAGTTCGACGCCCCACTGGTCGAAGGAATCGATGCCCCAGATCACGCCTTGGGTAAAGACACTGTGCTCGTACAGCGCGACCAGCGCGCCCAGGGTGTGCGGGGTCAGCTGTTCCGCCAGCAGCGTGCTGCTCGGCCGGTTGCCTTCGAATACCCGGTGCGGCACCTGCGCGGCGCTCACGCCATCGGCCCGCACTTCGGCCTCGGTGCGGCCGAAGGCGAGCGCCTCCCCCTGCGCGAACAGGTTGGCCATCAGCAGGTCGTGCTGCCGGTTGCGGTGCGGCTCAGGCGGGCCGGACGGACGGCAGAAGCCGATGAAATCGCAGGGCACCAGTTGCGTGCCCTGGTGGATCAACTGATAGAAGGAATGCTGGCCATTGGTGCCGGGCTCTCCCCAGTAGATCGGCCCGGTGGCGTGATCCACCGGGAAGCCGTCCTCGGTGACGTGCTTGCCGTTGCTTTCCATCTCCAGTTGCTGCAGGTAGGCCGGCAGGCGGCGCAGGTCGTGCGCGTACGGCAGCACGGCGAGGGTGGGCGCGGCGAGGAAGTTGGCGTTCCACACCCCGAGCAGGCCCATCAGCACCGGCAGGTTGCGATCCGCGGGCGCGTTGCGGAAATGCGTGTCCATGGCATGCATGCCGTCCAGCATGGCGCGGAAGTTCGCGGCGCCGATCGCCAGCATGGTCGACAGGCCGATGGCCGAGTCGATCGAGTAGCGGCCGCCGACCCAGTCCGGGAAGCCGAACATGCTGTCCGCTTCGATGCCGAAGTCCGCCACCCCGGCGGCATTGGTCGAGACGGCGACGAAATGCCTGGCGACCGCAGCCAAAGCGTCCGCCGCGCCCAGCCCGTGCACGCACCAGGCGCGCGCGGCCAGCGCATTGCCCAGCGTCTCCTGCGTGGTGAAGGTCTTGGAACAGACCACGAACAGGGTCTCGGCCGGATCCAGCCCCTGCAGCGCCTCGGACAGGTCCGCGCCGTCCTCGTTGGAAACGAAGCGGAACGTCAGTCCCGGCTGACGATAGTGGCGCAGCGCCGCACAGGCCATCGCCGGGCCCAGGCCCGAACCGCCGACGCCGATGTTGACGATGTTGCGGATACGCCGCCCGCCGTGTCCGCTCCAGGCGCCGCTGCGCACCTGCGCGCAGAATGCCTGCATGCGCGCGAGCACCGCGTGGACCTCCGGAACGACGTCCCGACCGTCCACCAGGATGCGCGTCCCGGCCGGCGCGCGCAGCGCGACGTGCAGCGCCGCACGCCGCTCGGTGGTGTTGATCCGGTCGCCGCGGAACATCGCCTCGATGCGCGCGCGCAGTCCGCAGGCATCGGCCAGTTCCCACAGCAGTTGCAGGGTCTCGCCGCTGATGCGCTGCTTGGAGTAGTCGAGGTACAGGCCGGCAGCTTCAGCTTGGAAGCACTCGCCGCGCGCCGGCGCATCGGCGAACAGCTCACGCAGGTGCCGTGCGCCGATCTGCGCATGGTGCTTCTGCAACGCCCGCCATTGCGGGCGCCGGGTCAGCGGCGTCGAGGCGCTGCGCACCTGCGCCGCAGCGCGGGAGGGCAGCGGATCAGGCGACAGGATCGTGTTCAGCATGGCGATTCCTCATCCGGTTGCGGGTTGTGCCAGCCGCGCGCGCCGGCGACGATGCGCGTCGCGGCCGAAGGTCCCCAGCTGCCCGATTCGTAGGCGTGCGCCGGCGTGGCGGCGACACCGCCGCCGCACAGGGCCGGCTGCACCACACGCCATGCCGCCTCGACACTCTCGTCGTCGGTGAACAGCGAGGGATCGCCGCGCAGCGCATCGCGCAGCAGCCGCTCGTACGGCAGGGTCTCGGTGCCGGACTGGCGGCGGGCGATCAGCTCCACCGGTTCGCCACGCAGTTCCTCGCCGTGCCGCTTGACCCGTGCGCCGGCGGAGATCACCACCTCCGGGCTGAGCCGGAAGCGGAAGAAGTTGGGCGCCGTCGCACCGTCCTCCCCGAAGATCGCCAGCGGCGGGGGCTTGAGGTTGACCACCACCTCGGTGCTGGTCAGCGGCAGGCGCTTGCCGGCGCGGATGTAGAACGGCACGCCGGACCAGCGCCAGGTGTCGATGTGCAGGCACAGCGCGACGAAGGTCTCGACGTTCGAATCGGCGGCCACCCCCTCCTCGTCGCGATAGCCGCGGAACTGTCCGCGCACCACCTGCCCCGGATCCAGCGGGCGCATGGCACGGAACAGCCTGAGCTTCTCGGCGCGCATCGATTGCGAGTCGCTGCCGATGGGGCTCGAGGAACGCGTTGGCGAAGCGGAAGTACAGGATGTTCTGCACCGCCTCCTTGCCCAGGTAGTGGTCGATGCGAAACACCGCGCTCTCGCGAAACACCTCGTGCAGCGTGCGGTTGAGCGCCTGCGCGGAGGCCAGGTCACGGCCGAACGGCTTCTCGACCACCACGCGGGCGTCGGCGGCGCAGCCGGCGTTCGCCAGCCCGCGCGCCACCGTGCCGAACATGTGCGGCGGTATCGCCAGGTAGTGCAGCGGGCGCCTGGCGCCGCCCAGCGCCTGCCGCAGGCGCGCGTAGGTGGCCGGGTCGGCATAGTCACCGTCGACGTGCCGCAGCCGAGCCGAAAGTCGCTCGAAGGCGGCGGCGTCGACACCGCCGTTGCGCTGCAGGCCGTCGCGAACGCGCTCGCGCAGCGTGTCCGTGGTCCAGCCGCCGCGCGCCATGCCGATCACCGGCATGTCCAGATCCCCCTGCGCGCTCATTGCCTGCAGGGCCGGGAAGATCTTGCGGTGGGACAGGTCACCCTTGACCCCGAACACGACCAGCGCATCCGAGCGCTCCGTGCTCATGCCGGGACACCTTGCGCCGACACGACCGCGTCGTCCTCGTCGTCGGCGCCGGTCGGCGGCCCGGCCGCGACGATCACCTCGACGCGGTGCTCAAGACCGTCGTCGACCAGCGGCACGGCGTTCCCGGGCTGCGGCTCGCCGTCGAGGCTGACGCGCAGCGCGGCCGGGACGACCGCATCGCCGGCGTAAGCGCGCTGCTCGACGGCAATCCGGTAGCCGGTGCCGCCATGGCGATAGTCGATCGTGTATCCCGTCCATTCGGCCGGCAGGCAGGGGGCGAAACGCAGTCTGCCGTCCTCGAGCTTCAATCCCAGCAGCGACTCCAGGATCAGCCGGTACAGCCAGCCCGCCGAGCCCGTGTACCAGGTCCAGCCGCCGCGCCCGACGTGCGGACTCAGGGCGTAGATGTCCGCCGCGAGCGCGTAAGGCTCGGTCTTGTAGACGGCCACCGCCTGCGCGCTGCGCGCGTGGTTGACCGGGTTGAGCAGGTCCAGCCGCTCCCACGCGCGCCTGCCGTCGCCGAGCGCGGCGTAGGCCATCGCCGTCCACACCGCCGCATGCGTGTACTGGCCGCCGTTCTCGCGCACGCCGGGCACGTAGCCGCGGATGTAACCCGGATCGAGGGCCGAGGTATCGAACGGCGGATCGAGCAACTGGATCAGTCCGTGGTCGCGTCGCACCAGGCGCCGGTCCAGCGACTGCATGGCCATGCGCGAGCGCCCCGGCTCGCCGGCCCCGGAAAGCACCGACCAGCTCTGCGAAATCGAGTCGATGCTGCACTCGGCGTTCTGCGCCGAACCCAGCGGCGTGCCGTCGTCGAACCAGGCGCGGCGGTACCAGGCGCCGTCCCAGGCGTGCTCGGCGAGCCGCGCCCGCAGTCCGGCGGCCTCGCTCGCGCAGCGCTCGGCGAAGTCCGTGTCGCCATGCCGGCGCGCCAGCGCGAGAATCCGGAGAGCACCTCGCACAGGAAGAAGCCCAGCCACACGCTCTCGCCCTTGCCCTGGATGCCGACCAGGTTCATGCCGTCGTTCCAGTCGCCCGAGCCCATCAGCGGCAGGCCATGCGCGCCGAAGCGCAGGCCGTGCTGGATGGCGCGCACGCAGTGCTGATACAGGCTGGCCGCCTCGGCACTGCGCCCTGGCAGGTCGTAGTGCGATTCCTCATCCGGGGCCCAGCGCGCGGCCTCCAGGAACGGCACCAGCTCCCCAAGCACCGCCGTGTCGCCGGTGGTCCGCACGTAGCGGCACAACGCGTGCGGCAGCCACAGGTAGTCGTCCGAGCAGCGCGTGCGCACGCCGACGCCGCTGCCGGGATGCCACCAGTGCTGCACGTCGCCCTCCAGGTACTGGCGCCCGGCGCAAGCGCAGCAGATGCTCGCGCACCAGTTTCGGCTCGGTGTGCACCAGTGCCATCACATCCTGCAATTGGTCGCGAAAGCCGAACGCGCCGCCGGACTGGTAGTAGCCGCTGCGCGCCCACAGGCGGCAGGCCAGCGTCTGGTACACCAGCCAGCCGTTGGCCAGCACGTTGACCGCGGGGTCCGGCGTGTCGACCTGCACGGCCCCCAGCGTGTGCCGCCAGTACTCCAGCACGCGGGTCAGTGCCGTGCGCGCCGTGCCGGCACTGCGCATCTTCAGCGCCAGCCTGCCGGCAAGCTCGCGATTGCGCCCGGCGCCCAGCCTGAAGACGATGCGCCGCTCCTCGCCGTCTGCGAGCTCGAACGGCACCTGGATGGCGGCGCATGGATCCAGCGCAGCGCCGACCTTGCCGGACAGGCGCACGCGCGACATCGCCGCAGGACTCGCCGGCGAGCCGTTGCGTCCGAGGAACTCGGCACGGTCGCCGGTCAGCGAACGGGCGATGTCGTCGACGTCGAAGAAGGCCGCGCGCCCGGCGAATTCCGTGCTGTAGGCATTGCGCGCGAACAGCGCCCCGCTGACGGCGTCCACCTCGGTGACCACGTGCATTGCCGACTTCGAGCGCAGGTCGCCGAGCACCCATTCGACATAGCCGGTGGCCGACAGCCTGCGCGCGCGACCCGAGCGGTTGCGCACCGTGAGCACCGAGAACTTGATCGCTTCCTCGATATCCACGTAGACGCTCAACTCGGACTGCACGCCGCCCTCGGCATGCTCGAACACGCTGTAGCCGAAGCCGTGCCGGATCACGTACGGGCCGGCACCGCCCCTGGGCCAGGGCGTGGGCGACCAGAAATGCCCGCTTTCCTCGTCGCGCAGGTAGAAGGCCTCGCCCCCGGACGCCCCGACCGGGTCGTCGCTCCACGGCGTGAGGCGCAGTTCGTGGGCGTTCTCGCTCCAGGTGTAGCCCGATCCGCATTCCGACACGACGCTGCCGAAGCCGGGGTTGGCGAGCACGTTCACCCATGGCATAGGCGTGCCGTGCGTCGGCGTGGTGGTGATCACGTACTCGCGGCCGTCGGCGCTGAAGCCGCCCAGTCCGTTGCCGAACAGCAGGTCGGCGCGCGGCGCCTCGCGCGCCGCCGGCGGTTCGGCGCGCTGGCTGCGCGTCACCGCCAGGCGCGGCATCGGCTTTTCCGCCGCGGCGCGGCCCCTGATCTGCTCGGCCAGCGGCCCGCCGTTGCCGGCGATCACGACACGCGCCACCGCCTGCAGCAGGATGCGGTCCTCGCTGGAGATCTGCTCCGCGGATCGCACGTAGATGCCGCCGGGCCGGTCGATCGCATGGGCTTCGGTGCCGGTGGCGATCATGCCCATGACCTGATCCTGCAGCGACTGGCGATAGTCGGTGTGGCCCTCGTTCCAGATCACCAGGTCGTCGCTCAGGCCCTTCAGCCGCCAGTACGCGTGGCACTGGAGCATCTGCCGCGCCAGCTCGACATGGGCGGTATCGGCGATCTTCAGCAGCACGGTGGGCAGATCGCCCGAGATCGCGTAACCCCACAGCCCGGACTGCCCGCGCCGGTTCTGCAGCAGCACGCCGGCTTCCGCGCGCAGCGAGGCATGCGCGTAGAGCACCGATCCGGCCAGGCGACGATACAGCTGCGCGTCGGTTTCGCCGGCGTTGATCTGCCGCAGGGTCACGCCGCTGTGCGTCCAGGCGAGGTCGAACACGCGCTCGGCCAGGTGCCGGTCGCGGTACTTCTCGATCAGCGCCAGGCACGCGGCGCGGCTCTCGGCCACCCCGGACACCAGCTTGACGGTGGCCGACTGCTCTGCCTCTAGCACGAGTCTGCAGCGGATCGCCAGCACCGGATCGAGCACCGAGCCCCTCACTGCCGGACAGCGGGCCGACCGCCCCGGTCATCGCCAGCGGCCGGGCCGGGCTGCGGCCGCGGCCGATGAAGCGCATGCGGTCGGTCTCGTAGGACGGCGCATCGATCCCGGTGCCGTGCCCGGCCAGCAGGTGGAACATCCACGGCGTGCGCTCGCCGTTCGAGCGCGGCCGGCGCGTGCACAGGATCGCGCGGTAGTCGCCGATGATCTCGGTCTGCACGAACAGGTTGCCGAACGAAGGATGGATCAGGTCGGCGGCCTGCAGCCCCAGCACCACTTCGGCGTAGCTGGTGAGCTCGATGGTGCGCGGCGACGACGAGCTGTTGGTGATGCGCAGCCTGCGCAGCTCGATATCGTCCTCCGGCGAAACCACCAGCTCCGAGTAGGTCTCGTAACCGTGGTCGCGACGCCGCCATTCGGCACGCCCTCGGAAAACAGCGCCTCGTAGCTGTCGGCGCGCTTCAGCGTGGGTTGATGGGCGGCCGACCAGAACTCGCCGCTGGCCGCATCGCGCAGGTAGACGAAGGAACCCCAGTTGTCGCGGGTCACGTCCTCGCGCCAGCGCGTCAGGGCGAGATCCTTCCAGCGGCTGTAGCCGCCGCCCGCGTTGGTGACCATGACGTGGTAGTTGCCGTTGGACAGCAGCTGTACCGCCGGCCAGCGCGTATCCGGACCGATCGGCGTGGATGCCGTGGGCGTTTCGCCCGCATCGTGCAATATCGCGCCCTCGACGTTCTCCGTCAGTTGCTTGCGCAGCACCGCCGATTTGGGGATGCGCTCCTGCAGCAGCAGCAGCGTGGCCTGGAAATGCGGATCCGCCTCGAAGCGCCGCTGCATGCTGCGATCCAGCAGCAGGTTGCCCACCGACAGGAGGACCATGCCCTGGTGATGCGCCATGAACGAGCGGACGACCACGCTGGTCTGGCTGGGTGGCAGGCGCGAGGACGTGTAGTCGATGGCTTCATAGAAGCCGAAGCGGCCCTCCAGCCCGCCGGCGGCCAGCCGCTGCAGGTTGGCGCAGGCCGCTTCCGGCGCCACCATCAGGGCCAGCGCCGAGGCGTACGGCGCGACCACCAGATCATCACCCAGGCCGCGCTTGAAGCCCAGGCCCGGCACGCCGAACGCGTGGTACTGGTAATTGAGGCCGGCGTCGACCGTGTTGTAGCCGGATTCCGACACCCCCCAGGGCAACGAACGCTGCTGGCCGTAGGCCACCTGCCGGGCCACCGCGGCGCGGCAGGTCTGATCGAGCAGGGTGCCCGCATAGACCGGCATCACCAGCAACGGCATCAGGTACTCGAACATCGAACCGCTCCACGACACCAGGATCGGCTCACCGCCCGCGCTGGTGCGCAGGCGGCCCAGCGCAAACCAGCTTTCCTGCGGCAGGTGACCCTGCGCGATCGCCACGAAGCTGCACAGCCGCGCTTCCGAGGCCAGCAGGTCGTAGTAGCTGTTGTCCCTGCGGAACTCGTCGACGTTGTAGCCGATCGCCAGCAGCCGGCGCGTCCGGTCGTAGAGGAACTCGTACTCGATCTCGGCAAAGCTGGTGGCCTGCCGGGCGAGCTGCTCGCAGGCCTGGATGCGCTCGGCGGCGCGCTCGCCGCCGAGCACCGCGTGCCGGCGCAGTTCGCCCAGCCATTCCCGCTCCGCCGGGGTGGTGGCCTGCGCAAGGCGCGCATCGACGCTTGCCGGCAGCGCGGCGCAGCACGCCGCCAGATCGCGCAGCGTCGGAGGTCCACGGTTTCCGCAAACCCCCGGAGTCCGGGCGGAGCTTCGGGCAGCGCCAGCCAGGGGCGAACAGGCGCAGCTCATCCTGTGCATCGCGGCATTGCCGCAGAAAGGGCGCGCCCATTCCTCCGTGCCGTTGCCCGGCGCCACATCGAAGCATGCGCACAGCCGGCGCGCCCAGTCGGCGACCTGGTGCAGGCAGCGCCACGCCGAGGGCAACGTCACCGCGGGCTGATCGATGGCTTCGTTCAGCGGTTCCCGCAGGCGCGCCAGCGGCACCCGGAGCCCGCCAGCGCCCTTCGGCGACGATCGCCAGCGTGTCGGCCAGCCCCTCGAACAGTCGCGCGGCAACCACGCGCTGGTCGGGCAGCGCGTACAGCCCGGCGCGCAGCGTCAGCAGGTGGCCGGACAGGTTGCCGCTGTCCACCGAGGAGACATAGCGCGGCGGCAGCGGCTGCAGGCTCACGGTGTCGTACCAGTTGTAGAAATGCCCGCGATAGCGCTCGAGCAGGGCCAGGGTGCGAAACGTGTCGCCGGTGCGCTCCAGCAGCCGTCCCTGCGAGAGGTAGCCGAAGTCGCAGGCCGACAGATTGGCCAGCAGCGCCAGCCCGATGTTGGTCGGCGAAGTGCGGTGCGCGATGGCCGGGCCGGGGTGCTCCTGGAAATTGTCGGGGGGCAGCCAGTGATCCTCGGCGACCACGAAGCGCTCGAAGAATGCCCAGGTCTTGCGCGCCATCCTGCGCAGGAACAGGACCTGCGCACCGGACAGCTGCGCCTTGCGGTGAACCAGGGGCCGGCTGACCCACCAGGCGATCGTCGGCGCCGCCAGCCACAACAGCAGCACCGGCGCCGCCGCAGACAGGGCCTGCGTGCGCCACAAGCCCAGGCCGATCGCGACAAGCACGGCGAGGAACGGCGCCGACCACATGCAACGCCACAGTGCGGGCAGGCCGCTGGCCGCGCCGAAGTCGGCTTCGCCGGAGGCGCGCCACTCCAGCAGGCCACGATGCGAGAACAGCGTGCGCCACAGGGGTGCGCAGGATCGCCCGCAGGCTGAACATCGCCTCGTGCGGCAGGCACGCCACGCGGAATCCCGCCTGTGCGAAGTTTCGCAGGGTCGATCGCAGCACCACACCCAGGTGCGTCGATCGACCGACGTCATTGGGGCGGCGAAATGCATTGGCAATGGCGGCCAGCGCAGGCGGGATCAGGAACACGCCGAGCACCGCCAGCGTCCACTCCCCCGCGTGCGGCGCAAGGCCCCAGCCGAGCAGCAGCAACAGCAGCAGCGACGAAGGGACCAGGCTGCGGCGCAGGTTGTCGAAGATCTTCCAGCGCGACAGCGCCGACAAGGGATTGGGCACGCGCACCCCGCGCGGGCCCGGCACGCGCGGCAGCAGCCACGCCAGGAGCTGCCAGTCGCCGCGGATCCAGCGCATCTGGCGATCCACATCCGCCTGGTAGCGCGACGGATACTCTTCGTAGAGATATGCGTCGCTGATCAGCCCGTAGCGCGCATGGCAGCCCTCCAGAAGATCGTGGCTGAGAATGCGGTTCTCGGGCAGGCGCTCCTTGAGCGCGGACTCGAACGCATCCACGTCGTAGATGCCCTTGCCGATGAACGAACCCTCCCGGAACATGTCCTGGTAGGCGTCGGAAACGGAGCGCGTGTACGGGTCGATGCCGGTTTCGCTGCCGTACAGCTGTGCGTAGAGCGACTGGTTCGGCCCGCCCAGACTGGCGGCCATGCACGGCTGCAGGATGCCGTAGCCCGCGCACACCACTTTTCGCGCCGGATCGAAGCGCGGCTGGTGCAGGGGATGCGCCATCGCCGCGACGAACTGCCGTGCCGAATCGCGCGGCAACTGCGTGTCGGTGTCGAGCGTGATGACGTACCTGACCTCCGACAGCAGGCCGAGGTCGCCGACGATCAGCGAGAAACGCTCGTGGGCGGCGCCGCGCAGCACCGCATTGAGCTCGGCGAGCTTGCCCCGCTTGCGCTCGTAGCCCATCCACACCTGCTCGACCGGATTCCAGCGGCGCGGGCGATGGAACAGGTAGAACCGGTCGCCGTCGCGACCCGGATACTTGTCGTTGAGCGCCTCGATCCCGTCGCGCGCACGTGCCAGCAGCGCCGCGTCTCCGGCGAGGGTCTCCTGTTGCGCGTCGCACAGATCGGTCAGCAGTCCGAAATGCAGACGATCGTCCTGGTTGCCCAGGAAGCGCACCTCGAGCGTCTCCAGCAGGTCATCGACGTTCTTTGCGCGGCCGAGCAGCGTCGGCACCACCACCAGCGTGCGCACCCCGGGCGGCAGTCCCAGGGAAAAGTCCATGCGCGGCAGTCGCCGCGGCTTCATCAGCATGGTCGAGAACCAGCTCGCCAGAACGGAAGCCAGCTGGCTGGCGACCAGCACCGCCAGCGCGCCCAGCAGAGCAGGCGCCAGCCGCCGAGCCCGCCGGCGCGTAACGGCGACAGCAGCGCGGCGGAGAACAACCCGGTCATCACCAGCATCGATGCCAGCAACAGCGCAAGCGGGATCCGTCCGAGCCGGCGGCGCGCGCGCTGCAACAGGGCCGGACGAGCGCCGACCGCGTGCTCGAGCTGCGCCAGACCGGCATCGACCAGGTAGTAGCCCACGTGCCCGGCATGGCCGGTGGCCGCCTCACCGTCGTCGGGCGCGGGGGCGCCATGCGCCAGCCGGATCGCCTGGCGCGCAACCTCGGATTCCGACTGGCGGCTGCGCTTTGCCAGATGCGCGACGACATGACGGTAGCTGTCGCGGGTCTCGAAATCCATGCGTCCGTAGACCTTGCCCTCGTCCTGCCGCAGGACCTGCTCGACCAGGCTCATCGCCTCGACGAACTCGCGCCAGTCCATCGCCCCAGGAAACGCAGGCTGCCGATGCTGTTGCTGATGGAGACCTGGTCGGCGGCCTGCTGCTGGTTCTCCGACAGGACCACCTCCTCTATGGTTCAGGCCGGCCTCCGCCAGCCGTTGCTCGATCCAGGTCAGCGGCAGGGCCAGCGCCAGGCCATGGCCCTGCAGCCGGCGCGCAAGTTCCGCGACGAACGGCCCGACCAGCGGCGGGTTCGAGCGCGCCATGTCGGCGATCACCATGATCAGGCTCTTCGGATCGTTCTCGGCGACCTCCATCATCTGGTCGGCCCAGTCCTGCGCGAGATTCAGGTGGATCCTGGCCGCCGCGATGCGCGCCGCCATGCGCCGCAGGTTCTCGATCATCGCCAGGCGCAGCATGATGGGGATCGCCCACAGCTCGCCGAGGGTGAGCGGCGTCACGGTCTGGTAGGCGGAAACGAAACCGGTGAGGGTCTCCGAGTCGACGCGGCCGTCACTCTGCGCTATCGCCTCCAGCGCAATGTCGTAGACGCGCGGCAGGCCGCGCGACGGTCCCTGCAGGAGTCGCGGCAACTCCCGGCTGTAACCGCTGGGCCGATGCTGCCGCGCGATGCGGATCTGCTCCTCGATCAGGTAGAAATTGTCGAGCAGCCACTCACCGGCCGGGACGATCGGGCTGCGCGCCTTGACGACCGCCGTCAGACGCCGGCAGGTGTCGAGCAGCACCGCCTCGTTTTCGTCGAGCCGGCGCAACAGTCGATCCCGCGTGCCGGTCCTGCCGAGCACGTGCGCCTCCGCCAGAGCCCTGCCGTGCTGCTCCATCTGGCCGGTACTGAACAGCGAAGCGCGCAACGGCACCTGGCTGTCGGCCTCGGCGTCGCCGAACCGCCGCGCGTGCCAGCGGCTGGCGCGCGTCTCTGCGGCCTGAAGGGATGATCTGAGCAGAGTCCATAGCGTCATAGGCTTCCTGCCTGAACTTGCGTGGATTGCCACGATAGGCGCGACGACCTTCCGTCTCTGTACGGTTACGTACAGATGGACGCCGCGGCACACGCACGGGAGGTGCATCGCGCCGCCGCCCGCGACGCATGAAACGCCGCCTGGTTGTCGTCAATATTGACAACCGCAATGGCGGGAGATCCGCACCAGTGGATGAGTTCGACAAAGTAAAGTTAAACTTTCCCCCGCGCGGACCGGCCCGGCCGAGGGACTCGGCAGCGCCGCTTGCGGAACTTGCCGAAATGAACCAGGGCAGCCCCCCCACCGACGGCCTCAACGTCTCACTCACGCCGGCGCAGGCGCTGGAGCTGGCGGCGGCCATGTGCAGGCAGAACGCCTGGGAGCACGCCGCCGGCCTGTGCAGGGCCGTGCTCGCGGCGCAGCCCGACGCCTTCGAGGCGCTGAACCTGCTGGGCGTGATCGCGCGCCGCAACGGCCGCATGCAGGAGGCGCAGGCCCTGTTCGCGCGCGTGGTGGCGCTGAAGCCCGACTTTGCCGACGCCCACAACAACCTCGGCAACGCCCTGCTCGATCTCGGTCGTGCGGCCGAGGCGCTGCGCAGCCATACGCGCGCGGTCGAACTCGACCCGCGCCATGCCGAGGCGCACAACAATCGCGGCAACGCGCTGCGCGACCTGCGCCGTCCGGCCGCAGCGCTGCACAGCTACGATCAGGCGCTCGCGCTGCGCCCGCAACTGGCCGAAGTGCACAACAACCGCGCCAACGCGCTGCGCGACCTGGGCCACGCCGGACCGGCCTGTGCCGGCTACGCCCGGGCGCTCGCGCTGAAGCCCGACTACGCCGAGGCCCACGCCAACCTGGGCAACGCGCTGCGCGACCTGGGCCGGCACCAGGAGGCGCTGCAAAGCTACGAGCGCGCCATCGCGCTGGAGCCGCAGTTCGCGCGCGCGCACCTGAACCTGGCGCTGTGCCGCCTGCAGCTGGGCGATTTCGCGCGCGGCTGTGCCGGCTACGAATGGCGTCGCAAGGACGCCCAGCACGCCGAACTGCAACGCCGCTTCACGCGCCCGCTGTGGCTGGGCAGGGAAGACATCGCCGGCAAGACCCTGCTGCTGCACGCCGAGCAGGGCTACGGCGACGTGCTGCAGTTCTGCCGCTACGCGCAATCGGTGGCGGGGCGCGGCGCGCGGGTGGTGCTGGAGGTGCACAAGCCGCTGGTCGCGCTGCTGCAGGGGCTGCCCGGCGTGCAGCGCGTGCTGGCGCGCGGCGAACGCCTGCCCGCCCACGACCTGCAGTGCCCGCTGATGAGCCTGCCGTACGCCCTGGGCACCACGCCGCAGGACATTCCCGCCCCGCCCCGCCTGCAGGTCCCGGCCGCGGTGCTGCAGGCCTGGCGAAGCCGGCTGGACGCGCAATCCGGCGCACAGGCCGGCCCACCCACCGGCCCGCGCATCGGCCTGGCCTGGAGCGGCAACCCCACGCATGTCGACGACCGCCGGCGCAGCATCGCCCTGCGGCAATTCGCCCCCGCGCTCACCGGCCTGGGGCGCTGCTACAGCCTGCAGCGCGAGGTGCGCGAGGACGACGTCGAAGCGCTGGCCGCGCACCCCGGGCTGCGCCATTTCGGCCCCGCACTGGCCGACTTCACCGACACCGCGGCGCTGTGCGCGATGATGGATCTGGTGATCTGCGTGGACACCGCGGTGGCGCACCTGGCGGGCACGCTGGGTCGCGAAGTCTGGCTGCTGCTGCCCTCCAACCCGGACTGGCGCTGGCTGCTCGCGCGCGAGGACAGCCCCTGGTACCCCGGCATGCGCCTGTTCCGCCAGAGCGCGCCGGGCGACTGGGATGGCGTGCTGGCGCGGGTGCGCGCCGCGCTGGCCGGGCGCGTGCGCCCGCGCTGAATCCTGCCCGCTACTCCTCGCCGGCTTCCAGCAGCGGAAACAGCGTGCCCACGTTCTCGCGCACGGCGCGCTCGTAGATCCAGTTGCCCAGCACCACGTCGCTGACCGCGAAACCGCGATGCCAGAACACGATGGTGCCGTCGCCGGCTTCGCGCCCGGGCTTCAGGCCGGCCACCACCTGGCCGATCTCGGCATGCAGGTTCCGTTCGCTCAGGCGCCCGTCGACGATCATCGGATGCAGCGCCCCGCCCTGCTTGCACTGCGCCCAGTCGTCGACCACCACCTTGCTCGCGCCGCTGACCACCGCGGGATCCAGCGCCATCATCCAGCCGTAGGTCACCACCAGCGCACCGGGCTTCACGGCGGCAGCCGGAATCAGCATCTCGGGTTTTTCCAGGCGCGTGGCCTCGACGATGATGTCGGCGCCCGCGCAGGCCTCGGCGGCCGTGGCGAAGCACACCGCCTTCAGGCCCAGTTCGCTGCGCACGCGCGCGGCCAGCCGCTCGCGCGACTCGGGCCGCGCGCTGTTGATGCGCACCTCGGTCAGGGCGAACTTGCGGGCCAGCAGCTGCAGGTTGGAGAAGGCCGTGCCGCGCGCGCCGATGTGCGCCACCACCTTGCTGTCCTTTTTCGCCAGGTGCATGGCGCCGGCGCAGGTCACCGCGCCGGTGCGCTGCCAGGTCAGGCTGGTGGCGTCCATGATGCACAGCGGCACGCCGATGGCCGGATCGTAGAGAGTGAGCACGCCGACCTCGGAGGGCAGGCCGTGCTTCCAGTTGTCGACGTAATCGCCGATCACCTTGATGCCGGCGCGCCTGGCCGGCCCCACCCAGGCGGAAAGGATGTTGAAGTGCCCGTTCATCAGGTGGTCGAGGTGCAGATGGCCCTTGGGCGGCATCACCACCTCCTTCCTGCCGTGCGCGGCCAGGCCGGAGGCCACCACCTCGACGAGCTGGTCCGGGTTGGGGTTCAGCGCCTCGACCTGGGCGCGCGAGAGCAGTCGGATGGAGATCGCGGTCTTGGACATTGCGTTCGCCCTCGGTGGAAGCGCAGCGTCTGGCCCAAACAGGCGCTTGGCCTTTTCAGGATGGCGTGGCCCAGCGAGACATCGGTGATCGACAGGCCGCGGTGCCAGAACAGGATGGTTTCGTCGTCGCGCTCGCGCCCGGGCTTCCTGCCGGCCACCACCTGGCCGAGCTCGGCGTGCAGGTTGCCCTCGTGCAGCTTGCCGCTGTCGACGATCTCGCGCAGCGCGCCGAACGGCAGTCCCTTCCTGCACTGTCCCCAGTCGTCGACCAGCATCTTGCTCATGATGTCGGGCAGCGAGAGCTCGACGGCGCTCATGGTGCCGTAGGGCATCACCAGCGCGCCCTTCTTGATCCATTCCGTCTTCAGCAGCGGTTCGGGCCGGGGCAGGCGTGAGGCCTCGACCACGATGTCGGCGTCACGCACGCAGGCCTCCCAGGAGTCCACCGCCACCACCTTCTTGCCGAGGTCCTTGCTGAGCCTGGCGGCGAATGCGTCCTGGCTCTCCTTGCGCTTGGAATGCACGCGGATCTCGTCGAAGTCGTACAGGTGGTCCATCAGCCGCACGTTCCAGTACGAGGTGCCGCGCGCGCCGATGTGGCCGAGCACCTTGCTGCCCTTGCGCGCCAGGTGCTTGGCGCCCAGCGCGGTGACCGCGCCGGTGCGGATGTCGGTGATCGCGCTGGCGTCCATGATGGCCACCGGCGCGCCGTTGTGCGGGTTCATCAGGTTCAGCGTGCACAGCTCGGAGGGCAGATCCTCCTTGTAGTTGTTGACGAAGTCGCCCACCACTTTCACGCCGGCCAGATTGAGCGGCTTGACCACGCCGCGCAGCACGTTGAAATGACCGTGCGCCGAATCCTCGGGCACCAGGTGCACGCGCGGCTCGATGACGACCTGGCCGTCGCCCTGCGCGCGCAGCGCGAGCTCCACGGCGTCGAGGATCTCGTCCTCGGTGAGGGCCAGGGCTTCGATGTCCGGACCGTTGATGTAGGTGATGTGCTTGCTTCGCTGACGGATGCTCCATGCTGGGGTGGATTGTCGGGCGGTTGGAAGTTCAGCGATGCGCGGCCAGCAGCGCCGAGATCTTCGTGGCGGCCTGCGCGACCAGCGCACCATAGTCGCGCAGCATCGCGCTCCGTGGTGGGGTACACCGGACCGGTCACGCTGATCGAGGCGATGATGGCGCCGGCGGCGTCGAAGATGGGCGCGGCCACGGCACAGACGTCGGGTTCCACGGTCTTGCGCGTCAGCACGAAGCCTTCGGGGCCGGTCCTGCCGCACAGTGCCGCGCCGTTGGCGCTGTCCCTGAGCGGCATCAGCTTGCCGGCCCAGCTCGCATGGCGGATCGGGTGGCGGCTCATCAGCTGGCGCACATACGTGAAGTGCTCGGCGTCGAAGGCCACGGCGAGGTTCGCGTTCTCGCCCGTGGTTTCGTTCAGCGAAACGAGGAACGGCTCCGCGAGATCGAGGAAATTGAAACTGTGCCGCGCAGCGATTCCCAGTTGCAGCATGCGCAGACCCAGCGAATACTGCCCGGCGGCGTCGCGGCGCACGAAATCGAGCGACTCAAGGGTGGCCAGCAGGCGCGAAACAGTGGACACCGGCAGCCCGGTCAGGCGCGAAATTTGCGTCATCGTGGCGGCCGGCAGCTCGGCACCGAACACGGCGAGGATCGCGTAAGCGCGTTGCACCGAGCGCACGCTCTCCTCGGCCGGACGGGCCGCCGGACGAGGGATCGATTGTTGTTTTGAACTGGAAGACTGTTTTACCATCTGTCGGAAATATATTCCCGTATAACGGAAATCGCAATCCCGCCCGCAGGGCGCACGAATCAACATCCGCCTCACAAACCAGGAGAGGAAACGCCATGAACAAACTGCTCGCCGCACTGATCCTCGCGCTCACCGCCCAAGGCGCCCAGGCCCAGGCCTGGCCGTCCAAGCCGGTGCGCATCGTCAACGCCTTCGCCCCCGGCGGCCCGTCCGATCTGGTCTCGCGCGCGGTCGGCGAGAAGCTGCAGGCGATGTGGGGCCAGCCGGTGGTGGTCGAGGCGCGCCCCGGCGCCGACGGCATCATCGGCATGGAGCACGCGGCCAAGTCGGCGCCCGACGGCTACACCCTGGTGACGGTGCCGGTGGGCAATGCGGTGATCCTGCCCAACCTGCGTGCCAAGCTGGCCTACGACATCAACAAGGACTTCGTGCCCATCACCATGCTGGCCACGGTGCAGAACGTGCTGGTGGTCGGCGCCGGCGTGCAGGCGAGCAACATCCGCGACCTGCTGGCCCTGTCCAAGTCCAACCCGGGCAAGCTGTCCTTTGCCTCCCCCGGCCTGGGCAGCTCGCCGCACATCGCCGGCGAGATGCTCAAGTCGGCCACCGGCATCGACATGATCCACGTCGCCTACAAGGGCACCGGCCCGGCGCTGAACGATGTCATGGGCGGCCAGGTCACCATGATGTTCAGCCAGATGTCCTCGGCGCTGCAGCTGGTCAAGCAGGGCAAGCTCAAGGCGATCGGCGTGGCCAGCGCGCAGCGCCATACGGCGGCGCCGGACATCCCGACCATCGCCGAGCAGGCGTTGCCCGGGTTCGAGGCGATGGCCTGGTATGCGCTGTTCGCGCCGGCCGGCACGCCCGCCGAGATCGTCGCCAAGGTCGCCGCCGACGCCACCAAGGCCCTGCAGATGCCCGACGTGAAGGAGCGCCTGTCGGGCCTGGGCGCCGACCCGGTGGGCGGCACGCCGGCCGAGTTCGCCAAGCGCCTGGCGGTGGAGAACAAGCGCTGGGGCGACGCCATCCGCAAAGCCGGCATCAAGGCCGACTGAGCACGGCCGCGCACACGGACGCGCCATGAGCCTGCCGATCGCCAACGCACGCATGTATTCGGCGGCCGCGCCCGCCAAGGCCGCCTGGCGGGAGGTCTTCGCCTGGGTGCTGGCGCGCTCCGGCGTCGCGATGGACCTGATCGACCACGACCCGCCGAACATGCTGGGCGACCTGTGGGCGCGCGCCGACCTGGGCGCCACCATGATGTGCGGACTGCCCTGGGCGCTGCGCACGCCCACGCCGACCCTGGTGGCCGCGCCGGTGCCCTCGCCGGCGCGTTACGGCGGGCGCGCGGTCTACTTCAGCGACATCCTGGTGCGCGCCGACGCCGCCTACACGCAGCTCGAGGACACCTTCGGCCGCACGGTGGGCTACACGCTGACCGATTCGATGTCCGGCTGCGTGGCCCCGCAACACGCGCCTGGAATCCTGGCGAACGCCGGAGCGGCCGCGGCTGTACGCCCGGGTGGTGGGAGAACTGGTGCACGTGCGCGGCATGATCGAGGCCATCACCGCGCGGCGCGTCGACGTGGGCGCGGTGGACAGTTACGTCTGCGACCTGCTGCGCCTGCACGACCCGCAGTTCATGGCGCAGGTGAAATGCATAGGCACCACCTCGGCCGTGCCCATCCCGCCGGTGGTGGCCACGGCCGAACTGGGCGCCGCCGGGCTGGCGGCCCTGCAGCAGGCCTTTCTGGCGGTCGCCGCGGCGCCCGAACTGGCGCAGGCGCGGGCGGCCCTGCTGCTGGATCGCTTCATCGTTCCCGCGCCCGCCGACTACGCCGTGTTCCACGCCATCCACGCCAGCAGCGAGCGCTACGCCGGGGTCTGGTAGCCGCGCGGGTTTGGTAAGCTGTCCGCCACCCCATCGGAACCGGGAGCCCGAGGAGCATGCAGAGGCGAGAGTTCATACGGGCCTGCGCGGCCGGGCTGGCCGCGGCCGGCGCCGCGCACGGCGCACAGGCCGCCGGCGAAGCAACGCCGCGCCTCTACCCCAGGGCGCGGCTGGTCGACGCGCAGGGCAAGCCGCTGCGCGCGGCGCAGCTGCCCGCGCAGCGCAACCTGATCTTCCACTATCCGTACCAGTCCACGCCCTGCTTCCTGCTGAACCTGGGCAGGCCGGTGACCGGCGCGGCCACGCTGCAGACCGCCGACCGGCGCAGCTACGAATGGAAGGGCGGGGTGGGCGCGGGACGCTCCATCGTCGCGTACTCGGCGATCTGCGCGCACCAGCTCGCCTACCCGACGCGCGAGATCAGTTTCATCAGCTTTCGCGCCGAGGCCAGCGCGCGCAACAAGCACGCGCAGGTCATCCATTGCTGCGCCGAGCACAGCCAGTACGACCCGGCGGCCGGCGCGCGCGTGCTGGCCGGCCCCGCGCCGCAGCCGCTGGCCGCCATCCTGCTCGAGCACGACGCGAAGACCGACCAGCTCAGTGCGGTCGGCACGCTGGGCGGCGAGATGTTCAACCAGTTCTTCGCCAAGTACGAGTTCAAGCTCGCCATGGAACACGGCGGGGCGACGCGCGCGGCGGCCGGCGGCGAGGCGCGCGTCACCGAACTCGACCACTACTGCAGGCAGCAGGTGCGCTGCTGAACGCGGCGCACGCCCGCACGTGATTCCCTGGCTGGAGCGCGGCACGCCGTTTCCGCCGGTCGAACGCGCGCTGCGCCATCCCAACGGCCTGCTGGCGGCCGGTGCCGACCTCTCGGCCGACCGCATCCTCGCGGCCTACCGGCGCGGCATCTTCCCGTGGTACTCCGAGGGCGAACCGGTGCTGTGGTGGAGTCCCGATCCGCGCATGGTGCTGGTGCCCGCCGAACTGAAGATTTCCCGCTCGCTGGCCAGGAGCCTGCGCAACCGCGGCTATGCGCTGCGCATCGACACCGCCTTCGAGGCCGTGCTCGAGGGCTGCGCAGCGCCGCGCCGCGACGCGGCCGGCACCTGGCTCAGCCCGGAGATGCGCGCGGCCTACCTGCGCCTGCATCGCCTGGGCCATGCGCACTCCTTCGAGACCTGGCGCGGAGGCGAGCTGGTCGGCGGGCTGTACGGCCTGGCGATCGGCCGCATGTTCTACGGCGAATCGATGTTCACGCGCGCCACCGACGCGTCCAAGGCGGCGCTGGCCGGACTGGCGCGCGAACTGGTGCTGCGCGGCTTCCCGCTGATCGACTGCCAGATGAACACCGCGCACCTGGCCTCGCTGGGCGCGCGCGAAATGCCGCGCGCCGATTTCTTGCGCAGCCTCGGCGGGTTGGTAAACTACGCGCAGCCGCCCGGGCCCTGGGAACCTTCCCCCGCCGGCGCTGCGCGACCAGACGAGAGCCCATGTCCCGGCTGAACGACCTGCCCCATGCGGTACTGCAGTTCTACGTGACCGCGCCGTATCCGTGCAGCTACCTGCCGGATCGCATGGCGCGCTCGCAGGTCGCCACCCCCTCGCACCTGATCAACACCGAACTGTACGGCGACCTGGTCAAGGCCGGATTCCGGCGCAGCGGCATCTTCACCTACCGCCCGCATTGCGATGGCTGCCGCGCCTGCGTGCCGGTGCGCATCCCGGTCGACGAATTCGTGCCGGCGCGTTCGCAGAAGCGCGCCTGGCGGCTGCACCAGGCGATGGGCTCGCAGATCCAGCCGCTCAAGTTCCGCCTCGAGCATTACGCGCTGTACCTGCGCTACCAGTCCAAGCGCCACTCGGGTGGCGGGATGGACAACGACAGCCGCGACCAGTATTCGCACTTCCTGCTGCAGAGCCGGGTCGACACGCGCCTGGTGGAGTTCCGCGACCAGGGCCAGCTGGCGATGATCTCCATCGTCGACTTCCTGCCCGACGGCCTGTCCTCGGTCTACACCTTCTTCGAACCGGACCGGCGCGGCGCGAGTTTCGGCACCTACAGCATCCTCTGGCAGATCGAAGCCTGCCGCCAGCTCGGCCTGCCCTACCTGTACCTGGGCTACTGGATACGCGAGTCGCCCAAGATGGCCTACAAGTCGCGCTTCGAACCCATGGAAGGCTTCATCGGCGGCGTCTGGCGGCGGTTGAGCGAAGAAGACTACGCGGGCTGAGCCGGCGCGGCCGGCGCCGGTAAAATGCCGGCATGCTCTATACCTCGCACGCCCCCTGCTGTTCTCGCTGGACCCCGAAACCGCGCACGCCTTCACGCTGAAGAGCGCCGACCTGTTCGCCGGCAGCGGCCTGCTCGGCCCGGGCACCATCGCCGCCGCGCCGGTGCGCCTGATGGGCCTGGACTTCCCCAACGCCGTGGGCCTGGCCGCCGGCCTGGACAAGAACGCCGACCACATCGACGCCATGGCCGCGCTGGAGCTCCGGCTTTCTCGAAGTCGGTACCGTCACGCCGCGCCCGCAGCCCGGCAACCCCAGGCCGCGCCTGTTCCGCCTGCCGCAGGCCAACGCGCTGATCAACCGCTTCGGCTTCAACAACGTCGGCGTGGACGCCTTCCTCGAGAATGCGGCGCGCGCGAAATGGCGCGGCGTGCTCGGCATCAACATCGGCAAGAACTTCGACACGCCGATGGAGCGCGCGGCCGACGACTACGTGGCCTGCCTGGAGAAAGTCTGCACCGCGGCCAGCTACGTGACCATCAACATCTCCTCACCCAACACCAAGGGCCTGCGCGGGCTGCAGGACAAGGCCGTGCTCGACGCGCTGCTCGGCCGCATCGTCACGGCGCGTGACCGCCTGGCCGATCGCCACGGCAGGCGCGTGCCGCTGGCGCTGAAGATCGCCCCGGACCTCGACGCGACGCAGATCGCCGACATCGCCGCCACCGTGCGCGCACAGCGCATCGACGCGCTGATCGCCACCAACACCTCGCTGTCGCGCGCCGGCGTGGAAGGCCTGCCGCACGCCGAAGAACAGGGCGGCCTGTCGGGCGCGCCGATCAAGGCGCACGCCACCGCCGTGCTCGCCGCGCTGGCCCGCGAACTGGCCGGCGAAGTGCCGCTGATCGGCGCCGGCGGCATCCTCTCGGGCGCCGACGCGGCCGAGAAAGCCGCGGCCGGCGCCTCGCTGGTGCAGCTCTACACCGGCCTGATCTACCGCGGCCCGGCGCTGGTGCGCGAATGCGTGCGCGCGATGGACAGACAGCCGGCATGAAACGCAGCCGGGTGGCGCTGATCGACGAATCGCGCTGCATCGGCTGTGCGCAGTGCCTGGCGCCCTGCCCCGTGGATGCCATCATCGGCGCGCAGGGCCTGATGCACACCGTGGTCACCGACCTGTGCATAGGCTGCGAGCTGTGCCTGCCGCCCTGTCCGGTCGACTGCATCCTCATGCAGCCCGCCGACCGGCCGTGGACCGCGGCCGATGCCGAGGCCGCCAAACGCCGCGCGCGCCGGCACAAGGCGCGGCTGGCCGCGCCCTCGCCTCGCCCGACGTCGGCCGGGGCCGCACAGGACGGCGCGGACGCCGTGCCGGACCCGCGCGCGCTGCGACGCGCGGAGGTCGCCGCCGCACTGGCCCGAACGCGCGCCAGGAAGGCATCCGCGCCGTGAACGAAGCCAAGCGCCGCGAGATCTACGCGCGCCTGCGCGCCGCCAACCCGGCACCGAAGTCCGAGCTGAACTACCGCAGCCCCTACGAGTTGCTGGTCGCGGTGGTGCTCTCGGCGCAGGCCACCGACAAGTCGGTGAACCTGGCCACCGCGCAGCTGTTCCAGGTCGCCGACACCCCGCAGAAGATGCTCGCCCTGGGCGAGGCGAAGGTGACCGGGCACATCCGCACCATCGGCCTGTTCCGCACCAAGGCGAAGAACGTGATCGCGCTCTCCAGGCTGCTCCTCGAGCGGCACGGCGGCAGGGTGCCGGCCGATCGCGAAGCCCTGGAGGCCCTGCCCGGCGTGGGCCGCAAGACCGCCAACGTGGTGCTGAACATCGCCTTCGGCCAGCCAACCATCGCGGTGGACACGCATATCTTCCGCATCTCGAACCGCACCGGCCTGGCGCCCGGCAAGGACGTGCTCGAAGTCGAGAGGAAGCTGCTGAAGTTCACGCCGCCCGAGTTCGCCCTGCACGCCCACCACTGGCTGATCCTGCACGGGCGCTACGTGTGCGTGGCGCGCACGCCCAGGTGCCCCGAGTGCGCGATCCGCGACCTGTGCGAATTCAAGGCCAAGACCAGACCCGCGCCGGCGCCGAAGCCGACCGGCCACCGGCAGCGCGCGCTCTGATGTTCAACCCCACCCGCGAGCAGGTGCGTGATTTCTTTTTCGACGCCTGGGCCAGGTACCGCGCCGGACAGCCGCTGGCCGGGCTGGAAGCAACGGCGCTCGAACTCGCGTTGCTGCACCCGGAGTACCACGCGGTGCTCGACGATCCGCAGCGTTACCGCGCACAGGAATACTTCCCCGAACTGGGCGAGACCAACCCCTTCCTGCACCTGTCGCTGCACATGGCGCTCGAGGAGCAACTGTCGATCGACCAGCCGGCCGGGGTGCGCGCCGCGTTCGCGCGGCTGCTCGAACGTAGCGCGGACCGCCACGCCGCCCTGCATGCGGCCATCGACTGCGTCGCCGAGATGGTCTGGCGCGCGCAGCGCGACGGCACGCCGCCGGACCCGGACGCCTACCTGGATTGCCTGGCGAAACAGGCGCAGCAATGAAAAAGGCCCGCAACCGCGGGCCGTTTTTCTTCCTTGCGGCGCGCCAGGGTCAGCGCGTGGTCTTCAGGCCGGAAGGCTGGCTGGCGAAGAATGCCGACAGGTCTTCCATCTCCTGCTTGGACAGCCCGGCGGCGAACCCCTTCATGATCGGGTTGTTGCGCTTGCCGCTCTTGTAGTCCTGCAGCGCCTTGTACAGGTAATCGACGTGCTGGCCGGCGAGGATGGGGAAGTCCGGGCCGGTCGGCTTGTTGCCGTCGGCGCCGTGGCAGGAGGCGCAGACCTGTGCGGCCTTGGCCTTGCCGGCTTCGACATTGCCCTTGGCGGACACGGTGCCCGCCGACACGGCGAGCAGGCCGGCGACGGTCAGGTTCAGGAACGCGTTCATTTGCCCGCTCCTGCGTAGTACGCCGCGAGATCGGCCATGTCCTGGTCGGTCAGCCCGCGCGCGATGCCGCGCATGCTCGGATGGCTGCGCTCGCCGGACTTGTAGGCCTGCAGGGCCTTCACCAGGTAGGCCGCCTGCTGGCCGCTGATCTTGGGCACATGGTAGACATCCGGATAGGCAGTCTTGTAGCCGGCGATGCCGTGGCAGCCGATGCACATCGAGACCTTGCTCTTGGCGGCTTCGGCGCTGCCCGCCGCGCCCTGGGCCAGCGCGCCGGGCGCGAAGGCCAGCAGCGAGGCGCAGGCCGCGGCTGCCGTGATGTTTACGAGATTGCGCATGCCTGGAGAACCTTTCGGTGAGTAAACGCTTTGAACACTTGGTGATCGCTGGGTGATCGCCGCTCGATCGCTGGAGGATCGCACTGCGGATCGTATTGCTTTTAAAGGGCGGAAATTAGCCGAAGGCGTCCCCCGCCTCAACCCGCGTGTTTGCCGCACCGCTATAATCGGGCTTTATCCGCGGACTCATCGCCCATGCGCTTCTCCGGCACCGAAGAATACGTCTCCACCGAGGACCTGACCCTCGCCGTCAACGCCGCCATCACCCTGCAGCGCCCGCTGCTGATCAAGGGCGAACCCGGCACCGGCAAGACCATGCTGGCGGTGCAGGTCGCCAAGGCGCTGGGCGTGCCGCTGCTCGAGTGGCACATCAAGTCCACCACCAAGGCCCAGCAGGGCCTGTACGAATACGACGCGGTCTCGCGACTGCGCGACTCGCAGCTCGGCGACCCGCGCGTGCAGGACATCCACAACTACATCATCAAGGGCATGCTCTGGCAGGCCTTCACGCAGGACACGCCCTGCGTGCTGCTGATCGACGAGGTCGACAAGGCCGACATCGAATTCCCCAACGACCTGCTGCGCGAAATCGACCGCATGGAGTTCTACGTCTACGAGACGCGCGAACTCATCAAGGCGAAGAACCGGCCCATCGTCTTCATCACCTCGAACAACGAGAAGGAACTGCCCGACGCCTTCCTGCGCCGCTGCTTCTTCCACTACATCCGTTTCCCCGAGAAGGAGACCATGGAGAAGATCGTCGAGGTGCACTACCCGAACCTGAAGAAGAACCTGCTGCGCGAGGCGCTCGAGGTGTTCTTCGAGATCCGCGAGGTGCCGGGCCTGAAGAAGAAGCCCTCGACCTCCGAACTGCTCGACTGGCTGAAGCTGCTGCTGTCGGAGGACATCCCGCCGGACGCGCTGCGCTCCAAGGACCGCAAGACCATCATCCCGCCGCTGCACGGTGCGCTGCTGAAGAACGAGCAGGACGTGCACCTCTTCGAGCGACTGGTGTTCATGACGCGTGCCAAGGGCAACTAGGCCCGATGCTCATCGACTTCTTCCTCAAGCTGAAGTCGCACAAGCTGCCGGTCTCCATCAAGGAGTACCTGACGCTGCTCGAAGCATTGCAGAAGGGCGTGATCGGCTCCTCGGTCGAGGACTTCTACTACCTGTCGCGCACCGCGCTGGTGAAGGACGAGGCCAACTTCGACAAGTTCGACCGCGCCTTCTCCGAGTTCTGGCAGGGCGTGGAGACCATCCCGGGCATCGAGGCGCAGATCCCGCTGGAATGGCTGCTCAAGCAGGCCGAGCTGACGCTGACCGAGGAGGAGAAGAAGCAGATCGAGGCCCTCGGCGGCTGGGAAAAGCTCATGGAGACGCTCAAGAAGCGCCTCGAGGAGCAGAAGGGCCGCCACCAGGGCGGCAACAAGTGGGTGGGCACCGGCGGCACCTCGCCCTACGGCGCCTACGGCTTCAACCCCGAGGGCATCCGCATCGGCCAGGACCGCTCGCGCAACCGCCGCGCGGTCAAGGTCTGGGACCAGCGCGAGTACCAGAACCTGGACGACTCGGTGGAACTGGGCACGCGCAACATCAAGGTCGCGCTGCGCCGCCTGCGCCGCTTCGCGCGCAAGGGCGCGCCCGAGGAGTTCGACCTCGAGAACACCATCAGTTCGACGGCGAAGAAGGCCTACCTCGACATCCACATGCGCCCGGAGCGCCGCAACACGGTCAAGGTGCTGATGTTCCTGGACATCGGCGGCTCGATGGACGACCACGTCAAGCTCTGCCAGGAGATGTTCTCGGCGGCCAAGACCGAGTTCAAGCACCTCGAGTACTACTACTTCCACAACTTCCTGTACGACTTCGTCTGGAAGGACAACCGCCGCCGGCACTCCGAGCGCACCAAGACCTGGGACCTGCTGCACAAGTACGGCCACGACTACAAGATCGTCTTCGTCGGCGACGCGACGATGAGCCCCTACGAGATCCTGCAGCCGGGCGGCTCGATCGAGTACTTCAACGAGGAGCCCGGCGCGGTGTGGATGAAGCGGGTCACCGACGTGTACCAGAAATGCATCTGGCTGAATCCCGAGCCCGAGGAGATCTGGGGCTACCGCCAATCCGTGCAGATCGTGAAGGAGTTGATGGGCGGGCGCATGTACCCGACCACCATCGCGGGGCTGGAGAACGCGATGAAGCTGCTGACCAAATGAGGCGCACACGGTGAGCGGCGGCGAGCGCGACGGCAAGCCGCCAGCGCGCCCCACGCTGCGGATCGCTTCGCGCCCCGCGGCGAGCCCGGGCGCGAAGCACGGTTCCGGCGCCGCGCCGCGCGCGGCGGTACGTCCGGCCGGTCGCGTTCCCGGACGGCCCGCGGCGGCACCTGCGGCCAGGTCCGCAGCGCATCCCACGTCGAATTCCGCGGCGAATCCCGCCGCGCCCGCGAAGGCGCGTACCGACGCGCGGCCCGCCGGCAGGCCCGGCGCACGACCGGGCACGAGGCCCGATCCACGAACCGCGTCGCGATCCGGGCCCCGGCCCGCGGCCAGGGCCAGAGCGCGCCCCGCCGCAGGCTCCGGAGGGCGCCCTGCCGCACCTGCCGCACCTTCCGCGCCCCGGGCGCCCAATCAGTCCGCCGAGCTGCCGCGGCTGTCCAAGCTGATGAGCGAGCGCGGCCTGTGCTCGCGCCGCGAGGCCGACGAATGGATCGCCAACCGCTGGGTGCGGGTCGACGGCGTGGTGGTCGACACGCTCGGCACGCGCGTGCCGCCGGAAGCGAAGATCGAGATCGCCGAGGCGGCGCGCCGCGACCAGGGCGAGAGCGTGACCATCCTGCTGCACAAGCCGGTGGGCTACGTGTCGGGCCAGGCCGAGGACGGCCATCCGCCGGCGGTCACGCTGATCCGGCCCGAGACGCGCTGGACCGAAGCCCCGGCCGAACATGAATTCAAGCGCGGCCACCTGCGCGGCCTGGCGCCGGCCGGACGCCTGGACATCGATTCGACCGGCCTGCTGGTGTTCACGCAGGACGGCCGCATCGCGCGGCACCTGATCGGCGAGGACTCCAAGGTCGAGAAGGAGTACCTGGTGCGCGTGCAGGGCAGCCTGGACGAACGCAGCATGACGCTGCTCAACCACGGCCTGTCGCTGGACGGCCAGCCGCTCAAGCCGGCGCGCGTCTCCTGGCAGAACGAGGACCAGCTGCGTTTCGCGCTGCGCGAGGGCAAGAAGCGCCAGATCCGCAGGATGTGCGAGATGGTTGGCCTCAAGGTGGTCGGCCTGAAGCGCATCCGCATCGGCAGCGTCAACCTGGGCAAGCTGCCGCCGGGCCAGTGGCGCTACCTGCGCCGCGACGAGAAGTTCTAGCCCGTCGCTCCGGAAATACTGCCACTTTTTGGCGAAAGTCCCCGCCAGCAGCGGGGTTCAAGGCAGATTACTGCCACTGCTCAGGAGACCTGCGCGTGTTCCCCGCGCCCCGGCGCGAACAGGCGCTCGAACTCGCGGGCCTCGAGCGGCGCGCTGTACAGGTGGCCCTGCCATTCGCGGCAGCCCATGCCGGCCAGGCGCTCGAGCTGCGCGGCATTCTCCACGCCCTCGGCGGCGACCTCCAGCCCCAGGCCGTGCGCCATCGCCGACACGGTCTGCACGATGACCGCGGCGTCCGGCTGCGTGCCCAAGTCGCGCACGAAGGAGCTGTCGATCTTGAGCTTCTTCAGCGGCAGGCTGCGCAGGTAGGCGAGGTTGGACTGCGCCACGCCGAAATCGTCGATGGTCAGTTCGACGCCGAGCGCGCCAATGCGCCGCAGCGCCTCCATGTTCGCGGCGCGCCCGCACCTCAGCGCGCGCTCGGTGACCTCCAGGCGCAGGCGCGAGCCCTCCAGGCGGTTGGCGCGCCAGCGCGCGCCAGCCGCTCGACGTAGAGCCGGCCCGGCGCGAACTCGCGCACCGAGGCGTTCAGCGCGAACCACAGCTCGGCCAGCGGCCCGGACTGCCACGCGCCGATGCGCTCGCAGGCGCGCTCGACCAGCCAGGCGCCCACCTCGCCGATCTGCCCGGTGCTCTCGGCCAGCGGGATGAAATCGGCCGGCGAGAGCAGGCCGCGCCGCGGATGCCGCCAGCGCACCAGCGCCTCGGCGCCGACGATGCGCAACGCGCGCCCCGGCGAGCCGCGCAGCACGGGCTGGTAGTGCAGCACGAACTCGTCGCGCGCCAGCGCCGTGCGCAGGTCGTTCTCCATCGCCAGCGCGCGCGCCGCGCGCGCGTCCAGCTCCGGCGAGAAGCAGCGCAGTGGCGTTGCCGCCGGACTCCTTGGCCGACCACATGGCCAGGTCGGCGTTCTTCAGCAGTTCGGCGAAGATCGCGCCGTCGCCGGGATACACGCTGATCCCCGATCGACGCCGAAACGCCCAGCGTGCGGCCCTCGATGTTGAACGGCTGGGCGAGCGAGCCGAGCACCTTCTGCGCGACCAGCGCGACGTCCTGCACCTCGCGCGTGCCGTCCCACAGCAGCACGAACTCGTCGCCGCCCAGGCGCGCCAGCGTGTCGTCGCGGCGCAGGGCCGTCGACAGGCGCTCGCCGACCGCGCGCAGCAGCGCGTCGCCGACCTGGTGGCCGAGCGTGTCGTTGACCAGCTGGAAGCGATCGAGGTCGAAGGACAGCACCGCGATGCGCCCGTCGTTGCGATGCGCGTTGATCAGCGCCTGGCCGGCGCGATCGGCCAGCAGCAGGCGGTTCGGCAGGCCGGTCAGCGCGTCGCGCGTGGCCAGGAACTGAATGCGCTCCTCGGCCTGCCGGTGCGCAGTGATGTCGGCGCCGGTGCCGCGGTAGCCCATGAGCGCGCCGTCGGCGCCCAGCACCGGCACCCCGGAGACACTCTGCCAGATCACGCGCCCGGACTTGGTGATCGAACGGTGCACCAGGTCGCGGAACGGCTCGCGACGTGCGGCGAAGCGGGCGAACCAGGTCTCACCTGGTGCGCCCCTCGCCGAGCGGCATGAACTCCCGGCGGCGTGCGGCCGAGCATCTCGGCGCGGCGTGAGCCGAGCACCTCCTCGACCCGCGGCGACAGGTAGGTGTAGCGCCAGTCCGCGTCGGTCTCCCAGACGTATTCGTGGGAGGCTTCCAGCAGGTCGCGCAGCCGCTGCTCGCGCTCGGCCAGCCGGTCCCGCGCCATGCGCACCTCGGTGACGTCGCGCACCACGGTCTGCACCAGCAGCCGCCCGCGCTCCAGGAACGACACGGACGCGGTCTCCACGGTCACCATCGACCCGTCGTCGCGCCGCAGCCTGCGCTCGCTGAACGTGTTGGTTCCCGGCCCCGCCACCCGCCGCGCCGAGCAGCCGCGCCACCGCCGGGTTGGCGTACTCGACGTAGCCCTTGCAGCTCACGACGACGCCGTCCGGCGACAGGTCGACCAGCGCGCGGTAGCGCTCCTCGGCGTCGCGCAGGCCTGCTCGGCGCGCTTGCGGCGGTCGATGTCGACCGCAGCCCGCCATGCGCTGCGCCCAGCCGCGCGCGCGCTGCGTCACGCGCCCCTGCGCCACCAGCCACTTCCAGTCGCCCGAGGCGTCTCAGGACGCATCTCGACGAGAACACCGGCAGTTCGCCCTTCACGGCGCCGCGAAGCCTCGCGCACGCCGCCGAGGTCCTGCGGGTGCACCGACTCGATCAGCGCATCCGGCCCACCGTCCCGCCCGGGAAATGCTGGCCGAGCATGCGCTCCCAGCCGTCGCCGAGGTACACGCGCCCGCCGGCCAGGTCGCGGTCCCAGATCGCCAGGTCGCCGGCCGCGACCGCCAGCTCCAGGCGCTCCTGGCTCGCCAGCGCCGCCCGCCGCGGCGCGCCGGACGTCGCGCCCGACGCCGCGATAGCCGACGAACCGGCCGGCCTGGTCGTAACGGGGCTCGCCGGAAACCAGGTGGAGATCGACCGCCGTCGGCGCAACGCCGGCGCAGCTCGAGTTCGTGGAACGGCGCGCGCGCCGCCAGCACCTCGAGGTGCGCATCCAGCGCGGCACCGGCCAGTTCCAGGCCCGGCACGTCCCAGATGCGTCGCCCGTAGGCGCGCTCGGCGCCGAACAGCTTGAGCACCGGCTGGCCGCCGGCGATCCACTGCAGGCGATGCTCGGCGTCGGTTTCCCAGAACCAGTCGGCCGACAGTCCGGTCAGGCTGCGAAAACGCGCCTCGCCCAGCGTGGCAACCGCCAGCGCCGCGCTCTCCTCGGCCAGGCGGCCGACATACCACTTGCGCGCCACCCAGATCGTCAGAGCCAGCACCGGCAGGATGTGCAGCAGCGCGGCCCAGGGTTCGCCCAGCGCATGGTGCACCAGCGGCGTGAGCACGAACTCGTTGGCGAAGAACAGCGCCGTCGCCAGCGCGCAGACGGCGAAGAACTCGAAACGGCGCGGCGGGTTCACGCGGTGTCGCCGCGCGAGGGCGGCGCGACCTTGGCGACTTCCTCGATGGTGGTCTGCCCGGCCGCCACCTTCATGGCGCCGCTGATGCGCAGGGGCTTCATGCCCTCCTTGAGCGCCAGCTTGCGGATCTCGGCCTCGTCGGCGCCGGCGCCGACCAGCCGCTTGACCCGGGGCGGTAGGTCAGCACCTCGTAGATGCCGATGCGCCCGAGAACCCGGTCATGCGGCATTCGAGGCAGCCCACCGGCTTGTAGATCGCCGCCGGGCGGCCGGACTTCCACTGCGACACCAAGCCCTCCCAGGCGTCGATGTCCTCGGCGCGATTCAGCTCGACCTTCTGCTTGCAATGCGGACACAGCGTGCGCACCAGGCGCTGCGCCATCACGCCGTTGACGGTGGCGTTGAGCAGGTACGAGGCGACGCCGAGCTCGAGCAGGCGCACCACCGCGGTCGGCGCGTCGTTGGTGTGCAGGGTGGAGAGCACCAGGTGGCCGGTCAGCGCGGCCTGCACCGCCATCTCGGCGGTCTCGAGGTCGCGGATCTCGCCGACCATGATGATGTCCGGGTCCTGGCGCATCAGCGCGCGCACGCCCTCGGCGAAGCCCAGGTCGATGCCCGACTGCACCTGCATCTGGTTGAAGCTGGGCTCGACCATCTCGATCGGGTCCTCGATGGTGCAGACGTTGACCTCCGGCGTGGCCAGCTGGCGCAGCGTCGAGTACAGCGTGGTGGTCTTGCCCGAGCCGGTCGGCCCGGTGACCAGCACGATGCCGTCGGGCGCGTTCGGTCATCTCCTTCCAGCGCGCCGCGTCCTCGACCGAGAAGCCCAGCTCCTGGAAGTCGCGCACCAGCACTTCCGGGTCGAAGATGCGCATCACCAGCTTCTCGCCGAAGGCGGTGGGCAGGGTCGACAGGCGCAGCTCGATCTCCTGGCCGTTCAGGGTGCGCGTCTTGATGCGGCCGTCCTGCGGCCGGCGCTTCTCGACCACGTCCATGCGGCCGAGGATCTTGATGCGGCTGGTCATCGCCTGCAGCACCGCCGCGGGGATCTGGTAGACCTGGTGCAGCACGCCGTCGATGCGAAAGCGCACGATGCCGATCTCGCGCCGCGGCTCGATGTGGATGTCGCTGGCGCGCTGCTCGAAGGCGTACTCCACAGCCAGTCGACGACGCGCACGATGTGCGCGTCGTTGGCGTCGAACTGCTTGTTGGCCGCCCCGAGGTCGACCAGCTGCTCGAGGTTGGCGACGCCCGAGCCGCCCTGCGCGCTGCGGCTGGCGCCCTTGATCGACTTCGCCAGGTTGTAGAACTCGACCTGGTAGCGCTCGATGTCCTGCGGATTCGCGATCACGCGGCGGATGTCGAGCTTGAGGATCTTGGACAGCTCGCGTTCCCACTCGCGCGTGTAGGGCTCGGCCGTGGCGATCACCGCCTCGCGCGTGGTCACGCCCACCGGCAGGATGCGAAAGCGCGTCGCGTAGGCCGAGGACATGACTTCGGTGACCGCGGAGAAATCGATCTTCAGCGGGTCGATGTGCACGTACTCGATGCCCACCCGCAGCGCCATCCACTCGGTCAGCGCCTCGAGCGAGAGCGCGCGGTGCGGCGGTTTGGCGCTCTTCCACTTCTGGTCGGCGATGATCACCAGCGGGTGCGAGGACCCCTTGTAGTAGCGGCGGTCCTTCTTGAGCTGGTCGGCGGTCTCGGTGGCGACCAGGCCGTCGAGCACCAGCCAGTCGATGATCTCGACCAGGGTCAGGCGATGCTCGGCGGGGGGCCGCGGCGGCCGGGGGGGGGGCTTAAACTGGCGGCGGTCGGACACGGGGGCCGCAGGCATGCAGCGGTTCCACCCACTCAGCAGCGAGCGACCCGCCATGGCAGACCCGTCCCAGCGCCGTTCCAAACTAGGCTCGGGCGTGCGCCTGCGCGAAGTGTGGGCCTGGAGCATGTACGACTTCGCCAACTCGGGCTACACCACGGTGGTCATCACCGCCGTGTTCAGCGCCTGGTTCGTCGGCGGCATCGCCGGCGAGGCGCCATGGGCCACCTTCGCGTGGACCGCCGCCCTGTCGGCCTCCTACGCGCTGATCATGGTCACCGCACCGCTGCTCGGCGCCTGGGCCGACGCGCGCGCCGCCAAGAAGGCCGCCCTCGCCTTCACCACCGTCGGCTGCGTGCTGTGCACCGCCCTGCTCTGGTTCGCCGGCCCGGGCATGCTGGTCCCCGCGCTGCTGCTGATCTTCCTGTCGAACTTCTTCTTCGGCAGCGGCGAGAACCTGATCGCCGCCTTCCTGCCCGAACTGGCCGATTCCGAGGCCATGGGCCGCGTGTCGGGCTGGGGCTGGAGCTTCGGCTACCTCGGCGGCCTGCTCTCGCTGGGCGTGTCGCTGGCCTACATCGCCTGGGCCCAGGGCCGGGGCCAGTCCGCGGCGGAGTTCGTGCCGGCGTCGATGCTGATCACCGCGGCGATCTTCGCCCTGGCCAGCCTGCCGACCTTCCTGGTGCTTCGCGAGCGCGCGCAACCGCGCCCCGCCGCGCAGCGCGCGAGCGCCGCCGCGCTGTGGCGCGGCACCCTCGCCACCCTGCACCGGGCCGGCGAGTACCGTGACCTGCGCCGCTTCCTGCTGTGCACCGTGTTCTACCAGGCCGGCATCCAGGCGGTGATCGCGCTGGCGGCGATCTACGCGCAGCAGGCGATGGGCTTCACCACCCAGCAGACCATCACGCTGATCCTGGTGGTGAACGTGGCCGCGGCGGCCGGCGCCTTCGCCTTCGGCTACCTGCAGGACGCCATCGGCCACGTACGCTCGGTCTCGCTCACGCTGCTCGGCTGGCTGGTGATGGTCGGGCTGGTCTCCACCGCCGAGAACAGCGCCGTGTTCTGGATCGGCGCGTGCATCGCCGGTCTGTGCATGGGCTCGGCGCAGGCCGCGGGTCGCGCGATGGTGGGCGTGCTCGCGCCGCAGGAGCGCCTGGCCGAGTTCTTCGGCCTGTGGGGGCTGGCGGTCAAGCTGGCCTCCATCCTCGGGCCGCTGTCCTACGGTGCGCTGACCTGGGTGTTCGCCGGCAACCACCGCGCGGCGCTGATGTTCCTCGGCGTGTATTTCATTGTCGGCCTGCTGCTGCTGCGCGGCGTCGACATGCGGCGCGGCGCGGACGCGGCGCGGGTCGCGCGGCCGGCGAGCTGAGGTATGATTCCGCTCCCCCTCAACCACCCCTGTATCAGGAGACGCACATGACGATCAAAGTCGGCGACCGCCTGCCCGACGGCAAGCTTGCCGAATCCGTGGAGTTCGATGCGGCTTGCCCGCTCCCCCCGAAAGACGTCGCCGTGGCCGAAGCGGTCAAGGGCAAGAAGATCGTGATCTTCGCGATTCCCGGCGCCTATACGCCGACCTGCTCGGCCAAGCACGTGCCGGGCTACCTGGCCAGCCTGGACCAGCTCAAGGGCAAGAAAGTCGACGAGATCTGGTGCGTGGCGACCAATGACGGCTTCGTGATGGCCGCCTGGGGCAAGGACCAGAACGCGATCGGCAAGATCCGCTTCCTCGGCGACGGCAGCGGCATCTGGACCAAGGCGCTCGGTCTCGAGATGGACCTGACGGCGCGCAACATGGGCGTGCGCTCGCAGCGCTATTCGATGCTGGTCGAGGACGGCGTGGTGAAGAGCCTGAACGTCGAAGCGCCCGGCAAGTTCGAAGTCAGCGACGCGGCGACGATGCTCAAGCAGCTCTGAGGTCCCCCGGCTCGTGCGGCCCCGCGGTTCGCCGCGGCTGCACGGCCCGGCCCCACGGCGGGTGCTTCAGCGCCCGCCGCCTTCGGCTTCACGGTGCGCGCGCAAGGCGAACACCGCCAGGAAACTCCCCCCCATCAGCACGCAGGCGGCCAGCATCGCGGCCTCCAGCGCCGTGCGTTCGTCCTGACCGACCCCGGCCAGCGCGCCGAACAGCAGGCTGCCGGCCAGCACGCCGACGTTGGTGAGCAGGGCCACGGCGCCCTGCGCAGGGCCCTGCAATTCGACCGCCACCGCGCGCCCGGCGGCGTAGCGCAACGGCCCGCCGCTCAATCCGGTGATACCCAGGCCGAGCAGGCCTGCGCCCACCAGCAGACTCCAGTGCGTCGCGGGTCCCGCCGCAGCCAGCAGCACGCCGGCCAGCGTGGCTGCGCCGCCCGCGGCCAGCAGGCGACGTGCGCCCAGCCGGTCCAGCGCCATCATCACGCCCACGGTGGCCGCGACCCCGCCCAGGGCCAGCGGCAGCATCAGCAGACCGCTGGCGGCCGGCGTGACGGACAGGCGCAGCACGGCCAGCGTGGGAAACAGGATCACGGCCGCCTGGCCCACGCCGGTCCCCAGCGCCAGCACGGCCACCGCGCGCATCTCGCGGCTGGACAGCAGCGCGGCCGGCGCCCCCGGTTGCGCGGTGCCGTCGCGGCCCGAGCCGGCGCCGCGCATGCAGGCCAGCGCGGACCCCGCCAGTGCCAGCATGGCGAGAAACACGCTGCGCCAGCCCAGCGCGAGCAGCAGCGGCACCAGCAACATGCCGCCGAGGAAGGCGATGCCGTAGGCCATGGAGATCGCGCCCATCATGCGTCCCTGGCGCGCCTGCGGCCAGCGCGCCGCGATCATCGCCGCAGCCACCGGCAAGGGTCCCTGCCCGAGCCCCTGCAGCAGCCGACCGCCGAGCACCACCGCAGCCTGGCCGCCGAGCACCACCAGCAGCGCGCCGGCGCAGGACAGCAGGGCGCACAGGCGGAACACGCGCTCGGCGCCGTGCGCGCGCACCGCAACGGCGGCGGCCGGAATGCCGGCCAGCGTGCCGATCACGTACATGGACACCAGCCAGGAGGCCTGCAGCGGGCTGGCGCCGGTCTCGGCGCGCAGCGCCGGCAGCACGTAACCGATGGCGCCTGCGTCCAGGCCGGCCAGCGCTGCGCCCAGCAGCAGTGCCGTCGCACCGGCGCCGACCAGCGGTCCTGCGGCGGAATCTGCGGCCGAGTCCCGGCCGGAGCTACTGGAAGTCACGGAACGCCCGGTCGAATCGACGTTGCGAGACGGCGGCCGCCAGGTAAGGCCGCACTTCCGACTCCAGATCCAGCGGCGTGGCCTGCGCCAGGCCGCCGGCGAAGAACTCGCTCAGCAGGCCGGCCAGTCGCGCATCGCGCGCCAGCAGATTGGCCTCGCAGCAGTAGCGCGGCGAGTAGTAATCCAGGTTGTGGCTGCCGAAGCTCACCCACTCGCCGTCGATGACCGCGTACTTGCAATGCAGCGTGCGGCCCGCACCGCGCCGAGCATGCACTTCTGCGCCGGCTTCGAGCAGCCGGCGCGCGCCCTCGTAGGTGGTCCAGGTGGCGAAGGGCAGATCGTTGGATTGCGCCGAATTGGTCAGCAGGCGCACGCGCACGCCGCGCCGCGCCGCGCGCTCCAGCGCGCCGCACAGCGAGTCGTGCGCGACGAAATAGGCCAGTTCCAGGTCGACGCTGCGCGTCGCCGCGCCCACCGCCGAGAGCACGTAGCGCATCACCGGGTCGTCGACAACCGCGGCCGGCACGCAATCGATCCAGGGTGGCGCCGGATGCGCCTGCAGCGCGGGCGTGCCGGCGCCCGACCAGACGGCCTCGAACAGGCGCGCCAGCGGCGCCGCCGAGGGCCCTTCGAGGACCAGATCGACGTCGCGCCATTGGTCGCCGCGATAGTGGTCGGCGAAATTGCGCCCGCCGACCAGCGCGGCCTCGGCATCGGCCACGATCATCTTGCGATGGTTGCTGTCCCAGGGACGCGCGGGATCATGCCAGGTGCGCACTTCGATCCCGGCGGCGTGGGCCTCATCGAGCAGCGCATCCATGCCTTCGACCTCGACGCGCTTCCTGGCCATCATGTAGCGGTCCACCAGCAGCCGCACGCGCACGCCGCGCGCGGCGCAGGCCGCCAGGGCGGCCATCGTGGCGCGCCCGGTCTGGTCGGATTGCACGTAGTAGGTGGCGATGTCCAGGCTGCGCGACGCGCGCGCATACAGGGCCTCGCGCGCGGCGAAGCCGGCCTCTCCGGAGGCGATCAGATGCAGACTGTCGGTCGAAGCCAGCGTACCCGCCAGGGTGTCGCGCACGCCGGGGTCGCGCTCGGCGCGCGCCCAGGCGGCTTGCAGTGCCGGCCAGCCGGGCTCGCCGCGCAGCAGGGTCCACAGGCGCGCCTGGAACATGTAGGCGATGCCGAAGGCGTAACTGGCGCACTCGCGCGGCGTCATGCCGCGCAGCGCGGCCGGCACACCCAGCCGGCGCAGCAGGACGATCAGGCCGGAAAGCAGTCGATAAAGCAATCCTCCCTGCATGCCTGTCTCCGACCAGAAAACGGCAGTATATCCAGCGCCCTCACCGCGTCGCGCGATGTTGCGGTTACACGGCGATACAAACGCTTACAGCCGCCACCGTGGCGCCGCGCGAGCATGGTCTCGCAGCCAGGCCAGGCCTCCCGGACGAGGGACGCAGCGGGCCAGGCACGACCAACCGACCGCAAACGGAGAGAACCATGAAAGCAAGGATGATGTTCGCAGGACTGCTGCTCGCCACCAGCACCGGCCTGCTCGCGCAGGGTGCGGCACCGGCCCAGGCCGAAGGCCGTCACAAGGACGGGCACCACCGGGCGGACTGCGCCAAGTCCGCCGATCCGGCGCAGTGCGAAGCGCGGCGCAAGGAGATGCGCGAGAACCTGGGCAAGGCGCGCGAGGCCTGCAAGGGCCAGGAAGGCACGGCGCGCGGCGCCTGCATGGCCAGGCAGGTCTGCGCCAAGGCGGCGGACCCCGCCAAATGCGAGGCGAGCGCCCGGGAACGCGCGGAAAAGCACAAGGAACGCCACGCGCAACGCGAGACCAGGCGCGAGGAACGCAAAGCGCGCCGTGACAGCGAGGCGGCGCCGAAGAACTAGCGCCGCGCGGCGGGGTGCGGCAGGCCGGGGGTCGCGTCGCGACTCCCGGTCCGCCTTGCCCTGCGCCCCGTCAACCCGCCAGCTTGAGCAGCACGCGGTTCATGCGCTGCACGAAGCCGGCCGGATCCTCCAGCTCGCCGCCCTCGGCCAGCGCCGCCTGCTCGAACAGCAGCGCGGCCCATTCGCCGAACATTTCCTGCTCCTCGCGCATGCGCAGCACCAGCGCGTGCGCCGGATTGATCTCCAGGATGGGGCGCGACTCGGGCACCTTCTGGCCGGCCGCATTCAGGATGCGCGCGAGGTTGCCGCCCATGTCGTGCTCGTCGGCCACCAGGCAGGCGGGCGAATCGGTCAGGCGCAGGGTCACGCGCACGTCCTTGACGCGCTCGCCCAGGGCCTCCTTCACGCGCTGCGTGAACTCGCCGAACTCCCTGCCCTTCTCCTCGGCCGCCTTCTTCTCGGCCTCATCGCCCAGTTCGCCCAGGTCCAGGCCGCCGCGCGCCACCGACACCAGCGCCTTGCCCTCGAACTCGGGCAGCCCGGCCACCAGCCATTCGTCGATGCGGTCGGCCAGCAGCAGCACCTCGATGCCCTTGCGGCGGAACACTTCCAGGTGCGGGCTGGATTTCGCCGCCGCCAGGGTCTCGGCCGTCACATAGTAGATCTTGTCCTGCCCGGGCTTCATGCGCGCGATGTAATCGGCCAGCGAGACCTGCGCGCCCGCGCCCTCGTCCCGGGTGGTGGAAAAGCGCAGCAGCGCGGCGATCTTGTCGCGGTTGCCCGGGTCCTCGCTGACGCCCTCCTTCAGCACGCGGCCGAACTCGCTCCAGAACTGCGCGTACTTCTCGGCCTGGTTGGCGGCGAGGTCCTCGAGCATCGACAGCACGCGGCGCGTCGCCCCGGCGCGGATCGCCTCGATGTCCTTGCTCTGCTGCAGGATCTCGCGCGACACGTTGAGCGGCAGGTCGTCGGCATCGATCACGCCGCGCACGAAGCGCAGGTACCCGGGCATCAGCTTGTCGCTGTCCTCCATGATGAACACGCGGCGCACGTAGAGCCTCACGCCGTGCCGCCCCTGCCGTTCCCAGAGGTCGAACGGCGCGCGCGACGGCACGTACAGCAGCTGCGTGTACTCCTGGCGGCCCTCGACCCGGGCGTGCGCCCAGGCAAGCGGATCCTCGAAGTCGTGCGCGACGTGCTTGTAGAACTCCTTGTACTGCTCCTCGGTGACCTCGCTTCTCGGCCGCGACCAGAGCGCGCTGGCCTGGTTGATCGTCTCGTCCTTGCCCGGCATCGGTTCCTTGCTGACCGGATCGACGGCCGCCGCGCCCGCCAGCACGATGGGCAGGCTGATGTGGTCGGAATACTTGCGCACCACCGACTTGAGCGTCCAGGCCTCGAGGAAATCGTCCTCGCCCTCGCGCAGGTGCAGCACGATCTCGGTGCCGCGCGCGGCGCGCGTGACCGGCTCAAGCGTGTAGTCGCCGCTGCCCTCGGACTCCCAGCGCACACCGGCCTCGGCAGGCAGGCCGGCGCGCCGCGTGGTCACCGTCACGCGATCGGCGACGATGAACGAGGAATAGAAGCCCACCCCGAACTGCCCGATCAGGCGCGCGTCCTTCTGCTGGTCGCCCGACAGGCTGGCGAGGAATTCGCGCGTGCCCGAGCGCGCGATCGTGCCGAGGTTGGCGACCGCCTCCTCGCGCGACATGCCGATGCCGTTGTCGGCGATGCTCAGGGTGCGTGCCGACTTGTCGATGGAGATGCGGATCGCCAGATCGGGATCCGACTCGTACAGGGCGTTGTCGGCGAGCGCCTCGAAGCGCAGCTTGTCGGCCGCGTCGGAGGCGTTGGACACCAGTTCGCGCAGGAAGATTTCCTTGTTGCTGTACAGCGAATGGATCATCAGCCGCAGCAGCTGCCTGACTTCGGCCTGGAACCCCATGGTTTCGCTTGCGACGGTCTCGGACATGCGGGTCTCTCCCTTGTGGCACGTCGCGCTCAGATCGGGGCGCCGGCCCGCAGTTTCAAGACGGCCGGCGCCGGCGGCTTCCCCCGCTAGAATGCGCCCTCGCCCGTGACTCCCGACGAACGAAACGCCTTGCGCGCCGGCGCGCGCGCCTCCATGCCCGTACTTCTGGGGGTATTCCCGTTCGGCCTGATCACCGGCGTGGCCATGGCCGCCGGCGGCATTCCGCCGCTCGAGGCCATCCTGATGTCCTTCATCGTGTTCGCCGGCGCCTCGCAACTGGCTGCCACGCAGCTTCTCGGCGCGGCCGCCCCGGTGGCGGTGCTTCTGCTCACCTGCTTCTCTTCATCAACCTGCGCCTCGTGATGTACAGCGCCTCGCTACGCCAGCACCTCGCTGGACCAGCCGCTGCGCTGGCGGCTGCTGCTCGGCTACATGCTCTCCGACAACAGCTACGCGATCGCCGTCGCGCGCTTCACGCAGCACCCCGGGGAAAGCCATCGCCAGTGGTATTTCCTCGGCTGCACCCTGCCGATCTGGACCGCCTGGCAGGTCGCCACCATCCTCGGCGTGATCGCCGGGGCCGCCGTCCCGCACGCTTGGAAGCTGGAGTTCGCCGCCCCGCTCGCCTTCGTCGCCATCACCATCCCGCTGCTGCGCGACCGCGCCATGGTCGCCGCCGCGGTCGCGGCCGCGATCACCGTGGTGCTGGCCCATTCTCTGCCGATGCGCATGGGCCTGCCGCTGGCTGCACTGGCCGGCATCGCCGCCGGACTGCTGGTCGAACGCGGTCAGGCCGGCAGGTGGCCGGCATGAGCACGCCCGACCTCTGGACCATCTGGCTGGCCATGCTGGGCATGGGCCTGATCACCGTGCTGCTGCGCGCCTCCTTCCTGCTGCTGCCCGAGCGCGTACAGTTGCCGCCGGTGCTGCGCCGTGCGCTGCGCTACGTCCCGGCGGCGGTGCTCACGGCGATCTACGCCCCCGAACTGCTGATGCGCTCCGGAGCCATCCACTTCGCCCCGGACAACCCCAAGCTGCTGGCCGGGGCGGTGGCGATCGCGGTCGCCTGGCACTTCCGCCAGACCTACCTGACCATCTTCGCCGGCATGCTGGCCCTGCACCTGGCCGGCCTGCTGGTTTGAACCTGCACAGCGCTAGGCAGTCCAACCGCCAGACCGGCCGCTGCCCTAACCCGCTCGTATCCCCAGGAAACCAGGATCCCCATGCGCCACGCATCCCCCTCTCCGTTCCGTCTGCTGCAGGCCATCGCCCTGGCCGCCTGTCTGGCGTTCGTCGCCGGCCAGGCCCGGGCCGCCGAACGCCTGGCCAGCATCGAAGGCGTCAGCGAGTACCGGCTGGCCAATGGCCTGCGGGTGCTGCTGCTGCCCGACGCCTCGGTGGACACCGTGACCGTGCACATCACGTACCTGGTCGGCTCCCGGCACGAAGGCTACGGCGAGAAGGGCATGGCGCACCTGCTCGAGCACCTCCTGTTCAAGGGCACGCCGACGAACATCGAGGAAGAAGGCGCTGAACGCCCGCGGCGCGCGCTTCAACGGCACCACCGCCTTCGACCGCACCAATTACTTCGAAACCCTGCCGGCCACCACGGAGAACCTCGAGTTCGCGCTGTCGGTCGAGGCCGACCGCATGGTCAACAGCTTCGTGCGCAAGGAGGACCTCGACTCGGAGATGACGGTGGTGCGCAACGAGTTCGAATCCGGCGAGAACAACCCGGGCAACGTGCTGCGCCAGCGCCTCGCGCAACTGGCCTTCCCCTGGCACAACTACGGGCGCGCCATCATCGGCGAGCGCTCGGACATCGAGAACGTGCCGATCGAACGGCTGCGCGCCTTCTACCGCACCTGGTACCAGCCCGACAACGCGGTGCTGCTGGTCGGCGGGCGCATCGACGAGGCACAGGCGCTGGGCCTGGTCGAGAAGCACTTCGGCGCGATCCCGCGTCCGCAGCGTGCCCTGCCCGAGACCTATACTGTGGAGCCGGTGCAGGATGGCGAGCGCAGCGTGGTGCTGCGGCGCACCGGCGACACGCAGCTGGTCGGCGCCATGTACCGCATCCCGGCCGGCGCGCATCCCGATTACCCGGCCATCGATGTGCTGGTGCATGCGCTGTCCACGCCGCCCAGCGGGAAATTGCACCAGTCGCTGGTGCAGACCGGCAAGGCGAGCTACGTGTGGGGCGCCGAACGCGCGCTGCGCGATCCGGGCATCATGTATTTCGGCGCGGCCGTGCAGCGCAACGCGCCGCTGGAACCGGCGCGCGATGCGCTGCTCGAGATCCTCGAGCGCGGCGCCGGACTGGCGGTCAGCGCGGAAGACGTGGCGCGCTCGCGCACGGCGCTGCTGAACCAGTTCGAGAAGGCGCAGATCGACACGCGCACGCTGATCTCCACGCTGTCGGAGTTCTCCGCGATGGGCGACTGGCGCCTGTTCTTCCTGTACCGCGAGCGCCTGCGCCAGGTGCAGCTGGAGGACGTGCGGCGCGTCGCCGACGCCTACCTGAAGCCGGCCAACCGCGTGCTGGGCAGCTTCCTGCCCACCGACCAGCCCGACCGCGCCGCCATCCCGGCGACGCCGGATGCCGGCGCCGCGCTGGCCGCTCTGCCGCGCGGACAGCGCCCGACCTGGGCGAGGCCTTCGACCCTTCCCCCGAGAACATAGAACGGCGCGTGATCCGCCGCACGCTGGCCAACGGCATGCGCGTGGCGCTGCTGCCGAAAAAGACCCGCGGCGGCAACGTGGTGGCCAACCTGAACCTGTACTGGGGCGACGAGCGGAGCAAGGCGAATCGCAGCACGGCGTGCAGCCTGGCCGGGGCGATGCTCGTGCGCGGCACCGCGAAGCGCTCGCGCGCGGAATTGCGCGACGCCTTCAACGCCCTGAAGGCAAGCGTGTCGGTGGGCGGCGAGAGCACCGGCATCGAAGTGCAGCGCGCACAGTTCGCCGACACCCTGCGGCTGGTCGCCGAGGCACTGCGCCAGCCGGCCTTCCCGACATCCGAGTTCGAGGAGCTCAAGCGCGCCGCGTTGACCGGTATCGAAGGCCAGCGCAGCGACCCGGGTGCACTGGCCGGAGAACGCCTCGCAAACCACCTGATGCCCTACCCGCGCGGGCACTGGCTGGCGCCACGCAACCTGGCCGAGCAGTACGAGGCCATGCGCACGGCCGAGCTGGAGGATGCCCGGCGCTGCTACACGGACCTGTTTGGCGCCACCGACGCGGAGTTCTCCGCGGTCGGTGACTTCGACCCCGAGGCGACCATGCGCCTGCTCGAGGAATTGTTCGGCGACTGGCGGCCGCGCCAACCCTACGCACGCATACCGGCGCGCCATTTCGAAGTGGCCGGTGAGTCGAGCACGCTGCGCACCCCGGACAAGGCCAACGCGGTGCTGCGCGCGGCGGTGAACATACGCATGCGCGACGACCACGCCGACTTCCCGGCCATGGTGCTGGGCGCCTACCTGCTGGGCGGCTCGTCGACGGCGCGCCTGCCGCAACGCATACGCGAGAAGGAAGGCCTCTCCTACAGCACCTACGCGGGTTTCAGCGCGCCGGCGCTGGACGAGGCGGCGCGCTTCTCGGTGTCCTCGATCTTCGCGCCGCAGAACCGAGCGCGGGTCGAGGCGGCGGTGCGCGAGGAACTCGAACGCGCACTGCGCGAAGGGTTCACGCCAGCCGAGGTACAGGCCGCCAAGACCGGTCTGCTGCAGGCGCGCAAGCTGTCGCGCTCACAGGACCCGGCGCTGGCGGCGCGGCTGGCCGGCTACCTGAACGTCGGACGGACCTTTGCCTGGGACATGGCCTTCGAGCAGCGCATCGCCGCGCTGACACCGGAGGAACTGCGCGAGGCCCTGCGCCGGCATCTGGACCTGTCGCGCCTCACCGTGGTCAGCGCGGGCGACTTCCGCGAGTGAGCCGGCGGCGGCATCCGGGTCGCCGAAGCGCCCCGGATACCGGTCTCCACGCCGCGGCGGAGCGTTCCGCAACTCAGCGTTTCAGGATGTCGCGGATTTCCTCGAGCAGGACTTCGGTGCGCGGCGGCTCGGGCGGCGCGGCCGGAGCAGCCTCCTCCGCACGCTTGAGCCGGTTGATGATCTTCACCGCGACGAAGATGGCCCAGGCGATGATGATGAAATCGACCAGCGTCTGGATGAACTTGCCGTACTTGATCGTCGCATCGCCGACCTTGACGGCCAGCGTGGAAAAATTCAGCCCGCCCAGCATGGTGCCGACCAGAGGCATGACCACGTCCTCGACCAGCGAGCCGACGATCTTGCCGAACGCGCCGCCGATGATCACGCCGACCGCCAGGTCGAGCACGTTGCCCTTCATCGCGAACTGCTTGAACTCGCTCAGCACGCCAAGCGCCTGATCCCTGGTTTTTGCCAGATTCTCCTGCATGTCCTCTCCTCTCCTGTTCAGTCCAACGGGTCGTAACGTACTTCGATGATCTCGATCTCTTCGGGGCCGGCCGGCGTGCGCAGCGTGACCGTGTCGCCCTCGCGCGCCTTGAGCAGTGCATTGGCGATCGGCGAGATCCACGACACCCGCCCGCGCAGGGGATCGACTTCGTCGATGCCGACGATGGTCACCGTGCGCTCGGCGCCGTCGCGCGTGGCGTAGGTCACCGTGGCGCCGAAAAACACCTGCTCGCTGTCGCGCCCGGCCGAATCGACGACCTCGGCCACTTCCAGACGCTTGATCAGGAAGCGAACCCGCCGATCGATCTCGCGCAGCCGCTTCTTGCCGTAGATGTAGTCGCCGTTCTCGGAGCGGTCGCCGTTGGACGCCGCCCAGGACACCGTACGCACCACCTCGGGGCGCTCGACATCCAGCAGCTGCTTCAATTCGGCACGCATGCGTGCGTACCCGCAGGCGTTACGTAGTTGCGGGCGACCTTGGGCAGGGTCGGTTCGGCCGCGTCTTCCTCGGTGTCCTCGTCGCTTTCGCGTGTAAAAGCTTTCGACATGCTTGCGCCGGCCGTCCTATTGGGTTGATTTTACACACCCTCCCCGCACGTTCGCCGGCCGACTTGCCAGCAAGGGCCGGCTTGCCCAAAATGACCGCCTTCCAAGAAAAACAGACGGGGAGTTCCATGGCTCGCGACAAAGACGACCTGTTGACGCGCATGCGCGTGCGGGAATGGCTGCTGATGTCGCTGATCGCGATGACCGCAGTGCTGGTCAACCTGCCGCGTGAAGTCATCGAGAGTTCGGGACTGAATCCCGATTACCTGATCGCCGCGCTCGCCTGTACGGTGGTCGTCGGACTGTTTCTTTACCTGAAGTTCTTCTTCTTCCTGGCGGTGATTCTGTTGATCGCCGGGGCCAACATGCCCGAGCAGATCGCCGACCGGCTGAACATCTCGAAAATTCCGCTGATCCTCGCGCTGATCGCCCTGGTCGGCGTCTCGCTGATCAATTACGTGGTGCGACTGCTGCCCACCGGACTGGAGCCCAAGCCGCGCGACAGGAGCCCGGAAGGCGTGCGCGCCATGTTCTATGCGATCGAGAAGAACAACGCCGTCTACGCGCAGAAAGTCATCAGCATGAACTTCGACCCGAACCTGCACCACGACAACGGCTACACGCCGCTGGCGTATGCAGCCATGAAGGGCAATCCGCAGATGGTGGAGCTGTTCCTGCGCAACGGTGCTGATCCGACGCTGACCACCAAGGAAGGCGACACCCCGGTGGAACTCGCCCTGCGCTTCGGCCATGCGGAAGTCGCAGACATGCTCAAGCGCGCGCGTCAGGAACTCGAGTCGCGTGCCGGAGCACCCGCCCAACAGGCGACAGCGCCGCAGGAAGCCCGCGCCTGAGTCCTGAGACCCGCGTGCGACCGGGGTAGCCCCCCGGGAGTCAGGGTTATTTTATTTTTATATATCAAAGGGTTGCATCATTCATTTGATGCCCCTTAATAATTCTTTTCATGGCCCTCACAGGGCCCCGGGTGCGCGGTATCCTTTCTGCTCGGACGGCAGGCAGTACACGGATCCGCAAAGCACCCCTACAAGAGGCTGACAAAAAATCATGACGCAAGACGCCGGCAGCACGCTGAATCCCGCCCTCGCGACCCTGGGTGAGCAGGAGATCTGTCGCGACATCCTGATCGAAAAGTATGCCAAGGACGGCGAGGCCAGCGTCGCCGAAGTGCGCCGCCGCGTGGCGCGCGCCCTGGCCGTGATCGAAGTGGAAGAACGACGAGGCGCCTGGGAGAAACGCTTCCTGCAGGCCCTCGAAGGCGGTTTCGTGCCGGCCGGACGCATCAACTCCGCGGCCGGCATACAGCTGCAGGCCACGCTGATCAACTGCTTCGTGCAGCCGGTGGGCGACTCGATCTCCGAGATCGTCGACGGCCGCCCCGGCATCTATACCGCCCTGCAGGAGGCTGCCGAGACCATGCGCCGCGGCGGCGGAGTGGGCTACGACTTCTCCTCGATCCGCCCCAAGGGCGCCCAGGTCAAGGGCACGGCCTCGCGTGCCAGCGGGCCGGTGTCCTACATGCGCGTGTTCGACCGCTCCTGCGAAACGGTGGAATCGGCCGGCGCGCGCCGCGGCGCGCAGATGGGCGTGCTGCGCTGCGATCATCCGGACATCGAGGCCTTCATCCACGCCAAGGACCAGGGCGAATTGACCAACTTCAACATCTCGGTCGGCGTCACCGACGAGTTCATGAATGCCGTGGAGCGCGACGGCACGGTTGAACTGGTGCACAAGGCGCATCCCGGCGCCGAGCAGATGGAGGCCGGCGCCTGGCAGCGCGAGGACGGCCTGTGGGCCTACCGCAAGGTGCGCGCGCGCGACCTGTGGGAGCAGATCATGCGCTCCACCTACGACCACGCCGAACCCGGCATCCTGTTCCTGGACCGGATGAACCGCGACAACAATCTGAACTACTGCGAGACCATCGAGGCCACCAACCCCTGCGCCGAGCAGCCGCTGCCGCCCTACGGCTGCTGCTGCCTGGGCTCCATCGACCTGACGCGCTTCGTGCGCGACCCGTTCGGCGAGAAGGCCGCCTTCGACTTCGAGCGTTTCGGCAAGATCGTCGAGGTGTCGACGCGCATGCTCGACAATGTGCTCGAGGTCACCGCCTGGCCCCTGCCGCAGCAGCACCAGGAGGCGATGGCCAAGCGCCGCGTCGGACTGGGTTTCACGGGCCTGGGCGACGCGCTGATCATGCTGCGCCTGCGTTACGACACGGCCGAGGCTCGCGCCATGGCGGCGAAGATCTCCGAGGCCATGCGCGACTACGCCTACCGGGCCTCGGTGGAACTGGCGCGCGAGCGCGGCGCCTTCCCGCTGTTCAACGCCGACCTGTACCTGTCGGGCACCAGCTTCGCCGCGCGCCTGCCCGAGGAGATCAAGGCGGCGATCCGCAAGCACGGCCTGCGCAATTCGCACCTGCTGTCTATCGCGCCCACCGGCACCATCAGCCTGGCCTTCGCCGACAACGCCTCGAACGGCATCGAGCCGCCCTTCTCCTGGATGTACACGCGCAAGAAGCGCATGGCCGACGGCACGCTCAAAGAGTGCCCGGTCGAAGACCACGCCTGGCGCCTGTACAAGGCCATGGGCGGAGACATGAGCAAGCTGCCCCCGTACTTCGTCACCGCGCTGGAACTGTCGGCAGCCGCGCACGAGGAAATGGTGGCCGCCGTGGCGCCCTACGTCGACACCAGCATCTCGAAAACGGTCAACGTGCCCGAGGACTATCCTTACGGCGATTTCCAGGACCTGTACTCCCAGGCCTGGAAATCCGGGCTCAAGGGTCTGGCCACCTATCGCCCGAACAACGTGCTCGGCTCGGTGCTGTCCGTGGACAAGCCGGCCGAGAAGGAAAAGCCGCAGGACTTCCGCACCGACGACCGCAACCGCCGCATAGAGATCAAGTCGGTGCCGGCCCCGGTGCTGTCCAGCCTGGCCTGGCCCGGGCGCCCCAATCTGTCCGGCGGCAACCCTGCCTGGACCTACATGATCGAGCACCCCCACGGCACCTTCGCGGTGTTCGTCGGCCATGTCGAGGGCCAGCCCGAGGTGTATGCAGGCCGGCCGCACGCCTTCGAAGTCTGGGTGAACGGCGCGGAGCAGCCGCGCGGCCTGGGCGCCCTGGCCAAGACCCTGTCCATGGACATGCGCGCCAACGATGCGGGCTGGCTCAAGCTGAAACTCGACACCCTGGCCAAGGCGGCCGGCGACGACGCCTTCGACATGGCTTTCCCGCCGCTGGGCGAGCGCAAGCGCATGCCCTCGGTGGTCGCCGCCCTGGCCCAGGTGGTGCGCTGGCGCGTCGAGCAGCTCGGCGCCCTGGCCGAGGGGCCCACGCCGGTGCTGGACGCCATGTTCAGCCTCAAGGAACCCAAGACCGGTACCGACGGCACCATGTCCTGGACCGTCGACGTGCTGAACCCGGGTACCGGCGACGACTTCGTGCTGGGCCTGAAGGAGATCGCCCTGCCCGACGGCCAGACCCGCCCCTATTCGATGTGGCTGGCGGGCGAATACCCGCGCACGCTGGACGGCCTGTGCAAGATCCTCTCGCTGGACATGCGGGTCCTGGATCCGGCCTGGATCGGCATGAAGCTGCGCAAGCTGCTGGCCTATCCCGAACCGCTGGGCGATCTGATGGCCTTCGTGCCCGGCGAGCGCCGGCAGCAGACCTGGCCGTCGACGATTTCGTATGTCGCGCGCCTGATCATCCACCGCTACGCCATGCTCGGCCTGCTGACCGAAGAGGGACATCCGGTGCGGCAGATGGGCATCCTCGACACTCCGGCGCAACCCGGCGCGGCGCCGATCATGAAGGGCGCGGCCTGCCCCGAATGCGGCAACCACACGCTGATCCGCAAGGACGGCTGCGACTGGTGCACGGCCTGCGGCTACGTGGGCGTGTGCGGCTGAGGGAGCAGCCTGGTCAGGGACGGAAGGCCGCGAGCCAGAGCAGCGCCAGCATGGTCTTCACGTCGGTGATGCGGCCGTCGCGCACCATCTCCAGAGCCTCTCCGACCGGCAGCAACAGCACCTCGAGGAACTCCTCCTCGTCCAGGCGCCTCTCGCCCAGGCTCAGTCCGCGCGCCAGGTAGAGCTCGATGCCCTCGTCGGAGTAGGCGATGGCGTTATGCAGGACCGTGAGGCGCGTCCACTCGCTGGCCGCGTAGCCGGTTTCCTCCTGCAGTTCGCGCTGCGCGGTCGCCAGGCGCGGCTCTCCGGCCTCCACCTTGCCTGCGGGGATCTCCAGGAAATCGCGCGCCAGCGGATAGCGGTACTGACGCTCCATGACCAGCCGCCCGTCCCCGGTCAGGGCCAGGATCGCCACCGCCCCCGGATGACGCACGCTCCCGGGTCGCGGTCTTGCCGTCGGGCGTGCGCACGGTGTCGCGGCGCACGTGCAGCAGGCGGCCGCGGAACAGGTCCTCGCCGGAAACGAAATGCTCGGTGTAGTCCTCCGGCGCGCTCACTTCTTCTGCCAAAGGTAGCGGTAGACGAAGCCCGGGTAGCCCAGCACGACGAATACGAAGAAGGTCACCGCGTAGAACTCCCAGCGCTGCGGGTAGATCTGGCCCTGGCGGGCCTCCAGCCAGAGCGCAAGGGCGCCGACCGCGAAATACATCAGCAGCATCTCCAGCAGCCGCCAGCCCAGCCCCTTGGATCCGGTCTTCGGATGCGCCACGAACAGGATGCGCGGAGCGAGGAACGGCAGGTTGGCGGCGAACAGCGCGATCAGGCCGAGAAACGCGAGGCTCGCGTCGTTGCCCACGGGATCAGAGCGACTTGATCGCGGCGAAGCAGAGGGACATCAGCGGCTGCGGCAGGAGGCCGATGGCGAGCAGCGCAAGCACGTTGATCGACAGCAGCGCGCGCATCTCGCCGTTTCCGGCGATCGAGGCCGCCGCATCCCTGCCCTCGGCCGGGTCGTCGAAGTACATCAGCTTGACGATGCGCAGGTAGTAGAACGCGCCGACCAGCGAAAACACCACGGCGACCACGGCGATCCAGATCTGCCCGGCGTTGACGGCCGCCGAGAGCACCGCCAGCTTGGCGTAGAAACCGGCCGTCGGCGGGATTCCGGCCATCGAGAACATCAGCAGCAGGACCATGAAGGCGATCCACGGATGCGTGCGATTCAGGCCCCTCAGATCGTCGAGGAACTCGCACTCGAAACCCTTGCGCGAGAGCAGCAGCAGCACGCCGAACGAGGCCAGGCTCATCATCACGTAGACGATGGTGTAGAACATGGCCGCCGTGTAGGCGTCTGCCGCGTTCAGCCAGTTGCCATTGACCACGCCGGAGAGCAGACCGAGCAGCATGAATCCCATGTGCGAGATGGTCGAGTAAGCGAGCATGCGCTTGAGGTTGGTCTGCGCGATGGCCGTGATGTTGCCGACCGCCATCGACAACACGGCCAGCAGCGCCAGCATCTGCTGCCAGTCGACGGCCAGGTCGAGCATGCCGTTGACCAGCAGGCGCATGGCCATGGCGAAGGCGGCCAGCTTGGGCGCCGTGCCGATCACCAGTGTCACCGCGGTGGGCGCGCCGTGATAGACGTCCGGTATCCACATGTGGAACGGGACCACGCCCAGCTTGAAGGCCAGGCCCGCGACCGTGAACACCAGGCCGAACACCAGCACCACCTTGTCGGCGCGTCCGTCGCCGATGGCCTTGGCCACTTCGGTGATGGTCAGCGTGCCGGTGGCGCCGTAGATCATCGACAGGCCGTACAGCAGCAGGCCGGAGGCCAGCGCGCCGAGCACGAAGTATTTCATGGCCGCCTCGGTGGAGGCCACCGAATCGCGGTTCAGCGCCACCATGGCGTACAGGCACAGCGACAGCAGCTCGAGGCCCAGGTATACGGTCAGGAAGCTGTTGGCCGACATCAGGACCATCATGCCGAGCAGCGCGAACAGCAGCAGCGTCAGGAACTCGCCTTTCAGCAGCCCGCGATCGAACAGGTACTTGCGCGAGTACACCAAAGCCACCGACAGCGAGATGTAGGCGCACAGCCCGAGCACGTGCGACATCACGTCGGCGACGAACAGCTTGTTGAAGGTGTAGATCAGCGCACCGCCGGTTGCCGTCATCACGTGCACCGTGAGGATCACACAGCCCAGCAGTGAAAGTTGCGCGAGCACGTAGGTCGCCGTGCGCCGCTCGCTCTTGACGAACAGGTCGGTGAGCATCACCACGCATGCGGCCACCAGCAGGAAGATCTCCGGCAGCGCGGGGAAGAAGTCCGGGGCGACGAAGGCCTGTTTCATAGTTTCGGCAGCGCGACGTGGCGCAGCAGCTCGTTGACCGAGGCGTGCATGACCTCGGTGAATGGCAGCGGATAGACGCCCATGAACAGCACCGCCACGGCCAGCACCGCCAGGATCAGGAACTCGCGGCCGTTGATGTCGGTCAGGGCGGCGACATGCTCATTGGCCACCGCGCCGAACACCACGCGCTTGTACATCCACAGCGTGTAGGCCGCACCGAAGATCAGCGTGGTTGCCGCGGCAAATGAAATCCAGAAATTGGCCTTCATGGCGCCCATGATGACCATGAACTCGCCGACGAAGCCGCTGGTGGCCGGCAGGCCGCAGTTGGCCATCGAGAACAGCATGAAGAAGGCCGCGAACCTGGGCATGGTGTTCACCACCCCGCCGTAGTCGGCGATGTTGCGGCTGTGCATGCGGTCATACATGACGCCCACGCACAGGAACATGGCCGCCGAGATGAATCCGTGCGAGATCATCTGCACCAGCGCGCCCTCGACCCCGTAGGCGTTGAACACGAAAAAGCCGAGGGTCACGAAGCCCATGTGGGAGATCGACGAATAAGCGATCAGCTTCTTCATGTCGGTCTGCACCAGCGCGACCAGGCCGACGTAGACCACCGCCACCAGCGAAAGCGCGATCATCAGCCAGGCCAGTTCGCGGCTGGCGTCGGGCAGGATGGGCAACGAGAAACGCACGAAGCCGTAGGCGCCGAGCTTGAGCATGATCGCCGCCAGCACCACCGAGCCGCCGGTCGGCGCCTCGACGTGCGCGTCCGGCAGCCAGGTGTGCACCGGCCACATCGGCACCTTGACCGCGAAGGCCATCAGGAAGGCGAAGAACAACAGGATCTGCGCCGGCAGCGCGATCGGCAGCTTGTGCCAGTCGAGGATGGAGAAACTGCCGCCGGACTTGTTGTACAGGTACAGCAGGGCGACCAGCATCAGCAGCGAGCCGAGCAGCGTATACAGGAAGAACTTGAGCGCGGCGTAGACCCGGTTCGGCCCGCCCCAGACGCCGATCACGATGAACATCGGGATCAGCGTGGCCTCAAAGAAACACGTAGAACAGCACGCCGTCGAGGGCCGAGAACACCCCGTTCATGAGGCCTGAGAGGATCAGGAAGGCCGCGTAATACTGCGCCACGCGACTCTCGATGACCTGCCAGCCGGCCAGCACCACGACCACCGTGATCAGGCTGTTGAGCAGCAGGAACAGCATCGAGATACCGTCGACGCCAAGGTGGTAGTTGACGTTGAACTGCGGGATCCACTGCGCCAGTTCGACGAACTGCATGCCGCTGGTCTGCAGGTTGAAATGCACGTACAGCGGCAGCGTGACCAGGAAGCCGGCCACCGCCCCCACCAGCGCGATCAGCCGCGCCATCGCCGCGTTGCGGTCGCCGCCGGTGGCGAGCACGACGAGGCCCGCCAGCACGGGGGTCCAGATCGCCAGGCTCAGGAAAGGTACGGTCGTTTGCATGCTCATCGCGCCATCAGGGCTTCGTCGACCACAAGGTCAGTATCAGGCTCAGAAGCACGAACACCCCGATGATCATGGTGAACGCGTACTGGTAGATCAGGCCGCTCTGGAACAGGCGCGCCACGCCGGAGAACCAGCCGACCAGGCGCGCCGAGCCATTGACCAGCAGCCCGTCGATCACGGTCTGGTCGCCGCCCTTCCACAGTCCGGTGCCGACCACCCGCGCGCCGCGCGCAAACAGCCACGCATACAGCTCGTCGAATCCGTACTTGCGCTCGACGATGGCATACAGCAGGCCGAACTTGCCGGCCACGACCTTGGGCAGGTCCGGGCGGGCGATATACAGGTACCAGGCGGTCACCGCGCCGGCCAGTGCGAGCCAGAATGGCGCCGTAGTCACGCCGTGGGCCATCATGCCCCACACGCCATGGAAGCCCTTGGCCAGTTCGGCCATGGTGCCGTGCGCCGGCGCCACCGTGATCGCGCTGCCGAAGAAACCGCCGTAAAGCACGGTGCCTATGGTCCAGCCGGCCGCCACCGAGGGGATGGCCAGCAGCACCAGCGGCAGGGTCACCACCCAGGGCGTCTCGTGCAGGTGCGCCTTGGTGTGCGCATCCATGCGCTCCTTGCCATGGAAGGTCATGAATACCAGGCGCAGGGAGTACAGACCGCCGAAGAACACGCCGGCCAGCGCGCACAGCCAGGCGAAGGTGGAGCCCGGAATCTGCGAGGCGTGCAGGGCCTCGATGATGGTGTCCTTGGAGAAGAAGCCGGCGAACGGCGGGAAACCCGCGTTGGCCAGCGCGCCGATGAACACCGTGGCGTAGGTGATGGGCAGGTACTTGCGCAGGCCGCCCATGCGCCGCATGTCCTGCTCGTGGTGCATGGCGATGATCACCGAGCCCGCGCCGAGGAACAGCACCGCCTTGAAAAAGGCGTGCGTCATCAGGTGGAACACCGAGGCTGCGTAGGCCGACGCGCCCAGCGCCGCGGTCATGTAGCCCAGTTGCGAAAGCGTCGAGTATGCGACCACGCGCTTGATGTCGAACTGCGTGATGGCGACCATCGACATGGACAGCGCCGTGATGGCGCCGATCACCATGACCACCGAGAGCGCGGTCTGCGAGAGCTCGAACAGCGGCGACATGCGCGCCACCATGAAGATGCCGGCCGTCACCATGGTCGCGGCGTGGATCAGCGCCGAGATCGGCGTCGGGCCTTCCATCGAGTCGGGCAGCCAGACGTGCAGCGGGAACTGCGCGCTCTTGCCCATCGCGCCGATGAACAGGCAGATGCAGATCACGCTCATCAGCAGCCAGGGCGTGGAACCCAGCACCGGGATGGTCTTGTCGGCCATCGAGGGGGCCTGCGCGAACACCGCGCTGTAATCGAGCGTGCCGAAGTAGGCCAGCACCAGACCGATGCCCAGGATGAATCCGAAATCGCCCACCCGGTTGACCAGGAAGGCTTTCATGTTGGCGTAGATGGCCGTCGGCCGCGTGTACCAGAAACCGATCAGCAGATAGGAAACCAGGCCGACCGCTTCCCAGCCGAAGAACAGCTGCAGGAAGTTGTTGGCCATCACCAGCATCAGCATCGAGAAGGTGAACAGCGAGATGTAGGAGAAGAAGCGCTGGTAACCCGGGTCCTCCGCCATGTAGCCGATGGTATAGATATGCACCATCAGCGACACGAAGGTAACCACGATCATCATCAGCGCGCTCAGGCGATCGATCAGGAAGCCGATCTCCAGGCGCGTCTCGCCGCTGGTCAGCCAGGTGTAGACGCTGCCATTGAAGGTGTTGCCGGCCATCACGTCGCGGAAGATCACCACCGAGCAGATGAACGACACCAGCACCGACAGGATGGTCACCCAGTGCGCACCGGCGCGGCCGATCGCGCGGCCGAACAGTCCGGCGACGATCGCGCCGAACAGCGGCGCAAGCGGCACGATCAGGTAGAGGGTTTTCATTTCCATGGAGAGTGCGCCCTCAGCCTTTCAGGGAATCCAGGTCGTCCACGTTGATGGTTCCGAGGTTGCGGAACAGCACCACCAGGATCGCCAGGCCGATCGCGGATTCGGCCGCGGCCACCGTCAGGATGAAGAACACGAACACCTGCCCCGCCGTATCGCCAAGGTAATGCGAGAAGGCGATGAAGTTCAGGTTCACCGCCAGCAGCATCAACTCGATCGCCATCAGCAGAATGATCACGTTCTTGCGGTTCAGGAATATCCCCACCACAGAGATGGCGAACAGGATGGCGCCGAGCACGAGGAAATGCGAGAGCGTCAGCATGTCAGTCCTTCTCCGCCGGCATCGACACCATGCGCACGCGGTCGGCGCGCTTGACGCGCACCTGCGCGGCCGGATCCTGGCCGCGCGCATCCTTGCGCCGGCGCAGCGTCAGCGCGATCGCCGCCACGATGGCCACCAGCAGAACGACCGCGGCGATCTCGAAGGCGAACACGTACTCGGTGTACAGCAGCCTGCCGAGTTCCTTGGTGTTGTTGTAGCCGGCGCCGTAGTCCTTGGGTCGAGGGCTGGTGAATCCGAAGTAACGCCCGGCGATCACCAGCACCATCTCGGCAACCATCAGGATGCCGACCGTGGCGCCCAGCGGCAGGTAGTTCCAGAAGCCCTCGCGCAGTCGGTCGAGGTTGATGTCGAGCATCATCACCACGAACAGGAACAGCACCATCACGGCACCGACGTAAACCATGACCAGGGTGATGGCGAGAAACTCGGCACGCAGCAGCATCCAGATGCCCGAGGCCGTGAAGAAGGCCAGCACCAGGAACAGCGCCGAATGCACGGGGTTGCGCGCCGTGATCACGGCCAGCGCCGACACCACCAGCACGGCGGCAAAGAAATAGAAGATGGCGGTTTCGAAGATCATGGCTTAACGGTAGGCCGAATCCGCCGCGCGGTCGGCGGCGATCTGCTCTTCGAAGCGGTCGCCCACCGCGAGCAGCATCGGCTTGGTGTAGTAGAGGTCGCCGCGCTTCTCTCCGTGGTACTCGAGGATGCGTGTCTCGACGATGGCGTCGACCGGGCAGGCCTCCTCGCAGAAACCGCAGAAGATGCACTTGGTCAGGTCGATGTCGTAACGCGTGGTGCGGCGCGAGCCGTCGGCGCGCTGCTCGGATTCGATGTGGATCGCCATCGCCGGGCAGACCGCCTCGCACAGCTTGCAGGCGATGCAGCGCTCTTCGCCGTTCGGGTAACGGCGCAGCGCGTGCAGGCCGCGGAAGCGCGGGCTCTGCGGGGTCTTCTCCTCGGGAAACTGCACCGTGATCTTCCGGGCGAACAGGTGCCGCCCGGTCAGCATCATGCCGCGCAGCAGCTCGAGCAGCAGGAAGGAGCGGAAGAACTCAGCGATGCGTTGCATGGCCGGGCCTCACTTCCAGAGCGAAAAAGGGGTTTGCATCCAGGCACCGATCACGACCAGCCAGACCAGTGTCACCGGGATGAAGATCTTCCAGCCCAGGCGCATGATCTGGTCGTAGCGGTAGCGCGGGAACGTCGCGCGTATCCACAGGAACAGCGAGACGACGACGAATACCTTGAGCATCAGCCAGATGAACGAGGGCACCCAGTTGAGCACGGCGCTGTCGATCGGCGCCTGCCAGCCGCCGAAGAACATCACCACGGTCAGCATGGCGATCAGCCACATGTTGGCGTACTCGGCCAGGAAGAACAGCGCGAACGCCATGCCCGAGTACTCGACCATGTGGCCGGCGACGATCTCGGATTCACCCTCGACCACGTCGAAGGGCGCGCGGTTGGTCTCGGCGATGCCGGAGATGAAGTAGACGACCAGGATGGGCAGCAGCGGCAACCAGTTCCAGGACAGGAAGTTCAGGCCCTTCTCCGCAGCCCAGCCCCTGCCCTGCTGCGCCACGATGTCGGACATGTTCAGGCTGCCCGAAACCATCAGCACCACCACCAGCGCAAAGCCCATGGCGATCTCGTAGGACACCATCTGCGCGGCCGAGCGCATCGCGCCGAGGAACGCGTATTTCGAATTCGAGGCCCAGCCGGCGATGATCACGCCGTACACGCCAAGTGAGGTCAGCGCCATGATGTACAGCAGCCCCGCGTTGATGTCGGCCAGCACCACTTCGGGCGAGAACGGGATCACCGCCCAGGCCGCAAGCGCAGGCATCAGGGACATGATCGGGGCGATGAAGAACAGGCGCGTGTTGGCCTGGGTCGGCGAGATGATTTCCTTCATCAGCAGCTTCACGCCGTCGGCGATCGGCTGCAGCAGGCCCAGCGGGCCGACGCGGTTCGGGCCGATGCGGATCTGGATCCAACCGATCAGCTTGCGCTCCCACAGCGTCAGGTAGGCGATGCAGATCATCAGCGGCGCGATAATGCAGACGATGAATACCAGCGAGGTGGCCAGTTCGTAGACCGCCGGCCCCCAGGTCGGGCCCAACCTGGCCTCGGAGAAGGACAGCAGCGCGTCGAGGATGGGATTCATGCCATATCCCCCGTCACGCCGCCTTCTGCGCGTCGATCTTCTCGAGCGCAAGCGTGCCGAACATCGAACCCAGGCCGGCCGTCGCGGCATGCGCCGCGGCGATGCGCACGCACTGGTCGGGCACGCCCTCGTCGCGCACCGCGGCGAGTTCGGCTTGGCCCGAGCCCTGCTTCACACGCACCCGATCGCCGGCCGCCAAGCCGCAGGCGGCCAGGGTCTTCGCGTTCATGCGCGCGGCCGGAATCCGGGCATCCGTCGCCAGCTGCAGCGACGGCGCACGGCGAACCAGCGCGTCGGCGAAATACGGCGGCACATCGGCAATGCGCTGCAGGCCACCGGCGCCCGTCACGGGGGCGGCAACGAGCGGATCGATGCGATTGGACAGCAGCGAGGCCGGTTCGCGGCCGGACAGGCAGGCCGCCTTCACCTGCTCCGCGGTCTCGAAATCGAAGCCTTGCAGGCCGAGCAGGTTGCCGAGCACGCGCAGCACCTTCCAGCCCGGGCGCGCCTCGCCCTGAGGTCTGACGGCGGCGTGGAAGCCCTGCACCCGGCCCTCGGTGTTCACGAAGCTGCCCGAAGTTTCGGTGAATGGCGCGATCGGCAGCAGCACGCTGGCGTACTCGTCCGCCTTGCCGCGGAACGCCGACAGCGAGACCACGAAGCCGGCGCCGCGCAGCGCGCTGACGGCCGCCTGCGGGTCGGCGCAGTCGAGTTCGGGTTCGGCATTCAGCAGCAGCCAGGCCTTGCGCGGCACGGCGAAAGGATGACCGGCGCCGGCGGCACCGGCCAGATAGCCGCCCACGCTGTTGGCCGCCTCGCCGAGGAAACCCAGTGTTGCCCCCAGCGCCTCGGCCAGCGCCTGCGCGGCGGCGTGCAGCTGGGCGGCGTGCGGATGCTGCTGGGCGAAGTTGCCGAGCAGCACCGCAGTCTTCTGTCCGGACTTCAGGCTGGCGGCGATCTCGCCGGCCACGCCGCTGGCGCCTTCCTTGATCGAGGCCAGCGCGGCCGGCAGGTCTGCCGGAGAGACGATCAGCTTGTGCGCGATGCGCATCAGCAGATCGTCGTCGGCGCTGTGCAGGATGCTGACCTGCGTGCCGCGCTTGGCGGCCTGGCGCAGGCGGTTGGCGATCAGCGGATGGTCCTTCCTCAGGAAGGAGCCGACCACCAGCACGCGATCCAGATTCGAAAGTTCGGCCACCGGCATGCCCAGCCAGGGCGCACCGGCGCGCCGGCCTTCGGCCGAGAAGTCGGACTGGCGCAGCCGGAACTCGACGCCGCCGCCCAGCCCTGCGGCCAGTTTCGCGGCCAGATGGAGCTCCTCGAGCGTCGAATGCGGTGAGGCGAGCGTGCCCATGTCTTTGCCGGCCGCCTTGAGGCCCGCAGCGACGGCCTCCAGCGCGGTCTGCCAGTCGGTTGCGAGCCACTGCCCGTCCTGCCTGATCATCGGCTGGGTCAGGCGTTCGGGAGAATTCAGACCTTCGTAAGAGAAACGATCCTTGTCGGAGAGCCAGCACTCGTTGATGACTTCGTTCTCCAGCGGCAGCACGCGCATGACGCGATTCTGCTTGACCTGCACCACCAGGTTGGAGCCCAGGCCGTCGTGCGGCGCCACCGACTTGCGGCGCGCCAGCTCCCACGTGCGGGCGCTGTAGCGGAAGGGCTTGGAGGTCAGCGCGCCGACCGGGCACAGGTCGATCATGTTTCCGGAGAGTTCGGAATCCACGGTTTTGCCGACGAAGGAGACGATCTCCGAATGCTCGCCGCGGCCGACCATGCCGAGTTCCATGACCCCGGCGATCTCCTGGCCGAAGCGCACGCAGCGCGTGCACTGAATGCAGCGGCTCATCTCCTCGGCGGAGACCAGCGGGCCGATGTCCTTGTGCAGCACCACACGCTTTTCCTCGGCATAGCGCGAGGAAGAACCGCCATAGCCGACCGCGAGATCCTGCAGCTGGCACTCGCCGCCCTGGTCGCAGATCGGGCAATCCAGCGGATGGTTGATCAGCAGGAACTCCATCACGCCGTTCTGCGCCTTTCGGGCGCCGGCGGAGTGCGTCTTGACCTTCATGCCGTCGGTGCACGGGGTGGCGCAGGCCGGCAGGGGCTTGGGCGCCTTCTCGACCTCGACCAGACACATGCGACAGTTGGCCGCTATCGACAGCTTCTTGTGATAGCAGAAATGCGGCACGTAGATACCCAGCTTGCTGGCCGCCTCCATGACGGTGGCGCCGTGCTGGACTTCGATTTCGCGGCCGTCGACTTCGACTTTGAGCATGGTCAGGCCGCCTCCGCCGCAGGATGGGCTGTGGGGTGGGCAGCGCCGTGCACGCCGCTGCGGCCCCATTTCGGTTCCGTGTCGGCGCCCTGCACCAGGCAGCGCTGGTGCTCGATATGGTGCTCGAACTCCGAACGGAAGTGCTTCAGAAAGCTTTTCACCGGCAGGGCCGCGGCGTCGCCCAGCGCGCAGATGGTGCGTCCGGCGATATTGTCGGAAACGCTGTTCAGCAGTTCGAGGTCGCCGGGGCGACCCTTGCCGTTCTCGATGCGGTTGACCACGCGGTACAGCCAGCCCGTGCCTTCGCGGCAGGGCGTGCACTGGCCGCAGGACTCCTCGTAATAGAAGTACGAGAGACGCTCCAGGGCGCGAACCATGCAGGTGGTCTCGTCCATCACGATCACGGCGCCGGAGCCGAGCATCGAACCGGCCTTGGCGATCGAGTCGTAGTCCATGTCGGTGGCCATCATGATGTCGGCCGGCAGCACGGGCATCGACGAGCCGCCGGGAATCACCGCCTTGAGCTTGTGTCCGGAGCGCACTCCGCCGGCCATCTCGAGCAGCTTGGCGAACGGCGTGCCTAGCTTGACCTCGTAATTGCCCGGCCGGTTGACATGTCCGGAGACCGAGAAGAGCTTGGTGCCCCCGTTGTTCGGCTTGCCCAGCGCGAGGAAAGCCTCGCCGCCGTTGCGCATGATCCACGGCACGGCTGCGAAGGTCTCGGTGTTGTTGATGGTGGTCGGCTTGCCGTACAGGCCGAAGCTGGCAGGGAACGGCGGCTTGAAGCGCGGCTGGCCCTTCTTGCCCTCGAGCGACTCGAGCAGCGCGGTTTCCTCGCCGCAGATGTAGGCGCCGTAGCCGGCATGTGCGTAGAGCTCGAAGCTGAACTCCGAGCCGAGGATCTTCTGTCCCAGCAGGCCGGCGGCGCGCGCCTCGGCCAGCGCCTCCTCGAAGCGCTCGTAGACTTCCCAGATCTCGCCGTGGATGTAGTTGTAGCCGGCGGTGGCGCCCATTGCGTAGGCGCCGATGATCATGCCTTCGATAACCGCATGCGGGTTGTAGCGCAGCAGGTCGCGATCCTTGCAGGTGCCCGGCTCGCCCTCGTCCGAATTGCACACCAGGTACTTGGCGCCCGGGAACTGGCGCGGCATGAAGCTCCACTTCAGGCCGGTCGGGAAGCCCGCGCCGCCGCGGCCGCGCAGGCCGGATTTCTTGACCTCGGCGATCACGTCCTCTGGCTTGACGTGTTCGGCGACGAGCTTCCTGAGGGCCGCGTAGCCGCCGCGCTTCTCGTAATCGGCGAGCCGCCAGTTGTGGCCGTCGATGCCGGCCATCAGGATCGCGTCGGGTCCGTAGTTAAGCATCTCAGGCCTTCCGGAGGTCGGCGATCAGCGCGTCGAGCTTGTGGTTCGACATGAAGTCGCACATGCGCTTGTTGTTGACCAGCACCACCGGCGCCATCGAGCAGGCGCCCATGCACTCGCCCTCCTTCAGCGTGAACTTGCCGTCCGGCGTGGTCTGATTGAAATCGATGCCCAGCCGCGACTTCAGGTGGTCGGCGGCCGCCAGCGAGCCCTGCAGCCCGCAGGGCAGGCAGGTGCAGATGGTGATCTTGTGCGTGCCGACCGGCTGCAGGTTGTACATGTTGTAGAAGGTCGCCACTTCCTGGACCGCCACCGGCGGCATCTGCAGGTACGCCGCCACGAACTCCATGGTCTCCGGGGCCAGCCAGCCCTTTTCGTCCTGCGCGATGATCAGCGCACCCATCACCGCGGACTGCTTCTGGTCGGCCGGGTACTTGGCGATCTCGCGGTCGATTTTCTTCAGGGATTCGGCGGAAAGGCTCATGTGTCGCTCTTGTATCGCTCGTTCGCTCAGCGGTCGATTTCGCCGAACACGATGTCCTGCGTGCCGATGATGGCCACGGCGTCGGCGATCATGTGGCCGCGCGCCATCTCGTCGAGCGCCGCCAGGTGCGGGAAACCCGGGGCGCGGATCTTCAGGCGATACGGCTTGTTGGCGCCGTCCGATACCAGGTAGATGCCGAACTCCCCCTTGGGATGCTCGACCGCCGCGTAAGCCTCGCCCTCGGGCACATGCATGCCTTCGGTGAACAGCTTGAAGTGGTGGATCAGCTCTTCCATGTTCTGCTTCATCTCGACGCGCGAGGGCGGCGCGATCTTGTGGTTCGACGTGATCACCGGGCCCGGGTTCGCGCGCAGCCAGTCGACGCATTGCGCGATGATGCGGTTGGACTGCCGCAGCTCCTCGACGCGCACCAGGTAACGGTCGTAGCAGTCGCCGTTCACGCCGACCGGGATATCGAAGTCCAGCCTGTCGTAGACCTCGTAAGGCTGCTTCTTGCGCAGATCCCATTCGATGCCCGAGCCACGCAACATGGCGCCCGAGAAGCCCAGCGCCATGGCGCGCTCCGGCGAGACCACGCCCACGCCCACCGTGCGCTGCTTCCAGATGCGGTTCTCGGTCAACAGGGTCTCGTAGTCGTCCACGCAGGCCGGGAAACGCCGCGTGAAGTCCTCGATGAAATCGAGCAGCGAACCCTGGCGGTTCTCGTTGAGTTTGCCGACCTCGCGCGCGTTGTGAATCTTCGAGGCCTGATACTGCGGCATCGAGTCCGGCAGGTCGCGGTAGACGCCCCCGGGACGGTAGTACGCCGCGTGCATGCGCGCCCCGGACACCGCCTCGTAGCAGTCCATCAGGTCTTCCCGCTCGCGGAAGCAGTACAGGAAGATGGTCATCGCGCCGATGTCCAGACCGTGCGCGCCCAGCCAGAGCAGATGGTTCAGGATGCGCGTGATCTCGTCGAACATCACGCGGATGTACTGTGCGCGCAGCGGCACCTCGATGCCGGCGAGCTTCTCGATCGCCATCACGTAGGCGTGCTCGTTGCACATCATCGAAACGTAGTCGAGCCGGTCCATGTAGGGAACCGACTGGATGAAGGTCTTCGATTCGGCCAGCTTCTCGGTGGCACGGTGCAGCAGCCCGATGTGCGGGTCGGCGCGCTGTATGACTTCACCGTCCAGTTCGAGCACCAGGCGCAGCACGCCGTGCGCGGCCGGATGCTGCGGACCGAAGTTCAGCGTGTAGTTGCGGATCTCCGCCATTACTTGCCGCCTTCCGCGTAGTGCTCTTCACGCACGATGCGCGGCGTGGTCTCGCGCGGCTCGATGGTGACCGGCTGGTAGATCACCCGCTTCTGCTCGGGGTCGTAGCGCATCTCGACGTAACCGGTGACCGGGAAGTCCTTGCGGAACGGATGGCCGACGAAACCGTAGTCGGTCAGGATGCGGCGCAGGTCGGGATGGCCGTCGAACACGATGCCGAACAGATCGAAGGCCTCGCGCTCGAACCAGCCGACCGAGGGCCAGACGCCGATCATCGATTCGACCAGCGGGAAATCGTCGTCCGGGCACAGCGTGCGCACGCGCAGCCTGACGTTGTGGGTGATCGACAGCAGGTGCAGCACCACGCCGAAGCGCGGAGCCTCGCGCGGCGCATCACCGTAGGTCGAGTAATCCATGCCGCACAGATCGACGAGTTCCTCGAAGCGCAGCTCGGCATGATCGCGCAGCAACCGGGCGACGCCGGGGTAGTCCGCGGCCTTCACTTCCAGCGTGAGTTCGCCCAACGCCTCGCCAAGGCGGGCGACGCGCTCCCCGAGGACCTGGTTCAATGCGTCGTGCAGACGCTGCAGGCGTGGCGTCATGTTCACCGGGCGATGGTGTTGGTGCGTTTGATCTTGTTCTGCAGCTGGATGACGCCGTAGAGCAGCGCTTCCGCGGTCGGCGGGCAGCCCGGCACATAGACGTCCACCGGCACGATGCGGTCGCAGCCGCGCACCACAGAATACGAGTAGTGGTAGTAGCCGCCGCCGTTGGCGCAGGACCCCATCGACACCACCCAGCGCGGCTCCGCCATCTGGTCGTAGACCTTGCGCAGCGCAGGCGCCATCTTGTTGCACAGCGTACCGGCGACGATCATCACGTCGGCCTGGCGCGGGCTGGGGCGGAACACGATGCCGAAGCGGTCCAGGTCGTAGCGGGCCGCACCCGCCTGCATCATCTCCACGGCGCAGCAGGCCAGGCCGAAAGTCATCGGCCAGAGCGAGCCGGTGCGCGTCCAATTGATCAGCTTGTCGGCCGTCGTGGTGACGAAGCCCTGCTGCAGTACGCCTTCAATGCCCATGCGCTACTCCCACTCCAGCGCGCCCTTCATCCACTCGTAGACGAAGCCCACGACCAGGATGCCGAGAAAGACCATCATCGACAGGAAACCGAACAGGCCGATCTCGTCCAGCACCACCGCCCACGGAAACAGGAAGGCGATTTCGAGGTCGAACAGGATGAACAGGATGGCCACCAGGTAGTAGCGCACATCGAACTTCATGCGCGCGTCCTCGAACGCCTCGAAGCCGCACTCGTAGGGCGAATTCTTCTCGGCGTCGGGGCGGCTGGGGCCGAGCAGCTTACCCAGCAGCATGGGAACTACGCCGACCGCGATGCCGACGCAGATGAACAGGAGAATCGGAAAGTACTCTGCAAGCATTCGTTGCAGCCCCGGTGCGCGGAGCCGGACCTTGATCTCGTGATTCGCTTTGTTATGGGTTCGGGCTTCGTTCTTGCCGCGAAGCCGCTACGCAGGCTCCGCTTCCTTCTTGTTGGTGCCCACGAGCAGACTCGAACTGCTACGGCTGTTTAGGCCACCAGCCCCTCAAGCTGGCGTGTCTACCAATTTCACCACGTGGGCTGTGACTTCCTTGTTACCGAGGCGTCCGACGATCTCGCCGGACGGTTGCAATTATCCCCTAAAAATCGCCGGACGAAAAAAAACCGGACCCGCTGCTTCAGTTCGGCACGTCCTTGGGCTTGGCGGGCGCGGATTCCACCGGCTTCTCCGCCGCGGACGAAGCCGCGGGCACGGCTTTCGCCGGCTCGGTCTTGACCGCATCCATGACGCCGCCGCTGGCCTTGGGCTTGTTGGTGGCCAGATACGCCAGGCCCAGGCTGCTGATGAAGAACACCGTCGCGAGGACCGCAGTCGCGCGCGACAGGAAATTCGCCGAGCCCGTGGCGCCGAACAGGCTGCTCGAGGAGCCGCCGCCGAAGCCCGAGCCCATGTCCGCGCCCTTGCCGTGCTGCAGAAGCACCAGAGCGATGATGGCCAGTGCCACCAGCACGTGCACGATCAGCGCCAACTTCATCCACATATCCATCTCAACTCACCCTTTGCGCGCTGCGTTGCAGATCGCCAGAAAATCATTCGCGACCAGCGATGCTCCGCCGATCAGCCCGCCGTCGACATCCGCCATGGCGAATATCTCCGACGCGTTGGAAGCCTTCACACTGCCTCCGTAGAGGATGCGCAGGCCCTGCGCCACCTTCGCGTCCCGCGCCGCGACACGCGAGCGCAGGAACGCATGCACGTCCTGCGCCTGCTGCGGCGAGGCCGTGCGACCCGTGCCTATCGCCCATACCGGCTCGTAGGCCAGCACCGCGCCGGCCAGGGCCTGCACCCCGGCCGTGTCCATCACCGCATCGAGCTGACGGCCCACCACTTCCTCGGTGCGCCCGGCTTCGCGCTCGGCCAGCGATTCGCCCAGGCACAGCAGCGGGACAATGCCGGCCCCAGCCGCGGCGACGAACTTCGCCGCCACCTGCGCGTCGCTCTCGCCGAAGATGCTGCGGCGTTCCGAATGCCCGACCAGCACGTAGCGGCAGCCGAACTCGGCCAGCATCGATGCGGACACCTCACCCGTATACGCGCCGGCGGCGTGCTCGCTCACCGTCTGCGCGCCCAGCACCGGCAGCGCGCCCTTGAGCGCCTGCGCGGCCTGTGCCAGGTAGGGGAACGGCACGCAGACCGCGCACTCCACCCCGGCCAGGGACTGCGTCCCGGCCGAGACGGCCTGCAGCAGCGCGGCGTTGGCGGCCAGGCTGCCGTTCATCTTCCAGTTGCCAGCGACAAAGCGACCGCGCATGTGGGGATCCCGGGATACGTCGAGAAAAGCGCGCGATTTTACCGTGTTTGCGCAGGGGGGGCAAACCGGATGGATCCTAGGAACTCTCGCCGGATCAGGAAATTAGCCGCATGTTGCGCGGCAGCGAAGCGGCTTCAGAGGTAGCCCAGCATGCGCGGCACGAAGAGCACGATCTCCGGCACGAAGGTCAGCAGCAACAGCAGGGCCGTCATCACGCCGACCAGCCACAGGCACCAGCCGATGGTCGACTCGATGGAGATGTTGGCCAGCCGGCAGGTCACCATCAGGTTGACCGCGGTGGGCGGCGTGAACTGACCGATCGCCACGTTGATGGTCATGATGATGCCGAGCCAGACCAGGTCCCAGTCGTAGGCCTTGGCCAGCGGCAGCAGAAAAGGCAGGAACACGAAGTACGTCGCCGAAGCGTCCAGGGCCGTGCCGGCCACCAGCAGCATGAGGGTGATGGCCAGCAGCACGGCGACCTCGCTGGTGCCGGTCGAGGTCAGCCAGCGCGCGAAGTCGTTGAACACGCCGATGGTGTCCACCGCCCAGCCGAACAGCATGGCCAGGCCGACCATGAACAGGATCACCGCGGAAATCTCCGCCGCCTCGGCGAGCAGGTCCCAGACCTGGCCCCAGCGCATGGAACGGTAGACCACCAGCCCGACGAACAGTCCGTACGCCACCGCGACCACGGCCGCCTCGGTAGGCGTGAACATGCCCGAGCGCATGCCGCCCAGGATGATCACCGGCGCCAGCAGGCCCCAGCCGGCCTCCCGAAAGCTCTTCCAGAACGCTGGCGCCGGCTCCGGATCATTGGCGCCCCAGCCATGGATCCTGGCGAACGCCAGCGAAGCGAGAATCAGCGCGAGGCCGCACAGCAGGCCCGGCACCAGCCCGGCCGCGAACAGGGCCTGCACACTGGCCTGCGGCACCAGCACCGAATAGATGATCAACGCAATGGAAGGCGGGATGACGATCGCGGTCGAGCCGCCGGCGGCGATGAGTGCGGCGGAAAACTCCCGGGGATATCCGGCGCGCGTCATGGCCGGGATCAGGATCGCCCCCACCGCCGCGGCGTCGGCCGGCCCGGATCCGGAGATCCCGCCCAGGATCATGCAGACGATCACGGCCGCCACGGCCAGGCCGCCGGCGCGCTTGCCGACGATGGATTCGGCCAGGCGCACCAGGCGCCCCGCCACACCGGAGCGCTCGAAAATCATGCCGGCCAGGATGAACACCGGTATCGCGATCAGCGGGTACTTGGCGATCGCGCCGTAGACATTGGTCGGGATGGACATCATGCCCATCTTGGCCGCGGCGATCACCGCCACGCCGGACAGGCCCAGCGCCACCGCCAGCGGCACGGCCGCGCACATCAGCACTGCAAAACTGAGGAACAGCAGCCAGCTCACGGCAGCGTCCTGGTGCGCCAGACGTGTGCGAAGCCCTGCGCGATGCGCGCCAGCACCAGCAGCGAGAGCAGCGGCAGCCACACGGTGTAGATCCATTGCTGCCAGCCCAGGCCCGGCGAGGTCACCTCCATGTCGAAGTCGTCCCAGGCCATGCGCGCCCCGTACCAGGCCAGCAGGCCCAGCATCAGCGCGCTCATCGCCAGGCCGAACAGCAGGAAGCGTCGCCTCCACGCGGCGCCGAACTTGTCGACGAAGTAGGTGACGGCAATCTGGTTGCCGTCGAGGAAGGCCTTGGCCGAACCGATGAAGGTCAGGAACACCAGCAGGAACACCGACACTTCCTCGGTGAACGCGAAGGAGAAGTCGGTGAAGTAACGCACCAGCACGTTGGCCAGCGTGATCAGCACGATGGCCGCCATCGCCGCCGCACCCAGGAATCGCTCGACGTGAAAACGCGCACCCGGCGGCAGCGTGGGCGGGGGCGGTGCGGACGGATCGATTTCCAGCAAGCTTCGCTCTCCCCTGAACAAGAACGCCGCGGCGGTGCGCGGCGTTCCCGATCTGCCCTGCGCCAGCGCGCCTCTGCTACTTCTTGCGCGCCGCGACCGCGGCCTCGGCCTTCTTCACCAGGTCGGGGCCGATCTGCCTGGCCCATTTGTCGTAGACCGGGCGCGTGACCTTGACGAAGGCCGCGCGCTCCTGCGGCGAGAGTTTGACGATCTTCACGCCGTAACCTTCGATGGTCTTGTGCGTGGCCGGGCTGTCACCGGTCATGCCTTCGCGGGCGATGCCGATGTTGTACTTGCCGGCCTCGATTGCAGCCTCGCGCACGATCTTCTGGTCCGCCTTGCTCCAGCTCTCCCAGACTTCCTTGTTGACCACGAAGATCAGCGGGTCGGCCACGTAGCCCCACATGGTCACGTTCTTCTGGCCCACGGTGTGCAGCTTGGCGGCCGTGAAGATGGTCAGCGGGTTCTCCTGGCCGTCGACCGCACCCGAAGCAAGCGCGGGCTGCGCGTCCGCCCAGCTCATCTGCGTGGGGTTGGCGCCCAGCGCGGTGAAGGTGTCCAGGTACAGCGGCGAACCGACCACACGGAACTTCAAGCCCTTGAAGTCCTCGGGCTTGCGCAGTTCGCGCTTGGAGTTGGTCACCTCGCGGAAGCCGTTCTCGCCCCAGGCCAGCGGCACCACGCCGGCCTTCTCGATCACCTTGAACAGGTCCTTGCCGACCTCGCCCTGCGTGAGCGCGTCCAGGGCGGCGTAGTCCGGCATCAGGAAGGGCAGCGAAAACACGTTCAACTGCTTCAACTGCGGCGACCAGTTGATGGTCGAACCGATCGCCAGGTCGATCACGCCCTGGCGGATCGCCGTGAATTCGCGCGTCTGGTCGCCGGCCACCAGCGAAACGCCGGGGTACATCTTGATGTTGATGCGGCCGTTGGTGCGCTGCTTGACCAGCTCCGCCCACTTCTCCCCGCCCTTGCCCCACGGGAAGGCCGAGCCCACCACGGTGGAAAGGCGGTATTCGTTCTGATACTTGGCCTGCTGCGCCAGGGCGGAGCCGGCGGACAGCACGCCGGCGGCGGCCAGCGCGGCGATCATGGTTCTGCGTTTCATGTGGTTCTCCCGTTGGTCTGTTGGCGGCCCGCTCAGCCGGCGAGCTCTTGGAGTTTTGCGAGGATGGCCTGCGCACCGAAGCGCGCTTCGTCCTCGAGAGGCTTGGAATAGCCGACGGGTATCCGCCGGCCGCCCAATCGTTTTACCCGAACGGCGAGGCTCTCGGCAACCGTGGCCGCGACTTCGGCGCCGAAGCCCGCGGCCTGCACCGACTCGTGCACCACCAGCAGCCGCCCGGTCCTGGCCGCCGAGGCCAGCACCGCCTCGCGATCCCAGGGCCACAGCGTGCGCAGGTCCAGCACCTCGACCGAAAGTCCCCTGCGCCGCGGCCAGTTCGGCCGCCTCCAGCGAAGTGTGCAGCGCGCGCGACCAGGTCACCAGCGTCACGTCCGATCCGCTGCGCGCGATGCGCGCGCGTCCCGGCGGCAGCGCCGCCGACGCAGCCATGTCGACTTCGCCCTGCAGGCCCCAAAGTTCCTTGTGCTCCATGTACACGACCGGATCGCCGCAGCGGATCGCCGCCGCCAGCAGGTCGTGGTTGTCCTGCGGCGTGGCCGGCGCCATCACCACCAGCCCGGGCACGTGCGCGAACCAGGCCTCGAAGGACTGCGAATGCTGCGCCGCCGAACCGGTCCACACGCCGATCGGCAGTCGCGCCACCAGCGGCACCCGGCCCTGTCCGCCGAACATGTAGCGCGCCTTGGCCGCCTGGTTGACGATCTCGTCCATCGCGCACATGGCGAAGTCGGCGACGCGCATCTCGACCACCGGCCTGAGGCCCGCCAGCGCCATGCCCACCGCCGCGCCCATGATGGTCGACTCCGAAATCGGTGTGTCGATCACGCGATCGGCGCCGAAGTCCTGCTGCAATCCCGCGTACTGGCCGAAGATGCCGCCGCGGCCAACGTCCTCGCCCAGCGCCACCACGCGCGGGTCGTTCCGCATGGCCTCACGCAGGGCGAGGCAGGCGGCCTGCGCGTAGTTCAGCGTGGCCATCGCATCACTCCCATCGCCCCGCCCCGGTGTCCTGTATGTCGGTGTAGGCCGCTGCAGGCTCGGGCCAGGGCGCGGCGGTGGCGGCACGCACGGCCGCGGCGACTTCGGCTTCGGCCTCGGCGCGGATCCCGGCCAGTTGCGCCGCACTCGCGCCCAGCGCAGTGAGGCGCCCGGCGCCGATCAGCAGCGGATCCTGCTCCAGCGCGCGGCTGACCTCGTCCTGCGCCCGGTAGGCCGCCGCATCCACCGACACATGGCCTTTGACACGGTAGGTGATGGCGTGCAGGAAGCGCGGCCCGCCGCCGGCGCGGATCTCCGCGATCAGCGCCGCGGCCGCGGCATCCACCGCCAGCACGTCATTGCCGTCGACTTCCAGCCCTGGCACGTCCAGCGCTCGGGCGCGCGCCAGCGCCCCGCCGCCCGCGGTCATCGCATCGGTGGCCGTGGTGGCCGACCAGCGGTTGTCCTCGCAGACGAACAGCACCCGCAGGCCGTAGACGCGCGCCCAGTTCAGGCCTTCGAGGAACGGGCCTCGGTTGATCGCCCCGTCACCGAAGAAGCACACCACCAGCGTGTCGCGACCCAGCACCCTGGCCGCCTGCGCGGCGCCCACCGCGATCGGGATGCCCGCGGCGACCACGCCGTTGGCGCCCAGCATGCCCACCGAGAAATCGGCGATGTGCATGGAACCACCCTTGCCGCCATTGAATCCGGTGGCGCGACCGAACAGCTCGCACATGGTGCCTTCGATCGAGGCACCCTTGGCAATGGTGTGGCCGTGGCCGCGATGCGTGGAGGTGATCTGGTCGCCGGGCAGCAGATTGGCGCAGACCCCGGCCGGCACCGCCTCCTGGCCGGTGGACAGGTGCAGTGGGCCGCGCACCTTGGCATCGCTCAGGCTGGCGCCGAATACGGCCACGCCGCCCCTGGACGCCTCTTCCGCGGCGTTCTCGAAAGCGCGTATGAGCGCCATCGTGCGGTACAGGCCGAGCGCGCGGTGCAGCGAAACGGGAGAAGTGGCGGTCTTCAAGGAGGCGCGATTGTAGGCAGCACCCCGCGGGCCGTCAAAACGCCGGCCCACCCAGATCGCAAAAGTCCATGCATATCAGGACCATGACGCATACAGGCCGGCGCCGCGCATGACTGTCACGGAAGTGTCACTTTGCCCGATTAAGCTTCGCGCCCAGATGCAGGAACAGCTTTCATTTGGCTTACACGCTTCATTTCACGCTTAAATACACAGAGGACACCCATGCTCAAGCAACGCATCCTGAAAACCCTGATCGGCGGCGCAGCCTTGGCCCTGACCATGGGCGCGGCCCAGGCGGCCGACATCACCGGCGCTGGCGCGACCTTCCCCTACCCGATCTTTGCCAAGTGGGCCGAAGACTACAAAAAAGCCACCGGCACCGGTCTCAACTATCAGTCGATCGGTTCTTCGGGCGGGATCCGCCAGATTCGCGCAAAGACCGTGACGTTTGGTGCCTCCGATGCACCGCTGTCGGGCGCGGACCTGGACAAGGACGGCATGGTGCAGTTCCCGGTCATCCTGGGCGGCGTCGTGCCCGTGATCAACCTCGAAGGTTTCAAGCCCGGTGAACTCAAGATCACCGGTGAAGCACTCGCCGAAGTCTTCATGGGTACGATCAGCAACTGGAATGACCCCAAGCTTGCTGCGCTGAATCCGGGCAAGAAACTGCCGAACCAGACCATCACGGTGGCCCACCGCGCTGACGGCTCGGGCACGACCTTCATCTTCACCGACTACCTGAACGAAATCAGCCCGGCGTGGGCCAAGGCCGTGGGCAAGGGCGCAGCCGTCAAGTGGCCGGCAGCCTCCTCGGTCGGCGGCAAAGGCAATGAAGGGGTCGCCGCCAACGTGACTCGTGTGAAGGGCGCGGTCGGCTATGTCGAGTACGCCTACGCCAAGAAAAACAAAATGCCGCACCTGCAACTGCTCAACCGCGACGGCAAATATGTCGATCCGGACGACGCGACCTTTGCCGCCGCTGCCGCGGGCGCGGACTGGAAGAGCGTCCCGGGCATGGGCCTGTCTCTGGTGAACCAGAAAGGCGCGCAGTCCTGGCCCATTACCGGTGCCTCGTTCGTAATGATGTACAAGCAGCCTGCCAAAGCAGCCGATTCGAATGAAGCACTCAAGTTTTTCGACTGGGCCTTCAAGAATGGCAAGAAGCAAGCCGCCGAGCTGGACTACGTTCCGATCCCCGACGCAGTGACGAAGTACATCGCCGAGTCGGTCTGGACCCAGATCAAGCGCTAAGACGCACTGGCAGGACCGCAGGATGCGGGTGGCGCCCCGAAACGGTCGCCACCCGCAGTTGTGTAGACGCCAATAAAAACAGGGTTGGCCAATGGAAAACGCAGCGCAAACGCCTCCGATGATGGACACCAGCCTGCAGAACGAGCGGCTGCTGGCGATTGCCCGCTCACAGCGGGTGCAGGACTTCATCTTTCACAAGGTCACGCTGGTATTCGCGATGACCGTGCTGGTTGCGCTGATAGGCATCATCGTTTCTCTGATCATCAATGCATGGCCCACGCTTGAAAAGTTCGGCCTGAAGTTCTTCTACACGGTCGAGTGGGACATCATCAACGAGGAGTTCGGCGCGGCGATCGCCATCTTCGGCACGCTGGCCAGCGCCACGATTGCGCTCATCATTGCGGTGCCGCTGAGCTTCGGCATTGCGCTGTTCCTGACCGAAACCTGTCCACTCTGGCTGCGCAAGCCGCTGGGCACGGCGGTGGAACTGCTGGCCGCGGTGCCCTCCATCATCTACGGCATGTTCGGTCTGTTCATCTTCGCACCGCTTTTCGCGCAGTACGGTCAGCCTGCGCTGCAATCCACGCTGGGCCAGATGCCGCTGATAGGGCAGTTCTTCGGCGGCGCGATGAACGGCATCGGCATCCTCGCCGCCGGACTGATCCTGTCCATCATGATCCTGCCCTTCATCGCTTCGGTGATGCGCGACGTGTTCGAGATCGTCCCGCCCATCCTGCGCGAGTCGGCTTACGGACTGGGCTGCACCACCTGGGAGGTGGTGCGCAACATCGTGCTGCCTTACACGAAAACCGGCGTCATCGGCGGCATCATGCTGGGACTCGGTCGTGCGCTGGGCGAAACCATGGCGGTCACCTTCGTCATCGGCAACTCGCAGCGCATCGGGGCGTCTCTCTTCTCGCCGGGCAGTTCCATCGCATCGACTCTGGCCAACGAATTCGGAGAAGCGGACAACCTCCATCTTTCCAGCCTGTTTGCGCTGGGACTGGTGCTGTTCGTGATCACCTTCCTCGTGCTGGCTGCCGCCAAACTGCTGCTGATCCGCCTGGAACGCGGCCAGGGCAGCCGGACCTGACAGCCCGCGAACAGAATCCACAGGACTGAGAAAAAATGGATGATTCCCTCTACCAGCGGCGCAAGCGCACCAACCAGATCGGACTCACGCTGTCCATGCTGGCCATGGTGCTCGGTATGACGGTCCTGCTGTGGATTCTTGCGTTGCTCTTCTACAAGGGATTTGCGGCCTTCAGCTGGACCTTCTTCACCGCGTCCACGCCGGCCCCGGGCTCCGAAGGCGGCGGCCTGGCCAATGCCATCGTGGGGAGCCTGATGCTGGTGGGCATGTGCACGCTGGTCAGCACCCCGATCGGCGTACTGGCGGGAGTCTATCTGGCCGAGTACGGCGACCAGAGCCCGATTGCCGGGCTTACGCGCTTCGTGTCCGACATCATGCTATCCGCCCCCTCGATCGTGATCGGGCTGTTCGTCTACGCCATTCTGGTCGCGCAGGTGAAGCATTTCTCAGGCTGGGCGGGCATGATCGCACTGTCGCTGATCGCCATCCCCGTGGTCGTTCGCACCACCGAGAACATCCTGCGCCTGGTGCCCGGCAGCCTGCGGGAAGCGGCCTTTGCGCTGGGCGCTCCGCGCTGGAAAGTGGCTACCATGGTCACGCTGCGTGCAGCCAAGGCGGGCGTGATCACCGGGGTCCTGCTGTCTCTGGCGCGCATCAGCGGAGAAACTGCACCGCTCCTGTTCACCGCGCTGAACAACCAGTTCTTCTCAACCGACATGAACAAGCCGCTGGCCAATCTGCCGGTGGTGATCTTCCAGTTCGCGTTGAGCCCCTACGACAACTGGATCAACCTCGCCTGGGGCGGCGCGCTGCTGATCACCCTGGTCGTACTGCTGATCAACATCGTCACGCGCATCTTCTTCCGCGAAAAGGTATCCGCGTGAATATTAGAACGTATTCCCTGGAGAGCATCCGATGAACGCGACTGTCGAGACCGCAGTCAAGAGGAAAGATCCTATGAACGCGACCGTCGAGGCGGAAATCAAAATGAAAGCCGAGCCCACCCTCTCGCCGGCCATACGCACCGTGAACCTCAATTTTTACTACGGTGCGTTCCAGGGGCTCAAGGGCGTCAATCTCGACATCGCCGAACACCAGGTCACCGCCTTCATCGGCCCCTCGGGCTGCGGCAAGTCGACCCTGCTGCGCACCCTGAACCGCATGTACAGCCTCTACCCCGGCCAGCGTGCCGAAGGGGAAATCAACTTCTACGGTCAGAACATCCTCGACCCCAAGCAGGATTTGAACCTGCTGCGTGCGCGCATCGGCATGGTCTTCCAGAAACCGACGCCGTTCCCCATGTCGATCTACGACAACATCGCTTTCGGCGTCAGGCTGTACGAGAACCTGCCGCGCGCCGAGATGAACGATCGCGTGGAATGGGCGTTGCGCAAGGCCGCGATCTGGGACGAGGTCAAGGACAAGCTGGGCCAGAGCGGCCTGTCACTGTCCGGCGGCCAGCAGCAGCGCCTGTGCATCGCGCGCAGCGTGGCGGTCAAGCCGTCGGTGCTGCTGCTCGACGAGCCTACCTCGGCGCTCGACCCGATCTCCACCGCCAAGGTCGAGGAGCTCGTGAACGAGCTCAAGACCGAGTACACGGTGGCAATCGTCACGCACAACATGCAGCAGGCCGCGCGGGTGTCCGACTTCACGGCCTACATGTACCTGGGCGAGATGATCGAATTCGGCAAGACCGACGAGATCTTCATCAAGCCGAAGAAAAAGGCGACCGAGGATTACATCACCGGCCGCTTCGGCTGAGCCGCCGCAGCCGCGGGCGCCGGCTGCGTTACGCGGCGGCCTTGATCCAGTCGGCGATCGTTCCGGGCGTCGGGATGCGTCCCGACGACACCAGTTTGCCGTTGATCACCAGGCCCGGCGTCTGCATCACGTCGTGGGCGATGATCTCCTGCATGTCCGTCACCTTCACGATCTGCGCCTCGACGCCGAGCATCTCCAGCGCCTTGCGCGAGACCTCCTCGAGCTTCCTGCAGTTGGCGCATCCGGGGCCAAGTACCTTGATGGTGAGCATGCTCAAACTCCTGTGGGTGTAGGGTAGCGCCGGCTGGCAACCGACAGCAGAACAGAGAGCGCGGCGATGAAAGCCGCAATCCACAGCGCCAGCCAGTACAGCGGCATGCCGTCCACCCAGGCGCCGTAGGTATAGCCCGCCATCGCGCTGAACAGGGCGACCAGTCCGACATAGGTCCAGGTCTTGGTCCGACCGATGATCGCCGTTATGATCAGTATGCTCTGCAGGGAAAGTTCGGGATCGGCCATCAGGTAGGCCAGCAGCGGGCCGCGGTGCATCCCGAGATCGAGGAACATCTTGGCGATCGGCACCTCGACCAGGGTCGGGAGGGACATGAACAGGCCGAAGGCGACGCCGGCCAGGGTCCCGCGGGCCGAGTTCGTCCCGGCCAGCGTTTCGATCCACTCCGGACGGATCAGCACGCGGATCATGCCGACCACGAACACGCCGCCCACCAGCAGCGGGAAGATCTGCTTCACGAAGCGCCACGATTCCCACAGCCACTCGCGCAAGGAATCGGCGTCGATCCTGTAGCGGGCGAGAAAATAAATGGCGAGCAGCGCGAGCGACACGCCGAAAAATTTTCCCGTGAATCCGAAGCTCAATCCGGCTGGCGTGGCCTGGATGGCGAGTGCCGCGAACAGCAGCGTCAACGCGATCAGAGCGAGGCTGGCGAATGTCCACGCGGTAAAACCGTCATGGATGGTCTCCAGGCCCCGCCAGGCCGTCAGGCCGATCGCCCCCAGCAGACCGATCAGCAGCACGCCTTGCACGGACACGCCCTCTTCGCCCTTGGCCGCGTCGTACGGGACCAGCGCATCGAGCCAGGCCTGCCAGCCTTGCGCCCCCGCGATCGGCAACTCGAACTGAATGTGGGTGCCGGTAAGAACATCGAGTTTTAGCGTACCCATCAGCAGCAGCACGACCCATGCAAACAGGAAGACCAGCGCGGCGCGATGCATGGCCGGACCCTGCACGGCAAACGCGGAGTCGGTCGCCTGATCGTGTGCGGCGTCGTCGCTGCGGAAGATCAGCGCCATGATCAGCCCGATGCCGATGCCGAACACCAGGGACAGGAACAGGCGCGCGAAGGCCAGGTCCGGACCGATGATCCCGCCGGTGTACACCAGCGCCAGGACGTTCGCAGCGGGCGCGAAAAACAGGCAGGTGATGGCAGGACCGAGTCCCGCGCCCTTCTTGTAGATGCCGGCGAACAGCGGAACGATGGTGCAGGAACACACCGCGAGGAGCGAAGCCGCGCCGGCGGCGGCCGGGTACGAGATCGTCTTGCGCGTGTTGCGGCCGAGGAAACGGGTGATGGTTTCCTTCGGGATCAGCGCCGCCATGCCGCCCGCGATGAAGAACGCCGGCAGCAGGCACAGCAGCACGTGCGCAGCCAGGTAGGCGGCCAGGTTTCCCAGGCCGCCATACAGAACCGGCAACACGTAGGCGGGAATCGATTCCACGCATGCAACCCGAAGACTTGCGGGAAGTCAGTCTGCGCCAGGATCCGACCCCTTGCTTGAGCCAGATCAAGCCCGCTGCGGCATCAGCTCGCCTTTGGTCTCCAGGCGTTCACCATCGCCACCAGCGACAGCATCACCGGCACTTCCACCAGGACACCGACCACGGTTGCCAGCGCTGCGCCCGAATGCAAGCCGAACAGGGATATCGCCACAGCCACCGCCAGTTCGAAGAAGTTGGACGTGCCGATCAGGCAGGCCGGGCCGGCCACGTCGTGCGGCAACTTCAGCCTGCGGGCCGCCCACCAGGAGATGAAGAAGATGCCGTAAGTCTGCAGGATCAGCGGCACGGCGATCAGCCCGATCACACCGGGGCACGCCACGATGGTCTCGGCCTGGAACCCGAACAGCAGCACCACGGTCGCGATCAGTCCGACGACGGACCAGGGCTTGAGCCGTGCGACGAACGTGTTTATCGCGCCGCTGTCGCCGCCGCCGGCCAGCACCCTGCGCGTGGCCATTCCCGCCAGCAACGGAAGCACGACATACAGGACGGTGGAAAGCAGCAGCGTCTCCCAGGGCACCGACACGTCGGTCACGCCCAGCAGAAAGGCCGCGATCGGCGCGAAGGCCACCACCATGATCAGATCGTTCACCGACACCTGGACCAGCGTGTAATTGGCATCCCCCTTGACCAGCTGGCTCCAGACGAAAACCATCGCCGTGCAAGGCGCCACGCCGAGCAGGATCATGCCCGCGATGTACTCGTTCGCCGATTGCGGATCGACCCAGGGTGCGAACAGGTGCTTGAAGAACAGCACTCCGAGCGCCGCCATGGTGAAAGGCTTGACCAGCCAGTTCACCACCAGCGTCAGCACCAGACCCCGCGGCCGCTTACCCACATCCTTTACGGCAGACCAGTCGATCTGGATCATCATCGGATAGATCATCACCCAGATGAGGGTGGCCACCACCAGGTTGACGTGGGCGATCTCCAGCGACGCGATCAGCTTGAATACGCCCGGCAGCACGAGGCCCAGCGCCACCCCTGCAGCAATGCCCAGCGCCACCCACACCGTCAGGAAACGTTCAAACAGCCCCATGATTCACCCTCGTCACATGCAGACGGACCGGACTCATTGCGCCGCATCCGCTGCACCGCTGCTGCCGATCTCCTTGAGCTTCGTCGACAGCGCCAGGCGGTCCAGCTTGTCCACCGGCAGGCTCATCAGCAGGTTGATGCGCGCGCTGAGCACGCTGAACGCGGCCACGAAGGCCTTGCGCTTGTCCTCGTCGCTGCCTTCCACGGCTGCCGGGTCCGGTACGCCCCAGTGCGCGGTCATCGGCTGGCCGGGCCAGTACGGGCAGGTCTCGTTGGCCGCCGAATCGCAGACCGTGATCACGATGTCCATGTGCGGCGCGCCGGGGGCGGCAAACTCGTCCCAGCTCTTGCTGCGCACGCCCTCGGTCGGCACGCGGTTCTTCTGCAGCAATTCGAGCGCATAGGGGTTCACCTGGCCGCCGGGCCTGCTGCCCGCGCTCCAGGCGCGAAAGCGCCCTTTGCCCGCCATGTTCATGTAGGCCTCGGCCAGGATGGAGCGTGCCGAGTTACCGGTGCAGAGGAAAAGGACATTCATTGGGGCGTTCATTGCGAAACTCTCCGACGGGATGGGGATTTGAGTACGACCGGCATCGCAACCGGCGCGCAGGGCTCGCCGCCGCAGCAGTTGTCGGTAAGGAAGCCGACCAGGCGGTTCATGCGCGCGAAGTCGGCCGAATACAGGATGTAGCGGCCTTCCGGCCGGGCCACCGCGAGGCCGGCGCGCGCGAGCTGCCCGACGTGGAACGAAAGCGTCGCCGGCGCCAGGCCCAGGCGCTCGGCGATCTGCCCGGCGGCCATGCCTCCGGGCCCGGCTTCGACCAGCATGCGGTAGATCGCCAGCCGCGTCGGCTGGGCCAGGGCGGCGAGCGCCAGGACTGCGTCTTTTGATTTCATATTTCCAATAATATCGAATTATATTGACAGCTGTGTGACAAGCCGCCGGCGGCCATGCGGTGATGGGCCGGCCTGCCGCACGTTCGCATCGACCGGATCAAATCCCTTTAGAATCGAATCGACCAAAATGAAATCCGAACGCCTCCGTCTTCCGGTTGCCGTGATCGGCGCCGGCCCCGCAGGCCGGTCCGCCGCGGGCTGCTGCCGATGATCGCCGCGCCCGACGACAAGGCGCAGCGCATGCGCGTGGTCCTCACGCTGGGGACCACCCAGACCCTTGCCTGGGCCTCCAGCTACTACCTGCCGGCCATCCTCGCCGTGCCGGTGGCCAGGACCTCGGCCTGTCGCCGGAGGTTTTCTTCGGCGCCTTCTCCGTCGCCCTGGTCATCTCGGCCCTGGTCGGCCCGGCGGTGGGTCGGCGCATCGATCGCGTGGGCGGGCGCGGCGTGCTGTGCGCCTCCAACCTGGTGCTGGCCGCGGGCCTCGCCCTGCTCGCCGTCAGCCACTCGATCTGGGTGATGGGCGCCGCCTGGCTGCTGCTCGGCCTGGGCATGGGCATGGGCCTGTACGACGCGGCCTTCGCGGCGCTGGCGCGCATCTACGGCAGCGCGGCGCGCGGGCCGATCACCGGCATCACCCTGCTGGCGGGTTTCGCCAGCACCCTGGGATGGCCGCTCACCGCCGCGGCCGAAGCCGCCTGGGGCTGGCGCAGCGCCTGCCTGATGTGGGCGCTGGTGCACCTCGCGCTGTGCCTGCCGCTGAACGCCTGGCTGCTGCCGCGCAGCGCGGCGCATCCGCCGATGCCGGCCACCGCCCCGGGCAAAGGCGCCGAGGCCCATGCCGAGGCGCAGCCCTGGGGCCTGATGGCCCTGCTGGCCTTCGTCTTCGCGGCGATCTGGTTCGTCACCGGCGCGATGGGCACGCATCTGCCGCGCCTGCTGCTCGAGACCGGCATCAGTCCGGCCCAGGCGGTGGCCTACGCCGCACTGGTCGGGCCCGCGCAGGTGGGCGCACGGCTGGCCGAATTCGCCCTCCAGAAGCACATGCATCCGGTGGTCTCGGCACGCATCGCCACCACCCTGCATCCGCTGGGCTACGGCGTGCTGCTCGCGTTCGGCGCGCCGGGCGCGGCGGCGTTCGCGCTGCTGCACGGCGCGGGCAACGGCATGGTCACCATCGTCAAGGGCACGCTGCCGCTCGCGCTGATGGGCCCCAGGGACTACGGCTACCGCTCAGGGCTGATCGGCGCGCCGGCGCGCTTCACCCAGGCGCTCTCGCCGCTGCTGTTCGGTTTCCTGGTCACCCGCTACGGCGCAGGCGCGCTGATCTTCTCCTCGGCGCTGATGCTCACCGCCTTCGTCGGGCTGTGGTTCGTGGCGCGCACGCAGCATGGGCGATAATTCGCCCATGCCCGCCCCCCTGCCCCTCGCCGCCTTTCGCGTCATCGAGTTCTGCCAGATCGCCGCCGGACCGTTCGCCGGCATGCTGCTCGCCGACATGGGCGCCGACGTGATCAAGGTCGAAGCCCCGGCGGGCGACGGCATGCGCGGCTGGCCGCCGCTGTCGAACGGCTACTCCGAGAACTTCGCCGCGGTGAACCGCAACAAGCGCTCGGTGGTGCTCAACCTCAAGGACCCGGCCGACCTCGCGCGCGCGAAGGCGCTGTGCCTGTCGGCCGACGTGGTGCTGGAGAACTTCCGTCCCGGGGTGATGGAGCGCCTGGGTCTGGGTTACGCCGGCCTGGCCGCCGACAAACCCGCCCTGGTCTACTGCTCGGTTTCGGCCTACGGCCAGGAAGGCCCGCGCGCGCAGGAAGGCGGCTTCGACGTCTCGCTGCAGGCCGTGGGCGGGGTCATGAGCGTGACCGGCGAGCCCGGCGGCGCGCCGGTCAAGTGCGGCGTGCCGCTGACCGACTTCGGCGCCGGACTGTACGCCGCCTATGCCATCTCGGCCGCCCTGCACCAGGTGCGCGACAGCGGGCGCGGCATGCGCATCGACGTGCCCATGCTGGGCGCCACGCTGGCCATGGGCGCGCTGCAGACCAGCGAGTATTTCGGCAAGGGCGTCGATCCGCAGAAGCTCGGCTCCGCCCATCCGCGCAACGCGCCCTACCAGGCATTTCGCGCCAGGGACGATTACTTCGTGATGGCCGCCGGCAACGACGACCTGTACCGCCGCGCCTGCGAAGGCCTGGGTCGCCCCGACCTGTTCGCCGACCCGCGCTTCGCCAGCACCGCATTGCGCGCGCAGAACCAGGTCGCGCTGAAGGACCTGCTCGAACCCGAGTTCGCAAAGTACACGGCGGCCGAATGCCTGGCGATCATGCGCCGGCAGGGCGTGCCCTGCGCGCCGATCAATACTTACTCGCAGGCCCTGGCCGACCCGCAGGTCGCGCACTACGAATGGGTGCGGCCGCTGGAACTGCCGGGCGGCGCGCACACCAGCACCTTCGTGTCCCCGCTGCGCCTGGACGGGCAGACCGCCGGCGTGACACGCCGCCCGCCCGCGCTGGGCGAGCACACCGACGAAGTCTTCAAGGAGATCGACCCATGAGCGCAACGCCGCCGACCGGCAATATCGCCCGCTTCCGCAAGTACGTGCAGGACATGACGCGACTGGTGGAAAAGCACGGCGCCGACGAACCGACCATGCTCGACGAAGGCGACAAGCTGCTCACCGCTCTGGTCAGCCACGACGACTGGCTGCCCGCGGCCTTCGCCGTGCCCTCCACCGAGGGTTATCGTCAGTACCTGCTGCACTGTGATCCGCTGGAGCGCTTCTCGGTGGTCAGCTTCGTCTGGGGCCCGGGCCAGCAGACGCCGGTGCACGACCACACGGTGTGGGGCCTGGTCGGCATGATGCGCGGCGCCGAGACCTGCGAGGAGTACAACGGCGTGACCGTCGGCAAGCCCTTCAAGGCCAGCGGCAAGCACCGCATCGAACCCGGCCAGGTCGACCGCGTCTCGCCCACCGTGGGCGACATCCACGTGGTGGCCAACGCCTACACGGACCGCGCCTCGATCAGCATCCACGTCTACGGCGCCAACATCGGCGCGGTGCGCCGCCACGTCTTCGACGCGGAGACCGGCGCGCCGCGCGAGTTCATTTCCGGCTATCACAATGCCGTGATGCCCAACCTCTGGGATCGTTCGCAGGAAGGCGCATGACCCTGGACGCGCTGCGCTGGGACAACAGCTATGCGCGCCTGCCTGCCGAATTCCACACCCGGCTGCAACCCACGCCGCTGCCGGCGCCCTACGCGATCGCCTTCAACCCTCAGGCCGCCGCGCTGATCGGCCTGGATCCTGCGCAAGCCGACGCGCCTGAATTCATACAGGCCATCGCCGGCAACCGCGTGCCCGGCGGCGCCGAACCGCTCTCGGCCGTCTACGCCGGCCACCAGTTCGGCCACTTCGTGCCGCAGCTGGGCGACGGGCGCGCCATCCTGCTCGGCGAGATCCGCGGTCCGGACGAACGCCGCTGGGACCTGCAGCTCAAGGGCGCCGGGCTCACCCCCTACTCGCGCATGGGCGACGGGCGTGCCGTGCTGCGTTCGACCATCCGCGAATACCTGTGCTCCGAGGCCATGCACGGTCTGGGCATCCCGAGCACCCGCGCGCTGGCCATCGTCGGCAGCGACGCGCCGGTGCGCCGCGAAACCATGGAGACCGCCGCGGTGCTCGCGCGCATGGCGCCCAGCCACGTGCGGTTCGGCTCCTTCGAGCTGTTCTACCACCGCCGGCAGTTCGCCCAGGTGCGCGCGCTGGCCGACTACGTGATCGACGAGCACTACCCGCAGCTGCGCGCCGCCGAGCGCCCGCACGCGGCGCTGCTCGCCGAGATCGTGCACCGCACCGCCGTGCTGCTCGCGCAATGGCAGGCGGTGGGCTTCTGCCACGGCGTGATGAACACCGACAACATGTCGGTGCTCGGGCTGACCATCGACTACGGCCCGTACGGCTTCCTAGACGGCTTCGACCGCAACCACGTCTGCAACCATTCCGACGAAAGCGGCCGATACGCATACGACATGCAGCCGCGGATCGCGCACTGGAACCTGTACTGCCTGGGCCAGGCCATGCTGCCGCTGATGGAGATGGACGAGGCCGAGGCCGTGCTGCAGCGCTACGAACCGCTGTTCCAGTCCGAATACGCCGCGCGCATGCGCGCCAAGCTCGGCCTGGCCACGGCACGGGAGGACGATGCCGCGCTGGTCACCGAACTGCTCGACCTGATGCACGCCAGCCGCACGGACTTCACCATCCTGTTTCGCAGCCTGTCCGGGTTCGACAGCGCCGAGGGCGCGCGCAACACCGGGCTGCGCGACCAGTTCACCGAACGCGAGCGCTTCGACGCCTGGGCGGTGCGCTACGCCGCGCGCCTGCGCGCGGAAGGCTCGCGGGACGCCGAACGCCGCGCGCGCATGGATGCGGTCAACCCGCTCTACGTGCTGCGAAACTGGATGGCCGAAGAGGCCATCGAGGACGCCCGCGAACGCCGCGAATACGCGAAAATAGAGGACTTGCGCCGCCTGCTGTCGCGGCCCTTCGAGGACCAGCCCGGCAGCGAGCGCTACGCCGGGCTGCCGCCGGACTGGGCCACGCGCATTTCGGTAGCTGCTCTTCCTGAACATCACGCACCGCGGAATCGCCCACCGCATGGATCGAGACTCTCCGACAGACGCGCTGGTCACCGGAGGGGCCGCTGGCCGCCGGGCGTGCCGGCGCGCGGGGCGGGGCTGCGCTGCGGCGCGGCGCCGCGGGCGTGCCCGGCCGGCGGCTCGCGCGCCAGGCTGGTGTCGGGGAGCAGTGGGCAGGCCAGCGCTGACTTCCAGGCGCGCGCAGACGCGCTGACGACCGAATCGCGCGCACTGGGCCCGGGCGCAAAACCGGCGGCCCGAGGAACGGCGCCCTGCGCCAAGGGGTCTGCAGGCGGCGGCCGGTCGGCAACACGGCCACCGTCACTGCGGGGACGCACCATCGGCGGGCCTGGAGGGGGCGGGTCCCGGCGACCGGCCTCGCCGACCTGGTCTGTTTCTCGCCTGTGGCGCGGTGACCCGGCGAGGCGGCCGCGCCGTCCAGGGACGCGCGTACCCTGGCAAGCTCCGCTGCTCCCCCCTCGCCTTCTGCGCCCGCGGCCTCTCCCAGACCTGGCCGAGCAACCGATCCGCTTCGTGGTGCCGTTCGCGTGGGCGCGGCGCACGCGGTGTTCGTCGAGAACAAGCCCGGCGGATGCAAGTCCGCGGCGGTCCACCCATCCTCGGCCACGTCGCACGCTGGCCTAAACCCCATGCTGAACAACCAGCCCTACGCGTGAACCGCGACTCGCGCGGTGACCCTGCTGGCCAGGTGCCGACGGCCCCGGACGTCCGCCGGGATTCCGGTTCGTCGCGCGGAGGCTCGGCTCGGCCGGCAAGCAGCGGGGCGGGTCTGAAGCTGGTCGGCGTTCCGTACCGGGGGGCTGCGGGGGGGCGCGGGCTGCCGGCGAGGCAAGCTGGCGCAGCGGTCGCGCAGGGGAAGGGTTTCGAGACCGGTGGCCTGGCGGCCGGGCAGGTGCTGAAGCTGCGGAAGAAGCGCGAAGGCGCTGCGCTCGGCCTCGGGAGGCTCACCCCGACAAGCATTTCCGGCGGCGGCGGCGCAGGTTCACCCCTCATCGCCCAGGAGCAGAAGACCTGGAGCGACATCGTGCGGCGCGCCCGCATCACGGACCGGATTGACTGACATGACAGACGTACTCGTGATCGGCGGCGGCAACGCCGCCCTGTGCGCGGCACTGATGGCGCGCGAAGCCGGCGCCAGCGTGCTGCTGCTCGAATCGGCCCCGCGCGACTGGCGCGGCGGCAACTCCAGCCACACGCGCAACCTGCGCTGCATGCACGACGCGCCGCAGGACGTGCTGACCGAGGCCTATCCGGAGGAGGAGTACTGGCAGGACCTGTTCAAGGTCACCGGCGGCATCACCGACGAACACCTGGCGCGCATCTCGATCCGCGAATCCTCGGTGTGCCGCGACTGGATGCGCCGCCACGGCGTGCGCTTCCAGGGATCGCTGTCGGGCACGCTGCACCTGTCGCGCACCAACGCCTTCTTCCTCGGCGGCGGCAAGGCCCTGGTCAACGCCTACTACCGCAGCGCCGAGCGGCTGGGCGTGCAGATCCGCTACGAATCGCCGGTCGAGGCGCTGGAGATCCGCGACGGCCGCTTCGTCGCCGCGCTGTGCAAGGGCGAACGCATCGAGGCGCGCGCCTGCGTGGTGGCCAGCGGCGGCTTCGAGTCCAACCTCGAATGGCTGCGCGAGGCCTGGGGCGAACGCAACGGCGAATGGCCGGCCGACAACTTCCTGATCCGCGGCACGCGCTTACAACCGCGGCGTGTTGCTGCGCGCCCTGCTCGACTCGGGCGCCGACCGCATCGGCGACCCCTCGCAATGCCACGCGGTGGCCATCGACGCGCGCGCGCCCAAGTTCGACGGCGGCATCTGCACGCGCGTCGACAGCGTGTCGCTGGGCATCGTGGTCAACCGCGCCGGCCGAGCGCTTCTACGACGAGGGCGAGGACTTCTGGCCCAAGCGCTACGCGATCTGGGGCCGGCTGGTGGCGCAGCAGCCCGGCCAGGCGGCGTGGTCCATCATCGATGCCAAGGCGCTCGGGCGCTTCATGCCGCCGGTGTTCCCCGGCGAGAAGTCCGACAGCATCGAGGGACTGGCCGTCCAGCTCGGCCTCGACCCGGAGAAACTCGCCGCAACCGTGCGCGCCTTCAACGCCGCCTGCCGGCCCGGCACCTTCGACCACGCCGTGCTCGACGACTGCCGCACCGAGGGCCTCACGCCGCAGAAGAGCCACTGGGCGCGCCCCATCGTGCGCGCGCCCTTCTACGCCTATCCGGTGCGCCCGGGCATCACCTTCACCTACCTGGGTGTCAGGGTGAGCGATCGCGCGCGCATCCTGTACCAGGGCAAACCCAGCGCGAACCTGTTTGCGGCCGGCGAAGTGATGGCCGGCAACGTGCTCGGCAAGGGCTACCTGGCCGGAATCGGCATGACCATCGGCACCGCCTTCGGGCGCATCGCCGGAACGGAGGCTGCGCATGCCGCCCTTGGCTGAACTCGTCGAGCAGGCGAAGTTCGGTGTCGATGTCCCGGCGGCGCTGGCGCGCGTGCGCCTGCGCACCTATGCGGACTACGCCTGGCCGCAACCACTGGCCGCGCTGTACCGGCGCAACGGCCTGGTCGTCGCCCTGGCCACGGCCCTCGCGCTGGCGCTGTTCCTGGTGCTCGCCATCGCGCGCCAGGGCGCGCTGTGGCACGAACCGCTGGCCGGCAATTTCTACGCGGTGTTCCCGCACAACCTGATGGTCGCCATCTTCGGCTCGGTGTTCGCGTTCGCGCTGCTCGCGCTGGGCGTGGGCGTGGCGCGCTTCTGGCGCGACCAGGCGCCGGGGATCGCCGGCGGCGCGGCAGTGGCCGAGGCGGCGCACGACGCGCTGACGCTCAAGTACCTGGACGGCGGACACGGCGAGGGCTGCAACGAGCAGGACGACCGCTACACGCTGGCGCGTCGGCGCTTCCACCACCTCACCTTCTACGGCTTCCTGCTGTGCTTCGCCTCGACCAGCGTGGCCACGCTCTACCACTATCTGCTCGGCCAGCCGGCGCCGTATCCGCTGCTCAGCCTGCCGGTGATCCTCGGCACGCTCGGCGGCATCGGCCTGACCATCGGCTGTGCCGGACTGGGCTGGCTGCACCTGCGGCGCGCGCACGGCGCGCCCGAGCAGCGCGGCATGGACCTCGGCCTGATCGCCCTGCTGTTCGCGGTCGCGGTCACCGGCCTGGCCCTGCTCGCGCTGCGCGACACCGGCGCCATGGCCCTGCTGCTGGCCATCCACCTGGGCACCGTGCTGGCGCTGTTCGCGCTGATCCCCTACGGCAAGCTGGCCCACGGCGCCTACCGCGGCGCGGCCCTGCTCAAGTGGGCGATCGAGAAGCGCCGGCCGCGCTCACTGGGCGCCCCGGAGTAGCGCCCTCCCCGAAAGAGAAAGTTCGACTTTCATTTCACGAAACCCGCTCCTGGAGCGGGTTTCGTGTCAGTTGGCGTGCCGGATTAAGCAAATATATTGAACAACTCCCTTGGCAGGAGGGGAGTCCGGGGCGCCCGGGGAGTCCGGCCGGCACGCCCGCGCCTACGCCTACGCCGCCCGGTCGGCCCGTGCCTGGCCGGCGGGCACGTGCAGGCCGCGCGCCACGTCGAGGATGGGTCCGGCATCCACCGGCAGGGTGTCGCCGCGCCAGGCCACGTGGCCGTCGGGACGCACCAGCACATAGCGACGTTCGTAGAGCTCGGCCGCGCGAGGCTCGGCGATGGCGTGCACCGTGAACGGCAGGCCGCGCTCCGCCGCCGCGGCGCTGAAGGGCTCCTGCGCCGTGCCGCCGTCGAAGCGGAACAGCGCATAGCCCTGGCGCGGCACCAGATCCAGGGTCGAGCGCCCGTCGGCCAGCCAGACGTGCGGCGCGCGCGAACCCGGTCGCGTGGTCGGGTGATAGACCTGCGCCGTATCCGGCGTGGGCGGCGTGCCGTCGGGCACCACCAGCGGCGAGCCCTCGTAGCGATATCCCAGGTGCATGCCGCTGGCCGACCAGGTCTTCTTCTGGCTCTGGATGTTGGCCGCAGCCTCGGCGCGCGCCGCGCGCCCGCGCTCCGAGTCCTCCTCGATCCATTCCGGCAGCGCCATCAGCGTGGCGACGCGGTCGAAGTTGGAGGCCGCCTCCAGCGTGTTGCGCACGCCCACCGGGCGGCGCTCGATCTCGTAGCTGTCGAGCAGGCCCTCGCCGCCCCAACCGGCGAACACCGCGGCCAGCTTCCAGCCCAGGTCGGCCGCGTCGGCAATGGCGGTGTTCATGCCGAAGCCGCCGGTGGGATTGAACAGATGCGCCGAGTCCCCGCACAGGAACACGCGCCCCTGGCGGTAGCGCTCGGCCACCACCTGGTAGCCGGTCCAGGGCTGCACCGACAGCACATTGACTTCGATCTTCCTGCCGATCGCGCGGCATACGCGCTCGGCCGGATCGAGGCCGTCTTCCTTGAAGAAATAGGTGTTGTAGGTCCAGCGGCTGTTGCCGTCGATGGTGATGAACACGCCGCGCAGGTCCGGCGCCAGGGTCCACAGCAGCGTGCCCGGGCCGCGCGGATGCGACTTGAGGAACTCCGGCGCGTCGAAGTAGATGCTCTGGTTGTGCGCCAGCGCGCCGCGCCCCGTGAACGGGATGCCCAGCGTGCGGCGCACCTGGCTGCGGCCGCCGTCGCAGCCGACCAGGTATTTCGCGCGCACGGTTTCGCTCGCCCCGCCGTCCGTGCGCTCGATGCGCGCGGTCACGCCGCCCGCGTCCTGCGTGAACTCGGCCAGGCGCCAGTTGTGGCGAACTTCCACGCCGGGCAGTCCGGCCGCATAGGCGCATACCACCGGCTCGATGTAGTTCTGGCCGATCTGCGTCTTGAAGTACGGCGACCAGTCGACGTCCGGCAGCCTGGCGCGCATGTCCTCGGAAGCCGACTGGAAGCTGGCCGTGGTGGCCAGCGCGAAACGGTGGATCTCGTGCCCGTTCAGCCGCGTGGTGAAGATCACGTCGATCGGATACTCCGGCGGCAGGCTGGCGGCCAGGACGCGGTCGGCCAGCCCCCAGCGCCGGAAGATCTCCATGCTGCGCTGGCCGGCCATGTTGGCGCGCGGGTGCGCGTTACTGCCGTCGGTCTCGTCGACCATCAGGCAGCCGGCGCCGCGCCAGCCCAGCTCGGCGGCCAGCGTCGCGCCGGCCGGCCCGCCGCCGACGATCAGGACCGGCACCTCCCGTAGTTCGCTCATGCGCCGCGCCTATTCCACCTTGACGCCGCTTTCCTGCACGGCCCGGCCCCAGCGCGCGCGCTCGCTGCGCGCGAACTCGGCGAACTCCTCGGCCGTGCCGCTGCCCGGCGCGGCGCCGATGCGCAACAGGTAGTCGCGCACCTTGGGCCCGGCCAGCGCGCGGTTCACCTCCTCGTTGATCCTGCGCACGATGGGCATCGGCACGCCGGTCGGCGCGGCCAGGCCGAACCAGGCCGTGGTGTCCATGAAACCGGGCAGTCCGGCCTCGGCAAAGGTCGGCACCTCCGGCAAGCCCGGCGAACGCTGCGGCGAGGCGATGGCGATGGCGCGCACCTTGCCCGCCTTGATCTGCGGCGCGGCCACGAACGACACCGTGAAGTACACCTGCACCTGACCGCCCATCAGCGCCTGCATGCCGTCGGCATCGCCCTTGTAGGGCACGCGCGTGGTCTCCGCGCCGGCGGCGCGCTCGAGCATCACCAGGGCGATGTGCGCCGAGTTGCCGGCGCCCGGATAACCGCCGTTCAGTGCGCCGGGCTTGGACTTCATCAGCGCGATCAGCTCGGTCAGGCTCTTGGCCGGCACCTCCGGATTCACCAGCAGCACGTTGGCGATGCGCGTGAGCAGCGCCACCGGCACGAAATCCTTCTCGGCATCGAACGGCAGGTTCTTGTACAGGTTGGGGTTCACCGCGAAGGTGGAGGTGGCCACCTGGCCCAGCGTGTAACCGTCGGCAGGCTGCTTGGCGGCGAAGGCCAGGCCGATGTTGCCGCCGGCGCCCGGACGGTTGTCCACCAGCACCGACTGCTTCCAGGCATCGCCGAGGCGCTCGGCCACCAGGCGCGCGATGGTGTCGGATGGCCCGCCCGGCGGGAAGGGCACCACGATCTTCACCGGCCGGTTGGGGAAATCGCCGGCCTGCGCGTGCGCCGCGCCGACAGCGCCGAACAGGGCCAGGCCGGCGGCCAGTGCAGCCACGCCCGCGCGCACCGCCAGTACCTTCGATCCGAACTTCGTCTTGCGTTCCATTGTCGTCTCCTTGGTTTGTACGCCGCGTCGCTGCGCGGTCGTTGCTTCATTTCAGCCCGGCGGTCCAGCCGGCCAGCAGATCGGCCACCTGCCCGAGCTGCTTCGGTTGCCCCTTCATGTAATGCGTGGCGCCGACGATGCGGTGGTTCTGCACGCGCGCCCCGCCCGCCGCGCTCCAGGCCGCGACTTCGCTGGGGAACACGCCGCCGTCGGCCGTGTATTCGAGCTGCAGCACCGGCACGCTGGTCTGCGCCAGCGTGGCCGGGCCCGAGGCGCGCGTGTCCATCGACCACTGGCTGAGCCAGGAAGTCAGGGTGCAGAAGCGCCCCAGGTTGCTGGGCGACAGGTTGGCCTGCTGCGGCGTGTCGCCGCGGTTGCCGCCGGGCGCCCGGTCGTTGGGGTCGAGCGTGATGTCGACGAAGCGCGGGTCGCCGTAGGTGCGATGCACGACGAAGGCTTCGTCGCGCGGGCCGCCGGGGATCGCGCGCAGTTGCGCGAGGCGCGCCCTGGCCCAGGCGGTGATCGCGTCGCTGCGCGCGCGCTGCCTGGCGCGCACGCGCGCGACGAAGTCCGCCGCGAACGGCGGGCCGTTGCGTTTGTCGTAGATGTCGTATTCGGGATCGGTGCGCAGCGGGTCGCGCTCGTCGACCACCGCCGCATCCATGTAGTTGGTCAGCAGCTGCCCGCGCCCCGGATGCCCGGCCAGCAGCGCGATGCTGTCGGCCGGGGGCAGGTCTTCCTGGCGCAGGTCGATGGGGTCGCCGGCCGGCGTGTCGCTGATGGTGAGCTTCTCGGCCTGCGCCTGGTACAGCGAGACCAGCGCCGCGCCGCCGGAGTTGCCGATCAGCGTCACCGTGCGGTAGCCCTGCTCGCGCAGGTAGCGCACGCCCGCGCCCAGGTCCTGGATCACGCGCTCCATGATCAGCGTGGCATCGCCGCCGTAGTAGCGCGAGTTCAGGCCGAGCATGGCCACGCCGCGTTCGGCCAGCGGGTCGAGCAGGTAATGGTTCATGAAGTTGCTGGCCGGATGCATGGCCAGCACCGCGTGCCGGGCGCCCGGCGGCGCGACCAGCACGCCGTAGATCTGCGGCCAGTTCGCCTGCAGCCCCGATTGCGTCTCGAAGGCCGAACCCGGACGCACCGGCAGGGCCACGTGACGGCGCTCGTGGCGTTTTGCCGGCTGCGCCTCAGCCACCGTGCGCGCCCTTGGCGAAGTAATGCCTGCGCATCTCCTCGAAGCGCGCGAGCTGCGCGTGCGCTTCGCCGGCCTTGGCCTTCATGACTTCCGGCGGGGCGGTCTGGAACACCAGCTCCAGACGGATGCCGTTCGGATCGAAGAAATAGATCGAATCGAAGATCTTGTGGTCCACCGGGCCGATCACCTCCACGCCTTCGGCCTCCAGGCGCGCCTTCATGACCTCGAGGTCGGCGCGCTTCTCGACCTGGAAGGCGAAGTGGTTCACCCAGCTCGGCGTGGCCGGGTCCGGCTCGCAGGCCTTGCCGTCGAACAGGTCGAAGAACGCCAGGCAGCCGCCGTCGCCCAGCTCGAAGAAGATATGGCAGTACGGATGCTCGTCGCCGGTGCTGGGCACCTTGTCGTGGTAGACGGTGAACACCAGCGGCAGGCCGAGCACGTCCTCGTAGAAGTGCCGCGTCTCCTCGACGCTGCGGCAGCGATAGGCGAAATGGTGCAGGCCGTGGATGGTCGGCACCGCACCGCGGCCGGTGTTGACCAGGGCCTGGCGACGCAGCGGGGGGGCTGCGGGGATGCTTGCGGTCGGCATGTTCATGCGGCTCTCCTCGGACGGCGCGCGGCACGTGCGGCGTGTGCTGCAACGCAACGCAGAATAATTACGAATAGCGTAAGTGTGTTACGATTAGTATAATCATATTTATCGCCGCTCAACAGCCGCACTCACGATCGACATGAGAAACAGCTCCCGCAACGCACCGGCCGCACGCGACGCGCGTGCACGCGGCACCGCCGCTGCGGCCCCCGCGGGTTCGGCCGGCGTGCAATCGCTGGAGACAGGACTGGCCCTGCTCGCCGCCTTCATGGACCTCGAGCCCCTGCCCATGCTCAAGACCCTGGCCGAGCGCGCCGGCATGCCGCCGGCCAAGGCGCACCGCTACCTGGCCAGCTATTGCCGCATGGGCTTCGTCGAGCGCGACGCCGACACCGGGCGCTACCGCCTCGGCCCCGCCGCGTTGCGCCTGGGCCTGGCGGCGATGAACGGCATGGACGCGGTGCGCGTGGCGCGCCCGCTGCTGGCCGGCATCTGCCACCAGCTGGGCCATTCAGTGTTCCTCGCCGTATGGGGCGCCACCGGCGCCACCGTGGTGCTGCTGGAGAACGCGCGCGGCCCGATCACGCTGACCGCGCGCGTCGGCATGAGCCTGCCGATGCTGTCCTCCTCCACCGGGCTGACCTTCGGCGCCTGGCTGCCGCGCGCGGCCACGCGCGCCCTGCTCGAGGCCGAGCTCGCGCGCATGGCCCGACTGGAAGCGCCCGGCGTGCCGCACAGCCTGGCCGAGGCCGAGACCCTGTTCCGCGAGATCCGCCGCCGCGGCCTGGCGCGCGCCACCGGGCAGTTGAACCCCGGCGTGAATGCCTTCAGCGCGCCGGTGTTCGACCACACCGGCCAGATCGCCGCGGTGCTCTCCACGCTGGGACCGGCGCGCAGCTTCGGCGCCGACTGGAACGGCGAGCCGGCCGCCACGCTGCGCGCCGCCGCCGCGGCGCTCACGCAATCCCTGGGCGGCCCGCCGCAGGGCGTGGCCGCGGACAACGACTGAACGGAGCGAACGCAATGCATGCCAGGAAGACCCGATACCGCGCCGTGTTCGCCCGCGGCGGCACCAGCAAGGCGCTGCTGTTCCACCTGGCCGACCTGCCCGCCGATCGCGCGCAGTGGGATGCGATCTTCCTTTCGGCCATGGGCAGCCCCGACCCCTACGGCCGACAGCTCGACGGCATGGGCGGCGGCCTGTCGTCGCTGTCCAAGGTCTGCGTGATCGGCCCGCCCACCCATCCGGACGCCGAGGTCGACTACAGCTTCGCGCAGGTGCAGGTGCAGGAGGCGCGCGTGGACTGGTCGGGCAACTGCGGCAACATGCTCTCGGCCATCGGCCCGTTCGCCGTCGACGAAGGCCTGCTCGGGCGCGCCGACGGCGAAGCCGCGGTGCGCATCCACAACACCAACACGAAGAAACTCATCGTCGCGCGCTTCGCCGTGGCCGGCGGGCGCAGCGTCGAGCAGGGCGAGTTGGTCATTCCCGGGGTTTCCGGCAGAGGTGCGCCGGTGCGCCTGGATTTCCTCGATCCCGGCGGCGCCTCCACGGGGAAACTGCTGCCCACCGGTCGCGTGCGCGACACGCTGGACATCCCCGGACTGGGCAGGATCGACGTCTCGCTGATCGACGCGGCCAACGCCTGCGTGTTCGTCGCCGCCGAGGCGCTGGGCCTGCGCGGCAACGAATTGCCGGGTGAACTCGAAGCCGACCCCGCGCTGCTGCAGCGGCTCGCCGCGATCCGCGCGCATGGCTCGGTGGCCATGGGCCTGGCCGCCACGCCCGAAGAGGCGGTGGCCAGGCGCATGATCCCGCTGATCGCCTTCGTCTCCGCGCCGCAGGAGGCGCGCACGCTGTCGGGCGAAACCCTCGCCGCCGAGCAAGGCGACCTCGTGGTGCGCATGATCTCCAACGGCCAGCCGCACCGCGCCCTGCCCGTCACCGGCTCGCTGTGCACTGCGGTGGCCGCGGCCCTGCCCGGCAGCCTGCCGCATGCGCTGGCCAGGCAGGCGCGCAGCGGCCCGCTGCGCCTGTCCATGCCCTCGGGCGTACTCAACGTGGAAGCGCAGGTGGAGGAATGCGACGGCGCCTTGCGTGCCGTGCAGGGTTCCTTCTACCGCACCACGCGCCGGCTGTTCGAGGGCAGCGTCTACGCCTGAAGCGGCCCGGCGACCGGGAGGGCTGCCCTCAGGCCTTCTTCAGGAAGCACGTCTTCAGCACCAGGCCCTTGACCTTGTCGGTGTTGCACTCGACGGACTCCTCGTCGTCGGTGAGCCGGATGTTCTTGATCACGGTACCGCGCTTGAGCGTGACCGAGGTGCCCTTGACCTTGAGGTCCTTGATCACCGAAACCGAATCGCCCGCGCTCAACTCGTTGCCGTTGCTGTCCCTGACGCTCACTTTGCACACTCCAGAAGATTTGAACCAGGCGACATTGTCGCGCATCGCACGCCGGCGATCTCGGGGAGACTCCGCCATTCCTGTCCGGTGTGGGCGCGCGCATGCGCGGCAGGGAACTCCCGCCGCCGGCCGTCACCGGCGATGGACGGAAGAAAGTTGAACTTTTATTTCACGAAACCCGCTCCTGGAGCGGGTTTCGTGTCAGTGGCGTCGTCAGATTCGACAACTCTCGCAGCGCGAACCTCAGGCCGCGCGGCGCGGCTCCAGGGCCAGGCGCACGGCCAGCGCGGCCAGCATCCCGCCCATCACCCAGCGCTGCACGGCCAGCCACAGCGGGTTGCGCGCGAACCAGGCGGCGATGCCCGCGGCAGTAAGCACGAAGGCCAGGTTGACCGCGAAGCTGATCGCCGCCTGCGTGGCGCCCAGCACCAGACTCTGCACGAACACCGAACCGCGCTCCGGCGAGACGAACTGCGGCAGCAGCGAGACGAAGAACACCGCCACCTTGGGGTTCAGCACGTTGGTCAGGAAACCCATGGCGAACAGGCGCGCCGGCGCATCATCGGGCAGGGCCTGCGGCGCGAAGGGCGAACGCGCCCCCGGCCGCACCGCCTGCCAGGCCAGCCACAGCAGGTAGGCCGCCCCGGCCCACTTCAGCGCCTCATAGGCATACGGCACGGCGAGGAACAGGGCCGACAGCCCGGCCGTCGCCGCGAACACGTGCACCAGGAAGCCGGCCATCACGCCGAACAGCGAGATCACTCCCGCCCGCCGTCCCTGGCAGATCGAGCGCGACACCACATAGATCATGTTGGGACCCGGGGTGAGAACCAGGATCAGGGCGGCAAGGCTGAACAGCAGCCAGGTTTGCGGGGTGGGCATGGGGGTCTGGTCGGACGCGGGGCCACCAGCTTACCTGCGCCGGTTCGCCGCCCCCATGCACAGAGGCGCGCCGCGTCGCCGCGTCGCTGTACCGCCCGCCCGGACCTTCAGGCCGCCTTCGCCGCCGCGCGAATCAGTTTCCAGAGGCGAAACGGCGGCAGGGGCGCTTCGTTGATCTTCACGCCCAGCGGACGCAGCGCATCCTCGATGGCACTGCAGATCACGGCCGGAACCGGAATGGTGCCCGCCTCGCCCACGCCCTTGATGCCGAGCGGATTCAGCGTCGACGGCGTCTCCTGGTGAACCATGTGGATCTCGAGCATGTCCGCCGCCCGGGGCATGGCGTAGTCCATGAAGCTGCCGGTCTGCAGCTGCCCTTCGCTGTTGTAGGCATGCTCTTCGAGCAGGGCGTTGCCGATGCCGCAGGCGATCCCGCCCATGATCTGACCTTCGACGATCATGGGGTTGATCACCCTCCCGCAGTCGTGGGCCAGGAAATACTTGAGGACCTGCACCTGCCCGGTCGCGGGTTCGACCTCGACCGTCGCGATGTGCGTGCCGTTGGAATAGGTGATGTTGGAAGTCTTGAAGTAGCGCGTCGCCTCCAGCCCGGGCTCCTCCCCGTCCGGCCCTGCCGCGCGCAGGGCCTTGCGCGCCACCGCCTCGAAGCTCAGCGACTTGTCGGGCACCCCGACGATCGACACCTTGCCATCCTCGATCTCCAGGTCGGCCACGCTCGTCTCGAGCATCTCACCGGCTATGCGCAGGATCTTCTCCTTCACCTCCAGCGCCGAAAGCCTGACCGCGTTTCCGCCGAGCACGCCGAAGCGGCTCGCGAAGGTGCCGATGCCGTGCGCGATCAGGGCCGTATCGCCGGCGAGCACCTTGATCCTGTCGATGGAGACGCCAAGCTGGTCGGCGCAGATCTGCGCCATGGTGGTCTCGTGCCCCTGGCCCTGGCTGGGCGCGCCGGTATAGACGGGGACGCTGCCGTCGTGCTCCACGCGCACGCCGCCGCCCGCCCACGGGCCGCGGCCCGGCAGCTCCACGTAGTTGGCGATACCGATGCCGAAGTAGCGACCGGCCTTGCGCGCCTCGACCTGCCGGGCGCGCAAGCCGGCGTAATCGGCCAGTTCCAGCGCCTTGTCCAGGGTGCCGAGGAAATCGCCGCTCTCGTACTCGACCGCTCCGCCGAGCAGGTTGGTGAGGCCGGTGTCGTACGGAAACGCATCGCTGAGTATGGTGTTGACCCTGCGCACTTCGGCCGGGTCGCGCCCCAGGTGCGCGGCGATGCGGTCCATGGCGCGCTCGATCACGAACACGCCCTGGGGCTGGCCCGCGCCGCGATAAGCGCTCACCGTCGCGGTGTTGGTGTACACCGCGGCGATCTCGGAGCGCACGTTCGGAATCCGATACGGGCCGATGAGGGCGGCCGAGGTGTTGTGCGGCACCGCCCCGCCCCTGGGCGCGTAGGCTCCCATGTCGTGATAGAAGACGTTCTTCAGCGCGAGGAGTCTGCCGCTCTCGTCGAAGCCGACCTCGATGTCGTGGATCTGCTCGCGCTCCTGCGTGGCGCTGAGCATGTGCTCGCTGCGCGTCTCCACCCATTTCACCGGCCGGCCGAGTCGCATCGCCAGCCAGGGCACCAGGATCTCCTCGGGATACACGTTGATCTTGGTGCCGAAGCCGCCGCCGGTATCCGGCGCGATCACCCGCACCATGTGGCGCTGCAGTCCGAGCATGGTGGCGATGGTGTTGCGCACCGTATGCGGTTCCTGCGTTGACGACCACACCGTCAGTTCGCGCCGGTTCAGGTCGTAATCGGCGATCACGCCGCGCGGTTCCAGCGGCATGCCGCCCCCGCGCGTGATGCGGAAGCGCTCCTTCAGCCGGTGGGGCGCGCTGCGCAATGCGGCCTCCACGTCGCCGCACTGCTCGACCATGTGCATCGCAAGGTTGCGCGGTATGTCCGGATGCACCAGCGGCGAGTCGGGTCGCTGCGCCGATTCGAGGTCGATGATCGGGGCACTCGTCCGGTACTCGACCGCCACCGCCTCTGCGGCCAGCTGCGCCGCGGCAAAGCTCTCGGCGGCGACTGCCGCAATGGCCTCTCCGGCGAAACAGACCCGGCCGGGCGCCAGGGCGGACCAGGTCGCCGATGCGAGGCCGTGATGCGGCAGCAGCTGCAGGAAAGGCCGGCCGGCCTCGCCCAGGTCGGCGTGCGACACGACCTCGAGCACCCCGGGCACCTGCATGGCCGTTGCAGCGTCGATCGCACCCAGCGCAGCGTTCGGGTGCAGACTGCGCACGAACGCGACATGCGCCATCCGCGGCAGCACGATGTCGTCGAGGAACCGGCCTTCGCCGCGCACCAGTCGTGCGTCCTGCCTGCGCGGTATCGCCGCGCCGAACCATTTGGTGGACATCGGAAACTCCCTGGAAGGCTAGCCTTGTCGCTCGAGAATCTGCGCCACGGCGCGCGCGGCGAGCACCGGAATCAGGTGGGCGCGATAATCGGCATCGCCGTGCATGTCGGAATTCAGACCCTGCGCGGACACCGCGGCAGCGCCGGCCGCCGCCGCGCTGAACTCGCGGGCCAGCGCCGACTCGATGCTAGCCGCACGAAACACCACCGGCCCCGCGCCGGTCACGGCCACGCGCACCTCGCCCGACCCGGTCACGGCCACGAACACACCCACCAGGGCGAATCGCGAGGCGGGCTGGTGGAACTTCACGTAGGCGGCGCTGCGCGGCACGGGAAACCTCACGGCGGTGATCAGCTCGCCGCTCTGCAGCGCGGTTTCGAACAGGTCGATGAAGAACGCTTCGGCGGCGATGCTGCGACGATCGGTTTCGATGCGAGCATCCAGGCCCAGCACGGCCGCCGGGTAGCAGGCCGCGGGATCGCTGTTGGCCAGCGATCCGCCCAGGGTGCCGCGATTGCGCACCTGGCGATCGCCGATCCGCCCCGCCAGGTCGGCGAGCGCGGGGATCGCCTTGCCGACTTCGGCGGACGCGGCCACCTGCGCATGCCGGGTCATCGCCCCGATGCGCACTTCCGCGCCTTCCAGGCGGATGCCGGACATGCCTTCGATTCGCCCCAGGTCGACCAGCACGTCGGGACTTGCCAGGCGCAGCTTCATGGCCGACAGCAGGCTCATCCCCCCGGCGAGGGCTTTCGCACCCTCCCGGTCGCGCAGCATTTCCACGGCCTCGGGAACACTGGCCGGGCGTCGATATTCGAACTCGTACATGCCCGCCCCTAGGTGCGACCGCGCTCGGCGGCGAGCGACAGCACCGCCTGCACGATGTTGTTGTAACCCGTGCAGCGGCACAGATTGCCTTCCAGCAGTTCACGCACCCGCCCTTCGTCCAGGTCCCGATACTTTTCGAGAAGCTCCACCGAGCTCATGATGAAACCGGGCGTGCAGTACCCGCACTGCAGCGCATGGCAGTCGTGGAAGGATTTCTGTACCGGATGCAGTTCCTCCCCCTGCGCCAGGCCCTCGATGGTGGTGACCGAACAACCGTCGGCCTGCACGGCGAGCATGGTGCAGGACTTCACCGCATCACCGTCCACCAGCACGGTGCAGCAACCGCATTGCGCCGTGTCGCAGCCGATGTGCGTTCCGGTCAGGCACAGAGTCTCCCGCAGCAGGGACGCGAGCAGCGTGCGCGGCTCGACCTCGGCCTGCCGCTCTACGCCGTTCACCTTGATGGAAATGGGTACGTTCACGAACTTGCCTCCGGTGAGTGGGGAGCCATTGCAGCTTGCGCGGCCGGCGGCTTGCCCGCCAGGCCCAGGTAAGTCTCGATGACACGCGGATTCGATGCCAGGTCCGCGCTCGGCCCCTCCAGCACCTGCTCACCGGTCTCCAGCACATGCCCGTAGTCGGCGACCTGCAGGGCGGCGCGTGCATTCTGCTCGACCAGCAGGATCGCGACGCCGGTTGCACGCAGGTCGGCGATGATGCGAAAGATATCCCGCACCACGATCGGCGCCAGGCCCAGGCTGGGCTCGTCCAGCATGAGCACCTTGGGGCGGCCCATCAGCGCACGACCGAGCGCGAGCATCTGCCGTTCACCGCCGGACAGGGTGGCCGCATATTGGGCGCGCCGCTCCTCGAGGCGCGGAAAGCGCGCGAACACCGATTTGAGGTCCGCATCCAGATCGGTGCCGCGCCGGCGCAGGCGGGTGAAGGCGCCAAGGACGAGGTTGTCCTCGACGCTCATCGCGCCGAACAGCTCGCGCTTTTCCGGAACCAGCACCAGTCCCTCTGCGACGCGCTCCTCGGTCCCCACGTCCGCCAGGGACTTGCCGCGCAGACGCACCTCCCCCTTGCCCGGCAGCAGCCCCGCAAGGCTGTTGAGGAGCGTGCTCTTGCCCGCCCCGTTGGGACCGATCACCGTGACGATGCTGCCTTCGCGCACCGACAGCGATACGCCATGCAGCGCTTCGACTTTCCCGTACGCCACGTGCAGATCCTGACCTGGAGCAGCGGTTCACTCACGCGACACCTCCCAGGTAGGCTTCCAGCACCCGCGGATCGGCCTGGATGGCGGACGGCACCCCTTCGGCGAGTTTCTGGCCGAACTCCATGACCACCAGGCGATCCACCAGGTTCATCACCAGATCCATGTCGTGCTCGACCAGCAGCACGCTGATGCCCTCGGAGCGCAGTTTGCGCAGCAGACCGGCCAGCGCCTCCTTCTCCATGTAGCGCAGGCCGGCGCCCGGTTCGTCCAGCAGCAGCAGCACCGGGTCGGCGCACAGCGCGCGCGCGATCTCCAGGATCCGTTGCTGCCCCAGCGGCAGGCTGCCGGCCTGGTCATGCAGATGGTTGCCCAGGCCGACTCGCTCCAGCTGGCGTGCCGCCTCGAAGCGCAACCTGGCCTCCTCGCGCCGGTTGTTGCGCATCGCCGCCGCCAGCACCCCGTGCGTTCCGCGCAGGTGCGCCCCGAGCGCCACGTTGTCGAGCACCGACATGTTGGGAATCAGATGCACATGCTGGAAAGTGCGCGCGATGCCGAAACGCACGATTTCACGCGAAGCCAGGCCGTCGAGACGCTGGCCGCGGAACTGGATTTCCCCGGAAGTGGTCGGCAGCACACCGGTGATCAGGTTGAACATCGTGCTCTTGCCAGCGCCGTTCGGTCCGATCAGGCCGAGGATCTCGCCGCTGCGCATGGAAAAGGACAGCTCGTTGACCGCCACCAGACCGCCGAATCGCTTCTCCGCCTTGCGCACCTCCAGCAGCAGCTCGCCCGCCTCCGGCCTGGGCCGGTTGAGCAGCGCGGCGGCCGGCGCCGGCGGCCCGACCGGGCCCGTGCCTGCGGGTATCAGGCGCTCGAACATCGGCAACACCCCGTCGCGCGCACGCTGCAGGAGCAGCACCATCAGCACGCCGAAGACAATCATCTCGAAGTTGCCGCTGTTGCCGAGGATCTTCGGCAGCCAATCCTGCAGCCATTCCTTCAGCAAGGTCAGCAGGCCGGCGCCGACGATCGCGCCCCACACCTGGCTGGCACCGCCGATCACCGCCATGAACAGGTATTCGATGCCGATATTGATGCCGAAAGGCGAGGGATTGACGAAGCGCAGCAGGTGCGCGTAAAGCCAGCCGGACAGCGCCGCAAGCAGCGCGGCGATCAGGAAGATCACCACCTTGACGCGCGCGGTGTCCACGCCGAACGCCTCGGCCATCAGGCTGCCCCTCTTGAGCGCGCGTATTGCCCGTCCCACCCTGGAATCGAGCAGGTTGCGCACGCCGAGCATGCTGAGCAGCAGCACCACCCAGATCAGATAGTAGAAACTGCCTCCGCTGTCGAGCTTCAGCCCCGCGAGCTCCAGAGCCGGAAGGCCGCTCAGGCCGGTCTGTCCGCCCAGCACTTCGAGGTTGCCGAACAGGAAATACAGACTGATGCCCCAGGCGATCGTGCTCAGCGGCAGATAGTGGCCGGACAGCCTGAGGGTCAGGAAGCCCAGGAACAGCGCCACCGCGGTGGTGATCGCCAGGCCGATGGCCAGCGTGAACCAGGGCGACACGCCGTACTTGGTGGTCAGCACGGCCGTCGTATAGGCGCCGAGTCCGACGAATGCGGCCTGCCCGAACGAAGTCAGACCGCCGACGCCGGTCAGCAGGACCAGGCCCAGCGAAACCATGCTCGACAGCGCGATGTAGTTGAGGAGCGTGACGTAGAAATCCGGCAGAACCGCAGGCGCGATCGCGATCAGCGCCAGCGCGGTGGCGCCGGCCACGAGTGCCACGGGAGGCTTCATGCTACTCGTCCTCCTCTTCGATGACCTGGCTGGTCAGCGAGCGCCAAAGCAACACGGGGATGATCAGCGTGAAGACGATCACCTCCTTGAATCCGCTCGCCCAGAACGACGAGAACGACTCCAGCAGCCCGACCAGCAGGGCGCCGGCCGCGGCAATCGGGTAGCTCACGAGGGCGCCGATGATCGCGCCGACGAACGCCTTCAGGCCGACCAGAAATCCGGTGTCGTAGTAGATGGTGGTGACGGGCGCGATCAGCATTCCGGACACGGCGGCCATCAGGGTGGCCAGCCCGAAGCACAGCTTGCCGGCGAACGTGGCGCTGATGCCGACGATGCGTGCACCAACGCGGTTGACGGCCGTGGCGCGCAGCGCCTTGCCGTACACGGAACGTCCAAAGAAGAGGTAGAGCGCGACGATGATCGCCAGACTGGCGCCGACCACGAACAGGCTCTGCGCGGGAACGGTCAACGCGCCCAGCTAGAGTTGCGCGTCGACGAAGGGCGGCGTGCGGGGAGCCTTCCGCCCCGAAGAACAGGAGTCCCAGGCCGACCAGAACGAAATGGACCGCAACGGAAACAATGAGCAGCACGAGCACCGACGCGTTCGCGATCGGCTGGAACGCGAGCCGATAGGTCATCGGGCCAAGCGGAATTACCAGACCCAGGGTCAGCAGCATCTGGATCCACAGCGGCGGCTTTTGCGGCGCGAGCCATACGGTGAGGCCGACGATGGCCGCGGGCAGCACGAGATTCCAGCCCAGGGCACGAGCCGCGGAACGCAGCGACCGGGAGCCGCTCAGCTCCACCACGGTCACACAGGCGGCGACCGTGAGCAGGAGCCAGGCGGTGCCCGGCACCTTGCCCAGTTGCAGGCTGGCGAGGGACAAGGCGCCGAAGGCGACGAACTCACCCTGCGGAACGAAAATGACGCGCGTGACCGCGTAGACCAGCACCAGGGCCAGGGCGACCAGTGCATAGATCGCACCGTTGACGATGCCGTCCTGCGCGAGTATCAGTGCGATTTCCGCGTTCATTTCCGTTCCCCGGGCTACGACCTTACTTGGCCAGCGTCCACTTGCCGTTGACGATGGTGATCATCACCGGTGCGTTGGCCGAGAAGCCGTTGTGATCAGCCTGCGTCATGTTGATCACGCCGTGGGTCGCGGGCAGATCCTTCACCGCTTCGATCGCATCACGCAGCGCGACCCGGAACTCGACCGTGCCCGGCTTGGCCTTCTTCAGCGCCACCGGAATGGCGCGCTGCAGGATCAGCATGCCGTCCCAGGCGTTGGCGCCGAAGGTGGTCAGCGAGCCGGCACCGAACGCCGCTTCGTATTTCTGCTTGTACTCGAGGCCGGGCTTCTTGGCCGGATGCGAGTCGGGCAGCTGGTCGACGACGATCACCGGGCCGCCCGGCAGCAGGGTACCTTCCACGTTCTTGCCGCCCACTCGCAGGAAGTCGTTGTTGATCACACCTGAGGTCTGGTAGATCTTGCCCTTGTAGTTGCGCTCCACCAGGGTGGCCTGCGGCAGCACGGCGGGCGTGCCGGAGCCGACGATCAGCACCGCACCCGGGTTGGCCGACATCACCTTGAGCACCTGCGCCGTCACGCTGGTGTCCTTGGGGTTGTACTTCTCGGACACCACGATCTTCACCTTGTGCTTCTCGGCGGCCTTGGCGAGCTCCAGGTACCAGCTTTCGCCGTAGGCATCGTTGAAGCCGATATGGCCGAGCGTCTTGATGCCGTTCTTGACCATGTGCAGAACGGCCGCTTCGGCGATGATCGAATCGTTGTACGGGGTCTTGAAGATCCAGCGCTTCTGATCATCCATCGGCGAGACCAGACGCACGGCGGCGCCCAGGCTGATCGTCGGCGTCTGCGATTTGGCCGCCACCTCGATAATGGCCAGCGTCGTCGGCGATGTCGACGGTCCGATGATCACGTCGACCTTGTCTTCCGTGACCAGCTTCTCGGTGTTCCTGCGGGCCGCGGTGGTATCCGTGGCGTCGTCGAGAACGATGTACTCCATCTTCTGTCCCGCGATGGTCGACGGATACAGCGTCGCCGTGTTCTTCTCGGGAATGCCCAGCGATGCCGCGGGGCCGGTCGTCGAGAGCGGAATGCCGACCTTGATCTGCGCGCTTGCCGAGATCGCTATCGTGCCCAGCACGATGCCTGCCACCAGTTTGCTCAACATATGAAGACTCCTTTCGAGGGGTGACCTGCACTTCGGTGAAAATTGATGCGGGCAATGCTCATGCCGGAACGCCGTTCTGCGGCAGATACCGTGTGCCGCTCCAGCCGCCATCCACGACGAGTACTGCGCCGTGGACATACGCGGCGTCTTCGGAACACAGGAAAGACACGGGCCCGGCGACCTCCTCCGGCCTGCCGGCGCGGCCGAGCGGCGTCACGCCGACGGTGGCCGCCCGGTGCCACTGACCCGGGCGCAGGCGTTCGGCCGTCAGCGCGGTCTCGATGGCGCCCGGCGCCACGGCATTGATGCGCACACCCTCGGCGCCGTAATCGGCCGCCATCTGGCGCGTCAGGCCGATGATCGCGGCCTTGGACGCGGAGTAGCCGGCACTGCCCGGAAAGCCGGTCACGCCGAAGGTCGAGGCGATGTTCACGATGCAGCCGCGCGTAACCTTGAGCAGGGGGCAATGCGGCGACGCTGAGGCGGAACACCGCCGTCAGGTTGATGTCGAGGAAGCGCTGCCAGTCCTCTTCGGTGGTCTCGTGGGCCGGCCTGCCGCGCCCGACGCCCGCGCAGTTGACCAGGATGTCGAGCCTGTCCCCGGCGCCGGCGCAGGCCGCCAGCACGGCGGCCGGGGCATCCCTGTCTGCAAGATCGACCCGGACGAGCGCATGCAGCTGCGCCTGCGGCACCTCGGATGCGCTCCGGTCCACACCGATCACCGTCGCTCCGTCGCTGCTCAGACGCTGCGAGATCGCGCTGCCCAGGCCTCCGCAGGCGCCGGTGACGACGGCAACGCGGCCGTTCAGCCGCCTGGCCGGGCCTGGCGTCATGCGCTCACGCGCTGATCGGCGGCCACCACGTCGCCGTTCACCGTGATCGGCTCTCCGTCCAGGCTGACTGAACAGGCGGCCATCGGGATGTCGACATGGCAGGGCGAGTTGTTCGTGCCGCCGGCTTCGGCGTTCGGCCCGGTGGAGAACAGGAAATTGCCGTAGTACGCGCGTGCGTCCATGCCGAGCGACTGGGACTTGTCGCGCATGCCCAGCCCGGTCCACTTGGCCCGGGGCTGCAGGCCCCAGCCGATGTGCGAGACGGCGAAGGCGCCGGGATCGCGGTAGCTCTCGATGTGCTTGCGCAGGTACTTCGCCTCGAAGCCGCCTTCGATGCTGCGTATGCTGCCGTCGCGGATCTCGAGCACGATGGGCGTGCTCACGTACATCTTGAACGGGAACAGCATGTCGCCCACATCGATCACCACCCTGCCGTTGGCCGAGCCTTCGTTGGGCCAGGTCGAGATGAACCCGCTGGGCCAGTGATCCCAGTGCCCCGGCTCGTCCGCGAAGCCATACTCGGGCAGCGGCTTGAACTGCCCCAGATCAACGCGCAGGTCGGTGCCGGCGGCTGAAGTGATATGCATTTTCTTCGCGGCGCGCAATCGGGCGTCCGCTGCCATGACCCGCGTCTTGTCGCCCGGCAACGGGATCATCTGCGCAAGCACCTCAGGCGGCTCGACGGCCATCAGGATGCGTGTGCCCGCACCGAGAATCTCCGCCTGCTCAGGAGAGTGCAGCAGGCCCATCAGGTCGACCACCATGCCCGCCTGCTTCAGCACCTCGGTCGCGAGGCGATTCCCCGACAGCGGCGTGACGCCCAGGTAGGCGGTGCGCTCCCCCTCCCGGACTGCGCGGCGGCTTGGGCGGCAGGTCCAGCCTGAACACCGACGCGCCCATGGCCAGCGCCGCGCGCATGGCGGCCTCGGTGTTCTGCGGATGGCTGGTTTCGCCGGTCAGCACCACCACGCTCTCGCCCGCCTTCACCCGGCACAAACCCAGCACTTCCTTCCAGGTTTCGATGCGGAAATCGTCGCTTATGGCCATCATGCTCCCCGGAGTCGATGCCGCGCTCAGCCGGCGCGCTGCTTGAACTTGTCGAGTTCGGCGTAGACGTCGGCCCGGCTCATGATGTCCGCGTACTTCTTGCCCAGGTCGAAGAGACTGGCCTCGTGCGGTCCCTGGGCCCGGTCCCCCACGCAGTCGGACACCACCATGGGGCGAAAGCCGTGGCACATCGCATCCAGCGTGCTCGCGCGCACACAGCCACTGGTGGTGCAGCCCGCCACGATCAGGGTGTCGATGCCCTTGGCCAGCAGCATGCCGCACAGGTCCGTGCCGAAAAACGCCGAAGGCAGTCGCTTGCGGATCACGATCTCTCGCCCTTGCAAGGCTTGAGCTCCGGCACGAAATCGCTCGCCGGATTGTCGTCGGTCAGCGTGAGCAGGCGCGGCACTTTCAGACAATGCACATTGGTGTCGCTGCCGTCTTCCGCGTAGACGATCTTGGTGTGCGCAACCGGCAATCCGAGGCTGCGCACCTTGTCGAGCAGCGGCCCCGTATTGCGCACCGCGTCCGAAATGTTGCCGCCGCCAAAGGCTGCCGGATCATTGAATCCGACCGTAAAATCGACGATCAGCAGCGCCGGTCGAAGACCGAAACCCATGCGTTGGCCGAAATGCTGCGTTTCGAAGATGCTGGTGTCGGTACTCATCGCCTGATGGCTCTATATGTATGCATGAATTCACTTATAAGCATAAAGCGGGCCCGGATATCGCCTTCTCAAGGCCTATACGTATACATATAATAAAAATCAGTGTCAAACGAAGTTATGCATCGGAGGTCGGCAATGACCCAGGTTTTCCAACCCGGCGAGGCGCACGGGACGTCGCGCTCGGAATCCGTCGTGCTGGAACTGCGCGACATGATCATGCGCGGGAGTTCGCGGCCGGGTTCCATCTCCAGGAAGTGCCGCTGGCCGAACGCATGGGAGTGTCGCGCACGCCCATCCGGGAAGCGCTCAATACGCTCGCCAAGGAAGGCCTGCTCGAGCCCGGCCCCAAGCGCGGCTATCAGATCCGCACCTTCACGGTCGACGAGATCGTCGAAACCTACGAGGTCCGCGCCGCGCTTGAAGGCACGGCATGCCGACTGCTGGCCGAGCGCGGCCTGCCCGAAGAGGTGGCTGCGAAACTGCGCGACCGGCTCGCGTTCGGCGACCGCATGCTGGAACGCGGCATCTTCACCGTCGCCGAGCACGACCCGTGGCTGGAGATGAACCACACCATCCACAGCCTGCTGGTCGGTGCGACGCGCAACGCCATCATGGCCAGCTGCCTGCAGCAGACCGAGCGCGTGCCGCTTGCCAGCGCCAGGCACGTCCACTGGTACCGGTTCGACACGGAGAACTACGAGCTGGCGCGCATCGCGCACCGCGACCACCATGCGATCGTCGACGCAATCCTGAATCACCAGGGCGCGCGGGCCGAATCGCGCATGCGCGAGCACATCTATTTTTCCCAGGAACTCGTGCGCAAGCATTTCAAGAATCAGCAGATCGGCTTCGATACCGTGGTGCCCATAGGCGCCGCGGTCGGTCGGGCCAAGACTTGAGCGCGGATCTCGCCGACTTCGAAACGTTCGAACTCGGCAACTTTTCCCTGCACAAGGGCGGCGCGCTGCCGCGCGCGCAGCTTGCATTCAAGTCGTACGGCACGCTGTCGAAGGCTCGCGACAACGCGATCCTTTTCCCGACCTGGTTCTCCTCCACGCATCGCAACAACGAATGGCTGATCGGGGAAGGCAGGCCGCTCGACCCGAGCCGCCATTTCATCGTCTGCGCCAACCTGTTCGGCAACGGACTTTCCTCCTCGCCCAGCAACACCGCGCCGCCGCTCGACCGGTCGCGCTTCCCGCTGGTCACCGTGCTCGACAATGTCATCGCCCAGCAGCGACTGCTCGCCGAGCGCTTCGGCATCGAGCGCCTCGCCCTGGTGCTCGGACGCTCCATGGGGGCGCAGGTCGCGTTCCAGTGGGCCAGCTGGTTCCCCGACGCGGTCGCCCGCGTCCTGCCCTTCTGCGGCACCGCCAGGACGACGCCGCACAACTTCGTGTTCCTCGAAGGCGTGAAGGCCGCGCTTACCGCTGACGGGAGTTGGGCCGGTGGCGAATACACGAACCCGCCGGAGAAAGGCATGAAGGCGGTGGGCCGGCTCTATGCAGGCTGGGCCATGTCCCAGGAGTTCTACCGCCGGGGCCTGCATTTGCGCGAAGGCGACGCCTCGATCGAGGACTACCTGCAGAAGCGCTGGGATCCCAATTTCTTCAGGATCGACGCCAACGATCTGCTGGCCATGCTGGCAACCTGGCAGGCCACCGACATCTCCGACAATCCGCGTTACCAGGGCGATTGGCCGGCGGCATTGCACGCGATCACCTGCCCGGCGATCGTCATGCCCTCGCGCACGGACCTGTACTTTCCGCCCGAGGACTGCGCGGCGGCGGTTGCACACATGCCTCGCGCCGAACTGCGCGTGATCGAATCGGTGTGGGGCCATCGGGCCGGGTCGCCCGGGTCCGACCCGGGCGACGTCGCCTTTCTCGGCAACGCGATACGCGAGCTCTGGCCGCGCCGGCCAGGGAGCCGGCCTCGTACAGCGGTGTCGCGCAGTCCCAGCACGCGATCGACGTTGTAGTTCACCAGGTTGTACACCCCGAGTTCGGAGCCGCGACATTCGCCCCGGCTCGTAACGCGAGGACTTCGCCGCATCGTGCAGCGACTCCATCACCGAGGCGTCTTCCTTGACCACATCCATGGTGAACTGGTTGTACGGTGCGACCCGCTCGCGGAAATCCGGCAGCGAATGCCACTCCGCGGGCCACAACATGTAGACCGTGATCCGGCTGCGCCCCGGCCCCAGCGGCCAGATGATGATCGGGTGCACGTTGTCGCTGCGCGCGAGCATGTGGAAGTTGGGCGCAATGTGCGCCGAGCAGGCGAACCGCTCGGACTTGTCCGCCAGCCAGGGCATGTTGCCGAACAGCGTCTTGCCTTCGTAGGTCATGGGCTTGGCGTCGTAATAGGCAGTGAACGCCTTGGAGCCCTCACGAATGCCGGTGTAGCGCTCGACGCCCATGGTCGGTCCGATCGTCTTGGCGTGGAGAATCCTGCTGTGGTAGTTGTCCATCAGGTTCTCGACCGGGAACTTCCAGTTGCAGTCGACCTCCACGGTCAGCTTGTCGGCAAGGCGGCAGTTCTCCTGCTTCAGGAATCCGAACTCTTTCTCGTAAGGCGCGATCCACTCCTCCCAGGGCACCGGATCGGCGCTCAGCGTGACGAAGATCCAGCCCGCCCACACGCGCAGTTCCACCGGCTTGAGCCGGCAATTCTTGCGGTCAAAGCCTTCGGCCTTCTCCATGTAGGGCGCACCGATCAGCTTGCCGTCCAGACCGTACAGCCAGCCGTGGTAGGGGCACATGAACTCCTTGGCCTGCCCGGCGCCCTCGGCGACGGCGACACCGCGATGCGCGCAACGGTTCATATAGGCCGAGAGATTGCCCTGCTCGTCGCGCGCGACGATGAACGGTTCGTCGACCACCCGAAAAGTCATGTAGTCGCCGGGCTTCTCGATCTCCTCGACACGCGCGACCGCCAGCCAATCCTTCAGAAAGATCTGCTCTTTCTCGATTTGGTACACCTCGTCAGAGGCGTAGAAATAGCCCGGTACATGGCTCGCCTCGTTCAGCGGCTTGCGCAATTCCTCTACGCCCTCGCCGACGGTCGGCTTGTTGTTCTCGGGGCCGTTGCGTGCGTTCATCACTCGCTCCAAATGTCGATCAAAAACACATATATGCATACACAAATCGCACAATATCCAATATTTTCGTCTGAATACTGGCTTCCGGAGTCAATATGTATACACATCGCATTCTGGCTTGTAAAGAGATGGGAGCGATTTCCATCCCGGACGAGTGCCCCTAGCCCTTTCGGCGGAAGGGAAGCCAGCGATCCCGAAGGACTGCGCTATGCCGAACGCATTCAGTCCTTGCGTGCCTGCGCACGCAGCGATTCGGCATAGCCTTCGAGAAAGCCCGCCGCGCTTACGATGGTCGCGTAGCCGAGTTCGCGCTGCGCCCCGCCGGCCATCAGTTCCTTCTGCTTCAACACCTGCGCGATCAGCAGGAAGAACTGCTTTTCGAGCCGCTTGCCCAGCACCGTGGCAAACACCGCCGAGCCCTGCAGGCTCTGTATCAGGCTGTCGGTCTTGGCGACCAGGAAGGTCAGGCGATCCCTGTCCTTGTCACGATGCGCCGCCGGGAACGCCATGAACACGTTGGCGAGGTTCTGGAAATGCTCGGCCACCTGCAGCTTCTGCACGCGTTCGGCGCGCAGGGCCGCGGACATGACGTCCTTGCCGATGGTGAAGAGGTCGAGGGTCAGCGACAAGTCCGGCTCACTGCAGAAAGGAACTCGCACCGAGCGCAGCTGCTCACTCCCTCGCCCCCTTCTCCTTTAGCGCATCTCCCAGCGGAACGTTCTTCGCCGCCACCGCCAGCGCCAGCGGCGTTGCGCCGCTCGTGCTCCTGGCGTTCACGTCCGCGCCGTTCTCGATCAGCAGCTCGGCGACTTCGCGCCGCGCGTAGGCCACCGCGGTGTGCAGCGGCGTGGTGCCGTTGCGGGTGCGGCTGTTGACGTCGGCGCCGCGGCTGATCAGCAGGTCGATCATCGGCATGCGCCCCTTCATGACCGCGTAGTGCAGCACCGAAGCGCCGGCCGGGCCGTCCTTCGCCTCGAGGTCCGCGCCGGCTTCGATCAGCTTCAGCGCCGCGGCGTTGTCACCGCGCGAGATGGCGGCGTGCAGGCTGCCGGGTGCGGCCTGCGCGGCGGGAGTGGGCAGGCGCGGCCGCCGTGTCGGACGCGGGCACGGAACGCACGGCGGGCCGGGCTTCGGGCGCTGCCGGCGGCGAGCTCGCCGGCGCTGCGGCGGGTGCGGCCTCGGGCGTGCGCCCGGCCTTGTCTTCCCCGCCGCCGAACAGGTTGCGGAAGAAGCTGCGCGTGCCGTCGATGATGCGCTCGTGCAGCGCGGGTTCGGCCAGCGGCGCGGCCTGGCCCTGCGCCTGTGCGGGCGCGCAGGCCAGCCATACCGCCATGAGTGCGAATGAAGCCGGGCGCAAACGACGACGCATGCTCATCTCCCCTGGTGCGACTCCGCCCCGGGTCTGTGCCCGGATGCGGCCATGATACCCGGCTACCCTGCCACCCGGTTACGCTGCGGCGGCTTGGGCGCCTGCGCCACCGGCGAGCCGCGCATGGCGTAGACCGCCGCCCCACGGCCAGCGCCGCCATGGCCCAGCCGATGGCCGGCACCCAGCCGGCCCAGGCCTTGAACTCCGCGCTCGCCGAGATGCCCGCCGCCACCAGCAGGATGCGGCCCAGCGTGGCCAGCGCGAACATCGCGAACAGGGTGCCGAGCATGGCGCCCTCGCGCTGCGCGCGGCCCAGCGCGGTGGTCAGCGTGAAGGCCGCCACGTTGATGGCCCAGCAGCCGCCGGCCACGAACTGCGCGGCCACCAGCATCTCGAGGCTGGCGGCGTTGGCGGCCAGCACGGTGGAAAAGGCGCCCAGCAGCCCGGCGGCGGCCATCACGTTCAAGGCCCCGTGGCGCTTGACGAAGGCCGCGGCGGCGAACATCAGCAGGTTGAAGCCGATCCAGAACACCGGCATCAGGTATTGCAGTTGCTCGCCCTTGGCGAAGCGCAGGTATCCCGGTGCGGAGTTCAGCGCGAAGTGCACCTGGAAGCCGCCGGCCATCACCAGCAGCCCGGCGAAGAACAGCAGCGCCAGGCGCCGCGTGGCCGGCGCGCTCCAGTCCAGCGGCGGTTCGGCCTCGCCGGCCGGCTGCGGGCTGGCGCCCGCCAGGCGCCGCTCGACCAATACCAGGCCGCCCACGGTGGCCAGCAGCGTGAGGCTGGAGAGCACGAAGGGGATGCGCGCATCGACGTCGCGCAGGGCCACGCCCAGGTAGGGCGCCAGCGCCGCGGCGATCGCGCTGCCCGACAGCACCAGGGTCGACAGCCACGGGATCGACGGCGTGGCCGCGTAGCGCGAGAGCAGCGCCCAGGGCGGCGAGCGCAGCGCCGAGGAGCTCACCGCCCAGACGAACAGCAGCACCAGCAGCAGGTTGGCGCCCAGCAACGGCGCCGCGTAGGGCACCAGCAGGAACGCGGTGCAGGAGATCGCCGTGATGCCGAGGATCCAGCCGCCGAAACGCGCCAGGCCACGGCGCACGCGGTCGGCCCAGAAGCCGGTGAGCACGTCGCAGACGGCGAACACCGCCTGATCGGCGATCAGGATCCAGGGAATCCACGACTTGTCGATGCCGGCCTGGGCCACGAGCTTGGGCAGGTAGATCACGTAGATCGTCCAGGTGGTGGCGAAGAAGAACTGCACCACCCCCAGATACACCGCCAGCCCGCGGGGCAGCATGGGCTCAGCCCCCGGCGCTGCGCGGCTTCGCGTGGGCCGGCTGGAACTGCGGGTCGACCTCGATGCGGTAGCCGTTGGCCAGGCGGTTGGTCTCGTTGGCCAGGCCGACCACCGCCAGCAGTTCGGCGAACATCGCGTCGCTCATGCCCTTGGCGCGCGCCCCGGCGGTGTGCGAGTAACTGCAGTACTCGCAGTTATTGGTGGCGCTGACCGCCACGTAGATCATTTCCTTCACCAGCGGGTCGAGCGCCCCGGGGGCCATGACCTGGCGCACGTTGTCCCACATGCGGCGCAGTTCCTTCGGGTCGTTGGCCAGCACCTTCCAGAAGTTGTTGATCCAGTCGCTGCCGCGCGCCTGCATGATCTCGTCGTACACCGCCTTCACTGCCGGCGGCGCGTCCGCGTATTCCACCATCGGTACCAGGGCCATGCTGGGTCCCTCCTCTGCGGACCATTATAATCAGCGCCCGGTTCCAGACTGCCCGAACAGAGAGATGCCATGAACAAGATCGTGAAGACCGACGCCGAGTGGAAGTCCCAGCTCGACTCCATGCAGTTCAAGGTCACGCGCAAGCACGGCACCGAGCCGGCCTTCACCGGTGCGTATCACGACAGCAAGGAACCCGGCACCTACCTGTGCGTGTGCGGCGGGGCCGAGCTGTTCTCCTCCGAGCACAAATTCGATTCCGGCACCGGCTGGCCCTCGTACTGGCAGCCGGCCAGTGCCGAGAACGTCGAGACCCAGCAGGACTTCGCCTTCTTCATGAAGCGCACCGAGGTGCACTGCGCGCGCTGCGACGCCCACCTGGGCCATGTCTTCGAGGACGGCCCGCAGCCCACCGGACTGCGCTACTGCATCAACTCGGCCTCGCTGAAATTCGACAAAAAAGCCTGAATATTTAACGCTCTGGCCCGTTTCGCCGGGGTGCGGGCGGGGCAAGGCTGGTAAACTGCCGGCTGCCATGAAGTTCCTCTTCGACCTTTTCCCGGTCATCCTCTTTTTCGTCGCGTTCAAGTTCGCCGGCACCTACACCGCCACGGCGGTGGCCATCGTCGCGACCTTCGCGCAGATCGGCTGGGTGTGGTTCCGCAAGAAGAAGGTCGAACCCATGCTGTGGGTGAGCCTGGGCGTGATCGTGGTGTTCGGCGGCGCGACCCTGATCTTCCAGAACGAGACCTTCATCAAGTGGAAGCCCACCGTGCTGTACTGGCTGTTCGCCGCGGTGCTGGCCGGCGCGCAGCTGGGCCTGCGCAAGAACCTGATCCGCGTGATGATGGGTGCGCAGATCCAGCTGCCCGACGCGGTCTGGCCGCGCCTGCTGTGGAGCTGGGTCGGCTTTTTCGCAGTGATGGGCGTGCTCAACCTGTGGGTGGCCTACAACTTCGCCACCGACCTGTGGGTCAACTTCAAGCTGTTCGGCGGCATGGGCCTGATGTTCGCGTTCGTCATCGGCCAGGCCCTGTTCCTCTCCAAGTACATCGAGGAACCCAAGGAAGGCGCCGCCGGCAAGGACGCCGGAGCGCCGTGAAGCCGTGAGCGTCCAGCAGGCCATCACGCAGCGCCTGGCCGCGCTGGAACCCGAAAGCGTGCGGCTCGAAGACGAGAGCGCCGCGCACGCCGGCCACGCCGGGGCCGCGCCGGGCGGCAATACGCACTGGAAGCTCGCCATCGTCGCGCGCGGCTTCGCGCAGAAGAACACCGTGGCCCGCCACCGCATGGTCTACGCGGCGCTCGCCGACCTCATGAACAACCCCATCCACGCGCTGCAGATCCGCGCGCTCACGCCCGAAGAAGCCGGCGACGAGTTGCGCGGCGCCGCCGGCGCACCCCGGGACAACCGTCCGTAACCGCCGTCCGTCACCCGCAAAGAGGACCGCCATGAAAACCACCACCCTCGCCGCCGCCATCGCCGCGGCCCTGTTCTCCCTTGCCGCCCACGCGCAGGACCCGGCCAAGGCGCCGGCCAAGCCCGGCCACGCCCTGCCGCAGGCCCTGCAGCAACCCGCCACCGGCCCGCTGGCCACCGTCAACGGCGTGGCAATCCCCCGCTCGCGCGCCGAGATGCTGGTGCGCGAACGCGCCTCGCAGGGCCAGCGCGACAGCGCCGAGCTGCGCGGCGCGGTACGCGAAGAGCTGATCAACCGCGAGATCATCCTGCAGGAGGCCAACCGCTCGGGCCTGGCCAAGCGCGCCGACCTGCAGGCCGAGCTGGAGCTGGTGCGCCAGACCGTGATCGTGCAGGCCTACCTGCGCGAGTGGGTGCGCAACAACCCGGTGACCGACGCCGAAGTCGCCAAGGAGTACGAGCGCATCAAGGCCGAGATGGGTGACAAGGAATACAAGGCGCGCCACATCCTGGTGGGCACCGAGGACGAGGCCAAGGGCCTGATCGCCGAACTGAAGAAGGGCGGCAAGTTCGAGGACCTGGCCAGGCGCGCAACCAAGGACGAGGGCACCAAGGAGCGCGGCGGCGACCTCGACTGGCAGACCGCCGGCACCTTCGACAAGGACTTCTCCAACGCGATGACCAGGCTGGCCAAGGGCAAGTACACCGAGACCCTGGTCAAGACGCGCTTCGGCTTCCACATCATCCAGCTCGACGATTCGCGCAATGCCCAGCACCCACCGCTGGCCGAGGTGAAGCAGAACCTGCAGCAGCGCCTGCAGCGCACCAGGGTCGAGAAGGTGATCGGCGACCTGCGCGCCAAGGCGAAGATCGAGTAGCGCCCGCCGGGCCGGCGTACGCCGCCGGCCCCCGCCTTACTGGACGCGGGCGTGCTTGCGCCTCTCGAACTCCTCCAGCAAGGCCTGGAAGCTCAGACCCCAGCGCCCGGCCACGTGGCGGAACACCGCCTGCTCGGCCGGGGAAATGTCGCGGTCCGCGCTCATCACGCTGAGGATGATGCCGCACACCTTGATGCGCTCACCGGGATCACGCACCGGCTCGAGCAGCCGTTCGATGCGATCGAGGTCCACCAGCCGCACCGTCTCGCCATTGCCCTGCAGGGAGATGTCCGCGCAGTACTGCGCGAACACCTCGGCGAACCCGGCGCGCGAGATGCCCAGCATGCGATAGACGTCCAGTTCGTCGAGCACCTCCAGTTCCTCGTCCTCGACACGCGCATCGACCATCATCATCATGACGACGACGCGGGACAGGGCCTCCGGGCTGTTGGCAGGATACTGTTTCACTGTGATCGCTCCTCGGTGACGGCGCAATCGTCAACGCCATACCCTTTGGAGCGCCCGGCAGGCGCAGAGTTTCCCCGGCAGGATTGAACTTCTCAATGCGAACCCTGAAGGAACCATGAAATCCATCCATTGCACGCTGCCCGTACTGCTGGCCGCCCTCGCCTGCGCGCCGCGCGCATCCGCCCAGGACATCGGCGCCTGCCTGAAGCAGTTGCGCGGCGAGGCGCTCGGCAGGGGCATCAGCACGCAGACCTTCGACACGGCCCTGGCCGGCGTCGAGGCCGATTCCAGCGTGCTCGAGGCGATGGACAACCAGCCCGAGTTCAAGATCCCGGTGTGGGACTACCTCGCGGTGCTGGTCGACGCCCAGCGTATCGAGGACGGTCGCGCCCGGCTGGTCGAGTGGGCGCCGGTGCTGGCACGCGCCGAGGAGAAGTACGGCGTGGATCGGCATACGCTGGTCGCGCTGTGGGGCGTGGAATCCGACTACGGCAGGCAGCTCGGCGGACGCCCGCTGGTGCGTTCACTGGCCACCGTCTCCTGCCTGGGTCGCCGGCAGGCCTATTTCCGCGGCGAGTTCATCGCCACCCTGCGCATCCTGCAGAGCGGCGACATGCCGGCCGAGGCACTGACCGGCTCCTGGGCCGGCGCCTTCGGCCAGACGCAGTTCATGCCCTCGACCTACGAGCGCGTGGCGGTGGACTTCGACGGCGACGGCCGGCGCGACATCGTCGCCTCGGTGCCCGACGCGCTGGGTTCGAGCGCCAACTACCTGTTGCGATCGGGCTGGCAGCGCGACACGTCCTGGGGTTACGAAGTGCGCCTGCCGGAGGGCTACCGCGGCCCCTCGGGCCGCCGCACGCGCAACGAACTGCGCGAATGGCGCCGGCTGGGCCTGCGCAACGCCGATGGCAGCGAGCTTGCCGGCGCCGGTTCCGCCGCCCTGTTGCTGCCGGCGGGCCGGAGCGGCCCGGCCTTTCTGGTCTCGAGGAATTTCAATGCCATCTATTCGTACAACGCCTCGGAATCCTATGCCCTGGCGATCGCGCACCTGTCGGACCGGCTGCGCGGCGGCGGCGCGTTCGTCGCGGCCTGGCCCACCGACGATCCCGGCCTGTCGCGCGCCGAGCGGCGCGAAGTGCAGGAACGATTGATCGCGCGCGGCCACGAGATCGGCGCCGCCGACGGTGCCATCGGTCCGCGCACGCGCCAGGCAATCGAAGCGTTCCAGGCGACGGCCGGGCTGGCGGTGGACGGCCGCGCGGGACAGAAACTGCTGCGCGCCTTGCGCCAGCCCTGAGCCGCGCGCGACCGGCCTGCGCCGCGGCGACCTGCGGCTACTTCTTCGCGGCGGCCTTCTTCGCCAGCGCGTCCAGGCGCTTCTTTTCCTCGTGGCGGATGCGCTCGAGCATGCGCGCGTCCGGATCCTGCCAGCGCCCGCCGGACTCGCGCGCCATGTAGGCCACCGCGCGCGCGAACTCCTCCAGCGACAGGTCGGGCTTGCCGCCGCGGGCCGGCATGCCGCGCACGCCCACCCAGGCGTGCGCCGTGAGCACGTGCTGGCCTTCCTTGATCAGCGGCGCCCAGGCCTTGCGGTCGCCCAGGTGCGGCGCCTTGAGCGCGTCCTTGGGAACGTTGCGCGCGTCGACGGCATGGCAGGCGAAACAGGTTTCCCTGTAGACGGCTTCGCCGCTCTTGAGTTGCGCCTGCGGTTGCGCCTGCGCGGCCAGCGGCAGGCAGGCGAGGAGAAACAGCGGGAGACTGCGATGCGGGCTGGGCATGCCTGACTATCCTGTGGGAGGGCTGGGTGTTGCAAGTCTAGCAGCGGCGCCGCCGCGTTCGCTTAACGTGCGCTGACAGTGCGCGCCCCGCGCAGGCCGGGCGCTACCAGCGCAGCGCCGGGATGCCGATGAACACCTGTCCGAAGGCATGCCGGCGGCCCTGCTCGGAGAACTCGCGCGAGCGCGCCACGCGTGAGACGGCCAGCTGCACCGGGCCCCACTGGAAGGCCAGGCCGGCGTGCATCTCGCCCACCAGCGGCGTGCGCGTGACCTTGTGGCTGTCGGCGAACAGGTTGCCGTCCAGCGAGAACTCGCGCGCCGAGACCGCGCCCTGCATGCCGAGGAGGAAATGCGCGCCGAAGGGCCGGCGCAGGCTATCGGCGGAACCTTACGGCGCCGAGACCGGCGCCGGGTTGTCGCCGCCCGGACGTATCGAGAAGGTGCCGAAATCGTTGGGGATGTTCCATCCGGCGCGCAGTTCGCCACCCACATAGGCACGCGTGGAAATGTTGCCCAGGCTCACCCCGGAATAGCGGATCAGTTCCACCGCCGCGCCGGGCGAGCAGAAGGCCGGCCCGCCGCCGCCGGGTCGGCAGGCCGGCCAGCGGTCCTCGTAGATCGGCAGCGCATTGCGTGTCTTGTGCTTCCTTTCGTACACCAGCTGCACGCCGAGCTCGTTCTTCAACTGATTGGACCAGCCCTGGAATCTGGCGAAACCGCGCACGTCGTGGATCAGGTCCTGCGCCTGCCTGGCCAGCGCCAGCGGTCCGATCACGCCCAGGTTCACCTCCAGCGAATCGAGGCGCTGCTCCTCGGCGCGGCTGCCGTCGGGTCCGGGGTTGGGCACGCTGCGCACGTGGTAGCCCAGGCCCAGATAGAGCCAGCCCGCATAGGGACGGTCGTTGGCGATCAGGGCCGACTGCGCGAAATCGCGCGGCGTGTACATGGCCTGGCCGAACTTGGCGAGGAAGTTGCGCCCCTGCACCTGGCGCGTGGCGTCCTGGGTCGGGTCGGTGCCGAGCAGGTCGAAGGCGCGGTGGCCGATCTCCTGCTGCACGCGGAAGAACGCCGGCAGGCATTCGGGTTGCGTGTCCGGCCCGACCTCGCCGGAGGCGGCCGAGACCTTCCAGCCGCTGGTGTAGTTGCTGTCGGTGTTGACGAACATGTCGTTTTCCAGCGTCAGGCTGAGCGCCGGGAAATCGACCGCACGATCCGGACAGGCCGCCGCCGCGGCCGTCGGCAGCGCCGCCAGCATGAGCGCCGCCAGACGCAGGGTTCTCATTCGCAGAGTTGTCAGAATTGACGACCGGATTGCCATGCACACCGCTCCAGCAGCGGATTTTGTGAAATGAAAGTTCAACTTTCCTGCCGCCGTCCGGGCATCCGGGGGCGGCGACCGCGCACCGCTACCTGCCGCGCGCGCGCGAGGCGTAGGGGTTGGTGCCGGTGCGCAACTCGACCTTGAGCGGCGTGCCTTCGAGCGCGAAGGCCTTGCGGAACACGCCCTCCAGGTAGCGCTTGTAGGTCTCGGGCACGTGGTTCAGCTGGTTGCCGTGGATGATGATGCGCGGCGGGTTCTGCCCGCCCTGGTGCGCGTAGCGCAGCTTGGGCCGGCCGGCGCCGCGGCGCGGCGGCTGCTGGCGCTCGACGGCGGCGATCAGCGTGCGCGTCAGCTTGGGCGTGGACAGCTTGGCCATGGCCGCGGCGTAGGCCTTGTCGACGGCGGTCATCACGTCGGCCAGGCCTTTCTTGTCGCGCGCCGAGACGTACAGGATCTTGGCGAAATCCATGAAGCCGATCTTCCAGGCAATCTCGGCCTTGATCTTGTCGCGCGCCTCGGTGTCGGCGGCGTCCCATTTGTTCACCGCGATCACCACCGCGCGGCCGCGTTCGAGGATGTAGCCGGCCACGTGCGCGTCCTGGTCGGAGATGCCGTCGATCGCGTCGAGCACGAACACCGCGACGTTGGAGCCTTCGACCGCCTGCAGGGTCTTGATGATCGAATACTGCTCGATCTCCTCGCCCTGGCTGCGGCCGCGCTTGCGCAGGCCGGCGGTGTCCACCAGCACGTAATCGCGGCCGCGGTAATGGAAGGGCACGTCGATCGGGTCGCGCGTGGTGCCCGGCGCGTCGAACGCAATGACGCGATCCTCGCCGACCAGCGCATTCACCAGCGTGGACTTGCCCACGTTGGGGCGGCCGACGATGGCCACGCGCGGCGGCTTGTCCGCGGCGTCGGCGTCCGGATCGACCACTTCCTCCTCTTGGGGGAAGGCTTCGAGCACGGTCTCGATCAGGTAGCGCACGCCCTCGCCGTGCGCGGCCGAGATGGCGATCGGCTCACCCAGGCCGAGTTCGTGAAAGTCGGCGACGGCGAGGTCGGACTGCATGCCCTCGGCCTTGTTGGCCGCCAGCCAGACGCGCGCGTGGCGCTTCCTCAGTTCGGTGGCGATGCGCCGGTCGTCCGGCGTGAGTCCGGCGCGCGCATCGAGCACGAACACCACGGCATCGGCTTCGGCGATGGCCTGGTCGGCCTGGCGCTTCATCTCGGCGAAGATGCCCGAGCCGGTCTGCGGCTCCAGGCCGCCGGTGTCGACGACCAGGAAGGGCCGATCGCCCATATGCCCTTCGCCGTAGTGCCGGTCGCGCGTCACCCCCGGCACGTCGACGACGATGGCGTCGCGCGAGCGCGTCAGGCGATTGAACAGGGTGCTCTTGCCGACGTTGGGCCGGCCGACGAGAACTACGACGGGCTTCATATGCGCAGGCCTCGGTGGGGAAAACGGTGCCGGGAAACCCTCGGGTTCCCCGACGCCTAGTTGGCGATGGCGAACAGGCCGCCGTTCGCAGTCTGTATGAGTATGCCGTTGGGGATCTTCACCGGCGCGGCGCGCACGGCGCTGCCGTCGGTGGCGACGCGCGCGACGATGGCGCCCGAATCGCGCGCCAGGAAATGCACATAGCCCTGGAAGTCGGCCACCGCGACGTTGTCACCCAGCGGCAGCGGCAGCGACAGGTTGCGGTAGCTCAGGCGATCCATCTTCCACAGGCTGCGTCCGCTGGAGCGGTCGAGCGCATGCACCGAGCCGCGGTCGTCGGCGACGAAGCCGTAGCGCGCGTCGATGCTCATGCCGGTCAGCGTCGACATGTCGCGCGCCCACACCTGGTTGCCGCTCTGCGCCTCGTAACAGGCGGCGCGCCCCTGGAAGGCCGCGGTGCAGACTTCGCGGCCGAGCAGCATCGGCTCGCCGCTGACGTCGGTCACGCGCTCGAGTTCGGTCGAGCCCTTGGGCAGGGCGACGGTGACTTCCCAGCGCACGGCGCCGGTGCGCGCGTCGATCGCCGCCAGCTTGCCGCCCGAGAAGCCGGCGTACAGGTTGCCCTGGTGCAGGGTCAGGCCGGCCGGGGAGCGCACGATCAGCGCCGCGGCGGCGCGCTGGTGCACCCAGCGGCGCTTGCCGTCGTTGACGTCGAAGGCGAACACGCGGCTGTCGGCGGAGCGCACGAACACCAGGCCCTCGCCGATCTTCGGTGCGGCCAGCACTTCGCTGGACACCCGCGCACGCCAGCGCGTCGCGCCGCTCTTGGCGTCGAGGGCGATCACCTCGCCCTTGTCGGTACCCACCGCGACCAGGTTGCCGTCGGCGCCCACGCCGCCGGACAGCGGCGTGCCGACCGAGACGCGCCAGACCGGCCTGCCGTTGCCCACGTCCAGGCGCGTGACCGTGCCGTCGCGCGCGGCGGCGAACACCGACTCATCGGCCAGTGCGGGACTGAAGACGAACACGCCGGCGCTGCCGACGCCGGCCTGCCACAGCGTGCGCACGGCCTGCGGGTTGGCGATCGGCGTGAGTTCGGTGGGCTTGGGACCCTTGGGGCCGCTGGAGAACCACTCCATGGGGTTCATGCTGGGCATGCTCATACCGCCGCAGCCGGCGAGCAGGCTGACGGCCAATGCGGCGGCGATGCGGGCGGACAGGCGTGCGGCGCGGCGCGTGGTGATCATGCTCAGCTGCCCAACGCGTCCAGACGCATCTGCACGCTGTCGCGCAGCGCGGCGCTCTTCGTGCCGGCCTTCTCGATCGCCAGCTTGTACGCGACCCGGGCTTCGGCGGCCTGGTTCTTCGCCACCAGCACGTCGCCCCTGGTCGCGGCGAACTGCGCCGCGAAGGCCTCGGTGTGCTTGGAATCGAGCACCTTCAGCGCCTCGTCGTGCTACTTCTCGTCGAGCAGGACGGCGGCCAGGCGCAGGCGCGCGATGTCGCGCAGTTCGTCGGAGCCGGTCTTGTCGACCACCCATTGCAGCTGCGCCTTGGCGCCCTTCAGGTCGCCGCGGTCGAAGAAGTACTTGGCCGAAGTCAGCGCGCCCATCGGCGCGTAGGCGGTGCCGGAATAGTTCTCCAGCAGCGCGCCGCTGGCGTCACGCACGCCCTTGGCGCGGTTCTCGCGCTCCGCCTTGGAAATCGTTTCGTTCTGCGTGCTGGCTTCCAGCGCCTGGCGCGACTGCCAGTACTGCCAGCCCTGCCAGCCGGAGAAGGCCAGCGCGCACACCAGCAGCAGCGTTAGGATGAGGTTGCCGTAGCGCTGCCAGAAGGCTTTCGCTTCGGCGAGCTGTTCCTGTTCTTCGAGATCGAGATGGGCCATCGTGGTTTCCTGGTTTCGCTGTCGTTGGTTCAGGGCTGGCGCAGCAGCGCGGCCAGCCCGGCGCGCGGCACGCGGCGCTGCTCTTCCGCGCGCCGCATCGGCTTGTAGGTGACTTCGCCCGACTTGAGTTCGTCTTCGCCGACGATCAGCGCGCACTGCGCGCCGCTGGCGTCGGCCTTCTTCATCTGCGACTTGAAGCTGCCGCTGCCCGCGTGCTGCACCACCGCCAGGCCCTGCGCGCGCAGTTCCTCGGCCAGGGTCAGCGCATAGGCGCCGGTGCCCTCGCCCTGCCAGACGATGTAGGCGGCGGGTCCTGCGACATTCGTCGCGCGACGCGATTCCTGCACCAGCGCGATCAGGCGCTCGCAGCCCATCGCGAAGCCGGCGGCCGGGGTGGGCTTGCCGCCGATCTGCGCGAACAAGCCGTCATAGCGCCCGCCGCCGCACACCGTGCCCTGCGCGCCCAGCGCATCCGAGATCCACTCGAAGACAGTGAGGTTGTAGTAGTCCAGCCCGCGCACCAGCCGCGGATTGAGCGTGTACTCCACGCCGGCCGCGCCCAGCAGGGACTTCACCGCATCGAAGTGCCTGAGGGAATCCTCGCCCAGGTGCTCCATCAGTGAGGGCGCGTCGCGCAGCGCGTCCTGCACCGCCGGATTCTTGGAATCGAGCACGCGCAACGGGTTGGTGTACATGCGCCGCTTGCCGTCGGCGTCCAGCGACTCGACCTTGCCCTCGAGGTACTTGATCAGCTGCTCGCGAAAGCGCGCGCGCTCCTCCGAGGAGCCGATGGTGTTCAGCTCCAGGCGGATGCCGGTCAGACCCAGTTCCTTCCACAGCGCCGCGCACATGACGATCAGCTCGGCGTCGACGTCGGGGCCGGCGAAACCCAGGGCTTCCACGCCGTACTGGTGGAACTGACGGTAGCGGCCCTTCTGCGGGCGCTCGTGCCGATACATGGGGCCGGCGTACCACAGGTGCTTGGGTCCGTCGTAGACCAGGCTGTGCTCGATGGCCGCACGCACGCAGGAGGCGGTGCCCTCGGGGCGCAGCGTGAGCTCCTCGGCGTTCAGCTCGTCCTTCCAGGAATACATTTCCTTTTCGACGATGTCGGTGACCTCGCCGATCGCACGGCGGAACAGCGCGGTCTGCTCGACCAGCGGCATGCGGATGTTGCGGTAGCCGTAGCGGGCCAGCCATTGCTGCACGGTGGCCTCGAAGGCGAGCCAGCGCTCGGCCTCGTCCGGCAAAATGTCGTTCATGCCACGAATGGCTTGCAGGGTGTTGCTCACGGTTCTCAGGCTGCCTTGATGGGGATATTGGGCGTTTGCGGCACGCTTTGCGCACCGCGCCGGCCGCGTAATTCTTCGCCACCGTAGTCCTCGACGATGGCCTGGAACGCCTCGGCGATGCCCTCGCCTTGAGGGTCACGGTCTTCTCGCCGTCGACGTACACCGGCGCGACGGGCACCTCGTTGGTGCCGGGCAGGCTGATGCCGATGTCGGCGTGCTTGGACTCGCCCGGGCCGTTGACCACGCAGCCCATCACCGCCACCTTCATGTCCTCGACGCCGGGGTATTGGCGCTTCCACACCGGCATCTGCGCGCGCAGGTAGGCCTGGATGCTGTCGGCGAGTTCCTGGAACACCGTGCTGGTGGTGCGTCCGCAACCCGGGCAGGCGGTGACCATCGGCGTGAAGCTGCGCAATCCCATGGTCTGCAGCAGTTCCTGCGCGACCACCACCTCGCGCGTGCGGTCGCCGCCGGGCTCGGGGGTGAGCGAAACGCGGATGGTGTCGCCGATGCCTTCCTGCAGCAGCACGCCCATCGCTGCGGTCGAGGCGACGATGCCCTTGGAACCCATGCCGGCCTCGGTCAGCCCCAAGTGCAGCGCATAGTCGCAGCGGCGCGCGAGTTCGGTATAGACGGCGATCAGGTCCTGCACCGCCTGACCTTGCACGAGATCACGATGCGCTCGGCCGGCAGGCCACGCTCGGCCTGCGCGGCGGACTCCAGGGGCCGAGGCGATCAACGCCTCGCGCATGATCTCCTGAGC
>JADJPT010000007.1 GCA_016713125.1 Betaproteobacteria bacterium
GAAAGTATAAGTTTCAAGAATGTGTGCTCAGGAGGCCGGCACAAGGATCTACAAGATTGCAAATCAGGTAAAGGGCGTTCGCTCACCGTATGGTGCGGAGAACACGCCAAGTGAGTATGGATACCAATTCTGGGAGCGTGACAATAGCGATGGAACAGTTGATCGATTCTCTCTCCTTGACGGCGGAACAGTAAAAAGTGAAAAGCGCGTCGCTTCAATCAGTCGTTATCGAGTGATTCAGTCTAGATACCGAGCTGGTCGGCAATTTACAAGAACCAGAACCACTGTGGTTGACACAGAGTCGAATGAAATTCTGGCGGAGAAGGTCGAGATTGGCCACGCGGGAGGGTGGTTACATAGACAGCTATCGGATATGTACTCCTATCGTGCGTGGTGCCCTAAGGAATCACCAAACTCCAGCCAACTTGCGCGTTCGGTTCTCAAAGCAAAGTGAGAAAGGCTCCCTGTGGTTTCAGTTAGCGACATATACGATCTCTCCAGTCTTTCTCAAGCTTCATACGGACATATCAAGGAGGATTGGAGCAATCCGGCGGTACAGGAGGTGATACGGAATCAGTCTGTTCTAGAGAGTGACATATTCGGGAGGACTCAAGCTGAGCGCTTGGTGAATGTCTCACGGTATAGCGTTGTAAATCATGTGCAAAACGACGCTTACGGATTCTCGGCAACCCTTTTCAAGAACAATCTCTCGTCCAAGTTGGTTCTTGCGATCCGAGGGAGTGAAGGCGATTTTCTGGATTTCATTCCAACATCGGGTGCCAACCCGGATCGTCATCAAGCCAACGCCGACATCGTCCTCCCTGCGCGCGGCATTGCGCGCGATCAGCTTGTCTCTCTGTACAACTACTACCGCCGACTGATCACGCCGGTCGACCAGGAGGTTCCGCTGTATCGTCTGGTGGATACGGCCACCCTGCCGGAGAGCGGGTCCTACTACACATACGAGTCGCGCATTTCGGAACTGTTGCCGCCGACGACGCGGTATGTGTACCTGGCGTTCGATCGGGCCGAGTTCGGTCTGGAGGCGATCGAGGCAGGCACGCAGCTGGTGCTGACCGGGCACAGCCTGGGCGGCCATCTGGCGATGGCTTTCTCGCGGCTCTTTCCCGGCGCGGTGTCCGAGGTGGTCACTTTCAATGCTGCCGGGTTCGGCAAAGCCTCGCTGGAAGTCGACAAGCTGTTCGGACTGTTCGCCGGGCAGATGGGTGTTCCGGTCGGGAGCCTGGCGACATTTCCCGAGGCGAAGATCAGTAATGTCTACGCCTATCCGGGACCGGAGATCGTCACCAATTCCCTCGCCATGCGGCAGCCCGGGGAGCGGATCCCCGCCTATGTCGAAGAGAACATTTTCTTCGCTGACTGCGCTGCATTCCATTTCGCGACTGACCGATGCGTTCTCCCTGTACGAAACTTTCGACCTTCTGGGCTCATTGGAGGGTGGGGGAACAGGGCTGCAGAAGGTATCGGCCTTGTCCCCGGTATTCGCGGCCAGTTCGGCGGACGCGGAACGAACCCTGGAGACCATTCTCGATTCGATGCGCCGGTTGTTCCGGGACTGGTCGGCGGCACCGCAGGCACCAACGCCAATCGGCGATCGCGACAAGTTCTATGAACACCTCGCGGATTTGTCGACTCGCCTGGAGGCGTACGCGGGTCAAACCGCATTGGTGGCGCTTCCCGATCTGGATGCCTACGCGATCGCCTACCGTGCCCTGGCCGACGACGGGATCGCCTACCGGTATGCCCTCCAGGAACTCCAGCCCTATGCGGTGCTCGGTCCCTCCGGCCTGTATCAGGGTCCGAATGCCGACCAGTCGCTCGATCTGCTGAATCCGGATACCGGCCTGGGGCAGAGCGAGCAATGGATCTGGGCGCGATCGCTGTTTCTCGATGCCAAGGTGTGGCACCACACTTCGGACGGCCAGTTGCCGGCAAGAGCCCTTGGCGGGTATTTCCTCGACAGGGAGTCCGGACTGGAGATCGGCTCTTCCGCAGGCTCGGCGCCGATGCACGTCTTCGCTGCCGATGGAAGTGCGGCGCCCCTGGAAGGCAATGGCGGCGACGACTTCCTGTTCGGTGGTTCAGGCGCCGAGTCGCTCTCCGGCGCGGGTGGGCGCGACTACCTGGAAGGCGGGCTTGGCTCAGACGCGCTTTCTGGCGGCGCAGGTGCGGATGTGCTCATCGGCGGTCAAGGCGACGACATTCTTTCCGGGGGGGAAGGTGATGACTTCCTGGAAGGTGGCGTCGGCTTCGATATCTACGTTTACGAAAGTGGCGGAGGCTTCGACGAGATCGCCGATGCGGACGGGCTTGGCAGGATTCGCTACAAGGGCCGCGAGCTGGGTGGAGGCCTGCCTGGCGCTGCCGGCGTTTACCTGGATGCTGGCGGTACGGAATACATCGTCCTTGGCGGAGAATCACAGGGCCTGTCGCTGCTGATATCGGGCGAAATACTCATTGCCGGATTCAGCAATGGCATGTTGGGGATCGTGCTGGACGGCCTGCCGGAGTTGGTGGCCGCACCCGATACGACCGCGGAGCATACCTATCTGGATGAGTATCTCCCGCAGGATGCCGTGCTGCCAGTCGATCCGCAGTCCGGCGACGCCGAAGTGCAGAGGCAGTATCGCTACGCCCACGACCGCGTCGATGTCGGCCTGGCGTTCGGCAGCGCCGTGGCCGACAGATTCATCACTTCCGGCGGTGTCGCGTACTTCGGGCGGCAGGGGGACGACAGCGCTGAGTTCCAGGGTAACGGGATCTACGACGCCGCGGTGGACGGCGGAGCGGATGACGATCTGATCGACTTCAGCACATCGGCCGGCGGTGCCGGCAACGCAGCGGCGCTGGTCGGCGGGGGCGGGGAGGATTACATACTGGGCAGCGCCGGACAGGACTCCATCTGGGGTGACAACCAGCGGGTATTCGTCGGCACCGTGACGCTTCCCGACGGAGAATCGAGAACCGAGGTCCGCATCGACGGTGTTGCGTACCGATTGGGCGACAGTGTGCGCTTTCGCCCGAGGCCCCGGAGTCGCTCGTGGCGGGATATGCAGTGCATACGGTCGCCGGACCGGGCGCGGTGGTGGACGCCGGGGTTCTCGATGCGGTTCTGGTGCCGACCGGGGTCGCGATCTCCGGCACGCTCGAAGAGGCGATCCGCTTCGTGCTCGGCGAGGATGCGGGCTTCGATGACTTCGTTTCCGCGGGTGGAGGCGACGATGTGGTCGTCGGCGGCAGCGGTGCGGATGAGCTGCACGGCGATGAAGGGCACGACACGCTATATGGTGACTATCTCCACGACGGATCGGGGACGGATCCCACCTATGCGAAGTTGTCGGAATACTTCGGGCAGCTGTCTTCGCTGTTCGGACGTCCGGGCGATGATCGAATTCACGGGGGCGCCGGCAATGACCTGATTTCCGATCGATCCGGCGGCAATGACATCCTCTCGGGCGAAGCCGGCGACGACCATATCCAGTCGTCCGAAGACCGTTGGGATCCCGTCGGTGGTGTCGGCGCACGCAATGTAATCGAGGGCGGCGATGGCAACGATCGCATCGAGGTGCTCAATCCGACCGGCGGGCTGGATGTCGTCGATGGCGGCGAAGGTGATGATGTCATCGAAGTCATTGCCGAGAGGTACGTCGCCTATGACGCGGATGGCGTGGCCTTTTGGGGCGGAGAAACGCCCGGGCGCGTGTTTGTGCGCGGTGGGCAGGGGAACGACGTTCTGACGGTGACTGCCGATGCCGGTTACGTGGACGGCGGCGAGGGTGACGATTTCTACGACGTGGTCGGGAATCTGATCATCTCGGATGCCGGCGGTGCGGACAGTCTGGTGGCGGCCGGCCTGTTTCCGGCAGAGAGTTACGACGCACTCTTCGAAGGCTTCTCGTCGAGCGGATTCAACGGATTCGATGCGCAAGGTAGCGTTGCCGTCCGCCGCTCGGGACGCGATCTGGAGTTCGGCTTCGACGCGTTGGCATTCAATGGCGAAGCGACACAGACCGGATACCGCATTCGGATCGAGGACTGGTTTGCCGACGCATCGAATCGGATAGAGAACGTGCTGCTCGGTGATGCCGATGGAGTCGCGGTGACGGCAGAGGTGTTCGCCGCCCTGGGCGCCACGGTCTACGGCAGCCGTGAAGGGGACCTCGTCGATGGTTACACCGAGTACGCCGATCGCCTGCTGGGCTTTGGTGGGAACGACCTGATCTTCGCCGGTGCCGGGAACGATCGCCTGAATGGTGGTCTGGGCGACGACGAGTTGCATGGGGGCGAGGGCAACGATACCTACTTCTATGCCCTGGGGGACGGAAACGACCGGCTGCAGGATGACGCAGGCGTGGACGAGATCCGCTTCGGGTCGGACATTCGCAGGCAGGACGTGCAGGTCGTGGTGGAATCCCACGGCGCTCGCCTGGTCGTAGGCGCGGGAAGTATCGAGCTGGCCGACGGCTGGTCCACGGGGCCGAGCATCGAGCGGTTGCGCTTCGAGGACGGCAGCACGCTTGCGCTGGACGAGGCGTATCTGTCGGCAATGCAGGCGTATGTATTGCCTGCTCCGGAACCGGTGGAGACGGAAGTCGTCGGTTCGCCGCCCATCGCCGGCAACGAGGGAGACGCGCAGACCCAGGGCAGCGCAAGGGAGGTCGCTTCGTCGGGAGTGGGCTCTTCGATGCGCTCCTGGGCAGGATTCGCTGCCGATGCGGCCACCGACCCGACATACACGGGGATAGAACCCTCCACGTTCCCAGATGCGAATGGCGCCGCGGGATCCGGTCGGATGGCCGAGCTTCCTGCACGCGAACTGCCCGGATCACGCAGCACGGCGACTGCGACTGCACCGATCGTGGCCCAGGAAGGCATTGCAGGCGATGCGCCCTCGATCTGCACGCGCTGACTGAGGCAATCGCCGAGTTCGAGCGCACGGCGTCCGCGCCGGGCCCTCAATCAGCATCGGGATGCTGCCAACCTGTCCAGTCAGGGAGCGAGTCCTTCGATGCGCGAACCCGTACCGGGCCTGTCGGGTTGGGAACTGACCAATGCGCTGCTGCAGTTCCACCTCGAGCAGTCGACCCCGGATGACCTGGGCGCAAGCCGGCGGCGCCGTTCGTTCCCCGTCTGGATGCGCTGCCCGCCGGCCCTCGGCGCCGCACTCGATGCTTCGGTCAGCGGCGAGTTCTCCAGCCTCGCCCAGCGCCTGCAGCCGTTCGCAGCTGGCAGGCCTGATGCGGAAGCGCCGCCCCCCGGCGCGCGGGCCCCGGCCCCGGCCCCGCGGGGGCGGGGCCCGGCCCCGCCCGGCGGCCCCGGGCCCCCCCCCCGCGGGGGGGGCCGCCCGGCCCCCCGGCCCGGGGGCCCCGCCCCCGGGGGGGCCCCGCCCCCCCCCCCCCCCCCGCCCCCCCCCGGGCCCGGGCCCCCGGGGCCCCGGCCCCCCCCCCCGGGCGGGCCCGCCACGCCGCCTTCGGCCGCTCAACCTGGCGTCCCTGAGAGTAAATCTCGAAGATTCATTTCCGAAACTCCGCTCCAGGAGCCGCTCTCCTGTCAATCGAGATATTCGATCCGATATAAACGAGAGCGAAGACCGACGCAAAAAAGCCCGACCACCTCTCGGCAACCGGGCTCCAAATCAAAGGAAGGGGGTACGGGGGGAACCTAGGTTCCCCCTGTTCCGATCCTTCCGCGCAGCGGCCGAGCGGCTACGCCGCTCAGGCCGCCATCAACTCCCGCAGCACATACGGCAGGATCCCGCCGTGCTTGTAGTAGTCGACCTCGATCGGCGTGTCGATGCGGCTCTTCACCTTGACCTTCTGCTCGCTGCCGTCGGTGCGCCGGATCACCAGGGTCAGCTCCTGCTGCGGGCGGATGTCGCCCAGGCCCTCGATGGAGATGGTCTCGTCGCCCTTGATGCCCAGGCTGGCGGCGCTGTCGCTGCCCAGGAACTGCAGCGGCAGCACGCCCATGCCCACCAGGTTGGAGCGGTGGATGCGCTCGAAGCTGCGCGCGATCACGGCCTTCACGCCCAGCAGCTGCGTGCCCTTGGCGGCCCAGTCGCGCGAGGAGCCCGTGCCGTACTCCTCGCCGCCGAAGATCACCGTCGGCGTGCCGTCGGCGATGTACTTCATGGCCGCGTCGTAGATCGGCATCTCTTCGCCCTTGAACAGCGTCGAGCCGCCTTCCTTGCCGCCCAGCATCAGGTTCTTGATGCGCACGTTGGCGAAGGTGCCGCGCATCATGACCTCGTGGTTGCCGCGGCGCGCGCCGTAGCTGTTGAAGTCGCCCACCGCGCCGTCGTTCTCCTTCAGGAAGTAGCCCGCGGGGGAGGTCGGCTTGATGCTGCCGGCCGTCGAGATGTGGTCGGTGGTGACCGAGTCGCCGAACACGCCGAGGATCTTCGCCCCGGCGATGCCCGCGACCTTGCCCGGCGTCATGGAGAAGTTCTGGAAGAAGGGCGGCTCGGCGATGTAGGTGGACTTCGGCCAGTTGTAGACCTGGCCCGAAGCCGAGGGCACCTTCTGCCACAGCACGTTGTCCTTGCCGAGGTCCTTGTACAGGCGCTGGAAGGTCTTGGCGTCCATCGCGAGTTTCATCAGCGCCTCGACCTCGTCGTGGGTCGGCCAGATGTGGCCGATGTAGACGTCCTGGCCGTCCTTCGACTTGCCGAGGGGCTCGGTGCGGAAGTCCTTCAGCATGGTGCCGGCGATGGCGTAGGCCACCACCAGCGGCGGCGAGGCGAGGAAGTTGGCGCGGATGTTGGCGTGGATGCGCGCCTCGAAGTTGCGGTTGCCCGAGAGCACGGCGGCGCAGACGAGGTCGTTCTTGACGATGGCCTCCTCGATCGGCTGCGCCAGCGGCCCGGCGTTGCCGATGCAGGTGGTGCAGCCGTAGCCGGCGGTGTAGAAGCCGAGCTTCTCGAGGTAGGGCAGCAGGCCGGCCTTGGTCAGGTACTCGGTGACCACGCGCGATCCCGGGGCCAGCGAAGTCTTGATGTGCGGCTTGACCGTCAGGCCCAGCTCGACGGCCTTCTTGGCCAGCAGGCCGGCGGCCAGCAGCACGCCGGGGTTGGAGGTGTTGGTGCACGAGGTGATGGCGGCGATCAGCACGTCGCCCGAGCCGACCATGGTGCCGTCATAGGCCTGGATGCGCTTGGCGAGGTCGGCGGGCGCCTTGGCGAAGCCGTTCTCGGCCACCGGCTTGGAGAACAGGCTGGTGAAGGTGCTCTTGACGTTCTCCAGGCCGATGCGGTCCTGCGGGCGCTTGGGGCCGGCCAGCGAGGGCATCACGGTGGACAGGTCCAGCTCCAGGGTCTGCGAGTAATCGATGCTGCCGGCCTTGGGCACGCCGTACAGGCCCTGGGCCTTGAAGTAGGCGGCGAAGGCGTCGATCTCGGCTTCGGTGCGGCCGGTGCCCTTGAAGTAATCGATGGTCTTGTCGTCGACCGGGAAGAAACCCATGGTGGCGCCGTATTCCGGGGCCATGTTGGCGATCGTCGCGCGGTCGGGCAGGGCCAGCGAAGCCGTGCCCTCGCCGAAGAACTCGACGAACTTGCCCACCACCTTGGCCTTGCGCAGCATCTCGGTGATGGTCAGCACCAGGTCGGTGGCGGTGACGGCCGGGTGCAGCTTGCCCTTCAGGTTCACGCCGACCACGTCCGGGGTCAGGAAGTACACCGGCTGGCCGAGCATGCCGGCCTCGGCCTCGATGCCGCCCACGCCCCAGCCGACCACGCCGATGCCGTTGATCATGGTGGTGTGGCTGTCGGTGCCCACCAGGGTGTCGGGGTAGTAGACGCCGCCCTTGTGGTGCACGCCGCGCGCCAGGTACTCGAGGTTGACCTGGTGCACGATGCCGATGCCCGGGGGCACGACCTTGAAGGTGTCGAAGGCCTGCATGCCCCACTTCATGAACTGGTAGCGCTCCTCGTTGCGCTGAACTCCAGCTTCATGTTCTGGTCGAGCGAGGTCTTGGTGCCGTAGTGGTCGATCTGCACCGAGTGGTCGACGACCAGGTCCACCGGCACCAGCGGCTCGATGGTCTTGGGGTTCTTGCCCATCTTGTGGGCGACGTTCCTCATGGCGGCCAGGTCGGCCAGCAGCGGCACGCCGGTGAAGTCCTGCAGCACGATGCGCGCCAGCACGAAGGGGATCTCGTCGGTGCGCGCGGCGTTGGGCTTCCAGTTGGCGAGCTGCTTCACATGCTCCTCGGTCACCTTCTTGCCGTCGCAGTTGCGCAGCAGCGACTCGAGCACGAGCCGGATCGACACCGGCAGGCGCGAGATCTTCACGCCCAGGGCCTTTCCAGCGCGGGCAGCGAATAGAACTTGCCGGATTTGCCGCCGGCCAGCTTGAACTCTTGCAGGGTGTTGTGCAGGTTGTGGGGCATGAGTTGCTCCGTCAGGGGTTTGCGGGTTTGTACACGTTGATCTTGAGCGGCGCGCCCGACAGGCCGCGCGCGACACGGTATTGCTCGAAAGTCTGCCTGGCGTGGGCGCCGGAGGCGATCCAATCGCCCAGCGCGAGGAAGGTCTTCGGGTCGTCGATCTCGCCGGGCACGCGCGCCAGCAGCCGGCCCTCGAGGTCGTAGAAATCCAGCGCCGGGGCGCCACGCACCAGGGCCTCGCGCGCGTAGCGGCCCTCGGTGGTCCGGCGGCCGGCGAAGTCGGTGATCTCGACGCTGCCGCGCACGTCGATCGAGAACGCGGCGAAGTGCGCGCCGTACGCCTTCTGCACCTCGGGCAGCGAAAGGATGCGCGCCTTCATGCGCTCGCAGTACGGGCAGGGGTCCTGCTGGTAGACGAACACCAGGCCCTTCTTGCCGGCCGCGCGCGCGTCGGCAAGCTCGGCCTTGTAGTCGCCCAGGCCCTTGGTGAAGAAGCGCTCCCAGGCCTCGGCCGCCCCGGCTCCGGCCGCGGGCACGAGCAGGGCCAGCGCGGCGTACAGCGTGACGAGGAGGCGGGCCGGGCGCATGCGGCTCAGATCACGAACAGGTCGACGAACTCGTTGACCGGCGTGGCCTCGAGCTTCTTCTGGTTGAGGCACAGATCGAGGATGGTCTGCTGCTGCTTGGCCGGGAAGCGGCGCGCCAGGTTGGTCTTGTACTTCTCGACCAGCACCGGCATGCCTTCCTTGCGGCGGCGCTTGTGGCCGATCGGGTACTCGCAGACGATCTCCTTCAGTTTCTTGCCGTCCTTGAATTCCACCGTGAGCGCATTGGCGATCGAGCGCTTGTTCGGGTCGTGGTAGTCCTTGGTGAAACTCTTGTCCTCGACGCACTCGATCTTGGCGCGCAGGGCGTCGATGCGCGGGTCCTTGGCGATCGCGTCCTCGTAGTCGCCGGCGGTCAGGCGGCCGAACAGGATGGGCACGGCCACCATGTACTGGATGCAGTGGTCGCGGTCGGCCGGGTTGTTCAGCGGGCCCTTCTTGTCGATGATGCGGATGCAGGCCTCGTGGGTGCGGATGGTGATCTTCCTGATCTCCTCCGGCTGGCGGCCGAGGCGCTTGAGCTCCTTGTGGATGTCCATCGCGCATTCCACCGCGGTCTGCGAGTGGAACTCGGCCGGGAAGGAGATCTTGAACAGCACGTTCTCCATCACGTAGGAGCCGAACGGGCGCTGGAACTTGAAGGGCTGGCCCTTGAACAGCACGTCGTAGAAGCCCCAGCCCTTGGCGGAGAGCACCGAGGGATAGCCCATCTCGCCGGTCTTGCTGATCAATGCGAGGCGCACGGCGCGCGACGTGGCGTCGCCCGCGGCCCAGCTCTTCCTCGAGCCGGTGTTGGGCGCGTGGCGGTAGGTGCGCAGCGACTGCCCGTCGACCCAGGCCTGCGAGACGGCGTTCACCACTTCGTCGTAGGTGCAGCCGATCATGTGCGCGACCACGGCGGTCGAGGCCACCTTGACCAGCACCACGTGGTCGAGGCCGACGCGGTTGAACGAGTTCTCCAGCGCGAGCACGCCCTGGATCTCGTGCGCCTTGATCATGGCGGTCAGCACGTCCTTCATGAGCAGCGGCTTCTTGCCCTTGGCGATCGCGGTGCGCGACAGCCAGTCGGCGGCGGCCAGGATGCCGCCCAGGTTGTCGGACGGGTGGCCCCATTCGGCGGCCAGCCAGGTGTCGTTGAAGTCCAGCCAGCGCATCAGCGCGCCGATGTTGAAGGCGGCCTGCACCGGGTCGAGCTGGAACTGCGTGCCGGGAACCCTGGCGCCGTTGGGCACCACGGTGCCGGGCACGATCGGTCCCATCAGCTTGGTGCAGGCGGGGTATTCGAGGGCCTCGAAGCCGCAGCCCAGGGTGTCGATCAGGCAGTAGCGCGCGGTTTCGTAGGCGCCGGCCGACTTGATGGTGGCCTTGGTCGCGTAGTCGGCGATCTTGGTGAGCACGGCTTCCGGCTTGGGCCGGACGTTGGAAATGTGAGCGGACATGAAGGGTGGTTCTCGCGGGCTGGGTGATTAAAGTTTGGTGTCGGTTTCGGACAGCGGCTTGAAGGTGTACTCGGCGCCGCCGGAGCGGGGCGCGAGGCGCGCGGGCGGCGCCGGCGGGGTGCGCTCGTCGGCGGACTTGTCCCACCAGGCGCCGCGGCCCTTCCGCTGCGAAGCGAGTTCCTCGGGATGCCGGTCGAGGAATTCGCGCATGAACTTCGTGATCTCGGATTCGTAGCCGGCCATGGTCACTTCCTGTCCTTGAGTGCGGTCCACTTCTGGTTCTCGGGGCCGGTGTAGTTGGCGCTCGGGCGGATGATCTTGCCGTCGATGCGCTGCTCGATCACGTGGGCCGACCAGCCCGAGGTGCGCGCGATCACGAACAGCGGCGTGAACATCGCGGTGGGCACGCCCATCATGTGGTACGAAACCGCGCTGAACCAGTCGAGGTTGGGGAACATCTTCTTTTCGCGCCACATCACGGTCTCCAGGCGCTCGGCGATGTCGAACAGCTTCATGTCGCTGTTGCGCTTGGAGAGCCGCCGCGCGACCTCCTTGATGACCTTGTTGCGCGGGTCGCCGGTGGTATAGACCGGATGGCCGAAGCCGATCACGATCTCCTTGTTCTGGATGCGGCGGATGGCGTCGGCCTCGGCCTCGTCCGGGTCGTTGTAGCGCGACTGCACCTCGAACGCCACTTCGTTGGCGCCGCCGTGCTTGGGCCCGCGCAGCGCGCCGATGCCGCCGCAGATCGCGCTGTGCAGGTCCGAGCCGGTGCCGGCGATCACCCGGCAGGTGAAGGTCGAGGCGTTGAACTCGTGCTCGGCGTACAGGATCAGCGAGGTGTGCATCGCGCGGACCCACTCCTTGGCGGCTTCGGCGCCGTGCAGCAGGTGCAGGAAATGCCCGCCGATCGAGTCGTCGTCGGTCTCGACTTCGATGCGCCTGCCGTTGTGGCTGTAGTGGTACCAGTACAGCAGCATGGAGCCCAGCGAGGCCATCAGCTTGTCGGCGATGTCCTTGGCGCCCGGCAGGTTGTGGTCGTCCTTCTCCGGCAGCAGGTTGCCCAGCACCGACACCGCCGTGCGCATCACGTCCATCGGGTGGGCCGAGGGCGGAATCTGCTCGAGCACCGCCTTCAGGTTGGCCGGCAGGCCGCGCAGCGCCTTGAGCTTGGCCTTGTAGCCGGCCAGTTCGGCGGCGTTGGGCAGCTTGCCGTGCACCAGCAGGTAGGCGATTTCCTCGAACTCGGCTTGGTCGGCGAAGTCGAGGATGTCGTAGCCGCGGTAGTGCAGGTCGTTGCCGGTGCGCCCGACCGTGCACAGCGCGGTGTTGCCGGCGGTCACGCCGGACAGGGCGACCGATTTCTTGGGTTTGGGGGCGGTGGCTGCGGGGGCTTCGCTCATGGGATCCTCGGTGGCTCCTGGCTACTTCGCCTTGGCGAACAGTGCGTCGAGCTTCTGCTCGAAGTCGTGGTAGCCGAGGTAATCGTACAGTTCGTTGCGTGTCTGCATGGTGTCGACCACGTTCTTCTGCGTGCCGTCGCGGCGCACCGCCTGGTAGATGTTCAACGCGGCCTGGTTCATGGCGCGGAAGGCCGACAGCGGGTAGAGCGCGATCGACACGTTGGCCGAGGCCAGTTCCTGCGTGGTGAACAGCGGCGTGGCGCCGAACTCCGTGATGTTGGCGAGCACCGGCACCTTCACCGCGTCGGCGAACTTCCTGTACATGGCCAGCTCGGTGATGGCTTCAGGGAAGATCATGTCGGCGCCGGCCTCGACACAGGCCACCGAGCGTTCGATGGCCGCATCCAGCCCTTCGCTGGCCAGCGCGTCGGTGCGCGCCATGACCACGAACTCCTTGTCGGTTTTTGCGTCCACCGCGGCCTTGATGCGGTCGACCATCTCCTCGGTGGAGACGATCTCCTTGTTGGGGCGGTGGCCGCAGCGCTTGGCGCCGACCTGGTCCTCGATGTGCATGGCGCCGGCGCCGGCCTTGATCAGCGAGCGCGTGGTGCGCGCCACGTTGAACGCCGAGGAGCCGAAGCCGGTGTCGACGTCGACCAGCAGCGGCAGTCCGCAGACGTCGGTGATGCGGCGGATGTCCGTGAGGACGTCGTCGAGATTGCTGATGCCGAGGTCCGGCAGGCCCAGCGAGCCGGCGGCCACCCCGCCGCCGGAGAGGTAAATGGCCTTGTAGCCGCTGCGCTTGGCAAGCTGCGCGTGGTAGGCGTTGATGGCGCCGATCACCTGTAGCGGCTTTTCTTCCTTCAGGGCCTGCCTGAACTTGGCTCCGGCGGACATGGCGGACATCAACCGAGCAGGTGCTTCACGCCGTCGCGCTCTTCGTGCAGCTCCTTGAGCGTGGCGCTCATGCGCGCGCGCGAGAATTCGCTGACCTCGAGGCCCTTGACGATCTCGTAGCTGCCGTTCCTGCAGCTCACCGGGTAGCCATACAGCACGCCTTCCGGGATGTCGTAGCTGCCGTCCGAGGGGATGCCCATGCTGACCCAGTCGCCCTCCGCGGTGCCCAGCGCCCAGTTGCGCACATGGTCGATGGCTGCGTTGGCCGCCGAGGCCGCCGACGACAGGCCGCGCGCGTCGATGATCGCCGCGCCGCGCTTCTGCACGGTGGGGATGAAGTTCGACTCGAGCCAGGCCTGGTCGTTGATCATCGGCCAGACCTTCTTGCCGTCGGCCTCGGCCTGGAACAGGTCGGGGTACTGGGTGGCCGAGTGGTTGCCCCAGATGGTCATCTTCTTCACCGAAGACACCGGCTTGCCGATCTTCTGGCCGATCTGCGTGAGCGCGCGGTTGTGGTCCAGCCGCATCATGCCGGTGAACTGCTTCGGGTCGAGGCTGGGGGCGTTCTTCATGGCGATCAGCGCAGTTGGTGTTGGCCGGATTGCCGACCACCAGCACCTTGACGTTGCGCTTGGCGACCTTGTCCAGCGCCTGGCCCTGCGGGGCGAAGATCTTGCCGTTGGCCTCGAGCAGGTCCTTGCGCTCCATGCCGGGGCCGCGCGGGCGGGCACCCACCAGCAGGGCGACGCCGGCGTCCTTGAAGGCGACCATCGGGTCGGAGGCGGCGACCATGCCCTGCAGCAGCGGGAAGGCGCAGTCGTCGAGTTCCATCATCACGCCCTTGAGGGCCTTCTGCGCCTTCTCGTCCGGGACTTCCAGCAGTTGCAGGATGACGGGCTGGTCCTTGCCGAGCATCTCGCCGCTGGCGATGCGGAACAGCAGGGCGTAACCGATCTGCCCGGCGGCGCCGGTGACTGCTACACGTACGGGGGCTTTGGCCATGGGAACTCCGGAAGGGCGTTGAGAAGTTGTAATGAATGGAAGGCAGCCTCCGATGGTAAGCGTGGGGGTGAGCGGCGTCAACTCGTCTTGTGTCTTTTATAAGACATAAGACACAATATAGACGAGTACCGGGAACTGTGTTCCAATTCCCGGATGCGTTCGCCGACTTTCAGCCCTCTTTACCAGCAAATCAAGGCCTTGCTGCTGGAATCCCTGCGGTCGGGGGAGTGGCGTCCCGGCGAGGCCATCCCCAGCGAGCTCGACCTGGCCGCGCGCTTCAAGGTCAGCCAGGGCACGGTGCGCAAGGCCATTGACGAACTCTCCGCGGAGAACCTCGTTGTGCGCCGCCAGGGCAAGGGCACCTTCGTCGCGACGCACGGTGAGCGCCAGGTGCGCTTTCGCTTCCTGCGCCTCGCGCCGGACTCCGGCGAGCCCGTGCTGGTGGAGCGCCAACTGCTTGATTTCAAGCGCGTCAGGGCGGGCGCCGAGATCGCGCGCGCGCTGGATCTGAAGTCCGGCGATCCGCTGGTCATGATCAAGCGCCTGCTGGTATTCGGCGGCGACCCGGTGGTGCTCGAAGAGGTGTGGCTGCCGGGCAACTTGTTTAAAGGATTGACGCCGGCGGCCGTTACAGAACACAAGGGCGCGCTGTACAACCTGTTCGAGACGCAGTTCGGCACCCGCATGGTGCGCGCCGAAGAAAAGCTGAAGGCCGTTGCCGCGGATGCCGCCAGCGCCGGGTCGCTGGCGGTGCCGGCCGGCCATCCGCTGCTTGCCGTCGAGCGGGTGTCGTTCACTTATTCGGACCGACCCGTGGAATGGCGCCGCGGTTTGTACAAGACAGACCGTCATTCTACCGGAGCGAGCTGGGGTGAACTTGTGCCGCGCAGCAATCTCAGTTTAGGGCAGCGCAATCAATGCGCTCCGGCGTTATAATTGTTATTCCGTCTCGCTGGGTTTACGCTGGCGCGGCTCAACTTCTGCGGGCAATCCGCAACTGAATCCGGCTCTCGACATGTCCAACGTCGCCGTCAAGAAAAAAAGACCCGTACACCTCAACCTCCTGCAGATCCGACAGCCGATCCCGGCCGTGGTTTCGATCCTGCATCGCGCGAGCGGGGCGCTGCTGTTCGCCGCCGCGCTCTGGCTGCTGTTCCTGCTCGATCGCAGCCTGGCTTCGCCGGAGGACTTCCAGGAGGTGAAGCGCTACCTCGGCTTCACGGTGGTCAAGCTCGCCATGCTGGTGCTGATCTGGGCCTTCGCCCACCACTTCTGCGCCGGCATCCGCTACCTGCTGCTCGACCTGCACAAGGGCATCGAGCTGCCGGCCGCGCGCATGTCCAGCGTCATCGTGTTCGTCGCCAGCCTCGCGCTGACGGCCTTCTTCGGAGCGAAAATATGGTGAATCGCATCGTCGTCGGCGCCCACTACGGGCTGCGGGACTGGCTCGCGCAACGCGTCACGGCCGCGATCATGGCCGTCTACACGGTCATCATCCTGGCGGTCGTGATGATCGGCCAGCCGATCAACTATTCGGTCTGGAAAGACCTCTTCGGCCATGGCTGGATGCGCGTCGCCACTCTGGTGTTCGGCGTCAGCCTCGGCTGGCACATGTGGGTCGGGGTGCGCGACATCCTGATGGACTACGTCAAGCCGGCGGGCCTGCGCCTCACGCTGCAGGTCGCGCTGATCACGCTCGCCGGCTATCTCGGCTGGACGGTCCAGATCCTGTGGAGATGATGAGTGTCCCTTCCCGTCAGAAAATTCGATGCGATCGTGGTCGGGGCCGGCGGCTCCGGCCTGCGCGCGGCGCTGGAGCTGTCCCGCGCCAACCTGAAGGTCGCGGTGCTCACCAAGGTGTTCCCGACGCGCTCGCACACGGTGGCGGCGCAGGGCGGCATCGCCGCGCCGCTGGCCAACTCGACCGAGGACAACTGGCACTGGCACATGTACGACACCGTCAAGGGTGCCGACTACCTGGGCGACCAGGACGCCATCGAGTACATGTGCCGCCGCGCCACCGAGGTGGTGATCGAGCTCGAGCACATGGGCATGCCCTTCGACCGCGTCGAGAACGGCAAGATCTACCAGCGCCCGTTCGGCGGCCACACGCAGAACTACGGCAGCGCCAAGATGGCGCTGCGCTCCTGCGCCGCGGCCGACCGCACCGGCCACGCCATGCTGCACACGCTGTACCAGGCCAACGTCAAGGCCAACACGCAGTTCTTCGTCGAGTGGATGGCGCTGGACATCGTGCGCGACGCCTCCGGCGCCGTGCTGGGCGTCACCGCGCTCGAGATGGAGACCGGCGAGGTGGTCCTGTTCCAGGCCAAGGCGACCCTCTTCGCCACCGGCGGCGGCGGGCGCATCTACGCGGCCAGCACCAACGCCTTCATCAACACCGGCGACGGCATCGGCATGGCGGCGCGCGCCGGCATCCCGCTCGAGGACATGGAGTTCTGGCAGTTCCACCCGACCGGCGTGGCCGGCGCGGGCGTGCTGATCACCGAGGGCGTGCGCGGCGAGGGCGGCTACCTGCTGAACAAGAACGGCGAGCGCTTCATGGAGCGCTACGCGCCGAACGCCAAGGATCTCGCGGGCCGCGACGTGGTGTCGCGCGCGATGACCACCGAGATCAAGGAAGGCCGCGGCTGCGGACCGGACGCCGACCACGTGCTGCTGAAGCTCGACCACCTCGGCGCCGACCAGATCAATTCCAAGCTGCCCGGCATCCGCGAGATCGCGCTCAAGTTCGCCAACGTCGACTGATCGCGCGACCCGATCCCGGTCGTGCCGACGGTGCACTACCAGATGGGCGGCATCCCGACGCACTACCTCGGCCACGTGGTGGTGCCCGACGCCTCGGGCAAGGACACCATCGTCGAGGGCTTCTACGCGGCGGGCGAATGCGCCTGCGTGTCGGTGCACGGCGCCAACCGCCTGGGCACCAATTCGCTGCTCGACCTGGTGGTGTTCGGCAAGGCCTCGGGCGAGCAGATGATCAAGGACATCCGGGCGATGCCCGAGTCGCACCGCGACCTGCCGAAGGACGCCGGCGACTACACCCGTTCGCGCCTTGCCCGGCTCGACGCGGCGACCTCGGGCGAGCGCGTCGCCGACGTCTCCAACGACCTGCGCCGCGTGATGCAGGCGCACTGCGGCGTGTTCCGCTTCCCCGAGATGCTGGTCGAGGGCGTCGCGAAGATGAAGGAGATCGCGGAACGCGCGCAGCGCACCTACATCGCCGACCAAGTCGAAGGTGTTCAACACGGCGCGCGTCGAGGCGCTGGAGCTGGACAACCTGATCGAGACGGCGCAGTCGACCATCGTTTCGGCCGAGGCGCGCACCGAATCGCGCGGCGCCCAGGCGCGTGCCGACTTCCCGGACCGCAACGACAAGCACTGGATGAAGCACACCCTCTGGTACAAGGAGGGCAACCGGCTCGAGTACAAGCCCGTGCAGCTGAAGCCCCTCACCGTGGATTCCTTCGAACCGAAAGTGCGGACCTACTGAGATGAAGTTCTCCATCTACCGCTACGATCCCGACAGGGACGAGCGTCCCTACATGAAGGACTACGAGGTCAAGCTCGAGCCGACCGACCGCATGCTGCTCGACGCGCTGGTGCGCCTGAAGATGCAGGACGACTCGCTGTCGTTCCGCCGCTCCTGCCGCGAGGGGGTCTGCGGCTCCGACGCGATGAACATCAACGGCAAGAACGGCCTCGCCTGCATCACCAAGATCGCCGATCTTCCCGACACCGTGATGCTGCGCCCGCTGCCCGGCCTGCCGGTGATCCGCGACCTGATCGTCGACATGACGCAGTTCTTCAAGCAGTACCACTCGATCAAGCCCTACCTGATCAACGACGAGCAGCCGCCCGAACGCGAGCGGCTGCAGTCGCCCGAGGAGCGCGAGGAACTCAACGGCCTGTACGAGTGCATCCTGTGCGCGTGCTGCTCGACGGCCTGCCCGTCGTTCTGGTGGAACCCGGACAAGTTCGTCGGCCCGGCCGGCCTGCTGCAGGCCTACCGCTTCATCGCCGACACGCGCGACCAGGCGACCAGCGAGCGCCTCGACGACCTCGAGGATCCGTACCGCCTGTTCCGCTGCCACACCATCATGAACTGCGTGGACGTCTGCCCGAAGGGCCTGAACCCCACGAAGGCGATCGGCAAGATCAAGGAACTGATGGTCAAGCGCGCCGTCTGCCGGCTCGGATGGGCGATCGACCTGGACCGGCTGAGCTGGAAGTGCCGGCGCGGGCTGCTGGAACTGGATATCGTCCTGGAGAGTTTCCTGCGGCAGCGCGACAGCCTGGCGGAAGAGGAGCTGGCGGCGCTCGGCGAGCTCCTGGACTCCGGACAACGACCTCTGGGACGTCGTCAAGGGTTCGAGCGAGCGCTACGCTCCCAGGCATCGCAGCATCGTGGCGCGCCTGCGCGCCGTTTGATCAAGGAAAACGCCATGGACAAGAAAGCGACACTCAACCTCCCCGACGGCCGCTCGTTCGATTTCCCGGTGATGCCGGGGACCATCGGGCCGGAGGTCGTCGACATCCGCAGCCTGTACGGCAAGTCGGGGATGTTCACCTACGACCCGGGCTTCCTGTCGACCGCCAGCTGCAACTCGACCATCACCTACATCGACGGCGACGCCGGCGTGCTGATGTATCGCGGCTATCCGATCGAGCAGCTGGCCGAGAACTGCGACTTCCTCGAGACCTGCTACCTGCTGCTGAACGGCGAGCTGCCCGATGCCGCGCAGAAGAAGCAGTTCGTCGACACCGTGATCCACCACACGATGGTGCACGACCAGCTCACGCGCTTCTTCACGGGCTTCCGCCGCGACGCGCACCCGATGGCGGTGCTGGTCGGCGTGGTCGGCGCGCTGTCGGCCTTCTACCACGACTCGCTGGACATCAACAATCCGGAGCACCGCGAGATCGCCGCGTTCCGGCTGATCGCCAAGCTGCCGACCATCGTCGCGATGGCGTACAAGTATTCGGTCGGGCAGCCGTTCATCTACCCGAAGAACGACCTCAGCTACACCGCCAACTTCATGCGCATGATGTTCGCCGTGCCGGCGGAGGACTACAAGGTCAACGACGTGCTGGTGCGGGCGATGGACCGCATCTTCATCCTGCACGCCGACCACGAGCAGAACGCCTCGACCTCGACGGTGCGCCTCGCCGGCTCGTCCGGCGCCAACCCGTTTGCCTGCATCGCCGCGGGCATCGCCTGCCTGTGGGGCCCGGCGCACGGCGGCGCCAACGAGGCTGCGCTCAACATGCTCGAGGAGATCGGCGACGCCTCCAAGATCCCCGAGTTCATCAAGCAGGTGAAGGACAAGAATTCCGGCACCAAGCTGATGGGCTTCGGCCACCGCGTCTACAAGAACTACGACCCGCGCGCCAAGCTGATGCGCGAGACCTGCCACGAGGTGCTGAACGAGCTGGGCCTGCACAACGACCGGCTGTTCAAGCTGGCCATCGCGCTGGAGAAGATCGCGCTCGAGGACGAGTACTTCGTCAGCCGCAAGCTGTACCCGAACGTCGACTTCTACTCGGGCATCGTGCAGCGCGCGCTGGGCATCCCGGTGTCGATGTTCACCTGCATCTTCTCGCTCGCCCGCACGGTCGGCTGGATCGCGCAGTGGCAGGAGATGATCTCCGACCCCGAGTACAAGATCGGCCGCCCGCGCCAGCTCTACAAGGGCGCCGTCAAGCGCGATTTCGTGCCGATGCCGAAGAGGTAGCAGGGGGAACTACGGCGTTCCCCGGCCGCCCGGCCGGCATTCGACGGGATCAGAGGAGACCTGAAGCCATGATGAAACAGTTCCTCGACAACTCCTACCTCTTCGGCGGCAACGCGCCGTTCGTCGAGGAACTCTACGAGCAGTACCTCGCGCACCCGGGTTCCGTGCCGGAGCAGTGGCGCGAGTACTTCGACCAGATGCAGCTGCTGCCGGGGAGCGCCGCCGGCAACGGGGCAAGGGACGTGGCGCACGCCCCGATCGTCGAGTCGTTCGTGCAGCGCGCCAAGGCCGGCGAGCTGGGCGGGACTCGCGCCACCATCGAGGCGGACGTCGCGCACGACCGCCTGCAGGTCGCCGCGCTGCTGCTGGTGACCTCGTATCGCATCGCCGGCTCGCGCTGGGCGACCCTGGACCCGCTCAAGCGCGTGCCGCGCCCGACGGTGACCGAACTCGAACCCGCCTACTACGACCTGTCCGAGGCCGACCTCGACACCGAGGTCAACGCCGGGTCCTTCGTCGGCCTGGAGCGCACCACGCTGCGCACCCTGGTGCAGGCGCTGCGCGACACCTACTGCCGCAACATCGGTTTCGAGTACATGTTCATCAACGACCGCGCGCAGCGGCTGTGGATCCAGGAGCGCATCGAGCCCGCGCGCGCCACGCCGAAGTATTCCCCCGAGGTACCAGAAGCGCATGCTGCAGAAGCTGACCGAGGCCGAGACCCTCGAGAAGTACCTGCACACGCGTTACGTCGGGCAGAAACGCTTCTCGCTCGAGGGCGGCGAGAGCCTGATCCCGGCGGTGGACGAGATCATCCAGCGCGCCGGCGGCCAGGGCGTGCAGGAAATGGTCATCGGCATGGCGCACCGCGGGCGCCTCAACGTGCTTGTCAACGTGCTCGGCAAGATGCCTGCGGAGTTGTTCCCGGAATTCGAAGGCAAGCACGCCACCGACCCGGCGAGCCTGGGCGACGTGAAGTACCACAACGGCTTCTCGTCGGACATCTCGACGCCGGGCGGCCCGGTGCACCTTTCGCTGGCCTTCAACCCCTCGCACCTGGAGATCGTCAATCCGGTGGTCGAGGGCTCGGTGCGCGCGCGCCAGCGCCGCCGCGACGACAAGACCGGCGACCAGGTGCTGCCGGTGCTGATCCACGGCGACGCGGCGTTCGCCGGGCAGGGCGTGGTCATGGAGACCCTGAACCTGGCCAACACGCGCGGCTACGGCACGGGCGGCACGGTGCACATCGTGGTCAACAACCAGATCGGCTTCACCACCTCCGACCCGCGCGACGCGCGCTCGACCACCTATTGCACCGACGTCGCCAAGATGGTCGAGGCGCCGATCTTCCACGTCAACGCCGACGACCCCGAGGCGGTGCAGTTCGTCACGCAGATGGCGGTCGACTACCGGCAGAAGTTCAAGAAGGACGTCGTCATCGACATGGTCTGCTTCCGCAAGCTCGGCCACAACGAGCAGGACGAGCCCTTCGTCACCCAGCCGCTGATGTACCGCAAGATCGGCCAGCACCCGGGAACGCGCAAGCTGTACGCCGACAAGCTGGTCACGCAGGGCGTGCTGAAGGCCGAAGAGCCGGACGCGATGATCAAGCAGTTCCGCGCCGACCTCGATGCGGGCAAGCACACCTCCAACCCGGTGCTGTCGAACTTCAAGAGCAAGTTCGCGGTCGACTGGATGCCCTTCCTGAACACCAAGTGGACCGACAACGCCGACACGCACGTGCCGCTGGCCGAGCTGCAGCGCCTGGCCGAGAAGCTGACCTCGATGCCGGAGGGCTTCAAGCTGCACCCGACCGTGGAGCGCCTGGTCAACGCCAGCAAGCAGATGGGCGAGGGCAAGCTGGCGGTGGACTGGGGCATGGCCGAGACGCTGTCCTATGCCTCGCTGCTCGCCAACGGCTATGACGTGCGCCTGTCCGGGCAGGACGCCGGACGCGGCACCTTCGCGCACCGGCACGCCGTGCTCCACGACCAGGACCGCGAGAAGTGGGACGCCGGCAGCCATGTCGGGCTGTCCAACATCTCCAAGGACCAGGGCGACTTCGTGGTCATCGACTCGGTGCTGTCCGAGGAGGCGGTGCTGGGCTTCGAGTACGGCTACGCCACCGCCGAGCCCACCGCGCTGGTGATCTGGGAAGCGCAGTTCGGCGACTTCGCCAACGGCGCGCAGGTGGTGATCGACCAGTTCATCTCCTCCGGCGAGGCCAAGTGGGGCCGCGTCTGCGGCCTGGTCATGCTGCTGCCGCACGGCTACGAAGGCCAGGGCCCCGAGCACAGCTCGGCGCGCCTGGAGCGCTACCTGCAGCTGTGCGCGGAGCACAACATGCAGGTGGTGGTGCCCTCCAACGCCGCGCAGATCTTCCACCTGCTGCGCCGCCAGATGCTGCGTCCGTTCCGGAAGCCGCTGGTGGTCATGACGCCCAAGTCGCTATTGCGCAAGAAGGAGGCCGCCTCGCCCCTGAAGGACCTGGCCAAGGGCAGCTTCCAGACCGTGATCCCGGAGATCGACGCGCTCGATCCCAAGGCGGTGACCCGCGTGATCGCCTGCTGCGGCAAGGTCTACTACGACCTGCTGTCGGCGCGTCGCGAGCGCCGGCTGGACAACATGGCCGTGATCCGCGTCGAGCAGCTTTATCCGTTCCCGCACAAGGCGTTCGCGGCCGAGATGAAGCGCTACCCGAACGCGCACGAGGTGGTGTGGTGTCAGGAAGAGCCGCAGAACCAGGGCGCCTGGTATCAGATCGGCCACTATCTGGCCGAAAACATGCGTGCCGACCAGAAGCTGCACTACGCGGGACGGCTGCCTTCGGCCGCGCCGGCCGGCGGTTATCTGTCCAAGCACAACGAACGTCAGAAGGCGCTGGTGGATCAGGCCTTCGGAAAGTACAAGTAGCGAACCGCATCACACACAGCTGAAAAGCCCGGCGCGTTACGCGCCTGTTTTTTCGACAACCCCGCCGAGGTCTAGCCGGAGCGGGGGAAAAACGGAACGGGGAACACCATGATCGTAGAAGTCAAAGTGCCGCAATTGTCCGAGTCGGTTTCCGAGGCGACGCTGCTGGTCTGGCACAAGAAGGAAGGCCAGGCCGTCTCGCGCGACGAAAACCTGATCGATATCGAGACCGACAAGGTCGTGATGGAACTGCCGGCCCCGGTCGACGGCGTGATCGTCAGGATCGTCAAGGGCGACAAGTCCAGCGTCACCTCCGGCGAGGTGATCGCGCAGATCGACACCGAGGCCAAGGCCAGCGTGGCCGCACCAGCGGCGGCGGCTGCCGCCGCGCCCGCCGCGGCCCCGGCCGCCGCGCCGACGCGCCGCGCGGCGCCGCACCGCCAGCGCCGGTGATGCCGGCGGCGCAGAAGATCGCCGCCGAGAAGGGCCTCGACACCGGCGCCATCGCCGGCACCGGCCGCGACGGCCGCGTGACCAAGGGCGACGTGCTGCAGGCCGCCGCCACCCCGGCCGCCCCCGCGGCTTCCGCTCCCGCCGCCGCTGCCGCACCGCGCGCCGCGCTGCCGCAGCCGCCGGCCCCGGTCAGCGTCGACGCCATCCTCGCCAACCGCCCCGAGCAGCGCGTGCCCATGTCGCGCCTGCGCGCGCGCATCGCCGAGCGCCTGGTGCAGTCGCAGGCCACCGCCGCGATCCTGACGACCTTCAACGAGGTCAACATGCAGCCGGTCATGGACCTGCGCAAGAAGTACCAGGACCGCTTCGAGAAGGAGCACGGCGTGAAGCTGGGCTTCATGTCCTTCTTCGTCAAGGCCGCGGTCGCCGCGCTGAAGAAGTACCCGGTGGTCAACGCCTCGGTGGACGGCAACGACATCGTCTACCACGGCTACTTCGACATCGGCATCGCGGTCGGCAGCCCGCGCGGCCTGGTGGTGCCGATCCTGCGCGACGTGGACCAGCTCTCGTTCGCGGGCATCGAGAAGAAGATCGCCGAGTTCGGCAAGAAGGCCGGCGACGGCAAGCTCTCGCTCGAGGACCTCACCGGCGGCACCTTCTCGATCTCCAACGGCGGGGTGTTCGGCTCCATGCTCTCCACGCCGATCATCAACCCGCCGCAATCGGCCATCCTCGGCGTGCACGCCACCAAGGACCGCGCCGTGGTCGAGAACGGGCAGGTGGTGGTGCGGCCGATCAATTACCTGGCGCTGTCCTACGACCATCGCATCATCGACGGTCGCGAGGCGGTGCTGTTCCTGGTGGCGATCAAGGAAGCGCTGGAAGATCCCGCCCGACTGCTGATCGAGGTCTGACATGGGACAGCAATTCGACGTGGTGGTGATCGGTTCCGGCCCGGCGGGGTACATCGCCGCGATCCGCGCCGCGCAGCTCGGCCTGAAGACCGCCTGCGTGGAGAAGTGGAAATCGCCCAAGGGCGAGGCGCGCCTGGGCGGCACCTGCCTGAACGTGGGCTGCATCCCCTCCAAGGCGCTGCTGGAATCCTCCGAGAACTACGAGCGGGTGACCGAGAAGTTCAAGGTGCACGGCATCACCGCCAGCGGCGTGAAGCTCGACGTGGCGCAGATGCTCGAGCGCAAGGACAGGATCGTCGCCAAGATGACCGGCGGCATCGCCGGGCTGTTCAAGAAGAACAAGATCACCTGGCTGCAGGGCCACGGCCGGCTGCTCGGCGGCGACGCCAACGCCTGGCAGGTCTCGGTGGAAGGCGACAAGGGCGCCGAAACCGTGCTGGCCAAACATGTGATCGTCGCCACCGGCTCGCGCGCCCGCCACATGCCCGACGTCACGGTCGACAACGAGGTGATCTGCGACAACGAGGGTGCGCTGGCCTTCGACAAGGTGCCGGCGCGGCTGGGCGTGATCGGCGCCGGGGTCATCGGCCTGGAGCTGGGCAGCGTCTGGCGCCGGCTGGGCGCCGAGGTGACCATCCTCGAGGGCCTGCCGACCTTCCTCGCCGCGGCCGACGAGGCGGTGTCCGCCGAAGCCTGGAAGATCTTCACCAAGGAGCAGGGGCTGGACATCCAGCTGGGTGCCGCGGTGACCGGGGTCAGACGCGGCAAGAAGGGCGTGGTCGTCGAGTACCAGCCGCAGGACGGCTCGGCGCAGACCCTGGAATGCGACAAGCTGATCGTCTCCATCGGCCGCGTGCCCAACACCGAGGGCCTGGGCGCCGAGACCGTCGGCCTGAAGATCGACTCGCGCGGCTTCATCGAGGTCGACGATCACTGCCGCAGCAACCTGCCCAACGTCTGGGCGGTGGGCGACGTGGTGCGCGGGCCCATGCTGGCGCACAAGGGCGAGGAGGAAGGCGTGATGGTCGCCGAGATCATCGCCGGCCAGAAGGGCCACGTGAACTACGCGACCATCCCCTGGGTCATCTACACCGCGCCCGAGATCGCCTGGGTCGGCAAGACCGAGCAGCAGCTCAAGGCCGAGGGCGTGGCCTACAAGTCGGGCAAGTTCCCGTTCGCCTACAACGGCCGCGCGCTGGGCCGCGACGAACCCGAAGGCTTCATCAAGATGCTGGCCGACGCGAAGACCGACCGCATCCTGGGCGTGCACGCGATCGGCGGGCAGGCCTCCGAGCTGATCGCCGAGGCCGTGATGGCCATGGAATTCTCCGCCTCCTCCGAGGACATCGCGCGCATCTGCCACGCGCATCCCTCGATGTCCGAGGTCATGCGCGAAGCCGCGCTGGCCGTGGACAAGCGCGCGCTGAACGGCTGAGCCGGCGGAGCAGGGCTTGAGAACCACGCAAGGCGGCGCATAGCGCATGCGCGACAGCGCACTGGAGCTCGACGAACTCGGGCTCGAGGACGGCGAGACCCTCGACGTCGTCTCCCTCTACCAGAAGCACCTCGCGCGGCGCGGCTTCGTCTCGGACGCCTCGCAGTGGCGGGCGGTTGAGCACCTGCAGCGCCTGTTCGAGGAATGGAGCTCGTACAAGGCGCGGCGCAGCACGGCGATCCGCCGCATGCTGGTCAAGCCGCCGCTGCCCAAGGGCGTCTACCTGTGGGGCGGGGTGGGGCGCGGCAAGAGCTTCCTGATGGACTCGTTCTACCTGTGCCTGCCGCTGGTCCGCAAGCGCCGCGTGCACTTCCACCACTTCATGCGCGAGATCCATCGCGAGCTCGACGCCGTGAAGGGCGCCTCCGATCCGATCGCCGAGGTCGCCGAGCGCACCGCCAAGCGCTACCGCCTGATCTGCTTCGACGAGTTCCACGTCTCCGACATCGCCGACGCGATGATCCTCGGCCGCTACCTCGAGCAGGTCATGGAGCGCGGCGTGGTGATCTGCATGACCAGCAACTACAGCCCGGACCAGCTGTACCCGAATGGCCTGCAGCGCGAACGCTTCCTGCCGACCATCGAACTGATCAAGTCGCGGCTGGACGTGGTGCAGGTCGACGCCGGCACCGACTACCGGCGCCGCGCCCTGGAGCAGGTGCGCGTGTATCACTCGCCGCTCGACGCGGCCAGCGAGTCAGCGCTCGAGCGCGTGTTCGCCGAACTGCGCGACGTCGAGGAGGAAACCCACCCGCTCGACGTCGAGGGCCGGGTGATCAGGTACCGCAAGCGCGCCGGCGGCATCGTCTGGTTCGATTTCGCCGTGTTGTGCGGCGGTCCGCGTTCCTACGCCGATTATGTCGACCTGACGCGGCGCTTCCATACCGTGATCCTGTCGGGCATTCCGCGCATGACGGCGCAGAACGCCGATTCGGCGCGCCGTTTCACCTGGCTGGTGGACGTGTTCTACGACGAACGGGTAAAACTCGTCTGTTCGGCCGAGGCGCAGCCCGAGGAACTGTTCACCGACGGCGGAGCGCACAAGACCGCGGCCACCGAGTTCGGCCGCACCGTCAGCCGGCTGATGGAGATGCAGTCGGCGGAATATCTGCAGTCCGAAAAGAGAACGGGGATGAGGTGCCCCGAAACACACGAGGGAGACGCGCATGGAAAAGTTTAAAGCCTACAAGATCACCGACATCGACAAGAAGGTCACGGCCGGCTTCGCCGAGTTCACCCTCGATCAGCTCGACCCGGGCGAGGTCGTGGTGCGCGTGGCCTACTCGGACATCAACTACAAGGACGCGCTTGCCGCCACCGGCAAGGGCCGCATCCTGCTGCGCCCGGAATGCATCGGCGGGATCGACTTTTCCGGCACTGTGGTGTCCTCCACCGACGCGCGCTACGCCAAGGGCGACGCGGTGCTGGCCACCGGCTTCGACATCGGCGTGAAGCATCACGGCGGTTATGCGGAGTACGCGCGCGTGCCGGCCGACTGGCTGGTCAAAGTCCCGCAGGGCATGACCCTGTGGGACGCCATGGCCTTCGGCACCGCCGGCTTCACCGCCGGCCTGGGCATCGTGCGCATGGAACAGAACGGCCTCAAGCCGGCCAACGGCCCGGTGATCGTCGACGGCGCCACCGGCGGCGTGGGCTCGGTGGCCATCGACGCGCTGGCGCGACTGGGCTACGAAGTGGTGGCGCTGACCGGCAAGGAAAGCGAGACCGAATACCTGAAGAAGATCGGCGCCAAAGAGGTCATGCTGCGCCAGAGCCTGAACCTGGAGAAGATCCGTCCGCTCGACAAGGCGCAATGGGCCGGCGCGGTCGACAACCTGGGCGGCGAGGTGCTGGCCTGGATGCTCTCCGGCATGAAGGTCGGCGGTTCGGTGGCCTCGATCGGCCTGGCCGCCAGCATGAACCTGCCCACCACGGTGGCGCCCTTCATCCTGCGCGGTGTGAACCTGCTGGGCATCGATTCGGTGAACTGCCCGATGCCGCTGCGCCAGGAGGTGTGGCGGCGCCTGGCCACCGACATGCGGCCTGCGCATCTCAAGGAGATAACGAGAACGGTTCCGTTCAGCGAGCTGCCCGCGGCGTTCACCGCCTTCGTCGAGGCCAAGGTCACCGGACGGGTGGTGGTCGACCTTTCCGCGTAGGCTGCGGGCTGTAGCGTCAGTGCCACGTAAGCGACCGGCCCAAGAATGCCGGCGCTGAGCACAGGAGGAGGAGAGGAGCCATGCCGGGTTACAGGGAATTTCACCGCCGTTCCATCGCGGACAAGGAAGGATTCTGGGCCGAGCAGGCCGGGCTGATCGACTGGCACCGGCGCTGGGACCAGGTGCTGGACTTCTCGCGCCCGCCTTTCGCCAAGTGGTTCGTCGGCGGGGAGACGAACCTCTGCCACAATGCCGTCGACCGGCACCTGGCCACGCGCGGCGAGCAGCAGGCGCTGCTCTACATCTCCACCGAGACCGACGAGCGGCGCGCCTACACGTACCGTGAGCTGCATGCCGAGGTGAACCGCGCCGCGGCCATGATGCTGGCGCTGGGCGTGAAGAAGGGCGACCGCGTCATCATCTACATGCCGATGATCGCCGAGGGGGTGCTTCGCGATCCTGGCCTGCGCGCGCATCGGCGCCATCCACTCGGTGGTGTTCGGCGGCTTCGCGGCCGCCAGCCTGGCGGCGCGCATCGACGACGCCAAGCCCGCGCTGATGGTCACCGCCGACGGCGGCAGCCGCATGGGCAAGCCCATCCTGTACAAGTCGCTGGTCGACGAGTCGCTGCGCATCGCGGAGCATCCGCCCAAGCACGTGCTGATCTTCCGCCGCGGGCTGGACCCGCAGATGCCGGTCACCGCCGGGCGCGACGTCGACTGGAAGGAAATGTCGCAGCAGCACGCCGGCGCCCAGGTGCCCTGCACCTGGCTGGAGTCGAGCGAGCCCTCGTACATCCTCTACACCTCCGGCACCACCGGCAAGCCCAAGGGCGTGCAGCGCGACGTCGGCGGGCACGCGGTGGCGATGGCGGCCTCGATGCGCCACATCTTCTGCGGCCATCCCGGCGAGACCATGTTCACCACCAGCGACATCGGCTGGGTGGTGGGCCATTCCTACATCATCTACGGCCCGCTGATCGCCGGCATGACCAGCATCCTCTACGAGGGCGTGCCGGTCCGTCCGGACCCGGGCGTGTGGTGGAAGATCGTGCAGGACCACAAGGTGTCGGTGATGTTCTCGGCGCCGACCGCGGTCCGCGTGCTGAAGAAGTCGGACCCGGCCTGGTTGAAGAAGTACGACCTGTCCTCGCTGCGCCACCTGTTCCTCGCCGGAGAGCCGCTGGACGAGCCGACGCACCAGTGGATCAGCGAAGGCCTCGGCAAGCCGGTGATCGACCACTACTGGCAGACCGAGACCGGCTGGCCGGTGCTTTCGGCCATGCCCGGCGTGGAGAAGACGCCGATCAAGTTCGGCAGCCCCTCGTTCCCGGTCTACGGCTACGACCTCAAGCTGCTGCGCGAGTCCGACGCCAGCGAGGCCGGCGACGACGAGAAGGCCGTGGTGGTGATCGAGCCGCCGCTGCCGCCGGGCTGCATGACCACCATCTGGGGCGACGACGAGCGCTTCGTGAAGACCTATTTCTCCACCTTCAGCAAGAAGCAGGTCTACACCACCTTCGACTGGGGCATCCGCGACAGGGACGGCTATTACTTCATCCTCGGCCGCACCGACGACGTCATCAACGTCGCCGGCCACCGCCTCGGCACGCGCGAGATCGAGGAGGCGGTGAACATGCACCCGGCCATCGCCGAGTGCGCCGTGGTCGGCGTGGCCGACCCGCTGAAGGGTCAGCTGCCGATGGCCTTCGCGGTGGTCAGGGACGCCGCGCTGGTGGCCGACCCCGCGGCACGCATGAAGCTGGAAGGCGAGATCATGAAGACCGTCGACCAGCAGCTGGGCGCCATCGGACGGCCCGGGCGCGTGTTCTTCGTCACCCTGCTGCCCAAGACGCGCTCGGGCAAGGTGCTGCGCCGCTCGATCGCCGCGCTGGCCGAGGGCCGCGACCCGGGCGATCTCACCACCATCGAGGATCCGGCTTCGCTGGAGCAGATCCGCAATGCATTGTCATCCACGCAAACCAAAGGAAACCCATGAAAACCCGCCCCATGCTGACCCTGGCCGACGTCAAGAAGATCGCCGCCGAAGCCGAAGCCGAAGCCATCCGCAACAAGTGGGAGGTGGCCATCGCCATCCTCGACGACGGCGGCCACCTGATGGGCCTGATGCGCATGGACGGCGCCACGCCTGCCAACGCCACCATCGCCATCGAGAAGGCGCGCACCTCGGCCCTGTCGCGGCGCACCAGCGGCTTCTGGGAGGAGCGCATCAAGTCCGGGCGCGTGTCCATGCTCAAGATGCCCGGCGTGTTGCCGGTGCAGGGCGGCGTGCCGATCATGGCCGAGGGCGTGTGCGTGGGCGCGGTGGGTGTTTCCGGCGTGCAGTCGCACGAGGACGAGCAGATTGCCAACGCCGGCATCAAGGCCGTGATCCCCGGCTAGGCGCGCGCCATGACTGCCGCCGTCCCCACCCAGTTCATCGACAACGAGCGCACGCGCGTGACCGAATGGCGCTTCGCCCCCGGCGCCTCCACCGGCTTTCACCGCCACGGCTACGACTACGTGGTGGTGCCGCTGCTGGACGGCGCGCTGCGCATCGTCGAAGGCGGGCAGGAGAAGCGCGTCGAGCTGAAGAAAGGCGTGCCTTACTTCCGCCAGACCGGCGTCGAGCACGACGTGATCAACGCCAACGACTACGAGTACGCCTTCATCGAGATCGAGATGAAGTGAGCCCGCCGGGGCACGATTCTCGAACTTTCTAAACGGAAAGTCCGCTCCTGGAGCGGCTTTCCGGTCAGTTTTTGTATCGGTAAAGATACATTTCCGAGGCCGGCGCCACCTCAGGGCAGGATCACTTCCGGTCCGCCGGCGTGCAGTTTCTCGACCAGCGCGGCGCGCCGCGCGAGCACCGCACGCTGGTTGATGTAGCCCTTGTCGGTGATCTCGTTGGCGTCGATCGAGGGCGGCTCCTCCAGCACCAGCAGGCGCGCCGGCGCGGTCGAACTGCCGGTGGACTCGGCGTGCAGCTTCGCCAGCGCGGCCTGCAGGCGCGCGCGCACGCCGGCCGTGTCCAGCCCCAGCGCCTTGGCGGCGGCCGGGTTGACGAACAGCAGCGCGCCCCTCTCCTCGCGGTCGTGGCCGGTGATCACCGCGTCCTGCAGCAGCGGGTCGCAGGCGGCGATCAGCTTCACGCGCACCGCGCCCACGTGCACCCAGGTGCCCGACATCAGCTTGAAGTCCTCGGCCACGCGGCCGTCGAAGACGATGCCGCGCGCCGGGTCGGCGGGGTCGGCCAGCTTCATGGCGTCGCCGATGCGGTAGTAGCCTTCCTCGTCGAAGGCCGCGGCGGTGAGCGCCGCGCTCCTCCAGTAGCCCGGCGTGACGTTCGGTCCGCGCACGCGCACCTCGAGTTTGCCGGCGGCCGGCACCAGCTTGAGTTCGGTGCCCGGGCCGGGCACGCCGACCACGCCGGCGCGTTCGATGGGGTAGTGCACGCAGGTGGCCATCGGCGAGGTCTCGGTCGAACCCCAGGCCGAGAGCATCGCCAGCTCGCCGCCGCGCTCGGCGAGCGCCAACGCCTCGAGCCGCTCCCAGAGGTTCTGCGGCAGGGCCGCACCGGCGTAGAACACCGCGTCCAGCCGGCGGAAGAAGCTCTTGCGCAACCCGGCGTCGGCTTCGAGGTAGGGCAGCAGCAGGTCGAAACCGCGCGGCACGTTGAAGTACAGCGTGGGCGAGACCTCGCGCAGGTTCCTCACCGTGGTCTCGACCAGGCCCGGCGCGGGCTTGCCGCCGTCGACGTGCAGCGTGCCGCCATTCCGCAGCACCATGTTGAAGGTCGCGTTGCCGCCGAAGGTGTGGTTCCAGGGCAGCCACTCGCACAGGACCGGCGGGCGCTCGTCGAGGAAGGGCCACAGCTGCGCCCAGCTCTGCTGGTTGGAGCACAGCATGCGGTGCGTGTTGACCACGCCCTTGGGCGTGCCGGTCGAGCCCGAGGTGAACAGGATCTTGGCCACCGTGTCCGGGGTGATGGCGGCGAAAGCGGCGTCGATGCGCGCACCCGGTTCGGCCTGCAGCAGCTCTTCCAGCGGCGTGGCCGTGGCGCCGACCGCGGCCAGCGCCGGCGCGAACTTCTGCGCGTCGTCGACGTACACCAGGCCCGGGCGCAGCAGCTCGAAGATGCCCTTGAGCTTGGCGTGGTCCCTGGACATCAGCGAATAGGCCGGCGAGATCGGCGCCACCGGCACGCCGGCGTGCAGGGCACCCAGCGCGAGCAGGGCGTGGTCGACGGCGTTGTCCGAGAGGATGGCCACCGGCCGCTCGGCCGAAAGCCCGCGCGCGAGCAGTGCCTCGCCGATGCGCCGCGCCGCCTGCAGCGCCTCGGCGTAGCTCACCTGCCGCCAAGCTTCGCCGCGGCGCTCGGCGAGGAACACGCGCTGCGGGGCGCTGTGCGCCCAGTGCGCCAGCCACTCGCCCAGCGCGCGCGGGTAGGGGCCCAGCGGTTCCGGCGAGCGCAGCAGCAGCGCGCCGTCGGTGCGGGGTTCGAGGGCCGCGCGCGGCGGCGCGAACCTGAGCGTGGTGTGCAGCTTCATCCTGTCTCCATCCGTCTGTTCTTGTAGCCGCCATTGTGATGGGACAATGCGGGCCGGGGAAGGGCAAACCGGTTGAACATGGGGGGGAACTTCGACATGCAGGATCCTGCATCTGCAGCGGGCCGGGAGGAAGCCGCCGGCGGCGACTCGCCCGCGGCGCTCGCCGACCTGCTGACGCGCTTCGGCAAGGCCTACTTCAAGGCCGACGCCGTGCAACTCGCGTTGTGCGTGACGGCGGATTTCGAATGGCGGCAGCACGAGGGGCCGGGCGTGCAGGGTGCGGTGATCCGCGGCGCGGAGGCGGTGTGCGCCGAGGTCCTGCGCCGCAAGGCGCAATGGCGCGAGGTGCGCTACTCGGATTTCGAGAATCACTTTGCGCCCGGGCTGATCGTCTCGACCTTCGAAGTCGCCGGCATCGACGAAAGCGGCGCGGAGTTTCGCGTGCGCGCCGTCGATCTCTACCCGGTGCGCGAGGGGCGCATCGCACGCAAGGACAGCTTCTGGAAGTACGATCGCGCCGCGCTGCGCGGCGCCTGAGCGCGAAGCGCCGGAGTCAGCAGTCAGCAGTCAGCCGTCAGCCCGCGCCGCGCGCGGCGAAGGTCTCGAAGGTCGCGCGCGCCTCGTCCTCGAGCAGCGGGCCGTGCACCTCGACCCCCTGCGGCGCCAGCGCCAGCATGTGGCGGCAGTTCACGGCGCCGGGCATCGCGCCGGCGGACTTGGGCATGTAGGTCATGGCCACTTCGGCGCTGATGCCGAACAGCACACGCTTCAGGCCCATGCGCATGATGGCGCCCGAGCACATCGGGCAGGGCTCGCCGCTCGCGTACATGGTGGCGCCGGCGAAGCGCAGCACCGGCACCGCTTTGGCCGCGACGCGAAACGCGTTGGTTTCGGCGTGCGCGGTCGGGTCGCGGTCGGTGACGATGGTGTTCTCGGTCGCGGCCAGCACCTCGCCGTCGGCGGCCACCAGCACCGCGCCATAGGGCATGTTGCCGTGCTTGCGCGCTTCGTCCGAGAGGCGGATCGCCTCGCGCAGGTGCTACAGGTCGGTGGCGGGGGGGGGCGGTGCTGGAGGTCGTGCTCACGTGGGTGTTCCTCGGTGGCCTGGGTTCGGTTCGCAAAGCTATTGTCGGGATGCGGAAAGCTGCCTGTGCGCGAGAGTATAGAACGTGAGGAAGTTGCATGGCGTTGGTCGATTTCGGGGGCGGAACCGCGTGTTCGATGCCCTTCGCGAGCAGCAAAGCTGCACGCGTTTGCGCGAAAGCTATGCTGCCCGGCGTCGGATTTATGTTGTGTCCGGCGCCGGGCATTGAATAAGATTGAAGCTACATAGCTTTCCGGAGTCCCCGTGATCGACCTGTACAGCTGGCCCACGCCCAACGGCCAGAAGATCCAGATCATGCTGGAGGAGGCCGGCCTCGAATACCGGGCGCACGCGGTCGACATCCAGGCGGGCGAGCAGTTCCTACCGGCGTTCCTCGCCATCAGCCCCAACAACAAGATTCCCGCCATCGTCGACCACGGCGAGCCCGGCGAGGAGCCGCTGCCGGTGTTCGAGAGCGGCGCCATCCTGCTGCACCTGGCGGAGAAGAGCGGCCGGTTCCTGCCCGCCGGCCGCACGCCACGCAAGGAAACCATCGAATGGCTGGTGTTCCAGGTGAGCAGCCTGGGACCCATGCTGGGCCAGGCCACGCATTTCCGCCGCTACGCCAAGGCCGAAGTCGAGTACGCCATCGAGCGCTACACGCGCGAGGCGCAGCGCCTGTACGGGGTCCTGGAGCGCAGGCTGGACGGGCGCGACTGGCTGGCGGCCGGGGAGTACACCATCGCCGACATCGCCACCTTTCCGTGGGTCTGCCGCCACCGGCGCCAGGGCGTGGACATCGCGGAGTTTCCGAACGTGGCGCGCTGGCTGGCGCGCATCGGCACGCGGCCGGCGGTGCTGCGCGGCATGGACCTGCTCAAGGACGCGGTGAAAGGCAGCCCGATGGACGAGAAGGCTCACGCCACCCTGTTCGGCAAGGCCGCCACATGAGCGACACCATCGCAGCGGCGATCGCCCGCGCCAACGCCGCCTGCGGCCAGGCCACGGCCTTCCTGCTCGAGGGCGCGCCGCCCATCACCCATGCCGACTTCAATGTCGCGGTGGCGGCGGCCGCGCGTGCGCTGGCCGCCGCCGGTGCGCGGCCGGCGCACCGCATCGCCTTCCTCGCGCCGCGCTCGCCGCTGGGGCTGAGCGGCTTCGTGGCGATTTCTTCGGTGGCCGTGTGCGCGCCGCTGAACCCGCGCATGAACGAAGCCGAATTCGCCGCCGCCTTCGCTTCGCTGGGCATATCGGCGCTGGTGTCCGGCGTCGGCCGGACGCCGGCCCTGGACATCGCTGCGCGCGTCGGGCTGCCGGTGTTCCTGCTCTCGGAGGCGGGCCTCGCACCGGCCGGCGCGCCGTGCGATTTCCCCGCGATGCCGGACACCGGGCGGGCCGACGTTCCGGCCGGCGAGCGGCCCGCGCTGCTCATGCAGACCTCGGGCACCACCTCGAATCCAAGCTGGTCCTGCTCTCGACGGCAACGTGCTGGCCGCGGCCGGCGCCATCGGCTCGGCATTCTCGCTCGGGCGCGACGACCTGTGCCTGAACCCCATGCCGCTGCATCACGTGCACGGCCTGATCGGTGCCGGCATCTCTTCGCTGCTGGCCGCCTCGGCCTGCTTCTGCACGCCGTCGTTCTCTGCCGATGCGTTCGACAAGTGGTATCGCGCGTTCAGCCCGAGCTGGTTCACGGCTTCGCCCGCCATGCATCTCGCGTTGCGCGAAGTACCGGCCGGCGCCGCGCCGGCAAACCCGCGGCTGCGCTTCCTGCGTTCGTCTTCGGCACCGCTGCCGGCGGCGATCATCGCCGAGCTCGAAACCCTGTTCGGCGCGCCGCTGATCGAAACCTACGGCCTGACCGAAACTGCCTCGATGATCTGCACCAACCCGCTGCCCCCGGCGCGCCGCAAGACCGGCTCGGTGGGCGTGGCGTGGGGCGCGGAGATGTGCATCATCGACGAGCAGGGCAAGGCGCTGCCGGCCGGCGAGGACGGCGAGATCGCGGTGCGCGGGCCCAGCGTCATCGCGGCATATGGCGAGGGCGCCGCGGAGGGGTATTTCGTCGGCGACTGGCTGCGCACCGGCGACCTCGGCCATGCCGACGCCGAGGGCTACTACTTCATCACCGGGCGCAAGAAGGAACTGATCAAGCGCGGCGGCCTGTCGGTGTATCCGGCCGAAGTCGACAACGCGCTCACCGGCGATGCGCGGGTGGCCGAAGCCGTGGCCTTCGCCGTGCCGCACCCCAGCCTGGGCGAGGAACTGGTGGCTGCGGTGGTGCCGGCCGGCGGCGTGGCGCTCGATGGCGGCGCGCTCAGGCTGGCGCTGATGGAGAAGCTCTCCTCCTACAAGGTGCCGGCGGAGATCTTCGTGGTCGAGTCGATCCCGAAGAACGAGGCCGGCAAGTTCTTCCGGCGCGAAATGGCACAGAAGTTCGCCGCGCTGCTGGCGCCTCGCGGTCAGGCACCCGGCTCGGCGCTCGAGTCGCAGTTGCTCGAAGCCTGGCGTGAGGTCCTGCAGCGCCAGGACATGGGCGTGACCGACAACGTCTGCCTGATGGGCGCCGATCCGCTGCGCGCCGAGAACCTGGTCGAGGCGCTCGCGCGCCGCGGCGTGCCGGGCCTGCGCGCCAAAGACGTGTACGCTGCGATGACGGTGCGCGAGCAGGCCGCACTGCTGGAAGCGCGGGGGAGGCAAGCGTGATCGACAGGGAATTCTGCGCGCTGGACCGTCAGGGTGCGGTGCTGGTGGTGTACCTGAAGCGGCCCGAGCGCCTGAACGCCCTGCATTCGCCAGCGCATTTCGAGCTCTCGGCGGTGTTCGATGAAGTCGAAGCCGATCCGGCGCTGCGCTGCGCCGTGATCACCGGTTGGGGCGACAAGGCGTTCTGCGCCGGCAATGACCTCAAGTTCCAGGCCGCGGGCGGCAGCATGGAACGCCCGGCGACAGGATTCGCCGGCCTGACCAAACGCTACGACCGCCGCAAGCCGGTGATCGCCGCGGTGAACGGCGTGGCTTTCGGCGGCGGTTTCGAGATCACGCTGGCCGCCGACATCTGCGTCGCCGCCGAGAACGCGGCCTTCGCGCTGACCGAAGCGAAGGTGGGCCTCGCGCCGCTGGCCGGCATGCACCTGCTGCCGCGCCGCGTCGGGCTGAAAGTGGCGATGGGCACCATGCTGACCGGGCGCATGATCGGCCCCGAGCGCGCGCGCACGCTGGGCTTGGTGAACGACGTGACCAAGCCGGGCGAGTCGCTGGCCAGGGCCCTGGAATGGGCGCGCTCGATCGAGGAATGCTCGCCCGCCGCGGTGGCCACCATTCTCGATGTGGTGCGCTCCGGCCTGCGCTTCGCCGACGAACGGCAGGCCCTGGAGCACGCCTACCCGAGCCTCGAGGAATTGCGCAGCCATCCCGATTTCGCCGAAGGGCCGCGCGCCTTCGCGGAGAAACCACCCGCAATGGCAAAAGCAGTCCCGCGATTAGGCCGCCAGGCCGCGCCCCGCCTGGTCGGGCAGCCTGCGCCAGATCGCGCAGGGCTATCGCGCCGATGCAGTGCCGGGCGCGCCGCGCCATGTGCAGTTCCACCACGGCATCGCCAGGCTGATCGAACTGGGCAGGCTCAGGCTCGGCTCCCAGCTGCCGCCCGAGCAGGTGCTGGCGGCTGCCGTGCGCCTGAGCCTGGGTACCGTGCAGAAGGCGCTGGCCAACCTTGCCAGCGAAGGCTGGATCTCGCGTGAACATGGCCGCGGCACCTTCGTGCAGGGCCCGCGCAAGCCGCTCGCCGACCTGTGGCATTTCCGTTTCCACCGCCAGCCCGGCGGCGAGCCGCTGCCGGTGTACTCGACGCTGTTGTCGCGGCGGGCGCTGCGGCTGGAAGCGGGGCCGGTGGTCGAGGCGCTCGGCGCCGACGCGGCCGGCTACATCGAACTCACGCGCCTGATCAGCGGCGACGATCGCGCTTACTGCTGGAGCCAGATCTTTCTGCGCGCCTCGAAATTCCGCCGCCTGCTCGACATGCCGCAGAGCGCGCTGGAGAGCATCAACCTCAAGGAGGTGTTCGCGCGCGAATTCGCCTGCCCGACGCTTTCCGTGGTGCAGTACGGCAGGATCACGACGCTCAGCCCCGAGGCCTGCCGCGCGCTCAAGCGCCGGCGCGCGGTCACCGGGTTCCGCCTGCGCATCGTCGCCAGTTCGCATGGCAACACGCCTTTTTCGCTTCAGTACATCGAATTCCCCGAGAATTCTGTTGAAATCGATTTATCCACCGGCTCGGCTGCGCCGGGCTCAATCACTTCAAGGCAATAAAAATGGCCAAGAAACCCAACCTGATCGTGATCCTGATCGACGACCTGCGCTTCGACGAAACCAGCGCCACCGGTCACCCGTACATGCAGACTCCGCACATCGACCGGATCGCCAGGGAAGGCGCGATGTTCACCAACGCCTTCCACACCACGCCGCTGTGCTCGCCCAACCGCGCCTCCATCCTCACCGGCCAGTACGCCTCGCGCCACGGCATCATCGACAACGTCGGCCGCGACATCGCCAGCCACCGCCTGGACAACTTCAACCTCGAGCTGAAGAAGCTGGGCTACGAAACGGCGCACGTCGGCAAGTGGCACATGGGCAACGATTCCTCGCCGCGCCCCGGCTACGACCATTGGGTCAGCTTCAAGGGCCAGGGCCAGCTCGAGAACCCTATCCTCTGGGAGAACGGCGGCGAGCACCAGGTGCAGGGCTACATGACCGACATCCTCAACCAGCGCGCCGTGGATTTCGTGAAGAAGAAGAGGAAGGCGCCGTTCTCGATGTTCTTCGCGCACAAGGCCGTGCACCCGGACCTGATCCAGAATTCCAGCGGCGGCATCGACGCCGACTCGATCGGCGGCTACACGCTGCCCGAGCGCCACAAGACGCTCTACGAAGGCAAGACCTATCCCAAGCGCCCCAACATGCTGCCGCTCGAGGAGGTCGCCCGGGACAAGCCGGCGCTGAAGATGCTGTTCGAGGCGCGCAAGGAACCGGTGTCGCGCGACATCCTGGCCGCCATGGACGGCGGCACGCAGGAAGAGATCAGGAAGCGCGCCGCGATGATGGCCTCGGTCGACGAGGGCGTGGGCATGCTGCTCAAGGCGCTCGAGGAAACCAGGCAGCTCGACAACACCTGCATCATCTTCCTCGGCGACAACGGCTTTTTCTTCGGCGAGCACGGCCTCACCGTCGAACGGCGCTTCGCCTACGAGGAGGGCATACGCACCGCCTTCTTCGTGCGCTACCCCAAGCGCATTGCCGCGGGCGCGAAGTTCGAGCAGATGATCCTCGCCATCGACATCGCGCCCACGCTGATCGAACTGGCCGGCGGCAAGCCCGGTGACACCGTGCAGGGTCGCTCGCTGCTGCCGATCATGAAGGGCAAGGCGAAGAAATGGCGCCAGTCCTTCCTGTGCGAGTACTGGAGCGAAGGCGCCTGGCCGTGGATCGTCGGCATGGGCTACAAGGCGGTGCGCACCGAGCGCTGGAAGTACATCCACTGGACGCACCACCAGGGCATGGCCGAACTCTACGACCTGCAGAACGACCCGTACGAGATGAAGAACCTCGCCCAGGACCCCGCTTACGCGAAGGACAAGGAGGCGGTGAAGAAGGAACTGCGCAAGCTCACCGCCGAGGCGCTCGGCATCTAGGCCGCGGCCACCAGCGCGCGCACACCGCCGGCGGCCGTGCCGGTCGTGCCAACGCTGCGGTTGCGCGCCAGGCGCGCATCCACCAGCGCGACGATCTCGTCGAGCACCGCGGAGCCCATGCCGCGCTGCGCGGCGATGCGCCGCACCAGGCCGTCGACGCGCTCGATGTTGGCCGCGCCGCCGAACAGGGCGCGCGCCGCCGACGAGGGCTTGCCCAGGCCGGCGGCCGCCGCCGCGTACTTCTCGAACGGCACCAGGTCTTCCGGCGCGGCGCCCAGCCGCAGGCACAGCGCCGACACCCAGGCGTACACCGCGGCCGAGGTGGCGAGGTCGCCGTGCACCGCCTCGCGGATCGCCAGCATGTGGTCCGGGCGGATGCAGCGGTAGTTGCCGGCCAGCAGCATCGGCCACTTGGCCAGCGGCACGAAGGCCGAGTCGTGCACCTTGAGCTTGACCGGGATCTCCAGCGCGCCGTCTTCGCTCGCGTAGCGCGCGGCCTCGATGCCGGCTTCCAGTTCGCGCAGCAGCGCGGTGTGCGCCTCGCCGGCGAAACGCGCGGCCTTGAAGTTGGTCGGCAGGCCGACCTCGAGCACGTTCTTGGGCGCATCGGCCGGCCGGAAGGCCTGCGGGTCCGGGCTGGCCAGGGTCATGTTGGCCGGGTCGAAGCCGTCCCACACCGAAGCGTCGGCGTAGCAGGCGCGCAGCGCGCCGGTGTCGAGTTCGGGGATGCGCGCCAGGTAGGGCAGGGGCGGCATGTTCATGATCGCCAGGCAGGGCGTGCCGGCGCGCGCGATGCGCGCCATCAGCTCGCGCACCCCGGGCGCGCCGTACTGCGCCTCCTGCATGCCCAGCACCACGAGGTCGAAGCCGGCCGGGTCCAGGGCCGGGTCTTCGGGGGTGGCGGCGCGCAGCGTGCCGGGCAGGTCGCGCGAGGCGATCTCCACCAGGCCGCCCTTGCCGCGCAGCGGAAACCGGGTGCGGCTGCCCTCGCGATTGATCAGCTGGGCCGTCGGGCCGGTGCAGACCAGGGTCACGGCCTGGCCGGCCATGAGCAGCTTGGTGGCCAGCAAGGAACCGTAAGAAGCTCCGAGAATCAGGATGTTGCGCTGCATGGCTGTCTCCCCAGTCTGGTCGGCGGCGCCCGGTGCGGGTCGCGATGCAGTGCATCATAAGCTGCTGAGAATGTGAATTTGACTGTGAAAATTTCACACTGTAAATTTCACTTAACACCTTGTGCACTGACGGAGCGCCCCATGAACCAGCCCCTGCGCAACAGCCACTTCCTCGGCAGCAAGCTGCGCACGCTGCGCAAGCGCCACCGCCTGACGCTCGAAGAACTTTCGGCGCGCTGCACCCAGCTCGATCCGCGCAGCGCGCCTTCGGTCTCGTACCTGAGCATGATCGAGAGCGGCAAGCGCACGCCCTCCGAGGCCGTGCTCGCGCTGCTGTGTTCGCTGTTCCAGCGCACGCCCGAGTGGTTCCTCGACGGCAACACCGAGACCGAGCCGGCGACCGAGGCACGCCGCGCCGGCGCCGCGCCCGGCGTGCCGCTCGAACCGGCCTTCCTGTTTTCCAAGGACGTGCTGCAGGCGGCCATCCCCGAACTGCTGGCGCAGACCGGCACCACCGGCCGCCAGTTCGCGCAGCTGCTGATCCGTTCGCATCAGGAGATGTCGCAGAACGATTTCCCGGAACTCGAACGCGCGGCCGAGAACGTCGGCGGGCGGCGTTTTCCGCTCGACGTCGAAGACCTCATGGAACTCTCGCGCCGGCATGGCCTGGAAGTGCGCTGGTTCGACCGCGAGCCGGTGCTGCTGCAGGACAACGAGCGCGAGCTGCAGAGCATGCTGCGCTCGTTCTTCGAGGCGCCGCGCACCGTGTACCTGAACCGCGCACTGCAGCAGGACCCGGCGCGGCTGCGCTTCGACCTCGCCTCGTACATCGGCCACAAGGTACTGCACGACGGCGACGGCCTGCGCTCGGTGCACGCCTCCGGCGGCGAACTGGGCAGCAGCCCGGAAGCCGGCCCGCACGATGCCGCGGGACTCAGCGCCCACGACGTGCTGCACGCCTGGCGCGACTTCGAGTGCAGCTTCTTCGCCGGCGCGCTGCTGGCGCCCAAGGTGCCGCTGCGCCGCTTCCTGGCGCGCGAGTCGTACCGCGTGGAGGCGGGCGAGCGCATCGGCCTCTCCGCGGCCGTGACCATGCGGCGCATGACCAAGGTCTCGCCGTATCCGTACTGGCACTTCTTCGATGCCTATCCGCCGGGCTACCTGCGCGCGGTCTACCGCGGCAACGGCATCCCGCTGCCCTGGGGCAACATGGCGCGCCTGCCCGACCCCTGCCCGCACTGGGCGGTGTTCCGCATGCTGCAGGAGGGCACCGGCGAGAACGCCGGCACGGACCGCGGTTCGCAGATCTCGGTACTGCGCCACGGCGGGCAGTCGCTGCTGTACTGCTGCCATTCGCGCCGCACCGCGGTCATGGCCGGCAACCCGCACGTGATGTCGGTGGGCATCGACCTGCTGCCCGCGCTGCGCTCGCACGGCGTGGACGCCGAGGCCGTGGTCGAGGGCGTGACGCAGGCCTGCCTGGCCAACGGCGGCGAGGGCGTGATTCCCGCCGCCGAAGCCGCCGCGATCCGCGCCGCGGCCCGGGTGTTGAACATCGCCTGGGTGGAAGACGCGCTGGAGAAACCCGCCCGCATCATCTGCCCGAGAAGCTCGGCCTGCCCGCGCAGCGGACGCTGCGAGGGGGCGAAGGCCTCGCGGGCGATCGAGATCGAGGATGTCAGGGCTTCGATCCTCGGGCAGGTGGGGCGGGGCGGCGGCGGGCCTGCGCCCGTTGCGGCGAGGGCACCCCGCGCGCGTAACCTATGATGTCGCGCTGTGCCGGACGGCGAGGGCTTCTCCTTCGCCCCCGGGCACACGGCAATCCTTCGGAGGAACCGTGCTGACGTCCGGAATCAAACGCTTCTTCGCCAGCGAGTCGGCCGGCGGCATCGTGCTGGCCATCGCGGCGCTGGCCGCGCTGATCGTCAGCAACTCGCCGTGGAGCGAGGCCTACCGGGCGTTCGGCCGCATTCCCGGCGAGGTGCGCGTCGGCGAGGACTGGCTGGTCCTCGCCAAGCCGCTGGTGGTGTGGGTCAATGACCTGTGGATGGCGGTGTTCTTCTTCCTCGTCGGCCTGGAGATCAAGCGCGAGTTCGTGCACGGCGAACTCGCGCAGCGCTCGCAGGCGGTCCTGCCCGCCGTCGCCGCGGCGGGCGGCATGCTGGTGCCGGCCCTGATCTACGTGGCGGTGACCTGGGGCGACGCGGTGGCGCTGCGCGGCTGGGCCATCCCGGCCGCCACCGACATCGCCTTCGCCATCGGCATCGTGATGCTGCTGGGCTCGCGGGTGCCGGCCTCGCTGAAGGTCTTCCTCACCGCGGTGGCGATCCTCGACGATGTGGGCGCCATCGCGGTGATCGCGCTGTTCTATACGCACCAGGTTTCGCCGCTCATGCTGCTGGGCGCCGGCGCCTGCCTGGTGGCGCTGGCGGCGCTGAACCGCGCCCGCGTGATGCGGGCGGACGTCTACGTGCTGGTGGGCCTGGTGATGTGGACCTGCGTGCTGAAGTCCGGCGTGCACGCCACGCTGGCCGGCGTGCTCACGGCGCTGTTCATTCCCTCGGACGACGGCAAGGGCCATTCGCCCGCAGAGAGCCTGGAGCATGGCCTGCACCCCTGGGTGGCCTTTCTGGTGCTGCCCATGTTCGCCTTCACCAACGCCGGCGTGGCGCTGCGCGGGCTGGATCCGGCGGAACTGCTGAACCCGATCTCGCTGGGCATCGCGCTGGGCCTGCTGCTGGGCAAGGCGGTGGGCGTGTTCGGCAGCGCGTGGCTGATGATCCGCCTGGGCCTGGCCGCGATGCCCGGCGGCGCCAGCTGGAGCCAGCTGTTCGGCGTGTGCGCGCTGTGCGGCATCGGCTTCACCATGAGCCTGTTCATCGGCGGCCTGGCCTTCGCCGGGCTGGGCGAGGACTTCGAGACCCGCGTGAAGCTCGGGGTGATCGGCGGCTCGCTGCTGTCGGGAATCCTCGGGACGCTGATCCTGGCGCGGGCGAAGGATTGAGGGCGTCCGGCGCCGATTCCGGCGCCGCAGCCTGCGGCTTCACCCCGCCGCCTGCCCCCGCAACCACTCCACGAATGCCTTGACCGGCCCGCGCGCCAGGGCTTCCTCCGAGGCCACCATGTAGTAGGCATACGGCAGGGGCACGCGCAGGTCGAAAGGGGCGACCAGGCGCCTGGCCTCCAGCTGCGGGCGGGCCAGTTCTGGCGGGGCGGCGACGACGCCCACGCCTTCGGCGGCGGCTTCCAGGGCCAGCACGGTGTGCGAGAGCTGCGCGCCGTGCTTGAGCTTCAGTTTGGCCGCGCCGGCGGCCTTCAGCCACAGGTCCCAGAAGTCCATGCCGTCGTACAGGCGGCCCATGTCGTCGTGGATCAGCGTGTAGTTGCGCAGGTCCGCGGGCGCCAGGCGCCCGCGGCCGACCAGCTTCGGGCTGGCCAGCGGGGTCACCGTGAGCGGCACCAGCTTCTCCACATGGAAGCCCGGAAACTCGCCGTCCGAGAGCAGCACCGCCACGTCGGCGTCGGCCAGCCAGGCCTCGGCCTCGCGCCGCGATTGCGCGCCCACCGAGGTCGATTGCCGCGTGCGCGCGGTCACGCGCACGTCGATGTCGGGCTGTGCGGTGAGGAAGCGGTGCAGGCGCGGCATCAGCCAGCAGGTGGCGAACGACGGCGCCACGCTCACGGTCAGCGTCGAGCCGGCGCGGCTGTCGCGCAGTTCGCGCATGGCCAGGCCGAGCTGCTCGAAGCCCGCGGCCAGGTGCGGCAGTGCGGCGCGCGCGGCATCGGTCAGTTCGATGCCGCGCGGCTTGCGGATCAGCAGCGCGCGGCCCGTGAGCTCCTCGAGCAGCTTGATCTGGTGGCTGACCGCAGCCGGGGTCACGTGCAGCTCGGCGGCGGCCTTCTTCACGCTCAGCAGGCGGGCCACGGTCTCGAAGGCGCGCAGGGCATTCAAGGGGGGCAGGCGGTCGCTCATCGGGCACCCGGGAGGATTGAGATTAGAAATTCTAATGCATTATGGGATAAATAATCAGTTGTTGCTGTGCAACAAAGAGCGGAACATGCAGTCCAACAGCTTGAATCCGGTCAAACCCGGTTAAACAGATTAACCCTTAGGAGTCCTGACCATGAACAAGATCATCGCCGGCCGCATCGCCAACCTGCCCATCACCGAGGGCGAACGCGCCCAGGCGCTGGGCTATCTCGCCACGGGCGAGGCCTTCGCCAACGCCATCTACGCGATCCTCTCCTTCTTCAAGTCTTCTTCGTCCGCGACCCCGACGCTGAAGCACTCGCACTGAGCAGTTCGCGGCGCGCGATTTCAACCGCTCGCCGCAGCTGACGATCTCCTCCCCGGGGCCGCAAAGGCCCCGTTTCTGAAGGGGCCTTCGGGCTCCTTTTTCTTTTTGCGTTGCCGAAAGTGCGGGGCGGGAGGGCGCTGTCGAGTATGGCGCCACGTTCCGCTTCCCGCTGGGGTTGCCCGGAGCTCCGCACTAAGGAATTCCCCGAGTTGCGCGACGAGCGCAAACCGGTACCATCGCGCCTTCAATGCGCCGCGAAAGCAAACCCGTGACCCTGCCGCAGGACTCCCTGTACGAAACCCTGGAGGTCAGCCCAAACGCCAGTCCGGCGGTGATCCGTGCGGCCTATCGCTGCCTGGTACAGCTCTGCCACCCGGACAAGAACCCCGGTGATGCCTCGGCGGCGGAGCGCCTGAGCCGCATCAACCAGGCTTACGCGGTGCTCTCCGATGCGCAGGCGCGCACGCGCTACGACCAGCAGGCCCGCGACCGCCGCGGCAAGGGCCGCACCGCCCCCGTCGCCCAGCCCAAGCCCGACGCCGAACCCAAGCTGCGCCCGTTCGTCTTCCGCAACCTGGGCTAACCGCAGCAAAAGCCCCCTCAGCCTGGCTTTCCAGTATTGAAGTTGCAATCAGGCCGCAGGCCTTATTGCAACTTCACATACTCGTAGTCGACCGGCTGGTTGTTGATCCCGCGCTCCGGCGGGGCGATCCAGGCGGCCATCTTGCCGGGCTCGGCGACCTTCTGCATCAGGCTGCGCACGTGGGCGCGGTCGGCTTCCGAGGGCACCCATTCGTCCTTGCGCCGCGCGTATTCCTCCTGCGGGATCTGTTTGCCTTCGGGCGTGACCGGCAGCCCGGACCACACGCCGATGCTGCGGCGGAAATGGATCGAGGGCAGGGACAGCCGGAAATCGTGACCGGCCTTCTCGATGGCGCGGTTCCAGCGCTTCATGCCGATCGCGCAGTCCTGCAGGTACGACTCGCGCATCACCTCGTTGAGTGCGTTGAGCATCGGCACGTCCTGCACGCCTTCGGGCGTCTCCAGCTTCATCTGCTGTTCGCGCAGCACATGGTCGGCGTAGGTGGCCTCGTCGGGCCGGCCCTTGAGTCCGTTGGCGAAGTTGGCGGCCGAGTTCGAGGAGATCTCGGCGCCGAACAGGTCGAGCGACGAGGAACACCAGAAGTTGATGTACTTCTGCAGCAGGGGCAGGTCCACGCCGCCGGCGCGGCGGATGGCCGCCGTGTCGTCGGTGCCCAGCTCCTTCATGAGTTCCAGCGTGCGCTTGATCACGCGGCCGACGCCCGTCTCGCCGACGAACATGTGGTGGGCTTCCTCGGTCAGCATGAAGCGGCAGGTGCGCGACAGCGGATCGAACGAGGATTCGGCCAGGCTCTTCAGCTGGTACTTGCCGTCGCGGTCGGTGAAATAGGTGAAGCAGTACAGCGAAAGCCAGTCGGTGATCGGCTCGTTGAAGGTCGACAGGATGCGCGGCTTGTCGGTGTCGCCCGAATGGCGCGCCAGCAGCTCCTCGGCCTCCTCGCGCCCGTCGCGGCCGAAGTAGGCGTGCAGCAGGTAGACCATGGCCCACAGGTGGCGGCCTTCCTCGACGTTGATCTGGAACAGGTTGCGCAGGTCGTAGAGCGAGGGGCAGGTGTGGCCGAGCAGGCGCTGCTGCTCCACCGAGGCCGGCTCGGTGTCGCCCTGCGTGACGATCAGGCGGCGCAGGGTCGAGCGGTGCTCGCCCGGCACCTGCTGCCAGACCGGCTGGCCCATGACGTCGCCGAAGCCGATGCGGCGGTCCGGCTCGGGGTCGGCGAGGAAGATGCCCCAGCGGTAGTCCGGCATCTTGACCGCGCCGTACTGCGCCCAGCCGTCGGCATCCACCGAGACCGCGGTGCGCAGGTAGACGTCGGCGCCCTGGAAGTCGGTGGGCCCCATGCCCTTCCACCAGTCGAGGAAGTGCGGCTGCCAGTGCTCGAGCGCGCGCTGCAGCGTGCGGTCGTTGGCCAGGTTGACGTTGTTGGGGATTTTTTCCGAGTAGTTGATCGACATGCCGCTCCGAGCGCGGTCGGGCCAATTGCCCCTGCTCGCCGCCGGGGGGCGCGTCCGCGCGCTCCCATTCGCCTTGCTTCCGGTTCCGTAGACTTTCAGCGCGCCCTGTTCGCCCACGGCGTTGGGGCGGTTGAACACCCAGTTCTGCCAGGCAGTGAGCCGGCCGAAGATGCGCGTCTCCATGGTCTCGCGGCCGGCGAAGCGCAACGAGGCCTCCATGGCGGTCAGCGCGTCCGGCGAGAGGCTGGCGCGCTCCTCGATGGCGAGGCGGATCTCGTCGTTCCAGTCCAGGTCGTCAGGCGCGAAGGTCACCAGGCCGAGCTTCGCGGCGGCCTCGGCGTGCATTTCCTCGTCGAGGGTGGCGCGCGCCAGCTGCACGGGCTCGTCCTCGCCGCAGAAGCGCGTCTCCAGGCGCGTGCGCCCGTTGGCCATGGCGTAGGCGCCGAAGTTCAGCGTCGAGAGCGCGACCTTCGGCGCCTCGTCGACGTCGGGCAGGGCCAGCATGTAGCTGCGGTCGGCGGCCAGCGCCAGCTCGAACAGCGTGCCGGCGAAGCAGGAGCCCTCGTCGATCAGCGCGATCATCGAGCGCGAGGCCACATCCATGCGCGAGAAGGTGCGGCGCAGGAAGCCCACGGTCTCGCGCACGAACCAGTGTTCGAGGTTCTGCTCGATCGCGCGGTCCACCGCCAGCACGTCGCCGGGCACGCCGCGCGTCTGCAGCACCCAGGTGCCTATCTCGGCCTCGTTGGTGCGCAACAGCAGGATGGCGTCGTCCAGTTCGCGCGCCATGGCCAGCGGCCACCAGTGCGCGCCCTGCGCGAGCATGGCCGTGGCATCGGTGGGCTGCACGCCGTGCGGGCCGCTCACCGTGATGGTGGCGGTGCGGCCGTCGCGGTCCAGCGCCACCTGCACGTGCGGGTAGCTGTAGCCGTTCTCGTTGACGGTGCGCGTGAGCGGGGTGAGCGCCACGCCGGGGCCGCCCGGGCGGTCGGAGAGCCCGGCCAGTTCCAGCGCGCGCGCCTGCACCGATTCGGCGAAGGCCTGCGGTTTGGCGATGTGGTCGACCAGCTTCCATTCCCTGGCGCGGTCGGCGCGCACGCCCTCCGAGGTGGTGCAGAACACATCGGCCAGGTCGCGGCGCACGCGGCGCTTGTCGGTCAGGCGCGTGAGGCCGCCGGTGCCCGGCAGCACGCCCAGCAGCGGAACCTCCGGGAGGCTCACGGTGGTCGAGCGGTCGTCGACCATGGCGATCTCGTCGCAGGCCAGCGCCATTTCGTAGCCGCCGCCGGCGGTCGCGCCGTTCAGCGCGGCGAGGAACTTGAGCCCGGAGTTGCGGCTGGAATCCTCGATGCCGTTGCGCGTCTCGTTGGTGAACTTGCAGAAGTTGACCTTCCAGGCGTGCGTGCTCTGGCCCAGCATGTAGATGTTGGCGCCCGAACAGAACATGCGCGACTTGCCCGAGGTCAGCACCACGCTCTTCACTTCCGGATGCTCGAAGCGGATGCGGTTCAGCGCATCGTTGAGCTCGATGTCCACGCCCAGGTCGTACGAGTTGAGCTTGAGCTTGTAGGTGGGGAACAGGCCCTTGTCCTCCTGGATGTCCAGGGTCAGCGTGGCCACCGGGCCGTCGCAGGAGAGCTTCCAGTGGTTGTAATGCGCGGGCTGGGTGTCGAAGGTGATCATGCGGTTTCCCTGTTGCGCGCCGGCTGCACGCAGGCGCGCAGTTCGGCGAGGCTGTGGCGGATGCTGCGGCCCGCGGTGTCGACGCTGGCGTCGGCGCGGGCGTACAGCGGGGTGCGTTCGACCAGCAACTGGCGCAGGTCGTCCATGGCGGCGGCGTGGCCCTGGATGGGGCGCATGTCGCCCTGCGCCACCACGCGTGCCATGTGTTCTTCGGGCGCGGCGCGCAGCCACACTGTGTGGCAGGAGGAGAGCAGCCGCTCGTAGGTCTCGGGCGCCGACACCAGGCTGCCGCCGGTGGCGATCACCGCGGCGGGTTGCTCGGCCAGCACGCGTTCGAGCGCGCGGCGTTCGTAGCGGCGAAAGCCGTCCTGGCCGTACAGGCCGAACAGTTCGGCCAGCGTGGCGCCGGCTTCGCGCTCGACCTCGCGGTCCAGTTCGATGAAGGGCACGGCAAGTTCCGCGGCGAGCAGGGCGCCCAGCGTGGACTTGCCCGCGCCGCGCAGGCCGACCAGCGCGATGTGCGCATGGCGGGCGCGGAAATGCTCGAGCAGCACGCGCTGCGCGCCCTCCAGCTGGGCGGGCGAGAGCCCGGTCAGCAGGCGCTGCACGGCGGCGGCCTCGGCCGGCGCACCCGAGGCTTCGCTGACCAGGGCTTCGAGCGGCATGCGCATGGCCTGCGCGAGCTGGCGCAGCAGCAGGATGGACATGTTGCCCTGGCCGGCTTCGAGCTGGGCCAGGTAACGTTCCGAAACACCGGAGGTCTGCGCCAGCACCTTGCGCGTCACGTGCTGGCGTTCGCGCCAGCTGCGCACGCGCTCGCCCAGGCGCAGCAGGAAGGCCTCGTCTTCGAGGTCGCTGTCCGAGGCGGCGTAGGCGGTGCTGGGATTCATCGGCTTGGTGCTCGTGAATGTCGTATGCAATATAATGCTTGCATCGATGATCTGTTGCAATATAATGTAAGTCAAGAATTGCCCCACATCAACGACGCCGCCAACTTCCGACGCAGCCACGCCCGATGAGCGACAAACTCAAACTCACCATCCTGGTCGGCACCATGACCGGCACCGCGCAACTCGTGGCCCAGGAACTGGAGCTGGCCTGGGACGGCGAGGAGGCCGAGGTGCAGACCCTGCTGATGGACGGCCTCGACGCGAGCGTGTTCCGTCGCCCCGGCCTGTTCCTGCTGTGCACCTCGACCTACGGGCAGGGCGACGTCCCGGACAACGCACGCAAGCTCTACGAGGATCTGGCCGCGGCGCGGCCCGACCTCTCCGGGGTGCGCTACGGCGTGTTCGGCCTGGGCGACCGCACCTATGCCGAGACCTTCAATTTCGGCGGCAGGAAGTTCGACGAGCTGCTGCTCGCGCTGGGCGCGCGGCGCATCGGCGAGCGTGTGCAGCACGACGCCTCATCGGGCGTGCTGCCCGAGGAACGGGCAGAGGAGTGGGCGCCGGGCTGGCTGACCGAGGCGCGCGCCGCGGCGCAGGCGCCGGCCGCGGCCTAGCCGCAGCCTGCCGCAGGCCAGATAATAATAAGCAGAAGGAGGAGAGGGCATGGCTCATACGCAAGCCGATCATTCGGTATCCCCGCCGCGCGTGCCGATCCCGCGCGATTACAACGCCGCGGTCGACCTGATCGAACGCAACCTGGCGGCCGGGCGCGGCGACAAGCCCGCCTTCATCGACGACGCGGGCACGCTCACCTATGCCGAACTCGCGCAGCGCGTCGACCGCTGCGGCAGCGCGCTGCGCGGCCTCGGTCTGGCGCAGGAAGACCGCGTCATGCTGGCCATGCTCGACACCTGCGACTGGCCGGTGGCCTTTCTCGGGGCGATCAAGGCCGGCATCGTGCCGATCGCCGCCAACACCCTGCTGACCACGCGCGACTACGCGTTCATGCTGGCCGACAGCCGCGCCAAGGCGCTGATCGTCTCCGAGGCCCTGCTGCCGGCCTTCGCCCCGCTGCTCGACACGCTGCCGTTCCTCAGGCACGTGATCGTGGCCGGCAAGGACACGCAGGGGCACCTGGGGTTCGCCGCACTGCTCGCGCAGGGCAGGCCGGCACTGGAGGCCGCGCCCACCACCGCTGACGACGCCTGCTTCTGGCTGTATTCCTCGGGTTCCACCGGCACGCCCAAGGGCACCGTGCACGTGCACTCCAGCCTGATCCTCACCGCCGAACTCTATGCGCGGCCCATCCTCGGCATCCGCGAGGACGACGTGGTGTACTCGGCGGCCAAGCTGTTCTTCGCCTACGGGCTGGGCAACGGCCTGACCTTCCCGATGGCGGTGGGCGCCACCGCCGTGCTGATGGCCGAGCGGCCCACGCCGGCTGCGGTGTTCAAGCGCCTGCTCGAACGCCGTCCGAGCATCTTCTACGGCGTGCCCACGCTGTACGCGGCGCTGCTCGCCAGTCCCGAGTTCCCGGCGCGCGGCCGGCTCGCGCTGCGCGTCTGCGCCTCGGCCGGCGAAGCGCTGCCGGCCGACCTGGGCCGGCGCTGGACCGAGCGCACCGGCACCGAGATCCTCGACGGCATCGGCTCGACCGAGATGCTGCACATCTTCCTGTCGAACTCGCCCGGCCAGGTGCGCTACGGCTCGACCGGGCGCGCGGTGCCCGGCTATCGCCTCAAGGTGCTCGACGAGCAGGGCGTGCCGGTGAAGCCCGGCGAGGTCGGCGACCTGTACATCGCCGGGCCCACGGCGGCCAACGGCTACTGGAACCAGCGCGAGAAATCGCGCCTCACCTTCCAGGGCGAATGGACCAAGAGCGGCGACAAGTACGTGTTCGACGAGCAGGGCGTGTACACCTACGCCGGGCGCTCCGACGACATGCTCAAGGTCTCGGGCATCTACGTTTCGCCCTTCGAGGTCGAGGGCGCGCTGCAGACCCACCCGGCGGTGCTCGAGTGCGCGGTGGTCGGCCACCCCGACGCCGACGAACTGGTCAAGCCCAAGGCCTTCGTGGTGCTCAAGCCCGGCGCCGCAGTGGGCGAGGACGAGCTCAAGGCGCACGTCAAGTCGGTGCTGGCGCCCTACAAGTACCCGCGCTGGCTGGAGTTCGTGACCGAGTTGCCGAAAACCGCCACCGGCAAGATCCAGCGCTTCAAGCTGCGCGGCTGAGCGCGGGGGCGCGGCGGTGACCGTCGACAGCGTGCGCGGCTGGGTCGCCGCGGCCCGCCGCGTGGTGGTGCTCACCGGGGCCGGCATCTCGACCGAATCGGGGATTCCGGATTTCCGCGGGCCCGACGGCGTGTGGACGCGCGACCCCGAGGCCGAGAAGCTCTCCGACATCCGCCATTACCTGGGCGACCCGGCGGTGCGCCGCCGCGCCTGGCAGAAGCGACTCACCGCCCCGGCCTGGCAGGCGCGGCCGAATGCCGGGCATGCGGCCCTGGTTGAACTGGAGCGGCGCGGCGCGCTGCATGCGCTGATCACGCAGAACATCGACGGCCTGCACCAGAAGGCCGGCAGTTCGCCCGACAAGGTGATCGAGGTGCACGGCACCATGCACGAGGTGGTGTGCCGCGGCTGCGCGCGGCGCGGCCCCATGCTGCCGGTGCTCGAGCGCGTGCGCGCCGGCGAGGAGGACCCGGCCTGCGCGCACTGCGGCGGCATCCTGAAGAGCGCCACCATCCTGTTCGGCGAAGGCCTGGAGCCCGGCGTGATGGAGCGCGCGCTGCGGGCGGCCGAGGCGGCCGACCTGCTGCTCGCGGTCGGCAGCAGCCTGCAGGTGTATCCGGTGGCCGGCGCGGTGCCTGCGGCCAAGCGGGCCGGCGCGCGCCTGGTGATCGTCAACGCCGAACCGACGCCCTTCGACGACCTCGCCAACGCCGTGCTGCGCGGTTCCATCGGCGAGATCCTGCCGCGGCTGGTGGCCTGAGTCCGGGCCTGGCGCGCGCGGGGCATACCCCGGGCGCACAGGGTAAAATCGGCGCTTCGAACGATGCGCACAGGAAAATCACCGTGAGCAGTCTGGCAAGAGCCCGCCCGGACGAACCGGGCATCGATCCCTCCGAACTCTATCGCGAGGACGTCTACACCGATCGCAAGGTCGGCACCATCCGCAGGCTGACTCCGGTCCAGGCCGACGCCAGCGACGACACCACGCGCGAAATCGTCTACGTGGGCGAGACCCAGGTGATGACCAACATGGGCGCGCTGCCCATCGTGTTCGAGATCCCCGCCAAGGACCTCAAGGAGGCCGCCGAGCAGTTCGGCCCGCTCGCCAAGCAGACCATCGAGCGCACCATGCGCGAGCTGCAGGAACTGCGCCGCGAGCAGGCCTCGTCGCTGGTGATCCCCAAGGGCGGCATGCCGCCCCTGCCGGGCGGCGGCAAGATCCAGATGCCCTGAACGCCCGGCGCACGGGTGTCGCGATGCTGGGCGGCTTGTTCAAATCCGGACGTATCGACGCCTTCGCGCATGCGCTGGCCGATGAACTCGCGCCGCGCCTGTCGGCCGCGGCCGGCGGCGCGCGCGCCTCGCGCGACGGGGTGAAGCAGATGGAACGTTTGTTCGCCGAGGCCGAGTCGCGCGCCATCGCCTTCTCGCGCGAGCTGCGCCTGGGCGTTTACGGCAAGGCGCGGCTGTGCACTCGCTGCGCTGGCGGCTCACCGAACAGGCGCCGACGCGACCCTGCTGGCCACCGCGATGGAGCGCATCGTCGCCGCCGTGTCGCGGGACCGGGGCTGAGCATGACGCTCAGACGCTGGCTGGGCAGGCTGCAGGGTCGGCTCGAGGCGCGCGCGCGCGTGCTCGCGACCGGCGAGGCGCCGCCGGCCGCCGCGGCCGAAGCCGAGGCCGGATCGGTTTCCGAAACCATCGTCGCCGCACGGCGCGCGCTGGCCGCCGCTCCGAACGACCCGGGACTGGCGCTCGCGCTGGTGCAGGCCCTGGCCGGGGCCGGACGCCCCGCGGAGGCGGCGCTGGCCGCGCGCGAGGGCGCCGAGGTGGCGCGGCGCATGGGCGCACATGAAATCGAACTCGAGTGCTGTGCCCTGTGGCTGGCGCAGGACCCGCAGTCGGCCGACGCGCGCATCGCGCGCGCGCATGCGCTGGCGGCGGCCGGGCGCGCGGCCGAAGCCGCCGCCGAATACGAGGCGGTGCTGTCCGCGCACGGCCCGCAACTCGCCGTGCTGCTGCGCCTGGGCGCGGTCTACCACGACATGGTGCGGCCGCAGGACGCGCACCGCACCTACCTGCAGGCGGTGCAACTCGAACCGGACAACGTCGACGCGCTGTGCGTGGCCGGCATGAGCGCCCGCGACCTGGGCGAGACCGTGCAGGCTGAAGTGTTCCTCGCCCGCGCGCAGGCCGCCGCGCCGGACTCGGCGCACGCCACCTTCAACCTCGGCCTGGTGCGCCTGGACCAGGGGCGCATCGCCGAGGCCTCCGAGGCGTTTCGCGGCGCGCGCGCGCTGAACCGCGGCGCACCCTGGCGCGAGGCGGAACTCGCCGCGCACCTGGCCGCGGGCACCTGCGACCCCAACGACCGCGACTGGGGCGCCTCGCGCTTCAAGCTTGCGCACGACATCCAGCAGCTCGAATACCTGCGCGCGGCGGGCAGGCTCGGCCCGGCCTTCGATCCGGTCCTGGTCGAGTACCGCTACGCGCTGACCGATCGCCGGCTGCCCGAAGATCCGTACACCATGGTCGGGCTGGACCCGCGCCGCTATCCGCTGCTGGCGGCCACCTACAAGCGGCCGCTGTACGCGCCGGACCCCGAGCCGCCGCAGGGCCCGTTGGTGAATCCGGACCTGCCCTGGGCCGAGCTCGAGCAGCTCTACCTCGACGCGAAACCGAACATGGTGTGGATCGACGGGCTGCTGACCCCGGCGGCGCTGGCGGCGGTGCGCGCCTACTGCATGGAAAGCACGATCTGGAACGACCTCAAGGGCGGCTACCTGGGCGCCTACATGCACGACGGCTTCGCCGGCCGCCTGCTGCTGGGCATATCGGCCGAGCTGCGCGCGCGCATGCCGCGCGTGATCCGCGAGCGGCCGCTGCAGACCATGTGGGGCTACAAGTACGATTCGCGCTACTCGGGCACCGGTGTGCATGCCGACGTGGCCGCGGTGAACGTGAACTTCTGGGTCACGCCGGACGAGGCCAACCTCGACCCGGACAGCGGCGGGCTGATCGTGCACGCGCACGAGGCGCCGCGCGACTGGGGCTTCCAGCGCTTCAACATGGAGCACGAGGAGATCTACAAGTACCTGGATTCGGTCGGCAGCCGCGCGGTGAAGATCCCCTACCGCGCCAACCGCGCGGTGATCTTCGATTCCGACCTGTTCCACGAGACCGATGCGTTCCGCTTCCGCGACGGCTACGCGGACCGGCGCATCAACGTCACCATGCTGTACGGCACGCGCGAGGGCTGAGGCCGCGGGCCGGCCCGATTCGGGCAGCCTGGGTCAGGCGGCCTGGCGGGGGTGCTCGTACATGTAGAACCAGACCAGCGCGCCCAGCACCAGCTTGTCGTTGGGCGCCAGATCGACGAACTCGACGCCGTGCCGGTGGCGCGGCGCCTCGCCGTTTTCCTCCTCGGTCTTGACCGCGCGCACCACCGCCTGCAGCTTGAGCCGCGTCTGCACGCCGTGCAGGTCGACTTCGAAGGCGAGCTTGAGCTTGTCGCCCGGCGCGCCCAGGGGCTCGAGGGCGGTCACCAGGGCCCCGGTGCTGCTGATGTTGTCCATGCGCGCCTGCACCGCCGGCTTGCCGCCGTCTGCGCCGACCTCCACCGGCAGGTCGACCCGGTAGCGCGGCGAACTGCGCACTTCGATGCCGGTGACGTTGTCGGGAAACGACAGGTGCAGCAGGTGGAAGGGCGGGGTCAGCGAATGCAGCACCGAGCTGCGGAAGGCGAAGGCGTTGCGCCCGGTGAAGGCGCGCAGCATGACGATCTCGCCGCTGCGCAGTGCGAGGCGGCCGCGCGCAGTCATCGGCGCACTGAGGATCAGGCTCTCGCCATCGACCCAGCCGACCACGTTGATGGTGACGCGACCGGCCGACATCTGCGGCGGGGGCTCGAGTTGCACGCGGTCGCCGACCTTGAGACGCATGTCGCGGAAGGCATAGGCGACCGGCGTCCCGGCGGGTGCGGCGGCGGCGGGCGCAGGTGCGGCAGCAGGCGCGGCGGCAGCCGGTGCAGCGGCCGGGGCCGCCGCTGCGGCCGGGGCTTCCGTGGTGGTGGGCTCGGCATCCATGACGCTATGCATAACGGCCGCCGGACGGCGGACTTTAGCTCCGCGTGCCGCAGCCTCCGACGGGGCGCTGCAGGCGTCGCACCCGGCGTTCGATGCCGCGCCACGCCCCCGAACCGTCGAGCAGCGCGTTCAGCCAGCCGCTGGCGGTGCAGTAGTGCGTGGCGAAGGGCGGCACATGGTGCAGCCTGTGCATGTCCGGCGGCAGGATCAGGCCCAGGCGCTGCGCGCTCCGCACCCAGGCGGGCAGGGTGGCCGGTTCGCAGTGCGCCCATTTGTGGCACTGGTTGGTGAGCAGCGCGGCCAGCGCGAACATCAGCAGCGCGGGCAGGGCCAGCCGCGCCGCCGGCGTGTCCGGACCCAGCACGGCGGCCAGCGCCAGCGCCGGCAGCGCGGCCAGGCAACTGGCGCCGTTGGTCTCGATGAAATCGTGACGCGTGATGGCCTGCGGGTCGGCATGGTGCTCGCGGAACGGGCGGATCAGGGCGGGGCCGAGAAAGCGCGTGTGCACGCTGCCCCAGGTGTCGAAGCTCCAGTGCGCCAGCCCGCTGCCCAGGTCCGCGGCCAGCCAGGCCAGCGGCAGGCACAGCAGGCACCAGGCGAGCATCCAGCCCTGGCCGGGCGCGGCGATGGCCGCGGCCAGGCGCAGCGCGCAGTACACGAACAGCAGGGTCCAGGCGACGATGGCGGCGAGTTCGATCAGGCGCTGCGGTGCGCCATAGCGCGACAGGGCCTGCGCCTCGGGTCGGGTCGGCGGGCCACTCATCCGTACGGCGTGCGCTTGCCGCGCCTGCGGAACGGATACAGCAGCTGGCCCACCCAGGTCTCGGGCGGCTGGAACTCGACGGTGCCGTAGTTCTTCGGCCAGTGGTCGGGCAGGTGCGCGGTGCCGAAGACGCGGTCCCACAGCGGCAGGAAACTGGCGAAGTTCTTGTCCAGGCCTTCCTCGTCCGAGGTGTGGTGCCAGTGGTGGAATTCCGGCGTGGCGATCACCCAGCGCAGCAGCGGCCAGCGCCAGCGCACGTTGGCGTGGATGTACACCGCGTGGAAGGACACGAACACCAGGTAGGCGTACAGCGCGGCCGGCGCGAAGCCGAGCACGAACACCGGCAGGAAGGCCGCGGCGCGCGTCACCAGCACGTCGACGATGTGCATGCGCGAGCCGGCCAGCCAGTCCATCTGCCGGCTCGAGTGGTGCACGGCGTGGAAGCTCCACAGCCAGGGCACCGAGTGGAAGGACCGGTGCACCCAGTAGGTCATGAAGTCCACGGCCAGCAGGATCTCGATGAACTGCAGCCACAGCGGCTGCGCGGCCACCGCCTTCTGGAAATCGAGCTGCAGGGTCCAGGCGAACAGGGCCTGGGCGGGGATCATGCTGGCGAAGGACAGCAACTGCACGCCGGCATGGCTGACGAAGAAATGCTTGAGGTCGGTCTGCCAGCCGGCGCGAAAGATGTTCTGCCTGCGCAGCGCATAGAGGCGTTCCAGCGGCACGAACAGCAGCGCCAGCACCAGCAGCTCGAGCACGAAGTAGTCCAGGCCGGCGGCGAACGCCCGGCCACCCGCTGCGCCGAGCTCCACGGGCTCGGCCTGGGCGCCGCCCATCAGCAGCGCGACCGCACCCAGGCCGATGCCGATCAGGCCGTAGGTCTTGGAGCGCAGCAGCAGGATGCTGGCCGCGCCCAGCGCGAAGGCGGCGAGGATGCAGGCCTGCAGGATGGTGCGCAGCAGGCCCAGGTGGGCGACGTAGAACGGCAGGGCATCGCGCGTGACCAGCAGGTCGGGCAGCAGGAAGCACAGCACGGCCAGCACGCACAGCGCGCCGAGCACGCCCGAAGCCACGCCGGTGCGCTTGCCGACCTCCGCGCGCGCACGCGCCGACAGCAGGCGCTTCACGCTGCGGGCGCGCCCAGCTTCTGCGCCAGCGCCTCGAGCTCGGCGGCGATCACCGCCTCGCCGCCGCGTCCGGCCGGAAACGGCCGGGCGGCGCGGCCGTACCAGTAGCGCGCGTTCGACAGGTCGTCCTCGATCAGGTGGACGATGCCGTGCGCCCAGCAGGCGAGCGGCCCGTCCTCGGCCTGCACGATGACGTGCGCCGCCTGCCAGTCGCGGGCGAGCAGCAGGGCGTAGGCCTTGCGCAGGGGTTGTCGCGTCATGTGCGCCGCGCCTCGTTCCGCTACTCGCGCAGCTTGCGCGCCTCTTTGGCGGCGGGGCGCTCGATGCTGGCCTGCAGCCAGGCGTTAAGCTTCGGGAACTTCGACAGGTCGTATTTCATCGCGGTCAGCGTGTACAGCACGCTGGCCACCATGAAGTCGGCCATGTTCCACGACGCGCCGCCGAAGTACGGCGTCTTGTTCAGCTGCTCCTCGAAGGTCTTCAGGCGCGCCAGCAGCTGCGCCTCGGCCGCCTCGGCGATCGCCGGGTTGCGTTTCTCGGGCGGAAACAGCGCGCGATGCTGGTACAGCGTGATCATCGGCGGCTCGACGTCGTTCGAGGTGAAGAAGGCCCACTGCAGCATCTGCGCCCGGCCGGCCGGGGTGGCCGGATACAGCGGGCTCTTGTGCTGCTCGGCCAGGTACAGGTTGATGGCCGAGGTCTCCCAGACCACCACGCCGTCGTCGTCCACGGTGGGCACGCGCGCGTTGGGGTTGAGGGCCACGTACCAGGGCTCCTTGCATTCGGGCTTGTCGGCCGTGATGCTGACCGGGATGTGCTCGTAGGGGATGTTGCTTTCCTTGGCGAGCCAGATGACGCGGAACGCGCGGGAACGGGCCTGGCCGTAAATCTTCAGCATGATGACTCCGGGATGACGTGGGGAGGGTGCGGGGTGCGCGTCTTCGAAACGGTATGCGCCGTGCCCGACCGCGACGATAGAATGCCTGTGGCGGTCCGGCAAGCGCAGTTCGCTGCGCGGCCCGGGCAAGCCCAACCATAATACGAGGAGAGATACGATGCGCGTCGTTCTGAAACTAGCCGCACTGCCGCTGGCCCTGCTGGCGCTCGCGTCCTCGGGCGCCGCGCAGGCCCAGGCCGCCTACCCGAACAAGCCGATCCGCTTCATGGTCGGTTTCCGCCCGGCGGCAGCGCCGACGTGGCCAGCCGCACCATTTCGCAGCGCCTCTCGGAGCGCCTGGGTCAGCCGCTGATCATGGACAACCGCGCCGGCGCCGGCGGCATGGTCGGCCTGGAGGCCATCGCCAAGTCGACGCCCGACGGCTACACCATCGGCATCGGCACCTCGGGTGCGCTGACCGTGAACCCGACGCTGCGCAGCAAGCTGCCCTACGACCCGCTCAAGGACTTCGCGTACATCTCCACCATGGTGGTGAACCCGATCGCGCTGACCATCAGCCCCTCGCTGCCGCCGCAGAACATGAAGGAGTTCCTGACCTGGGCCAAGGGCCAGTCCTCGGCCAAGCTGTCGTTCGGCACCGCCGGCACCGGCACCGCCATGCACCTGGCCGGCGAAGTGCTGAACCAGATGGCCGGCATCACCATCGTGCACGTGCCGTACAAGGGCAGCGCCCCGGCGGCCGTGGACCTGATGGGCGGCCAGATCCCGCTGGCCGTGCTCGACCTCGCGGCCGGCCTCACGCACATCCGCGCGGGCAAGATCCGCGCGCTGGGCATGACCTCGCTGAACCGCTCGCCGGTGGCGCCCGAGATCCCCACCATCGCCGAAACCGGCGTGCCGGGCTATGACGTGCGCAGCTGGTTCGGCATCGTCGCGCCGGCCGGCACGCCCCCGGAGATCATCGCCCGGCTGAACGCCGAGATCGTCGCCGTGCTCGGCAGCCAGGAAGGCAAGGACCGCATGGTCGCCTCCGGCCTGGAAGCTTCGCCCTCGACCCCGCAGGCGTTCCTCGACACGGTACGCAGCGAGATCCCGCGCTGGGCCGGCGTGATCAAGGCGGCGGGCATCAAACTGGAGTGAGCGTTTGAAAGCATCGAGTCTGGGACTGGCCGGCTACTGGCCCAAGCGTTTCCGGCGCAGCCTGACCGCGCCGCGCACCACCCTGGCGGCCAACCTGGCGGTGGCGGCGCTGCGCTACGGCGATGCGCCGGCCATCCACAGCCTCGGGCGCACGCTGGCTGGCGCGAATTCGCCGCCCAGGCCGATGCCTTCGCCGGCTGGCTGCAGCACGCCGGTGTGCGGCGCGGCGACCGCGTGCTGATCTACATGCAGAACTCGGCGCAGTGGCTGATCGCCTATTTCGGCGCGCTGCGCGCCGACGCCGTGGTGGTGCCGGTCAACCCGATGAACCGCACCGACGAGCTGCACCACTACCTGCAGGACTCCGGGGCGAAAGTGGCGGTGTGCGCGCAGGACCTGGCGCCCGCGCTGCTCGCCGCCGCGCCGGGCACCGCGCTGGAGCAGGTGGTGGCCGCCACCTACTCGGATTACGTGCCGGCCGACACGCCGTTCAACGTTCCCGACTGGCTGCGTGCGCCGCGCATCGAGGTGGCCGGCTGCACCGCCTGGCAGGCGGCACTGGACGCGGGCCATGTGCCGGGTGCGCCGCAGGCCACGCCGGAAGACCTCGCCCTGCTGCCGTATACCTCGGGTTCCACCGGCCTGCCCAAGGGCTGCATGCACACCAGCGCCAGCTTCATGCACAACGTGGCGGGGCTGGCGCTGTGGCACGGCATCGCGGCCGGCGACCCCTGCCTGGGCGTGGCGCCGATGTACCACGTGTCCGGCCTGACCCACAGCATCAACGTGCCGGTGTATGCCGGGGCCTGCATCGTGGTGGTGCCGCGCTGGGAGCGGCGCCTGGCCGCGCAGCTGATCGAGCACTATCGCGTGGTGCACGCCAGCATGGCGCCCACCGCGGTGATCGACCTGCTGGCCGACCCGCAGCTCGAGCGCCATGACCTCACCAGCCTGCGGCGCATCGGTTCGGGCGGCTCGGCCATGCCCGACGAGGTGTGGAAGCGCCTGAACGAGCGCATGGGCATTCCCTACATCGAGGCCTACGGCATGACCGAGGCCGCCGCCACCACGCACAACAATCCGGTCGACCGGCCCAAGCGCGCCTGCCTGGGCATCAACTGGTTCGACAGCGAGTCCTGCGTGATCGACCCGGACACCCTGCAGCCGCGCGCGGTGGGCGAGCCCGGCGAGATCGTCATGCGCGGGCCGCAGATGTTCAAGGGCTACTGGAACCGCCCGGAGGACACCGCCGCGGCCTGGGTGGAGATCGACGGCCGCCAGTGGTACCGCTCGGGCGACATCGGCTACGTCGACGAGGAAGGCTACTTCTTCATGACCGACCGGCTGAAGCGCATGATCAACGCCTCGGGCTTCAAGGTCTGGCCGGCCGAGGTGGAGAGCGTGCTGTACGCGCATCCCGACGTGCTCGAGGCCTGCGTGGTCGGCGTGGCCGACGCCTACCGCGGAGAGAACGTGAAGGCGCTGCTGGTGCTGCGCGAAGGCGCCGCGCTCGACAATGAGGCGTTCAGCGCCTGGGCGCGCGAACGCATGGCCGCCTACAAGGTGCCGCGCGTCGTCGAGTGCGTGCCTTCGCTGCCCAAGTCGCCGGTGGGCAAGATCCTCTGGCGCGAGGTGCAGGACCGCGAGAACGCGGCGCGCTGAGCGGGGTGCTCCCCAAGAGAGTGGCAGCAATCCCCCTGGAACACGGCTGCCAGCGCGGGGTTCGGAAAAAATGTGGCAGTAATGCTGGAGCGCGGCGTCCGGCCGCGCTGCGCCGCCGTCCGCTACTTCTTCGCCGGCTTGCGCCGCGCGGCGGCTTTGGCCACGGGCTTCGATGCGGGCTTCTGGGCTTCGCCGAGGACTTGGCCGCGGGTTTCGCGGCCTTGCCGCCCGGGCGCGCGACCGCGGCCAGGCCGGGCTTGAAGCTCTTGTTGTCGAGGAACTCGCGCATGCCGCGCTCGCGCGTGCGCTCGGGGTCCTTGGCTTCCAGCGCGGTGATCTTGGCGATCAGGTAGTCGTAGGCCTGCTCCATGTCCATGGTGCGCACCTGGCGGATCGCCTGCTTGGTGTAGGCCAGCACCATCGGGCTCTTGCTCATCAGCTCGCGCGCCAGGGCCACGGTCTCGGCGCGCAGCTTCTTCGCCGGCACCGAGAAGTTCACCAGCCCCATCTCGGCGGCCTTCCTGCCCTTGAACGGCCGGCCGGTGGTGGCGTAGTACATGGCGTCGCGGATGCGCAGCGTGTCGACCAGCACCTTGCTGACCACGCCGCCGGGCACGATGCCCCAGTTGATCTCGGACAGGCCGAACACCGCGTCGTCCGAGGCGATGGCGAAATCGCAGTTGCACAGCGGGATGAAGGCACCGCCGAAGCAGTAGCCGTTGACCATGGCGATGACCGGCTTGCGCCCGCGCACCAGGGCGTCCCAGGACCAGCGCCGGTTGTCGGTGTAGGAGCGGAACTGCGCCTGCGCGTCGCCGTCGGTGTCGCGGAAGTATTCCTTGAGGTCCATGCCCGCGCTCCACGAGTTGCCGGCGCCGGTCAGCACGATGACCTTGGTGTCCGGGTGCGTCTCGTGCTCGTCCATGATCTGCGCCATCTCGGCGTGCAGGGTCGGGTTCATGGCATTGCGCTTCTCCGGGCGGTTGAAGGTCACCCAGGTGATGCCTTCGCGGTCGGTCTCGACCTTGACGCATTCGTAATCGCTGCGCGGCTGCTTCGGGTACTTGACGGGCATTGCGTGGCCTTTCTTTGCTGGATGAAGGTGATCTAGAGCGTGGCTTCGGTGCCCAGGAGCACCGTGACCTGCGAGGAGAGGGTGCCGCCGTTGCCGTTGCACAGCGCGACTTCGGCGCCGGCGACCTGGCGCTCGCCGGCCGTGCCGCGCAGCTGGGTGGCGGCTTCGGCCAGCAGGAAGATGCCGTACATGCCCGGATGCACGCACGACAGCCCGCCGCCGTTGGTGTTCACCGGCAGCCGGCCGCCCGGGGCGATCGCGCCGCCGGCGACGAAGCTGCCGCCTTCACCCTTGGCGCAGAAGCCGAGGTCTTCGAGCGCGAGCAGCGTGTTGATGCTGAAAGCGTCGTAGATCTCGGCCACGTCCACGTCGGCCGCACCCAGGCCGGCCATCGCGAACGCGCGCGGGCCGGATTCGCTGGAGGCGGTGACGGTGAGGTCGGGCATCGAGGAGATCTGACGGTGCCAGACCGCGGTGGCGCCGCCGAGGAAGTACACCGGCTTGTTCGGCAGGTCTTTGGCGCGCTCGGCGCGCACCATGACGACGGCGCCGGCGCCGTCGGTCACCAGGCAGCAGTCGCGCACGGTGAGCGGGTCGCACAGCGTGCGCGAGGCGCGCACCTGTTCGATGGACAGCGGATCGCGCATGAAGGCGTCGGGGTTGAGGCGCGCCCAGGCGCGCGCGGCCACCGGGATCTCGGCCAGCTGCTCGACCGTGGTGCCGTACTGGTGCATGTGGCGCGCGGCGGCCAGCGCGAACGGGCCGACCATGTAGCTGGGCTTGTAGTCGACTTCGAAGGGCGGCGCGTCGGAGAAGTTCACCGGGCGCTTCGCGGTGCGCTGGTTGGAGCCGTAGCAGATCAGCGCCACGTCGCACAGCCCGGCCTGCAGCGCCAGCGTGGCCTTGAGCGCGAAATCGACGAACGACGAGCCGCCGATGTTGCTGGCGTCGACGAAGCGCGGCCGGATGCCGAGGAAATCCGCGGTCGACAGCCCGGGCAGGAAGTTCACCGAGTTGGCGGTGAACAGGCCGTCGACGTCGGTGAGTTTGAGCCCGGCATCGGCCAGCGCCGCGTGCGCGGCCTGGCTCAGCAGTTCCAGGTGGGTGTGGCCGGGCGCCTCGCCCAGCCCGGCCAGGCCGACGCCGACGATGGCGGCCGCGCCGCGCAGCGCATGCGCCATGCTCAGTTGGCCTTGATGCCGGCGGCGCGCACCACCTCGCCCCAGCGGCCGAGCTCGCGGCGCAGGAAGCCCTCGAGGTCCTCGTTGGGCGTGGCGGGCAGGTCGGCGCCGAAGGCGCGATAGCGCTCGCGCAGGTCGGGTTCGCGCAGCGCGGCCTGCGCGCTGGTGCGGATCTTCGCGGCGATGTCGGCCGGCAGGTTGGCCGGGCCGATCAGCAGGAACCAGGTCACGGCTTCGAAGCCGCCGATGCCCTGTTCCGCGAAGGTCGGCACGTCGGGGATGGAGCTGTTGCGCTCCTTCGCCGGCAGACCGATGGCGCGCAGCTTGCCCGAGCGGATGTGCGGCAGCACCGTCGACACCGTGGCGAAGGCCATGGTGATCTGCCCGCCGAGCAGGTCGTTGATCGCCGGGGCCATGCCCTTGTAGGGCACGTGCGTCATCTTGACGTTGTAGTGCAGGTTCAGGAACTCGCCGGCCAGGTGGGCCTGCGAACCGTTGGCCGGCGAACCGAAGGTCAGCGTGTTGGGGTAGGCGCGGGCGAAGCCGGCCAGGTCGTTCATGGTCTTGACCGGCACCGCGGCGTTCACCACCAGCACGTTGTCGATGTTGGCCACGCGCGCGATCAGCGTGAAGTCCTTGAGCGGGTCATAGGGCAGCTTGGGGAACAGGTGCGGGTTCACGCCCAGGGTGTTGGTCGGCGCGATCAGCAGCAGTGCGCCGTCGGGCGGGGCGTTCTTGACCAGCTCCATGCCGAGGATGCCCGAGGCGCCGGGGCGCGCCTCGACGATCACCGGCTGCTTCCAGGCGGCCTGCAGTTTCTCGCCCAGCACGCGCGCCATCAGGTCGGTCGGTCCGCCGGCGGGGAAACCGGTGATCAGACGCACCGTCTTGGTGGGGTAGGTCTGCGCCTGCGCGCCGCTCAGCGGCAGGCCGGCAAACAGGACGAGCAAGGCGGCGGCGATTCGGGATGCGGGCTTGTTCATGGCGCGGCTCCTGGTGGCGTGTGGATAGGGTGGTGCGCGGAAAACCGGTTGCGGCATGGGGGTGGCCGGAACGGTGGATGCGAAATCGTGCCTGCGCACGTCATGCGTTCAGTGCATTTCACCGATGTCCTCGTTCCACAGCCCGGGGCGAGCGGCGATGAAGCCGCGCATCAGCGCGATGCAGGTCTCGTCCTGCACCACTTCGACCTCGACGCCGCGATCGCGCAGCAGCGCCTCCTCGCCCATGAAGCTGCGGTTCTCGCCGATCACCACCTTCGGGATGCCGTACAGCAGGATCGCACCGCTGCACATCGCGCAGGGCGACAGCGTGGTGTAGAGCACGCATTCCCGGTACACCTGCGCCGGCTGGCGTCCGGCGTTCTCGAAGGCGTCCATCTCGCCGTGCAGGATGGCGCTGCCCTTCTGCACCCGCCGGTTGCGGCCGCGGCCGATGATGCGGCCGGCGTGCACGATCACCGAGCCGATCGGGATGCCGCCCTCGGCCAGGCCGGCCTGCGCTTCGGCAATGGCGGCCTGCAGGAAAGCGGGCATGCGCGGGTTTCCGTCCGGCCGGCTTCAGTCCAGCCAGCCGATGCCGCTCTTGCCCGCGCCGAACGCGTCCAGCGTCACGTCGACGGTGCGGAACGGGGCGCGTGCGAAGCGCTCCTTCTCCTCGATGGGCACGGTGGCGTCGATGCCGACCTTGGCGCGGATGCCGTTGTCGCTGGCGCGCACGTACTCGTGGGTGCGCGCGCCGGGGATGATGAACAGGTCGCGAGAGGCCTCCATGCGCATGGCCAGCGCGTATTCGACGTCGTTGGGGTCCTGGATGTCGATGTCCTCGTCGACGGCGATCACCAGGTCGAGGTCCTTCAGCGTGGCGAAGGCGGCGAGGATGGCGTTCCTCTGGAAGCCCTCCTGCATGGCGTTGGTCTTCTTCACCTTGATCACGGCGTGGAAGCGGTGCAGGCCGCCGGCGGTCATCTCGACGTCCTGCACGATCGGCACGGCCGCCGACAGCGCCTTCATCAGGCTGGCTTCCATCACGTACTTGCGCAGCATGATGGTCTCGCGGCCCACGCCGTTGATGGCGTGGTAGATCGGCTGGTTGCGGTGGCACAGGGCGGTGACCTCGAAAATCGGCGCGTCGCCCTCGGGCGAGAGGTAGCCGACGAATTCGCCGAACGGGCCCTCGCGCACCACTTCGTTGGGCAGCAGCATGCCTTCGAGCACGATCTCGGTCTCGGCCGGGTAGTGGATCGGCTGGGTCTGCGCCTTGACCACCGGGATGGGTTCGCCGCGCAGGCCGCCGGCCACGGCCAGCTCGTCGGCCGATTCGGGCATCTGCGAGCCCATGGTCGCCGCCGTGTAGTGCACGGCCAGGTCGGTGCCGATGCACACGGCGATCGGCAGCGGCTTGCCCAGCTTCTGCGCGCGCTCGTAGGCGGCGCGCAGGTGGCGGCCGAAGTCGAGCTTGATCGCGGTGCGGTTGGGGCCAAGCAGCTGCAGGCGGTGGTAGGAGGCGTTGTAAACGCCGGTCTCCGGGTCCTGCACGACGATGATGCCGGCGGTGATGAAGCGGCCGTTGTCGCCGTCGGTGTGGCGCATGATGGGCAGGTCACGGCCGAGGTCAAACTCGCCCGGCTTCTTGACGTTCTCGTGCACCGGCGCCTTGGCCACCAGCACCGGCGGGATCGGGTTGCCGAAGGCGCGCGCGACGAAATCGCGGATGCCGCGGTAGTCGGTGCCGAACGCCGCCTCGCAGTTTTCCTTGCAGGAGATCAGGTTGCCGAGGATCGGCAGCGCGTGGCCCTTGACCTTGGGAAACAGCAGCGCCGGGCCGCCGTCGAGCTTCTTCATCATGCCGGCGACTTCGAATTCCGGGTTGGCGACGCCCGGGTAGGTGCGGATGCGGCCGGCGGCGTGCATGCGCTTGAGCGCGGCGCGGAAGCCGGTGTCGATGGCGATCTGGGTGCTGGCGTTCATGGGGGTCTCCGAGGGCTCGCGGTTCTGGCTTGCTGTGCTTACTGTTCGATCTTGATGCCGGTCTGTTTCACGAAGTTACCCCACTTCTGGTTCTCCGCCTGCACGAATGCGCGAAACTGTTCCGGGGTGTCGCCGCCGGGCGCCGCGCCGATGTCGTCCATGCGCTTCTTCACCGCCGGGTCCTTGAAGCCCTCGCGCACCGCAGCCGCCACGCGGGCGAGGATCTCGGGCGGTGTGCCGGCCGGGGCGAACAGGCCGTTCCAGGAATCGACCGCGTAGCCGGGGATGCCGGACTCGCCCACGGTGGGCACCTCGGGGGACTGCGGGAAGCGCTTGGCGCTGGTCAGCGCCAGGGGGCGCAGCCGGCCCGAGCGCATGTGGCCCAGGGCGTCGGAGTAGTTGGCGAAGGTGATCTGCGCGTCGCCGGCGACGGCCGCGGCGGTGGCCGGGGCGCCGCCCTTGTAGGGCACGTAGACGATGTCGATGCCGGCCATGTGCTTGAAGATCTCGCCGCTGAACTGCGTCAGGCCGCCGACGCCGGCGAAGTTCAGCTTGCCGGGCTGCGCCTTGGCCAGCGCGATCAGTTCCCTGACGTTCTTGGCGGCCACCGCGGGATGCACCATCACCACCAGCGGGTTGGTGTTGATCAGGGTCACCGGCGCGAAGTCCTTCACGCCGTCGTAGCCGGTCTTCTGGATGAACTGCAGCAGCGTCTGCGGCGCGGCCGAACCCATCAGCAGGGTGTAGCCGTCCGGCGCGCTCTTGGCCACGAAATCGGTGGCGATGGCGCCGCCGGCGCCGGGCTTGTTCTCGACCAGCACGGGCTGGCCGAGAGCTTCCTGGATCTTGGGCGCGTTGATGCGCGTCACGCTGTCGGTGATGCCGCCGGGCGCGTACGGCACGATGATGCGCAGCGGCTTGGCCGGCCAGGCCTGGGCCGCGGCGGTGCCGGCGAAGGCCAGCGCGAGGAGGGCGGCGGGAAGGCGGTGAAGCAGTTTCATGTGCGGGCTCGCAGGGAAAAAAATTAGCTTGTTGACAAAGGTATTTGGCAAAGTCAAAGTAGCACCAATGGAGGATGCATGACAAGGCCTTTGCCCAGGGTTTCGAAAACCCGCCGCGCCGCGCCCGCAGCACGCACCACGGCGGCGCGCCCCGGCATCGCGCGCACCATCGGGCGCACTGCGGCGGCGCGCGGCGCCGCGCGCGCGCCGCGCACCGTGTCGCGCGAGGCGCTGCTGGTCAACGGCTCGGACGCCGAGTTCCGCAACCTGGTGCACGACCTGCTGGCCTTCTCCCACATCCTGGGCGTGTGTCGCGACCGCTTCGGCGCGGTGATCGGCCTGACCGGCATCCAGTACGAGATCGTGATGGCCGTGCGCCGCTTCCAGAAGGAGGGCGGCAAGGCCGGCGGCATGAGCGTCGGGCAGGCTGCGGCGCGGCTGCGGCGCTCCGGCGCCTTCATCACCATCGAGGCCAACAAGCTGGCCGCCAAGGGCATCCTGGAGAAGTTCGAGGACCCGGCCGACGGCCGCCGGGTGCTGCTGAGGGTGTCGGCCAAGGGCGTCGAGCTGGTGCGCCAGCTGGCCGTCGTGCAGCAGCAGGTCAACGACGAACTGTTCGCCTGCCTGGATCACAAACGCTTCGAACTTCTGCGCACGCTGGCTGCCGAACTGGTGGCCTGCGGCGACCGCGCCAGCGCGCGCTGGTCGAGTACCTTTCCCGCGACGCGGAATCGCGCGCCGCCTGATCAACGCAGTTTCGGTTTCGGTTCCTTTTCTGGAGATATCACATGGCCATGCCCCCAAGCAGCACCTCGAGTTCATCGGCGTAGACATGAAGGAAGGCTGGGCGGTGCCGCCCGGCTATCCGCCCGGCTTCACGCAGAAGATCCTCGCCCAGGACATCGACGAGGTGAACAAGCGCGGCAGCCGCACCCGCCTGCTCAAGCTCGAGCCGGGCGCGTTCTCGACCGTGCCCTTCGTGCACGACCACTGGGAGGAGGTGTTCCTGGTGCAGGGCGACCTGATCTTCGGCAACGACGACGAAGGGCAGGGGCGGCCAGTCCTCGAACGCCTTCACCTACGCCTGCCGCCCGCCCGGCGTGTACCACGGCCCGTTCGCCTCCAAGGGCGGCTGCCTGCTGTACGAAATCCACTACTACGAAACCTCGGGCAAGAAGTAAGGAGAACGCCATGCTGAAAACCGGCAAGGAGCACCTGGAGTCCCTGCGCGACGGGCGCGTGATCTACATCGGCCAGGAGAAGGTCACCGATGTCACCACGCACCCGGCGTTCCGCAACGCCGCGCAGACCATCGCCGACATGTACGACCTCAAGGCAGCTCCGGAGAACCGCGACGCCTACAGCTTCGAGGAGAACGGCGAGCGGTTCATCAGCTACTTCCTGCGCGCGAAGACGCGCGAGGACCTGGTCAAGCGCACCAACCTGCACCGCGCCATCGCCGGCATGAAGCACGGACTGTGGGGCCGCTCGCCGGACCACGTCTCGGCCTTCGTCACCGGCATGTCGACCAACCCCTCGGTGTTCGGCCAGTACGCGGACAACCTGCTCGCCTATTACGAGCACATGAGGAAGAACGACATCTACGCGACCTACGCGGTGATCCCGCCGCAGGCCGCGCGCAACCCGGAGTTCTACACCAAGGCCAACCTGCCGATCCCCACGCTGCGCGTGGTGCGCGAGGACGACGACGGCCTGGTGATCTCGGGCATGAAGATGCTGGCCACCGGCGCGGTGTTCGCCAACGAGATCTGGATCGGCAACCTGATCCCGCTGGCGCCCACCCAGCTGGCCGAGTCGATCACCTGCGCCGTGCCGGTGAACGCCAAGGGCCTCACGCTGTGGTCGAGGAAGCCCTTCGAGCGCGACGCGCAGGTCGAATTCGAGAACCCGCTGGCGCACCGCTTCGACGAGACCGACAGCATGGTCATGTGCCAGGAGGTCAAGGTGCCCTGGGAGAAGGTGTTCGTGCACAACGACGCCGTGCTGGCGCGCGAGATCTACATCAAGACCCCGGCGCACTGCTACGGCAACCACCAGTCGAACGTGCGCTTCCACACCAAGATGCAGCTGCTGGTGGGGCTGGCGTCGCGCATCACGCAGGCCTCGGGCGCCGACCAGATCCCGGCGGTCAAGGAGACCATCGGCAGGCTGGCCGCGCTGGAGGCCACGCTGGGCGGCATGATCGCCGGGCAGATCCAGGACGCGGAGAACTGGCCGGAGGGCTACTGCACCTACAACCGGCGCTACATGTACGCGGCGCTCAACTGGTGCACCGAGGGCCACTCGGGAATCATCGACGTGATCCGCGAACTGTGCGGCGGCGGCGTGTTCCAGATGCCGGCCGACATCTCGGTGATGAACAACCCGGAGATGCGCCAGGAGTTCGAGACCTACTGGCAGACCCCGCAGTTGCAGGCGGTCGAGCGCATGAAGCTGTTCAAGCTCGCCTGGGACCTGATCGGCTCGGAGTTCGCCGGGCGCCACGCGCAGTACGAGAAGTTCTACGCCGGCGCCTCGTTCATCGTGCGCAACCACAACTATCGCGAAGCGCCCTGGGAGCACTATCACCAGATCGTCGACGACCTGATGGCCAGCTACGGCTATCCGGGCCAGGTGGCGGTGCCGAAGAAGGCCGCCGCCTGAGCGTGGCCGGGCGTGTGCATTCTGCGCGCCCGCGCTTCCCGGCTTTCGCGTAGGATGCGCGCATGAGCGGAGCCCACCCACCACCCTCCGGACCGCCCCCCGCAGCCCCCGGGGCGACCACCGGCAATGCCTCGATGGCGACGCGCGACGTCGCCGCACGCATCTACATCGAACTGGCCGCCAAGATGCCCTCGCCCGACAAGGCCGAGAGCCTCGCGCGGCTGGCCTTCAAGCTGGCCGATGTGTTCGCCGCCACCGAGAAGAAGATCAACGTCGAGAACGCCCCCAAGGTGGCTTCGTTCGACGACAACTTCTTCGACGAACTGGTCGACGGCAAGAAGTCCTAGCGGCGCGCCGCGCCGCGGCTCACCGCCGACTTCTCAGACTTCTCAGAAGCGTCCGGCGCGGAACGGCGCCAGGTCCACCTGCGGGCTGCGGCCGGCCACCAGGTGGGCGATCTCGCGCCCGGTGCTGGCGCCGCCGCACATGCCCACGTGTCCGTGGCCGAAAGCCAGCCAGGCGTTGTCGCTGCCCGGCGCGCGGCCGATCACCGGCAGGCTGTCGGGCAGGCAGGGGCGGTGGCCCATCCATTCGGTGGTGCGGCTGGCGTCCAGGTGCGGGAACAGTTCGCGGCCCTTGGCCAGCAGCACCCCGGCGCGCGCGTAGTTCGGCGCGGCCCTGAGGCCGGCGAATTCCACCGAGCCGGCCAGGCGCAGGCCCATGGCCATCGGATTGATCATCAGGTTGTGTTCCAGCGCCATCACGGTGTGGCGCAGTTGCAGGTTGGTGCTCTGCACGGTGACGTGGTAGCCGCGCTGGGTCTCCAGCGGGATCGACACGCCCAGTTGCGCGCACAGTTTTGCCGACCAGGCGCCGCCGGCCACCACCACGCCGTCGCATTCGAGTGTTTCTCCGCTGTCGAGTTCCAGCGCCGCGACGCGCGCGCCCCTGCGCACGAAGCCGGTGACGCCAGCCTTCACCTGCACCGCGCCGTCGCGCAGGGCCTGGGCGTGGAGGGCCTTGACCAGCCGCGAGGGATCCAGCGTCGAGCCATTGTCCGGGGCCAGCAGCCCGAAGCGGAACCTGCCGCGCAGGTCGGGTTCGAGTTCGACCAGTTCGTCCTCCTCGACATCGCGCAGATTCACGCCCAGGCTGCGGCGCAGGTCCATGCCCCATTGCCACTGGCGTGCAGACTCGCGCGAGCCGTACACGTACAGGCAGCCGGTGCGGCGCACCAGGTCCTGAGCCCCGGCGCGCTCGAGCAGCGGGCCGTAGGCCTCGAAGATCGGCGCCAGCAGGTTGCGCAGGGCGGTGGCGATGCGCACCACCTCGGCGCGTTGCGAATGGCCGACGAAGCGCGCCAGCCAGGGCGCCACCACCGGCAGGTACCACCAGCGGATGGTCAGCGGGCCGAGCGGATCTAGCAGCCAGGCCGGCGCCTTCTTCCACATGCCGGGCATGCCCACCGGCAGGCAGGCCGAGGGCGAGAGCGAGCCGGCGTTGCCGAACGAGCAGGCTTCGCCGGGCTCGCGCGGATCGACGAAGCTGATGCGGTGCCCGTCGCGCTGCAGCCAGGCCGCGCTGCACGTTCCGACGATGCCGGTGCCGATGACCGCGATGTGCACGCTCAACCCACCTGCCGCTCGGGCACCTGCACGACCAGGCCGTCGAGTTCCGCGCCGACCACGATCTGGCAGGCGAGCCGGCTGTTGGGGCGTTGCTCGGCGGCGACGAAGCCCAGCATGTCGATTTCGTCGTCGTGGGCCGGCGGCATCTTCACGAACCAGGCCGGCTCGATGTAGACATGGCAGGTGGCGCAGGACAGGCAGCCGCCGCATTCGGCGTCGATGCCTTTCACGTCGTTGGCGATGGCCGCCTGCATCACGCTGGAACCCGCCGGGGCGTCGACGGTCCGGCGCTGCCGGTCGGGAAGTACGAATGTCACCTGGGGCATCGATGGATCCTGGGAAATGTGAACACTTTGAACCTTTCAGGACTTGAGCTGGTAACCCTTGTCGCGGAACAGGCGCAGGGGGGCGGTGCGAGGCCATCGACTCGACCACGTCGGCGATCGCCGTGATGCGCGCCTCGAGCAGGATCTCCTCGCCTTTCAGCCCGCGCGGGTAGCCGCTGCCGTCCATGCGTTCGTGGTGCTGCAGGGCGATCTGCGCCACCGGCCAGGGGAACTCGACGTCCTTGAGCACCGCGTAGCCGGCCGCGGCGTGGGATTTGATCAGTTCGTATTCTAGCGGCGTGAGCTTTCCCGGCTTGGCCAGGATCTCGGTCGGGATGGCGGTCTTGCCCACGTCGTGCAGGTAGCCGCCGACCTTGAGGCCCTCGAGCTTGTGCGCGTCCAGACCCATCTCGGTGCCGATCGCGACGGCGATCTCCGCGACGCGCTGTTCATGGCCGGCGGTGTACGGGTCACGCATCTCGCTGAGCGTGGTGGCCAGCGCGACCGTCTGCATGAAGGCATTCTCGAGCTGCCTGGTGTAGCGGCGGATCTGTTCCTCGGCGACTTTCTTGTCGGAGATGTCCTGCAACAGGCCGATGATGCAGGGGGACTGGCGATAGGTGGCGCGCGAGACGTGTATGCCGACTTCGGTGGTCGAGCCGTCCTTGCGCAGCGCCGTGAACATGAATTCTGCGCGCTGCTGCTTGCCTGCGTTCAGCGATCGCAATGCTTCCTCTGCGCGCGCGCGGTCCTTTTCGGCGATGAACTGGAACGTCTCGAGGCCGAGCAACTCCTCTCGTCCTCGTAGCCGAGGATCTGCGCCAGGCGCGGGTTGGCATAGGCGAAACGGCGGTCCTGCGAGATGAAGGCGCCGGCGATCGATTGCCCGATCAGGGCCAGGAAGCGCTGTTCGGACTCCTGCAGCGAGACGAGCGAGGCAGCTTCGGCGGCTTCGGCGTCGAACTTGTCCAGGGCGTAGCCGATCGCGGTGGTGCGCGGCCACCGGCAGGATCCTGCGGCTGGCGGCGTCCACCAGCCCGATCCAGGCCAGGTCCATGCCGCCCAGTTCCACCACCACTTCGCAGATGCGCTTGAACAGCGACTGCTCGTCGGCACAGTGCAATACCGCCGCCTGGGCTTCGCTCAGTGCCGAATACAGCCGGGACACGCGGCGCAGGCGCAGCTCCGCGCGCTTGCGTTCGGTGATCTCGATCGCCACGCCGCGCAGCCGCGTGATGCCGCCGTCCTCGTCGCGCAGCGCCTCGCCGCGCGTCAGCATCCAGTGCATGCTGCCGTCCGTTCCCCGGAACTCGAGCTCCTCTGCGTAGGGTTCGCCGCTCTCGCGCGTGCGGGCAATGGCCGCCTCCAGGCGCGCCCAGCTTTCCGCGCCGAACAGGTCTGTCAGTGCCGCGAAGTGCGGGGCGGGCTGCGCCGGATCGAAGCCGGTCATGCGATACAGCTGCGCCGACCACCGCACCTTGCCGCTGGCCAGGTCCAGGTCCCAGTTGCCGACCTTGGCCAGGCGCTGCGCCTCCTCCAGTTCGTCGCGGCCGCGCTGCAGATCCTGCTCCAACAGGTTCTCGGCTGGGTGACGTCCGAGTGGGTGCCGATCATGCGCAGGGGTCTGCCTTCAGGGGTCGCGCTCGACCACCATGCCGCGGTCGCGGATCCACTTGTAGCTGCCGTCCTTGCAGCGCACGCGATGCACGTTGTTGTAGGTGGCGACCTTGCCGTCCAGGTAGTCCTGCACCTCGGCCAGCGTGGCCGGCAGATCCTCCGGATGCACCAGCCTCTCCCATTCGTCCAGGCTGTTGCCGATCTCGCCTTCGGTGTGGCCGAGCATCTGCTTCCAGATGCGCGAGAAAAGCACGGTACTGCGTTCGATATCCCAGTCCCATACGCCCAGGTCCGAGCCTTCGAGCGCGAACTTCCAGCGCAGTTCGCTTTCCTTCAGCTGCGCCTCGCGGCTGCGGATGTCGGCGGTGAGTCCGGCGGCGATGCGCACGGCGAGTTCGCGCGTGCCGATCAGCGACAGCGCCAGCCAGCACATCAGCACGCTGATGGCGAAGCCGCCGGCCAGCGTGCGCCAGACCGAGGCATAACTCTGGCTGTCGCCGAGCGAATGGGCGCGGAACTCCAGCCGCCAGCGTCGGCCGTTGAAATCCAGCCTGCGCATCTCGGTCACTTCGTGCGGATGCGGTGCGGCGCGGGACGCCGCGTCACTGGCGTAGAGCAAAGCCTGCGGCGAGGCTTGCTCGCCGTCGAAGATATGCAGGTCGAGATCGACGCCCAGCGCGCCCTGCCAGTCGCCGAGAATGCCGCGCATCAGGTCGTTCATGCGGTAGGGGCTGTAGGTCCAGCCGAGCAGGGCGGCGCGGCGCTGCTCGACAGTCTGCAGCGGCATCTCCTGGCGGTACACCGGCACGTACATCAGCACCCCGGCCTGCGCCTCGCTGTCGGTTTCCTGCACCAGCCGCACCTTGCCGGAGAGCTGCGCTTGGCCGCTGTCGCGGGCACGCGCCATGGCGTCGCGCCGCACCGGTTCCGAGTACATGTCGTAGCCGAAGGCGCGCAGGTTGCGATCCTTGAACGGCTCCAGGAAGACGATGGCGGTGTAGGTGTCGCGGGCGCCTGGCGGCCGCACCGCGTAGTCCGGGTAGCCTTCGGCGCGCACCTGCGCGATGTGCGCCTGCAGTTCCCCGGGGGCGATCAGCTGCGCGTAGCCGATGCCCTGCACACTGGCGATCCTGGGCTCCTGCAGCAGGAGGCTGACGTACTGGCGCCAGTCGTCGCGCGTGACTTTCTGCGAACCGGCGAACAGCGCGCGGGCACCGATCAGGCCAGTTCGTAGCTCTCCAGGCGCTCGCGGACTTGCAGCGCGATGTGGTCGCTGGCATGGGCGTAGCGATCCCGCGTCCTGGTCCAGGCCCTGCTTCACCCACAGGGTGAGCATGACGGTCACCGCCAGCCCGGCGCACAGCAGGGCCCAGGCCGGCCAGCGCCGGACCGCCCGGACGGCAGGGCCGTCGGTCGCTGCGCCGTCGGGGGCGGGATTGCTCATGGGCTCAGGGCGTGCTCAGAACATCTCGAAGTACTCGCGCTGCTCCCACTCGCTGACCTCGAGGTTGAAGCGTGAGATCTCGGCGTCCTTGATGCGGCAGAAGTAGTCGACGAAGCCCGGACCCAGGGCCGCGTTCAGGCAGTCGTCGGCGCGCAGCGCCGCCAGCGCCTCGACCAGCGTGGCGGGCAGGGCCTCGGCCCGGGTCTCGTACGGCGCGTCGGCCGAGGGGCCGGGGTCGAGCTTGCGCGCCACGCCGTCCAGGCCGGCATGGATCTGCGAAGCGAAGTACAGGTAGGGGTTGGCCGCCGGTTCGCCGGCGCGGTTCTCGATGCGCGTGCCCGGATCGCCGGCGCCGCCCAGCACGCGCAGCATGGCACCGCGGTTGTCGCGCCCCCACACCGCGCGGTCCGGCGCCAGCGAGTTCGGCCGGTAGCGCTTGTAGCCGTTGATGGTCGGCGTGGACAGGGCGGCGGCGCCGCGCGCGTGCGCGAGCAGGCCGGCCAGCCAGTGCATGCCCAGCGGCGAGAGCTGCGCGGCGCCCGGCTCTGGGATGAAGGCGTTGCCGCCGTCGGCCAGCCGGCGCAGCGACTGGTGCAGGTGCCAGCCCGAGGACATCACGTTGGGCAGCTTCGGCCGGCACATGAAGGTGCCGTGGTAGCCGTGGCGGCGCAGGATCTGCTTGGCCGCGCTCCTGAACAGCACCATGGCGTCGGCCGCCGCGCAGGCGGCGAGCGGGCCGAAGGTGAACTCGAACTGGCTGGGCCCGTACTCGACCTCCAGCGTGCGCAACGGCAGTTCGAGTTGCTGGATGTGCTTCCTCAGCAGTTCGGCCACCGGCTCGATCAGGTCGTAGCGCAGCTCGGTCAGGTACTGGTAGCCGTGCGAAAGCAGCTGCACCTCGGGCGGCTCGCCCGGCTGTCCGGCGTCCTGCGGACGCATGTGCGGATCCACCACCTTGAAGACGTGGAACTCGACCTCCAGCCCGGCCAGGAACTCGTGGCCGGTGTCGGCGAGCTTCGCCGCGGCCGCGCGCAGCAGCGCGCGCGTGGCGAAAGGCACCGGCTTGCCGCTGGAGAAGTACGCATCGCACAGCACCCAGCCGGTGTTCTGCAGCCAGGGCAGCACGCGGAAGGTGGTGGGGTCGGCGACCATCAGGAAATCGGCCGCGCCCTGCATCTCGTCCATGTCGAAGCCGCCGCCGCGCGAGAAAACCGGGAAGGCGGTCTTGTGCGAAGTGTCCTTGGCCAGCAGCGTGGTGGTCAGCGTCACCCCCTCGTAGAGGGCCCTGGCCGCTTCGGCCACGGTAAGCGTCTTGCCGCGCAGGATGCCGTGCTGGTCGGGAAACGAGAAGCGCACCACCTCGATGTCGCGCGTCTGCAGTTCCTTGACCAGTTGCGCGGCGGCCGCATGCTGGGCGCCGCTCCACAGGCCGTGGCGCTCGACGAAGCGCTGCGCGGCGCTCATGCCTGCTCCGCGGCCAGGCGCGCCGCCGCCCAGGGCGACTGCCGCCTGCGCTTGAGGTCGGATTCCTGCCAGTAGTCGTTCCAGCGCCCGGTCGGGCCGATGCCGTCGATCGAGGGCGGGCCGCTCAGCGCGTCGGCGGCGGCCGCGTCGAGCACCATCAGCGGCCGCGCGCCGGACTGGTTCTTCTCGATGGCCTCGTTCAGCAGGCGGCGGTAGGCGATGATGCCCTTGTCGGTCGTGCCGAGGTGCTCGCGCGTGCGGTCCTGGATCGCGCCCTGCGACTCGATCGCCCACTGGTCGTGGACGTTGATGTCGTCGCCCATGCCGGTGTAGGTCTGCGCGCGCTGCTGCAGCGGGTCGTAGCCGTAGCCGTTGGCGCGGTTCATACGCGGCAGGTAGTCGGGCAGCGTATAGAGCTCCAGGCGCTGCTCGCGCATCTGCGCCTTGTCCACCGGGGCGCCGAAGCTGGTGAAGATCGCGTACCAGTAGCAGCGCGTGTCGTCGACCGGCACGTGCCACTGCGAAATGGTCATCTCGGCGCTCATCGGGATGACGAAGGCCTGCGGGAACATCAGATTGGTCACGCGAACGTGCGTGTCGGCCTCGGAGAGCCTGCGCAGCGCGATCAGGCGCATGCCGTAGTCGGTCTTCTCGACGCTGATCTCCGGACGGTCGAACTCGCGCAGCACGCGCGTGATCGGCATGTCGGAGTCGGCCGAGGCGCCGCGGAACTGCTTGCCGTAGCTGCCCGAGGTGTCCTCGTCCTCGAAGAAGCGGTGCAGGTAGGAGGCGTGCGCCGGGTCGATGCCGACCTCGAGCGCCTGCAGCCAGTTGCAATCGAGGAAGCCCTTGAACGCGAAGGTGTAGGCATCGGGGGCCACGAAGCAGTCGAAGGCCGGGAAGGCCGGCGGCTCGCCTTCGCCGATGTACGCGAACAGCATGCCGCTCTTCTGCACCACCGGATAGGACTTCTGCCTGATGCGCGTGCACAGCTTGCTGCCCTCGGGCTCGGCCGGGGTCTGCAGGCAATGGCCCTGCGCGTCGAACAGCCAGCCGTGGAAGGGGCAGCGCAGTCCGCCGTCCTCCAGGCGACCGTAGGCGAGGTCTGCGCCGCGGTGCGGGCAGTCGCGGTCCAGCATGCCGTAGCGGCCGGCCTCGTCGCGGAACAGCACGAAGTCCTGGCCCATCAGGCGCACCGCGCGCACCGGGCGCGGCCCCTCGAGTTCGTCGAGCAGGGCCACCGGCTGCCAGTAGCGGCGCAGCAGACGGCCGGCGGGCGCGGCCGGGCCGACGCGCGTGATGAGCTCGTTCTGTGCGGCGGAAATCATGGAGTGATTCTCCTTCTGCAGACTGTGCGCGAACTGCGATCTTATCGAAGTCGATTGTATACAATGGCACTCGTAAACTCAGGAGGAAATCAACATGACATCCGCATTGCGCAAGCCCGCTCCCGGCACGCACCCGAACCTGCTGCATCCGGCCTACGCCAGCACCGTGGCGCGCGCGCCCACGCAGTCGCTGCTCGCCCTGCCGCAGGGTCCGGGAGAGCTGTCCGGGCCGAGGTTCGATGCCAGCGTGCTCTACAAGAGCCACGACGATCTCACCCGGCAATGCGCCGGCGAACCGCTGGGCGAGCGCATCATCCTTTCGGGCCGCGTGCTCGACGACAACGGCGACCCGATGCCGAACACGCTGCTGGAGGTGTGGCAGTGCAATTCGGCCGGCCGCTACCACCACCACCGCGACCAGCACGACGCGCCGCTCGACCCGAACTTCACCGGCAACGGCCGCGTGCTGACCGACGCGGAGGGCCGCTACACCATCACCACCATCAAGCCCGGCGCCTACCCGTGGCGCAACCACCCGAACGCCTGGCGACCCGCGCACATCCACTTCTCGCTGTTCGGCACCAGCATGCTGCAGCGTCTGATCACGCAGATGTATTTCCCCGGCGACCCGCTGCTGGGTTACGACCCGATCTTCAACAGCGTGCCCTCCGAGAAGGCCCGCGAGCGTTCGATCGCCAGGTTCGACTGGAACCTGACCAAGCCCGAGTGGGCGCTGGGTTACGAGTTCAACTTCGTGCTGCGCGGCTCCGAAGCCACGCCGGCCAACTGAGGAGCGCGCGATGAGCGAGATCAACACCCCGTCGCAGACGGTCGGACCGTTCTTCCACTACGGACTCAAGTGGGAACCCGGCGAACACCTGTTTCCGGACGCCAAGACCCCGGGTCGTCGCATCGTGCTGACCGGCACCATCACCGACGGCCAGGGCGCACCGGTGCCCGATGCCTTCCTGGAACTCTGGCAGCCCGACGGCAGCGGCAGGTTCGGCGCGCCGGTGCCCGGCTCCTGCGCCGGCTGGGGGCGCGTGTTCACCGACAACGACGGACGCTACACGGCCAACACCGTGCTGCCCGGCGCGCTGGGCAAGCAGGCGCCGCACATCCTGGTCGTGCTGTTCGCGCGCGGCCTGCTCAGGCAGCTGATCACGCGCGTGTACTTCGACGGCGAGGCGGCCAACGCGGGCGACGCGGTGCTGGCCTCGACCGGCGCGCGCGCCGCCACGCTGCTGGCCCGGCCGGAGGGCGCCGAGCGTTACGTCTAAAACATCGTCCTGCAGGGCAAGAACGAAACCGCATTCTTCGACTGCTGAACGCGGGCGCGATCGCGTCGTGAGCGGCCTGCACGCCACCTGGTGGGACGCCGAATGCGCGGCCGCGCTGTCGGATGCCGCGCTGCTCGCGGCCATGCAGCGCTACGAGGGCGCGCTGGCGCTGGCATCCGAACGCGTGGGCCTGATTCCCGCCGGCATGGGCGCGCAGATCGCGCAGGCCTGTGCCGCCGTGCAGCTCGATGTCGACGACCTGGCGCTGGCGGCGCGCGACAGCGCGGTGCTGACCGTGCCCTTCGTCAAGCAGCTCACCATGCGCGTGGCGGCGGTTTCGCCCGAGGCCGCGCGCTGGCTGCACTACGGTTCCACCAGCCAGGACGTGATCGACTCGGCGCTGTCGCTGTGCCTGCGCGAGGCCGGCGGGCGCGTGCTGGCGCTGCTCGAACGCCTGGGCGAGGCGGCGGCCGGGCTGGCTGAAACGCATGCCGGCACGCCGATGGCCGGACGTACCCTGCTGCAGGCCGCGGTGCCGATCCCGTTCGGTTTCAAGGCCGCGGTGTGGCTGGGAATGTGCACGCGGTCACGCGCGCAGTTCGCCGGCGTCCTGCGCGCGGCCTGCGTGCTGCAGGCCGGCGGGCCGGTGGGCACGCTCTCGGCCTACGGTGGGCGCGGTGCGGACCTGGCGCGCGAACTGGGGCGCGAGCTGGAACTGCCGGTGCCGGCCACCAGCTGGCACGCTGCGCGCGACAGCTATGCGCGGCTGGGCGCGGAGGCGGCCATCCTGGCCGGCGCTGCCGGCAAGATCGCGCGCGACGTCGCGCTGATGATGCAGCCGGAAATCGGCGAGGCTTTCGAGCCCGCGGCGGCCGGGCGCGGCGGCTCCTCGGCCATGCCGCACAAGCGCAATCCGGTGGGCTGTACGCTGGCGCTGGAAGCTGCGCAGCGCGCGCCGGGCCTGGCCGCCAGTCTGCTGGGCGGCATGGATTCGGAGCACGAACGCGGCCTGGGCCAGTGGCAGGGGCAGATGTTCGTGCTTCGCGACCTACTCGCCTCCTGCGCCAACGGCGTGGCGGCGATGGCCGAGGTGCTCGAGGGCCTGCGCGTGGAGCCGCAGGCCATGCGCGCGAACATCGACCGGCTGGGCGGCCTGGCGTTCTCCGAGGCGGTGGCCGTGGCGCTGGCGGCGAAGCTGGGCAAGGCCGAGGCGCACGCGCTGACCGAGGCGCTGTGCGCGCGCGCGGTGCGCGAGGGCATCACTTTGGAGCAGGCACTGCGCGGCGAAGCGCGCGCGCTCGACGCGCTGGGCGCCGACGCCGTGGCCGGCCTGTTCGATCCGGCCGGCTGCTTCGGCGCCGCGGCGACGATGATCGCCGCGGCCGTGCGCGACTGGCGCGCCGCGGCCGGCTGAGTTCCGCGCCGGCGGTGCCGCTCGCGTTCCCGGACTTCCAGAGTTGACGCAGGGCGGGGGCTTGGGCATCCTTCGGCGGCACCCTGCGGCACCTGCGCAGGAACCGAATCCACCGAGGAGAGGAAGATGAACGACGAATCCAAATTTGACCGCCGCCTGTTTCTGAAAGCCGGCGCCGCCGCAGCCGGCGTCGCGGGCTTTCCGTATATCGCGCGTGCGCAGGGCGCCAAGATCAAGGTCGGCGTGATGTTGCTCCACACGGACCTTCGCGCCGCTGGGCGTGGCGATCGAGAACGGCTTCCGCCTCGCGCTGCAGGAGGCCGGCGGCAAGTTCGCCGGCCGCGACATCGAGTTCATCAAGGTGGACGACGAATCCGACCCGCCCAAGGCCGTCGACAACATCAACAAGCTGGTGACCCGCGACAAGGTCGACATGGTGCTGGGCACGGTGCACTCGGGCGTGGCCGCCGGCATGGTGCGCGTGACGCGCGAGTCGGGCACGCTGCACATCATTCCGAACGCGGGCTTCGCACCGGGCGCCGGCGCCCTGTGCGCGCCGAACATCTTCCGCACCTCGTTCTCCAACTGGCAGTCGGGCTATGCGATGGGCGAAGTGATGGCCAAGCGTCCGAAGGTGAACAAGGTGGTGACCCTGGCCTGGCGTTACGCCGCCGGCGAGGAATCGGTCAAGGGCTTCAAGGACGCTTTCCTCAAGGCCCAGGGCAAGAGCATCGTCAAGGAACTGTGGATCCCGTTCCCGAACATCGAGTTCCAGGCGCTGCTCACCGAGATCGCCTCGATCAAGCCGGATGCGGTGTACTCGTTCTTCGCCGGCGCCGGTGCGGCCAAGTACATCAAGGACTACGCGGCCACCGGCCTGATGAAGACCACCCCGCTGATGGGTTCGGGCTTCCTCACCGACGGCCTGCTCGAGGCGCTGGGCGGCGTGGGCGAGGGCATCGAAACCGCGCTGCACTACGGCGACGGCATCGAGACGCCCAAGAACAAGGCGTTCCGCCTGGCCTATGCCAAGGCGTTCAAGCTGCAGCCGGACGGTTACGCGGTGGCCGGCTACGATTCCGGCAACCTGTTCCGTGCCGGCCTCGAGGCGGTCAAGGGCGACATCAGCAAGAAGAAGGAAATGATCAAGGCGATGGAAGCGGCCAAGCTGGACAGCCCGCGCGGCCCGCTGCGCCTGAATCGTGCGCACAACCCGATCCATGACCATTACCTGCGTCGCGTGACCGGCAACGAGAACAAGGTGGTCGGCGTGGCCGTCAAGGGGCTGGACGACGACCCCATGGCGACCGCAGCCTGCAAGATGCCCGGCTGAGCGGGGAGGCGCTGGCGGGGCCGTTCGCGGGCCCGCTTATTGCATCATGGTCTCCGGCGGCCGCGTGCCGCCGGAGTTGTTTCTGAAACCCGAACCCGCGCATGGATTTCCACTTCTTCCTGATTCAGTTGATGAACGGCGTGCAGTACGGACTGCTGCTGTTCCTGCTGTCGGCCGGCCTCACGCTGGTGTTCGGCATCATGGGCATCATCAACATCGCCCACGGCAGCTTCTACATGATCGGCGCCTACCTGGCCTGGTCGCTGACCGGCAAGCTGGGCAGTTTCTGGCTCGCGCTGCCCGCGGGCATCGTGCTGACCGTGGCCCTGGGCATGCTGCTCGAGTGGCTGGTGATCAAACGCCTGTACCACCGCGACCTGCTCTACCAGGTGCTGGCCACCTACGGACTGATCCTGGTGTGCGAGGAGCTGCGCAGCGTGCTGTGGGGCGACGACGTGCGCGGCTTCAACATCCCGGAGGCGCTGAACCAGTCGATCCAGCTCTCCGAGACCCTTTCCTATCCGGTGTACCGGCTGTGGATTTCCGGTGTGTGCCTGGCCGTGGCCGTGCTGCTGTACTGGGTGATCCAGCACACCCGCCTGGGCATGAAGATCCGCGCCGGCGCCTCCAACCGCGAGATGGTGCAGTCGCTGGGCATCGACATCCAGATCGTCTATCGCATCGTGTTCGCCGCCGGCGTCACGCTTGCCGCGCTGGCGGGCATGATCGCCGCGCCGGTGTCCTCGGTGTTCCCCGGCATGGGCAACCATGTGCTGATCATCTGTTTCGTGGTGGTGGTGATCGGCGGCCTGGGCTCGGTCAAGGGCGCACTGGTGGCCTCGGTGATGATCGGCCTGGTGGATACCTTCGGCAAGGTGCTGGAGTTCAGCGTCGGCGGGGTGCGCCTGCTGCCCGAGCTCTCGAGCATGACGGTGTACGTGCTGATGGCGGTGATCCTGCTGTGGAGGCCCGAGGGCCTGTTCGGGAAGAAGCTGTGAGCCGCGCGCGCCGCATCGAGTTCTTCGTGCTGCTGGCCGCGGTCGCCGCGCTGGTGGCGCTGCCGTTCTTCGCCGAGAAGTTCTACGTGCAGTTCTTTGCCAAGATCCTGATCATGGCCATCCTCGCCATGAGCCTGGACCTGCTGCTGGGCTACACCGGGCTGGTGTCGTTCGGCCACGCCGCCTTCTACGGGGTGGCGGCCTACGCGCTGGCCATGGTCACCCCGCAGTACCAGGCGGCCAATTTCTGGACCTCGTTCCCGCTTGCGCTTGCGGTCGCGGGACTGGCCGCGCTGGTGATCGGCTTCTTCGTGGTTAGGACGCACGGCATCTTTTTTATTATGGTCACGCTGGCCTTCGCGCAGATGCTGTTCTTCGTGTTCCACGACACCAAGCTCGCCGGCGGCAACGACGGCATCTACATCGACGTGCGCCCGGTCGCGAAGATCGGCGACTGGCAGCCTTTCGACCTGGACAAGTTCACGCACGTCTACTATCTGGTGCTGGTCGCGTTCGTCATCGTCTACCTGTTCCTGCGCGTGCTGCTGGCCTCGCCGTTCGGCAAGGTGCTGGTGGGCATCAAGGCGAACGAGCACCGCATGAAATCGCTGGGTTACGCCACGTTCCGCTACAAGCTGGTGTGCTTCGTGATCGCCGGGGTGCTGGGCGGCCTGGCCGGCTACCTCTCGGCGATCCAGTTCGGGGTGGTGAATCCCGAGATGATGGGCTGGCACCTGTCGGGGGCGGTGATGATGATGGTGATCCTCGGCGGCATGGGCACCCTGGTGGGGCCGATTCTGGGCGCTGCGGTGTGGATGCTGATCGAGCTGTTCTTCCAGGGACTGCCGACGGTGGGCGAGATCAACCTCGGCAAGCACTGGCATCTCTGGATGGGGCTTTTCATCGTGCTGGCCTCGCTGTTCCTGCCCAAGGGGCTGATCGGGCTGGGTGCGGCGCTGCTGCGGCGCGGGCAACGCAACAAGGCGGAAGGCGATGTCTGAGATCGTCCTGTCCACCTCGCAGCTGACCCGCCATTTCGGCGGCCTGGCGGCGGTCAACGGAGTGAACCTGGAAGCGCGCATGCACGAAGTGCACGCGGTGATCGGCACCAACGGCGCGGGCAAGTCGACGCTGATCAACCTGCTCTCCGGGCGAGCTGCCGCCCAGCAGCGGCACGGTGATGCTGGCCGGGCGCGACATCACCGGCCTGCAGGCGCACCAGATCTCGCGCCTGGGCGTGGGCCGCAGCTACCAGAAGACCAACGTGTTCCTCGGCTTCACGGCCTTCGAGAACTGCCGTCTCGCCGCGCAGGCGCGCATGGGCAGCTCGATGCGCTTCTTCCGGCCGGCCACGCGGCTCACCGAGGTGAACCGCACCGCCGAGGAGGCGCTGGTCGCGGCCGGGCTGGAAGGCCGCAGCGGGCGCATCGCCAGCGAGCTCTCGCACGGCGAGCAGCGCCAGCTGGAGATCGCCATGACCCTGGCCACGCGACCGCGCCTGCTGCTGCTCGACGAGCCGCTCGCCGGCATGGGCGCCGAGGAGTCCGCGGCGATGGTCGAACTGCTCAAGCGCCTGGTGAAATCGCACGCCATCCTGCTGGTCGAACACGACATGGATGCGGTGTTCGCGCTGGCCGACCAGCTGACCGTGATGGTCAACGGCCAGGTGCTCGACTCCGGTACGCCGGCGGAGATCCGCGCCAACGCACAGGTCCAGGAAGCCTACCTGGGGGAATCGCATGCATAGCGAATCGAGCGCCGACCTGCTGATCGATGCGCGCGGCCTGCACACCTACTACGGCGCCAGCCACATCCTGCACGGCGTCGATTTCAGCATCCGGCGCGGCGAGGCGGTGGGCCTGATGGGCCGCAACGGCATGGGCAAGAGCACGCTGCTGAAGACCATGCTCGGCCTGGTGCGCGCGCGCTCCGGCAGCGTGCACGTGAAGGGCGAGGACGCGACCCGTGCCGCGCCGCACCGCATCGCCCGCGCCGGCATCGCCTACGTGCCCGAGGGGCGCGGCATCTTCCCGAACCTGTCGGTGCGCGAGAACCTGGTGATGGCCGCGCGCGCCGGCGTCGACGGCCGTCGCGAGTGGACCTACGAGCGCGTGCTGCAGACATTCCCGCGCCTGGGCGAGCGCATCGGCCACGGCGGCGGCCAGCTGTCCGGCGGCGAGCAGCAGATGCTGACCATCGGCCGCGCGCTGATGACCAATCCGGACCTGCTGATCCTCGACGAGGCGACCGAAGGCCTGGCGCCGCTGATCGCACGCGAGATCATGCGCATCGTTTCGCTGGTCAAGGAATCGGGCATTGCCACGGTCATCGTCGACAAGAACTTCGGTGCCGTGAATGCGATCACCGACCGCAACGTGATCCTGGTCAAGGGCGAGGTCGTCCACGAAGGCGCCGCCGAGGACTTGCGCGGCCGACCCGAAGTGCACCTGCGCCACCTGGGTGTCTGAGGGCGCGGTGTCCGGCGCATCCGCCGCGATGCTGGAGGTGCGCGGCCTGGCCAAGTCCTTTGGCGCGCGCCGCCTGTTTGCCAACGTCGATCTGCGGCTCTCGGCCGGCGACTACCTGGCGGTGGTCGGCGATTCCGGCGTGGGCAAGTCGACCTTCCTGAACGCCATCGCCGGGCTGGAGCCCGTCGATGGCGGCGCATCGTCTTCGACGGCGCGCAGGTCACCGCGCTGGACGACGACGCGCTCACCCTGCTGAGGCGCGAGAAGTTCGGCTTCGTCTTTCAGGCTTTCCATGTTCTGCCGCACCTCTCGGTGCTGCAGAACGTCGGCCTGCCGCTGCTGCTGCGCGGCGTCGCGCAGGCCGAGGTCGAACAGCGTGCCGCGGCACGCCTGGCCGGCGTGGGGCTGGCCGGGCGCGAACACAGCCTGCCGCGCGAGCTCTCCGGCGGCGAGCTGCAGCGCGTGGCCATCGCGCGCGCCCTGGTCGGCGAGCCGCAACTGGTGCTGGCCGATGAACCGACGGGCAACCTCGACCCGGACAATGCACGCCAGGTGCTGGCGCTGCTGCGTGCGCAGGTCAAGGAGCGCGGCGCCGCGGCCATCCTGGTCACGCACTCGGAAGCGGCGGCCGCCACCGCCGACCGCTGCCTGCGGCTCACCCAGGCCGGGCTGGTGCCTGCGGATTGAGCGTGGCGGCATCCGCGTCCGGTGAGCTTCCGCACGGTGAGCGCGAACCGCGCCGGATCCTCGACAGCGTGCCTGCGCCGATCGCGCTGCTCGATCGGCAAGAGCGCTTTTGCTTCGTCAATCAGGCTTACGCCGACTCGTTGAGCCTGTCGCGCGCGGATTTCCTCGGCAGGGCGGTTTCCGAACTGGCCAGCGCCGAGCGCTACGCTCTGATCAAGCCGCACATCGAGCGCGTGCTGGCCGGCGAGGAGGTCGCCTTCACCGCGGAGATCGTCGGCCGGCCGGGGCTGCCCGCGCGCGTGTTCGAAACCCGCTACCTGCCGGATCGCGATGAACGCGGTGCGGTGGTCGGCTGGTTCGCCGTGCATCGCGACGTCACCGAGCAGACCTCGCTCGAGCGCAGCCTGCGCCGACGCAGCCTGGAGCTGGCCACCGTGCTCGACAGCGTTCCGGCCATGGTGATGCGCGCCGACGGCGACGAACGCTTCACCTTCGCCAACCGCATGTTCGCGCGGGAGATCCTCGGCGTCTCCGCCGCGGACCTCATCGGTAGGCGGATCGCGGAAGTGGTGCCGCCCGAGATCCATGCCGCGATCCGGCCCTATATCGAACGCGTGCTGCGCGGCGAGGAGACGGGTTTCGAGCGGCTGGAGCATCGACCCGGTCTGCCGGTCCGCCGCTTCGCCATCCGATACGTGCCGGACCGCGACGCCTCCGGCGAGGTGGTCGGCTGGTTCGCCTTCGCCACCGACATCACGCAGGAGCGCCTGATGCAGGAGGCGCTGGAGCAGCGCGTGCGCGCGCGCACCGCGGAGCTCGAGGCCGCGTACCGCGAGCTGGAGACGTTTTCCTACTCCGTGTCGCACGACCTGAAGACCCCGCTGCGCGCCATCGAAGGCTTCGCCAGCCTGGTGGGCATGGACGAAGGCAGCACGCTGAGCCAGACCAGCCGGGCGCGCATCGAGCGCATCACCGCCAACGCGCGGCACATGGGGCGGCTGATCGAGGGCCTGCTCGAGTTCTCGCGCCTTTCGCGCCGCGAGATGCAGCGCAGGCGCATCGACATGCGCGAACTGGCCGAGCGGGTGATCGCCGACTTGCGCGGTGTCAGCGCTACCGCCTTCGAGTCCGAGATCGGCGAGTTGCCGGCTTGCGAGGGCGACGCCGTGCTGCTGCGCCAGGTGCTGCAGAACCTGGTGTCGAACGCGATCAAGTACTCCTCCGAGCGGGCCGCGCCGCGCATCGAGATCGGCGCACGGCGCGGCGAGTCCGGCGTGGTCTGGTTCGTGCGCGACAACGGCGTGGGCTTCGACATGCGTTACGCCGACAAGCTGTTCGGCGTGTTCGAGCGCCTGCACACGCCGGGCCGCTTCGAAGGCACCGGCATCGGCCTGGCGCTGGCGCGGCGCATCGTCGAGCGCCACGGCGGCCGCATCTGGGCCGAAAGCGCGCCGGAGGCGGGTGCGACGTTCTACTTTTCGCTGGGCGCAGGGAGCGCGGACGCGCGATAGTCCGGCGCTGGCGGCGGTCGGGCGGCAGTCGGGCTGCGGTCCGGCTGCAGTCCGGCAATCCGGCAATTGTCTGGCAGAATTGCCGGCCTGCGAGCCGGTGCGACCCCGCTCGACCTCTATCGCCAGACGATCCCCGATCCCCATCACTCGAGCCTGCCTCCCTCCATGACCGAACCCCTGCGCAGCGGCCTGACCGGTCGGCGTTTCCCCGTCCGCTACCGCGTGCGTGCGGCGACGCCGGAACAGGCGCGCGAAGCCGCCGCCGCGCTGGCGCTGGAGCAGAGCGTGGAAGTGCCGCTGGACGCGGTGTTCGACGCGGCGGTGCGCGAGCACATCGTCGGACAGGTGCTCGACGTGCAGCCGGACGGCGAGGGCGCGTTCGAGGTGCGCATCGCGCTGGCCGTCGACACTCTCGGCGACGACGTCGCGCAAACCCTGAACATGCTGTTCGGCAACAGCTCGCTGCTCGATGCGGTCGAGCTGCTCGGCGCCGAGTTGCCGGATTCCGTGCTGCGCGCCTGCGGCGGGCCGCGCTTCGGCATCGAGGGCCTGCGCAGGCTGTGCGGCGTGCAGGGACGGCCGCTGACCTGCGCGGCGCTCAAGCCGCAGGGGCTGCCGCCCGAAGACCTGGCGCGCCTGTGCCATGTGTTCGCCGCCGGCGGTGTCGACATCATCAAGGACGACCATGGCATCGCCGACCAGTCGTACTCGCCTTTCCTGGCGCGCGTGCGGGCCTGCCAGCGCGCCATCCGGCAGGCCGCGGCGGAAACCGGGCGTGCGGCGCTGTACGCGCCCAGCCTGGTGGGATCACCCAGGGCGCTCCGTGAACAGGCGCGCATCCTGCAGGACGAAGGCGTGGGTGCGGCGCTGGTGGCACCGGCGCTGGTCGGCATGCCGGTGTTCCACGAACTGGTGGCCGAGCACCTGCGCGTACCGGTGCTCGCGCATCCGGCCTATGCCGGCGCCGCGCGCGTCGCGCCGCCGTTCCTGCTCGGCAGGCTGTTCCGGCTGCTGGGCGCCGACGCGGTGATCTACCCGCATTTCGGCGGCCGCTTCGCGTACTCCGAGGCCGTCTGCAAGGCCATCGCCGCGCAGGCGCGCGAAACCTGGCCGGGAGTGCGCGGCAGCCTGCCGGTGCCGGCGGGCGGCATGCACGTGGGGCGCGTGCCCGAACTGGTCGGGTTCTACGGCATGGACGCCATGCTGCTGATCGGCGGCTCGCTGCTGCGCGCCGGCGCCGACCTGCCGCAGCGCACGCGCGAGTTCGTGCAGGCGGTGGCCGCCGCGGCCGAAACGCAGGCGAAGCGGGCGGCGGCATGAAGACCAAGGCCGTGCGTCCCTTCTCGGGCGATTTCCGCTGGCAGGACGTCGAACTGCTCCGCTACAAGGACGCGGGCGCCGCACCGTTCAAGGACGTCACGCGCCAGGTGCTGTTCGAGGACCCGGCCATCGCCGCGCAGCTGCGTTACTTCGAAGTCAGTCCCGGCGGCTACTCGACGCTCGAGCGCCACCAGCACGCGCACGCGGTGCTGATCCTGCGCGGCCGCGGTCGCGTTCTGGTGGGCGAGGAGGTGCTGTCGGTGGAGACCAACGACCTGGTCAGCATCCCCGGCATGTGCTGGCACCAGTTCCGCCCCGCGGCGGGCGAGCCTCTGGGGTTCCTGTGCATGGTGAATGCCGAGCGCGACAAGCCGCAATTGCCGGGTGAGGCCGACCTGGCCGGGTTGCGGCGCGATCCGCGCATCGCGGCTTTTCTCGACGGCCAGTGATCGGGAGCCCGGGGCTTCGCCTGAAAGTCGAACTTTACTTTCTCGAACTCCGCTCCTGGAGCGGAGTTCAGGGAAGTTGGCTTGCCGGATCAGGCAAGCCATACGGTGTGAAGCGCTTCAGCCCCCGCCCGGATACCAGGCCGCCGCGCGCTTCTCCCTGAACGAGGCCAGGCCCTCGGCGGCCTCTGCGGACTGACGCTTCTGCGCATGCTGCAGCACCAGGCGCTCGAAGGCGGCCTCGCCCGCTTCGCCGGCGAAACCGCCCCAGGCGAACTCGAGTGCGAGCTGCTTGGTCTGCGCGTTGGCCTCGGGCGCGTTCTGCAGCAGCGCCCCGACCACGCGCGCACCGGCGTCTTCGAGCTCCGCGGCAGGCACCACTTCATGCACCAGGCCGATGCGTCGCGCCTCGGCGGCGTCGAAGCGCTCGCCGGTCTGCGCATAGCGGCGCACCTGGCGCGCACCGATGGCGTCGGCCAGCTGCGGCAGGATGATGCCGGCCATCAGGCCCCAGCGGGTCTCGGCGATCGAGAACTGGGCGTCTTCGGCGGCGATCACCACGTCGCAGGCCGCGGCGATGCCGGTGCCGCCGCCGAAGCAGCCGCCCTGCACCAGGGCCACGGTGGGCAGGGGCAGGGTGTTCAGCCTGCGCACCGCGAGCGCGGTGATGCGCGAGGCGTGCAGGTTCTCTTCGGCGGTGCCGCCGGCCACCGCGTTCAGCCAGCGCAGGTCGGCGCCGGCCTGGAAGTGGCGGCCGCGGCCGCGCAGCACCACCACGCGCAGGCCGGGCTCGCCGCCCAGCGCGTCCATCGCGGCGAGCAGGCCTTCGATGGTTTCGGCGTTGTAGGCGTTGTTCACTTCGGGGCGGTTCAGCGTGACATCGGCCACGCCGCGCGCATCCATGCTCCACAGCACGGCGGGTTCGCTCATCCGGTTCTCCTGATTGTCCTGTGCACGATTCAGCGCTTGAAAAGCCTGCGCGCCGGGAAGGGCTGGGCCTGCGAACCCAGCGCCTCCTCGATGCGCAGGCCCTCGTTCCATTTCGCCATGCGTTCGGAGCGCGAGAAGCTGCCGACCTTGAGCTCCGGCACGCCCCAGCCAACCGCCAGGTGCACGATGCTGACGTCCTCGGATTCGCCCGAGCGCGCCGAGACGATGGCGCCGTAGCCGGCCTGGCGCGCGGCCTCGACCGCGGCCCGGGTTTCGCTCACCGTGCCGATCTGGTTGGGCTTGATCAGCACCGTGTTGCAGGCGCCGGCCGCGGCGGCCCGCGCGATGCGCTTCGCGTCGGTGCAGAAGTAGTCGTCGCCCACCACCTGGATGCGCGCACGCACGCGCTGCGTGAAGGCGCGCCTGGCTTCGTGGTCGTCCTCGGCGAACGGGTCCTCGATCGAGACGATGGGATAGGCGTCCACCCAGCGCTCGAGCATGGCGCCGAACTGCCCGGCCGTGAGCGTGCGGTTCTCCAGCGCCAGCGCGTAGCGGTCCGAGCCGGGCTGGCGCAGTTGCGTGGCGGCGATGTCCAGCGCGATGGCCACGTCGGCGCCCGGCGCGAAACCCGCGTCCTCGATCGAGTGCACCAGTTCGGCCAGGCCTTCCTCGTTGGACTTGAACGAGGGCCAGTAGCCGCCTTCGTCGGCCACGCCCTGCAGCTGGCCCTTCTTCGCCAGGCGCGCGCCGGCGGCGTAGTACACCTCGGCGGTCCATTCCAGCGCTTCGGCGAAGCTGCCTGCACCGGGGCACACGACCAGGTAGTCCTGCAGGTCGACGCGACCTCGCGCGTGTGCGCCGCCGCCATAGATCTGGATTTCGGGTACCGGCAGCGCGACGCGGCGCTCGCCGGCCAGGTGCTTCCACAACGGCACGCCGGCCGAGGCGGCGGCGGCGTGCAGGCAGGCCAGCGACACGGCGACGATGGCGTTGCCGCCCAGGCGCGACTTGTCCGGCGTGCCGTCGAGTTCCACCAGCGCCGCGTCCAGCGTCGACTGCGCCGCGCCATCCATGCCGCGCAGGCGCGCGGCGATGGCACCGTTCACGGCCTCGACCGCGCGCCCGACGTCCATGCCGCGCAGCGGCGTGCCGCCGTCGCGCAGATCGCGCGCCTCTCCGGCGCAGGTGGAGGCGCCGGCAGGCGCGATGGCGCTGCCCATCGCGCCATCCTCCCGCACCACTTCGGCCTCGACGGTGGGGCGGCCGCGCGAATCCCAGACGCGGCGGCCGCGCAGCGTGCGTATTGCCGAGCCGGTTGCGTTCATGTCCGCAGTTCCCTGTTCCAGGTGGTGCGCACCTCGGCCAGCGTGGCGGCCGGCGAGCGCAGCAGCGCGATCGCCGCGCGACGCCGTGTTGCGCGCCGCCTCGGTGGTGAGGTATTCGACCGGCGACTTGCCGTCGACGCGCGCCAGCAGCAGGCCGGGCAGCAGGGCGGCGGCGCGCGACTCCAGCGCCGCGCGCGGCTCCCAGTCCACGCCGGCCAGGTAGCGTTGCGTCAGCGCCTCGTAGGCGGCCAGGAAGCCCGGCGTCGCGGCCGGCGTCCACAGGCACTTGAGCAACAGGTGGTTCAGGCAGAAGGCGAGATCGAAAGCCGGATCGCCGTACCAGGCACATTCGGCGTCGAGGAACACCGGCGCGTCGCCTTCGGGTGAGCGGCGGATCAGGATGTTTTTCGGGCTTACGTCGCCGTGCACCAGGGTGCGGCGGTTCGCGGCGGTGGTGTCGGTCAGCGCCTGCAGGCGGGCGGCCAGTTCCGGATGCGCGCGGCCGGTGGCCAGCAGATAGGGCTCCAGGCGGATGGCGTGGAAGCCGGCGTCGGTGGCGAAGCGCGCGGCGATCGCCGCGTCGCCCGCGGTGCGCGCGTGGATCCTCGCCAGCGCCTCGCCCACCGCGGCGGCGAAGGCCGCGTCGGCGCGCCCGGCGGCGAGTTCGGCTTTCCACAGCGGGTAGGCCGAGGGGTCCAGGTACTCCATGGCGAAGACGCCGGCCTCGTCCGCGGCCAGCACGCGCGGCACGCCACCGGGCAGCAGCACGGCCACGGTCTCCAGCCAGTCGCGCTCGTAGCGGTTGCGCTCCACCGGCGCTTCCCACAGCTGGGCCACGCGCAGGCGCGGCAGCGCGCGCTTCACGCACAGGCTGCCGGAGGCGAGGTCGACCTTCCAGATGTCCGAGGACACGCCGCCGGCCAGCGGCGCGGCGTGCGGCTGCTCCTGCGCGCCGACCAGACCGGCCGCGCGCAGGAAGGCGAGGATGGGGGCGAAGTCAGGCGCGGCAGGCGCGGCAGGCGCGGCGGCAGGCGCCGCGGGCGCAACAGGTGCGGCAGGCGCAGGCTGCGCCGGCCCCGGGGCGATGCTCACGGCGACAGGCGTTCGATCGTCCAGCCCTGCGTACCGCGCACGTAGCGCAGGCGGTCGTGCAGGCGGTTGGGCCGGCCCTGCCAGAACTCCAGCGCCGTGGGGTGCAGACGGTAGCCGCCCCAGTGCGCAGGGCGCGGCGGGTTGTCGCCGTGGCGCTGTTTCGCCGACTCGAGCGCATCCTCGAGCACCTTGCGTCCGGCCACCGGGCGGCTCTGCGCCGATGCCCAGGCCGAATGCCGGCTGCCCAGCGGGCGCACGGCGAAGTACCTCGTCGGACTCGCTGGCCGCGACTTTCTCCACGCGGCCCTCGACGCGCACCTGGCGCTCGAGTTCTACCCAGAAGAACACCAGGCAGGCCTGCGGATTGGCCGCCAGCTGCACACCCTTGGCGCTCTGGTAGTTGGTGTAGAACACGAAGCCCTCCGCGTCGAGCTCCTTGAGCAGGACGATGCGCGCGTCCGGCCGGCCGTCCGCGGTCACGGTCGCCAGGGTCATGGCGTTCGACATCGGCAACTGGTGCGCGAGCGAATCGGCCATCCAGCGCTCGAACAGCAGCAGCGGGTCTGCGGGGGCGTCGGCTTCGGCGAGTCCGGCGCGCATGTATTCCTGGCGCACCGCGGCCAGGTCGAGTTTGGCTGTGCTCATAGGGGGATTCTATACCCGTGGATGTTCTACACTCGCGCCGTGCAGGAGACCAACGGACCGGACATGGGCGCAAGCGAGGGTGTGATCGACTACGGCAACGGCATCAGCGCGGTGGACGCGCGCTTCGAGCGTCCCCTGCACAACGCGGTGCACCTCGTCGTGGAAGGCGGGCGTGCCGCGGTGATCGACACCGGCACCAGCCATTCTGTGCCCTTCGTGCTCGCCGCCTTGCGCGAGCGCGGCGTGGCACCCGAGCAGGTAGCTTACGTAATCCTTACGCACGTGCACCTGGACCATGCCGGCGGTGCGGGACAACTGATGGCGTATTGCCCGAACGCGCTGCTCACGGTGCATCCGCGCGGTGCACGCCACATGGTCGACCCGTCGCGTCTGCTGGCCGGCACGCTGGCCGTCTACGGCGAGGAGGCCACGCAGCGCCTGTACGGGCGGGTGGTGCCGGTTGCGGCGCAGCGCATCCTCGAGACGCCCGAGGGTGCCGCCGTTTCGCTGGCAGGGCGCGAGTTGCGCTTCCTCGACGCGCCGGGGCATGCACGCCATCACGTGGTGGTGCACGACACCGCCTCGGGGCACGTGTTCGCCGGCGACAGCTTCGGCGTTTCGTACCGCGAACTGGACCAGGACGGGCGGCAGTTCTCATTCCCGACCACCAGCCCGGTGCAGTTCGATCCCCCGGCGCTGCATCGCACCGTGGACCGCATGCTGGCGCTGGCGCCGCAGGCGATCTACGTCACCCACTACAGCCAGGTGCGCGGCGTGCAGGCGATCGGCGCCGACCTGCACCGCCTCATCGAGTCGCACGTGGGCATCGGCGAGCGCCACCGCGGTGCAGGCGCCGAACGCCACGCGCGCATGAAGGCCGACATCACCGACCTGGTGCTCGAGGAGAGGAGGCTGCAGGGCTGGCGTCTGAGCGAGAGCCGCTTGCTGGAGGTGTACGCGCTCGACATCGAGCTGAACGCGCAGGGCCTCGCTGCTTGGCTGGACGCGCGCTGAGCAGTGTTGCGCGCTTGCCGCCGCCTGCGGAAAAAGGCGCGTTTTCCCTCGGAAAACCGTTGACACGCCCTCTGAGATTCGGCATCTTCCGTTCACCGCCGCAGAATGGCGGCTGGACGTAACGGCAAATTCAGACCAAAAGCTCTCAAGCTCAGAGGAGAAACACAGAGATGGCCACCAAGAAACCCGCGAAGAAAGCCGCTGCCAAGAAGCCCGCAGCCAAGAAGCCTGCGAAGAAAGCTGCAGTCAAGCGCAAGCCGAATGCAGCCTTCATGAAGCCGATGACCCCGAGCGCGTTGCTCGGTGCCGTGATCGGCGCGAGCGCGATGCCGCGCACGGAAGTGACGAAGAAGATCTGGGCCTACATCAAGAAGAACGGCCTGCAGGACAAGAAGAACAAGCGCATGATCAATGCCGACGACAAGCTCAAGCCCATTTTCGGTGGCAAGGCTCAGGTGTCGATGTTCGACATGACCAAGCTGGTCAGCAAGCACCTCAAGTAATTCCCGCACGGTCGCCTGCAACCCCGCGCGGTTGCAGGCGGTCTGCGGTTCCCCGCAGTTCGTTCCCGCGGTTCGATTCCGCTACCGCACGTCCCGCACGCACCAGCCGACAGGTTAACGCCGTCCGGCACGGACGTAGCGCGACGCTGCTCTACTTCGTCAGCAGGTAGAGCCCGCCCAGGGTCAGTGCGATGCCGCCCGCGCGCTGCATGGTCAGTGCCTCGCCGAATACGGCGATGCCGAGCGGAAACAGCACCAGCGTCATCGCCGCGCTGGCCATCACCGCGGTACTGCCCACCGGCCAGCCGGCGCGGTAGGTGAGCAAGATGCCCAATTCGCAGGCCGCGATCGCGAAACCCATGGCCACCGCGTTCCACGGCACGCTCGACAAGCCCTCGACCATCGTCTGCCCGGGCGCAATGAAGAACGGGAAGGCCGCCGCGCACACCAGCATGGCCACCACATAGGCCGCCGCCAGCGTGGCCCCGGCATTGGCCTGCGCGGGCATGGTCTTCTGCAGCAGGTGCAGCCCGCACAGCCCGGCCACGGCAAGCAGGAAGGGGGCGAGCTTGGCCGCGCTCATCGTCACGCCCTCAGGCTTGCGCGTGGTACTGCGCCACGCGCTCGACCTCGTTCTTCGAACCCAGCACCACGGCGATGCGCTGGTGCAGGCCGGTGGGCTGGATGTCGAGCATGCGCGTCGCGCCGTCGGTGCAGGCGCCGCCGGCCTGTTCGATGATGAAGGCCATCGGGTTGGCCTCGTACATCAGGCGCAGGCGTCCGGCCTTGTTCTTGTCGTCGCGCGGGTACATGAAGATGCCGCCGCGCGTCAGGATGCGGTAGACGTCCGAGACCATCGAAGCGACCCAGCGCATGTTGAAATCCTTGCCGCGCGCGCCGGTCTTGCCCGCCAGGCATTCCTCGATGTAACGCTTCACCGGGGTTTCCCAGCGGCGCATGTTCGACATGTTGATGGCGAATTCCGCGGTGTCCTCCGGGATGCGGATGTCCGGATGCGTGAGGATGAACGAGCCCATCTCGCGGTCCAGCGTGAAGCCGTGGGTGCCGTCGCCCACGGTGAGCACCAGCACGGTGGTCGGACCGTAGACCGCGAAACCTGCAGCCACCTGCTTCGAGCCCGGCTGCAGGAACTCCTTTTCGCCGGGATCGCCCACCGTGCCGTCGGCACCCTTGGGGCAGCGCAGCACCGAGAAGATGGTGCCGATCGAAACGTTCACGTCGATGTTCGAGGAGCCGTCCAGGGGATCGAACAGCAGCAGGTATTCGCCCTTGGGGAAATGCGTCGGAATGGGGTGCGGATCCTCCATTTCCTCGGAGGCCAGCGCGGCGAGGTTGCCGCCCCATTCGTTGGCGTCGAGCAGGATGTCGTTGGACAGCACGTCGAGCTTCTTCTGCGCCTCGCCCTGCACGTTGTCGGTGCCGGCCCCGCCCAGCATGCCGCCCACGGCACCCTTGCCCACGGCGTTCGAGATGGCCTTGCAGGCGCGCGCGACAGTCTCGATCAGCAGGCGCAGATCGGCGTTGATCAGCTGCTTGTCGCGCTGGCGCTCGATCAGGAAACGGGTGAGGGTGATGCGCTTCATGCGGTGTTTCTCCCTGTGAGAGCCCTGGAAACTGCGGCGGCGAATGATAAACGAAAAGTCCGCCCCGACGGCGGGGCCGGAACGCGAATGCTTCACAGTCTGCGCCGTTGTTCGCGGCCCGCGGTTTCGACGGGCGAAAGGCGCCCGCTGCCGAGGCTGGCTATACTTTGCCGCATGAACACCGCCCCGTATCGCCACATCGAGGTGCGCCGCGTCGCCGGCGCGCTCGGCGCCGAAGTGCACGGCGTGGATCTGTCCGTGCCGCTGCCGGCCGAGACGACGGCGGAGATCCGCCGCGCCTGGCTGGAGAACCTGGTGATCTTCTTTCGCGACCAGGCGCTCACTCCGGCCCAGTACATGGTCTTTGCGCAGAGCATGGGCGAGCCGGTCGAGTACCCGTTCGTCAAGGGCATCGAGGGCCATCCGCGCATCATCGAGGTCAAGAAGCTCGAGCACGAGAAGGTCAACTTCGGCGGCGTCTGGCATTCGGACACTGCCTATCTCGATGCGCCGCCGATGGCCAGCATGCTGCTCGCGCGCGAGATTCCGCCGTACGGAGGCGACACGCTGTTCGCCAACCAGTACCTGGCCTGGGAGGCGCTCTCGGCCGGCATGCAGCGCATGCTCGAGGGGCATGACCGCGATCAACAGTTCGGCGCGCGCCGACGTGTCGAAGACGCGCGAGGATCGCCTCAAGTCGGACGGCCGCGAGGATGCGCCGCGCGAGTACAACGCCGAGCATCCGGTGGTGCGCACACATCCGGAGACCGGACGCAAGGCGCTGTTCGTGAACATCGCGCACACCGCGCGCTTCACGGGCTGGAGCGAGGAGGAGAGCGCGCCGCTGCTGCAGTACCTGTTCGCGCACCAGGTGAAGCCGGAGTTCACCTGCCGCTTCGTCTGGCGGCCCGGTTCGCTGGCCTTCTGGGACAACCGCTGTGCGCAGCACAACCCGGTGAACGACTACCACGGGTACCGCCGCCTGATGCACAGGATTACGCTGGCCGGGGACCGGCCGGCCTGATCTCACGCACCCCGGCGGGCTTTCCTGGCGGCGACGTAGCCGCCGGAGCCCATCAGGGCGGCGATGATCCAGAACACCGGGCCCATGCCCAGCGCCGCGCCCACCGCGCCCGAGAACAGCGGCAGCAGGGTGCTGCTGGTGTTCAGCACCGTGGTGCGGATGCCCACCGCCTCGCCCTGGCGACCGGGCGGCGAAGCCGCGTAGAGCAGGCCCATCACCATCGGCTGCGCGCAGCCCAGGCCGAGGCCGAGCAGGCAGGACAGCGCCAGCATCGGCGCCATGCTGTGGCTGAACGGAAACAGCGCATAGGCCACGGCGGCGATCAGCAACGAGGCGGAAATCACCTGCCACTCCCTGAGCCTGCGCGCCAGCATCGGCATCACCAGGCGCACGGCGAAGGTCGCCAGTGCGAACGCGCCCATGATCACGCCGATGCTCGAGGCCGACAGGCCGATCTTCGAGCAGTAGATCGGGATCACGAAGGTGAACAGGTCCCAGCCCATCGACAGCAGGCCGCTGGCGACGAACACCGCGCGCATCCGGCGATCGCCGAGCAGGTCCATGACGCGCGGCTTGGCGGTTTCGGCCTGGGCGCGCGCGGCCGGTCTGCCGTGGAAGGCGTGCCGCTTGCGCGCGAACAGGATCAGCGCCGCCAGCGTGAAGCAGGCGAGGATCAGGAAGGTCCAGCGGTGGCCCACGCCATCGATGGCGAATCCGGCCACCATCGGGCCGAAGAAACCGGAGATGGAAAAACCCAGCGCCATCCACGAGAAGTTGGCGGTGCGGTTCTCGGAAGTGCCCAGCGCGCCGACCGCGTTGTTGACCGCCACGTGCATCAGCATGAAGCCCGAACCGATCATCACGCTGGCGATGTAAAGGGCGGGCATGGCCGGCCAGGCGAAGGGCAGCAGCCCGCCGGTCAGCACGACCAGCATGGACCACAGGGCGGGCCGGCGCGGGCCGATGCGGTCCACCAGGCGCCCGGCGTGCACCGCAGCCAGCATGGGCAGCAGCGCGTACAGCGACATCAGCACGCCCACGGTGAACGGCGTGGCGCCCAGCTGCAGGGCGAACAGCGAGACCGTCACGCGACTGCCGTTGAAGGCCGCGTGCGCGAGGATGCTGATGGCGATGACCAGTGCCAGGCGCATGCTCAGTCCGAGGCCGCTGACGGAGCGGCGCGTGCGCGCATGGTGACCAGCGCCACGCCCAGGCAGGTCACGGCGATGCCGAGCACCGACAATGCGCTGGGCAGCACGCCGAACATCGGATACTCGAGCAGCACGGCGACGATCGGCGTGAGGTAGATCAGACTGGTGACGCGCGCGGCTTCGCCGTGGCGCATCAGCACGTGCAGCACGTTGGTGGCCAGGATCGAGGCCAGGATCACCAGGTAGGCCAGCGCGGCGAACAGGTACCAGCTCCATTCGATGCGCGCGCCCTCGAACAGCAGCGCGAACGGTGCCAGGGCGACGGCGCAGACCGCGAACTGGATGAAGCTGCCGGCCTTGAGGTCGACGGTGGGACAGAACACCTTCTGGTACAGCGTGCCGGCCGTGACCCCGGCCAGGCCGAAGCACAGGGCGACCAGGCTGCCGACCGGCAGTTCACGGACGTCCATCTTGTGCCAGACCACCAGGCCCACGCCGGCCAGGCCGAGGGCCACGCCCAGCCATTGCCGGCGCACCAGGGGTTCGCCCATCCAGCGCGCGGCGATCAGCGCGGTGGCCAGCGGCTGCAGGGCCATCACCAGCGCGGTGATGCCGGCCGACAGGCCCAGGTACTGCGAGTAATGGCTGCCGAGAGGTGCACGGCGTGCATCAGCAGGCCGGCGACCATCACGTGACCCCATTCGGCGCGCGTCGCGGGCCAGCGCGGGCGCAGCACCATCAGGATGGGGATCATGCAGGCCACGCCCAGGGCGTAGCGCAGCATCAGGAAGGTGAAGGGTGCGGCATGCTGCAGGCCGAGTTTGCTGGCCAGGAAGCCGGCACCCCAGACGATGACGAAATACCAGGCGAGGGCGGTGTCGATCCCGCGTTGCCCCCCCGGAAATGAAAATGCGGCCATGTAGGCCGCATTTTCTCATTCCGCGCCCGGCGGCGCGGGGGTGTTTCTCTGCGGCCCTACTGCTGGCCCGGCTGGCGGTTCTGCAGGGCGGCGATGCGCGATTCGATCGGCGGGTGCGAGGAGAACAGCGCCATCACCCCGGCCTTGTCGTTGATGCCCGAGGCGGCCATCGACTTGGGCAGTTCGCCCGGCTCCAGGCCGCCCAGGCGCGCCAGGGCGGCGATCATCGGCCGCGGCGTGCCCAGGTAGTTGGCGGCGCCGGCGTCGGCGCGGTACTCGCGCTGGCGCGAGAACCAGGCCACGATGATCGAAGCCAGTATGCCGAACACGATCTCGCAGACGATCACGGTGATGTAGTAGCCCATGCCCACGCCGCGCTCGGTCTTGAACACCACCTTGTCGACAAAGTAGCCGACCACGCGGGCGAAGAACACCACGAAGGTGTTGACCACGCCCTGGATCAGCGTCAGCGTCACCATGTCGCCGTTGGCGATGTGCGCGACCTCGTGCGCCAGCACCGCCTCGACCTCCTCCTTGCTCATCGAATCCATGAGGCCGGTGGAGACGGCCACCAGCGAGGAGTTCTTGAACGCGCCGGTGGCGAAGGCGTTCGGCGCACCCTCGTACACCGCCACTTCGGGCATGCCGATGTTGGCGCGCTCGGCCAGCCGGCGCACGGTCTCGACAAGCCAGAACTGCGTGGTGCCTTCCGAGCCGTCGATCACCTGCGCGCCGGTCGACCACTTGGCCATGGGCTTGGAGATCAGCAGCGAAAAGCCCGCGCCGACGAAGCCGACCACGGCCGAGAAGGCGAGCAGCATGCCGAAGTTCAGGCCGTTGGCGTCCATGAAGCGATTGACGCCCAGCACCGACAGCGTGATCGACAGCACGATCATGACCGCGATGTTGGTGGCGAGGAACAGGAAAATGCGTTTCATGCAGTGGTTTCCTTACCGTGGGGTGACGGGCGCGAAGCATACCCGAGTGCGTGCCGGATTTGGACTCCGGGACGCGGCACAGGTTCCGCGCCGTCCTTTCCCGTTGCCCGGCCTGCCATTCAGGCCGCTCCGGCCGCAGATGGTGGCGTCGGCGGGGATTTCAAGAGCCGCGGGCGCGCCGGTCTTCGCGCGCCAGGCGCGCGCCCAGCTCGGCGATCATCACGGTCGGCGAGTTGGTATTGCCGGAGGTAATCGTGGGCATCACCGAGGCGTCGATCACGCGCAGCCCTTCCAGGCCCTGCACGCGCAGCCGCGCGTCGGTCACCGCCATCGGCTCGCCGGTCGGGCCCATGGCGCAGGTGCCCACCGGATGGAAGATGGTGGTGCCGATGTCGCCGGCCGCGCGGGCCAGCGCCTCGTCGCCGGCCACCGCCGCGCCGGGCAGGAACTCCTGCGGCGCGTAGCGCGCCAGCGCCGGCTGCGCGGCGATCCTGCGCGTGAGCTTGAGCGCGTCGACGGCCACCCGGCGATCGGCCTCATGCGACAGGTAGCGCGGGTTGATCAGCGGCGCCTCGCGCGCGTCGGCGGAGTGCATGCGCACGTAGCCGCGCGAGGCCGGGCGCAGATTGCACACCGAGGAGGTGAAGGCCGGGAAGGGGTGCAGCGGGTCGCCGAACTTGTCCAGCGACAGCGGCTGCACGTGGAACTCGATGTTGGCGCTGGACTGGCCGGGGTCGGAGCGCGCAAAGGCGCCGAGCTGGCTGGGCGCCATGGTCAGCGGCCCGCTGCGGAACAACAGGTATTCCAGGCCCATCTGCGCCTTGCCGATCCAGGTGCCGGCCCACTCGTTCAGCGTGCGCACGCCGCTCACCTTGAAGGCCATGCGCAGCTGCAGGTGGTCCTGCAGGTTCTCGCCGACGCCGGGCGCGTCCAGCACCACGGGAACGCCGTGCTCGCGCAGCAGCGCCGCCGGGCCCACGCCCGAGCACTGCAGGATCTGCGGAGAGCCGATCGCACCGGCCGCCAGGATGGTCTCGATGCGCGCGGCGGCGAATTTCTCCACGCCCTGCTGCCAGAACTCCACCCCGGTCGCGCGCCTGCCCGCGAAACGCAGGCGTTTGGCCTGCGCGTGCGTGAGCACCGTCAGGTTGGGGCGCCGCATGGCCGGGCGCAGGAAGGCCTTGGTGGCGTTCCAGCGCACGCCGCGGCGCTGGTTGACCTCGAAAAAGCCCGTGCCCTCGTTGTCGCCGCGGTTGTAGTCGTCGGTCCTCGGGATGCCGGCCTCGGCCGCGGCCTCGCGCCAGGCTTCGAGGATCTCCCAGGACAGGCGCTGTCGCTCGACGCGCCATTCGCCGCCGGCGCCGTGGTGCTCGCTCGCGCCGCCGTGATGGTCTTCCGAGGCACGGAACACCGGCTGCACGTTCCGCCACGCCCAGTTGGCGTCGCCGGTGATGCGCGCCCATTCGTCGTAGTCGCGCGACTGGCCGCGCAGGTAGAGCATGGCGTTGATCGAGGAGCAGCCGCCCAGCACCCTGCCGCGCGCATAGAGGATGGAGCGCCCGTTCAGGCCCGCGTCGGGTTCGGTGCGGTAGCACCAGTCGGTGCGCGGATTGCCGATGCAGTACAGGTAGCCGACCGGGATGTGGATCCAGATCCAGTCGTCCTCGCCGCCGGCCTCGAGCAGCAGCACGGAAACCTCGGGGTCCGCGCTGAGGCGGTTGGCCAGCACGCAGCCGGCGGTGCCGGCGCCGACGATCACGTAATCGAAAGTGCCGAGCGTGGCCGGCTTGTGGTCCGTGCTGTCTGCGCTGTCTGCCATATCGGCCGCATGTTATCAGCGGCGCAATCGCACCGCGATCAACTGCGCCTGGCGGTCACCAGCGCCGTGGCGGCGAGCACCAGCGCGCCGCCGGCCAGGGTGCCGAGGCCCAGCGGTTCGCCGAGGAACAGGCGTCCCCACAGCACGCCGAACACCGGGATCAGGAAGGTCACGGTCAGCGTGCGCGTCGGTCCGACCTCGGCGATCAGACGGAAATACAGCAGGAAGGCGAGGGCGCTGCACAGCAGGGCAATGCCCAGCACGGAAGCGATCACCGCCGGCGTGAAGGCGGCGGCCGGCGGCACCGCCGGCAGGAAGGGCGCCAGCGTCAGCGTGGCGACCAGCAGGCTGGCGGCGGTCAGCGGCAGCGCCGCCACGCCCTGGCCCTGCTTCTTCAGCCAGGTGGTGGTCAGCGCGTAGCACAGCGTGGCGGTGATGCAGGCCAGCGCGCCCAGCAGCACACCGGACGTCAGTGCGATCGACCCCAGGCCGACCACCAGCGTGACGCCGACCAGGCCCAGCGCGAGGCCGGCGATCTTGCGCGCATCCAGCGGTTCGCCCAGCCAGATCGCCGCGCAGATCGCGCCGTAGAAGGGCGTGGTGGCGTTGAGGATCGCCATGGTGCTGGCGTTCAGGTGATGGCCGGCCCAGGCATACAGCAGCCAGGGCAGGGCGGAGTTGCCCAGGCCCATGATCATGTAGGCGCGCCAGTGGCGGCGCCAGTCCAGGCGGATGCCCAGCGCGAGCGCATAGCCGAGCATGGCCAGCGCGGCGATGCCGACGCGCAGTTCGGTCAGCCATACGGCGCCCAGCGCACCCACGGACAGGCGCACGAACAGGAAAGAGGCGCCCCAGATCGCGGCGAGCGCAAACAGGCGCAGGTAATCGGCAGGCTTCATGGTCGACGGTTCATGACATGGGCATCATGAGGCAGGGCTCATGTCGCACACCATTCTGGCCGGGAGGCGTGCGTGACGCCTCCCGGATCTTGCGCGCCCGTACGGGCGCACGCGCAGGGTCAGATCGCGACCTTGCGCTTCAGGTAGGCGATCACCGTCGGGATGGGGCCGCGCTTGGTGGTCTTGCGCGCGGCGTTGGCTTCGCGCTCGGCGCGCTCGGCCGCGGTTTCGCGCGGCTCGCTGCGCGCCATGCGCTTGCCCTCGGCCAGCTGGCGCAGGCGTTCGGATTCCATCGGATCGACGGGACGACCGGGACGTGCGCCGCCGCCGGGGCCGGTGCGGCGCCCTTGCGGGCCGCCCGAGCGGCCCGGACCGCCGGGACGCCCGGCACCGCCGGAACGACCCGGACCGCCCGGACTACCGGAGCGCGCACCGCCGGGACGACCGGCGCCGCCCGAACGGCCGGGGCCGCCGGAGCGACCGCCACCCGAGCGGCCTGCGCCGCCCTCGGCACGCCGGCCGGGCTGGCCGCCGCGGTTGCCCGGACGATTGCCGGCACGATTGCCGGGTGCGCCGGGCTGGGCGTTGCGCTGCTGCTCGCCGGGGGTCGGCATGCGGTTGCCGATCGAGTCATCGATCTCGATGTCGTGATCGGGTACCGGACCCTGCAGGTCGCGGTTGCCTTCGCGTTGCGCCTCACGCGCCAGGTCATGCGGCGCGAGGTGCTGCGCATCGCGCGGCGCATGGCGTCGCGCCTGGCCCTGCGCTTGCGGCGGACCCTGGCGCTGGCCTTGCGGCTGGCCGCCGCGGCGCGGGCCGCGGGCTTCGCCGCGACCGCCACGCCCGGCGCGGGATTCGTTGTTGCGCGGCTGGCGCGGCTCGCGCGCGTCCTCGTCGGGGCTCACGCGCGGAGCGTGCGCGCCCGGCTCGAAGCCGGGGATCACGCGCTGTTCGACCTTGCGGTTCATCAGCCGCTCGATGGCCCGCCAGCAGCGGCGGTCTTCGTGGCTGACCAGCGAGACCGCGTCGCCGATTCGCCGGCGCGGCCGGTGCGGCCGATGCGGTGCACGTAGTCTTCGGAGACGTTGGGCAGCTCGAAGTTGACGACGTGCGGCAGGGCTTCGATGTCCAGTCCGCGCGCGGCGATGTCGGTGGCCACCAGAACCTGCAGTTCGCCTTCCTTGAACCGCTTGAGCGCGCGCGTGCGCGCCGGCTGGCTCTTGTTGCCGTGGATGGCGTCGGCGTCGATGCCTTCCTTCTCGAGCTGCTGCGCAAGGCGGTTGGCGCCGTGCTTGGTCTTGCAGAACACCAGCACCTGCTGCCAGTTGTTGCTCTTCACCAGGTGGGCGAGCAGCTCGCGCTTGCGGTCGCGGTCCACCGGGTGGGCGACCTGCGAGACCAGTTCGGCCGGGGTGTTGCGGCGGGCGACTTCGACGGTGACCGGGTCGCGCAGGAAGGCGCCGGAGAGCTTGCGGATGTCGTCGGAGAAGGTGGCCGAGAACAGCAGCGTCTGGCGCTCCTTCGGCAGCAGGGCGACGACGCGGCGCATGTCGTGGATGAAACCCATGTCGAGCATGCGGTCGGCCTCGTCCAGCACCAGGATCTCGACGTGCGAGAGGTCGACGGTGCGCTGCTGCACGTGGTCGAGCAGGCGGCCGGGCGTGGCCACCAGGATGTCGACGCCGCGGCGCAGCTCGGCGATCTGCGGGTTGATGTTGACGCCGCCGAAGATGGTGATGGAGCGCAGCGCCTTCACGTGCTTGCCGTAGGTGCGCACGCTGTCCTGCACCTGGGCGGCCAGCTCGCGCGTCGGCGTGAGGATCAGCGCGCGGACCTGGGGCTTGCCGCCGGGCTGTTCGTCGCGCGGCGCGGCCAGGCGCTGCAGCATGGGCAGGGTGAAGCCTGCGGTCTTGCCGGTGCCGGTCTGCGCGGCGCCGAGCAGGTCGCGACCCGCGAGGATGGGCGGGATGGCCTGCAGCTGGATGGGCGTGGGTTCGGTATAGCCTTGCTCGGCGACGGCGCGCAATAGCGCATCCGACAGCCCGAGCGTCGAGAACGACGTATCTATGACAATCTCCTGAATATCGGCCCGGGAAGACATGAGTCTTCCAAACCGGTTCAGGCAGATAAGATGCTTGGGATTTCGAGGGACCTGGAACGGACCGCGAAAAGGCTTGAGCGCTAACCGATTGAAGCGCAACAGAACCTTGGGCGGCATTATACAGGAACCCGGGGCGCCCGTGTTGAACGCCGCTCTTGTCCGCGCTCAAGGATTCCGCACCTCCGCCTGTGGCACCATGTCTGCATGAGCGAAAGCGCCCTGCAACCCGGTCTGATCGGCAGCTACGAAGTGGTGGTGGGCGATGAGCACACCGCGCCCTTCGTGGGCAGCGGCAAGGTGCGCGTGCTGGCCACGCCGGTGATGATCAACCTGTTCGAAGCCGCCGCGCTGGAGGCCGCCGAGCGCCACCTGCCGCCCGGCCACCAGTCGCTGGGCATCCACCTCGACGTGCGCCACATCGCCGCCACCCCGGTGGGCATGCGCGTGCGCGCCACCGCCGAGGTGGTCAAGGTCGAGGGCCGCACGCTGACCTTCAGGCTCGAGGCCCACGACGAGAAGGAACTCATCGGCGACGGCACGCACCAGCGCGTGGTGGTGAACGTCGAACGCTTCGACCTGCGCGTGCAGAAAAAGCTCGGCAAGGCCTGAGCGCGCGGCGCCGGCCCGGCGGCCTGGTCGGGCTAGGCCGTCTCGCCGCGCACCATGTGCATGACCTGCTGCGGCGTGGTGCTCAGCAGTTCGGCGGCATCCTTCCAGTCGTCCGGCAGCGCCGGGTCGTCCCAGCCGTGCGCGGCGTGCCGCGCGATGTTGACCGCCACGATCACGTTGCGTTCGCGGGTCTGCTTCGCGTGCTGGTCGTCCATCATGCTGATCAGCAGGCGCGGCAGGCGCCAGCGCTCGGCCAGCGAGAGCTGCAGCTCGATCAGCGCAAAGCCCAGCACGGCGCGCTGCGCGGTGGCGCTGCGCAACGTCGGCTGCTCGGCCTGGCGGCGCGCGATCTCCTGCATCTGCGTGGGCGCGAAGCACCAGGCCAGCATCTCGGCCAGTTCGTGCAGCATGGCGGCCTCGCGGATCTCCTCATAGCCCAGGTCGTTGCGCCAGGTGGCCATGCCCAGCGCGATCTCGGCGCCGTGCATGGCGCGGCGCACCACGCCGAGCAGCCCGCGCAAGGCCAGCGGCACGTGGCCCAGCAGCTGTTCGACGGTGGGGATGTCCTCCATGGCGGCGAGGAAGGGGGGCACGCCCAGCATCACCACCATGCGCTCGATGGCCGTGATGTCGGCCGAGGCGCGCCCCTCGCGGATGCGCGCCACGTGCACGTAGAGCCGGGCTGCCAGCAGCGGGTCGCGCAGCACGATCGAGGCGAGCTCGCGCGGCGCAATCGCCTCGGCGCGCGGCGCGGCGTCGGCCAGCGCGCGCGCGCTCGGGCGCAGCACCGGGATGTCGGCCGCGGCGATCCAGTCCGTCCAGTCCTGCAGGCTGCCGCGCGGTTCGTGCGGCGCAATGTCGATCTTCTGGTCCATGGCGCATATATCGGCCGCGCCGGGGACGACTTGAGGGCCGGGGGAGGGCGGCCCGTTCAGGACGCCGCGGCGTCGCGCACCACGTAGTGCTTGCTGACCGGCTCCAGCACCTCGAACAGGCCCTTGAAGCCGGCGGGGATCACGCAGGCCTGGCCGGGGCCGAACTCGGCGGCCACGCCGCCCTCGCCGGTGATGCGGATGCGCCCCTCGAGCACGTGGAAATACTCCTCCTTGCCGGCCGGGAAATCGATCTTCCAGGCGCCCACCTCGCAGTTCCAGATGCCGCAGGAGAGCTGTCCGTCGGCCGAGGCGTAGAGGTTGCGCGTGGCGCGCAGCGGGTTGCCGCGCACCAGGCGACCGGGCTTGGGGTGGTCGTGCTGCGGCGCCAGCCCCAGCGCCTCGCTGAGCTGCATCACGCGCTGCGGCGCCGCGCCGCGCACCGTCTTGTCTGCCGCTTCTGCCATGCCGGATTCTCCTGACGCTTGCGAACGAGGCGCCATTGTAGTGCGCGGCCGGCGGGCGCTCGGCTACCATGCAGGCTCCGCATCGCATCGCTCCCATGGATCCCGTACGCAAATCCCCCGACGCATCCGCCTTCGCGCTGATGGTGCTGCTGTGCGCGGTGTGGGGTTTCGGCAACGTGGCGGCCAAGCTGGCCGCGCCCGGCGTGTCGCTGGTGGCGCAAGCGGGCATCCGTTCGGTGATCGCCACGCTGCTTCTGCTGGGCTGGGCGCGATGGCGCGGCATTCCGCTGTTCGGCCGCGACGGCACGCTGTGGCCCGGCTTGTTGGCGGGGCTGCTATTCGCCGCCGAGTTCCTGTTCATCTTCATCGGCCTGCAATGGACGGGCGCCGGACGCATGGCGGTGTTCGTGTACCTGGCGCCGTTCTTCACCGCCCTGGGTCTGGCCTGGTACGTGCCGGGCGAGCGGCTCGGGCCGCGGCAGTGGGCCGGCATCGCCGTGGCCTTCTCCGGCGTGGCCCTGGCCTTCGGCGACGCCTTCGTCAATTCGCGCAGCACGCTGCTGGGTGATGCGTTCGGCGTGTTCGCCGCCTTGATGTGGGCCGCCACCACGGTGCTGATCCGTGGCACCAGACTGTCCGGCGCCAGCGCCGCGAAGACTCTGTTCTACCAGCTCGGCGTGGCGGCCGTGACGCTGCCCTTGTGCTCGCTGCTGCTGGGCGAACCCGGCCTGGTGAAACTGGACGCTATCACCGTGGCCAGCCTGTTCTACCAGTCGGTGATCGTCGCCTTCGCCAGCTATCTGGCCTGGTTCTGGCTGCTGACGCGTTACTTCGCCGCGCGGCTCTCGGTGTTCAGCTTCCTCACGCCGCTGTTCGGCGTGGCGGTCGGGGCGCTGGTGCTCGACGAGCCGCTGACATTGGCCTTCCTCGGCGCCGCGCTGCTGGTGGGCGCCGGCATCTACCTCGTGAACTCGAAGTAGCCGCCATGCCGAAGTTCGCCGCCAATGTGTCGATGATGTACGCCGAGTGGCCGTTCCTCGAACGTTTCGCCGCCGCGGCCGAGGATGGCTTCGCCGCCGTGGAGTTCCTGTTCCCCTACGAACACGCGCCCGCCGAGCTGGCGGCGCGCGTGCACGGCGCCGGCCTCGCGCAGGCGCTGTTCAACGCACCGCCCGGCGACTGGCAGGCCGGCGAGAAGGGACTGGCCTCGGTGCCCGGCCGCGAGGACGAGTTCCGCCGCGCGATCGACACGGCGCTCGAGTACGCGCGCCACCTGCGCTGTCCCTCGGTGCACGTGATGGCCGGGACGGTGGCCGCCGGCGAGGACCGCGCGGCGCGGCGCGCGCTGTACGTGCGGAACCTCGCCTGGGCCGCGCGGCAGGCGGCCCCGCACGGCGTGACGCTGATGATCGAGCCGATCAACACGCGCGACATCCCGGGCTACTTCCTGAACCGTCAGGATGAGGCGCACGCCATCCGCGAGGAGGTGGGCGCCGCCAACCTCAGGGTGCAGATGGATTTCTACCACTGCCAGATCGTCGAGGGCGACCTGATCGCCAGACTGCGTCGCCACATCGCCGGCATCGGCCACATGCAGGTCGCCGGGGTGCCGGAACGCCACGAACCCGACGCCGGCCGCAGCAACGAGGTGAACTATGCCCGCGTCTTCGAGGCCATCGACGCGGTAGGCTATGCGGGCTGGGTGGGTTGCGAGTACCGGCCGCGCGCGGGCACCCGCGCGGGGCTCGCCTGGCTGCGCGAATGGCGCGAACGCCGGGCCTGAATGCCGGTCCATACTCATACCCTTTACCCGCGACTGCTGGAGAATGCCATGAAGACCCGCCTGTCCCTGTTGCTGGCCGCGCTGCTGCTGGCCGGCTGCGCCGCCGTCGCGCAGCGCCCGGTGCTGTACCCGAACGCCAAGTTCAAGCAGGTGGGCGACGCCGAGGCGCAGAAGGACATCGCCGAATGCCAGGAGTCGGCGCGCCGCTCCGGCGCCTCAGAGGGGGCGGGCAATGCGGGGCGCGGCGCGGTGCAGGGCGCCGCGGTCGGCGCGGCGGCCTCGGCCGTGGGCAGCCTGATCCGCGGCCGCAATGTCGTGCAGGACGCGGCCGCCGGGGCCGCCGTCGGCGGTGCCGCAGGCGGGGTCAGCGGCGCCTTCAGTTCCGGCGAGGGCAGCACGGTGTTCAAGAACTTCGTCACCCGCTGCCTGCGCGACAAGGGCTATGACGTGATCGGCTGGAACTAGACGGGAAGTTGTCGGATCTGACGACGCGATTGCCCTGAAACCCGCTCCAGAAGCGGGTTTCGCGTTTTAAAAGTTGAACTTTCTTCCCTGCGGCACGCCGCGGCTTCAGCGGTGTTGATCAGGGGGTAAGATGCGGTCTGCGACCATTGCCGGAGGCACTCGCATGATCACCGCAGATTTTCTCCTCACCTCGCTGATCGTCGTGCTGATGCCGGGCACGGGGGTCATGTATATGGTGTCCACCGGCTTGTTCCTCGGTGCGCGGGCAAGCCTGTTCGCGGCGGTGGGCTGCACGGCGGGCATCCTGCCGCACCTGGCGGCCAGCGTGCTGGGCCTGGCGGCCATCCTGCACATGAGCGCACTGGCCTTTCAGATGCTCAAGCTCGCCGGTGCGGCCTACCTGCTGTACATCGCCTGGATGACCTGGCAGCAGCGCGGCCTGCTGGCGGTGGACGGCCCGGCCGAAGTCGCCAGCCTGCGCGGCATCGTGGCAAAGGCGTTCCTGCTGAACATCCTGAACCCCAAGCTGTCGATCTTCTTCCTGGCCTTCCTGCCTCAGTTCGTCAAACCGGGGGGAGAAGCTGCGCCGTCGCTGCTGTCGCAGATGCTGGTGCTGAGCGCGGTGTTCATGGCCATGACCTTCGGCGTGTTCGTGGTCTACGGCCTGCTTGCGCATGCGTTCCGCGCGGCGGTGATCGATTCGCCGCGCGTGCAGACCTGGCTGCGGCGCGGTTTCGCGGCGGCGTTCGCCGGGCTGGGCCTCAACCTCGCCATGACTGAGCGCTGACCAGGCGGGCCGTCGGCGCTCCATGGACCTCATCGCCGAGGAGTTCGAGGCGGCCATGCCGGAGATCGCCGCCTGGTTCGCCGAACATCCGCCGGGCAGGGCGGGTGCGGGTTAAAGTCGTGCTTTCCCCTGCGCTGGGAGTTGCCGATGTCTGCTGCTGAAGATCTCGATCTGGTTCTCGAACGCGTGGTCGATGCCGCGCGCCAAGGTGTGGGCGGCGTGGACCACGCCGGCGCTGCTGATGCCCTGGTTCTGCCCGCTGCCCTGGAAAGTGGTCGAGTGCGATATCGAGTTGCGTCCGGGCGGCAGGTTTCGCACGGTGATGCAGTCGCCCGAAGGCGAACGCTTTCCCGGCGAAGGCTGCTATCTCGAAGTCGTGCCGGGCGAGCGCCTGGTGTGGACCAGCGCTGCTGCCGGGGTATCGTCCGGCGCCCGAAGTGCCGATGATGCCGCTGTTCACCGGGGTGATCACCCTGGCCGATGTGTCCGGCGGCACGCGCTATGTGGCGCGGGTCATGCACCGCAACGCGGCCGACGCCAAGGCGCACGCCGACATGGGCTTTCATCAGGGCTGGGGCATCGCCCTGGACCAGCTGGTGGCGATGATCAAGGCAGGCTGAGGCCGCCGCGCGTCCCGGCGTGCGGCACGCCAGCGTATCGAAAGGAATCCCATGGCGATCAGTTGGCTCACGGTATTGAAGAGCGTCCCCTGGACGGAAGTCATCAGCAACGCGCCCAAGGTAGCCGAGGGCGCGAAGAAGCTGTGGAACACGGTGGGCCGCAAGCGCGCTGCACGCGAGGCGCGTGCACAGGAAGCGCAGGCGGACCTGTCGCCCGAGGCACGCATGCTCGCGGCCGAGGCGACCATCGCAGAACTGCAGGCGCAGATGCTCGCCTCCTCGGAGCTGATCAATACGCTCGCCGAACAGAACGCGCTGCTGGTGGCGCGCGTCGAGGCAAACCGCAGGCGCGTGGCATGGCTGGCGCTGGTGGCGGGCGTCGCGCTCGTCATCGCCGTCGTGGCGATGACCTGGCGCTAGCCGGTCGGCGCCAGCCGGGGGCTGAACCCGGCTGGCGGGCTGCGCTTACTGCTGTTCCTTGCGCTCGCCGCTGTCCGAGTCCTTGCGGTCCTCGGCCTGCTGCGAGGTGCCCGGCCCTTCGGTGGTGGTGGGTGCGGTCACGGGACCTTCGTTGGCGTAGGTGTGGGCGAAGGCGGGGCCGGCAGCGGCCAACAGGGCGCCGCTCGCCAGAACGGCGACGAGATTGCGGATCATGATGGTCTCCATTATTCGAGATTGACGAAGGCTCGAACGAGCCGGACGGCGCTTGCCGTCCGGCGATACAGACCGGGGTGCCGCGGAAAAAGTTCCGCGGTGCCCTAACCTAGGCCAGCGCCTTGGTGACGATCTCGGCCACGTCGCGCGACAGGCCTTCGGCGTCGCGGATGCGCTCCAGCGCGGCCTGCGCCTTCGCCTGGCGTGCGGCGTCGAACTTCCTCCAGCGGTCGAAGCAGCGCGCCACGCGAGCGGCCACCTGCGGGTTGAACCGGTCGATGGCGATCACCTGGTCGGCGGCGAACTCGTAGCCGCCGCCGTCGGCGGCGTGGAAGCGCACGTGGTTGCCGGCCGTGAAGGCGCGGATCAGCGCGTAGATCTTGTTCGGATTGTGCAGGTCGAAGGCCGGGTGGGCGGTGAGCTTCCTCACCTCGGCCAGCGTGCCCGGCAGGCGCGAAGTGGCCTGCACCTGCAGCCACTTGTCGACCACCAGCGGCTCGTGCTTCCACTTCGCGTGGAAGCTGTCCAGCGCGGCCGCGCGTTGCGGCGCCTCGCTGTTGACGAGCATGGTCAGCGCAGCCATCGCGTCGGTCATGTTGTCGGCGTCCTGGAACTGCGCCGCGCACAAGGCGTGCGCTTCGCCGGTTTCGGCGGCCATCAGATAGCCCAGGCACAGGTTCTTCAGCGCGCGCCTGCCGGACGATTCAGCATCGGGCGAGTAGGGGCCGCCGGACTGCATGGCCCGGTAGGTGGCCAGCAGGGCGTCCGCCAGCACCGTGCCGAGCTGCCTGGCCAGTCCGATGCGTGCCGCATGCAGGACATCCGGGTCGACCACGGCCATCTGCTCGGCCAGCGTGGCTTCCGAAGGCAGGCTGAGCGCCTCGGCGCCGAAGGCCGGATCGTTCGGCGCATCGGCCAGCACGCGCGCGAAGGCGTCGATGAAACTCTGCGGCGCCGCGCCGTTGCCCGAGAGCAGCAGCCGGGCGGCCAGGCGCTGGCCGGCTTCCCAGCGGTTGAACGGGTCGGCGTCGTGCGCCATCAGGTGCGCGAGTTCGGCCTCGGTGTAGGGATAGTTGACGATCACCGGCGCAGAGAAGTTGCGCGCCAGCGAAGGCACCGGCGGGTGCGCGACGTCCTCGAACACGAAGCGTTCCTCGGCCTGTGTGACCGACAGCAGGCGGCCGGCCATGTCCTTGCCGTTGGGGCCGACTAGGCCGACGGCGAAGGGGATGTGGAAGGGCAGTTTCTCCGGCTGGCCCGGGGTGGGCGGGCAGGACTGGCGCACCACCAGCGTGTAGCGCCTGGCGGCCGCATCGTACTCACCGGTCACGTCCAGCACCGGCGTGCCGGCCTGTTCGTACCAGCGCTTGAACTGCGTGAGGTCGACGCCGGAGGCATCGGCCATGGCGGCGACGAAATCGTCGGTGGTCACCGCCTGTCCGTCGTGGCGCGCGAAGTACAGGTCCATGCCCTTTCTGAAGTTCTGCGCGCCGAGCAGGGTGTGCTGCATGCGCACGACCTCGGCGCCTTTCTCGTACACGGTCACCGTGTAGAAGTTGCGGATCTCCATGTAGGAGGCCGGACGCACCGGGTGGGCCATCGGGCCGGCGTCCTCGGGGAACTGTGCGGCCCGCAGCATGCGCACTTCCTGGATGCGCTGCACCGGTCGCGAGTAGCGGTCCGAGCCGTACTCCTGGTCGCGGAACACGGTCAGGCCTTCCTTCAGCGAGAGCTGGAACCAGTCGCGGCAGGTCACGCGGTTGCCGGTCCAGTTGTGGAAGTACTCGTGCGCCACCACGCGGTCGATGTTCATGTAATCGACGTCGGTGGCGGTGTCGGGCCGGGCCAGCACGTACCGGGTGTTGAAGATGTTGAGGCCCTTGTTCTCCATCGCCCCGGAGTTGAAATCGCTGACCGCCACGATCACGTACTGGTCGAGGTCCAGCTCCAGGCCGAACACCTCCTCGTCCCAGCGCATGGCGTGCTTCAGGCATTCCATGGCGTAGCCGCACTGGTCGAGCTTGCCCGGCTCGACGTACACCGCCAGGCGCACCGTGCGGCCCGAAGCGGTGACGAAGGAATCCTCGAGCACCTCGAGTTGCGCGGCGACCATGGCGAACAGGTAGGCGGGCTTGGGGAAGGGGTCCTCGAACTTCGCCCAGTGCCGGCCGCCGCGCTGCTCGCCGGAACCCACCAGGTTGCCGTTCGACAGCAGCACCGGGTAGGCCTCCTGGTCGGCGCGCACGGTGACGGTGTAGCGCGCCATCACGTCCGGGCGGTCGGGGAACCAGGTGATGCGTCGAAAGCCCTGCGCCTCGCATTGCGTGAAGAAGCCGTTCTTCGAGGCGTACAGGCCCTCGAGCTTGGTGTTCTTCTGCGGGCGGATCACCACCTGGGTCTCGAGCGTGCAGTGCGCCGGCAGTCCGGGAATCACCAGCAGCTCGGCGCCCAGCGCGTAGTCGGCGGGGCCGAGCTTGCGGCGGTCGACCGACACCGACTGAAGTTCGAGGTCCTCGCCGTTCAGTTCCAGCGCGGCGTCCGCCGGCGCGGCCGGGTTGCGCGCCAGGGTCAGGCGGGCGCGCACCAGGGCGTCGTCCTTGCGGATCTCGACGTCGAGTTCGACGTGCTCGACCAGGAAGGCGGGCGGGGTGTAGTCCTTCAGGTAGATCGTGCTGGGAGCGGGTTCGCGCATGGTGCTCTGGAAACGGTGGAGGCAGGACCCGCATTCTAACGGTGCGGCCCCCCGCGCACGGGCTCTCATGGCGCCTCTACGTAGTCTCGGCGACGCGACTACGTATTGCTACTGAGCAAGCATTCGGCCGGCGTTGCGTCCAAAGGGGTGTGTACGGCGCGACCTGAATGGTTCAGGCGGTCGCCGAACCGGAACAAGCAACCACAACTGGAGATACATCATGAAACGCACCGCCATCGCCGCCATCCTCGCCGTGTCCGCCACTTCGGTGTTCGCGCAGGCCACGCCGTCCTTCGACGACTTCGCAGACCAGTACACCCGCACCGCGGCCGTCGAGCAGAACTCGCTGGGCAATGCCGAGATCGCCGTCGCCCCCTCGTTTACCGACTACGTGGTCGCCCATCAGGGCGCCCAGGGCCTGGCCGGACGCTCGGCCACCGAAGCGCGCGCCGAGAGCGTGCAGCCGATCGCCACCGAGCCGACCTATCCCGCGTACTGAGCCGGCGTACCGAACTTCCCGGTAAGCGCAGGCCGTCGTCCTCCCCCGGCGTCCTGCTCTGAAGCGGCCCGCCCCCGAATCCGGGGGACGGCCCGTGTTTTTTTATGGCGGGGAAACCGAAAGCGCCATGATCTCGCGCACCACGGGCTGGGCCGCCACCGGGGTGTGCTCGCACCAGTCGGCCAGGTAGCCGCCGAAGTCGGCCGGCGCCGGGGCGCTGCTGGCGTTGAGGAAGGCCAGCGCCACCAGGCGCGCCGGCTCGCGCTCGAAGATCTTCAGCAGCTGCGCGGCCACCTGCTCGTTGCGCTGGCGCAGGTAGGGGTTGGCGCGCAGCGCGGGTTCGTTGGCGCGCAGCCAGGCCGCCAGGTCGGCGCCGTGCAGCGCGCTGCGGTGGGGTGCACGCATCAGCTGGTCGGCCAGTTCGCGCATGGCGTCGCGCTGCGAGGCCAGCAGGGGCAGGGCCGCCGCGCCGGACTGCCCGGACAGCCGGCGCAGGGTGTACAGGGCCACCATGTCGCACACCGCCTCCTCGAACCACTGGTAGCGCGCCAGCCCGGGCTCGCGCGCGTGGCGGCCGTAGTTGGTATAGATGTGGCCCAGCTCGTGGGCGAACTCGTAGACGTAGTCGGCCCAGATGCGGTCGCGCGCGCGCAGCAGCACCTGATGCGCGCCGCTGGCGTTGCGGCGGAACAGCACCATGGGCGAGGAGGCGCTGGGCGCCACGTGCAGGCGCAGCGGTGCGTGCGAAGGAAACAGCAGGGCCAGTTCGCCGGCCACCGCCTCGAGCACGGCACGGATCTCCTCGACGCGCGCCTCGCCCCAGTCGGCGTCGGCCACCGTGACCTCGACGCGCGGCGCGCCGCCGGCGGCCGCGGACCCCGCGCACAGGCACAGCAGCGCCGCGCAGAACCACTGCCTCAGCGCGGCGAGGCGCAGGGAGTACGCGGCGGGGAGGGGCGGGCGGACGAACATTTCGTCCGCATTAGACCCCGCGTGCCGAAGCAGCGTCAATCGCGCGGCGATGACAGCGCCGGCCGGCCTGCGCGCGCCGGCCGCCTACGTAGTCAAGGCAGGCCGTCTAAGTAATCCCCCTGAGCAAGGTTGGGGCGCGGTTTGCGTCCAAACGGGTGTGTACGGTGCGGCTTGAAGGATTCAGGCCGGCACCGAACCGAATCGCAAACCCAACCTCAGGAGCCACACCATGAATCGCACCATCATCGCCGCCATCCTCGCCGTCTCCGCCACCTCGGTGTTCGCGCAGGCCACCCCCTCGTTCAACGACCATCAGGAGCAGATCCAGAGCATCGCCGTGGACGGGCACAACTCGCTGGGCGGTGTCGTCGTCGCGGTGAACCCCTCGTTCGCCGACTTCGCGCCGGTGACCGCGGCGGCCGCCGAAGGCCTGGCGGGCCGTTCGGCCAGCGACGCCCGCGCCGACGCGGTGGAAGTCAAGGCGCAGACCCTCTGGGTGCCGAACTACTAAGCGCTTGCGCTACCGGGCGGCGACCCTCCCCCCGCCGCCCGCGTCGCAGCGGCCCTCCCCGGGCAACCGGGGAGGGCCGTGTTTCTTTGCGACGCCGCTAGGGCTTCATCAGCCCGCACAGGATGACCATGCGCACCAGCTCGGCGAGCGAGCGCGCCTGCATCTTCTCCATGACCTTGGCGCGATGCACTTCCACGGTGCGCGTGGACAGGTCCAGGCGCGTGGCCACCACCTTGTTCGGGCGGCCCTCGGCGATCAGCAGCATGACCTCGTGCTCGCGCGGCGTCAGCGTGGCGATGCGCGCCTCGACCTCGGCGCGCGCGTTCTCGCCGGCCGCGGTGGCTTCCGGCCCGGCGGGCGCGGCGGCCAGCAGCGCGCGGTTCACCGCGTCGAGCAGCACCTGGTCGTTGAAGGGCTTCTCGATGAAGTCGCTGGCGCCGGCCTTCATGGCGCGCACCGCCATGGCGATGTCGCCGTGGCCGGTGATGACGATCACCGGCAGCCCGGTCCTGCGCGTCGCCAGTTCCTCCTGCAGCTCCAGCCCGCTCATGCCGGGCATGCGCACGTCGGCGATCAGGCAGGCGTTGGGCCGCGGCGTCCATTCGGCCAGGAAGGCGCGCATCGGCGTGCGTGCGCGTGGCGATGCCCACCGAGCGCAGCAGCATGGACAGCGAATCGCGGATCGCGGCTTCGTCATCGACGATATGGACCAAAGCTTCAGTGCTCGGCGAGTTCATGTTCGGGGGCGGCGGGCAGCCTGAGGTGGAAGGTGGCGCCGCGCGCATCCGAGCTCGCCCACAGGCGGCCGCCGTGCGCGTCGGCGATGGAACGGCTGAGGGCCAGGCCGATGCCTATGCCGTCGGCCTTGGTAGTGAAGAAGGCGTCGAAGACCTTCTCCAGGCCCTCGGCGTCCAGCCCGGGGCCGGTGTCGCTGACCGTGATCTCCACGCCGCCTTCGCCGTCGGCGCGCGTGCGTATGCGCACGCGGCGCTCCTCGCATTCCGCGCTGTTGATGGCTTCGACGGCGTTCCTCACCAGGTTCAGCAGCACCTGCTGGATCTGTATCGAATCGGCCAGCACCTGCGGGGCCGGGGTCGGGCAGTCGGTTTCCAGCGCCACCTGGCTCTGGCGCGCTTCCGGTCCGGCCAGGCGCAGCACCTCGGCCACCAGGAAGGCGGTGTCGACCGCGCCGATCTGGCTTTCCTCGCCGCGCACGAAGCCGCGCATCTTGCGCACGATCTCGCCGGCGCGCTCGGCCTCGGCGGCCACGCGCTGCATGGCGCCCAGCGCTTCCTCCTCGCCCATCTTGCCGGCGCGCAGCATGCGCACGCAGGCCGAGGTGTAATTGGCGATCACCGTCAGCGGCTGGTTGATCTCGTGGGCGATCGCGCTGGCCATCTCGCCCATCGAGGACACGCGGCCGACGTGCGCCAGTTGCTGCAGGTGCTGGCGCGCCTGCTCCTCGGCGCGATGCCGGTCGGTCACGTCGCGGCCCACCGCGATCACCGATTCGGCGGTGCCCGCCGCGCAGGTGGTGGCGCGCGCCGACCAGGCGATCCAGCGCCAGCCGGCCGGTGTCATCACGCGCATCTCGACGCCGCCCAGGAAGGGCGCGCGGCACACCGAGCACCAGGCCGCATCGGCGGCGGCGCGGTCGTCCTCGTGCACCTGCAGGATGGTGGCCGGCGCCGGCTCGTGCGCGCCGGCCTCATCGGGCTGCAGCCTGGCCAGCGGGCGGCCGAGGATCTCGCCGGGCTGCACGCCGAAGAACTGCATGAACGAGGGGCTGGCGAAGGTCACCAGGCCGTGCGCGTCGAAGCGCACCACCAGCTCGGTCTGGTTCTCGACCAGCAGGCGGTACTGTTCTTCGCTGGCGCGCAGCGCGGCCTTGCTGGCGGTGAGCTGGCGCTGCCCGGCGGCGAACAGCAGGCCGGTGCCGCCCAGCACGCACAGGAACACGTACAGCGACATCAGGTGTTCGAGCACCAGGCGACCGGAGATCATCGCGCTGGAGAACGGCCCCTGTCCCTTGGCGGTGCAGGCGATGGCAATCAGGCCGCTGACCAGGAACACGCTGGCGGTTTCGCGCGGACCGAAGCGGATCGCCGCCCAGAACATCACCGGGAACAGCGCGTAGGGCAGCGACTCGACGGCGAGCATGGGGCGCACCAGCCCGCCGAACACGGCCAGGCACAGCAGCACGGCGACGCCGTACAGGGCCGCGGCCTCGAAGCGCTGGCGCACCGCGAGCGGCTCGCAGGCATTGCGCAGCCAGACCAGGGCGGTGGGCACCAGCAGCAGCATGCCGACCGCCCGCCCAGCGAGGAGACCTTGGCGGCGATCAACTGTTCGCCGCCCGGCCAGTGCCCGGTGTTCAGGTACACCGCCGCCATCGAGCGCAGCGCGCTGGCCAGCGGCGAAACGGTGCCGATCACCACCAGCAGCATCAGCGTGTCGCGCACCCGCTGCATGGTCAGGTCCAGGCGCAGCACGCGCACGATCAGCCACCACACCAGCAGCAGCTGGCCGACGGTCATCGCGGCGAAGGCGAAGGTGTGCGTCAGGCTGCGCTCGCCCACCAGTCCGCAGGCCAGCGCACCCAGCGCCACGCCCCAGGCCGCCATCGGCCCGTACACCAGCAGCGCGGCCAGGCCGATGCCGGAGGCGAACCAGACCACGGTGGCGTCGAGGCGGAAGGGCAGCAGATGGATGGCCGCCTCGCTGGCCGCGAAGTACATCGCGGCGGCGATCAGCACGACCGGCAGGGGCCCGGGCGGGCGGCGCGTTTCCATGGGCGCAACCCTATCAGCTTCCGTGGCGCGCGGCACTGGTAAGACTACGTAGCGCGGGCCGCCGGCTAAGTAGTCTCCGCGCCGCGTTTCGGTGGAGATACGGATGTTCGCGCGGCGTCCGTCCGCCGAACATTCGGGCATGGACATCCGGCACGCTTCCGAGCAGTTCTCCACCCGTGTGGCACAGGCCCTGGCGGCCGGCCGCGCACGCGGCGGACGCGTGAGCGTGGCGCTGTCGCCCGGCGCGTTGAGTGCGGCGGTGATCGCCGCCCTGCCGCGCGACCCGGCCCTGTGGGCCAATGCGGCAGTGTTCCTCGCCGACACCCGGCTGGCCTGCGCGGCCTCCTGCCCGGCCGGACTGCGCGCGGCCCTGTGCGACCTGCCGCTGCGCGCGGCACAACTGCACTTCGATGTCGCCGACCAGTGCGATGCGCTGCGCGCCGCGCGCGCCTACGAGCAGGAACTGCGCGCCTGGTTCGGCCTGGGAACCGGCGACCTGCCGCGCTTCGACCTGGTGATCACGCGCCTGGCGCCCGACGGCCGCGTCGGCGGACTGCATGCCGGCGGTGAGGCGCTGGACGAGGTGTCGCGCCTGGCGGTGGCCGCGCGCGCCGGCGGCCGCAGCTACCTGACCCTGACCCCGCCGGTGCTGCAGGCCGCGCACAGCCTGCTGGTGCTGGAGGCCGAGCCCGCCGCTGCGCAGGATGCGCCGCAGACCGCATCACCGATCAGCGCCGCGGGTACGCCGCTGTCGCGGCTGCGCGCCGCGGGCGCGGCGCTGGAATTGATTGCAGAACCCGGCTGAGTCGACTGGATCAGCCGCAACAACAAGAGGAGCAGGACAACATGCTGCAGACCGAAGAAATGGCCCAACACGCGCGCAAGCTCAAGGCCTACGCACTGCGCCGCGTCGCCGACGCTGCGCTGGCCGAGGACCTGGTGCAGGACACCTTCGTCGCCGCGCTCGGCGCCCAGCAGGGCCAGAGCGGCTTTCGCGGCGACAGCAGCACCTACACCTGGCTGACCGGCATCCTCAAGCGCAAGATCGCCGACCATTACCGCAGCGGGCCGCAACGCACTTCCAGCCTCGAAGACCTGCACGGCGGCGACGCCGAGGACGGCGCCTCAGGGGCCGACGCGCTTGAAGCCACCGGCGCCGGTCCCGAACGCCTGCTCGAGAACAAGCGCCTGGTCGAGGCCGTGCAGAAGCGCCTGGACCGCATGCCGGCGCGCCCCGCGCGCGCCTTCCTGATGGCCGAAGTCGGCGGCCACGACGCCAGCGAGATCTCGGCCGAACTGGGCATCAGCGCCGGCAACCTGTGGGTGCTGCTGCACCGGACCCGCCGCCAGTTGCAGGAGGCCCTGACGCCGGCCCTGATGGCCTGAACGCCGGAGGGTGCGCCGCAGGGCGGGGCGGCATGACACAATGCGCCCCGCGATGAGTTACGCGGTCAAGGAAATCTTCTACACCCTGCAGGGCGAGGGCCGGAATGCCGGCCGGGCGGCGGTCTTCTGCCGCTTCGCCGGCTGCAACCTGTGGTCCGGGCGCGAGCAGGATCGCGCCACGGCGGTGTGCCGCTTCTGCGACACCGATTTCGTCGGCACCGACGGCGAGGGCGGCGGCCGCTTCGACACCCCCGAGGCCCTGGCCGCCGAGGTGGCCGGGCATTGGCCGCAGGCGGGGCTCGCGCAGCGTTACGTGGTGTGCACCGGCGGCGAACCGCTGCTGCAGCTCGATGCGCCGCTGGTCGCCGCGCTGGCCGAGCAGGGCTTTCGCATCGCGGTGGAAACCAACGGCACGCAGCTCCCGCCCGCGGGCGATCTGTGGCTCACCGTCAGCCCCAAGGCCGGCGCACCGCTGGCCCTGGCGCGCGGCAGCGAACTGAAGCTGGTCTACCCGCAGGCCGGTGCCGAGCCCGAGCGCTTTGCCGCGCTGCCCTTCGAGCACTTCTTCCTGCAGCCCATGGACGGGCCGGAGCGCGCCAGGAACACGCAGCTGGCCACCGAATACTGTCTCGCGCATCCGCAATGGCGGCTGTCGCTGCAGACCCACAAGATCATCGGCATACGCTAGAGAGCGGCATGGACATCTGGAAGAGCTTCACCCTCGAGTCGGCCCACCGACTGCCCAACGTGCCGGCCGGCCACAAATGCGCGCGCCTGCACGGCCACTCGTTCCGCGTCGACATCCACGTCTCGGGGGAGGTCGACCCGCAGATCGGCTGGGTGCAGGATTTCGCCGACATCAAGGCGGCCTTCGCGCCGCTGCACGCGCGCCTGGACCACAACTACCTGAACGAGGTGCCCGGGCTGGAGAACCCCACCAGCGAGAACCTCGCGCGCTGGATCTGGGAACAGCTCAAGCCGGCCGTGCCGCTGCTGTCGAAAGTGGTGGTGCACGAGACCTGCACCTGCGGCGCGGTGTACAGCGGTCCCGGCAAAGGGTGATGTGCGCTTGAAGGCCGCGGCATTCCCGCTGTGCTGCGCGCTGGTCCTGGTCACGGGCGGCGCCGCGGCACAGAACACCTGGGACGACAGCCGCGACCAGAAGCGCGACATGGCGCTGGCCGGCCATCACGACCTGTCGGGACGCGGCGCCTACCAGCCGGTGATCGAGAAGCAGGGCGCGCGCTGGATCGCCTACATCGGCCACCACGGCGGCACGGCGCGCAACCCGCTCACCGGCCGCGACGAAGCCAACGGCACCTCGGTGCTCGATGTCAGCGACCCGCGCAGGATCCGCCTGCTGGCGCACATCCCCGGCGACGGCGCGGGCGCGCAGATGGCGCGCGTGTGCACCGGCCTGCCCGGTGCCGGGCCCGGCCGGAGCTTCCTGCTGCGCACCCTGGGCAACAGCGCGCACGAAGTGTGGGAGGTCACGCAACCCGAGAAGCCGGTGCGCGTCTCGGTGCCCGCCGAAGGCCTGTCGGGCACGCACAAGAGCTGGTGGGAGTGCGACACCGGCATCGCCTACCTGGTGTCCGGGGTGGCCGGCTGGCGCACCTGGCGCATGACGCAGATCTACGACCTCGCCAACCCGGCCAAACCGGTGTTCATCCGCAACTTCGGCCTGCCGGGCCAGCAGCCGGGTTCCACCGGCCACGTGCCCACCGCGCTGCACGGCCCGATCTCCACGGGGCCGAATGCGGGACCGAAAGGCGGGCGCGTGTATTTCGGCTACGGCGTGAACGCCTACGGCATCCTGCAGGTGGTCGATCGCGACAGGCTGCTGAAGGGACCCAAGGCGCCGACCGAGAAGAACCTGCTGTATCCGCACATCGGCCAGCTCGAACTGCAGCGCAACCAGGGCGCGCACACGGTGTTCCCGATCCTCGGCATGCCGGTGCCCGAGTTCGCCAGACACAGCGAGGGCCGGGTGCGCGATTTCGTGCTGGTGGTCAGCGAGTCGCTGGCCGACGGTTGCCGCGAGGCGCGGCAGATGGCCTGGATGGTCGACATCAGCGACGAGGGCCGGCCTTTCCCGGTGGCCGGCCTGACGCCGGCCGAAGCCACCGGCAACTACTGCGCGCGGCCCGGACGCTTCGGCGCGCACGCCTCCAGCGAGAGCTTCGCGCCGGTGTACTACCGGCGCCTGGTGTTCATCGCCCACTTCAATGCCGGCGTGCGCGCCTTCGACATCCGCGACCCGCTGGCGCCGCGCGAGGCCGCGTACTATGTGCCGGACGCGCGCGGCGCGGCGCTGGCGACCAACAACGTCGAGACGGATGCGCGCGGTTACGTCTACATGGTGGATCGCGGCGGACTGGGCCTGCACGTGCTGCGGCTCACCGGTGCGGCGGCGGCGATCGCCGACGCGGCGGCACGCGAGCGCGAACAATGAGCGGCGGAACAACCGGGAGGGCGGCATGGCAGGCAGGGGACTCGCGGCGCTGGCCGCATTGCTGGGCGGGCTGGGCTTGAGCGCCATGTCGGGCACGGCGCCGGCGCAGGACAGGACCACGGTGGTGCTGGGCACGGCCACGCCGGGGGGCGGCTTCCCGGTGTACGGCGCGGCCTACGCCGAGACGGTCAACGAGTTCGAGCCCACGCTGCAGGTCACGACCAGGAACACCAGGGGCAGCACCGAGAACATTCCCCTGCTGGAAGCCGGGCAGCTGGACATCGCGCTGGTGCAGGGCGAGGCCGGCCACGAGGCGCTGGCCGGCATCGGCCGGCCGCCGGCGAAGCTGCTGGTGGTTGCCGCCATGTATTCCTCGCCCGGCATGTTCGTGGTGCGCGCCGACAGCCCGGCGAAGAGCATCCGCGACCTGGTGGGCAAGCCGGTGGCCTTCGGCGCCAGGGGCTCGGGCCTGGTGATCCTGTCGCGTTACGTGCTCGATGGCCTGGGCCTGGACCAGAACAGGGATTTCCAGGCCATCTACCTGGACAAGGCCGGCGACGGTCCGGCCATGGTGCAGGACGGGCGCGCGGCCGCGCTGTGGGGCGGGGGCATCGGCTGGCCGGGCTTCGCGACCATGGCGAAGAGCCCGGGCGGCGCGCGTTTCATCGCGCCCGACGCGGAAGAGATCCGCAGGATCCTCGCCAGGCACGATTTCCTCAAGCCGCTGTCGGTGCCGGCCGGCGTGTATCCGGGGCAGGGTGCGCCCATCCATTCGGTGGGCTCGTGGAGCTTCGTGATGGCGCGGCCCACGCTGCCCGACGAGGTCGCCTACAAGCTGATGCGTGCCGTGCACAAGGGCGAGGCCGCGATCGCCAGGCGTCTGCCGCAGGCGAGCGAAACCACCGCCGCCAACACCGCCAACGCCGTGCCGCGCATCGGCCTGCTGCATCCGGGTGCGGCGAAGTATCTGCGCGAGGCCGGTCTGTTGCGCTGAGCGAAACGGCGACGCGCGCCTGTGCCCGCCACGGCGGGCCTTTTGTCTTGCCTCATTCGTTCTTTGCATACAGCCCGCGATTCCTTTGACTTCACCCGGTGCGCTGGCAACAATGGGCCATCGCAATTCGGGAGCATGCAATGGGACAGTGGAGTCGCAAGGATCATCCGGAACCGTTCATCGACCTGGTGCCGCTGGAGAAGGCCACCGGCGCGCGCAAGGCGCTGTACGAAGAACTCGAGCGCATCCGCGGCAAGGGCCGCGTGTCCAACCTGTTCAAGGCCTACGCCGCGTTCCCCGAACTGGGCATGGCCAACCTGCAGCGCCTGATGGCGCTGCTCGGCAAGGGCGCGCTGAGCGTGAAGTTCAAGGAAGCGGTGATGACGGCGCTGGCCGAGATCAACCGCTGCGACTACTGCGTGTCGTTCCACGCCACGGCGATGAAGAACGCCGGCGCCTCGGAGGCCGAGGTGCAGGCCGCGCTGGCCTTCGATCCCAAGGGCATCGGCCTGTCGGCCAAGGAGGCCGCGCTGTTCGAGTACGCGCTGAAGGCCAACGGCGACCCGCACGGCATCACGCCCGAGGATTTCGTGCCGCTGCGCGCGGCGGGCGTCACCGACGGCGAGATCGTCGAGGCGCTGGAGACGGTGAACACCGGCAACGCCTTCAACCTGATCAACGGCGCGCTGAACGTGGGCGCCGACGATTTCCTCGGCGGCTACCTCAAGGAGCGCGGCGAAGCCTGGGCGGCCGAACGATGAGCGCCGACAGCCGCGCGCCGCTGTCCCACGTGGCTTCGGCCGCCGAGCTCGATGCGCTGATCGCCGCGCCCCGGCCGCTGCTGCTGACCTTCACCGGCCCCAAGTGCATCATCTGCCGCCAGCTGGCGCCGATGCTGAACGTGGTGGTGCAGGAGCACGGCGATGCGCTGGCCTCGGCCAAGGTCGATGCCGAGGCGCTCACCGATCTTTCCGAGCGCTACGAGATCCGTTCGCTGCCCACCACCATGATCATCCGCGACGGCAAGGTCGCCGACCGCATCACCGGCTTCGCCACCGCCGGCAAACTGCGCGAATGGATCGCGCAACACGCATTCTCCTGAAAGGAATCGCCATGCCTGAAATCAAACTGCACACCGCCCCCGACGCGCCCAACCCCCCGGGTCCCTTCTCGCACGCCAGCTCGGTGGGCGAGTGGGTGTTCTCCTCCGGCATGGGTGGCCTCGATCCCAAGACCGGCCAGGTGGTGTCCGACGACGTGATCGAACAGACCGAGCAGGCCATCACCAACACCGAGCACATCCTGGCCGCGGCCGGCTGCACGCTGCAGGACGTGGCCAAGGTGGTGCTGTACCTGACCGACATGCAGGACTACCCGCGCGTCAACGCGGTCTACGAGAAGCGCTTCGCCCCGCACAAGCCGGCGCGCACCTGCGTGGCCGTCTCGGGACTGCCGGTGCGCGAACGCATGAAACTCGACACGGTCGCGATTCGCCGCAAGTGATTGCCTAGCGGCGGGGGGGGGGGAGGGGGGGGGGGGGGGGGGCGGTTGGCGGGCCCCTCCATCAGGGCGAGGGGGAGCCGGGGGGTCCCGGGGGGCTTGGGGGGGGGGGGGGGGGCCGGGGGGGCCCCGGGGCCCCCCCCGGCCCGGGGGGGGGGGGGGGGGGGGGGAGGCGGCGAGCACGGCGGGGAGGCACAGGGCGGCGAGGATCAGGAAGGTCTCGTCGAAGGCCTTGACGCGCGCCGCCGCGTCGCCGGCGAACAGCGAGACGCCGCGCGCGGCCAGCCGCCATTCGAGCAGGATGCCGGCCAGGCTCACGCCGATCGCGCCGCCGAGCTGGCGCAGGAAGTTGATGATGCTGGCCGCCTGCGGAATCTCCGGCGTGTGCAGCCCGCGCACCGAGCCCAGGCTCAGCGCGGGCAGGATCATCCCCAGGCCGATGCGGCCGATCACCACCCAGAAGGCCAGCAGCAGATAGGGCGTGGACAGGTCCACGGTGGCGGTCAGCGCCAGCGAGGCGGCCATCACGGCGGTGCCCGCCGCCACCTGCAGCGCGTGGCGCCCGCGGTCGGCCAGGCGTCCGGCGATCGGCATGGAGAGCGCCAGCGCGATGCCGGCGGGCAGCAGCACGAAGCCGGCCTGCGAGGGACTGAAGGCCAGCGCCGTCTGCAGGTAGATGGGCATCAGGTAGGTGGAGGCGAACAGGCCCACGCCGTAGATGAAGGCGACGATGGCGCTCATCGCGAAGGGGCGGCCGGCGAACAGGCGCAGGTGCAGCAGCGGCGAGGCGGCGCGCAGTTGGTAGAGCACGAAGCCGGCCAGGCCGAGCAGGCCGGCGACGATCAGCCCGAGGTGGAAGGGCGGATCGCGTTGCAGGCCGACGAAGCCGTTCAGCAGCGCCAGGGTGGCGGCGCTGACCCAGGCCAGGCCCTTCCAGTCCAGCGGCCGGGCGCCGCCGGCGAAGGAGGAGACCATCGGCAGGTAGCGGCGCGCCAGCACCAGGGCCGCGATGCAGAAGGGCACCACCACGAAGAAGATCGAGCGCCAGCCGAAGGCCTCGACCAGCACGCCGCCCACGCTGGGGCCGATGGCCGGCGCCAGCACCACGCCGAAGCCGAAGATGCCGATGGCGCGGCCCTGCTGACCGGCCGGGAACACGCGCAGGATCACCACGTTGGGGATCGGCGTCAGCAGGCCGGCGGCGACGCCCTCGAGCACGCGCATGGTGATCATCATCGCGAAGCTGCCCGACAGCCCGCCGAGGATGCCGCCGGTCATCAGCAGCAAGGTGGCGCCGACGTAGGTGCGGCGCAGGCCGTAGCGCGTCAGCAGCCAGGGCGTGAGCAGCAGCGAGAGCGTGGTGGCGACCATGAAGCCGGCCGAGATCCACTGCGCGCGCTCCTGGCCCAGCGAGAAGTGCCGGCTCATGTCCGGCACCGCCACGTTGACGATGGTCGAGGACATGATCGAGGCCATCATGCCGACCATCACGGTCAGCAGCAGCAGCCACTTGTAGCGCTCGCCGTGGCGCGCGCAGTTCTTCCAGCGTGGCGTGCCGCGTTGCGCTCAAGCCGTGCTCATGCCGCACTCATGCCGCGCTCGGCCAGGAAGGCGGTGAGCACGCGCGCGGTGTGCGAGCGCGCGACCAGCGGCGCCAGCGCCTCGGGCGGGGCCTGGGCGACGATGCGCCCGCCGGCGTCGCCGCCTTCGGGGCCCAGGTCGACGATCCAGTCGGCCTCGGCCATCACGTCCAGGTTGTGCTCGATCACCACCACGCTGTTGCCGGCGTCGACCAGGCGGTGCAGCACCTGGATCAGCTTCTCCACGTCGGCCATGTGCAGGCCGACCGTGGGTTCGTCGAGCACGTAGACGGTGTGCGCGGAATCCGCGCCGCGTCCCGGTCGCGCCATGGCGTTGCCGTTGGCGTCGATCTTCACCTTCGACAGCTCGGTCACCAGCTTGATCCGCTGCGCCTCGCCGCCCGACAGCGTCGGACTCGGCTGGCCCAGGGTCAGGTAGCCCAGGCCGACGTCCTGCATCAGGCGCAGGGCGTGGTGGATCGAGGGGTGCGCGGCGAAGAACTCGACCGCCTCGTCGATGTCCATGGCCAGCACTTCGCCGATGTTCCTGCCGCGCCACTGCACCGACAGCGTCTCGGCGTTGAAGCGCCGGCCGCGGCAGGATTCGCACAACACGCGCACGTCGGGCAGGAACGACATCTCGATCTTCTGCACGCCCTGGCCCTCGCAGGACTCGCAGCGTCCGCCCTTGGTGTTGAACGAGAAGCGGCTGGCGGTCCAGCCGCGCATGCGCGCCTCGGTGGTCTCGGCGAAGATGCGGCGGATCGAGTCCCAGAAGCCCACGTAGGTGGCCGGGCACGAGCGCGGTGTCTTGCCGATCGGCGTCTGGTCGACTTCCAGCACGCGCCCGACGATGCCCTGGTAGCCGCGGATCGCCTTGCAGCCCTTGAGCGGGAAATCGGTCTTCCTGCCCTTGTCCGAGACCAGCCGCCCGAGGTTCTCGCGCAGGATGTCGCGCGCCAGCGTCGACTTGCCCGAGCCCGACACGCCGGTGATCACGCTCAGGCGGCCGAGCGGGATGCGCGCATCGACGTTCTGCAGGTTGTGCAGGCTGGCGCCCAGTACCTCGATGCAGGGCGTGGATTTTTTCACTTCGCGGCGCGGGTGCAGCGGATGGCGCAGCGGCGCCTTCAGGAAGCGTCCGGTCAGCGAATCCGGGTTGGCCATCAGGTCGGCGGCGCTGCCCTGGGCGATCACGCGCCCGCCCAGCTTGCCGGCGCCGGGGCCCAGGTCGAGCACGTGGTGGGCGCGGCGGATGGTGTCCTCGTCGTGCTCGACCACCACCAGGGTGTTGCCCTTGGCCTCGAGCTTGTGCAGCACGTCGAGCAGCATCGCGTTGTCGCGCGGGTGCAGGCCGATGGTGGGCTCGTCGAGGATGTAGCACACGCCGCGCAGGTTGGAGCCCAGTTGCGCGGCGAGGCGGATGCGCTGCGCCTCGCCGCCCGACAGGGTGGGCGCCGAGCGATCGAGCGACAGGTAGCCCAGGCCGACTTCCTCGAGGAAGCCCAGGCGCGCGCGCAGTTCGGCGATCAGGTCGCGGGCGATCTCCTGCTCGCGGCCGGCCAGTTCCAGGGCCAGGACCTCCGCGGCGATGCGCTTGACGGGCAGGGCGGTGAAGTCCGCGATCGAGCGGCTGGCATAGCGCACCGCCAGGGCCTCGCGGTTCAGGCGCTGGCCGTTGCAGGCTTCGCAGGTTTCCTCGAGCGCCAGCCAGTCGGCCCAGGAATCGAGGATGTGGTCTTCGGTGCCGGTCTTCTCGCGCTCCTCGTCCCACTCGAAGCCGGTGAGCTTGATGCCGGTGCCGTAGCAGGACGCGCACCAGCCGTGCTTGGAGTTGAAGGAGAACAGTCGCGGGTCGAGCTCGGCGAAGCTGCGCGCGCAGGACGGGCAGGCGCGCCGGGTCGAGAACACCTGCTGCCTGAGGTCGAGCTCGACCACCCCGGCCTTGTTCTTCACGCCGCGCGCGGCCGCCTGCGCCAGCGCATCGAGGTCGGAGAGCACGTGCACCACGCCCTTGCCGAACTCCAGCGCGCGCGCCAGCGCCGTGCGCAGTTCCTTTTCGTTCTCCGGCGTGACGCGGATGTCGGCCACCGGCAGTTCCAGCGTGTGTTCCTTGAAGCGGTCCAGGCGCGGCCACCGGTCGGTGGGCAGGAACGCGCCGTCCACGCGCAGGTGGCTGTAGCCCTTGCCTTGGGCCCACTTGGCCAGGTCGGTGTAGAAGCCCTTGCGCGCCATCACCAGCGGGGCGAGCAGGCCGATGCGCTGGCCCTTGTAGTCGCGCAGCAGGCGCGCGGCGATGGCGTCCTCGCTCTGCGGCTCGATCGGCACGTCGCAGTCCGGGCAGTACTGCGTGCCCAGCTTGACGAACAGCAGGCGCAGGAAGGGCTGGATCTCCGTCAGCGTGGCCACCGTGGACTTGCGTCCGCCGCGGCTGGTGCGCTGTTCGATGGCCACGGTGGGCGGGATGCCGAAGATGGCGTCGACCTCGGGGCGCGAGGCCGGCTGCACGAACTGGCGCGCGTAGGCGTTCAGCGATTCGAGGTAGCGGCGCTGGCCTTCGGCGAACACGATGTCGAAGGCCAGCGTGGACTTGCCCGAGCCGGACACCCCGGTGATCACCGTGAAGCGCCCGTGCGGGATGTCGACGTCGATGTTCTTGAGGTTGTGCTCGCGCGCGTTGCGGATGGTGATGGCGTTGGCGCACCGCCACTTTTCTAGGCGCGCTCTGCAGGCTGGGTCCGGGGCCATTGCGCGCACGTGGCGTCGTCGCGGGCTTGCCGGCCGGGCTGCCAGGGCCTGCTCGTAGTCGCGCAGCGCGCGCCCGGTGTGCGAGCGCTCGACGCGGGCGATGTCGGCCGGGTGCCCGCGGCCACCAGTTCGCCGCCGGCGTCGCCGCCTTCCGGGCCGAGGTCGATGATCCAGTCCGAGGCCGCGATCACGTCCAGGTTGTGCTCGATCACCACCAGCGAATGCCCGGCGCCCAGCAGCTGGCGGAAGGCGCGAGCAGCCTGGCCACGTCCTCGAAGTGCAGGCCGGTGGTCGGCTCGTCGAACAGGAACAGCTTGCCCGGGGTGTGGCCGTTGCGAGCGTGCCGGCTGGCGGCGCCCGCGCCGCCGCGCCGCGCCGAGGCGGGGGAGGAGCGCGCCGCCTCGGCCAGGTGGCCGGCCAGCTTCAGGCGCTGCGCCTCGCCGCCGGACAGCGTGGGCACCGCCTGGCCCAGGCGCAGGTACTCCAGGCCCACGTCGGAGAGCGGCTTGAGCGCCGTCTGCACCGCTTCGTGGGCGCGGAAGAAGGCGAGCGCCTCGGAGACCGTCATGTCGAGCACGTCGGCGATCGGGCGCGCCGCCCGGACCAGATCTCCAGCACCTCGGGACGATAGCGCCGGCCGTCGCAGTCGGGGCAGCGCAGGTAGACGTCGGACAGGAACTGCATCTCGACGTGCTCGAAGCCGTTGCCGCCGCAGGTCGGGCAGCGGCCGTTGCCGGCGTTGAAGCTGAAGGTGCCGGCGGTGTAGCCGCGCTCCCTGGCCACCTCGGTTTTCGCGTACAGGTCGCGGATCGCGTCCAACGCGCCGACGTAGCTGGCCGGGTTCGAGCGCGTGGTCCGGCCGATCGGCGTCTGGTCGACCATCACCACTTCGACCAGGTCGGTCGCCGCGCAGTGCCGGTGCCGCCCGGGCGCCTCGCTCGGCCTGCCCTTCGCCTTCAGCAGCGCGGGCAGCAGCACGTCCTGCATCAGCGTCGACTTGCCGCTGCCGGACACGCCGGTCAGGCAGACCAGCCGCCCGAGCGGGATCTCGACGTCGATGTCCTTGAGGTTGTGCTCGCGGCGCCAGGATCTTCCAGGCTGGGCGCCGGCGCGCTGCGCGCGCCCGGCGCCCCAGCGCTGGCGCCGGCGCCCTGCGGCCCGACAGGTACTCGCCGGTCAGGGTCTCCGGGCGCCGGAGTTCCTCGGGGTCGCCGAAGAACACCACTTCGCCGCCGCGCTCGCCGGGGCCGGGTCCCATGTCGAGGATGCGGTCGGCCTCGAACATGATCTGCGGGTCGTGCTCGACCACCACCAGCGAGTTGCCGGCGTCGCGCAGGCGCTTCATGACGCCGATCACGCGGCCCATGTCGCGCGGGTGGAGGCCGATGGACGGCTCGTCGAGCACGAACAGGGTGTTCACCAGCGAGGTGCCCAGCGCGGTGGTGAGGTTGATACGCTGCACTTCGCCCCCCGACAGGGTGCGCGACTGGCGATCCAGCGTGAGGTAGCTCAGGCCGACCTCGCACAGGTAGCGCAGCCGCGCGCGGACCTCGGTCAGCAGCAGGTCGGTGGCCTGGTCGAGCGGCGCGGGCAGGTGCAGGCCGTCGATCAGGGTGCGCGTGCGTTCGATCGACAGCAGCATCAGGTCGTGCACGGTCAGGCCGGGCTGCGCGCGCAGCGCGGCGTCGGAATACGTCACGCCCTGCGGCCGGAAGCGGCGCTCGGGCGGCAGCACGGCGTCGGCGTCGGCCCGCGTGCCCAGGCGCCAGAGCAGGGCGTCGGGCTTCAGGCGCGCGCCCTCGCAGGCGGTGCAGGGCGTGTAGGCGCGGTACTTGGAGAGCAGCACGCGGATGTGCATCTTGTACGCCTTGGTCTCCAGCCAGGCGAAGAAGCGGCGCACGCCGTACCAGGTGCCGGGCCAGGACTTTCTCCAGCTTACCCACTGCGACTCGCCTTCCAGCACCCACGAGCGGTGCGCTTCGTCGAGCTCGCGCAACGGCGTGTCGAGCGGGATGCCGCGCAGCCTGGCGTACGCGGCGAGGTCGTCCTGGCACTCCTGAAGCTCGGGGTCTGCCAGGGGCGGACCGCGCCGCCGCGCAGCGTCTTGCGTCGTCGGATCACGCAGGCCGAAATCGATGCCGATCACGCGGCCGAAGCCGCGGCAGGTCTCGCAGGCGCCGAGCGGCGAGTTGAAGGAGAACAGGCTGGGGGTGGGTTCGGCGTAGTGGATGTCGCAGTCGGCGCAGTGCAGGTCCGAGGAGAGGCGCCAGACGGTGGCGGCCGGGGCGGGGGTGGCGGCCGGGGCGGAGGTCGCCGCCTGAGCATCGGGCGCGACCGGCGCCTCCGCCACCGCGGCGTTCACCCGCCCCTGGCCGACGCGCAGCGCGGCTTCGATCGCGTCGCCGATGCGCGCGCGATCGGCGTTGCCCATGCGCAGGCGGTCCTGCACCACTTCCAGCGAGGTCTTGCTGCGCGCATGGATGCGCGTGTAGCCCTGCTGCTCGAGCAGCTGCAGCACCTCGGCTTCGCTGAAGTTGTTCGGGATCTCGACCGGGAAGCTGACGATCAGGCGCGGGTCGCCGGCCGCGGCGGCGCGCGCGCAGATCTCGTCGCGGATGCCGGCGGGCGTGTCGCGCGCACCGGCTTGCCGCAGCCGCGGCACCAGAGCCGCGCGGCGCGCGCGAACAGCAGCTTCACGTGGTCGTTCAGTTCGGTCATGGTGCCGACCGTGGAGCGCGAGGTGCGCACCGGGTTGGTCTGGTCGATCGCGATGGCCGGCGGGATGCCCTCGATGGCATCGACCTGGGGCTTGTCCATGCGGTCGAGGAACTGGCGCGCGTAGGGCGAGAAGGTCTCGACGTAACGGCGCTGGCCCTCGGCGTACAGGGTGTCGAACACCAGCGAGGACTTGCCGGAGCCGGAAACGCCGGTCACCACCAGCAGCTCGCCGGTGGGCAGGTCCAGGCTCAGGTTCTTGAGGTTGTTCTGGCGCGCGCCGCGGATGCGGATGGCGTTGCCAAGGTAGGCGCCGGCGGCAGGCTTGTCGGCCTGGTCTGCGGCGTCGGGCGGGAAGGGAAGATTGGCGTGGTTGATGTCGTTCATGGGCGGTTGCGCGGCGGTTCGCACCCCCCTCCCGGATGCGAACCGCCATTGTAACAGCAAGCCCGCCGCGCTCAGCGCCCGCGCAGGCCCACCACGGCTTCGATCTCCACCTTGAACTCGGGCTTGGCGAGGGCCTTCACGCCGATCAGCGTGGAGGCCGGGCGCGCCGCGCCGAAGAAGGCCTCGCGCTCGGGGTTGATCCTGGTGCGGTCGTTGACGTCGAGCAGGTAGACGGTGACCTTCAGCACGTCGGCGGCCGAGCCGCCGGCGGCGGCGAGGATGACGCCGATGTTGCGGAAAATCTGCCGCGTCTGCTCGGCCACGTCATCGCTGACCACCTTGCCGTTGGCGTCCACGCCCACGGCGCCGGAAATGAACAGCAGGTCGCCCCAGCGCACCGCCTCGCAGTAGTGGCTGATGGGCTGCGGCGCGCCGGCCGGCTGGTATTCTTCGCGCTTGTTCGTCGTCATGCTTTTCTCTCCTGGTTGGCAATGAATCCGCTTCACGATCCTGCACCGCCCTGCGCCGCGCCCGACCCGCATCCGCGCAAGCCGGCGTACGCCCTGCCGCCGCTGGCCTGCGACAGCCACGCCCACGTCTGCGGCCCGGCGGGCCTGTATCCGTATTCGCCCGGGCGCATCTACACGCCCCCGGACGCCCTGCACGCCGCCTACCGTCACATGCTCGATACCCTCGGCGTCGAGCGCTGCGTGCTGGTGCAGCCCAGCGTGTACGGCAGCGACAACCGCGCCATGCTCGACGCGCTGGCCCTCGATCCGCTGCGCCAGCGCGGCGTTGCGGTCATCGAGCCGGACATTGCCGACGCTGAACTGGAGCGCATGCATGCGGCCGGCGTGCGCGGCGTGCGTTGCAACATCGTGGACGTGAAGGAGGGCAAGGGCAAGCTGCCGCTCGACATGCTGAACGCGCTGGCGGCGAAAGTGAAACCGCTGGGCTGGCATATCGAGTTCCTGATGCACGTCGACGAGTTCCCGGAACTCGATCGGCTGCTCGATGGCTTTCCGGTCGACGTGGTGTTCGGCCACCTGGGTTACCTGAACCGCGGGCAGGCCGTGGACTCGGCGGGCTTTCGCGCCCTGCTGCGCCTGCTGGGCGCGGGCCGCGCCTGGGTCAAGCTCACCGGGCCGTACCGCATCTCCGCGCAAGCCATGCCGCACGCCGACCTGGTGCCGTACGCGCGGGCGCTGCTCGAGGCGGCGCCGGCGCGCCTGGTCTGGGGCAGCGACTGGCCGCATGTGATGGTCAAGGGCGACATGCCCAACGACGGCGCGCTGGCCGACCTGCTGTGCGACTGGGTGCCGGACGCGTCGGCGCGCCGGCGCGTGCTGGTCGACAACCCGGCGCGCCTCTACGACTTCTGAACGCCGGCCGGCCCCCGCGATGAACCGCCGCGTGCTGCACCTGGACATGGATGCGTTCTATGCCTCGGTCGAACTGCTCACGCGCCCGGAGCTGCGCGGCAAGCCGGTGGTGATCGGCGGGCGCGGCGACCCGACGCGGCGCGGCGTGGCCACCACCGCCACCTACGAGGCGCGCGCCTTCGGCATCTGCGGTCTGCCCGCTGTTCGAGGATCGCGGCATCGACGAGGCCTACCTGGAGGTGAGCGAACTGCCGCAGGACAGCGAGTCCATCGGTCGCGCACTCAAGCGCCGCATCCTCGAGGCCACCGGCATGACCTGTTCGATCGGCATCGCGCCGAACAAGCTGCTGGCCAAGCTGTCCTCGGAGCTCGACAAGCCCGACGGCCTGACCGTGCTGTCGATGGCCGAGGTTCCGTCGCGCATCTGGCCGCTGGACGTGAGGAAGCTGCAGGGCGTGGGGCCCAAGGCCGAGCAGAAACTCAAGGCGCTGGGCTGGACCACCATCGGCGCGCTGGCGGCGGTGCCGCCGGCCGAGTTGCGCGCGCATTTCGGCGAGTCGTATTCGAACTACCTGCACGCCGCGGCCAACGGCCGCGACGAGCGGCCGGTGGTGACCTTCCGCGAGCCCAAGTCGATCAGCCGCGAGACCACCTTCCAGGAAGACCTGCGCGAATGGCAGGACATCGCCCGCGTGCTGGCCGAGCTGTCGAAGAAGGTGGCCGGCGACCTGGACAGGAAGGGTTACCTGGCGCGCACGGTGGGCATCAAGCTGCGCTTCGAGGATTTCCGCACCGTGACGCGCGACCGCACGCTGGAGGCGCCCACCGGCGCGGCGCAGGAGATCCGCCGCGCGGCCTTCGAATGCCTGTCGCGCATCGAGCTCAAGCGTCGCGTGCGCCTGATCGGCGTGCGCCTGGGCGAACTGCACAAGCCCGGCGACCTCGCCGCCGTGCCGCTGCAGCCGGACCTGCTGGGGGAGATCTGAAGCGCCGGCTCAGCGCGCGTGGCGCAATTCGGCCTCGTTCATGCGCTTGCCCCAGGCACCGTCCTTGCGCATGGCTTCCAGCGCCGCGGAAAGCTTCTTCAGCGAGGCATCGTCGCTGAGCGGGCTGCAGGCCAGGTAGTAGGGCTGTGCGCCGACCTCGTAGACCGACTTGAGGCCGCTCACCTTGGCCTGCCCGGCGATGGTCTTCCACGCGTACAGCCCGGCCGCCCACAGGTCGATGCGCTGCGGATCGTCCTTGGGCAGGTTGAACTTGGCCGGGATCTGCGCTTCGGTGTCGGACTCGACGATGTTGGTGATGGCGCGCGAGCGCAGGAACTCGGCCTTGGCGTCGGTCTTCACCGCGCCGATGCGGTACTTGCGCGCGTCGGCTTCGGTCTTGATGCTGCCGGCGAAATCGGACTTCGCCACCAGCACCCAGCGGTTCGAGGCGATCGGCCCCACCCAGTGGAACAGACGGCGGCGGTTCTCGAGCTGCACGGTCGAGTACAGGCAGGTGTTCTTCTCGGCCTGGGCGCGCTTGTAGGCGGTGTCCCATACGCCGCTCTGGAAGCTCACCTGCACGCCGGCGCGTTTCGCCATCTCGGCAATCGTCTCGGTGGCCAGGCCGACGACCTTGCCCGACTGCGTGTAATTGAACGGCGGGTTCTCTTCGGTCAGCAGGGTCAGGCCCTGCGCCGCGGCCATCGGCAGGGCGCAGCCCAGGGCGGCCAGAACGTGACGCATCGACGGCCTGGTGTTCGGTCTTTTCATTTTTTCTCCCGTGTCTCGAGCAGGCGGACCATCGCAGTATAGCCGCGCCGGCGTGCGTGTTCGAGCGGGGTCACGCCGTCGCGGTCGGCGATCTCGCGTCGCGCGCCGCGCTCCAGCAGCAGGCGCACGATCTCGGTGTGGCGCGGGCCGCCGTCGCCGAGGATCACCGCCTCGAGCAGCGCGGTCCAGCCGAGCCGGTTGACGTGGTCCACGTCGATGCGCGTCTTCAGCAGTTCGCGCACCACTTCGACGTGGCCGTAGTGGCAGGCCGGGATCAGCGCGGTGCCGCCGTACTGGTTGATGGTGCCCAGGTCGGCGCCGGCGGCGAGTGTCATCTTCAGGATCTCGAGATGGCCGCGCACCGCGGCGATCATGAAAGGCGTGCGCGGCACCCGGTCCGGTGCATTGACGTCCGCGCCCGCGGCGATCAGCCGGCGTGCCACCGCGATGCGATTCTCGTGCGCGGCGGCGTTGAGCGCGGTCTTGCCCTCGGCGTCGCGCGCGTGCACGCCGGCACCCTGCGCGAGCAGGCGTTCCACGGATTCGAGATCGCCGCGCGCGGCGGCGGCGATGAGCTGCGCATCGCGTGCGGAAGCCTCGGCCTGCGCGCGGGCGCGGGTCGGCATGCCCGCCGGCAGGCAGGCGAGCGACAGGAAGCGGAGCAGGGCGCGGCGATGCATGCCGCGATGATACGAAAAGACGAGGCCCCGCGGGGGATCGCGGGGCCTCGTTTGCTGCGGGAGAAGAATTACTTCTTCTCTTCTTTCTTCATCTCTTCTTTCTTCATCTCGGTCTTGGCTTCGGCTTTCGCCTTGCCTTTGGCTTCACCCTTGGCCTCGCCTTTGGCTTTGGCCTTGGCTTCGCCCTTGGCCTTTTTCTCGGCTTTGGCTTCGGCTTTGGCTTCGGCTTTCACTTCCGCCTTCTTCTCGACCGCGGGGGCGGCCGGGGTGGCGGGCGCGGCGGCCGGGGTTGCCGGCTTGGCGGGGGTCGCAGGCGTGGCTTGCGCGAGCACGCTGGTCGAGAATGCGGTGGCTGCAATCAGGCCGATGATGGTGCGGATCATGTTACTTTCCTCCAATGGTGCGATCCAATCCGGATCGTGTGTCGAATAACGCCGCCGCCTCTCCGGCGTTTACGGCGCTTACAATCTGTTACTTCTTTGTCACCTCCACGCTCGAGGATGCCGACCATGTCACGCCCGTCGCCGTTGTTCCTGCTCGCCTGGTTCGTCGGACTGGCGGCACATGCGCAAACCAATGCGCCGACGGTGAGCAGCGACGAGCACGCGTTCCGCGTCGTCGTCCTCGCGCGCAGCCTGGAGAACCCCTGGTCGCTGGCTTTCCTTCCCGACGGGCGCATGCTGCTCACCGAACGTCCCGGTCGCCTGCGCGTGGTGCGCGACCGTCGCCTGGACCCGCGCCCGGTGGGCGGCCTGCCGGAAGTCGCGCCGCACGGGCAGGGCGGCCTGATGGATGTGGTGCCGCATCCGCGCTTCGCCGAGAACGCGCTGGTGTACCTGGCCTATTCCGAACGTGGCGCGGACGGCTGGGGCACCACGCTGGCGCGCGGCCGGCTGCAGGGCGACAGGGTCTCGGGCGAGCGGCTGGAGAACGTCGAGGTGCTGTTCCGCCAGTCGCCCAAGGGCGCGCCGGCCAGCACTTCGGCGGGCGCATCGTCTTCGACCGTGCCGGCTATCTGTACCTGACCCTGGGCGATCGCGGCGACATGGACCGCGCGCAGAAGCCCGACGACCACGCCGGCTCGGTGATCCGGCTGCACGAGGACGGGCGCGTGCCCGCCGACAATCCCTGGGTGGGCAAACCCGGCTGGAAGGCGGAGAAGTTCACGCTGGGCAACCGCAATATGCAGGGCGCCGCCATCCACCCGCAGAGCGGGCTGCTGTGGACGCACGAACACGGCCCGCAGGGCGGCGACGAGATCAACGTGGTGCGCGCCGGCACCAATTACGGCTGGCCGGTGATCACCTACGGGGCGAACTACGGCACGGGCACCAGGATCGGCGAAGGCACGGCCAGGCCCGGCATGGCCCAGCCGATGCATTACTGGGTGCCCTCGATCGCGCCTTCGGGCATGACCTTCTACACCGGCGACAGGTTTCCGAAGTGGCGCGGCGACCTGTTCGTCGGCTCGCTGAAGTTCGGCCTGCTGGTGCGCCTGAAGCTGGACGGCGAGAAGGTGGTCAGGGAGGAGCGCTTCTCCAGGCTCAACCTGGGCCGCATCCGCGACGTGCGCGCCGGCCCCGACGGCTACCTCTACCTGCTGACCGACGAGCGCGACGGCGTGCTGGCGCGGCTGGAGCCGGCCGGCTAGCCTGGGTGCGGGGCGGCCCCGGATAGCCCGATTCTCGCTATAGTGGCGCCCGCGTTGTCGCAACGCCTCATCTACACATACGCCGTTCAGGCGATCAGGAACCCCCATGGCCCAGTACGTATTTTCGATGAAGCGGGTGAACAAGATCGTTCCCCCGCAACGCGAGATCCTCAAGAACATCAACCTGTCGTTCTTCCCCGGCGCCAAGATCGGCGTGCTCGGCCTGAACGGCTCGGGCAAGTCCACCGTGCTGAAGATCATGGCCGGCGAGGACAAGAACTTCGACGGCGAAGCCATCCCCATGCCGGGCATGCGCATCGGCTACCTGCCGCAGGAGCCGCAGCTCGATCCGACGAAGACCGTGCGCGAGATCGTCGAGGAGGGCCTGGGCGACATCGTCGCCGCCAAGAAGCGCCTCGAGGAGGTGTACGCCGCCTATTCCGAGCCCGACGCCGACTTCGACAAGCTGGCCGAGGAGCAGGGCAGGCTCGAGGCCATGATCAGCGCCGAGGGTTCGGACACCGACCACCAGCTGGAGATCGCCGCCGATGCGCTGCGCCTGCCGGCCTGGGAGGCGAAGGTCGAGAACCTCTCGGGCGGCGAGAAGCGCCGCGTGGCGCTGTGCCGCCTGCTGCTGTCCAAGCCCGACATGCTGCTGCTGGACGAACCGACCAACCACCTGGACGCCGAGAGCGTCGACTGGCTGGAGCAGTTCCTGCAGCGCTTCCCCGGCACCGTGGTGGCGGTGACCCACGACCGTTACTTCCTGGACAACGCGGCGAGCTGGATCCTGGAACTCGACCGCGGCCGCGGCATTCCCTGGGAGGGCAACTACTCCTCCTGGCTGGAGCAGAAGGAAAAGCGCCTGGAGACCGAGTCCAAGCAGGAGGATGCGCGCATCCGCGCCATGAAGCACGAGCTGGAGTGGGTGCGGCAGAACGCCAAGGGCCGGCAATCGAAATCCAAGGCGCGCCTGGCGCGCTTCGAGGAGATGTCCTCTTACGAAAGCCAGCAGCGCAACGAAACCCAGGAGATCTTCATCCCGGTGGCCGAGCGCCTGGGCAACGAGGTGATCGAGTTCACCGACGTCAGCAAGGGCTTCGGCGACCGGCTGCTGCTCGACAAGCTCTCGTTCAAGGTGCCGCCCGGCGCGATCGTCGGCATCATCGGCCCGAACGGCGCGGGCAAGTCCACGCTGTTCCGCATGATCGCCGGCCAGGACGCGCCGGATTCGGGCACCGTCAGCATCGGCAAGACGGTCAAGCTGGCCTTCGTCGACCAGTCGCGCGACGCACTGTCTGCGGACAAGACGGTGTTCGAGGAAATCGCCGAAGGTCAGGACATGCTCACGGTGAGCAAGTTCCAGATGCCTTCGCGCGCCTACCTCGGGCGCTTCAACTTCAAGGGCGGCGACCAGCAGAAGATCGTCGGCCAGCTCTCGGGCGGCGAACGCGGCCGCCTGCACCTGGCCAAGACGCTGATCTCCGGCGCCAACGTGCTGCTGCTGGACGAACCGTCCAACGACATCGACGTCGAAACCCTGCGCGCGCTGGAAGAGGCGCTGCTCGAATTCGCCGGCTCGGTGATGGTGATCTCGCACGATCGCTGGTTCCTCGACCGCATCGCCACCCACATCCTCGCCTTCGAGGGCGATTCGCAGGTGGTGTTCTTCGACGGCAACTACCAGGAGTACGAGGCCGACAAGAAGAAGCGCCTGGGCGAAGAGGGCGCGCGCCCCAAGCGCATCCGCTACAAGCCGCTGATCAAGAAGTAGGCCGTCGCCGCGCCCGGGCCCGCAGGTTCTGCCGGTTCAGGCGGCGGGAAAATCGGCCGGCGCGACGATGGCGAAACGGCCGTGCCGCGCGGCGGCGCGTGCCAGCATCAGCAGCGCCTTGTCCTTGCTGATCAGCCAGCGCGCCCCCGCGCGCCAGGCCAGGTCGAGGAACTTCTGGTCGTCGGGATCGGCCCGGCAGCGCAGCGGACAGCGCGATTCGGGCCTCGGGTCGTCCTCCGGGGGCTCGGCGACCCGTGTCGCCCTGCCCGCATACCAGTCGAGCGCCGCCGCCTGCGCGGCGGCGTCGCAGCCGAGTCGGGGATAGGCGAGCACCAGACGCAACTCTTCCAGCGTCTGCGCGTTCACCAGGGCGTGCAGCGTGCCATCGTCCAGGCCGCGGCGCAGCGCAGCGACGCCGGGATCGGCGAACACCGTCAGGTCCAGTACCACGTTGGTGTCGAGCACGATGCCCGGGCGGGGATTCCACGCCCGGGACCCCCCCCGCCCGGTCCGGGGGGGCGGCCGCCGGGCCCCCGCGGCCCCGGGGGCGCCGGGGGCCCCCCCCGGGCCCGCGGGGGCCCCCCCGGGCCGGGCCGGGGCCCGCCGCCCCCCGCCCCGGGGGCGGCGGGCCCGCCGCGCCGCCGCCCCGCCGGCCAGACGCGGGCGGGGGGGAGGATCATGACGCGCCGGCTAGGCGATGCCCAGCGCCTTGAGCACCGGCAGGCGCCCGGTTTCGAACTGCGCCGCCTGGATCTCGAGTTCCTTCAGGTTCTCTTCGGGCGAGTCGATGGCCTTGCCGGCCTTGACCAGCCGTTGTCCCTGCGCCTGCAGCGTGTCCCAGGCGAAGCGGGTCCATTCCGAGCGCTTTCTGGCGCCCTGCTGCATGCTGAGCAGGAACAACTGCTGGAAACGCAGCACGGGGATGCCGATGCCGGTCACCGGCGAGGCGAGGATCTCGACCTGCTCGGACACGCGCGCGCGGGCCAGCAGGTGATCGTTGAGCGCCTTGCAGCGCTGGCTCGCCTTGTCGATGGCGGCGCGCGGCTGCGCGGTGTGCGCGAAGCCGGTGCCGCACAGCACCTGCATGCCCTGCACGATCTGTCCGTAGGGGATCTTCCTGCAGCGCGGATCGGCCTGCAGTTCGCGCACGGTCCTGGGCGCACCGGCCTTGTCGGCCATCGCCTCGATCAGCGGACGGTAGATGTTCTCCTGCAGGTTGATTTCGCCGCCGCCCACCGCCAGCTTCATGGGAATGTCGGCCGGCGGGCTGAGCAGCATGAAGGGCGTGTCGAGCAGCCGCTCCTTGCGCCCGGCCGGGGCGATGTGCAGCGGGCCTTTGACGAACAGGTCGCGCCGGAAGCGCTGGTTGCTGAGATAGTCGACGGCGGTCTCGTGCATCAGCGGGTCGGTGATTCCGCTCAGCACCTTGCGTGCCGGCTCGGGCAGCGTGTCGCGCTGCACCGGATCGAGCAGCGTCGCGGTGCCCGCGAAGGTGAGCTTGGCCTCGGTGAACGCCTGGGCGACTTCGGCGAAATACATGGGCTGCCAGTCGCGGTTGAAGTACTCGTGCGCGAGGTAGTTGCGGCCCTGGGTATGCACGCGCTTGAGCCATTCCACGCTGGATGGATGCGCACGGAAGTAGCCGCTGCCCGCGTCGGCCAGCGATTGCGCGAAAGCGAGCGCCTCGTCGATGCGCTGCGGCAGTGCGCGCGACGTGCCGGCCCGCTCGGCATGCATGGCCATCAACTGGCGCAGCGGCATGTCGACAGACCAGCCCGGCTGGCAGTTGTAGCTGATGTAGAGCACGCCGCCCACGCCCAGCTTGCGGCGCACCAGGTCGACGATGGTCGCGCGGTTCTCGGCCGACACCCAGGACCAGGTGCCGTGCAGGGCGATGACGTCGAACTCCGGCAGATCGGGCTGATCCAGCAGTTCCTCGAAGGAGGCGTCGAAGATGCGCGCGCCGCTGCCCGCGGCGGCCGCCAGGTGCTGGGCGTTGCGCGCCTGCGCGGGATTGAAATCGGTGCCCCAGAACTCGCCTTCGCCGGCGGCGGCATGCACGTTCAGCGAGAGGCCCTGGCCGCAGCCCAGCTCGAGGTAGCGCAGCGGACGTTCGCCGATTGCCGTGGAAACGCCGGCCACCGTGGCGGCCAGCGCCATCGAGGAGGGCGCCAGTTCGCGGTAATAGCCGTGCGGGTAGTCGATCTCGGTGACGTATCCGGAAGTCCAGTTCATGCGGGTCGCTCTCGATGGGGAAAGGCATTATAGGCGGCGGTCCGCGCCACCTTTCCGGGCCAGGCGTCAGCGAGTGTCAGCGCGTGTCGGCGCACGGCGGCGGCAGGCCGGCTGCGTGGCTTCAGCGAACCAGGGCGACCAGCGCCACGCCGAGCACCAGCAGCGCCAGGCCGGTGATCTCGGTGCCGGTCAGCCGTTCCTTGAACAGCCTGCGCGAGATCGCCGAGCTGAACAGCAGCTCGACCAGTCCCAGCGTGCGCACGTGGGCGACCGGCTCGATCGCCATCGCGGTGAACCAGCCGGCCGAGGCCGCCGCGCCCATGAAGCCGGCCAGCAGGGAGGCGCGCCAGGCGCGCAGCACGCGCGCCACGGTCTGCGGCGCGCGCGCCAGCAGCCAGCCGCCCAGCACCGCGGTCTGCAGGGTCTGCGCGCACACCAGCGTGAAGGCGGCGGCGATCATGAAGGACGCGCCGTCCAGCGCCAGCGCCGCACCGCGAAAGCCCACCGCCGAGAGCGCGAATCCCGCGCCCGAAGCCAGTCCGAGCAGCGCGGGGCGCGCGGTCCAGCCGGCCAGAAGAGTGCGTATCGGCCGTTCGCGGTCCGCCGGAGACATCAGCAGCACGCCCAGCGTGCCGCAGGCCACGGCGAAGCCGCCGGCGGCGGTGAGCGCATCGCCGAGGAACACGAAGCCGAACAGCGCCACCTGGATGATCTCGGTCTTCGAGTAGGCCACGCCCAGCGTGAAGTTGCGCTCGGCCATGGCCGCCAGCAGCAGGGCGGTGGCGACGATCTGGCCCAGCGCGCCCAGCGTGAGCCAGGCAGCGAAGCCGGGGTTGGGTGCCGGCAGAGGCTCGCCGGTGTAGGCCATCACCAGCGCCAGCCAGGCCAGCGCGAAGGGCAGACCGTACAGGAAGCGCACCAAAGTGGCGCCCAGCGTGCCCAACTGCGCGGTGAGCTGCTTCTGGGCGACGTTGCGCAGCGTCTGGGCAAAGGCCGCCCAGACGGTGACGGGGATCCACAGCCAGTCGGCGTGTGTCATGGAACCGGCAGCGGATCCGGATCGAGCGGATCGCCCGCGCGCCGCCGGCAGGGCGGGCGCGGACGGAAACCCGTCAGTCCATCAGCTTGCGCAGGACGTGGCGGCGGTTCTTGGTGAACGGGCGCACGTGCGTGGGCCAGCGGCCGGCATCGACCGCCTTGGCCCACCCGGCCTCGATCAGTACTTCCGGGTACTCGAGTTCGTAGACCGCCATGTAGGTCGGTTCGCCTTCCATGACGATGCTCTTCACTTCCCCGCCCAGCGCCATCTTCAGGGGCTCCATCTTGTAGCGGTGCGCCGACACCACGCCCTTGACCTCGCGCATCATCGGGATGTGCTCGGTGTCGTAGACCTCGTTGAAGATCGCTTCCTTGTCGGCGTCGACGTCCATGCTGACGGTGAGGATGTACTTGGCTTTGCCTGCCATGGTGCTTTCCTTTCGCTTGCGATTGCGTGTTGGGGTGGAGGGGAAACGTGTGCGTCAGCCGCGGCCGACGAACGGCATCTTGGTGGCCATCACGGTGATGGTCTGCACGTTGGCGTCCAGCGGCAGGTTGGCCATGTACAGCACGGCGCTGCCGACATGGGCCACGTCCATGCGCGGCTCGACGATGGTCGTGCCGTTGGCCTGCGGCACGCCCTTGGTCATGCGTTCGGTCATTTCGGTCGCGGCGTTGCCGATGTCGATCTGCCCGCAGGCGATGTCGTGCTGGCGGTTGTCCAGCGAAATCGACTTCGTCAGCCCGGTGACCGCGTGCTTGGTGGCGGTGTAGGGCGCCGAGTAGGGGCGCGGCGCATGCGCCGAGATCGAGCCGTTGTTGATGATGCGTCCGCCCTTGGGCGACTGCGCCTTCATGATGCGGATCGCCTCCTGCGAACACAGGAACATGGCCGTCAGGTTGATGTTGACGACCGCCATCCACTGCTCGTAGCTGAGGTCTTCCATCGGGATGGCCGGCGCGCCCATGCCGGCGTTGTTGAACAGCACGTCCAGCCGCCCCCACTTCTCCTTCACGGCGGCGAACACGCCCTGGACCGCCTCCGGCCTGGCCAGGTCGGCGGGCAGCGCCAGGGCGCGCTCGCCGGCGCCGGAATCGGCCGCGGTCCTGTCCAGCAGTTCCTTGCGGCGCCCGACCAGGGCCACGCAGTAGCCGTCCTTCAGCAGCGCGAGCGCGGCGGACTTGCCGATGCCGGTGCCGGCGCCGGTGACGATGGCGACTTTCTGTACGGTGCTCACGATGCGGCCCCCCGGGGGTGTGCGAAGAGGCCGAATGTTACCGCGCCGCGGCGGCGGGAGACCAACCCGGCTCGAAACCGTCCTGGCGCGGTTCGCGGACGCGCCTAGCTTTCCCGGAATTCCACCAGCTCGATGCGGTCGGACTGCATCACCCGGTTCGCGCCGCGCTGGCGGAACTGCTCGGAGACGATGGGACGACGGCATTTGTCCGGCGCCATCCAGTGCGTGAAGCGCAGCCGCACCGGCACCCCGTGGATGCCGCCTTCCCCTTCGACCTTGTAGCAATCGAAGGTGCCGGCCGGCACGCTCACCGATTCGCGCGCGACCACCTTGTAATCCAGTTCCGCGTCGCCTTCCTTGCCGCTGGCATCGACGGTCCTGTAGCGGGTGGTCCACTTCCTGCCGACCGCATACTCCAGCGGGTAGTGCTGCACGCCGAAGACGCGGCGGCCCTGGGGATTGCGCGTGATGTTGCCGAGCAGGTCGGTGGCAAGGCGACCGTCGTTGTAGACCACCTCGTTGTCGGTGATCTCGGTGATCCTCTGCATTTGCCTGCGTGTTTCGAGCTTGGTGTACAGATCGAGCACACGGAATCGATACAGGTCACCCACCCTGAAGGCGGTGTTGGCGCGCGCCGTGCCCTTGGTGTGGGGTTGGCCGAAGAGTTGACGATCTCGACGCGCTGCTCGCCCTGTCGGGCGAGCAGCTGGTCCAGGCGCAGCTGGGCCAGTTCGGCGAAGCTGCCGCTCGATAGCTGCGCAGGAACTCCTCGAAAACCCGGGGATCGTTGTTCGATTCGATGCGTTCCCACTGCGCCAGCTGGGCTTCGTAACGGCGGCGCTTCGCGTCCTCGTCCTGTTCCCGGGCGGCGCGCTCGGCTTCGAGTTTGCGGCGCCGCTCGGCATCCGCGACGCGCTGGCGGGCGCGAGCCTCCTCTTCCTGGCGGTGGCGCTCCTCGTCGGCACGGCGCAGAACCGCCAGCTGCTCGGCTTCCTTGCGCCGGATCTCGTCTTCGGCACGGCGCGCGGCCTCCCGGGCTTCCTCGAGTTTCTTCTGCCGCTCGACTTCGGCCAGCCGTGCGGCTTCCTGTGCTTCCTGCAGCTTCTTCCTGCGCTCTGCCTCGGCGAGCTCCTGGCGGCGCGCTTCCTCGGCGAGCAGGCGCTGGCGCTCGGCTTCGGCGACGCGCTTGCGGCGCAATTCCTCTTCGAGCCTGCGTCGCTGCTCGGCCTCGGCGAGCTGGCGCTGGCGCAGCTCTTCCTCGAGCCTTTTCTTCTGCTCTGCCTCGGCGATCTGCTTTTGCCGCAGTTCCTCCTCGAGCAGGCGGCGACGCTCGGTCTCGGCGCGCAGCCGCGCCTGGCGCTCCTCCTCGATCCGGCGTTTGGCCTCCGTCCTCCTTGCGCCGCGCCTCGCGCTCGGCCTCCAGGCGCTGCTGGCGCGCCGCCCGGCCACCTTGCGCATCTCCTCGGGCAGCTGGAAGTAAGTCGTCCTCCAGCGAGGTGCTCTCCCAGGGGATCTGCAGGCCCTTGGAACTGCGCCGCACCGACAGGCGCACGCGCTTGAAGATGTCCTCGACCTTGGCGTCGGGCACGCGGATCTCGCGCAACAGGTTCTCGGTGTACAGGCCGTTGTCGCCTTCGCCGTCGATGGCCACGTTGCCCGGCGCGGTGGCGTAGGCCAGCAGCGTGCCCACCGGCGCGTCGACCTGGCTCAGGCCCTTTTGCTCGACGCGAAAGTCGCGCCCGAACGGATTGTTGCGGCAGGCGTCCAGGATCACGATGTTGGCCGGGTTGCCGGCCTTGCCGATGAGTTCGAGCAGGCGGCCCAGGTCGAAGGCCTTGTCGCGCACCTCCTCGAGCTTGTCGATGACGGTGTCCACCGGCAGCAGGTAGTTGCGCCAGGACAGCTGTATGCCGTGTCCGGCGAAGTAGAACAGGCCCACGGCCTTGTCGCGCGCCAGCTCGCGCCCGTAGGCCTCGATGCGCTCGCGCATCTGCTCGAGCGTGGCGTCCAGCGCGGTGCTCACCGAGAAGTCCACGGCCTCGAGCTCGGCGCGGATGGCGCGCGCGTCGTTGACCGGGTTCTTGAGCGGGGCGTCGCGATAGCGGTCGTTGCCGATCACCAGCGCCCGGCGCGGCAGCGCGGCCAGCGAGCCGGCCGATTGCGCGCCCTGCGCGAACAGCCCGAGCGGAAACATCGACCCGCCCGCCGCAACCACCCCGGCCTGCAGCAACCGTCGGCGCGCAGGGTCATGCGCGCCGGAAAGGCGGCGTGGAGGGCGTGCGTTCATGTCTGCCTGAACTCGGTCAGTTCCATGCGATCGGCCTGGATCACGCGCGCGGGTCCGACCTGGCGGAAGTTCTCCTGCACGATGGGGCGACGGCACTTGTCCGGCGCAATCCAGTAGACGATGCGGATGCGCAGCGGAAAGCCGTAGGCGCCGCCTTCGCCCTCGACCTTGAAGCAGTCGAAGGTGCCGGCCTGCACGGTGACGGACTCGCGTGCGACGACCTTGAAATCGACCTCGCTGTTGCTCTCGTGGCCGTTGGGTGCCGTCACGGTGAAGCGGGTGCTCCATTTCCGGCCGAGCGAATACTCGAGGATCACGCCCTGCAGCCCGTTGATGAGGCGGCCGTCGGGCATCTTGCGCGAGTTGCCGAGCAGGTCCGAGGTGGCCATTCCGTCGTTGTAGACGATTTCGGTGTCGGTGATCGCGGTGACCGTCTGCCTGGCGTCGCGGATCAGCAGCTTGGTGTAGGAGTCGATGACGCGGTATTGGTAGAAGTCCCCGACCTTGTAGGCGGTATCCAGGCGCGCCGTACCCTTGGTGTAGGGGTTGGCCTCGGAGTTGACGATCTCGATGCGCCGCTCGCCCTGCCTGGCCAGCAGCTGGTCCAGGCGCAGCTGCGCCAGTTCGGCGAAATTGCCGCTCGGGTGGCGGCGCAGGAAATCCTCGAAGACGGCGACGTCGGTGGACGCCTGGATGCGCTCCCAGAGCGCGAACTGCTCCTCCTGGCGGCGGCGCTTTTCGTTCTCGTCCTTTTCCTTCGCGGCGCGTTCGGCCTCGAGCTTGCGGCGCAGTTCGGCTTCGGCCGCACGCTGGCGTGCGCGGGTTTCCTCATCCTTGCGGTGGCGTCCGGCATCGGCCAGCCGCAACGCGGCGAGGATCTCGGCCTCCTTGCGCCGCATCTCCTCTTCGGCCAGCCGGACCGCCTCCTGCGCCTCGGCCAGACGCTTCTGGCGCTCGGCATCGGCCATTTGCTTCTGCCGCAGTTCCTCCTCGAGCAGGCGGCGGCGCTCGGTCTCGGCGCGCAGCCGCGCCTGGCGCTCCTCCTCGATCCGGCGTTTGGCCTCGTCCTCCTTGCGCCGCGCCTCGCGCTCGGCCTCCAGGCGCTGCTGGCGCGCCGCCTCGGCCACCTTGCGCATCTCCTCGGGCAGCTGGAAGTAGAAGTCGTCCTCCAGCGAGGTGCTCTCCCAGGGGATCTGCAGGCCCTTGGAACTGCGCCGCACCGACAGGCGCACGCGCTTGAAGATGTCCTCGACCTTGGCGTCGGGCACGCGGATCTCGCGCAACAGGTTCTCGGTGTACAGGCCGTTGTCGCCTTCGCCGTCGATGGCCACGTTGCCCGGCGCGGTGGCGTAGGCCAGCAGCGTGCCCACCGGCGCGTCGACCTGGCTCAGGCCCTTTTGCTCGACGCGAAAGTCGCGCCCGAACGGATTGTTGCGGCAGGCGTCCAGGATCACGATGTTGGCCGGGTTGCCGGCCTTGCCGATGAGTTCGAGCAGGCGGCCCAGGTCGAAGGCCTTGTCGCGCACCTCCTCGAGCTTGTCGATGACGGTGTCCACCGGCAGCAGGTAGTTGCGCCAGGACAGCTGTATGCCGTGTCCGGCGAAGTAGAACAGGCCCACGGCCTTGTCGCGCGCCAGCTCGCGCCCGTAGGCCTCGATGCGCTCGCGCATCTGCTCGAGCGTGGCGTCCAGCGCGGTGCTCACCGAGAAGTCCACGGCCTCGAGTTCGGCGCGGATGGCGCGCGCGTCGTTGACCGGGTTCTTGAGCGGGGCGTCGCGGTAGCGGTCGTTGCCGATCACCAGCGCCCGGCGCGGCAGCGCGGCCAGCGAGCCGGCCGATTGCGCGCCCTGCGCGAACAGCCCGAGCGGAAACATCGACCCGCTCGCCGCAACCACCCCGGCCTGCAGCAACCGCCGGCGCGCAGGATTCAGGGGAGACGCGGGACAGGCGGACAAATCAGGGCGTTGCTTGGGCATGCGCGCGGTGGTCTGGGTTCCTTGAAGACCGCAAGTATGCGCGATATCAGGCGATCTCCGCCATGCGCGCACGCACACTTGCAAAGTGAGGGTGCACGCGCAGCGCGCTGCGGAAAGCGAGCAGCGCACCGTCGGCGTCTCCTGCGCCGAGCAGGATCTCCCCGGCCGAAGCCAGCGCGCCGAAATGCCGCGGTTCGAGGGCCAGCGCCTGATGCAGTCCGGCCATGCTCTCCTCGTCGCGTCCCAGCAGATAGAGCAGGGTGCCGAGCTTGTGCCAGGCCTCCGCGTAGCCCGGGCAGGCGCGCAGCAGCCGCACCAGCCGGGTCTCGGCGATGTCGTGGCGGCGCGCGGCGATGTCGGAGGTGGCCAGGTCGAGCACGCGCGCGGCGGCCGCGTTGGGGTGGGTCATCCACAGCGACCAGATGCGGTCTTCGGCGTCGAGAGCCTCGGCCCGCATCGCTGCGGGCCAGGCGCTCGAACAGCGGCGCCAGGCTGCGCGGCAGGGTCGGGTCGGGACGGCGCCTGACCAGGCCGGCGATCATGTTCAGGGTGGCTGCGTAAGGCAAGCGAAGCCTCCAGTCCGATCTCGCGTCTAGCCTACCGCAGCGCCGCGAACTATGGAATACCATTGCGGCCGTGAAAAACGCGCCCGGCCGGCAGGTCCGGCGGCGCATCCCGGGAGTCTTCATGTCCGTCCGGAATCCAAGCCCCTACGGCGATCGCCTCTGGCGGCGCGCACTGTGCCGCCGAGATTTTCTGCGCATGCTCTCGGCGGTGTCCGCCGGCGCCGCCTTGCCGCTGTCGGGTTGCGCCACGCACCCGGTGACCGGCGAGCAGGTACTGGTCGGCCTGTCCGAGGCGCAGGAGGCGGCGATCGACCGCCAGCAGGCCCCGCACCAGTACTCGCGCGACTTCGGCGCGGTGCAGGACGAGAAGCTCAACCGCTACGTGGCCGAGGTCGGCACGCGGGTGGGCAGGCTCAGCCACCAGCCGCAGGCGCCGTACTCGCACCGCGTGGTCAACGCCAACTACATCAACGCCTACACCTTTCCGGGCGGCTCGATGGCCTGCACGCGCGGCATCCTGCTCGGCCTGAACGACGAAGCCGAACTCGCGGCGCTGCTCGGCCACGAGACCGGGCATGTCAACGCGCGCCACGCCGCGCAGCGCGCCGGGCAGGGCCTGCTGGCCGGGATCGCGCTGGCCGGTGCGGCGGTGGCGGCCTCGAGTTCGGAGCGCGGTGCGGCCTGGGTGCCGGTGATCAACATCGCCGGGCAGGTGGGCGCGAGCGCCCTGCTGGCCGCCTACAGCCGCGACAACGAGCGCGAAGCCGATGCGCTGGGCATGGAATACATGGTGCGCGCCGGCTACCCGCCGGGCGGCATGGTCGGGCTGACCGAGATGCTGGTGCGCGAGTCCAAGGGCAAGCCCGGGCTGCTCGACACCATGTTCGCCTCGCACCCGATGTCGGACGAACGCCTCGCCAACATGCGCGCGCTGGCCGCCGGGAAGTACGCCGCACAGTCGGCCGCGCCGCGCCAGCGCGAGCGCTACATGGACAACACCGCGGACCTGCGCACGATCAGGCCCGCGGTCGAGGCGCAGCAGCGCGGCGAACGGCTGATGGCGCAGAAGAAGCTGGGCGAGGCGGAGCGCGAGTTCGCCGCGGCGCTGAAGACCGCGCCGCGCGACTACGCCGGGCTGTGCCTGATGGGCAAGTGCCAGACCGCCATGCGCCGGCACGACAAGGCCCGCGAGTACCTCGCCCAGGCACGCAGCGTGTATCCGGGCGAAGCGCAGGCCCTGCAGCTTGCCGGCATCAACGCCTTCGGCCTGCGCGACTGGGGCGGGGCCTTCCAGGCCTTCGACGCCTATGAGCGCACGCTGCCCGGCGACCCCAATGCAGCGTTCTTCAAGGGCGCGGCGCTGGAGTCGATGAACGACCGCAACGGCGCCGGACGCGAGTACCGGCGCTACCTGGGCGCGGTGCGCCAGGGCGGCCAGGCGCAGCACGCGGCCGCCCGGCTGCAGGCCTGGGGGATGCTCAAGTAGGCCCGGATCACTGACGGGAAAGTCAGACTTTCAATTCGCAAGATCGGCTCCCGGAGCGGGTTTCCGGGCAGTTAATGTATCGACAAAGATACATTCACAGTCACGGGCCGGCAGACTCCGGCGGCCGGAACTCAGCCGGGCGGTGCGGTCCCGCGCATGCGCGCGCGCACCAGGTCGATGTGCACGCGCAACGAATACAGCTCGTCGGTGTAGGACAGCGGCACGGCGATGCGCTCCACCTTTGGACTCCAGCGCATCGACCTCGGCGCGCAACTCCTCGAGTGTCGAGGCCTTGCGCGCCAGGCGGTCCTCGATCTGCCGCAACTGGCGGTACCAGCGGAAGATGCGCGAGCGCACGCGGAACTCGTACAACGGCGGCACCACGCGCGAGAGCGGGATCAGGATGGCGACGATCGACAGCAGCGCCACCCACATGCGGTCGATCAGGTTGGACAGCCAGAACGGCAGGTAGCGCTGCAGGAAGGGCACGCCGTTCTTCAGGAAGCGCTCGGCTTCCGGCGCCATGGGCACGTCGACGTTCATGCGTGCCGGGAACTGACCGCCGCGCGCGAACCAGCCCGAGCCGCCGTGGATCTCGGCCGCGGCCTGCACGAACAGCTGCATCAGGGCCGGATGGGTGTCCTCGCGCGCCAGCAGCATGGTGGCCGGCGCCACCAGCTGCACGCTGCGCGGCGGCACGTCCTGGGCGAGGTCGGCCACGCCGCGCGGCAGCGTCACCGGGTTCAGGTATCCGAAGCGCCGCGAGTAGGCGTCCGCCTGGGTGAACTCGAACAGCTTGATGCCCGGCGTGCGCAACAGCATCTGCAGGATCGGCGAGTCGGGCGAGGACACCAGCACCACCGCATCGAGCCTGGCATTGATGATGCCGATCGCCAGGCCGGTGAGATCGAGGCGTTCGAGCCTGACCTGCTCGCGCCCCAGGCCGTTGGCGTCCAGCATGCGCACCAGCAGATTGGTCGCGCCATGGCCGCGAGCGCTGGAGCCGACGCGCCAGCCGCGCAACTGGTCGAGGCGCTCGAGCCTGGCCCCCGGCAGCCGGCGCTCCGCTTCGCTGCGGTAGAAGATCCACACCGGTTCGTAGGCCAGGCTGCCCAGCGATACCAGCGGCACGCTGTCCTCCTTCTGCTGCGCGCTGCGCAGGGCCTCGCCGGCGTCGCCGCGCACGAAGCCCAGGTTGACGTTCTGCCTGGCGTCGAGCAGCAGGCGACGGTTGTCCGAGGAGCCCTCGGAGGGGCGCAACACGACTTCGATGCCATGGCGGCGCAGCGCCGCGGCATAGCGCTGGCCGTAGGCGGCGTAATCGCTCTGCTCGGGGCCGGTGGCGAGCACCACGCGGCGTGGCGGATTGGGCTTGAGCAGGGTGTAGGCGCCGATCAGCAGGGCCGCGGCCAGCAGCACGAAGGGGCCGGCGGCGAGCAGCAGATCGCGGGCCGAAAGCAGGGTGTTGCGCAGGTTGAGCGAAGGGCGGGGCATGGCGGCGCGGAAGGAGGGCGGGGCTGTCCGGGTGCCATGCTACACCGCGAGTGGAACGCTTGATGCCTGATCCGGTCATTGCGCGGCGTCCGCGCGGACGCAACAATGCAACAATACGCGTCCAGAAAAATACCGGAGACAGAACCCCCATGAAGCCGCATACGCGCATCGCCGCCGTACTGGCCGCCCTTGTCCTCGCCTGTGCCGGCACCGCCGCCGCGCAATCCTGGCCGGCCAAGCCCATCCGCATGATCGTCACCTTCCCGCCCGGCGGCAGCACCGACCTGGTGGCGCGCGCGATCGCGCCGAAGATGGCCGAGAAGCTCGGCCAGCAGGTGCTGGTGGAGAACCGTCCCGGGGCCGGCGGCAACATCGGCATGGACTTGGTGGCCAAGGCCGCGCCCGACGGCTACACCGTGGGCATCGGCGCCGCCGGCGCGCTGGCGGTCAACGTCAGCCTGTATCCCGCCATGCCCTTCGCGCCCGAGAAGGACCTCGCGCCGGTGTCCATGGTGGCGATGATTCCGTTCGTGCTGGTCGGCGGCCCGACGCTGGCGGCCAAGGACCTGCGCGAGACCATCGCCCTGGCGCGCGCGCAGCCCGGCAAGCTCAGCATGGGCCATGGCGGCAACGGCACCGCCATGCACCTGTCGGGCGAGTTGCTGAAGATGCTGGCGAAACTCGACATCGCCGCGATCCCGTACAAGGGCAGCGGCCCCGCGGCGGCGGACACGCTGGGCGGACAGTTGCAGATGGCGGTGGTCGACGTTCCCTCTTCGCTGGCCAACATCCGCGCCGGCAAGCTCAAGGCCCTGGCGGTGACCACGCCCAGGCGCATCACGGCGCTGCCGGACGTGCCGACCTTCGCCGAGTCCGGCGTGGCCGGCTACGATTCCACGGGCTGGTTCGGCCTGGTGACCACGGCCGGCGTTTCGGGGGAGATCATCGCGCGCCTGAACGCCGCGCTGGTCGAGACCCTGGCGGCACCCGAGGTGCGCGAGCGCGTGATCGCCGCCGGCGCCGAGCCGCTGACCGGCAGCCCGCAGGAGTTCGCCGCCATGATCCGCAGCGAAACGCAGAAGTGGGCCCAGGTGGTGAAGGTTTCGGGCGCCAAGGCGCAGTAGCGGCATGCGCATACTGCGCGCCGGCGCGCACGCCCAGGTGCCGTGGAAGAACGGCCTGGGCGTCTCGCAGGTGCTGGCCACGCAGCCGGCGGGCGCCGGCTATGACACGCTGGACTGGCAGGTCGCCAGCACGGCCTTCGCCGCGGATTGCCCGTTCTCCAGCCTGCGCGGGCTGGACCGGCAGTTCATGCTCATCGAAGGCGCAGGCGTGGAATTGTCGTGCAGCGACCCGCGCGAGCGGGTGGACCTCAAGCTTTGCGTCGACGCGCCCTGCGTGGTGCATGCCTTCAGCGGCGACTGGCGGACCGAGTGCCGCATGCTCGGCGGGGGCGTGCGCGTGCTGAACGTGATCACGCGCCGTGGTCGCGTCGGCGCGCGCGTCGAGGCGCCGCGTTTCACCGGCGCGCTGCCGCTGGTGCAGGCGCCCGGCGAAACCCTGGTGGCGGTGCTGCTCGAGGGCCTGGCGGAGATCGACGGCGTGCAGCCCGGTCTCGCAGCCTTGGATGGCGTGCTGCTGGACGATCCGCAGGGCGCGCGCATCGACCTGCGGTCGCGTGGCGCGGCGGTGCGCATCGCCGTCGTGCGCATCTTCGCCGCGCCCTGAGCGCGGCCGTGTTCAGGCCTGCAGGGTCATGCACAGCACATTGGAGAAGGCCAGGCGTTCCGACAGCGCCTTGACCAGGAAGGAGGACAGCGCCTCGGCCAGCGCGGGTGCGTCGCGACGCATGCGCTCGAGTTCGCCGCGCGTGAGTTCGTAGACCACGCCGGGCTGCAGGGCGATCACCGTGGCGCTGCGCCGCATGCCGCGGTACAGGCCCATCTCGCCGGTCATGGTGTTGTGGCCCAGTGTGCGCAGGCGCATGTGCGCGCCGTCCACGCCGGTCTGCTCGACGGCATAGGTGCCGCTTTCGATGAAGTGCATGGAGTCGGCGGGGTCGTGCTCGCTGCACAGGCGTTCGCCGGCGCCCACCTCGCGGCGACGCGCGTAGGGCAGGAACTGCGCCGCCAGGGCGGGCGAGCCCAGCTCGCGGCCCAGCCAGGCGAGCAGGTCGGTGACCACGCTCTCGCCTTGCGTGGCGTGCGCCTCGATCAAACGCGATTCGCAGGCCTCCAGGCCCTCGTCCAGGGTCGCGGCCGCGGTGATGACGGCAAACTCCTCGTGTCGCGCGACGGACAGTTCGCGCGACAGCTTCGCATCGGCTCCGGTGGCGTAGACGTGCGTGCCCTGCAGGGCGGCCAGGTTGCAGATCTTGCGGAAGCTGGACAGCGCCGAGGAGTCGATGCCGTCCACGAACTGGAAGTCGAGGATCAGGAAGCGCACCGGCTTGTCCGAACGCACGATCTGCTCGACGAACAGCCGATACAGCCGGTCGGCCGTGCCGAAGAAGATGAAACCCTGCAGCACCAGGATCTGGATTTCGGCGCCGTGCTTCCTCAGCAGTTCGGTCTGCCCCGCCGAGCGCACCCTGCTGCTGGCGTAGACGGCGCCGTTTAGCTGGTGCTTGAGGATGCTGACGCGACTGTAATTGAAGGCGAAGATGATGCAGCCGGCGACGACGCCGACCACCACGCCGGTGACGAATCCCCACAACGTGACCACCATGGTGATGAACAGCATGGTCAGGTACTCGGGCCAGGCAACGTGCCGGCGTGCGACCACCAGCCAGGTCCACAGCAGAGTGCAGCCGATGTACAGGATCAGGCCGCCCAGCACCGGCTTGGGGATGTAGGCGATCAGCGGCTGCCCGACGACCGCGAAGGCCAGCGAGGCGGCCGCCACCACCAGGCCGGGAACGCGCGAGACCGAGCCCAGCCTGTGGTTCAGCAGGCTGCGGCTGAGAGATGTAGCCGGGAAAGCCGCCCAGTCCCGCGGCCGCGAGGTGCGCGCCGCCCTGCACCCGAAGCTCGCGGTCGAGGTCGGCGTCGCGTCGCGACTCCATTTCCACGCCGGTGGCGTTCATCAGGATGGAAAGCGTGGACACCAGCACCACGGACAGCAGTCCGTCCAGGTGCTGCATCACCAGCTGCGGATCGAACAGGCCCCAGTCGCTTGCGCTCCACGGCGTCCACAGCGCAATCTCGCCGGGTCGGGCGAAGAACCAGCCGGCCGCGCGGGCCTCTTCCAGCGTGACGCCGCACAACGGGACGGCGGCGAGTGCGGCCAGCGTACCGGCCGCGAGCAGGGACGGCAGGGCGAGGAAATGCCGGATGCGCGACAGCACCAGCAGCAGCACCGCGGCGTAGGCCGCGCCGGCGGCGGCCTTGGGCGCGATGCCGGCGGCGAACAGCGTATGCAGGCTGGACAACTGCACGGGCAGGTCGGTGATGATCTGCATGCCGCCGGTGACCAGCAGCCAGCCCACTCCGGCGATGAACCCGCCGGTGACCGGGTAGGGCACGAAGCGTATCCAGCGTCCCATGCCCGCCTTGCCCATGCCGTACAGACAAAGCCCGGTCAACACGCCGCTGATGGTCAGCAGGTAGAGCGCGTTCACCGTCATCGCCCGCGGCCTCGGCGCCGGCCGGAACTGCACGACCAGGCTGGCGACGATGGCCGCCAGTAGTGCGCTGTTGTTGCCGTCCGGGCCGGCGACGGCGAACGGAAAACCGCTCTTCCAGGCCACCACCAGGGCGATCACCGCGGAGCCCAGCAGGGCGTAGCCCACGCCCAGCGGCAGCCCGGCGGACAGCGGTCCCGAGAACACCAGCGCTGCGTACGAAAGCGACAGCGCGATCGACAGCACCGAAACCACCAGTCCGTTGACGATGTCGCGCGACAGCTCGCCGGACGGCGGGGCGGACAGGTCGATGGTGGAGGCGGTTCCTGCCGGCCGGGATGGATCGGAGTTCAAATCGGGTGGACGTTCGGGTTCTGCGGGTCGGCGGGTGCGCATTCTTCACCGCTGCGCCCCGCAAGGCAAGCGCAACGCACCTGCCGGCGTCTCAAACCACGTTCAGTTCCAGCACCGGCTGGCCGCGAGCGATGCGCTCGAAGGCGAGCGGCGCCAGGTCCAGCGTGCGATAGCCGCCGTGCACGATCAGCTCGGCCACGGCGCGACCCACGGCCGGCGACTGCTGCAGCCCATGGCCCGAGAAACCGTTGGCGAACACCAGTCCCGGTATCTGCGGATGCGCGCCGACGATGCCGTTGTGGTCGTAGCTGTTGTACTCGTAGTAGCCGGCCCAGGCGCGCGTCTGGCGCAGCGCCTCGAAGGCCGGCACGCGCGACGCCAGCACGGGCCACAAGCGCTCCTCGAACTGCGCGTGCTCGGGTTCCAGTGGCAGGTCGTCGGCGTCTTCCGACTCCGGCGGCGAGATGCCGCAGATGTAGCCGGCGCCTTCCGGCCGGAACCACAGTCCGCTGGTGTCGACCACCAGCGGGCAGGCCGGCAGCGGCGTAAGGGCAGTCGAACACGAACACGCTGCGGCGACGCGCATGCACCGGCAGTTCGACGCCGGCCCAGGCGGCCACGCGTCGTGCCCAGGCGCCCGCGGCGTTGACCACCGTGGCGCACTCGACGCGGCCGCCGTCGGCCAGTCGTACGGCGCGGATGTCCTCACCGACCATCTCGAAACCGTCGGCCTCGGCCTCCAGGTAGCGCGCCCCCAGCGAGCGCGCCTTGCGACGCAGGGCCTGCAGAAGGCTCCAGCCGTCGAACCAGCCTTCGCCGGACAGGCCCAGCGAGGCCAGCGCCACACCCTCGGCGGAGATCCACGGGAATCGCGCGCGCAGTTGCTGCGGGTCGAGCAGCGCCACCTCGGCGCCCAGCTCGCTCTGCAACTGGTGATTGCGGCGCAGGACCGGCTCGCCGGCGCGCGAGGCCAGGAACAGGTAACCGGGTTCGCGCAGGCCGACTTCGGGCCGCTCGCCCTGCACCTCGAGCAGTTCTCCCGCACGCCGCAGGAATTCCACGCCGTAGCGGCTCAGTTCGATGTTGATGCGCGTGGAGAACTGCTGGCGTATCGAGCTGGCCGACAGGGCCGAGGAGGCGCGCGCGTAGCGCGGGTCGCGCTCGATGACGACGACCTCGCCGGAGAAGTCCGGATCGGCGCACAGGAAATAGGCGATGGCGCTGCCGATGGCGCCGCCGCCGACGATGGCGATGGTTCTTTTCATGTCACGTAACATACCGGCTGTCCGACCCATACGACAAGAACAGGATTCCGCACCATGCATCTGCCTTTCCTTTCCGCCGAACAGGTGCACGCCGCGCTCGAGGATCGCGCGTTGATCGAAGCCCTGCGCGAGGCGTTCCGCGTCGGCTGCACCGCGCCGCTGCGCCACAGCCACAGCGTGGGCCCGGAAGGCGAGCGGCTGCTGCTGATGCCGGCCTGGCAGAAGGGCGTCAGCGTGGGCGTCAAGCTGGTCACGGTGTTTCCGGGCAACCGCGCGCGCGGCGTGCCCACCGTGGGCGCGCTGTACGTGCTGCTCGATGGCGAGACCGGACATCCGCAGGCGCTGATCGACGGCGAGGCGCTGACCTTGCGGCGCACCGCCGCCGCCTCGGCGCTGGCGGCGGGTTACCTCGCGCGCGCCGACAGCCGTCGCCTGCTGGTGGTCGGCACCGGGGCGCTGGCCCCGCACATGGCGCGCGCGCACTGCGCCGCGCGGCCCATGGAAGCCGTGATGGTCTGGGGGCGGCGCGCGGAGCGCGCACAGGCGATGGCCGCGGAACTGGTGCGCGCCGGACTGCCCGCGCGAGCGGTCGACGACCTCGATGCGGCACTCGCGCAGGCCGACATCGTGACCTGCGCGACCACCGCCAGCGGAACCGCCGCTGCGCGGTGCCGCGGCGCGTCCCGGCACGCACTTCGACCTGGTTGGCGGATTCACCCCGCAGATGCGCGAGGCCGACGACGCGCTGATGGCGCGCGCCGAGGTTTATGTCGATACCTACGCCGG
>JADJPT010000008.1 GCA_016713125.1 Betaproteobacteria bacterium
AACTGCTCGCCGCCTGGCCGCGCGACTCCGTCACTTATGACGAGATGCTCGACGCCGGGCGCGCGCCGCGCGCGCACTGGCAGACCATGTTCGAGCGCCTCGCGGCCACGCCGGCCGAGTTCATGCGCGAGCGCCTGCAGTGGGTGCAGCGCGAGGTGCGCGAGTCCGGCGTCACTTACAACGTGTACGCCGACCCGCAGGAGACCGACCGGCCCTGGGATCTCGACGTGCTGCCCTTCATCCTGCCGCACGCGGAATGGCAGGGCATCGAGCGGGCGATCGCGCAGCGCGCCACGCTGTTGAACGCCGTGCTCGCCGACGTCTACGGCGAGCAGAAGCTGCTGGCCGACGGCGCGCTGCCGCCGGCGCTCGTCTACGGCCATGCCGGCTTCCTGCGCCCGCTGCGCGGCGCGCAGCCGCCAGGCGGAACCCACCTGCACCTGTACGCCGCCGACCTCGCGCGTTCGCCCGACGGGCGCTGGTGGGTGGTGGCCGACCGCACCCAGGCACCCTCGGGCGCCGGCTACGCGGTCGAGAACCGGCTGGTCATCTCGCGGGTGTTCCCGGACCTGTTCCGCGATCTCGGCGTGCAGCGCCTGGCCGGCTTCTTCGCCACGCTGCGCGACAGTCTGGCGCGCTGGGCGCCGGCCGATCCGCAACTGGGCAACCGCGCGCCGCTCAGCGGTGCTGCTCACCCCCGGGCCGTACAACGAAACCTATTTCGAGCACGCCTATCTGGCGCGCTACCTGGGTTTTCCGCTGGTCGAGGGGCAGGACCTCACGGTGCGCGACGGCTGCGTGTGGCTGAAGACGCTCTCGGGCCTGCAGCGCGTGCACGTGATCCTGCGCCGCCTGGACGACGATTTCTGCGACCCGCTGGAACTCAAGAACGATTCCACGCTCGGGATCGCCGGCCTGGCCGACGTGGCGCGGCGCGGCAACGTGCTGATCGCCAATGCGCTGGGCTCCAACCTGCTCGAATCCGGCGCGCTGCTCGGCTTCCTGCCCGCGCTGTCGCGCCGGCTGCTGGGTGAGCCGCTGGCCATGCCTTCGGTGGGCACCTGGTGGTGCGGCGAGCCCGCCGCGCTCGAGGAGGTGGTGGACAACCTCGGCGAGCTGGTGATCAAACCGGCCTTTCCGCAGATCCGCGGCAGCGCCGTCTTCGGCGAGGATCTCGACGCCGCCGGACGCCGCGCGCTGGAAGCGAAGCTGCGCGCCGCGCCGCAGGATTTCATCGCCCAGGAACTGGTGCGCTTTTCGCGCGCTCCGGTGTGGGACAGTCAGCAGGCCCGCCAGCTGCAGGCCTGCGCCGTGGGCCTGCGCGTGTACGCCTGCGCCACGCCCGAAGGTTACGTGGTGATGCCCGGCGGGCTCACGCGCGTGGCCACCGGGCCGGATGCGCGCGTGCTCTCCATGCAGCGCGGTGGTGCGGCCAAGGACACCTGGGTGCTGTCGGCCGGGCCGGTCGGCAGCTTCAGCCTGCTGCATCGCGCGACCGGCGTGCAGGACCTGGTGCGCAGCGGCGCCAACCTGTCCAGCCGCGTGGTCGAGAATCTGTACTGGTTCGGCCGCTACTCCGAGCGCTGCGACAACACCGCGCGCCTGCTGCGCCTGGCGCTCACCCACCTGATCGAAGATGTGTCCGGCGCCGGCGAGGCCAGCTGGGACAGCATCGTCGGGCTGCTGCGCCGGGGCAAGCTGCTCGGCGAGGAGGAGGGCGAGACCCCGGTCCTCGACGACGTGACCATGATGCGCACCCTGCGGGCCGCCCTGGTCGACGAGGAACGCCCGGGGCTGGCGGCCGACCTGCGCCAGCTGTTCCGCGTCGCCTCGCAGTTGCGCGAGCGCCTGTCGATGGACAACTGGCGCACCGTGAACCAGCTGGTGCAGGCCTTTGCGGGTCGGCGCGAGCACACGCTCTCGCTCTCCGACGCGCTGTCCGAGATCGACCGCACCGTGGTTGCGCTGATGACCCTGGCCGGCTTTGCGCTGGACGGCATGACGCGCGACGCGGGCTGGCGCTTCCTGTCGCTGGGCCGGCGCATAGAGCGCATGCAGTTCCAGTGCGACGCGCTGGAGCAGGCGCTGTGCGGGCCGGTCGATGCCGACCTCGACTGGCTGCTGGAGATCGCCGACAGCACCATCACCTACCGTTCGCGCTACATGGCGCGCCCGGAATGGCTGCCGCTGCTCGACCTGCTGGTGCTGGACGACAGCAACCCGCGCTCGATCGCCTTCCAGTTGAAGGGCCTGCACGATTACCTGGTGCGCCTGGGCAATGCGCTGGGCCCGTGCGGCGCCGAACTGGCCGCGCCGTACGTGGCCGAACTGGCCGCGCTGGACCCGGTGCGCGACCTGCAGCCCGGGAGCGAGCGGCTGCTCGCGCTGCTGCGCGGCCTGCACGGCATGAGTTTCGCGCTCTCCGAGGAGCTGGGGCTGCGCTTCTTCAGCCATTCGCTGAACCGCCAGACTTTTGCGACCTGAGCCGCCGGAAACCGCGCAGCCGCCCATGGACGCCATACGCTACAACGTCGTGCACGAGACGCTCTACAGCTACGCTTCGCCGGTAGCGCTCTCGCACCAGATGCTGCACCTGACGCCGCGTGCGCTGCCCTGGCAGCGGCCGCTGGCGCACGCCATTTCCGTCGAGCCGTTCCCCGAAGAGTTCACGCGCGGCACCGACTATTTCGGCAACGCGGTCTGCCACGCGGTGCTGGTGGCGCCGCACCGCGCGCTGGCGGTGCGCGCCGAATCCACCCTGGAAGTGCTGCCGCGCGAGGATCGCGCGTTGCAGGCCGGCACGCCGGCCTGGGATGCGCTGCGCACGCGCCTGCGCGCGCCGCTGGCGCCGGGCGAGGACGCGCAGCGCGCGCAGCTGGGCGCGGCCGAGTTCCTGTACGAATCGCCCTTCGTGCGCTTCGGCGCCGCGCTGGCCGAGTACGCGCGCACGAGTTTCCCGCCGGCGCGCCCGGTGGCCGAGGCCGCGCTCGACCTGATGCGCCGCATACACGCGGATTTCGAGTTCGACGCCAGCGCCACGACGCTGGCCACGCCGCTGACCGAGGTGCTCGAGGAGCGCCGCGGCGTATGCCAGGATTTCGCCCACCTGATGGTGGGCTGCCTGCGCATGCAGGGCCTGGCCGCGCGTTATGTGAGCGGTTACATACTGACCAGCCCGCCGCCGGGCATGCCGCGGCTGATCGGCGCAGACGCCTCGCATGCCTGGGCCTCGGTGTGGTGCGGCGCCGAAGCCGGCTGGCTGGATCTCGACCCGACCAACGACAGCGTGGCCGGCCAGGAGCACATCACACTGGGCTGGGGGCGTGATTTCGGCGACGTCACGCCCATGCGCGGCGTGATCCTCGGCGGCGGCGAGCAGGAACTGGAAGTGCGCGTGACGGTGAGCCCGCAGACGGTGACCGGCTAGAATCGACGCACCATGACACGCGCCCTGATTCTCGGCATTGCGATCTTCGTGCTGATCTGGCTCGTGCGCCGCTCCTTCGCTGCGCGCCGGCCCGGCGCGCCGGACGCCGACGCCAAGGGCGAGTCGGCCGCGAAGGAGCGCGCCTCGATCGAATCCGAGCTGGTGGCCTGCGCGCATTGCGGCGTGCTGCTGCCGCGCTCCGAGGCGCTGGAGGCCGAGGGCCGGCCCTACTGCAGCCGGGAGCACCTGCGCCTCGGGGCGCGTTAGGCCGGCGCGGCATGCGCGCAACGTCTCCGCAAGCCGTCCAGGCCGCGTACTCGCCGTTCCGCGACTTCGCCGGCCGGGTGCCCGAGTCGTTCTGGGTCTCGCTGGTGTATTTCAACCTGTACCGCGTGGCGGTTGCCGCGGTGTTTCTCGGCTCGGCGCTGGTCTATCACGACGAACTGACCCTGGGGCAGCACAACCTGCCCATGTTCCTGACGGTATGCGCGGGCTACCTGGGCATCGCCTGCGCCTTCCAGGCCGGCATGAAGCTGTGGCATGAGCATTTCAACCTGCACCTGACGGTGCATGCGATGGTCGACATCGTCGCCATCACGCTGCTGATGTACGCCAGCGGCGGCATGAAGAGCGGCCTGGGCGTGATGCTGCTGGTGTCGATCACCGGCGCCTCGCTGGTGGCGCCGCGGCGCCTGACCTTCCTGTATGCGGCGCTGGCCTCGATCGCCGCGCTGTTCGAGCAGGGCTACTGGATGCTGCTCGAGGAGACGCCCACCGGCAGCTTCCTGCAGCCTGCGCTGCTGTCGATCGGCTATTTCGTCACAGCCGGCATCACCGGGCAGCTGGCGCAGCGCGTGGTGGCCAACGAGGAACTGGCCAGGAAGCGCGGACGCGAGCTGCAGAACCAGCTGCGCGTGAACCAGCTGGTGATCGGCGACATGCAGGATGGCGTGCTGGTGCTCGACCGCGAGGCGCGCGTGGTGCAGTCCAACCCGCAGGGCGCGCGCCTGCTGGGCGTCGAGCCGCTGGCCGGCATGGCGCTGGCGCAGGCGCTGCCCGACGCGCTGCCGCACTGGCATGCCTGGCGGCACGACCCGGCGGTGGCCGGGCCGGAGCGGCCTTCGGTCTGCGACCTGACCGTGCGCGGGCGCGACCTGCGCCTGCGTTTCATCGACACCGGCACCGAGGAGGGTTTCACGGTGGCCTTCGTCGAGGACGTGACGCGCTCGCGCGAGCAGGCGCGCCAGTTGAAGCTCGCCGCGCTGGGCCGCCTGACGGCCAACATCGCGCACGAGATCCGCAACCCGCTGTCGGCGATCAGCCACGCGGCCGAGCTGCTGGCCGAGGGACAGAACGGCGGCCGGAACGGGGAGCGGCGCGGCGCGCAGGGCGAGCCGGCGGGCACCGATCTGCAGCGGCTGACGCGCATCATCAATGACAACACGCGCAGACTCGAGCGCCTGGTCTCCGACGTGCTGCAGCTTAACCGGCGCGATCGCGTCGAAGCCGAGCGCCTGCAGCTCACTACATATATGAAGGGCTTCCTGGAAGAGTTCGCGCGCATCCAGGGGCTGCCCGCGGAACGCATCGTGTTCGAGTCGGCGCGCGAGGCCTGGGTGCGCTTTGATCGCGGTCACCTGCACCAGGAGCTGTGGAACCTGCTGACCAACGCGGTTCGCCACGCGAGCGAACGCACCTCGGCGGTGCGCGTGGTGCTGAAGGTGGTGGCGAGTCAAGTAGAATTGAACGTGCTCGACGATGGCCCGGGCGTCGATGAGGCCCACCAGGGCCAGCTGTTCGAGCCGTTCTTCACGACCTACAGCGCGGGCACCGGCCTCGGCCTGCCCTGGCCCGCGAGCTGTGCGCCGCCAACCGCGCGGTGCTCGAGTACGTGGACGACATGCCCGGCGGACATTTCCGGATCGTGTGTGAGGAGGCGGTGGACGCATGAAGCGTGGCGAACGCAGGGAGGCCGGTCGCGACAGCCAGGTGCTGGTGGTCGACGACGAGCCGGATATCCGCGAGTTGCTCGAACTCACGCTGATGCGCATGGGCGTGGGGGTGGTGAGCGTGGGCTCGCTGGGTGCGGCCAGGGAGGCGCTGAAGGACGGGCGCTTCGACCTGTGCCTGACCGACATGCGCCTGCCCGACGGCGAGGGGCTGGATCTGGTGCGCCACATCGCCGGACTGGGCGCCGACCTGCCGGTGGCGGTGATCACCGCCTACGGCAGCACCGAGAATGCGGTCGCCGCGCTGAAGGCCGGCGCCTTCGACTACGTTTCCAAGCCGGTGGGCCTGGAGCAGTTGCGCGCGCTGGTGAAGTCGGCGCTGACGCTGCCCGAGCGCGCCGCCGAGGCGCCGCTGGCCGGCCAGCGCCTGCTGGGCGAAAGTGCGCCGCTGCGCGAGGTGCGCGAGCTGATCGGCAAGCTGGCGCGCACCCAGGCGCCGGTGTATATCTCGGGTGAGTCGGGCAGCGGCAAGGAACTGGCCGCGCGCCTGATCCACGAGAACGGCGCACGCCGCGACAAGCCCTTCGTGCCGGTCAACTGCGGCGCGATTCCCGAGAACCTGATGGAGAGCGAGTTCTTCGGCTACCGCAAGGGGGCCTTCACCGGCGCCGACAGCGACCGCGACGGCTTCTTCCAGGCCGCCGATGGCGGCACGCTGTTCCTCGACGAGGTCGCCGACCTGCCGCTGGCCATGCAGGTCAAGCTGCTGCGTGCGATCCAGGAAAAGAAGGTGCGCAAGATCGGCGCCACGCAGGAAGACCCGGTGGACGTGCGCATCATCTCGGCCACCCACCGGAACCTGGCCGAGCAGGTGGAGGCCGGTCGCTTCCGCCAGGACCTGTTCTACCGCCTCAACGTGATCGAGCTGCGGATGCCGCCGTTGCGCGAGTGCCGCGAGGACGTGGCGGCGATCGCGCAGGCCGTGCTGGCGCGCTTCGCCGCCGGCGGCGGTGCGGCGCCGGCGCGGCTCTCGCCCAGGGCGCTGGAGGCGCTTGCGGCGCACGATTTCCCGGGCAACATCCGCGAGCTGGAGAACATCCTTGAGCGCGCGGTCGCGTTGTCCGGCGCGGAGCAGATCGAACCCGAGGACCTGCGCCTCGAACGTCCTGAGCGCGGCGAGGCAGGCAGTACGGGGTCGCTGCCCGACTACCTGGACCGGCTGGAGCGCGAGGCCATCCTGCAGGCGCTTCGCGACACCGGCTTCAACCGCACGGCGGCGGCGCAGCGCCTGGGCGTGAGTTTCCGCTCGCTGCGCTACCGCATGCAGCGCCTGGGCGTACGCGAGCAGGAGTAGGATTTGCTGCACCGCGATGGCTGGTATCGGGGCGCGCGCCGGGTCGACTCTCCCAACTGCGACGCGCGACCGGAGGACGCCGCCCCGACGCTGCTGGTGGTGCATGCCATCAGCCTGCCGCCGGGGCAGTTCGGCGGCGATGCCGTCGAGCGGCTGTTCACCAATCGCCTGGACCCCGACGCGCATCCGTACTACGCCGGACTGCGCGAACTGCGCGTCTCGGCGCACTTCTACATCCGCCGCGACGGCGAGCTGATCCAGTTCGTGCCCGCGCATCTGCGCGCCTGGCACGCCGGTGCTTCGCTGTGGCGCGGGCGCAGCCGCGCCAACGACTACTCGATCGGCGTGGAGCTGGAAGGCGACGACGCGACGCCGTTCGAGTCGGCGCAATACGCGCGCCTGGCCGAACTCGCCGCCGGTCTGGCCGCCACGCTGCCGCTCGTAGATGTTGCTGCGCACAGCGACATCTCGCCGGGACGCAAGACCGATCCCGGTCCGCATTTCGACTGGCCGCGCTTCCTCGCCCTGCTCGCCCGCGCGCGCTAGCGCGCACCACCCGCCTGGTGTCTGCGCGTGCATCCGAGGCGCGCCTGCACGCCCGGCAATTTTCCCTCGCGTTGTTCACGATCAACTCGCCGAAGCGCTGTTCGCATGCGCGCATTCCGTGGAAATTCGCACACGCGCGTGAATAGCACTTGCAAATTTTCCTTGCAATGGCAAAATCGCGGCACTAGAATTAGTTTCGAATCAGGTTGTAAGCACTAGATATTGTGGTTTTGCCGTAACCAGCCGAACGAACAGCGGCTGCTGAGCAGCGGCGGCGGGACCCGGATGCGACGACAAAAAGACAACGGGAGAGCAACGATGCAGAGCGCGCAAGAGAGCACGGTAGGCGGTCAGGTCCCCAGCGCCAGCATTCCCGAGAGCAGCCCGGCAGCCGTGCAGGGCGTGTACGTCGACTACAAGATCATCCGTCGCAACGGCGCGGTGGTGGGCTTCGAGCCCTCGAAGATCGCGGTGGCGATGACCAAGGCTTTCCTTGCCGTGAACGGCAGCCAGGGTGCCGCTTCGGCGCGCGTGCGCGAAATGGTCGCGACGCTGACCGAGGGCGTGGTGCAGGCGCTGGTGCGCCGCCAGCCGGCCGGCGGCACCTTCCACATCGAGGATATCCAGGACCAGGTCGAGCTCGCGCTGATGCGTTCTGGTGAGCACGACGTGGCACGCTCCTACGTGCTGTACCGCGAGGAGCGCACCCGGGCGCGTGCCCAGGAGAAGGCCGCGCAGCAGAAGGCGGTGGCCGAGCACGGCCTGATGGTGACCGAGGCCGGCGTCAAGAAGCCGCTCGATCTCGACGCCCTGCGCTACCTGCTCGACTCGGCCTGCGTGGGGCTCGAGAAGACCACCTCGCCCGGTGCCATCCTCGAAGCCACATTGCGCGACCTGTACGACGGCGTGCCGATGGACGAGGTGCGCAAGTCCGCCATCCTCGCGGCCCGCGCGATGATCGAGAAGGATCCGGCCTACACCTACGTGACCGCCCGGCTGCTGCTGAACACCATCCGCCTGGACGTGCTCGGCGAGGAAGTGCCGCAGGCCGACATGACGGTGCGTTACGCGACCTATTTTTCACAGTTCATCGCCCGCGGCATCGCCGGCGAGCTGCTCGACCCCAGGCTCGGCGAGTTCGACCTGGCTCGACTCGGGAAGGCGCTGGTCGCCGACCGCGACCTGCAGTTCGACTACCTGGGCCTGCAGACCCTTTACGACCGTTATTTCCTGCATATCGAGGAGCAGCGCATCGAGCTGCCGCAGGCCTTCTTCATGCGCGTGGCCATGGGTCTGGCGCTGGAGGAGAAGGATCGCGAGGCGCGCGCGATCGAGTTCTACAACGTGCTGTCGACCTTCGACTTCATGAGCTCGACGCCGACCCTGTTCAATGCCGGCACGCTGCGCTCGCAGCTGTCCTCGTGCTACCTGACCACAGTGTCGGACGATCTGACCGGGATCTACGACGCGATCAAGGAGAACGCCCTGCTCGCCAAGTTCGCGGGCGGCCTGGGCAACGACTGGACGCCGGTGCGCGCCCTGGGCAGCCACATCAAGGGCACCAACGGCAAGTCCCAGGGCGTGGTGCCGTTCCTCAAGGTGGTGAACGACACGGCCGTGGCGGTCAACCAGGGCGGCAAGAGGAAGGGCGCGGTCTGCTCCTACCTCGAGACCTGGCACCTGGATATCGAGGAGTTCCTGGAACTGCGCAAGAACACCGGCGACGACCGCCGCCGCACGCACGACATGAACACCGCCAACTGGATCCCCGACCTGTTCATGAAGCGGGTGATGGAGAACCAGGAGTGGACGCTGTTCTCGCCCTCCGACGCGCCGGAACTGCACGACAGCTTCGGCAAGGCTTTCGAGACGGCCTACCTCGCGTACGAGGCCAAGGCCGCCGCCGGCCAGCTCAAGCTGTTCAAGAAGGTTCCTGCGGTGCAGCTGTGGCGCAAGATGCTCTCGATGCTGTTCGAGACCGGCCACCCGTGGATCACGTTCAAGGATCCCTGCAACATCCGCAGCCCGCAGCAGCACTTCGGCGTCGTGCACAGTTCCAACCTGTGCACCGAGATCACGCTGAACACCAACCACGAGGAAATCGCCGTCTGCAACCTCGGTTCGGTGAACCTGCTCGCGCACCTGACCGACAAGGGTCTGGACTTCGCCAAGCTGAAGAAGACCATCCGCACCGCGATGCGCATGCTCGACAACGTGATCGACATCAATTACTACGCGGTCGACAAGGCGGCGCGCTCCAATGCGCGGCACCGCCCGGTGGGCCTGGGCATCATGGGTTTCCAGGATTGCCTGCACAAGATGCGCATCCCCTATGCCTCGGAAGAGGCGGTGGAGTTCGCCGATCGCTCGATGGAGATGGTGGCGCACTGCGCCTACTGGGCGTCGACCGAGCTGGCCGAGGAGCGCGGCCGCTACTCGTCCTACAAGGGCTCGCTGTGGGATCGCGGCATCCTTCCGCAGGACTCGATCGACCTGCTGGCTGCCGAGCGCGGCGGCTATGTCGAGGTCGACCGCTCGAGCAGCCTCGACTGGGGCGCCCTGCGTGAGCGCATCCGCACCTTCGGCATGCGCAATTCGAACTGCCTGGCCATCGCGCCGACTGCCACGATCGCCAATATCGTCGGCGTCTCGGCCTCGATCGAGCCGACCTACCAGAACCTGTACGTCAAATCGAACCTGTCGGGCGAGTTCACGATGACCAACGAGTTCCTGGTCAACGACCTCAAGCGCGCCGGCATGTGGGACGAGGTCATGATCGCCGACCTCAAGTATTTCGACGGCAATCTGGCGCGCATAGATCGCGCCCCGGCCGAGTTGCGCCGTCTGTACGCCACGGCCTTCGAGGTCGAGCCGCTGTGGCTGGTGGAGGCCGCGGCGCGCCGCCAGAAGTGGATCGACCAGTCGCAGTCGCTGAACATCTACATGGGCGGCGCCTCGGGCAAGAAGCTCGACGACACCTACAAGCTGGCCTGGCTGCGCGGCCTGAAGACCACCTATTACCTGCGCGCGATGGGTGCCACGCACGCCGAGAAGTCGACGGTCAAGGCGGGGGCTCTCAATTCAGTGCCTTCCTCGGGTGGCGTGATGGAGGCCTCGACCGAAGCCGTCGAGCCGAAGTTCTGCGCGATCGACGACCCCGAATGCGAAGCCTGCCAGTAACACGAACAGAACAACGAGAGCGGAGAACAACGCCATGCTGAATTTCGAAGAAGAGGGGAAGCGCAACCCCGTACCCGGTCTGGCGATCGCCCCGACGAGCGGCTTCATGCCTGCCGCCGGTGCCGCGGCCCCGGCCGCCGCTCCGGCCGCCACCGACGAGCGCTTTTCGGCCGGCAACGCGCATCGCCGCATCCGCGTCGAAGACAAGCAGATCATCAATTCCAAGGCCGACGTCAACCAGCTGGTGCCGTTCAAGTACAAGTGGGCGTGGGAGAAATACATCGCCGCCTGCGCCAACCACTGGATGCCGCAGGAGATCAACATGGGTCGCGACATCGCCTTGTGGAAGTCGGCCGACGGTCTGACCGAGGACGAGCGGCGGGTGATCAAGCGCAACCTCAACTTCTTCGTGACCGCAGACTCGCTGGCGGCAAACAACATTGTGCTGGGCACCTATCGGCACATCACCGCCCCGGAGTGCCGCCAGTACCTGCTGCGCCAGGCGTTTGAGGAGGCGATCCACACCCACGCCTACCAGTACATCGTCGAGAGCCTGGGCCTGGACGAGGGCGAGATCTTCAACGCCTATCACGAGATCTCCTCGATTCGCGAGAAGGACGAGTTCCTGATCCCCTTCATCGACACGCTGACCGACCCGGCCTTCAAGACCGGCACGCCGGAAGCCGACCAGAAGCTGCTCAAGAGCCTGATCGTGTTCGCCTGCGTGATGGAAGGCCTGTTCTTCTACGTGGGATTCACCCAGATCCTCGCGCTCGGTCGCCAGAACAAGATGACGGGGGCCGCAGAACAGTATCAGTACATTCTTCGCGACGAATCGATGCACTGCAATTTCGGCATCGATCTGGTTAACCAGATCAAGATGGAGAACCCGCATCTGTGGACGGCGCAGTTCCGCGAGGAAATCCAGGAGATCTTCCGCAAGGCGGTGGAGCTCGAGTACCGCTACGCCGAAGACACCATGCCGCGCGGCGTGCTCGGTCTGAATGCGCCCATGTTCAAGGAGTATCTGCGCTACATCGCCAACCGCAGATGCCAGCAGATCGGTCTGGATACGCTTTACCCCGGGGCCAACAATCCGTTCCCGTGGATGAGCGAGATGATCGATCTGAAGAAGGAGCGAAACTTCTTCGAAACACGCGTCATCGAGTATCAGACGGGCGGTGCGCTGAGCTGGGATTGATCCCGGCTCTTTTTTTGCCCGTCCGGCAAACGATCAACGTGCAACAGGAGTGAAGCGAAGATGCAGCATCGAGTGACTGCCTGCAAGGCCGAGGAAGACTACAAGCTCTGGCTTCGTTTCGAAGACGGCGTCGAGGGCAGTGTTTCTCTCGGCAACCTGCTCGAGATCGGCGCGTTCCGCCTGTGGCGCGATGTGCGCGTGTTCGAGAAGGTCGAGGTCGATCCGGAATCGGCGACCGTCACCTGGGAAGGCGGCATCCGGCTCGATCCGGACATCCTCTACCAGGACGTGATCGCCCTGGCTGGCAAGTGAAGCGGAAAGGCGAAGAATTCAACCCGTATGGCCATCCGGTCATGCGGTTGGATAGTCCGGGCTCGTTCGGCCGGGCTTTTTTAGTGCAACTACTCGATAGGAGCTAGTCATGGCAAAAGCCAAGAAGAAAGCTGCGAAGAAGCCCGCGAAAAAAGCCGCCAAGAAAAAGGCTGCGAAAAAGAAGCCTGCGAAAAAAGCGGCGAAAAAGAAGAAAGCGGCTAAAAGCCGGCTAAAAAAAAAAGCCAGCTAAGAAAAAGCCGCTCCAAAAAGAAAGCAGCCAAAAAAAAAGCGGCTAAAAAGCCGAAGAAAGCTGCCAAAAAGAAGAAAGCGGCTAAACCTGTGAAAAAGGCCAGCCAACCGGCCCCGATGGCTGCAGCACCGGTAGTACGGCCGTCGACGGCAGCGACTCCGGGCGCGAGAACCGCGCTGAATCCGGCAGCCGCTTGGCCATTCCCCACCGGTTCCCGGCCTTAACGGGAAGCGGTAGGGAGGCCCGGGGCGCAAGTCCCGGGCCTGGCCTTCGAAGCTCTGCGGACCGCCTCGGTCGCATCGTTGCACCGGGCGATCTAGGTTGGTCCGCGAGTCTTCCTTACCCCGCACGAAGAACTCGTCCGGGTACATCCTGACCGGCATTTTACCGGGCTTCCGTTCCTCGCAACAAAGAAATTTGGGCGCTTGCCGCACTCGATTTCGCGATGCGCAACAAGGGTTTGCGTCGAAGAGGTGAAGTTATTGACTAATAGGTGATTTTTCCGCTAAAATGATGTTCGTTGCGTTGCAACATTCGCGTCTCATCAGTCCTTCCGGCACGCCGTCCCGGGCCCGATCGCAGATCGGAACTGCCCCGCGGACACAGTGTCTGAACCCCGGCGATGGCCGGATCAGGTTCCACAATCCCGATGTTCAGGCTGCCCCTCGTGCTCACGCGCGTTCGGTTTGCTTGTCGGGGCGCGAGTGTCAGACGCTCAAGGAGGTATGTAATGAATGCAATCGATACTCAATCCAGACCCGCGGGTCTGTACGCGATGGGCAAGGCCTATGCGGCTACCAAGGCGCTGCTGGCGCTGATCGGACTGGCCGTGATGCTCGCGGTGGCGTTGCCAGCGCCTCGCGAAGCCCTGATGAAAGGCGCCGCCGCCGCGTTGCGCGCCACTGAGCCGGCCGGTGTGATCAATTCGGTCGCAGGGCCGATCCAGAGCGAAGGCACGCCGGCGGCGCAACGCGAACAGCGTGTGCTCTCCGAGATGCTTTCCAAGCGCTACCGCATCGCGCAGGAAGCGGTGTCCGGCTTCGTGTCGACCGCCTACCGCGCAGGCAAGGAGGCCGCGGTCGACCCGCTGCTGATCCTGGCGGTGATTTCGGTGGAATCGCGCTTCAATCCGGTCGCCGAGAGCTCGTTCGGCGCCAAGGGGCTGATGCAGGTGATCCCCAAGTTCCATATGGAGAAGATCGCCGTGCACGGCAGCAACGACGATGTGCTGCTCGATCCCGACGTCAACATTCAGGTCGGCACCCAGGTGCTGCGTGAGTACCTGCGTCGCTTCGGCGATACGGAGACGGCGCTGCAGGCCTACGCGGGCGCGTACGACGAGCCTACGGCGCAGTACGCCAACAAGGTGCTTTCGGAGCGCTCGCGCATCGAGCAGTTGTTGACCAAGCTGCGTCGGCCGAACGCCGTCTGAGCGACTGAGCCGGCTTCAGGCGTCGGCGCCTCCCGTTCGCGCCGGCCGGGGTGACGGCTCAGCCGGCGCAGGCGGCGTGTATGCGGCGCACACCTTCCTCCAGGTCCTGCATGCCGCGTGTATAGGCAAAGCGCACGTAGCGCGCGGTGTCGTTGGCGCCGAAATCGTTGCCCGGTGTAGCGGCCACTCCGGCACGCTCCAGCAACACATCGAAAGCAAAGCGCTTGGCGTCGGCGTGGAAAGCCGAGCAGTCGGCGAACACGTAGAAGGCGCCGTTCGGGCGCGCCTGCATGCGAAAGCCGATCTGTTCCAGGGCCGGAACGATGAAGTCGCGCCGTCGGCGAAACTCCTCGCGGCGTGACTCAAGGATCTCGATGGTCTGCGGCAGGAATGCCGCCAGCGCTGCGCGCTGCGAGAGGGAGGGTGGGCAGATGAACAGGTGCTGGGCCAGGGTTTCGAACGGCCGCACGAGTTCCTCCGGCAGCACCGCCCAGCCCAGTCGCCAGCCGGTCATGCAGAAATACTTCGAGAAACTGTTGATGGCGACCACCCGACCCGGCAAGACCAGCGCGGTGCGCGACTCCTCGCCGTAAACCAGGCCATTGTAGATTTCATCGGAGATCAGCACGCCGCCGCGGCTGTCGATGAAGGCGGCGATGCGCGCAAACTCGGCCGGGTCGATCAGCGTGCCGGTCGGGTTGGATGGAGAGCCCAGTATCAGCGCCTTGGTACGCGGTCCCCAGGCTGCCTGCACCTGGGCCAGGGTGGGCTGGAAGCCCGCGTCGCCGCGCACGTCGATGGCCCGCGCCACGCCCTCGAAGGCGCGCACGAAATGGCGGTAACAGGGGTAGCCCGGATCGGGCACCAGCACCTCGTCGCCCGGGTCGACCAGCATGGCCAGTGTGAGCAGCAGACCGCCGGAAGCTCCGGCGGTGACGGCGATGCGTTCGGGTGCCACGATGACCCCGTGGCGCGCAGCGTAGAATCCCGCGATGGCCTCGCGCAACTCGGGTATGCCCAGCGCGGGGGTGTAGGCGGTCAGTCCGTCGCGCATCGCGCGCGTGGCGGCTTCGACCACCGGTCCGGGCGCGGTGAAATCGGGTTCGCCGATCTCCATGCGCACGATGTGCCGGCCTTCGCGCTCGAGTTGATTGGCGCGCGCCAGGACTTCCATGACTTCGAAGGGCTGTATTTCGGCGCTGCGTGCCGCGGTGAGGATGCGACCGCGCACTTCTGCGGCGGACGGTTCGGCGAGGCGTTTGGCGAGGGGCAAGACGTGGACTCGATGGCAGGCAATATGACCGCACGAATTATAGGGGTTATCGCACACCCGCAGGTGGAATGGCGGCGAATCAGGACGCAGCCGCCCCCGCTGCGCGACGTGTTGCTGCGTCATGCGCTGCCGCTGTGTCTGGTGCCCGGCATGGCCGCCGGGATCGGGGCATTGACCGGCGCGGTAGCCATGCCTCTGGAGGGGCCCGCCATCGAGCCGTTGCGCCTGGCCGTCTTTGCGAGCTTGTGCGCAACGGCCGGACTGGCGGTACTGGTCGCGGTGTTCCGCGTGCTGGCCACCCTGTTCGTGCCCGCACCGCGCTGGTCCGATGCGTTCCGGCTCGCCGCCTACGGCAGCACGCCGCTGCTGCTCGCTTCCGCATTCATGGCCGTGCCTGCCATGGCCATGGTGCCCCTGATCGGTGCGCTGCACTCCTGTTATCTGTATTACGGCGGTGCGCACACGCTGTTCGGCATCGCCGAGGACGACTGCGCGGAGTTCGTCGCACTGAGCGCCCTCGGCTCCGGCGCGGCGCTGTTCCTGCTCGGCGCGGCCGCCGGCAGCTATGCGGTTCTGTGACGAGGCGGGGGTATAATTTCACGCCGCGCACCGGTGAGGCCGCAGCAGCGGTCCGGATGCGGCCTTGAGGACGCGCGCGGCATCGAGGAGCAATACTTGGAAGACCAACTTAAGAAGAACGCGCTCGAGTATCACCGCCTGCCCCGCCCGGGCAAGATCTCGATCCTCCCCACCAAGCAACTGACCAACCAGCGCGACCTTGCGCTGGCCTACACGCCGGGCGTGGCTTCGGCCTGCAACGAGATCGTGCGCGACCCGCGTGAGGCGGTGAATCTCACGGCGCGCGGCAACCTGATCGGCGTGGTGACCAACGGAACGGCGGTGCTGGGCCTCGGCAACATCGGCCCGCTGGCGGCCAAGCCGGTCATGGAAGGCAAGGCGGTGCTGTTCAAGAAGTTCGCCGGCATCGATTGCTTCGACATCGAGCTGAACGAACTCGACCCGGACAAGCTGGTCGACATCATCGCGGCGCTCGAACCCACCTTCGGCGGCATCAACCTCGAGGACATCAAAGCGCCTGAGTGCTTCTACATCGAGCGCAAGCTGCGCGAGCGCATGAAGATCCCGGTCTTCCACGACGATCAGCACGGCACGGCGATCATCGTAGGTGCGGCGATCCTCAACGGGCTCAAGGTGGTCGGCAAGGATATCGACAAGGTCAGGCTGGTGACTTCGGGCGCCGGCGCCGCGGCGCTCGCCTGCCTGGATCTGCTGGTGAAGATGGGCCTGCCGCTGGAGAACATCTACGTCACCGACATCGAGGGCGTGGTGTACACCGGCCGCAAGGTGCTCATGGATCCGGTCAAGGAGCGCTATGCAAAGGACACCAAGGCGCGCACGCTGGGCGAAATCATCGAAGGCGCCGATGTGTTCCTGGGACTGTCGGCGGGCGGCGTGCTCAAGCCGGAGATGGTGAAGGCGATGGCCGAGCGACCTCTGATCCTGGCGCTTGCCAACCCGGTGTCGGAGATCATGCCCGAGCTCGCCAAGCAGGCACGACCGGACTGCGTGATCGCCACCGGCCGCTCGGATTACCCGAACCAGGTGAACAACGTGCTGTGCTTTCCGTTCATCTTCCGCGGCGCACTGGACGTAGGCGCGACGACGATCACCACCGAGATGGAGCTTGCGGCCGTGCGCGCGATCGCCGAACTTGCGCAGGCCGAGGCCTCCGACGTGGTCGCCACGGCGTACGGAGGCGAGGACCTGAAGTTCGGCCCTGAATACCTGATCCCGCGCCCCTTCGATCCGCGCCTGATCGCCAAGATCGCACCTGCGGTCGCGCAGGCCGCGATGGACAGCGGCGTTGCCACGCGCCCGCTCACCGACGTCGAGGCATACCGCGATTCGCTGTCGCAGTTCGTTTACCACTCCGGCATCATCATGAAGCCGCTGTTCGCGGCCGCGAAAGCTTCGCCCAAGCGCATCGTCTACGCCGAAGCCGAGGACGAGCGCGTGCTGCGTGCCGTGCAGGTGGTGGTCGACGAGGGACTGGCCAAGCCCATCCTGATCGGCCGTCCGGCGGTGATCGAGCAGCGGCTCGAGCGCCTGGGGCTGCGCATGCGCGCCGGCAGCGAGTTCGAGCTGGTGAACCCCGACAGCGATGCGCGCTATCGCGATTACTGGACCACCTACCTCAGGCTCACCGCCAGGAAGGGCGTTTCGCCGGAGTACGCCAAGATCGAAATGCGTCGCAGGCACAGCCTGATCGGCTCGATGATGATCTACAAGGGCGACGCCGACGGCATGTTGTGCGGCACCTTCGGCACCCACGCACTGCACCTGCAGTACGTCGACCAGGTGATCGGCCTGAAGCAAGGCACCAATCATTACGCGGCCATGAACGCCTTGATGCTGCCCAATCGCACGGTGTTCATCTGCGATACCTACGTGTCGCCGGATCCGGACGCTGAGCACATCGCCGAGATGACCATGCTCGCCGCCGACGAGGTGCGCCGCTTCGGCATCGTGCCGAAGGTCGCCTTGCTGTCGGCTTCGAATTTCGGCTCGATCGACTTGCCGTCCTCGCGCAAGATGCGCGCGGCGCTCGCCATCCTGAACGAGCGTGCACCGGACCTGCAGGTCGAGGGCGAGATGCACGGCGACGCGGCGCTGTCAGACGAGATCCGGCAGAAGGTGTTTCCGGATTCCCGACTCAAGGGCGAAGCCAACCTGCTGATCATGCCCACGCTGGACGCGGCCAACATCGCCTTCAATCTTCTGAAGACGACGGCGGGCGACGGCGTGACCATCGGCCCGGTCCTGCTGGGCGCCGCACGTGCGGTCCATATCCTCACGCCTTCTGCGACGGTGCGCCGCATCGTCAACATGACGGCGCTGGCGGTGGTCGACGCGAACGCCCCCGGCGGCGTCGAGCAAAGTCTGTTCTGAGCGGGCTCCAGGCCCGTCCTCGCGCATGTCGCATCGTACCGACGCAGGCATGACGGGCGCTGGATCCGGGGCCGAGACGCAGCCCACCGCGCAGGTGACCGACCTGCGCCCGCGCCGCGCACGCGCCGGCCTGGTGCTGACCGGCGGCGGCGCGCGCGCGGCCTACCAGGTCGGCGTGGTCAAGGCGGTGCGCGACATCCTCGGCAGTCCGCAGAAGAATCCCTTTCCCATCCTGTGCGGAACCTCGGCGGGTGCGATCAACGCCACCACGCTGGCGGTATACGCGGACAACTTCACGCGCGGCGTCGGCAACCTGCTCGAGGTGTGGGAGAACATGCACGTCGACCACGTGTATCGCGCCGATACGGCCAGCATCGTGCGCGGCGGGGCGCGCTGGCTCTCTGCGCTGATGCTGATGTCGCGGAAGAATCCGGTGTCTCTGCTCGACAATACGCCGTTACAGGAGATGCTGCGCAGCACTTTGCCGTTCGATCGGATCCAGGACAACATCGACTGCGGCGCACTGTACGCGGTATCGGTGACGGCCTCCGGCTATACCTCCGGACAGAGCGTGTCGTTCTTCCAGGGCGGCTCCGGCACCGAGGGCTGGGAGCGCAATCAGCGCATCGGTGCCGCCGTAACGCTCAAGCTCGAGTACCTGCTGGCCAGTGCGGCGTTGCCGTTCATCTTTCCCGCGGTGAAAGTGCATCGCGAGTACTTCGGCGACGGTTCGATGCGCCAGATCGCGCCGATCAGCCCCGCGCTGCACCTGGGTGCGGACCGTGTGCTGGTGGTGGGCACCGGTCGCCAGACGCTGGACACAGCACGCGCGCGCTCGAACGTGTATCCGTCGCTTGCGCAGATCGCCGGCCACGCGCTGAACAGCATCTTCCTCGACACGCTGGCCGTGGACCTCGAGCGCCTGGAGCGCATCAACCGTACGGTCAGCCTGATCCCCTCGGACCGCCTGGCCGACGGCGGCACCACGCTCAAGCCGATCAAGGTGTTGTTCATCTCGCCCAGCCAGCCCATAGAGCGCATCGCCGCGCGTTTCCTGCACGAACTGCCGCGTCCGGTGCGCTTCCTGCTGCGCCCGACCGGGGCGATGAACCGCTCGGGCTCGAACCTCGCCAGCTACCTGCTGTTCGAGCAGTCGTTCTGCCGCGCGCTGGTCGACCTCGGCTACCAGGACACGGTCGCACGCGAGCACGAAGTGCGCGAATTCTTCGTAGACACCTGAGACACTTGGGGAGGCGCAGATGGCCGATCAGGGCAGCAACTTCAATGCACAGGACCCGTTCGAGGTCTTTCGCCGCCTGTGGGGTCCGCTCGGACTGCCGGTGCCCGGCATGGCCATGCCTACGCTGGATCCCGCAGAGATCGAGAAGCGCATCGCCGACCTCAAGTCGGTGGAGACCTGGCTGGGCATGAACCTCAACATGGTGAAGATGTCGATCCAGGGGCTGGAAGTGCAGAAGATGGCGCTGGAGGCGATGAAGAGTAATGCGGGCGCGGCGGGCAGTGCGGCCAGCGCGTTCGCCGACCTGTCGCGCAGCGCGGCCAGCGGGGCCGCCGAAGCGGCTGCAAGCGCAGCCACCAACCCCATGCTGTGGCCGTGGTCCATGATGCAGGGCGCGACCGCGGCTGCCGGACAGGACGCGCCGCCCGAGGGCGCGGCGCCCGTGGCAGGCAAGACGGCGCCTCGAGAGCCCAAGACGCCTGGAGGCAAGTGAACGCATGAGCACCTTCCGTCATGCGCATGCGAGCGGGGGCGACTGGCAGGCCTGCGTCGCGCGCTGCGTCGCCGGACTGGGCAAACCCGCGGGCAAGCTCGGCTTCGTTTATTTCACCGACGCCCTGCTGCCGCACGCGGGCGAGATCGTCGCCACACTGCGCGAACTGACCGGGGTTCCCGACTGGGCCGGCAGCGTAGGCCTGGGTGTGATCGCCAATGGCGTCGAGTATCTGGACGAGCCGGCGATCGTCGTCATGGTGGCCGACCTGCCGCAGGACAGCTACCGCGTGTTCTCAGGAAAGAAACGCCCGCCATCGGCTGGTGAGCGCACGGGAACGGGGGCCGTTGCCGGACATTTTGCCATCGTGCACGGCGACCCGCGCACGCCCGACATGGGTGAGCTGATCGCCGACATGGCCGCCAAACTGGAGAGTGGCTACCTGGTCGGCGGACTGTCCAGCGCCGCGCAGGAGACCGCGCAGATCGCCAACGACGTGCTGTCCGGGGGGCTGTCGGGGGTGGTGTTCGCTTCAGACGTGCAGGTCGCCACGCGCCTTACGCAGGGTTGCACGCCGTTGCCGGCGCGCCACGTGATCACCGAATGCGAGGACAACATCGTCGTGACCCTGGACGGTCGCCCGGCGCTCGAGGTGTTCCAGGAGGACATCGGCGAAGTGCTGGCACGCGACCTGCGTCGCGCAGCGTTGTACATGCACGTCGGCCTGCCGGTGCGCGGCAGTGACACGGGTGATTACCTGGTGCGCAACCTGGTCGGGCTGGACCCCAAGAACAAGCTGATCGCGGTGGGGGAGACGCTTGAGACCGGTGCCGAGATGTTCTTCTGCAAGCGCGACGCACAGTCTGCGCGCGACGATCTGGAGCGCATGCTGGGTGCGCTCAAAACAGAGGTGCCCGCGCCACGCGGGGCGCTGTACTATTCCTGCCTTGGCCGCGGCGAGCATATGTTCGGCCGGCGCGGCGCGGAGATGGAAATCATCCGCGCGGCACTCGGCGATATTCCGCTGGCCGGCTTTTTCTGCAACGGCGAGATTTCGCACGATCGGCTGTACGGCTACACCGGCGTGCTTACGCTGTTCCGCTGAAGATTCCTGCTGCAACCCTATCGTCACCCAACACACGAACAAGGAGCATTACATGGTGAAGGCAATCCGATTCCACAAGACCGGCGGTCCCGAAGTGCTGCAGCTCGAGGACATCGCGGTCGGTGAGCCCGGTGCGGGCGAGGCGCGCGTACGCCACACCGCCATCGGGGTGAACTTCATCGACACTTATCACCGTTCCGGCCTGTATCCGATGCCGATGCCCTCGGGCATCGGTTCGGAGGGTGCAGGCGTGGTCGAGGCGGTGGGCGCCGGCGTCGATTTCCTCAAGGTCGGCGATCGCGTCGCCTACACCGGCAACCCGATCGGTTCGTATGCCGAGGCGCGACTGTTCCCGGCCGACCGGCTGGTGAAGATTCCCGAAGGCGTCAGCGACCAGCAGGCGGCATCGATGATGCTCAAGGGCATGACCACGCAGTACCTGATCCACCGCACCTACGCCGCCAAGGCCGGCGAAACGGTGCTGTGGCACGCGGCGGCCGGCGGCGTGGGGCTGATCGCCTGCCAATGGCTCAAGGCGCTGGGCGTGACCGTGATCGGCACCGTGGGTTCGGACGAGAAGGCGAAGCTGGCAAAGCCGGCTGCGACCATATGATCAACTACTCGACCGAGAACTTCACGCAGCGCGTGAAGGAGATCACGGGTGGCAAGGGCGTGCCCGTGGTGTACGACTCGGTGGGCAAGAGCACCTGGGAAGGGTCGCTCGACTGCCTGCAGCCGCGCGGCACGATGGTGTCGTTCGGCAACGCCTCGGGTGCGGTACCGCCGGTCAACATCGGCATCCTGGCGCAGAAGGGCTCGCTGTTCCTGACGCGCCCGACGCTGATTCACTACACGGCCTCGCGTGCCGACCTGGAATCCACGGCCAAGTCGCTGTTCGACGTGGTCGCTTCGGGCAAGGTCAAGATCGAGATCAGCGGCACCTACAAGCTGGCCGACGCCGCACAGTCGCACCGCGACCTCGAAGGCCGCAAGACTACCGGCTCGGTGATCCTCGTTCCCTGATCAGCACCAGCAACTGGCTGGCCAGTACGGCGGCCACCACCATCACACCCCCGGCCAGCGCAGCCTGGCCGGGGCGCTCGGCCAGCACCAGCCACACCCACAGCGGCGTCAGCACCGGTTCGACCAGCGAGATCAGCGAGAGCTCGACTGCGGTGAGCCTGCGCATGGCCAGCGCGAGCAGCAGGCAGGCCGCCCCGGTCTGCAACACGCCCAGCGCGGCGAGCGCGGGAAAATCCGCTGTCGGAACCGATAGGGGCGCTGCGAATGGCAGCGCCGCCAGCATCGCGAAAAGTGCGGCGATCAGCATCATCACGACCGGATCCACGTGCTGGCCGGCGCGGCGCAGGACAACGTAGTTCACCGCGAATGCCAGCGGCACGCCCAGCGCGCACAGGTTGCCGAGCATGGCGCCTGGCCCCAGCCCCTCGGAGAACATCAGCCCGATGCCCGCCAGCGCCGCGGCGACCGCCAACCATATGCCTGCGGGCGGATGTTCGCCGAGGAAAGCCCGCCCGGCCAGCGCCAGCACCAGCGGGCTGGTGCTCATCAGAGCGGCGGTATTGGCCACCGTGGTGTGGCTGACGGCCATGACAAAAAGCACGAATGTCGAGCCCATGAAGACGGCCGAGACCAGGCCGGAGCGCCCCAGCAGACGCAGCCGTCCGGCGAGGCCTCGGCCGTGCCAGACGAGCAGCACCAGAGTAAGGAAGCCGAACATGAACGCCGAGCGCCAGAACACGATGTCCCAAGGCGAGGCAGAGCGCACTTCGCGCACCAACAGTCCGCCCGAGGAAAACAGCAGCGAGGCGCACAGCATGAGCAGGGCGCCCTTGCGCCGTTCGGCAGGGGATGGGAGAGGCATGGCGGGCGATCTCGGCGGCTGTTACGGTGCGCGCCGTGAGCGCTTCAATCCCGCGGGCCGGCGCTGTAGAATGATTTTGGATCGGCATTGTACCGATCCCCCGCGGCGAGCAAGCGCTGCCGGAGCAAAAGCACACAACCGGTACCACCCAGAGGAGACATCATGAAAGCCAATCGCATGGCAGGGCTCGCGGCCGCCGCGCTGTTCTGTCTCACGCTTCCCGCCGGCAGCGCGCTGGCGCAGCAGAAGCTCAAGTTTGCGCATGTGTACGAAACCAGCGAGCCGTACCACACGGCTGCGGTCTGGGCGGCCGGCGAGATCGGCAAGCGCACTTCCAACCGTTACGCGGTGGAGGTGTTTCCGGCATCCTCGCTGGGCAAGGAAACCGACATCAACCAGGGATTGACTCTCGGCACGGTGGACATCATCTACACCGGACAACTGTTCGCCGGCCGAAACTACGGGCCGATCTCGATCGGCGGCGCACCCTTCATGTTCCGTGACGTCGATCACTGGAAGAAGTTCTCGACCTCCAAGCTGTTCGACGAACTGGGTGAAGGCTACGCCAAGGCTGCGGCGGGCAACAAGGTGATCGCCATTACCTACTACGGCAACCGGCAGACCACTTCGAACAAGGCGATCAACAAGCCCGCGGACATGAAAGGGCTGAAGATTCGTGTACCGGACGCGCCGCTCTACACGCTGTTCCCGCGCGCCGTGGGCGCCAATCCGACGCCGATCGCGTTCGCCGAGGTCTACCTCGCGCTGCAGAACAAGACTGTCGAGGCGCAGGAGAACCCGCTGCCGACCATCGATGCCAAGAAGTTCTACGAGGTACAGTCGCACATCAACATCACGGCGCACATCACCGACGCGCTGCTGACCATCGTCGGTGGCCCGTTGTGGGCCAAGCTCTCGGACGCCGACAAGAAGACTTTCACGGCGGTGTTCCGCGAGGCTTCGGCGCGCGCCACGGGCGAGATTGTCGAGGCAGAAAAGAAGCTGATGAGCGAGTTCACCAAGCGCGGCAAGACGGTGGTGATGGTGGACCGCAAGCCGTTCATCGCGGCGGTCGAAAAGTATTACAAGGACGGCAAGCAGCCCGACGGCAGCGCGTTGCCCTGGCCCAAGGATCTGTACGCCAAGGTGCAGGCGATCAGGTAGGGCGCACAGCTCCAGTCGCTGCAGGAAGAAAGGAAACGCCGCGGCTCGGACCGCGGCGTTTTCGCTTCTGCGCCCCGCGGGCGCGAGCTGTCAGCGCAGGCCCAGAATCTTCAGCGCGTTCCACAGATGCTCGCGCGCCTCGCTTTCGCCGCCTTTCTTGCCGATTACGCGCACCGCCTGATCGCGCAGTTCGCGTACCTGCTTTTGCTGCGTCGGTGTGAGCTTCTCGGCTTTGGCGATGCCGACATCGACCTCCTTCAGCATGTCGTTCGTCGGTTGGGCAAACGCGGTGGTCGCGAAAAGCGCTAAAGTTACGAGCAATGCCTTGGTTCTCATGTGATCTCCTGGGTTCTTGAATGGTCGCGCCCGCGGGCGCCTGCACTCAGCCGGAAAATAATACTCCATGCCTTCGATATCCGAGTCCGAATCCGCTCATCCCGACCTCGAGCGCCTGCGCCGACGTTTTGCAGGCGGAACCGCCCCTCACGACACTTTGTACGGCGACCAGGGCGCGCGACCTGACGTACACGAGCTTCGGCCGGCCTCGGTGCTGGTTCCCATAGTCGCGCGCAGTCCGCAGCCCACCGTGCTGTTCACGCGGCGTACGGCGCACCTGAAGACCCATTCCGGACAGATCAGCTTTCCGGGCGGGCGTGCGGAACCCGCCGACCCGAGTCCGGAGCACACGGCACTGCGGGAAACCGAAGAGGAGATCGGGCTGCCCGCAGCGCACATCGAGTTGCTGGGCAGGCTGTCCGACTATCACACGCGTACCGGCTATCGCATCACGCCGGTGGTCGGTTTGGTTCGCCCGCCGTTCGAGCTGCGCCCGGACGACAACGAGGTGGCGGAGGTCTTCGAGGTGCCGCTGATGTTCCTGCTGGACGCACGCAACCACCAGCGGCATTACCGCGAGTTCGAGGGGCACCGGCGCGGCTATTTCGCCATCCCCTACGACGATTACTACATCTGGGGCTACGGCGGGCATGCTGATCAACCTGCACCGCTTCCTAGGCACGGGCTGAGCAGGCGATCACTTTTTCGGCGCGCGCCAGGCGGGGTATTCAGGGCAGTCGGGCCGACAGTCCCTCCCAGAAGCGTTCCGCCTTCTGCGCCCCGGCTATCGCACGCAACGCCTGGCGGCAACGCTCGCCTTCCGTAACCAGCGCCTCTCGCGATTGCGCCTTTTCCAGCCGCTCGGTGAGCGGGTCGCCGTTCGGTCCCAGCAACGTAAGGATCTGGTCGATGGCGTAGCGGCGCGCGCCCTCCAGGGAGCGCGGTGCCGTGGCCGTCGCCGTGCCGGTCGCCGCACCGGCCGGGACTGTTTCGGCAGCTTGCGTGGTGGGGGCGGCGATGAAGCCCTGCGACGACAGCTCGGCGAGCATCGGCACGATACCGCCCAGCGAGGCGGCCTTGGCGGCGAGCTCGGCCGCGGAGATCTTGCCGTCGACCATGATCAACAGGGCGCGCAGGCGCGGTGGCAGTTTGTAGGTGCGATTGGCGACTTCTTCGAGTCCCTTGGGCGTCTTCGCAAAAACGGCTGATGGATCCACGGCCCCTCCTTCCGTAATGTGCTGCCTGTGCCTTTCGCTATCGTGCGCTCAGCGCGTCATTCATTGCCTCGCCCTGGCGGCAACTTCGCGCGCATACAGTCGCGAGAAGTTATCCAGCGAATGCAGGTGCGCGTAGATCTTGCCCATGAAGCCTTTGGCGACCAGCACCTTGTGGCTGGCGGGTTTGAGGTCGCGCAGCTTGGCTTCGTCGACGCGATACATGCCGGCCAGGCGTACTCCCGGCTGGTCGCCCTCCACGATCTGCATGGTGAAGGGGGTGAACAACTGCAGGCGCGCGAGCGCGGCGCACATCTGCGCGGTCAGGTCGAGGTCCGCCTCGTACTCTGACAGCAGCTTCTCGGTGGCCTGCCAGCGTGCGTTCGGCTGGCCGGCGGCGTCGAACAGCTCGACACCGCTGGGATCCAGCCAGGCACGCGCGATGCAGACCACGCGCTCGCCGCTCGGCTCGCCATCGACGTAAAGCTTGGAGATGCAGAACGGATAGCGTCGCACGAAGGCGGGCAGATAGGCGCCGGCATCCCATTCTCCGTCTGCGCCCACAAACAGATTGGAGCCCTCGTTCAGGCCGAGCGACCACCGGTGCGTAGCTGCGGCCGGCGTCGAGGCTGGCGAAAACGATGGGGTAATCGCGCGCCGCTGCATTGAACTCGGCCCAGGACACGGCGATCGCGTTCAGGCGGCGGCAGAAATCCGGCGTGGTGCCGTGCGGCACCAGCACCCGATCCTGCTTCTGCAGCGGAACGATCTCGTCGTAGCCGAAGGGCGGGGTGATGTCCATGACGGCCTATTGTAGGCGATGGCGGGCGCGATGCGGCAAGGCCGGCGCAGCGCCGCCAAGGGGAAGGCTTGTGATATCTTGCGCCTTCGCTTCTTCCCTCCGTGCCCCGCCCCTTCCATTGCAATGAGCGTATTCGCCATCATCCTCGCGCTGCTGATCGAGCAATGGAGGCCGCTCGCCGATCGCAAGGCTTACATGGCCCTGCTCGCGCGCTGGGCCAACTGGCTCGAGGCGATGTTCAACGCGGGCGAGTCCCGCCACGGCACCATAGCCTGGGCGCTGGCTGCGGCTCCGCTGGTGCTGGGGGCGGCCGTGGCCTACCACCTGCTGCTGTGGATGCCGGTGTTCGCACTGGCCTTCAATGTGCTGGTGCTCTATCTCACGCTGGGCTTCCGCCAGTTCAGCCACTACTTTACCGGCATCAGGTCGCCATTCGCGGCGAGGACCTGGATCGCGCGCGCACGTTGCTCGGAGCCTGGCGCAGCGAATCTTCCCAGCATCGCAGCAAGGAGGAGGTGATCCGCCTGGCGATCGAGGAGGCCCTGCTCGCCTCGCACCGGCATGTGTTCGCCGTGCTGTTCTGGTTCATGGTTCTGCCCGGACCGAGCGGCGCGATCCTGTACCGGCTGGCCGGTTTCCTCGCACGGCGCTGGCGAGGGCAGGGCGCATTCGGTGCGTTCGCGCTGCGTGTGCATGAACTGCTCGAATGGCCTGCGGTGCGACTGACCGCGATCGCCTTTGCCGTGGTCGGTGATTTCGAGGACGCCGTCTATTGCTGGCGGGCCCAGGCGCGCGCCTGGGCCGATCGTAACCTGGGCATCGTGCTGGCCGCAGGTGCCGGGGCAATGGGCGTGCGCCTGGGCATGCCGCTCGCGGAGGCCGATGGCGGCGTCGAGCCGCGACCCGACCTCGGCGTGGGCGAAGCCGCCGAAGTGGCGTTTCTGGACAGCACCGTGGGCCTGCTGTGGCGCTCGTTGGTGGTCTGGGTGTTCGCGCTCGCCATACTCAGCGTGGCGCGCATACTGGGCTGAGGTGCCGCAGAATCCGTCGTGCAGGCCTCAGGCGCTGCGCAACGCGCCGCAGCGCCAGCATTGCGTGAACTGTCCTTCGCAGATCTCCCCGCAGGTACATTGCCAGACCGCGGCATCTTCGGCCAGACGCAACGGACCCTCCCGCAGTATCCGCTCGGCGCTCTCGGCCTGGGCCGGATCGGCGACCCAGACTTCCGGCTGGCAGTCGGCGAAAGGCAACTCGCCCAGTGCCGACGCCAGCATTTCGTTCTTCACGAAGGCGCCTATGCCAGCCGCCTCGAGAAGGTTGCGCGCATGGTGCGCCGCGGCCAGGCTGGCGGAACTGTAGACGCGACGCATGGGCTGCGCCAGCCCGGTGCTCAGCGGCGGCCCGCAGCGGCCGCGGCCAGACCTTCGGCGCGCACGATGCGCTGGAACAGGGCCAGCCGGCGCGGATGGATGTCGTTGCGTTCGGCCGCGGCCAGCAGCGCGCAGCCTGGTTCGACGAGATGGCTGCAGTTCTGAAAGCGGCATTGCCCGCGGTAGGCGTCGAACTCGCGAAAGCCGGCGGCGATCGCCGGTGCGTCGAAGCCCGCCAGACCAAAATCCGCAACACCCGGCGTGTCGATGATTTCGCTGCCGGGGGCGACCGTGTACAGGCGCGAACCCGTGGTCGACTGCTTGCCGGCGTCGAGGAAATGCGAGATCTCGCGTATGCGTACCTCGGCATCGGGCACCAGTGATTTCACCAGCGTGGACTTGCCCATGCCCGATTGCCCGGTGAGCAGACTGCGCTGACCGGCCAGGTAGGGCAGAAGCGGCTCCACGTCGCTGCGGCCCGAGAGTTCGACCAGCGGATAGCCCAGACCGCGAAACGGCAGCAGCAGCGCGAGCGCCCGCTCGCGATGATCGAGCAGATCGACCTTGTTCAACACCAGGATCACGGGCAGGCCGGCGTGCTCTGCGAGCACCAGCATGCGGCAGATGATCTCGTCGGAGAACGAGGGCTCGCAGGCGACTAGGATCACTACCTGGGTCAGATTGGCGGCCAGCGTTTTCTTGCGGTGCTGGGCGGCGCGCGCGAATTCATTGCTGCGCGGGGCGATCGCTTCCACCACGCCGCTGCCTGCATCGCGGCCTTCGGCGTTGGGCACCACCTGCACGCGGTCGCCGCACACGGCCTGCAGCTCGCGTCCGCGCACCTGGCAGCGCAGCAACTCGCCGCCGTCCAGGCGCGCCAGGCACTCGCGCCCGAAGGCGGCCACCACGGTTGCAGGCAAGGCGCTCATGCCCGGGCCTCCGCTCGCTTCAAAGGCGAAACAATGCGTCGCACTTGGCGGCACAGATGAAATCGTTTTCGGACAGGCCGTCGATCGCGTGCGTGACGTACTCGACGCGACACTTGTTGTATGCGACCAGCAGATCGGGGTGGTGATCCTCGCGGTGCGAGATCCAGGCCAGGGCATTCACGAAGGCCATGGTGTGGTGATAGTTGTTGAACGGGTAGACCTTGACCAGCGCACCGTTCTCGATGATCCAGCCTTTGAGCTGCGCGAGCATCTCGCGCGCCTGTGCCTCGGTGTAGGGCGCCACCCCGCCTTCGCAGGGTGCGCAGCGGCGTCCGGCCAGGTCGCTCATGCCGGTTTCACCGGGTTCAACGACTTCAACAGGATCACGCTGCGCCCCGCGCTGCAGGCGCGCCACGCGCGCGGCGGCCGGCGGATGCGAATCGTAGAAGGCCGAGTGCAGCGGATCGGGTGTCAGCGTCGCGGCATTGTCCTGGTAGAGCTTTACCAGCGCGCGCACCAGTTCGGCCGCGCTCGCATGCGAGGCCGCGTAGGCGTCGGCCTCGAACTCGTGGGTGCGCGAGTACAGACTGGTCAGCGGCTGCAGGAAGAAGGGGAACACCGGCACGGTCAGGAAGAACAGCACCAGCGCCATCGCCGTGCTTTGCAGCTGTACGTTTAGCCCGGCGTAGAACCAGGGCTCGGCGATCACGCGTCCGAGCACCCAGAGCATCGCCAGGCTGACGCCGAACAGCAGGGCCACGCGCTTCCACACGTGGTGGCGCTTGTAGTGGCCGAGTTCGTGGGCGAGCACCGCCTCCACTTCGGTGGGCGCAAGGCGCGTAAGCAGCGTGTCGAACAGCACGATGCGCTTTGCTGCGCCAAACCCAGTGAAGTAGGCGTTGCCGTGCGACGAGCGCTTCGAGCCGTCCATCACGTACAGGCCCTGCGAGCGAAAGCCGCAGCGCGCCAGCAGAGCGTCGATGCGCGCTGCCAGCGCATCGTCGGCGAGCGGCGAGAACTTGTTGAACAGCGGCGCGATGAAGCTCGGGTAGATCATCAGGATCAGCAGGTTGAAGCCCATCCATGCCAGCCACACCCACAGCCACCACATTTCGCCCATCTGGCCCATCAGCCAGAGCACCACCAGCAGCAGCGGTACACCCAGGGCCAGGCCCACCAGAGCCTGCTTGGCGGCGTCGGCGAGGAACAGGGCCAGCGTCATGCGATTGAAGCCGAAGCGCGCCTCGATCACGAAGGTACGGTACAGCGTGACCGGCAACTCGAGCAGCGAGAACACCAGCATCACGCTCATCACCAGCGCGACGCCATGCCAATAGCCGACGGGATCGAGCAGCGCCGACCACTGCATGGCAATCCATTGCAGACCGCCGCCCAGCGTGAGCGCGAGGAGGGCTGCGGCCCCGACCAGGATGTCGAGCATGCCCAGGTGCGTCTTGGCCACGCTGTAGTCGGCGGCCTTCTGATGGGCGGCCAGGGTGATGGCGTCGGCGAAGCCCTCGGGCACCGCGTCGCGGTGCTGCGCCACGTGACGCACCTGGCGCAGCGCGAGCCACAGCCGCACGCCCGTGGACAGTGCGAGTGCGGCGAGGAAAGCGGCGGTAAAGCCGTTGATCTGCAAGTCGTTCATGGCGGTGCGCGGTGGCGTGAGAGAATACAGGCTTATCGAAACGCGAGAAAGAGCGGCCGCCGTGGCGCAGGATCAGAACAACCTCGTCTGGATAGACATGGAAATGACCGGCCTGGTGCCCGAGGCCGAGCGCATCATCGAAATCGCGATGATCGTCACCGACGCGCAGCTGAACACCGTGGCCGAGGGTCCGGTGATCGTCGTGCATCAATCCGACGCGGTGCTCGACGCCATGGACAACTGGAACAAGTCGGTGCACGGCAAATCCGGACTGATCGACAAGGTCAGGGCCTCGACACTTGACGACGCGGCCGCTGAAGCGATCGCGCTGGAGTTCCTCAAGCAGCACGTGCCGGCCAGTGCCTCGCCCATGTGCGGCAACTCGATCTGTCAGGATCGTCGTTTTCTGGCGCGCTGGATGCCAGCGCTGGAGTCCTACTTCCACTACCGCAACCTGGACGTCAGCACGCTGAAGGAACTGGTGCGGCGCTGGAAGCCCGAAGTCGCCAAGGGCATGGTCAAGCACAACAAGCACGAGGCCCTGGCCGACATCGTCGAGTCGATCGAAGAGCTCAAGTACTACCGCCGGACCGTGATGACCATCTGAATCTCGAAGATTCATTCTTCGAGATCGGCTCCTGGAGCCGTGTTCCGGGCAATTCACATACCCGGATTGATATAACTTACCGGCGTTTCGCCTTGTTCGCCGACTTGCGGGCCGGGGCCTTGCGCGCAACTGCGGCTGCCTTGCCCGGCTTTGCGGCGACCTTGCTGCGGCGTCTGGCCTTCGGCGAGACCTCGACGATCATCTCGATTTCCACCGGGATGCCCATGGGCAGGGAGTTCATGCCCACCGCAGAGCGTGCGTGCCGGCCCTTGTCGCCGAACACTTCGACGAACAGGTCGGAGGCGCCGTTGATGACCTTGGGCGGATCGGTGAATTCGGGCATGCAATTGACCATGCCGAGCACCTTCACGATGCGCACGACGCGGTCCAGGCTGCCCAGTTCGGACTTGAGTACCGCGATCAGGTCCAGGCCGGTCGAGCGTGCGTGCGCGTAGCCCTGCTCGACCGTGTACTCGCGACCGAGCTTGCCCGCGGGACGCCTGCCGTCGACCGGCTGCGGTCCCTTGCCCGACAGGTACAGCAGGTTGCCCGTCTGCACCGCATTCACGTAGGTCGCCACCGGGTTCGACACCACCGGCAAGACGATGCCGAGCTGCTTGAGGCGCTTTTCGGCGCTCATGCGTCGGCCGCCGGTATCAGCTTTCCGGGATTCATCAGGTTCTCCGGGTCGAACAGCTTCTTGATGTCGCGCATCAGATCGACGGCTTCGCCGTGCTCCTCGACCAGCGAACCCTGCTTGCCCAGGCCGATGCCGTGCTCACCGGTGCAGGTGCCTTCCATGGCGATGGCGCGCTTGACCAGGCGCTTGTTGAAAGCCTTGGCCTGCTCGAGCTCGGCCGGGTTGTTCGGGTCGACCAGGAACATCAGGTGGAAATTTCCGTCGCCCACGTGGCCCAGCAGCGGCACCGGAGCGACGTCGTCCTTCACGTCCCCCAGGGACTCGGCCACGCACTCGGCCAGGCGCGAGATCGGCACGCAAACGTCGGTGGACACCGACCGGCTGCCCGGGCGGATCTGCAGGCATGCGAAGTAGGCGTGGTGGCGCGCCTCCCAGAGTTTGGTGCGCTCTTCGGGCTTGGTCGCCCAGATGAAATCCTTGCCGCCGTTCTCCTTGGCGATCTCCTGCACCATCTCGGCCTGCTCGACCACCGAAGCCGCGGTGCCGTGGAATTCGAAGAACAGCGTGGGCGCGACGCGGTAGTCGGTCTTGCTGTACTTGTTGATCGCGGCGATCGACTGTTCGCAGACGATCTCCGAGCGCGCGATCGGGATGCCCGCCTGGATCACCTGGATCACGGTCTGCGTGCAGCCGTCGATGGTGTCGAAGGCGCACACCGCGGCCGACATCGCCTCCTGGACCGCGTACAGCTTGACGGTGACTTCGGTGATGATGCCCAGCGTGCCCTCGGAGCCGACGAACAGGCGGGTCAGGTCGTAGCCGGCGGCGGATTTCTTCGCGCGGCTGGCGGTCTTGATGATCCGGCCGTCGGCCAGCACCACGGTCAGCGCCAGCACGTTCTCGCGCATGGTGCCGTAGCGCACGGCGTTGGTTCCCGAGGCGCGCGTGGCCGCCATGCCGCCCAGCGTGGCGTCGGCGCCCGGGTCGACCGGAAAGAACAGGCCGGTGTGGCGGATGTGCTCGTTCAGCGCCTTGCGCGTCACGCCGGCCTGCACCACGGCATCGAGGTCCTGCTCGTGCACGGCCAGCACCTTGTTCATCTGCGACAGGTCGATGGTCACACCGCCGTTGACCGCCAGCGTGTGGCCCTCGAGCGAGGTGCCCACGCCGTAGGGGATCATCGGCACGCCGTGGCGGCGGCAGATGTTGACCACGTCGCGCACCTCCTCGGTGGAGTGCGGGAACACCACTGCGTCGGGTGGGGCGACGGGGAAGTAGGATTCGTCCTTGCCGTGGTGCTCGCGGATGCCCGTCGAGGTGGTGACGCGGTCGCCGAGCAGGGCCTGCAGCTCGGTGACGACGGTCTGGTCGAATTCGCGCGCTTTGTTCATGGGAGGCTCCGGGCGCTGCGGACGAGCGCCTTGTCTTTCATTTTAGCTTGATCTCGCCCTCGAACGGCACCTTCAGGCCGAGTTCGGGGATCTCCAGAACCACGCGGGCGGCAAGGTTTTCGTCGCCCTTCAGCGCGCCGGATTCCAGTGCCTTGAATACCGCCTGTTCGATCTCGCGCTGCGAGTTCACGCCGACCATCTTGAGGAATTTGCGGATGCCGAGGTTGAAGGTTTCCTGATCCATGCGTTTCTCCTAAGGGTGCAGATCGCCGTCGAGTCGCGTGAGGATGCTGGCGGCCAGTTGTTTGCCGTATTCGACGCCCCACTGGTCGAAGCTGTTGATGTTCCAGACGCAGCCCTGCACGAACACCTTGTGCTCGTACAGCGCGAGCAGGCGGCCCAGATTGCGCGGGTCGAGGCGCTCGAGCGTGATCATGGACGAGGAACGGTCGCCCGGATAGTGGCGCCAGGATTCGAGCGTCGCGTCGTGGCGGCCGTAGGCCAGTGCCTCGGCCTGCGCGATGGCGTTGGCCACCATCATGCGGTGACGCGCGGGATCGCCTTCGCCCTCGCGCAGCACGACGAAATCGGCCGGCACCGCCACCGTGCCCTGGTGCAGCAGCTGGTGGAAGGAGTGCTGGCCGACCGTGCCCGCCGCGCCCCACAGCACCGGCGCGGTGGCGTAGTCGACTGCTTCGCCGGCGCGGTCCACCGACTTGCCGTTGGATTCCATCTCGAGCTGTTGCAGGTAGGCCGGCAACTGGGCCAGGGCCTGCGCGTACGGCAGCACCGCATGGGTCTGTGCGCCATGAAAATTGACGTGCCAGACGCCGAGCAGGGCCATCAGCGCAGGCAGGTTGGCGGCGAACGGTGCCGAGGCGAAATGTTCATCCATCTCGGCCGCGCCGGCGAGGAACTCCGCGAAGCGCGGCGCTCCGATCGCCAGCATCAGGGTCAGGCCGATTGGCGACCACAGGGAGAAGCGCCCGCCGGCCCAGTCCCAGACCGGCAGGATGTCGTCCGCGGCTATCCCGAATTCGAGCGCCGCAGCGCGATTGCCGGTCACCGCGATGAAGTGGCTCTCCAGCGGCGTGCCCTGCGGCAGCCGTGCCGCCAGCCAGGCGCGCGCGGCGCGCGCATTGACCACCGTCTCCTGCGTGGTGAAGCTCTTCGAGGCGGCCACGAACAGCGTCCGCTCAGGGTCGCTGCGCTTGAGCACGCGGTCCAGCTCCGTGGGATCGATGTTGGAGACGAAGTCGAAGGCGAGCGCGGTGTCGCGAAAGCCGTCGAGGGCGTCCAGCGCCAGGCGCGGACCCAGATCGGAGCCGCCCACGCCCATGTGCACGATGTGCGCGATGGTCTTGCCGGTGGCGCCCCGGCGCGCACCCGAGCGCAGCCGGGCGGCCAGACGCCCCATGTGCTCGAGCGCATTGCGTACTTCGGTCGGCGCCGCCGCGCCGCGCCGCAGCGCCACGTGCAGGGCGGCACGCTGCTCGGTCGAGTTGACCAGGGCGCCCGCATACATGCGATCGCGCCAGCCGCTCCAGTCCTGCTGCGCGGCCAGCCGCTCGAGCAACTGCATGGTTTCGGCGTCGAGCTTGTGGCGCGAGAAATCCAGCTCCAGGCCCGCGCCCGAGACGCGCAGCCGCTGGGCGCGCGTCGGGTCGGCGGCGAACAGCGCCGTCAGCGTGGTGCCGTTCAGCGCCTGCGCATGCGTCTGCAGGGCGCGCCAGGCGCTGGTCTGGGTCAGGGTGTTCATGGTCTGCGATCTGGGAAAATGTTGCGAACGCGCGGAGGCAAGGCGAATGATAGGGGCGAAATCCGCATCGGTCTCAGCGTTCCAGGCGGTACAGCCGGAAACGCTCGGCCTTGTCGCCGGGGCGGCCCACGTCGGCGAGCTTGACCCAGCGTCGCCCGGATACGGGCGGCACCGATTCCTGCTGCGGGCTGCCCTGCACCAGCAGGAAGGCGCAGCGTCCCTGCTGGTCGTCCTGCGGCCGCAGGCCGGCGTGGTAGCTGAGCGCGGCGCGCTGCGGCGTACCCAGATTGTGACCGGACACGCAGGCTTCGCCGGGCGGCAGGCGCGACTTCAGTTGCAGCGCCACCGGGCGATAGGATTTCTGGTGGTCGGCCCAGGGCAGCCACAGCGCGGCGAAGCTGCCCCATAGCAAAGTCACGCCTGCGGCCCAGCGCGTCACGCCGCGCGCCGGCGAAGGCGGCATGCGAAAGGCCAGCCCGCCCCAGGCCAGCGCGAGGGCGAGGGCGAGCGCAAACGTCGGCCATTCGAAGCTTGCGGCGAAACCCGGCGCGGTCTTGGCGAAGTTGTTGGCCACCTTCGGCGGCCAACCGCTCAGCATGGCGACATACCCCAGCCAGACCAGGGCGGCGAAGAAGCTGAAGCACATCACCGCGAACCAGTCCAGCGAGGCTGCGGCGCCGCGGCGCAGGGCGGGCACGCCCAGCGAGGCGAGCAGGGCCACAGGCGGCAGCAGGACCAGCAGGGCGACGTCCTGTCGCGCCCCGGACAGCGCCTGGCCGGCAAGCAGTAGCAGGGCTGCGGCGAGCGGTGCGAACACCTCGGGCGCACGAAGTGCGGCGCGGCGCGTCCACAGCGCCCACAGCGCCAGCGGCCAGGCCGGCCACAGGAACCAGGCCGAGACCTCGAGCAGGTAGCCAAGGCTCTGACCGGCAGGTGCGCGGGTACGTGCCGCGTGCGACCACCAGATATCGAACAATTCCGGGGAATGCGCCCGCAGCGCCAGGGGCCAGCTCAGTGCGCAGGCGGTGAACACGACGACGGCTGCGGCGGCGAAGCGCAGATGGCGGACGGTGCGCCAGGTGTCGCAGACGGCGATCGCCGCCAGCAGGGCGAGCAGCAGGGCCGCAGCGGTCACCGGACCGGTGCTCAGGAACGCCACACCTAGGGCCGCGCCGTAGCCCGCCCCGCCGAGCAGCGGCCGGGCCGCGGCGAGTCCCGTCCGGTAGGGCAGCAGGGCCAGCGCAGCTGCGCAGGCCGCCAGGGCGCCCAGCTCCGTCGCCGCTTCGTGCGCGTGTACCATCAGGCCGATCGAGCCGGGCAGCAGCAGGACCGCCGCCGCGGTGGTCGCACCGCCGGCGTCGGCAGGCGCCGCGCTCAAGCGGCCGGCTCGGTACAGGAAGGCGCAGGCCGCCAGAACGCAGACGCCGCTGGCGATGCGCGCCGCGTCATGGAAGGGAAGGTATAGCGCCCCCAGCCTGGCCAGAGCGGCAGACAGCCAGAAGAACAGCGGCGGGGAATCCAGCCAGGGTTCGCCGGCCACGCGCGGTACCAGCCAGTCGCCGCGCAGGTGCATCTGGTGGGCAATCTCGACGCCGATGGCGTCCACGGATTTCCACGGGTCATGGCCGAACAGGCCCGGCAGCACGAACGCCAGCGCGAGCAGCGCGAGCCAGCGCGCGGAGATGGGGGACGTCGTCGCCCGGATCAATCGAACACCCTGGAACTGAGCATGTGCAATCCTGCGCTGCGGCGTGCTTTACCGCAAGATTCTGTTTTTATTAACAAAAAAGGCAGCCCGCGGGCTGCCTTTCATGATTGCGCGGTAGAGCGTGCTCAGGCCGTTTTGGTCTTGCTCGCGTAGCGGCGCTTGAACTTCTCGATGCGGCCGGCGGTGTCCACCACCTTCTGCTTGCCGGTGTAGAACGGGTGCGACTCGGAGGACACCTCGATTTTGATCACGGGGTACTCGTTGCCGTCTTCCCACTTCATGGTCTCGCGGCCCTTGGTGTCGAGGCAGGAGCGCGTCAGGAAGGAGAAATTGCAGCTCGTGTCGATGAAGATCACGGGCTTGTAATCGGGGTGGCCAGCTGCTTTCATGGGAAGGATCCTGGTGTGCCCCGGGGTTGTGCCGGGACGGTCATAAAAAGAGGCGCGAATTATACGGAAATCAGGGGCTTAAGGCAAGCCTGCCGGGATGGTGGCCCGAACCCGGGTCTGGCGGCCCGCGGGCGGGTCGACCTCAGCGGCGGCGCATGGATTCGAAGAACTCGGCGTTGTTCTTGCTGGCGCGCACCTTGTCGATCAGGAACTCCGCCGCTTCCAGTTCGTCCATCGGGTACAGCAGCTTCCTCAGCACCCAGACCTTCTGCAGGTTGTCCTTCTCGATCAGCAGTTCCTCGCGGCGCGTGCCGGAGCGGTTCACGTTGATCGCGGGATAGATGCGTTTCTCGGCCATGCGCCGGTCAAGGTGGATCTCCAGGTTGCCGGTGCCCTTGAATTCTTCAAAGATCACCTCGTCCATGCGGCTGCCGGTATCGACCAGGGCCGTGGCGATGATGGTCAGGCTGCCGCCTTCCTCGATGTTCCTTGCCGCGCCGAAGAAACGCTTGGGCTTCTGCAGGGCATTGGCATCGACGCCGCCGGTCAGCACCTTGCCGGAGCTAGGCACCACCGTGTTGTAGGCGCGCGCCAGGCGGGTGATGGAGTCGAGCAGGATCACCACGTCCTTCTTGTGCTCGACCAGGCGCTTGGCCTTCTCGATCACCATCTCGGCGACCTGCACGTGGCGCTGCGCCGGTTCGTCGAAGGTCGAGGCCACCACCTCGCCGCGCACCGTGCGCGTCATTTCGGTGACTTCCTCGGGACGCTCGTCGATCAGCAGCACCATCATCACCGCTTCCGGATGGTTGGCGGTGATGGCGTGTGCGATGTGCTGCATCAGCACCGTCTTGCCGGCCTTGGGCGGCGAGACGATCAGTCCGCGCTGACCTTTGCCGATCGGGGCGATGATGTCGATGATGCGGCCGGTGGTGTTCTCCTCGGCCTTGATGTCGCGCTCCAGCTTGAGGATCTCGTCCGGATGCAGCGGGGTGAGGTTCTCGAAGAGGATCTTGCTCTTGGCGTTCTCGGGCGGCTCGTTGTTGACCTTGTCGACCTTGACCAGCGCGAAGTAGCGCTCGCCGTCCTTGGGCGTGCGGATCTCGCCCTCGATCGAAGTCGCCGGTGCGCAGGTTGAAGCGGCGAATCTGCGAGGGCGACACGTAGATGTCGTCGGTCCCTGCGAGATACGAGGTGTCGGGGGAACGCAGGAACCCGAAGCCGTCGGGCAGCACCTCCAGCGTGCCGTCGCCGAAGATCGCTTCGCCCTTTTTCGCGCGGTTCTTGAGCAGCGCGAAGATCAGGTCCTGCTTGCGCAGTCGGTTGGCGCCTTCCAGCTCGCTGGCGACGGCCATGTCGACAAGTTCAGTGACGTGTAGGGTTTTGAGTTCTGATAAATACATGGCGAACGCCGGATGGAGGGGAACTGCTCAAAGACTGCGTGGAGTCGTGCTTGAATCTTGAGGGGGAGCGCCGGACCCTGGCGCTGGGGTGTGGCTGCGGCTGCTGTGCCGCGAATTCTTGTCTGTTGTCCGCGCCGGCCGGACTGCTGTTCAGGCAGCTGCGGCACGAATGAAAACCTGCCGGGCGGGTAGTTCAGGCGAGCGTAAGCGTTTCAGATATTGCTGTCAAGGAACGCGGTGAGCTGCGACTTGGACAGAGCGCCGACCTTGGTGGCCTCGACGTTGCCGTTCTTGAACAGCATCAGTGTCGGGATGCCGCGGATGCCGAATTTGGCAGGCACCGCCTGGTTCTCGTCGACGTTGATCTTGGCGATCTTCACGCGCCCTTCGTATTCGCGCGCGACCTCGTCGAGGATGGGGGCGATCGACTTGCACGGGCCGCACCATTCCGCCCAGTAGTCGAGCAGTACGGGTACGTCGGATTTCAGGACTTCCGGATCGAAGGTGTCGTCTGTCACGTGATGGATGGCTGAACTGCTCATGGTTCCTCAGGGGGGGTATGGTGGGGTGCGGCGTATCACTGCTGCCCGCCGCGAGCGCAGGCTTCAATTATGGGGGCGGTCCGGGGGAAAGCAAGGCGGGATGCTAAACTACGGATTCAAAACACTTTTACCATCCAGGGTAAGTCGCAATGACCTATGTAGTCACCGAATCCTGCATCAAGTGCAAGTACACCGATTGCGTCGACGTCTGCCCCGTCGACTGCTTCCGCGAAGGCCCGAACATGCTGGTGATCGACCCCGAGGAGTGCATCGACTGCACCCTGTGCGTGGCCGAGTGCCCTGTCGAGGCCATCTACGCCGAGGACGACGTGCCCGATGCGCAGCAGGCGTTCATCGCCTTGAACGCGGAGCTGTCAAGGGATGGAAGCCGATCATCGAGAGGAAGGACGGCCCGCCGGACGCCGACCAGTGGGCCAAGGTGTCCGACAAGAAGCACCTGCTCGAGCGCTAGAGGGGCCATGCGCATGCAAGCACTCGCACTTGTCCTCGCGGCGCTGCCCGCCCTGGCCTGGGCTCAGGGCTCCGGCAACCAGGTGGTCAAACCCCGATCGCCACCTATTGGGTGAGCGTGGACACCGCCGCCGGCATGAACCTGCCCGGCATGGGTGGCATGGCCGGCATGAACCTGCCGGGCATGGGTGGTAGTCAGGCCCAGGGCGGCCGGCGCCTGCTTCTGCAGCTGGGTTCGCAGCGCGCCGGCGCCGACGGCCCGCGCGCCGCACACGAGATTCCCGCCGGCATGCAGATGGGGCCTTCGCTGCCGCTGCTCACGCCGCGCAGCGCCAGCGCGCCGCGCGGCGAAGAGCGTGAACTGCCCGAAGGCATGGAGCGCCCCAGGGGGCGCATGCTGATCTACTGGGGCTGCGGCGAGAACGTTCGCGCAGGACAACCGGTGATCATCGATTTCTCGAAACTTTCGCAGGGCCAGATGCCGCCGCAGCTGGCCGCGCGCCGCATCGCGCGTCCCGCCGGACCGTCCGCAAGCCGCAGCCGCACCTACGGCGAATGGCCGAATGCCGAAGACGGCAAACCCGTGCCGGACGCCGCCTCCCTGCGCGGCGAACACCAGGTGCGCGGCAATTACACGCCGGAGATCCGCTTCGCGCTCGATGAGCGCCAGGATTTCATGCCGCGCGTCGAGCTGTCGGCCGCGCCGCGCGGCCAGGCCGGCGCGCTCAGCGTGCAATGGCAGGCGCTGGCCGCGGCGACGGGCTATTTCGCCACCGCCATGGGCGGCGAAGGCGAGGACGTGCTGATGTGGTCCTCGAGCGAGGTACAGGAGCTCGGTGGTGCGCTGATGGACTACCTGCCGCCGGCCGAAGCCGGGCGCCTGGTGCGCGAGAAGGTGGTGATGGCGCCGCAGACCGTCGAATGCACGGTGCCGGCCGAGTTCGTCAGGAAGGCCGGCACGCCGTTCCTGAACTTCATCGCCTACGGCGGCGAGGCCAACTTCGCGCAGCCGCCGCGCCCGCAGGACCCGCGCCAGGCCTGGGAGCCGCTCTGGACGGTCAAGGTGCGCTACAAGTCAACGGCCTCGTTGTTGCTGGGCCAGGAAGGCGAGACGCGCGGCCGCGGCGGGCGCCCGGCCGAGCGCGGCGGTCCTGCGGCGTCGGACACCTCGCCGCCGCCCGCCAGGCCTGCGGAGCCCGTCGACCCCCTCAAGGAAGGCGTGCGCGAGGGCGTCAACCTGCTCAAGGGCCTGTTCGGGCGCTAATCGTCCCGGGCGCAGACCGCAGCGGGTGCATCAGTCGTACAGGTTCTCCTGAGCCTTGCCGCGAAACACGCGGTAGGAAAAGGCCGTGTACGCGAAGATGAACGGCAGCACGATCACGGCGCCGGCCAGGATGACTTTCAAGGCGGACGGATGCGCCGCCGCCTGCCACACGGTCATGCGGTCGATCACGAGGTAGGGGAACAGGCTGTAGGCCAGGCCGGCGAAGGCCAGCACGAAGATCGTCACGGCGCCGGCGAACGGTGACCATTCGGCGCGCGACTCGCCGCGCGTCAGGCGGCCGGTGCTGCGCCAGACGTGGATGCCCGCCGCCAGGGTGGCGAGCGGCAGCAGGAACAGGGTGAGGCGCCACGGCGCGGCGGCCAATCCGTCGAACCATTTGGCGCGCACCGATTCGCTCGCCATCGGCGTGGCGACGCTGACCAGCAGTACACCCAGCGCAACCCACGCCAGCCCCCAGCGCGCCCAGGCAAGCGCCTTTTTCTGCAGCGCACCTTCGCACTTGCCGACGAGCCAGGTCGCGCCCAGCAGCACGTAGCCTCCGCACAGGCTGGCGCCCACCAGAAACGCAAACAGCGCAGGCAGGAAGCCCGGGGCGAATCCGGTGATGGTGCGTCCGAGCATGTAACCCTGGGCCAGTGCAGCCAGGAAGGAGCCCGCCCAGAACAGCCAGTTCCAAAGTTCGCGATGCCAGCCTTCGGCCTTGACGCGGAACTCGAACGCAACGCCGCGCAGCATGAGTCCGATCAGCATCGCGAACACCGGCAGATACAGGGCGCCGAGGATCACGCCATGCGCTTCCGGGAACGCCACCAGCAGGATGCCCACGCCGAGCACCAGCCAGGTTTCGTTGGCGTCCCAGAACGGGCCGATCGAGGACACCATGCGGTTCTGCTCGCGCGCGTCGGCCGCCGGCATCAGCATGCCGACGCCCAGGTCGTAGCCGTCGAGCACCACGTAGGCCAGGATGGACACGCCCATCAGTATGGTGAAGATCAGCGGCAGGTCGAGGGTCATGCAGGTCAGCCTTCGGCGGAGGCCGGGCGCAATGCAGGCGCGCCGACCTGCACCTGGCCGCCCTTGCCGGCCAGGTGCGTGAGCACCACCATGTACGCGATCAGCATCAACGCGTAGGTCGCGGCATATCCGGTCAGGCTGGCGCCGAGTTCGGCCGGCGAAACCGGGCCGACGGCGTCTGCGGTGCGCAGCACGCCCTGCACCAGCCATGGCTGGCGACCGATCTCCGTCACCAGCCATCCCGACAGCGTGGCCACCCAGCCTGAGAATGTGAAACCTGCAAAGGTCCAGAGCAGCGCGCGACCCGGGCGCCGCCCGCCGCGCATCGCCCAGGCACCCGCCCAGGCCAGGAGGATCATCAGCGTGCCGACGCCGACCATGACGCGGAACGCGTAGAACACCGGCGCGACCGGCGGCACGTCGGCGCCGAACTCGGCCAGGCCCTTGACCTCGCCTTCGGCGTCGTGCGTGAGGATCAGGCTGGCGAGTTTGGGCACCTCGATCGCGTAGTCGTTGCGTTTCGTCTCCGCATTGGGAACCGCGAACAGCACCAGCGGTGCGCCCTTCCCGGTCTCCCAGATCGCCTCGATCGCCGCGATCTTTGCCGGCTGATGCTCGAGCGTGTTGATGCCATGCAGGTCGCCGACCAGCACCTGCAACGGCGCGAGCACCGCTGCGACCAGGATGCCGGTGCGCAGCGTGCGTCGCGCAGCGCTGTCATCGCTTGCCTTGAGCAGGCGCCACGCCGACAGTCCCGCGACGAGAAAGGCCGCCGTCAGGCCGGAGGCGATCAGCATGTGCGTGAATCGGTAGGGAAACGACGGGTTGAAGATCACCTGCAGCCAGTCGCCTGCGATCAGCGCACCGTCGACCACGACGTGGCCGGTGGGCGTGTGCATCCAGAATTGAGGGCGAGAATCCAGAACGCGGACAGCGTCGTCCCGCCGGCCACCAGGAGTGTCGCGCCGATATGCACCCAGGCGGGCACGCGGCTCATGCCGAACAGCATCACGCCCAGAAAGGTCGCCTCGAGGAAGAAGGCCGTCAGCACCTCGTAGGCCAGCAGGGGGCCGGCAATGTTGCCCACGGCGCGCATGAATCCCGGCCAGTTGGTGCCGAACTGGAACGACATCACGATCCCCGACACCACGCCCATGGCGAACGACAGCGCGAATATCTTGGTCCACAGCCGGTAGCTCGCGAGCCAGGCTGCATCCCCGGTGCGTGCGTACCGCAACCGGAAATACACAAGCAGCCAGCCCAGCGCGATGGTGATGCTGGGGAACAGGATGTGAAAGGCGATGTTCAGCCCGAACTGCGCGCGCGCGAGCACCAGTGCATCGTTCGGTTCCACCAGCGTACCTCCTTGCCAGCGATCACCATACACCCCCGCCCGGCTGCGGTCTGTAACCGCGGTCACGCAGGCCGGCGCGCCGGAGCCGGTCGGCCGGAACCGTCAGCGACGGTGGCGCGCGGCGTCCGTGTCGGACGGACTCTCGTCCGGCAGCGCTTCCGGATAGCGGCGCGCTGCCTCGCGCAGGAAGGCGAACTGCCCCTGCACCCGGTGGCAGGCGCCGCAGATCATCAGGTGCATGCGCAGCGTGCCGCGCTCGAGCAGGCCGAGTTCGCGGTCCATGCCCTCGGACATGGTGCGGCTGGCGTCGTGGCATGACAGCCAAAGCTTCATGGCCGCTTCCCCCGCGCCGTGCCGCTCGCCTCCGCGGCGAACCAGTTCTTCTCCAGGCAGGCGCGCAGCCGCATGCGCGCGCGGTGCAGCAGCACCCAGCAGTTGGCGTCGCTGATGCCCAGGTCGGCGCAGATCTCGGCGGTGTCGCGGCCCATGATCTCGCGCATGGCGAAGACGCGCGCGGTGTTCTCCGGCAGGCCCTCCATGCACAGTTCCAGCACCGCGAAGAAGCGCTTCTGCTCCAGGGCGGCGTTCGGATCGCCCCAGTCGGCCGGACGCTCGGCGTAATGGCCGTCGGCGGCGAACATCTGCGCGACGTCTTCGCCCGCAGCCTGGAACTCGTCGAATTCGGCGGGCTCGTGCGCGCGTTCGCGCACCGCCTTGCGCAGGATGTCGACGATCTTGTGCTTGAGGATGCCGGTCAGCCAGGTTCGCAGGCTGGAGTCACCGGCATAGCTCGCGGCGCCCTTCAACGCCGCGATCATGGTTTCCTGCACCGCGTCCTCGGCCTGGTCGCGGTTGCGCAACTGTGCCATCGCGTAGCGCGTCAACGCCGTGCGATGGCTCTCCAGCTGCTGCGGATCGAAGCGGGCGGGATGCGACGGTTCGGGCTCTGGGCCGGCGATGCTCATGCGGATTGCGCGGCCCCCGTGGCGGCCGAGCGGAATGAAGAGCCGGCAATGTAGGGGGTAAGCGGGCCCGCCGCAAGCGGATTGCGGGGGCGTCTCGAAGCAGCGGTTCATGCGCATGTGTCGCGCGGCACGCGCAATCCTTGCAGGCCTATACTGAAACCACACAATCCTGGAGCCTGCCATGCCCAAAGCCACCTGGAACGGCGCCGTGCTCGCCGAGAGCGAGGAGTTCGAAACCGTCGAGAACAACGTCTACTTTCCGCCTGCCGCCCTGCGCCGGGAGCATTTCCAGCCCAGCGAGACGCACACCACCTGCGGCTGGAAGGGCGAGGCCAGCTATTACGACGTGGTGGTCGACGGCAAACGCAACAAGGATGCCGCCTGGTTCTATCCCGAGCCCAAGTCGGCGGCCGCGCAGATCAGGGGCTACGTAGCGTTCTGGCGCGGCGTGACGGTGGAGAAGTAGCGCAGGTGACCGCCGGGCGCCCCGGCCCTGAGGCTGCGCTCAGGCGTCGCGCGCCAGCCGCAGCCCCGAGAACTGCCAGCGCGCACCGGCCGGGAAGAAGTTCCGGTAGCTGATGCGCGCATGGCCTGCGGGCGTCGCCCGCGAGCCGCCGCGCAGCACGTACTGGTTGACCATGAACTTGCCGTTGTATTCGCCGATCGCGCCTTCGGCGTGGCGATAGCCCGGGTAGGCCGCATACGAGGAGGAAGTCCATTCCCAGACCTGCCCGCCGGCCGACAGCCGGCCGGCGGCGGTCGCGTGCTCCCACTCGGCTTCCGTGGGCAGGCGCGCGCCGGCCCAGCGCGCATAGGCGTCGCATTCGAAGTACGCCAGGTGCGTGGCCGGCGCCTGCGGATCCAGCGGCTGCAGGCCGGCCAGCGTGAACTCGTCCCAGCCCTCGGCGCATTCCTCGCTGGGCGCGCAGGACGCCAGTACAGGGGATGGGTGATGTTGTTCGCGCGCAACCAGTCCCAGCCCTCGGCCAGCCAGAACCGCGGGTCCGCATAGCCGCCGGCCGCCACGAAACGCGCGTACTCGGCGTTGCTGACCGGACGCGCGGCGAGGGCATGCGGCGTCAGCCACACGCGATGGCGCGGCAGTTCATTGTCGAAGCAGAAGCCCGTGCCGGCATGACCGATCTCCACGGCGCCGCCGGACTGGGTGATCCACGCCGGCGCCCCTTGCGCGCCCGCGCAGTGCGGGGAGGCGGCGGAGGCCGCGGCATAGGCCGGCTGCAGCGGATTCATGGACAGCAGGTGCTTGATGTCGGTGAGCATCAGTTCCTGGTGCTGCTGCTCGTGCTGCAGGCCCAGTTCGACCAGGGCGCGCAGCGCGGTGTCGTCCGCGCGCGCGACCAGCAGCGCCTGCATGCGCGCATCGATCGCGGCGCGGTATTCGCGCACCTCGGCCAGCGACGGGCGCGTGAGCAGTCCGCGCTGCGCGCGCGGGTGCTTCTCGCCCACGCCGTTGTAGTAGGAATTGAACAGCACGCGGAACTCGGCGCGCTGCGGCCGGAACTCCGCCTCGTGCGTTTCCAGCACGAAGGTCTCGAAGAACCAGGTGGTGTGCGCGAGGTGCCACTTGATCGGGCTGGCGTCCGGCATCGACTGCACGCAGCAATCCTCCTCGGACAGCGGCGCGGCCAGCGCCAGGCTGCGCCCGCGCACCTCGGCATAGTCGAGCGGGGCGGCTGCGCGACCGGCGCGCCGCTGCGCGAAACGCGCCGCTTCCTGCGGGGCGCTCATGCCCCGGCCCGTGCGTGGCAGACCGCGAACCAGCCGCGCGCGTCGGTCCAGGCGCGCATGCCCTGGAATCCCGCGCGGGCGAGCAGGGCCTCGAACGTGTCCAGACGGTACTTGTAGCTGTACTCGGTCAGGATGCGCTCGCCGGCGGCATAGCGGCGCTCGCCGCCGTCCCAGCGCACCACCAGCGCGCGGCGCGCCTCCAGGTGCATCTCGATGCGCGATTCGGTCGTCGCGTAGAGCGCCACGTGGCGCCAGTCGAGCGGATCGAAATCGGTGCCGGCCAGCGCGTTCGCGCGCCGCAATACGTTCAGGTTGAAGGCCGCGGTCACGCCTAGTGCGTCGTCGTAGGCCGCCTCCAGCACGTCGGTGGGCTTGACCAGGTCGATGCCGATCAGCAGGCCGCCGTCGGCGTCGCACAACGCGCGCATCTGGGCCAGCAGACCCACGGCCTGATCGGGTGTGAAGTTGCCGATCGAGGAGCCCGGGTAGAAGAACAGCCGGCGGGCGGACGCCACTTCCGGCGGCAGTTGCAGCCGCGCGGAGAAGTCGGTGCCCACCGCGAGCATGCGTATCGACGGGTGGCGCGGGCGCAGCCGCGCGACGGCGGCTTCGAGAAACTCCAGCGAGACGTCCAGCGCCGCGTACTGCGCGGGGCGCAGCGCGCCGAACAGCCGCGCGGCCTTTTCGCAGTTGCCGGCGCCCAGGTCGATCAGCGTGCGGTCCGTGCCGGCAACGCGCGCGATCTCGCCGGCATGTGTCTCGAGGATGGCGTTCTCGGTGCGGGTGGGGTAGTACTCGGGCAGTTCGGTGATCGCCTCGAACAGCCGCGAACCCAACGCGTCGTAGAAATACTTGGGCGCGATCACCGAGGGTGTCGCGCGCAGGCCGGCGAGTATCTCCTCGCGCAACGTGGTCCCGCTGTCCTGCGCCGAATGCCGAACGCGCGTGGCGAGCGGAATGATCGTGCGTCCTGCCGTCGTGCCCATGCGTGCCTCCGCCATTGCGCCGGGTTCTCCAGTCATGCCCGTCGGCCCGGTTGGGTCGTTTTGCGGCCCGCAACCTTACACTGCATCGCCGGCAGCGGCCACCATGATGGCCTCGGTCATTGCGGCCGTCCGGGCCACGCGGCGATGCGCGGACTCAGCCGAAGCGCGCCGGCGAGAACGCGCTCAGGTCGTGCTCGGGTGCGCGGCCCAGCACCAGGGCCGCGCCGGCGCGGCCGATGGCCGGGCCCAGCGTCATGCCGTTCTGCACCACCGCGTGATACAGGCCGGGCAGGCGCGGCGAGGCGCCGATGGCCGGCGGCGTGACGAAAGCGACGCCGGTCCACGAGCGGATCACCTGCAATGCGCCCAGCCCGGGCAGCATGCGCAGCACCACCGCGAGGTTGCCCGACACGCCCTGCAGCGTGGGGCGCGTGCGGCCGGCGTGCGGGTCCCAGGCCGCCTTCCAGCCGCCGCCCACGATCAGGTTGCCATTGGCAGCCTGTTTCAGCGTCAGCCTGCGCGTGGCGTGCGCGAGATGGTAGGGGATCACCGGCGGCATCGCTTCGGTCACCAGCATCTGTATCGGGTTCTGGCGCACCGGCAGCATGTCACCGGCCAGCGCGGCGACCGCACCGGCCCAGGCGCCGGCCGCATTCACCACGCGAGCGGCGAGGAAACTGCCGCGGTCGGTGCGCACCGTGAATCCGCTCGCATCGTGCGAGATGGCCAGCACGCGCGTGCGCGCTTCGATGCGCGCGCCTGCCGCGGCGGCGGCTGCGCGCAGCGCGGGCGCCGCCTTGAGCGGATTGATCTTGCCCTCGTCGCGCGACAGCGAGGCGGCGATCACCGCCGGCGAGAGCCAGGGCGCCAGCGCGCGCGCCTGTTCGCCGCTGAGCATCTCCATCTGCAGTCCCGCCTCGCGTTCGAGTTCGACCTTGCGCTGCAGGTGCGCGAGGCTGGCCGCGTCGTCGGCCACCGTCAATCCGCCTTCGATGGCCACCTCGATGTCCACGCCCAGGCCGGCTGCAAGCGCGGCCCAGAGGTGTACGGAGTCGCGCTGCAGGGCCAGCGTCGAGACCGGCGCGCGCACCGCCTCGCGCGAATGCAGGTCGGGAAAGCCGAAGGTCTGGAACTGCACGTGCAGGCTGCCTGCGTTCGCGCCCGAGGCCTCGGCATGCGGCTGGTTGCGCTCGAGCACGACCACGTCTTCGCCGGCCAGCGCGAGTTCGCGCGCCGTGCACAGCCCGACGATGCCCGCACCGATCACCAGGGTGCCGGTGCGTATCGGCGCGGCGACGGGCGAGGGCGGGGCGTCGGCGGCATCCACCGCGTCGGCCGGCAGCTCGCCGAAGCGCGCGATGTCGGGCTGCACGCGCGCCAGCGCATCCATGGCGAGGGGCCGCAGCGGCGCCTGGACGCGGAAATGGGTGCGTTCGTCCACCCGCACGCCGGTGCGCGCGGCCAGCATGCGCGCGATGAGCGGGGAACAGTAGCGGCCCTGGCAGTGGCCCATGCCGCAGCGCGTGGCGCGCTTGATGGCGGCCAGGTCCGTGGCGCCGCTCGCGATCTCGGCGCGCACCGCGCCGTGCGCGACGTTCTCGCAGCGGCACAGCGTGGTCGCGTCGTCGGCCAGACGTTCGCCGGGGTCGGGCATGGCGTGGATCGCCCACAGGCTGCGCTGGAACGCGCGTTCGCGCGCCAGGCCGGCCTGCGCCCGGGCCTGCGCGTCCGGGTCGGCGCCCTTGCCGAGGGCCTCGGCGGCAGCCAGGCCGGCGAGGCGTCCCTGATGCAGGGCCGCGTGCGCGCCCCAGGGACCGCCCGCATCGCCGGCCGCGTACACGTCGGCGATCGATGTGCGGCCCTGCGCGTCGCGCACCGCCACCAGGTGGATGCCGTTGCGCGCATCGGTCTCGTGCCGGCAGCCCAGCAGGCGCGTCAGTTCGGAAGCCGGCGCGAAGCCGTAGCCCATGCACACCGTGTCGACCGCGTAGCTGCGCTCGCTGCCGGCCAGCGGTGCGCCGTCGGCGTCCAGTGCGGCGAGCACCGCGCGCTCGACGCGGTCCCGGCCCTCGACACGCAGCAGCACGTGGCCGTGCAGCACCGGCACCGCGTGCCTGCGCAGCGTGCGCAGGTAGCCCAGGCCGTCGCGCATCAGGTCCGGGCGCAGGCGCGCCGCGCGCAGCAGTTCGCGCAGCGGCGCCTTCCAGGGGGAAGCCGCCGCCTCGGCCAGCGCCACCACCTGCACGCCATGGCGCGCGAGGTCGGCCGCCACCTGCAGGTTCAGCGGGCCGTTGCCGGCGAACAGCACGCGACGTCCCGGCGCCACCTGGTAGGCGCGCGCCAGCGTCTGCGCGGCACCGGTGGTGATCACGCCGGGCAGGGTCCAGCCCGGCACCGCCCAGGCCCGCTCGTAGGCACCGGTCGCCACCACCAGCTTGTCGGCCTGCCAGCCGGCCTGGCCCTGCGCATCGTGTGCCTGCACGCGCCCCCCGCCCTCGGGCAGCGCCTGCGCGTCCCACACCGTCACGCCGCTCAGCATGCGCACCCCCAGGGCCTGCACGCGCGCCACCAGTTCGGCGCCGCGCGCGAACTGGCGGTCGACGTGCGCATGCTCGCCCCCGGCGTTGCGATGGCTCTTCGCCAGCGGCTTGAAGTACTGCCCTCCCGGCGCGGGGCGTTCGTCCAGTATCGTGACCTGCACGCCGCGTGCGGCGGCGGCCTCCGCGGCGGCCAGGCCTGCCGGACCCGCACCCAGCACCAGCAGCTGCGTACGCTCTTCGCGGAACGCGGGCTCGACGGGCGTCTGCGCCTGCGGGACGGGTTCGCCGTGCGCGGTGCGCGCGAGTTCGATGCGCATGCCCGGCCGCACCGCGGTGAGGCAGGCGCGTTCGCCGGGGCGCCCGTCGATGCTCAGGCGGCATTCGAAGCACACGCCCATGCCGCAATACAGCCCGCGCGGCTCGCCTTGCGAGGTCATGCGCAAGCTGCGGCAACCGGCGGCGGCCAGTGCGGCGCCCACGGTCTCGCCCTCGAAGGCCGGCAGCGGGCGACCGTCGACGAGGATCTCGATCGCGTCCCGGCGGGCCTTCACGCCGCGGCGCTGCAGGCGCAACGCGGCCTGGGATTCGTGGTTCTGCATGGGCGGCTGGCGTACGCTTAGGATGGCAGTCCGGGGATTGTGCACGCGACGCGCGTCGGCGCAGGCCCTGTTTCGAATCGCGATCGCGCGCCGGCGTGCGGCGCGGCCGTCGCTCCGCGCCGGCTCGTCTATCATCGGCCCATGTCCGACACGTTCCTTGCGCCCGCAGACCTGTTCGATCGCCTGGCGGGCGCGGACGCCGCGGGCGTGACCGTGCTCACCCCCAACCTGCGCCTGGCCAAGGAGTTGCAGCGCGCCTTCGATGCGCATCAGCTGGCACGCGGGCTTTCGGCCTGGGCGGCCGCGGACATCCTGCCGTGGACCGCCTGGGTGCAGCGGGCCTACGAAGACTTCCTGCATTCGGCCAGCGGTGCGCAACTGCCGCAGTTGCTGACCCCGGCGCAGGAGCAGGCGCTGTGGGAGGACATCGTGCGCGGCTGGGAGGGCGGCGAGGCGCTGCTCGCGGTGCCCGAGGCCGCGGCCTCGGCGCGCCAGGCCTGGGACCTTGCACACGCCTGGGGCCTGATGCCGGCGCTGCAGCGCGCCGCGCCGAAAGAGGATGCGCAGGCCTGGGCCGAATGGGCGCGGCGCTACGAGCGCGACACGCGCCGCGCCGGCGGCACCGACGCCGCCCGCCTGCCCGACCTGCTGCTCGCGCAGTTCGCCGATCCCGCGGCGCAGGAGGGCGCCGGCCTGCCGCGGCTGCTGGTGGCCTATGGATTCGACATCGTCACCCCGCAGCAGCGCGCGCTGTTCGATGTGCTGGCGGCGCGCGGTTGCGCGCATGCGCGCAGCGCGGCGGCGCGCGCGCCGGAAAGCGCGCCGTTGCGCCTGGCCTGCGTCGATGCGCGCGACGAGATAGGGCGCGCCGCGGCCTGGGCGCGCGAGCGGCTCGAGGCGGCGCAGGCGCAGGGACGCAGCGCGCGCATCGGCGTGGTGGTGCCGGACCTGGCCATGCACCGCAATGCGCTGCGCCGCGCGTTCACGCGCACGATGGCGCCGACCCGGCAGGTGCCGCGGGAAGCGCACGCGCTGCCGCCGTTCAACATCTCCCTGGGCGAACCGCTGAACGACTGGCCGCTGGTCGACACCGCGTTCGCCATCCTCGAACTGGCCGGCCGCGAACTGCCCTACGAACGCGCCAGCCTGGTGATCCGCTCCCCCTACCTCGCGCAGGCCGACGCCGAGATGACGCGCCGTGCGCGGCTCGACGCCGCACTGCGCGAGCGGGCCGAGCCGGTGCTGGGGCTGGATCGCCTGCTGGCCCTGCTTGTGCGCGCCTCGATGCCGCGCGCCGCCGTGCTCGCGCAGCGCCTGGCGCAGTTCGCCGAGCTGCGCCGCGAGCGCCTGTTCGCAGTGCAGTCGCCCGGCGCCTGGGCGCGCGCCTTCGGCGATGCGCTCGCGCGGCTGGGATTTCCCGGCGAGCGCAGCCTGTCATCCGAGGAGTTCCAGACCCTGGCGCGCTGGCAGGCGCTGCTCGCGCAGTTCGCGCAGCTCGAGCGCGTGGCGCCGCGCATGGGCTACGCACAGGCGCTGGCACGCCTGCGGCGCATGGCGGCCGACACCGCCTTCCAGCCCGAAGCGCACGAGGAGCCGGTGCAGATCCTCGGCGTGCTCGAATCGGCCGGCGTGGCCTTCGATCACCTTTGGGTGATGGGACTCTGCGACGAAGCCTGGCCGCTGGCGGCGCGAGCCAATCCCTTCCTGCCCATCGCCCTGCAGCGCGCGGCCGGCATCCCCGAGGCCTCGGCCGAGGCCGCGCTGGCGCTGGACCGGCGCATCACCGCCGGTTGGCTCACCGCCGCCGCGGAAGTGGTGCTCTCGCATCCTTGCCGCGACGGCGATCGTGACCTGCAGCCCAGCCCGCTGATCGCGCACCTCGCCGAGGGCGGACTCGCCCTGCCCACGGCGCAGGACTGGGGCGCGCAGGTGCACGCCGCACGCGCCGCACTGGAGAGCCTGCCGGACGAGGACGCGCCGTCGCTGGCCGAAGTGCGGAGCATGGCGCAGGCGATCGCGCCGGGCGCGGCGCTCGACGCGGCGTCCGACGCGGCGCACGACGAGTACGCGGCGAGCGAAGCGGCGATCGAGGCGCCGCATGATGCGCAGGCCGGTGCGCGGGTCGCCGAACACGACGGCGCGGCCGTGCGCGGCGGCACGCAGGTGCTGAAGGATCAGGCGGCCTGCCCGTTTCGCGCATTTGCCGTGCACAGGCTGGACGCGGCGGCGCTGGCCACGCCGCATGCCGGCCTGGACGCCATGGAGCGCGGCAGCCTGGTACACCAGGTGCTGGCCACCGCCTGGCGCGAACTGGAGACGAAGCACGCGCTGGACACGCTGGCCCCGCCGGCCCTCGAGCAGCTGCTGCAGCGCGCGGCCGCCGAGGCGGTGGCACGCATGCGGCGCGATCGCCCCGAGACCCTGTCCGGTCGTTTCGCCGCCGTCGAGCAGCGCCGCCTCGTGCGCCTGGCGAGCGAATGGCTGGAACTCGAGCGGCAGCGCGAGCCCTTCAGCGTGTTCGCCGTCGAGGACCCGCGCAATCTGGAGATCGGCGGCCTGCGGATGCGCGGCCGGCTGGACCGCGTCGACGAAACCGCGCAGGGCGAGCGCATCGTCATCGACTACAAGACCGGCAAGCCCGCCGCGGGCGACTGGCTGGGACCGCGCATGGATGAGCCGCAGCTGCCGCTCTACCTGGTGGCCAGCGAACCCGACGCGCAGGCGTTGGCCTTCGCGCAGGTCAAGGCCGGCGCCATGCAGTTCGTTTCGCTGGCCGCCGACAAGGGGCTGCTGCCCGGCGCGCGCGCGCTGCCCGACGGACGACTGAAGCGCGCCGCGCAATCCTGGGAGGCGCAGCTGGCCGACTGGCGCACCGCGCTGGAGCGCCTGGCGCGCGGCTACGCGGGCGGCGCCGCCGCCGTCGACCCCAAGCCCGGCGCCTGCGAGTACTGCGACCAGCAGCCGCTGTGCCGCATCCACGAGCGGCGGGCGTGGAGCGCGTCCGGCGAAGACGAGGCGGGGGTCTACGAATGAAAGTTAAACTTTCATTTCGCAAGACGGGCTCCTGCAGGGGTTTTCATGTCAATACGGTTGTCGAATATGGCAACTGAACCAGCGCTGCCGCCGGCCCCGGACCAGGTCGAGCGCGATCGCGCGCTGGACCCCGCGCGTTCCTTCATCGCTGCAGGCGCCGGCCGGCTCGGGCAAGACCGAGCTGCTGATCCGCCGCTATCTGGCGCTGCTGGCCACGGTCGAATCGCCCGAGGAGATCGTCGCCATCACCTTCACGCGCAAGGCCGCGGCCGAGATGCGCACGCGCGTGCTGAAGGCGCTGGCCGCGCAAGCCGCGGCAACCGACGGGCCGCGCCTGCCGCCGGCCCTAGTGCAGTCGATCCTCGACAATCCGCAGCGCCTGCGCATGCAGACCATCGATTCGCTGTGCGCCGCGCTGACCCGGCAGATGCCGCTGCTGTCGAGATTCGGCGCGCAGCCCGAGAGCCTGGAAGACGCGGCCGCGCTGTACGCCGAGGCCGCGCGCGCCACGCTGGGCCTGATCGAGTCCGCGCAGCCGGCGCATGCAGGCGCGGTCGCCCACCTGGAACGCCTGCTCGCCCACCTGGACAACGACTTCGCGCGCGTCGAGGCGCTGCTGGCCGAGATGCTGGCGCGGCGCGACCACTGGCTGCGCCATGTGCACGCGCCTCGCGCGCAGCTCGAGGCCGCCTTGCAGGCGCAGCGCGCCGACGCGCATGCGCGCGCGGTGCGCACCTGTCCGGCCGGCGCCGCCTGGAGCGCCGACGAATGGCGCGAGGCCGCGCCGCGCCTGCTGACGCAGAAAGGCACCTGGCGCAAGCGCAATGCCGAGGCCGAGGCGCTGGAGGCCGCCGGCGGCGAGCCGTTGCGCCTGGCCCTGCTCGAGATGGCGCTGCTGCCGCCCGCGCACTACAGCGATGCGCAATGGGAAGCCCTGGAAGCCATCCTCGGCCTGCTGCCGGTGGCGGTGGCCGAGCTCAAGCTGGTGTTCCAGGCGCGCGGCCAGGCCGATTTCACCGAGGTCGCACAGGGTGCGCTGCGCGCGCTGGGCGAGGAGGGCGCGCCCACCGACCTGGCCCTGGCGCTCGATTACCGCATCCGCCACCTGCTGGTCGACGAGTTCCAGGACACCTCGATCTCGCAGTACGAGTTGCTGGCCCGCCTCACCGAAGGCTGGGAGCCCGGCGACGGGCGCACGCTGTTCGCGGTGGGCGATCCGATGCAGTCGATCTACCGCTTTCGCGAAGCCGAGGTCGGCAAGTTCCTCGAGGCGCGTAGCGCAGGCGTGGGCGGCGTGGCCCTGGCGCCGATCGCGCTGGCGGCCAACTTCCGCTCGCAGGCGGGCATCGTCGAATGGGTCAACGCGGCCTTCGCGCACTTGATGCCCGAGCGCGAGGACCCGGCCTCCGGCGCGGTGCCCTACACCGCGTCCGTGGCGGTGCGCCCGCCGCTGCCCGGTGCGGCGGTCACGGTGCACGCCTTCTTCGACAAGGACACCGCCGGCGAGGCCGCGCGCGTGGTCGAACTGGTGCGCGCGGCGCAGGCCGATGCCGGTGCCTCGAGCACCGCCATCCTGGTACGCAACCGCGGCGCGCTCACCGAGATCGTGCCGCAGCTGCAGGCCGCGGGACTGCGGTTTCGCGCCATCGAGATCGAGCGGCTGGACGAGCGTCCGGTGGTGCAGGACCTGCTTGCGCTGACGCGCGCGCTGGCGCACGCCGGCGACACCCTGGCCTGGTTCGCCGTGCTGCGCGCGCCCTGGTGCGGCCTCACGCTGGGCGAACTCGCGCTGCTGGCCGAGGGCGCGCCGCGCCTGCCCTGGGATGCGCTGCACGAGGAGGCGCGCGTGGCCGCGCTGCCCGCGCCGGCCCGCGCGCGCCTGGAACGCACGCGTGCGGTGCTGGCGCAGGCGCTGGCGCAGCGCGGCCGCACCTCGCTGCGCGAACTGGTGGCCGGCACCTGGCTGGCGCTGGGCGGGCCGGCCTGCGTGAGCGACCCGACGGACATCGAAGACGCCGAGATCTTCCTCGACCACCTCGAAGCCCACGAGCGCGCCGGCACGCTGGGCGACCTGGCCGATTTCGAGGACAGCCTGCAGAAGCTCTACGCGCTGCCCGACCTGCAGGCCAGCGAGGCGCTGCAGGTGATGACCATCCACAAGGCCAAGGGCCTGGAATTCGACCACGTGATCCTGCCCGGGCTGGGGCGCGCGCCGCGTCGCGACGACAAGCGGCTGATGCTGTGGATGGAACGCGCCGCTGCCGCGGCCTCCCCCGCGCGGCGCAACGAACTGCTGCTGGCGCCGATCGAGGAGGCCGGCGCCGAGGCCGACGCCATCTACGCCTGGATCGCCAGGCTGGAGGCCGAGCGCGAGAGCCTGGAGGCCGCGCGACTGCTGTACGTGGCGGCCACTCGCGCGCGTCGCCGCCTGCACCTGCTGGGCGTGGCGCGCCTGAAGGACGGCGAGCCGCAGCCGCCGCAGAAGAATTCGCTGCTGGCGCGGCTCTGGCCGGTGGTGGAAGCGGCGTTCGCCGCGCAGGCCGCCTCCGCGGCAGGCGCGGCACACGGCGAACCTGCCGCCCACCCGGGCGAGGAGCGGCCCGACCAGAGCCTGCGGCGCCTGCCGGCGGACTGGCGCCTGCCCGCGCCGCCGCCGGCGCTCGCCTGGGATGCGCCCGCGCAGGAGACCGGCGCGCGCGAGGCGATCGAATTCTCGTGGGCCGGCGAGACCGCGCGCCACGTCGGCAGCGTGGCACACCGCTGGCTGCAGCGCATGGCCGAGGATGCGCTGTCCGGCTGGGATGGCGCGCGCGTGCGCGCGCTGCGCGAGCGCTGCGCGGCGCAACTCGCGGCGCGCGGCGTGCCGGCCGCGGAGCTCGACGCGGCCGCCGCTCGCGTGCTGGAGGCGCTGGTCAACGCCATCGAGGACGAGCGCGGCCGCTGGCTGCTCGGTCCGCGCGAACAGGCGGCGCGCGAACTGCGCCTGCGCGCGGTCTCGGGCGGGCGCGTGCAGACGCTGATCGTCGATCGCACCTTCATCGCCGACGGCCGGCGCTGGATCGTCGACTACAAGACCGGCGGACACCAAGGTGCCGATGTCGAGGCCTTCCTCGACAGCGAGCAGGCGCGCTACCGCGGCCAGCTCGAGCGCTACGCCGAGGCCTTCGCCGCCGCCGAGGGCGCGCGACCGCGGCTGGGCCTGTTCTTCCCCATGCTCAGGGCCTGGCGCGAGCTGTAGCGGCCGCGGCCCGCGCGGCCGCGGATTCACGCCGGCGGTTTTCATTGCGAATCGGCATGCTTCGCCGCGCGTTTTGTCACGGGCGTGCACCACTCGCGCCATTAGAATGCCGGCTGCCCCCCGGAGAGCATCGCGCATGCCGCACGACATCAGCCTGATCACCACCATCGCCGCCGGCTTCGGCCTCGCCCTGGTGTTCGGCTATGTGGTCGCGCGCATGAAGATCCCGCCGCTGGTCGGCTATCTGCTGGCCGGCATCGCCATCGGCCCCGCCACGCCCGGTTTCGTCGCCGACATCGCGCTCGCCTCGCAACTGGCCGAAGTCGGCGTGATGCTGCTGATGTTCGGCGTCGGCCTGCACTTTTCGCTCGACGACCTGCTGGCCGTCAGGCGCATCGCCGTGCCGGGCGCCATCGTGCAGATCGCGGTGGCCACCGCGCTGGGTGCGGGCACCGCCATCTGGTGGGGCTGGAGCCCGGGTGCCGGCGTGGTGTTCGGCCTGGCGCTGTCGGTGGCCAGCACGGTGGTGCTGCTGCGCGCGCTCGAGGCGCGCGGCGTGCTCGAATCGGTGAACGGGCAGATCGCCGTCGGCTGGCTGGTGGTCGAGGACCTGGTCATGGTGCTGGTGCTGGTGCTGCTGCCGCCGCTGGCCGGGCTGCTCGGCGGTTCGGTCCAGTCCGCCGCGGGCGGCGCCGCGGCGGCCATCTCGGAAGCCTCGGGCTTCGGGGTGTGGGGCACGCTGGGCATCACGCTGGCCAAGGTCGGCGCCTTCGTCGTGCTGATGCTGGTGGTGGGCAAGCGCGTGTTTCCCCGGATCCTGTGGCTGGTGGCGCGCACCGGCTCGCGCGAGCTGTTCACGCTGTGCGTGATCGCCGCCGCGGTGGGCATCGCCTACGGCTCGGCCGAGCTGTTCGGCGTGTCCTTCGCGCTGGGCGCCTTCTTCGCCGGCATGATGATGCGTGAATCCGAGTTCGCGCACCGTGCGGCCGAGGAGTCGCTGCCGCTGCGCGATGCCTTCTCGGTGCTGTTCTTCGTCTCGGTGGGCATGCTGTTCGACCCGCAGGTGATCTTCGAGCAGCCGCTGCGCGTGCTGGCCGTGGTCGCCATCATCATGTTCGGCAAGACGCTGGCCGCGGTCGGCCTGGTGCTGGCCTTCCGCTATCCGCTCAACACCGCGCTGACGGTGGGCGCCAGCCTGGCGCAGATCGGCGAGTTCTCCTTCATCCTGGCCGGGCTGGGCGTGTCGCTGGGCCTGCTTTCGCCCGAAGGCCAGAGCCTGATCCTGGCCGGCGCGCTGATCTCGATCGCCTTCAACTCGCTGGTGTTCACCGCCATCGAACCCCTGCAGCGCTGGATACGCGCGCGCTCCGGCCTGGCGCGCAAGCTCGAGCGCCCCGACGACCCGCTGGCCGAACTGCCGGTGAGCACCGACCAGAAGCTGCTCACCGGCCAGGTGGTGCTGGTCGGCTACGGGCGCGTCGGGCGCCGCATCGCCGCGGCGCTGGAGGCGGGCGGCATTCCCTACGTGGTGGCCGAGGCGCGCCGCGAGACGGTGGAGGCGTTGCGTGCGCGCGGCATACCCGCGGTGTCGGGCGATGCCGCCGACCCGGCGGTGCTGATCCAGGCGCACGTGGCGCGCGCCGGCATGCTGGTGATCGCGCTGCCCGACACCCTCGACGTGCGCAAGATGGTCGAGACCGCGCGCCTGCTCAACCCGGGTATCGAGGTGGTGCTGCGCACACAGCGACGAAGAAGCCGAACTGCTGCGCGCCGAGAACCTGGGCGTGGTGTTCATGGGCGAGCACGAACTGGCGCTGGGCATGAGCCGTCACGTGCTGGAGCGCATGGCCGGCCGGCCGGCCGGGCAGAACGCGGGGCATTGAGCGTGGGGCAGGCGGGCAGCGCGGGGCCCCGGGCAGGGCAATAGCCACAATTCCCGTCAGGATTTCGAGCCCGCTGTTTCGCAGTCCGGCCGCGTGTTTCGGCGATAATCGGCTCCCTTCCGCGGAGCCCGCACCACATGAAGCGCGAAAACCTCAGCAGCCTGCAGACCCTGTCGATCCTCGGGGGGGCGGCAGTCATGCTGAGCCTGGCCATGGGCATGCGCCAGAGCTGGGGCCTGTTCCAGCCGCACATGATCCGCGACATCGGCATCACGGCCGCCGATTTCTCGCTGGCCATCGCCATCCAGAACATGGTCTGGGGCCTGACCCAGCCGTTCGTCGGCGCGATGGCCGACCGGCACGGCGCGCGCCCGGTGGGCATTGCCGGGGTGCTGGTCTACGGCCTGGGCATCATCGGCAGCATCTATGCCACCTCGGCCCTGATGTTCACGCTGTGCGCGGGCCTGTGCATCGGCTTCGCGCTCTCGTGCACGGCCAGCAACATCGCCATGAACGTGACCGCGCGCACCGTATCGGCGGCCCGGCGCAGCATCGCCATGGGCTCGGTCTCGGCGCTCGGCTCGCTCGGCCTCACGCTGGCCTCGCCGATGGCGCAGACCCTGATCACCACCTCGGGCTGGAAGGTCGCGCTGTTCGGCTTCCTGGCGCTGGCCGTGGTCATGCTGCCGGCGGCCTTCTTCGCCGGCGGCGCCGACAAGATCGACCGCGAGGCCATCACCGGCGTGCCGCAGTCGGTGGGCGAGGCGGTCAGGGAAGCGCTGGCGCATCCGGGCTACATGGTGCTGGCCACCGCGTTCTTCGTCTGCGGGCTGCAACTGGTGTTCATCACCACGCACCTGCCCACCTACCTCGATCTGTGCGGCATGGACCCGACCGTGGGCAGCACGGCGCTGGCCCTGGTCGGACTGTTCAACGTGATCGGCTCCTACCTGTTCGGCTGGCTGGGCGGGATCTATTCCAAGCGCTTCCTGCTGGGCGGCATCTACGTGTTGCGCTCGGTGTTCATCGCCGCCTACTTCATGGTGCCGGCCACGCCGACCAGCACCCTGGTGTTCGCCGCGGCCATGGGCACGCTGTGGCTGGGCGTGGTGCCGCTGGTCTCCGGGCTGGTGGTGCACCTGTTCGGGCTGCGCTACATGGCCACGCTGTCGGGCATCGCCTTCTTCAGCCACCAGGTGGGCTCCTTCATCGGTGGCCGGGCGGCGGCCTGATCTACTCCTCGCTGGGTTCCTACGAGTGGGCCTGGAAGGGCGCGGTGGCCATCGGCATCACCGCCGGCCTGTTCCAGATGGGCATGAACGTGAAGCCCTCGGCGCGCATCCAGGCCGAGCAGCGCACCGCCGCGGCCTGACCCCCGCGAATCAGGGCCGCAGCAGTTCCGGCGCGTTCCAGCGCAGGGTCTGGCGGCCGTTCTTGAACGCGGCCAGCGGCTGCGCGATCTCCGACACCGCCTGCACCGGGGTCTCGGCATTCAGGATCACCACGTCGCCCGGGTTGCCGACCTTGAAGCCGTAATCCTTCAGGTTGAGCAATTTCGCCGAGCGGCCGGTCAGCATGTTGAAGCACTCGTGCAACTGCTCGGGCCGGTCGAGCTGCACGATGTTGGCGTACAGGTTGGCCATGCGCACCAGCGAACAATCGCCGAACGGCGTGGCCGGGTTCAGGATGTTGTTCGAGGACAGCGAACAGTTCACGCCGTGCGCGCACAGGTGGTTGGCGTCGGCCACGCCGCGCGGCACCGCGTAATCCACGTTGCGGCCCATCAGGAACAGGTCGGTGGCCGGCAGCACGGTCACCGCCACGCCGGCGTCCGCCAGGCCGCGGGCGATCTTCGCCACCTCGTCCGGCGGCAGCAGCGAGAACTTGGCCATGTGGCCGACCACCACGCGCCCGCCGCGCCGGTACTTCTCGGTGAGCTCGCGCACCTGGTGCACGTACAGGCCGTCCGGGGTGGGCCCGACGTCGAGGTGGATGTCGATGTCGGCGTCGTACTCGCGCGCCAGCTCGAAGATGCGCTCGATCTGCGCCGGGCCATCGGTGTCGTAGCGCGGCGCGCCGCCGATCACCTTCGCGCCGCGCTTCATGGCCTCGACCAGCAGCTCGTCGGTGCCCGGGTAATTGGTCAGCCCCTCCTGCGGGAACACGCACATCTCGATGTCGATGGCCCACTTGTAGTCGTCGATCAGCGACTGCACGGCGTCGTAGCCGCGCATGCCGATGCCCGGGTCGACCTCGACCTGGGTGCGCATGCGCGTGGTGCCGTGCAGGATGCACTCCTGCAGCGTGCGCTCGGCGCGCTGGCGGGTGTCCTCCAGGGTCATGGTGTCCTTGATCGGCGTGACACCCTTGACCGGCGAGTAGGTGGCGCGCGGCTGCGGCGCGCAGCGCTCGATCACGCGCGACTTGTCGATGTGGATGTGGGTCTCGACCAGTCCGGGGCAGGCCAGGCGGCCGCCGGCGTCGTAGACCTGCGCGCCGGCGACCGGCAGGTTCGGCGCGATGGCGGCGATGCGGCCGTCGGCGATGCCGATGTCCATCAGGGTGCGCTCGGGCACCAGGCTGGTGCCGTCCGACAGCCGGGCGTTGCGGATGACGAGGTCCATGCGTGCGTTCTCCTTGCGTTGAGCCTGACAGGATATCCGGTCTGCGCTACGCTTTGCGTATGCCCCTGCATGCTTACACGGAGAGTCCCGCCATGCGCGCCACGTTTCACATCCTTCACATCCCGCTTCACTGCTCACTGCGCAACATCCTGCTGAGCCTGTTCGCCGCCTGCGCGGCGGCGCTCTCCTGCGGCGCGGCCGCGCAGGCCTTCCCGGCCAAGTCGGTGCGCATCGTGGTGCCGTTTCCGCCCGGCGGCGCGGCTGACCTGCTGACGCGCGCGCTGGGCAAGCGCCTGTCCGAGACCTGGGGCCAGGCGGTGGTCGCCGACAACCGTCCGGGGGCCGGCGGCAACATCGGCGCCGAAGCCACGGCCAAGAGCGCGCCCGACGGCTACACGCTGCTGATGGGCGCGGTCACCACGCACGCGGTCAGCATGAGCCTGTACAACAAGCTGGGCTACGACCTCGAGAAGGACCTGATGCCGGTCAGCCTGGTGGCCAACGTGCCGCACATCCTGGTCGCGCATCCGTCGGTGCCGGCGGCCAATGTCACGGAGCTGCTGGCCTGGCTGAAGTCGCAGGGCGGCAAGGTGGCGTTCGCCTCGCAGGGCAACGGCACGCTCTCGCACCTGGAATACGAGCTGATGAAATCGATGGGCGGCTTCACCGCCAACCACATTCCGTACAAGGGGCAGCGCCCGGGCCAAGCCGACCTGCTGGCCGGCAACGTGCTGCTGTTCTTCGACAGCATCCCGTCCTCGCTGCCGCAGGTGCGCGCCGGCAAGCTGAAGGGCATCGGCGTGGCTTCCTCGCGCCGCACCCCGGTGCTGCCCGACCTGCCCACGCTGGCCGAAGGCGGGCTCACCGGCTTCGCCGCCGACAGCTGGTTCGGCATCATGGCGCCGGCCGGCACGCCGCGCGAGATCGTCTCCAAGCTGAATGCCGACATCGTCAAGGCGCTGGATTCGGACGAGGTCAAGGCCATCATCACGCGCCAGGGCGGCGAGGTGATGGGCAGCACGCCCGAGCGCATGGCGCAGCAGATCCGCAGCGACCGCGAGAAGTGGGGCAAGGTGGTGCGCGACTCGGGCGCGAAGATCGAGTAGCGGCGCAGGGCGGCGGATGCGCACGCGGCGCTGGTCGCGCAGCGAGGCGCGGCTCGAAGCCGTGCTGCGCCACATCGAGGGCGCATGCCGGCCATGACCCGCCTGCAGCTGGCGGACCTGGCGCGGCTGGCCGGCATCTCGGCCTTCCATTTCCATCGCCTGTTCTCCTCGTATTTCGGCGAGAGCGTGGCGGCCTGCGCGCGCCGCCTGCGCCTGGAACGCGCCGCGCGCCGCCTGCTGATCGAGCACGCCAGCGTCACAGAGGTGGCGGGCGACGCGGGCTACGCCACGCCGGCCGCCTTCACGCGCGCCTTTCGCAAGCAGTTCGGCGCCAGCCCGCGCGCCATGGTCGGTGCGCGGCTGGGCGTGCGGCCGGCACCGGCGGTGCAGCGCGCCGACCTGCCCGAGGGGCCGGTGTGGCGCTACCGCCAGCCGGTGCGCGTGCTGGGCGTGCAGCGCACCGGTCCCTACGACCGCGCGCCGTGGACGGCCTGGACCGCGCTGTTCGAGGCGCTCGCCGCGCGCGGCGTGGCCGAGGTGTCGTGCGAGCGCATCGGCATCCCGGTCGACTGGCCCGAAGTCACCGAAGACAGCGCACTGCGCTACGAAGCCTGCGCGGCATTGCCGCCGACGCTGCCGGCCGAAGGCGAAGTGTTCGAACGCACCATCGAAGGCGGACGCTACGCGGTGTTCACGCATCACGGGCCCTACGCCAAGCTGCCCGCGGCCTACGAGGCGATCTTCTGGCACTGGTACCCCAGTGCCGCGCAGGCCGGTCAGGTGGAACTGCGTGACTGCCCGAGCTTCGACCTCTACCTGAGCTCGCCCTACGAGCGCGTCGCGCCGGCCAAACTGCGCACCGAAATCCACGTGCCCGTGAAGTAGTGCGCGGAGCGCACCGGTAGTGGTGCACGGCGCGCACCGGGCCGCAGCAAGAACGGGATAGTTTCGCCGCCTGCCGCAGGGCACACTGCGCGCCTGGGGGAAACACCATGTCGAAGAAGCTGCTCGTCGTCGCCGCCGTCCTCGTTCTGCTCGCCGCCGCCGGCGCGGGCGGCTGGTGGCTGGCGGCCGATCGCGGCTGGATCGCCGGCAAGCCCAACTCGCCGCGCGCCGAGAACTTCAAGCGCGCCATCGATGCGCACCTGGCGCGCACCGCCAACGCGAATTCGCCGCCCTGCGCGCCGGTCAGCGCCGAGCGCGCGCGCGACGGCATGGGCCCGCCCGGGGTGCGCTACGACTGGAGCCCGGCCAGCTTCCTGCACGTGGTCGACCCGCGCCAGCCGGGCAGCCAGGCGCAGGCGCAGCGCTACGCCCTGCTCGCCAGGCACGGCTACTTCGCCGCGACCGCGGCTGCCGACGGCAGCATCGCCTACACGCTGAGCTGGAAGGGCATGGCCGCCTCGCCGGGGCAGAACTGCATCCGCTTCGCCGGCAGCGAACGCGCCGCGCAGGTGCTCTCGCACGCGAAGAAGCGCAGCGGGAACGGCGTGGACGTGTACGAAGTCGTCGCGCGGCCGGTGCACACGCACATCGAACCCTGGGCGCAGACGCCGGAGTTCCGCACGGTGTTCAACGACGCCGGCCTCGCACGCGTGCTCGAGCCCCAGCCGGTGGCCTTCGAGCTGGCGCGCGGCGCGGGCGGCTTCGAGGTGATCGCCGAGCAGGGCCGTGCGGTGCCCGACCTGAATGCCTCCGGCGGCCTGCGTCCGGCGGTGCTGGCCAGGCTGGCCGGCGGACTCACGGCCGAACGCGTGCGCGCGGCGCTCGAGGCCTGGGCGGCCTCGCCGCACGGCGTCTCGCAGACGCGCCTGTGCCTGCGCCTGCCCGAGATGCATCAGGCCGACGAGGTCGGCGCACCGCCGCTGGACCCGCTCAACCCGGCGCGCGGCGCCGCGCCCGGCGAGGAAGGCCTCGTGTACACCTACTACAACCTGCTGACGCGCGCACCGCAGCAGCAGGAGGCCCTGCGCGGCTACGTGCTGATGAAGACGCTCGAGGAACTCGGCCTGGCCAGTTCATCGAGCCTGCCGGCGGCCGAGTTCCGCGGTCAGCCCGCGGCCGGCGCGGTGCGCTTCGCGCCGGGCCAGGCCTTCCGCGAGCAGTACGCGAAGACGCGCGAGCGCTGCCTGCCCATCGCCAACCTGTATGTCGAGGAGGTGGTGCACTTCGAGGCGATCGGTGAGTTCAGGCCCGCGCCGTCGTTCCTCGCGCGCATGAAGGCCAAGCCCTACGACGAAGCCACGGCCAGGGTCTACGCGGCCTTTCCGCACTTTGCGCGCCTGCAGGAAACCGGCGCGGTGCTGCGCGGCACGCTGCAGTTCCGCATGGAAGGCGAGCAGGGCACGCTGCAGGTGGCCAACGGCAATGTGCTGGTGCCGGTGTTCCATCCGGACATCACCGAAGTGCGCCTGCCCGCCGTCGAGGCGCCGCCGCCCGTACCGGCCGGGCGCGCCGCGAAGCCCGCGGCGGCGGGCCCGCCATCCGGCCCGGCAGCCTTGCGCGCGGCCGGGCCGGCGCCCTCGCTGGAAGCCACGGCCGGCGCGCCGGGATCCGAGCTGCTTGGGCGGCTGGTGGTGTCGGCCAACAACGCGCGCGCAATGGAGGCGCGCCGCGCGCTGCTGCATCCGGGCGCCATGCAATGTGCGGTGGGCGAGGGCGCCAACCGCTACCAGGTGGAGCTGCAGAAGCAGTTCCGCCAGCGCATCGGCGATTACCGCCTCGCCGCCGGGCCCATCGGCGAGCCGCCGTGGCGCGATCGCTACGATTACCCGGTGACGCCCACGCACCGCCTGCAGATCCTGTTCGACCGCGCCGGCGACCCGCCGCGCACCTATGCCGGCAGCATCGAGGTGCTGATGGCCAGGCACGGCGAGCGCTGGCTGGAAGTGATCGGCTGTCCCAAGCGCGGCGGCGTGCCGCGCACCGACGGCGGCGGCTATTCGAGCGCGCAGCGCGTGCAGGCGCTGGCCGCCGGCCTGCCGCCTTCGCTGCGCGCGGAGATCGTCGACCTGATGCGCCAGGGCCGGCGCAGCGACGCGATACGCCGCTTCCAGGCCGCCACCGGCGAGGACGTGCTCACCGGCCACGACGTGGTCGACCAGCTGATGCGCAGCCCCTGACTCGCGGGTGCGGCGCGCGCTCGCTACATTTCCGACAGCGGGGTGCGGCGCGCGCGGCGGTCCTTGCCGCGCATGAGCTCGATCAGCTTGGACAGGTGCGTGCGCAATGCGACCAGCGAGGCCGGCGGCAGTTCAGCCAGCGCCTGCTGCAGCACGCCGGTGCGCGGCTGCGGCGCGCCGCGCTGCGCGACGATGCCGCGCGGCGTGGCGTGCAGTCTGACGGTGCGCTGGTCGTTGCCGTCGCGGCGCTTGTCGACGTATTCCAGCGCGACCAGGCGCTCGAGCAGGTTGCTGGCGGTGGACTGGTGGACGGCCATGGCGCGGGCAAGTTCGCCGACCGTGATGCCCGGTTGCGCGGCGATGTGGGTCAGCGCCCAGAGCTGCGCGCCGGTCATGCCGCTGCGCTTCTCGACCTTCGCGTAATGCTTGCGGATCGCCTGCACCACCACACGGAACTGCTGCAGCACCTCGAGCATTTCTGCCTTGCCAGCCTTCGCCACACCTGCCTCCCGGATACCTTCAATGGCTGAATATTATCTGCGATCCGTGCGCCGCTGCGGCAATATCGGCGGGATGATCGTATACATTTGTGCAAATGCAATTCGCCCCCTATACTCATTCACGCGAGTTCCGCCCATGGCAGATGGGCAGGCAAGAAAAGGCAGGAGGAGGGAAGAGGGACTCGCCTGAGCCGCCCGGTCTGATGACTCGGGCGGCTTTTTTTGCGTGTTTCGCAAGCCCGCCCGTGCCGGCCGCATGGTCGGTGCCACAATCCGCGTTGCAGCCCCTGACGCCATTCCCCCTCGCACCGGAGTTCCACCATGCATGCACCCCGCGCCGCGCTGTTCGCCGCCTGCCTTGCCTTTGCCACCACCGCGCTCGCCCAGGCCTGGGCGCCCAGCCAGCCGATCCGCGTGCTGATTCCCTACGCGCCGGTCGGCACCTCGGACATCATCGGCCGCACCATGAGCGACCGCGTCGCCGCGCGCCTGGGCCAGCCCCTGGTGCTGGAGAACCGGCCCGGCGGCTCGACGCAGATCGCCACCGAGATCGTCGCCAGATCGAAGCCCGACGGCCACACCCTGCTGCTGGTGGCCAACACCTTCATGGTCAACCCCGCGCTGTTCTCCAAGCTGCCCTACGACTCCGAGCGCGACCTGACCGCGGTGACCTATGCCGGGGTCACCCCGCACACGCTGGTCGTGCACCCCTCGCTGCCGGTGAAGAACCTCCAGGAGTTCATCGCCTATGCCAAGGCCAATCCGGGCCGGCTCTCGTACGGCTCGGTGGGCAACGGCACCTCCTTCCACCTGGGCATGGAGATGCTCAAGAAGCAGGCCGGCATCTTCGTCGTGCACATCCCGTACAAGGGCATGGGGCCGGTGCTGACCGACCTGCTCTCCAACCAGATCCAGGTGGCCTTCGCCAACACGCCCAACGCCGTGCCGCACGTGCGCGGCGGCAAGCTGCGGGCGATCGCCATGGCGCACCCCGTGCGCATGGCGCAGCTGCCGGAGGTGGCCACCATCGACGAGCAGGGCATCAAGGGCTTCGAATCGAACTCGGCCTTCGTGTTCCTCGCCCAGGGCGCCACGCCGGCGAACATCCTCGACCGACTGAACGCCGAGTTCGCCGGCGTGCTCAAGGAACCGGCGATCCGCGAGGCGCTGACCAAACAGGGCGTGGAGGTGATGGCCAGCTCGCGCGCCGAGACCACCGCCTTCATCAAGCGCGAGATGGCCAAGTACGCCGAGGCGGTGAAGTTCTCCGGGGCCAGGGTGGACTGAGCCGCCGGCCCGGCCGCGCCGCTCCCGGCCGGGCGGCATAATACGGGGCATGAACCTACCTGCCCTGATCTTCGCCTGCGCCGCGGCCCTTGCGCTGCCGGCCGCCGCCCAGCACACGCCCCAGCACGCCCACAAGCCTGCGCAGCAGCCCTCCCACAATCCCTCCAGCCACCAGCATTCCTTCGGTGACGCCGAAAAGTGGGCCGGGGTGTTCGACGACCCGGCGCGCGATGCCTGGCAGAAACCGCACGAGGTGATCCAGGCCCTGGCGCTCAAGCCCGAGGCCGTGGTCGCCGACATCGGCGCGGGCACCGGTTACTTCGCGGTGCGCCTGGCCCACATGGTGGGCAAGGGCCGCGTGTATGCCGTGGACAGCGAACCCGGCATGGTCAAACACCTGGCGGCGCGCGCCAAGAAGGCCGGCCTGAAGAACCTCGACGCGGTACTGGCCCGACCCGAGGACCCGCGCCTGCCCAGCCCCGCCGACCTGCTGCTGCTGGTCGATGTCTACCACCACATCGACAGGCGCGAGGCCTACTTCCGCCGGCTGCAGTCCATGCTCAAGCCCGGCGGGCGCGTGGCCATCATCGACTTCAACGAAAGCTCGCCGGTGGGGCCGCCGAAGAGCGAGCGCATCGCCGCCGCGCAGGTCAGGGCCGAGATGGAGAAGGCCGGGTACGCGCTGCTGCAGGAGCACGGCTTCCTGCCCAACCAGTACTTCCTGGTGTTCGGCAAGGCGCGCTGAGCCGCAAGGATTTCCGGACTTTCGATTTGCGAGATCCGCTCCTGGAGCGGGTTTCAAGGCAGTTTGTGTATCGGTAAAGATACATTCACCTCGCACGGAGAGCAGGCATGAGCCAGCGCAGCAACGAGTACGGGCAACCCATCGGACCGGAGATCGCCAACTGGAGCGCGCGGCCGCGCCCGCCGCGCACGCCCATGAGCGGCCGTTACTGCAGGCTCGAACCGGTGTCAGCCGCGAAGCACGCCGACGAACTGCACGCCGCCTGGGGCCTGGCGCCCGACGACCGCGACTGGACCTACCTGTTCGCCGAGCGGCCGAAGAACGCCGAAGAGTGCCACGCCTACGTGGCCGGGCTGGAGAAGAGCGATGACCCCTTGCACTACGCCATCATCGACACCGCCACCGGCAAGGCGGTGGGCACCGCCGCGCACATGCGCATCGACCCCGCGCACGGCGTGATCGAGGTCGGCACCATCACCTACTCACCGCTTCTGCAGCGCACGCGCGCCGGCACCGAAGCCATGTACCTGATGATGAAGCGCGCCTTCGACGAGCTGGGCTACCGGCGCTACGAATGGAAGTGCGACAACCACAACGAACCGTCCAAGCGCGCCGCGCTGCGCTACGGCTTCACCTACGAAGGCCTGTTCCGAAAGGCCATCGTCTACAAGGGCCGCAGCCGGGATACCGCGTGGTTCTCGATCATCGACGCGGAGTGGGCGGGGGTGAAGCAGGCGTTCGAGGACTGGTTGGCGCCGGGGAATTTCGACGGCAATGGAATGCAGAAGACGCCGCTTGCAAAAGGGCGCTGAGCACATCAAGCGGCTTGCGCCAGCGTGACGCCTCGAGGCTTCGCCGCGTCTCGTGCAGGCGAGGGCCTTGCAAGCCGTAGCTGAAAGGGGCGAAGCGTATAATTCGCCCCATGAGCAAGCCCGTTTTCCGCAAGACGATCATCGTCGCCGAGGACGACACCACCATGCGCGAACTGATCGGCCTGCACCTGCAGGCGGCGGGCTATGCGGTGCGCGCGGTGCGCAACGGCTTCGAGGCCGCGCAGGCCTGCCTGGGCCTGATTCCGGACCTGGTCCTCACCGATGTCTACATGCCGCGCATGGACGGCATGGAGTTCGTCACGCTGCTGCGCGCCGATCCGCGCCTGGCCGAGGTGCCGGTGATCTTCCTGACCATCGACGAAGGCGCCTACCCGCAGGGCAAGGCGCTCGGCGCGGCGGGCTTCCTGACCAAACCCATCCTGGTCGACAAGCTGCTCGATACGGTGCGCGCGGTCCTCGCCGAAGCGGCCTGAAGCAAGGCGCCCGGCAGTCCCCGGCTGTTCGCGGCAGCCTTCAATACACCCGTTACGCTCAATACACTTCGGGCACCAGCAGTTCGGGCGGCACCGGGCTGCGCCGGTAGCCCTCGTTGCGCTGGCGCGGCGGCAGGTCGATCGGTGCGCGCTCGATCTCCGAGTATGCGACCTGGGACAGCAGGTGGTGGATGCAGTTCAGGCGCGCGCGCTTCTTGTCCACGGCCTGCACCACCCACCACGGCGCTTCCGGGATGTGGGTGCGTTCCAGCATGATTTCCTTGGCCACCGTGTAGGCCTCCCAGCGCCGGCGCGACTCCAGGTCCATGGGGCTGAGCTTCCATTGCTTGAGCGGGTCGTAGATGCGGCCCCGGAACCGCGTTTCCTGCTCCTGGTCGGTGATGGAGAACCAGTACTTGAGCAGCTGTATGCCCGAGCGCGCCAGCATCTTCTCGAACTCGGGCACGGTGCGGAAGAACTCCTCGTACTGCTCGTCGTTGCAGAAGCCCATCACCCGCTCGACGCCGGCGCGGTTGTACCAGCTGCGGTCGAACAGCACGATCTCGCCGGCCGCCGGCAGGTGGGAGACGTAGCGCTGGAAGTACCACTGGGTGCGTTCGCGGTCGTTGGGTGCGGGCAGGGCGGCCACCCGGCAGACGCGCGGGTTCAGGCGCTGCGTGATGCGCTTGATGACCCCGCCCTTGCCGGCGGCGTCGCGTCCCTCGAACAGGATCACCATCTTGTGGCCGGTGTGGGCCACCCAGTCCTGCAGCTTGACCAGTTCGCCCTGCAGGCGAAACAGCTCGCGGAAGTAGCGAACGCGCGCGGCCTTGTCGGCATTGCTGCCGGCCTCGCCGGTCGCGGGGTTCGCGCCCTCCATGATGCGGTCATCGATCTCCATCTCGAACTCTTCGTCGAGGCTGTCGAGCAGGTCGCGGCGCAGGCTGTCGGCAAGCTGGCGGTGTTCGTCTTTCTGGCTCATGGGTGTGCGGGGCGCTGGAAGGGTTGCGGGGTGAAGACCGGAATGTGGCAGCGGAATGTGACAGGGGAATGTGACAGCGCGTGTGCCGGCCCGCGCGGCCTCGGCGCCGGCGCGGGCGCCGGCCTCAGCGCCGGTAGCCGTCGGCGGAGTGCGAGGGCTTGCCGGCGGGCGGGGCGTTGTTCACGCCGATGCGCGGCGCGTTGTTCACGCCGACCGGCGGGGCGTTGTTGACGCCCACCGGCGCGCTGGCATCCGCGCCGTAGAACTTCGCCGGGTCATACGGCGGCGCGTTCGGCGCGCGGCGCTTGTTCAGCGGCAACGGCGGCGCGTAGTAATAGGGCAGCGCGACCGCCTCGTTCTGCGCGCGCCGCGCGGCTTCGAGTTCGGTGCGCGCGCGACGCTCGGCTTCAAGCTCGCGTTCGGTCTCCTTGAGCCTGGCCTCGCTGCGCGCCGCATCGCGCCGGTCCGATTCGGCATCGCGCTTCTGCTTGCGCGTCGCCGGCTCCGGCGGGCGCGTCAGCGCCGGTTCCGGGGTGTAGACGGTGAGCCGCTCGTCGACGTTCTCCAGCTTCTTAAGGTTCGCAGGGGCCTTGGCGCCGGCCGGCGGGGTGTTTGAGTAGTGCGTCTGGACGCGGTCGTCCACCCATTTGTACATCTGTGCGGCGGCCGGTCCGGACATCGCGCAGAGCACCACCAGCAGGGCCAGCGCGGCACCGGCGGCGCGGCGCGGGGTGCGGCGGGGCGGGAGGGCGTGGGCGTCCATGCGGGTTCGACCGGTACGGTATCAGGGAGTTCCGACCATGCGCAGCAGCTCGGCGTACGGCACGATGCGCCCGTGCAGCGGCAGGATGCGCTCCACCGCCAGGCCCAGGCGTTCGACGTTGGCCACCAGGTTGGCGTGGTTGGCGTTCACCGGTTTCGGCGCCGGCGCGCCGGCGGCCAGCGGGGTGTAGGCGTCGGCCTCGATCAGCAGCTTCTCGGCCGGCAGGTAGACCATCAGAAAGGCAGAAGCGTGCGTGCTTTCGGCGATGGCGTGCACCTCGACCTTGCGCACGCCATCGTCGAACACCTGCCTGTCGCCCACGCCGGAGAGCTGCACGGCGCGGCGCGACTTGGCCAGCGCGTCGGGGGCGATGCGCGCGGGCACGGCCATCGCGCGCGCGAAGAAGGGCCGCGCCCGGGCGTGCACGTGCAGCGTCGCGCCGATCGAGGCCGCGGCGCGCAGGCCGCCGGCGTGGTCGTAGTGGTGGTGCGAATTGACCACGTTGCGCACGGGCTTGCCGGCCAGCTTGCCGGCGGCGTCGAGCATCAGCGTGGCGCGCGCGTCGTACAGCGGGCTCTCGACCACGATCATGTGGTCCTTCATCTCGATGGCCACGCTGTGGTGGCTGCCGCCGGTCAGGTACCAGACGCCGGGCGCGGCGCGCTCCACGCCGATGCGCTCGACCGCGCCGCGCACGTTATCCGGCGCGACCACGGCGGCCGCGACATTCGCCTTCACCTCGTTGACGTCCAGCTCGAACACCGGCTGGCCCTCGTGGCGCTGCGCGATGCGCGCCGGGAACCTCACGCCGTCCCAGTCGCGGTACTCGGCGTAGGTGATCGAACTGGAGATCTCGCCCAGCAGCGGATGCGGGAGCCGGGACTCCACGCGCTCGACCAGGTGGTCCGCGTTCAGGTAGGCCGTGGCCGTGTAGCGGCCCGGCGCGGTGAACGAGATCACCGACACGGGCCTGCCGTTCTCCTGCGTGAAGCGCAGCGCGGCCCGGTGGCGCATGGCGGCGAGGATCACGCCGTGCGGCGTGGTCCACAGTTCGTGGATGCGCGCCGGCAGCGCCACCGGCGCGGGCAGGGCCGCGGGGCCGACCTGGTTCCAGGCGTGCTCGCCGGACAGCAGTTGCGACACGCGCTGCTCGCCGGCCAGCGGCAGCGGCCCGCCGCCGCCGGGTTCGGCGCGGCTGCGCACGATGTCCTCGCGGTAGCCGGCGTGCGCGTAGTCGACCAGGCGCGCGTAGCTGTGGATGTTCTGCCGGGGCCAGGCGCCGCCGGGCTGGTAGGCCTGGCCGAAAGCCCAGGCGCTGCCGCTGCCAGCGTAGCGCAGGGTGTTCAGGCCATTGGCGCCCATCGCCTCGGCGGCGCGCTTGAGCACGGCCTGGGCGTCATAGGGCTGGGCGCCGGCACCCGGGGCGCTCGCACCCAGTGCGGCACAGAGCACCAGCGAGGCGAGCCGGCGCAGGAACGGCTGGAACGGCTGGAACGGCTGGCGAGGGTGGCGTGTACGGTCGTAGTCGTCATGGCGGCAGGGGGCGGCGGTGCGCGGGGCGCGATGCCCAAGACTACCAGCCCTGCGCGCCGCCGGTGGCGGGAGCGCGCGCGGAGTGTGATAGTTTCCGCAATCCTCCACACCCACCGCGCGTTGCGACCGCACCGCGCCCCGAACCACGATGAACGCCCCACTGCGCATCGCCCCCTCGGTCTGCCCGCACGACTGCACCAGCACCTGCGCGCTGGAGATCGAGGTGCGCGACGCGAAGCACATCGGCCGCGTGCGCGGTTCGACGCGCAACACATACACCAACGGCGTGATCTGCGAGAAGGTCGCGCGCTACGCCGAGCGCGTGCACCACCCGGACCGCCTGCAGCACCCGCTCAAGCGCAGCGGGCCCAAGGGTTCGGGGCAGTTCACGCGCATCTCCTGGGACGAGGCGCTGGACACCGTGGCCGAGCAGTTCCAGCGCGCCACTGCGAAACACGGCAGCGAGGCGGTGTGGCCGTATTTCTACGCCGGCACCATGGGCCTGGTGCAGCGCGACGGCATCAACCGCCTGCGCCACCAGATGAAGTATTCGCGCTGGTACTCGACCATCTGCGTGGCGCTCTCCGACACCGGCTGGGCGGCCGGCGTGGGCGGCAAGCGCGGCGTCGACCTGCGCGAGATCGACGAACACTCCGACCTGGTGGTGATCTGGGGCGGCAACCCGGTGAACACCCAGGTCAACGTGATGACCCACGCCATGGCCGCCAGGAAGCGCGGCGCGAAGCTGGTGGTGGTCGATCCCTACCGCACCGGCACCGCGGCGCAGGCCGACATGCACCTGGCGGTGCGCCCGGGCACCGATGGCGCGCTGGCCTGCGCGGTCATGCACGTGCTGTTCGCCGAGGGTTACGCCGACTGGCCCTACCTGCGCAAGTACACCGACGCGCCGGACGAGCTGGCCGCGCACCTGGCCAGCCGCACGCCGCAGTGGGCGGCCGGCATCACCGGACTCACAGTGGAGGAGATCCTCGCCTTCGCGCGTCTGTACGGGGCGACGAAGAAGAGTTTCATTCGCTGCCACCACGGTTTCTCGCGCAGCCGCAACGGCGCGGCCAACATGCATGCGGTCACCTGCCTGCCGGCGGTGACCGGCGCCTGGCAGTACCCGGGCGGCGGCGCGGTCTACGGGCAGACCGGCATGTATCCGCTGCAGCGCGAACTGATCGAGGGCTCGGAGTTGATCGATCCCTCGATACGCGCGCTCGACCAGTCGCGCCTGGGACCCATCCTGACCGGCGACCCCGAGGCCCTGCACCACGGCCCGCCGGTCACCGCGATGATCGTGCAGAACACCAACCCCGCGATGGTCTGCCCCGAGCTGCAACTGGTGCACAAGGGCCTGGCGCGCGAGGACCTGTTCCTGTGCGTGCACGAACAGTTCATGACCGAGACGGCGGCCTTCGCCGACCTGGTGCTGCCCGCCACCACCTTCCTCGAGCACGACGACATGTACACGGCCAGCGGCCACACCTATTTCCAGGTGGCCCGCGCGCTGATCGAGCCGCTGGCCGAATGCCGCGAGAACCACTGGGTGATCGCGCAGCTGGCCCGCCGCCTGGGCGCGCGGCACCGCGCCTACGACATGAGCGCCTGGGAGATCATGGACGAGGTGCTGCGCGTCTCGGGCATGTGGGACGCGCAGAAGAACCTCGACGCCGGCGGCCAGGATTTCGCGCTGCCCTTCGAGCAGGCGCATTTCCTCGACGGCTTTCCCACGCCGGAGGGCAGGTTCCGCTTCAAGCCCGACTGGAAGAGCTGCGGCGGGCGCTGGCAGGAGATGCCGGTGCTGCCCGACCACATGGACGTGATCGACAAGGCCTGCGAGGCCAGGCCCTACCGGCTGGTGGCCGCGCCGGCGCGCACCTTTCTGAACTCCACGTTCACCGAGACGCCGGGATCGCTGGCGCGCGAAAAGCGCCCGACCGCGCTGCTGCACCCCGAGGATTGCGCGGCCCTGGGCGTGGCCGAGGGCGATCGCGTGCAGATCGGCAACGAGCGCGGCGCGGTGCTGGTGCACGTCCGGCCGCAGGGCGGCCAGCAACGCGGCGTGGTGGTGGTGGAGGGCATCTGGCCGAACCGGCATTTCGAGAACGGCATGGGCATCAACGCGCTGACCAGCGCCGAGCCGGGCTGGCCCAACGGCGGTGCGGTGTTCCACGACACCGCGGTCTGGGTGAAGCGCTGCGACTAGTCCGGGCGGCGCCGCCGGCATGCCGCCTCAGGCGGCGTTCTTGCCCTTGATCGCCACCTCCAGCGCCGAGACGTTCTCGAGCACGGGCTTGGCGTAGCGGTAGAGGGTGTCGCCCTTGGCCGTGGGACGGATGCTGCGGTGCAATCGCTCGAACAGCGGCGCGCCGATCTGCATCTCCAGCCGCCGGATGCGCGCCGAGACGTTCGATTGCACGGTATTGAGTCTCTCGGCGGCTTTGGCGAAGCCCGCGACTTCGTACACGGTCACGAAGCAGTGAAGATCCCTGAGATCGAGCATGGCGGATATCCCCCGATATCTTGCCGGCAGATGGTGATCTTAACTTACCGTTCGACGAATACCCGGCTGGTTCGCAATATTCCCCGGTGATCCATACCGGGGAGGGCGGGAAATGCGGATTCTTGCGATACACGGCGTCGGGCATGGGGACGCAAAGACCAACTGGCAGCCGGAGTGGGCGGCGGCCATGGGCGCCGGTCTGCAGGCCTGGAATCCGGGCTGCAGCCGCAGGTGGAGTTCCTCGCCTACGACCGCTTCTTCGAGGACGAGGACCTCAACGCCCCGGTGGTGGCCGAGGCCCTGATCCGGCTCAGCGCCAGCGGCCTGTTCCATGGCATCGCCGACCTGTTCCGCAACCGGCGCGGACTGGGCACGCTGCTCGAGGACGTGCGCTGGACCGCCGGCATGGTCGCGCAATGGGTCGCGCTGGAGGGCCTGCGCGCCCGCCTGCGCGCGCACCTGGCCGCCGAACTGCGCCGCTTCCAGCCGGAGCTGATCGTGGCCCACAGCCTGGGATCGCTGATCGCCTACGACACGCTGCGGCGCGACGAAGTGGCGCGCCCGGCGCAGCCGCTGGCGCCGGGCTGCACGCTGCTGACCATGGGCTCGCAGATCGGCAACCCGGCGGTGCGCACGACTTTCGGCGGGCGCATCGAGCAACTGGAAAGCCTGCGCTTCTGGTGGCACCTGTACAACCAGGAGGACGACGTCTTCACCAGCGCGATCGACCTGCCGGGCCGCGAGCGCTTCCGGCAGGTCGACACCCATTTCGACATCGAAGGCCTGGCCGACCACGACGGCGCGCACTACCTGAACCACGAGGGCGCGCGCCAGGCGGTGTGGCAGGATCTGGCCGCCTCGGCCGGCGCACCGCGCTCGCTGCGCGCGTCCGCGGGCCGCATGCGGCCCCTGGCGCTGGCGCCGCGGCACGTGCGCGCGGCGAAGAAATCGGCGCAGGCCAGGCCGCAGCTGCGCGCGCTGCTGGTCGGCATCGCCGACTATCCGGATGCGGCCTCGCGGCTGGAAGGCCCGGTCAACGACGTGTTCAGCGTCAGCGCGGCGCTGCAGGAGCTGGGTTTTCCGGCCGACGGCATACGCGTGGTGCTCAACGACCGCGCCACCACCGCCGGCATCCGCGAGCGGCTCAGGTGGCTGCTGGCCGATGCGCGCCCCGCCGACCAGTTGTTCTTCTACTTCGCCGGGCACGGCGCGCAGGTGCCGGGTTACGGCGTGGACGCCGAGGTCGACCGCTCCGACGAATGCCTGGTGCCCTACGATTTCGACTGGTCGCAGGGCCGCGCGATCACCGACGACGAGTTCTGCGCGCTGTACAGCCAGCTGCCCTACCAGGCGCACTTCACCGCGGTGCTCGACTGCTGCCACTCGGGCGGCATGGCGCGCGCCGGCGGGGCCAAGGCGCGCGGCCTCACGCCGCCGGACGACATCCGCCACCGCATGATCCGCTGGGACGCGGCCACCAGCATGTGGCTGCCGCGCGAGCGCTTCACGGACAAGAGCGCGCGTTCCGGCGGCAAGCCGGCGCGGCTGCGGCGCGCCGCCGACCGCGAGGCCTGGGTCGGGCGCAGCGGCGGCGTGCAGCGCCTCGGGCGCGGCTCGTCGCTGTGGATGGAGAGCGAGGGCGCGCACCGGCGCGCGGCGCGCGCCAACGGCCACCTGGGCGCCTACACGCCGGTGCTGCTGGAAGCCTGCCGCGAGGGCGAACTGGCCTACGAATACCGCCACGGCGTGACCTCGCACGGCGCCTTCACCTACGCGCTGTGCCAGGTGCTGCGCGAAGCGGCGCGCAGCACGCGGCGCACGCCGCTCACCTATGCGCAACTGGTGGCGGAAACCGCGCGGCGCATCAAGTCGGTGGTCGACGAGCCGCAGAACCCGCAGCTGGTCTGCCCCAGGGTGCGCGAGAAGCAGGCCATCCCGGGGCTGGGCTGAACGTAGGCAAAAGGAGAGGCAGATGGCCAGGGCATCCGCATCGAAGGCACGCAAGACCGGAAGGCAGGGGCGCGCGAAGACAACCGCAGCCACCGGCCGTTACCTGGGCGCGGCGGTGGCGTCCTCGCACCGCTATTGCGCGGCGCGCTTTCCCAAGGCGCGCCGCTTCGCGCCGGGCGTGGCCGCGGGGCGCGCGCGCCTCATCCGCCAGAGCGCCGACAAATGGATGAACGGCAGCACGCTGCGTTACTGGTTCTTCGACAAGCCGAAGAAGTGGGGCGCGGCCGAGGCGCAGAAGGACGTGGTGCGTGCCGCCTTCGCCAGCTGGAAGGCGCTGGGCATCGGCCTGGACTTCGTCGAGGTGGAGCGGCGCGCCGACGCCGACCTGCGCATCGCCTTCCAGATCGGCGACGGTTCGTGGTCCTACATCGGCACCGACGTGCGCACGCCGCGCGAGGACCCGCGCACCATGAACTTCGGCTGGGACCTGCTCGAGGATCCGCAGGAGGGCATGGACACCGCGCTGCACGAGACCGGCCACACCCTGGGCTTTCCGCACGAGCACCAGAACCCCTTCGCCGGCATCGTCTGGAACGAAGCGGCCGTGTATGCCGCGATGAAAGGCGAGCCCAACTACTGGGATCGTGCCACCACCTTCCAGAACATCATCGAGAAGATCGTTCCGGATTCGGTGCAGGGCTCGGACTGGGACCCCGGACTCGGTCATGCACTATCCCTTCGACCCGGGCATGATCGACCAGCCCGCGCGCTACCGCGACGGGCTGGTGCCGGCCGGCGGGCTCTCGGCGCGCGATCGACAGTGGGCGCTGAAGTTCTACCCGGGGATGGCGGGGCGCCCGCCGCGCGCGCTGGTGCCGCTCGAAACGGCGGCCCTGGACCTGGGCCCGGCCGAGCAGGCCGATTTCACCTTCGTGCCGGATCAGGATCGCGAGTACGAGTTCCGCACCTTCGGCACGGCCGATACGGCGATGGCCCTGTATGCGCCCGGTGCGCCCGGCGCGCAGGGCGAGACGGTGCTCGCCGCGGACGACGACTCGGGCACCGAGCGCAACGCGTACCTGAAGCTCAGGCTGCGCGCCGGCGAGCACTACCTGCTGCGCGTGCGAATGCAGTTCGAGGACGCCGCGGGCAGGACCGCGGTCATGGTGTGGTGAGGCGCGCGGCGATCAGCGCCCGAGGATCAGCGCGCCGCGGAAGCGCTGTTGCATGTCCTCGAGGGCGTGGCGCGCGCCCATCAGGTCGCCCGACTGCAGGGCGGCGCCGATGCGGCCCAGGCCGGACTCCAGCGTGTCGTTGATCGGCGAGGCCGGCGGCACCGGGGCGTGGCGGAAATCCTCGCGCACCACCTGGTAGGCCTCCTGCGCCGCGCCGAGGTCGCCGTAATCCAGGCTGGAGAGCAGTTGCCGGAAGCCGTCGCCGCGCTGGCGGCGCGGCGCTGAAACGGGTGAAACAGCGTATGCGGACATGGGTGCCTGCTCCCTGCGATGGCCGCGGACGAGATGTCCGCATGGGAGAAGTATCCTCAGCGGCGCGCGCGCCCAGCCGAGGATAAGCGCGGGGTTTCCCGCTCTTTTCCGGCGGCTGGCGCGCGGCGCGGCGCGCGTCGCGCACGTGCGGCGCCCGGCGCCGGCGGCTCGACCGAGGCGGCGAAGGCCTGCGAGGCGCGTTTCGCCGCCAGCAGGGTTTCCTTGCCCAGCGCGGCGCGCTCGGCGGCGTCGACCACGTTGAGCGGAAACACCGAGGATATGGCCGCCACCACGTTGCCGCCCTCGTCCAGCACCGGCGCCGACACGCCGCCGGCGCCCGGGTTGTTCTCGCCCTCGTTCCAGGCGATGCCTTCGCGCCGGATGCGCGTCAGCTGGGCGCGCAGCCGCGCAGGGTCGGCCACGGTGCCGGCCGTGAAGCGCGCCAGGCCGCGCTCGCGTTCGGTGGCCAGCAGCAGGGCCGGATCGCCCAGCGCCAGGAAGATCTTGCCGCTGGCGGTCGAATGCAGGGGGCGATGCTCGCCCACGCGCATGATCACGCGCAGCGCGTGCGGACTCTCCACCGTGGCCACCACCAGCGCGCGGTTGCCGTCCAGCAGCACCGCGTGGGCCGAGTGGCCGGTGCGTGCCACCAGGGCGCCGAGGTAGGGCGTGACCACGCGCACGATGTTCTGGCGCGTGGCGAAGATCGAACCCAGGCGGAAGGCGCCCACGCCCACCCGCACCAGACGAGTATCCGGGTCCTGCTCAAGGATGCGCCAGCGGCGCAGCGCCGCCACCAGGCGCGAGACCACGCTCTTGTGCATGTCCAGCTCGCGCGCCAATTCGCCGATCGCGAACTCGCTGCGTTCGTGGGTGAAGGCGTTCAGCACCCGCATGGCCTTGTCCACGGTCTTGCGCGCCGATCCGTCCGTTTCCTGCGCCATGGCCGGCTCCGATAGTTGCCGTATCCGCAACATGATGCCATGCAGCATGCCGGCATCGCCAGACAATAGAGTAAAACGCAGTTGCCTTATCAGCAACAAGTATGCGGGTTTGACACTTATGCAGGGGCTTGCATACTGTGCGGCTGGCGCATGCACTGGCGCGCCGGTTTGCGCAAGGAAATCAAGGGAATGACACACATCACGCCGGTCGTGCCGGAGCGCGCATGCTGAGCATGTCCTCGGTGCTGCAACGCACCCTGCGCCTGCACGGCGCCAGCGTCGCCATCCGCGATGCGGGCGGCCACCTGGACTGGTCGCAGTACATCGCGCGCATCGCGCGCGCCGCCGGCATGCGGCGCGCGCTGGGCGTGGGGCCCGGCGATCGCTACGCCATCCTGTCGCGCAACTCGGTGCGCCAGGCCGAGCTGATCTACGCCGGCTACTGGTCAGGCGCGGTGCCGGTGCCGGTGAACTTCCGGCTGGCGCCGGCCGAGATCGCCGACCTGCTCGAGGATGCCGGCTGCAAGGCCGTGGCCGTCGAGGACAAGTTCGTGCACATGCTGGAGCGCGCGCCGCTGGACGCCTGGCGCAGCCGCGCCTTCGGACTCACGGCCGACGCCCTGGCGCCGGCCAGCGGCGTGCTGCCGCACTACGACGCGCTGCGCGATGCCGCCGCGGCGCTGGACGCGCATGACCCGGACGAGGGCGACGACGCCATCCTGCTGTACACCGGCGGCACCACCGGGCGCGGCAAGGGCGTGCGCATCACCCACCGCAACATCGTGGCCAACGCGCTGCAGCTGGCGCACATCATGGCGGTGCGCGAAGAGGACAGCTACCTGCACGTCTCGCCGATGTTCCATTCCACCGACCTGAAGGCCACCGCGCTGACCCTGCACGGCGGCTGCCATGTCTACCTGCCGGATTTCACGCCGGCCGGCGTGCTCGAGGCCATCGAGCGCTACCGCATCACCATCGGCAGCCTGGTGCCGACCATGATCATCCGCATCCTGCAGGACGCGGCGTTCGGGCGGCACGACATCTCCTCGCTGCGCATCATCAGCTACGGCACCTCGCCGATGGCGGCCGAGTGGATCCGCAAGACCATGGACGCCTTTCCCGGCGTCGCCATGCAGCAGGTCTACGGCCTGACCGAGACCGCGCCGGTGCTGGCCATCCTCGACGAGCACGCGCACGCCAAGGCGCTGGCCGGGCGCGAGGAACTGCTGCGCGCCGGCGGCCGGCCGGTGGCCGGCGTGGACCTGCGCATCCTCGGCGAGGACGGCCGCGAAGTGCCGGCCGGCGAATCCGGGGAGATCGTGATCCGCGGCCCGCAGGTGTGCAACGGCTACCACGCGCGGCCGCGCGAGACGGCCGAGGCGTTCCGCAACGGCTGGTTCCACACCGGCGACATCGGCCGCGTCGACAGCGAGGGTTACCTGTTCGTGCTCGACCGCAAGAAGGACATGGTGATCACCGGCGGCGAGAACGTCTACACCTCGGAGGTCGAGGCGGCGATCTACCAGCATCCGGGCGTGCACGAGGTGGCGGTGGTCGGCATGCCCGACGAGCGCTACGGCGAGGCGTTGTGCGCGGTGATCGTGCCGGCCGCCGGCGTGGTGCTCACGCCCGAGGCGATCATCGAGCATTGCCGCGGCCGCATCGGCGGCTACAAGATCCCGCGCCGCGTGGCCTTCGTCGCGGCCCTGCCCAAGAGCGCCATGGGCAAGACCCTCAAACAGGAGTTGCGCCGCGCGGTGCGAGGCGAATCTACCGAAACGCAGCTTGCAGGTTTGCACATCCAACAAGGAGGCAGCAAATGAATCCGGAATTCAAGGCGGGCATGACCAGGACGGTGCGCGTGGAAATCGACACCGACCGCACCATAGGCTTCATGGGCGAGGCGCTGCGCGTGTACGCCACGCCCTCGATGGTTCGCGACGTGGAGATCGCCTGCAAGGACTTCCTCGGCGAGTACCTGACGCCCGAGGAGAACTCGGTGGGCGCGCGCGTCGAGATCGATCACCTCGGGCCGACGCTGCGCGGCATGTGGGTGGACGTCAAGGTGACGGTGCTCGGCGTCGAGGGTCGGCGTGTGAACTTCGAGGCCGAGGTGCGCGACGCCCTGGATCTGGTCGGCAAGGCCAAGCACACGCGCTTCATCGTCGAGCTGGCCAAGCAGAAGGAGCGGCTGGAGGCCAAGGCCGCCAAGCTCGCGGCGCTGGGCAAGTAAGCGGACACCGGCAGGCATACGAGGCAAGGGAGGGGCAATGGGCGCTGCGGACAAGAGCATACCGATCAAGGGCGAACGCAAGATGGTTCCGCTCTACTGCAACCAGTGCGTCTGCGGCCCCGACCTGTTCAAGGTCGAGGTCAGGGACGGCGTGGCGCTGCGCATGACGCCCAACCACGACCTCGAAGGCATCCACCCGGCCGGCGGGCGGGTCTGCGTCAAGGCCTACGGCCTGGTGCAGAAGACCTACAACCCGAACCGCATCACCACGCCGCTCAAGCGCACCAATCCGAAGAAGGGCAAGGAGCACGATCCGGGCTTCGTGCCCATCTCCTGGGACGAGGCGCTGGACATCGTCGCCGGCAAGCTGAAGGACATCCAGGCCAGGGGCCTGCGCGACGAGGAGGGCTATCCGCGCCTGGCGGCGACCTTCGGCGGCGGCGGCACGCCGACGCGCTACATGGGGACCTTCCCGGCCTTTCTCTCGGCCTGGGGCGTGATGGACCAGGGCTACGGCTCGGGCCAGGGCGCCAAGTGCTTCCACTCCGAGCACCTGTACGGCGAGTTCTGGCACCGCGCGTTCACCGTGGTGGTGGATTCGCTGAACTGCGACTACGTGATCAACTTCGGCAGCAACCACGAGGCCTCGGGCGGCGTCTCGGGCGTGTGGCGGCAGGCCGATGCGCGCGTGCGCGGCCTGAAGCGCGTGCAGGTCGAGCCGCACCTTTCGGTCACCGGCGCGCTGTCTGGCGAATGGGTGCCGATCAAGCCCAAGACCGACGCGGCCTTCCTGTATGCGCTGATCCATCGCATCGTGCTGGAGCGCAACTGGCAGGAAGTCTGCGACGTGCAGTTCCTCAAGGAAACCACCAACTCGCCCTACCTGGTCGGCCCGCATGGCTATTTCATGCGCGACAACGCCAGCGGCAAGCCGCTGATCTGGGACAGCGCCGACGGCAAGGCCAAGCCCTACGACGACATGATCGGCGACGCGGCGATGGAGGGCGCGTACACCGTCTCGGGCTACGAGCAGGGTCCGGACGACGAGCGCTGGGTGCACACCGATGCGCAGGTGCGACCCTCGTTCGAACTGATGCGCGAACACCTGCGCGAGTACACCCCCGAGTGGGCCGCCGGGGTGTGCGACGTGCCGGTGGAGACCATCCGCCGCGTGGCCGACGAATTCGTCGCGCACGCGAAGATCGGCGCCACCATCGAGATCGACGGCAAGATCCTGCCGCACCGCCCGGTGGGCGTGATGCTGGGCAAGGGCGTGAACAACGGCTGGGGCGGCTACCAGGCGATGTGGGGCCGCACCATGCTCGCCTGCCTGGTCGGCGCGCTGGAGGTGCCCGGCGGCACCATGGGCACCAAGGTGCGCCTGAACCGCCCGGCCGACAACCGCCTGAAGAGCGCCAAGCACGGCGAGGACGGGTTCATGGCCTACCCGTTCAACTCGACGCGCAAGGACGAGTGGCAGTCCAAGCCGCACATCCGCAACGCCTACAAGATGCTGGTGCCGCTGGCGGCCAACTCGCCCTGGTCGGCGGCGCTGGGACCGGCGCACCTGCCCTGGCTGTTCCAGCACAAGGCGCCCAAGCCCTGGCCGCGCCAGACGCTGCCCGAGATGTGGATCTGCTACCGCACCAACCCGGCGATCTCCTCGTGGAACGCGCCCGAGGTGGCCAAGCGCATCGCCGAGTTCCCGTTCACGCTGGCCTTCGGCTACACGCAGGACGAATCGAACTGGATGGCCGACGTGATCCTGCCCGAGGCCACCGACCTGGAGAGCTGGCAGATGTCGCGCATCGGCGGCACCGGCTCGGCCGAGCAGTTCTGGCACCACCAGGGCTGGGCGCTGCGCCAGCCGGCGGTGAAGCCGGCGGGCGATTGCATGGACATGAGCGACATCGCCACCGAACTGGCCAGGCGCACCGGCCTGCTGCAGAAGTACAACGACGCGATCAACCGCGGCGCGGCGGCGATGGCGCTGCGCGGCGAGGGCTACGATTTCTCGCTCGACCCGCAGGTGGCGCACGATTCCAAGACCATCTGGAACGCGGTGGCCAAGGCGGCCAGCTTCGAGACCTCGGGCGGCACCGAGGTGCACGACCTCGACTGGTTCAGCGAGAAGGGCTTCATGATCCGCCCGTTCTCGCAGCTCGAGTGGTACCTGTATCCGCGCATGAAGGAGGAGGGCCTGCGCTTCGAGCTGCCCTACCAGGAGCGCATCAAGCGCCACGGCGAGCAGCTCGGTCGGCGCATGCACGAGGGCGGCATGCAGTGGTGGGACGAGCAGCTGAAGGAGTACGAGCCGCTGCCCGGCTACCTCGCCTTCCCCGACATCTGGGAGAACTACGCCACAGAACTGGGGCGCGACCCCAAGGACTTTCCGCTCTGGGCGCTGACCGCGCGCAGCATGCAGTACGCCTGGGGCGCCAACGTCGGCCTGCCGCTGATCCGCGAGGTGGCGCAGAACGTGGCCGGCCACGACGGCGTGATCATCAACCGCGCCACGGCGAAGAAGCTCGGCATCGCCGACGGCGACCCGATCGTGCTCGAGTCGGCCAGCGGCACCACGCGCGGCCGCGCCACGCTGCGCGAGGGCATCCGCCCGGACACCGTGCTGCTGATCGGGCAGTTCGACCACTGGGCCACGCCGGTGGCCAAGGACTTCGGCGTCGGCAGCCTCAACTCGCTGACCGACCTTGCGCTGTCGCTGACCGATGCCACCGGCAGCGGCGCCGACATCATGCGCGTCTCCGTCAAAAAGGCCGCGGCATGAACCTCACGCAACTCGACCCCAAGACCGGGGAGCCGTCGGCCAAGCGCTACGGCATGATCGTCGACCTCAACCGCTGCGTCGGTTGCCAGACCTGCACCATCGCCTGCAAGCACACCAACGACACGCCGCCGGGCGTGCAGTGGCGCCGCGTGCTCGACGTCGAGCAGGGACGCTACCCGGACGTCGAGCGCCTGTTCCTGGTCACAGGCTGCCAGCACTGCGCCGAACCTTCGTGCGTGCCGGTCTGCCCGACCGGGGCGACGCGCCAGCGCGCCGACGGCCTGGTGACCATGGATTACGACCTGTGCATAGGCTGCGCATCCTGCGCGGTGGCCTGCCCCTACCAGGCGCGCACCATCGTGCACGAGGAGAAGGGCTATTACGAGGGCCGGACCACGCTGCAGGAGGAGAGCACGCGGCACGCCGACCGTTTCGGCGTGGCCAACAAGTGCACCTTCTGCGTCGAACGCATCGACACGGCGCACGCCGAAGGCCTGGTGCCGGGCGTGGACCCCGAAGTCACGCCGGCCTGCGCGGTGTCCTGCATCACGCAGGCCATCCAGTTCGGCGACTTCGCCGATCCGCAGAGCCACGTGTCCAACCTGGCCCGCGACAATCGCTCGTTCCAGATGCACGCCGAACTCGGCAACGACCCGCAGATCAAGTACCTCTACGAGGTGCCGCAGTCGACGCCGGGCCGTGCGCCGGATGCCGGCGACGTGGACGACGAGCGCCTGTCGGACGAGTCCAACCCGCTGGTCGGCAAGCGCCAGACCTTCTGGGACTACCGCGCGGCGATGAACTTCGTCCTCGGCGGCATGGCCTCGGGGCTGATGGTGGCGGCCTGGCTGGCGCACGCCGCCGGCCTGCTCGCGCCGCAGGCGCTGCGCCTGGTTCTGGTCGCGGCGGGCGCCGTGATGGCGGTCGGCCTGTTCTTCGTGTTCCTGAAGATCGGCCGCAAGGCGCGCTTCCTGTACGTCCTGCTGCGCCCGCACAGCTCCTGGATGACGCGCGAAACCTGGTGCGTGGCGCTGATCTACCCGGCACTGGGCGCGAGCCTGCTGTGGCCGGCGGCGGCGCCGCTGGCGCTGGTCGCGCTGGGGGCGGCCGGCTTCCTGTACTGCCAGGCGCGCATCCTGCACGCCAGCAAGGGCATCCCCGCCTGGCGCGCGCCGCTGGTGCCCGCCATGCTGGGCGCGAGCGGCCTGTACGAAGGCCTGGGGCTGCTCGCGGTGCTCGGCCTGTTCGAGGCCACGCGCGTGGTGTCGGTGGCTGCACTGGCGCCGGCCGGCCTGCTGCTCGGCGTGCTGAACCTGGTGCTGTGGCGCCGCTACCTGACCACCGCCAAGGCCCGCGGCATCGGCCCGCTGGCGCGCCGCGACCTGGCCGCGGTCACGCCCTGGCTGCACGGCCTGGGCCATGCGGTGCCGCTGCTGCTGTACGCGCTGTGCCTGTCCGGCGCGGCGGCCGCGCCGCTGCTCGCCGCGCTGGCCGGACTGGCGACCGCGGCGGGCGGCGCACTGTGGAAGTTCGTGCTGATCACGCGCGCCTGCCACCAGCAGGGCTTTGCGCTGCCCATGGTCCCGCAGCGCGGCTCGGGCAAGCGCGCCGCGCCGGAACGCTACGCCCTGGGCTGAGGGCCGATGTGACGGGTGTCACATCGGCCAGCGCGCCGTCGCGAATGCTGCCTCGCATCAAGGTATCCTTGCGGTCTCTGACAAACGCATGACGGCAAATACCGGTGGCTGAAGCTCCTGCATTCGAACTCGACTTGTCCCTGCAGGTGGGCAAGTACGACATCCAGACGCTGCTCGGCAAGGGTGCGACCGGCACGGTCTACCTCGCCAAGGACACCTTTTCGGGCAGGGAAGTCGCGCTCAAGACCATCGAACCCGAGGTGTTCCGCGATCCGGAGTTCGGCGCGGTGTACCGCTCGCAGTTCCTCAACGAGGCCTCGCTGGCCGGCAAGCTGCGCCATCCGCACATCGCGGCGATCCTCGACGCCGTGGTGCTGGACGACTCCGGCCATATCGCCATGGAGCTGATCACCGGCGGCGACCTGTCCAGGCACGTCACGCCCGACACCCTGCTGCCGGTGGCCGACGTGCTGCAGATCTGCTTCAAGTGCTGCGGCGCGCTGGACTACGCGTTCCGCGAGGGCATCGTGCATCGCGACATCAAGCCGGCGAACATCATGATCGCCAGCGGCACCGACGTGAAGATCGCCGATTTCGGCGCCGCGCTGCTGAGGAAGTCGCAGGCCGTGCAGACCGTGGCCATTGGCTCGCCGTTCTACATGTCCCCCGAGCAGATCGAGGACAAGCCGCTCACCCACCACAGCGACATGTTCAGCCTGGGCGTGGTGCTCTACGAGCTGCTCACCGGGCAGCGCCCGTTCGCCGCCGACAGCCTCGAGGGCCTGGTGCAGAAGATCCTGCAGCAGGACCCGGCGCCGCCTTCCACGCTGCGCGACGGCGTGCCGCGCGAGATCGACCGCATCGTGATGCAGGCGCTGGGCAAGAAGCCCGAACACCGCTACGCCACCTGGGCCGATTTCGCCCTCGAGCTGGCGCATGCGGTGCGCATGGTGCTGCCGGCGGAGGCGGTGTCGGACAGCGAGCAGTACCTGGCGCTGAAGAAGGTCGAGATGCTCGCCGACCTGCCGGATTCCGAGCTGTGGGAACTGGCGCGCGCCGGGCGCTGGGCGCGCGTGCCGCCCAAGAGCAGCATCATCCGCGAGAACGAACCGGGGCAGAGCTTCTTCTTCCTCGCCCAGGGCGAGGTCAAGGTGGTGCGCCAGGGGCGCCTGCTGAACGTGATCAGCCAGAAGGAGTTCTTCGGCGAGATGGCCTATGTGCGCGGCGGCGAACTGCCGCGCCATGCGACCGTCGATGCCATGACCGAACTGCTGCTGGCCGAGTTCGAGCCCGAGGCCCTGGCGCAGATGAGCCTGGGCGCGCAACTGCACCTCACGCGCGCGCTGGTGCGCAACGTGGTCGACCGGCTGGCGATGGCCAACGAGCGGCTGGCGCGCTAGGCGCCGCACGCCCCCGGCACCCGACCCCCGACGCTCCACGCAGCGCAGTTCGCGGTATATTCGCGGCTCGCGAATTTCCGCACAGCCCGGGAACGGAAGCACCGCCAGATGAAAACCCGCCTCTGTCTCGTCCGTCACGGCGAGACCGCCTGGAACGCCGAAGGGCGCGTGCAGGGCCAGCTCGACATTCCGCTGAACGACACCGGCCGCGCCCAGGCGCAGGCCACCGCCGAGGCGCTGGCCGGCCTGGATTTCAGCGCCATCTACTGCAGCGACCTGGCGCGCGTGCGCCAGACCGCCGAGCCCAGCGCGCGGCGCCTGGCCCTGCCGGTGGCCTACGACGCGGCCCTGCGCGAGCGCCACTACGGCATGTTCGAGTCGCTGACCTACGTGGAAGTGCGCGACAAGCATCCGCACGAGTACGCGCGCTTTCGCGACAAGGACCCGGACTTCGATTTCAACGGCGGCGAGAGCCTGCGCGGCTTCAATGAGCGCGCGCTGGGCGCGGTGCTCGCGCTGGCCGAGCGCCATGCCGGCGAGCAGATCCTGGTGTTCACGCACGGCGGCGTGCTCGAGATGGTGTACCGGCACGTCACCGCGCGCGGCCTGTCCGGTCCGCGCGATTTCGAGATCCCCAACGCCGGCCTGAACTGGGTCGAGCTCGGGGCCCGCGGGCTGGTCCGTCGGCGCCTGGGCGGACACCGCCCACCTGGCCGCGGCGCGGGACGACCTGCGCGACTGAACCTGCGCGACTGATTCCGCGCGACCGGGGCGTCGCAGCGGTACCGGATGGGGCTGTGCTAGTCTCGTCCGCACAACAACAAGAAACAAAGACGTTCCATCCCTCCGGAGGAGACCATGAAGATCGCAGCATCCCTCGTTGCGGCGTTGGCCGCCGCGCTCGTACCCCTGTCCGCCGCGGCGCAGTCCTGGCCGTCCAAGCCCATCCGCGTCATCGTTCCGTACGGCGCGGGCGGCACCTCCGACATCCTGGCGCGCCAGCTCGGGCCCAAGATCACCGAAAGCACCGGCCAGACCGTGATCGTCGAGAACAAGCCCGGCGCCAACGGCAACGTCGGCGCCGAGTTCGTGTCCAAGAGCGCGCCCGACGGCTACACGGTGCTGCTGGCCGACATCGGCGCGCTGTGCATCAGCCCCAGCGTGTACCCCAAGCTGCCCTTCGATCCGCTCAAGGATTTCGCGCCGGTGGTGATGGTCAGCTACTCCCCGCATGTGCTGGCCGTGCACCCCTCGGTGCCGGTGGCCACGGTGAAGGAACTGGTGGACTACGCCAAGGCCAAGCCGGGACAGCTCAACTTCGCCATCTCCGGCACCGGCGGCGCGCCGCACCTGGCGGGCATCGAGTTCGCGCAGCGCACCGGCGTGAAGTGGGCCTACATCCCCTACAAGGGCGGTGCGCCGGCGGTGGCCGACGTGGTGGCCGGGCAGGCCAACGTGCTGTTCAACGGCATGCTGGCCACCTACCCGCAGGTGAAGAACGGCAAGCTCAAGGCGCTGGCCGTGTCCTCGGCCAAACGCGTCGCTTCTGCGCCGGACCTGCCCACCGTGGCCGAACGCTGCCGGGCTTCGAAACCGGCTCCTGGCAGGGCGTGGTCGCCCCGCCGGGCACGCCGCGCGAAGTGGTGGCCCGGCTGAACGCCGAGTTCTCGCGCGCGCTGAACCTGCAGGAGATCAAGGACCGGCTCGCCGCGCAGGGCACCGACGTGCGCACCGACACGCCGGAGGCCTTCGCGCGCTTCATGCGCGAAGAGGTGGCGAAGTGGGCGAAGGTCGTCAAGGAATCGGGCCAGAAGTTCGAGTAGTCCATGCGAGCCCGTGTTCACACCAAGAGGAGGCAGTGCCATGAACAAGCATAGTTTCGCGCGCCGCGCGCTGCTCGCGGCGTTGTGCGCCGCGGGGTTCACCGCGGCGCTGCCGGCGGCGGCGCAGTCCTGGCCGTCCAAGCCGGTGAAGTTCATCTCGCCGTTCCCGCCGGGCGGTTCGGTCGATCCGCTGGCGCGCATGTTCGCCGCCAAACTGACCGAGGCACTGGGCCAGCAGTTCATCGTCGAGAACAAGACCGGCGCGTCCGGCTCCATCGGCACCGGCTTCGTCGCCAAGTCGCCGCCCGACGGCTACACCTACGTGTTCGTGTTCGACACGCATGCGGTGAACCCGGCGCTGATCCGCAACCTGCCCTTCGACACCGTCAAGGACCTCGCGCCGGTGATGCTGGTGGGCACCGCGCCGATGGCCATCGCCACCGCGCAGGGCAAGCCCTACAAGACCTTCGCCGACGTGATCGCGGCGGCCAAGGCCAGACCCGATACGGTGAGCTACGGCTCGGTCGGCAACGGCAGCCTGGGACACCTGACCATGACCCTGGTGCAGCAGGCGGGCGGCTTCAAGATCGTGCACGCGCCCTACAAGGGCGGCGGGCCGATGACCGCCGATGCGCTGGGCGGGCAGATCGACCTCGCGGTCGGCTCGGTGGCGGTGATCTCCCCGCACACGCGCGGCGGCAAGCTGCGCGCGGTGGCGGTGACCGGCGACAAGCGCTGGCCGGCCATGCCCGAAGTGCCGACGCTGGCCGAGCAGGGCTTCCCGGGCTTCTCGGCGCTGGCCTGGTGGGGCGTATTCGCCCCGGCCGGCACGCCCAGGCCGATCATCGACAAGCTCAACGCCGAGATGGACAAGGTGCTCAAGGATCCGGCGACGCGCAAGCAGCTGACCGAGGGCAGGGCATGGACGTGGTCGGCGGCCCGCCCGAGACGCTGCAGAAGTGGAACGACGGCGAGATCGCGCGCTGGGGCAAGGTGGTGCGCGACAACAACATCCGCGCCGACTGAGTTCGCGCGCGGGAAAAAGGGGCGGGCCCGCGGGCCCGCCCTTTTCTTTTGCGGACCGCCGCGGTCAGCGTCCCTCGAGCCGCGCCGCGCGCTTCTCGGCGAAGGCGCGCAGCATCTCGCGCGAATCGGCCGAATCCTTCAGCTGGCACATGGTCTCGACCACGCTCTCCATCGAGCGGCGGTAATCGAGGTCGTTGGCACGCATGAAGGCGTCGCGCAGCAGCTTCATGGCGATCGGCGATTTCTTCGCCAGGCGGCGCGCCAGTTCGCGCGCGCGCGGCATCACCTCGGCGCGCGGGCAGACCTCGTTGACCACGCCCAGGCGGTGCATCTCGGCCGCCGGCACGATGTCGCCGGTGAACAGCAGCTTGGCCGCGCGGTGCCGGCCGGCCTGCAGCGGCAGGTGCACCAGGTGCATGGCCGGCAGCAGGCCGACGTCGATCTCGGGGTAGCCCATCTCGGCTTCCTCGGCGGCGATGATCATGTCGGTGGACACCGCCCAGGTCACGCCCGCGGCGCGCGCGTGGCCGTTGACCGCGGCGATCACCGGCTTGCCCAGGCGGTACAGCGCCTCGTGCATCTCGTAGTAGAAGACCTCGATGAAGCCGCGCAGCGCCTGGCCGTCGAATTCCAGCGCGAGCTTGAGGTCCAGCCCGGCCGAGAACACGGTCGGCAGGCCGCTGGTGATGATCACCGCGCGCGCCGTGTCGTCGTGCCGCGCACGCACGTAGGCGTCCACCACCTCGCGCGCCAGCTGGTGGTTGATCGCGTTGACCGGGCCGCGGTTCATCGTGATCTCGGCCACGCCTTCGATGACGCGGTAGTCGACCAGTTCCGCCATGTGCATCCTCCTGTGGGTTGGTTCGTGAGATGATTCTAGATCGGCGCCGGGCCGGGGTTCCCGGTTTCTGCGAATCTGAAACTTTTGTTTCGCAAGAATGGCTCCAGGAGCGGGTTTCCTGTCAGTTCGAATATCAGAACCTATATAAGTCCGTCTTGAATTCCCCCGTCGTCCCGCTGCCGCGCAGCGTCATCATCCCGGCCTTCATGCTGGTTTCGGCGATCCTCGCCTGCAACCACGTGGCGGCGCGCATCGCCTTCGAGCACGGCGCCAACGTGACCACCGCGGTGGCGGTGCGCTCGGGCGGTGCGGCCTTCTTCACCATGCTGATGCTGCTGGCCACCGGCGTGCGCATCGGCCTGCCGCAGGCCCTGCGCGGCAAGGCGCTGGTGGTCGGCCTGTGCTTCGCGCTGCAGAGCTACTGCCTGTATTCGGCGATCGCCGCCATCCCGGTGGCGCTGGCGCTGCTGATGTTCAACATCTTCCCGCTGATCCTGGTGCTGCTGGCCTGGGCGACGGGTACCGAGCGTCCAGGCCTGCGCGCCTTCCTGGTCATGCCGGTGGCCCTGCTGGGCCTGGCGATGGCGCTGGACGTGGCCGGCCTGACCACCGGGCGCGGCTTCGATTTCGCCGGGCGCTGGACGCAGATCGGCGTGGGCGTGCTGTGGGCCATCGGCGCGGCCTTCTCGATGGCCGCCGGCATGTTCCTCACCAACCGCTGGCTGGGCGGCATGGACGGCAGGCTGCGCACGCTGACCACCATGTCGGTGGTGGCGGTGGTGATGATCGCCAAGGGCGCCGGCACCGGCAGCTTCGCGCTGCCGGTCGACGCCATCGGCTGGGCGGCGCTGGCCGCGCTGACCCTGCTCTACACGGCGGGCTTCACGCTGATGTTCGTCCTGCTGCCGCGCTCCGGCGCGGCCAGCAACACCGCGGCGCTGAATTTCGAGCCGATCGCCGCGCTGATCCTCGCCTGGCTGCTGCTCGGCCAGAGCATCGCGCCGCTGCAGGTGGTCGGCGCGCTGGTGGTGATCGGCGCCATCATCGTGCTGAGCCTGCCCAAGCGCGCGGGCTGAACCTCCGGGCGCCTAGGCGCCGAGTCCCGGGTCGCGCCCGTCGCCGGCCAGATGCATGCGGCGCGCGTTGGGCGGGATGTACAGCTCTTGGTAATAGATCGGGCTGTCGCGGCCGACGAAGGCGCACACCTCGAGCAGCTGGCCGATGCATCCGGCGCGCACCCCCAGCACGCGGCACACGGCCAGCGGCAGCTTGAGCGTGGACAGGCACTGCGAGATGCGGCCGATCGGCTGCGCGCTCTCGCGCCAGATGATGTCCTTGAAGTTCTCGCCGGACAGCTTGCGCGCCGGCAGGGTGGCGAACGCCGGCATGCGCCGCGGGTCGGCATAGAAGCGGCTGAACACGCTGAACTCGTCGGCGATGCGCAGCCGGCGTTCGATGCACACCAGCCCGGGCGCGCCCAGGTGCGCGCTCCACGGTCCCGGCGCATCGACGGCGTAGCGGTCGGTGACCTCCGGATACACCGGCAGGTAGCCGCCGGCGTCGTCGAGGAAGCGGCAGTGCAGGGGCGCGTGCATGCGCCCCACGCCGCGTTCGGCGACGAAGCTGCCCTGGCCCTGGCGGCGCACGATCACCCCGTCCTCGACCAGCAGGCGCAGCGCGCGCTGGATGGTGCCCAGGCTGAGCGGCAGCCGCGCCGCCAGCTCGGCCTCGTTGGGCAGGCGCATGCCGGCCGGCCAGTCGCCGGCAGTCACCGCCTGCACCACGGCGTCGCGCAGCACGAGGTACTTGGGCACGCCGGGGCGGCCGCAGCGCTCCAGCCGCACCGGCAGTTCGGCCAGCGCGGCGGCCGGGGCATGTTGCGTTGCAGCTTGAGTCATGGTCTCTGAAACTATATAGTAATGCAGCAGTCAGGCCCAAACGCACAAGGAACCCCAGTGAGCGCACCGAACTTCCTCGTCATCATGTCGGACGAGCATAACCCGAAGATCGCCGGCTACGCCGGCCATCCCGTCGTCGACACGCCCAACCTCGACAAGCTCGCGGCGCGCGGCACCAGCTTCACCTCGGCCTACACCACCAGCCCGGTGTGCATCCCGGCGCGCGCCGGCTTCGCGGCCGGCAAGTACATCCACCAGATCGGCTTCTGGGACAACGCCGACGCCTACGACGGCTCGATACCCTCGTGGCACCACGTGCTGCGCGAGCGCGGGCATCGCGTGGTCTCGATCGGCAAGCTGCATTTCCGCCTGCCCGGCGAGGACCACGGCTTCAGCGAAGAGCAGATCCCCATGCACATCATCGACGGCAAGGGCGACCTGATGGGCCTGGTGCGCGATGACATGCCGCGGCGCGGCGGCGCGAAGAAGATGGCGGCGATGGCCGGCCCCGGCGAGTCGCCCTATACCTTCTACGACAAGGAGATCTGCTCGCGCGCGCAGGTCTGGCTGCGCGAGCAGGGCGTGAAGAACGAGGGCAAGCCCTGGGTGCTGTTCGTGTCCTTCGTGGCGCCGCACTTTCCGCTGACCGCGCCGCCCGAGCACTACTACCGCTACTGGAACCGCGAACTGCCGATGCCGCTGCTGTACGCGCGCGAGCAGCGCCCGGCGCATCCCTACCTCGAGGACTACCGCAACAGCTTCTGCTACGACGACCATTTCGAGTCCGAAGCCGACGTCAAGCGCGCGCTGTGCGGCTACCTCGGCCTGGTCAGCTACCTGGACGAGAACGTCGGCAAGGTGCTGCGCGCGCTCGAGGAGGCCGGCCTGTCCTCGAACACGCGCGTGATGTACACCAGCGACCACGGCGACAACCTGGGCGCGCGCGGGCTGTGGGGCAAATCCACCATGTACGACGAGATCGCCCGCGTGCCGATGATCCTCGCCGGCCCCGGCGTGCCCGCCGGCGCGCGCATCGCCACGCCGGTCAGCCACGTCGACGCCTTCCCCACCATCGTCGAGACCGCCGGCGTGCCCTTCGCCTCGGTGCGCGACGGGCATCCCGGCGTGTCGCTGCTCGAACTGGCCGCCGGCGCGCAGCCCGAGCGCACGGTGCTCTCGGAGTACCACGGCATGGGCTCGACCACCGGCGCGTTCATGATCCGCCACGGCAAGTACAAGTACGTGCATTACGCGCAGTACGTGCCGCAGCTGTTCGACCTGGAGGCCGATCCGGACGAGACCCGCGACCTGGCCGGCGACCCGGCGCACGCCGCGCTGCTGGCCGAGTGCCGCGCCAGGCTGCAGACGCTGTGCGACCCCGAAGAAGTGGACCGCCGGGCGAAGGCCCGTCAGGCCGAACTGCTCGCCGCCAACGGCGGGCGCGAAGCGGTGATCCGGCGCGGCGATCTGGGCTTCACGCCCGCGCCGGGATTCGCCGCCGACTTTCAATGAGGAGGAGACAACGATGAAGAATCTGCGCAACAAGCTGCTGCTGGCAATCGCGGTCGCGGGTATTGCGACCCAGGCCGCCGCGCAAGCCTGGCCCGCGAAGTCCGTGCGTTTCGTCGTGCCGTTCGCGCCGGGCGGGGCCACCGACGTCGCCGCGCGCGTGATGGCCGAGAAGCTCAGCGCCTCGCTGGGCCAGCAGGTGGTGGTCGACAACCGCGCCGGCGCTTCGGGCGTGATCGGCACCACCGAGGTGGCGCGCGCCGCCCCGGACGGCTACACCCTGCTGTTCGCCGCCGATCCGGTCAGCACCGCGCACCTGGTGATGAAGGCGGTCACCTACGATTTCCTGCGCGACTTCACGCCCGTCATCCAGGCCACCACGCAGCCGCTGGCGATCGCCGTGCACAGCTCGGTGCCGGCGAAGAACCTGCAGGAGTTCATCGCGCTGGCCAAGGCCAGTCCGGGCAAGTATTCGTTCTCGCATTCAGGCACCGGCTCGGGCCAGCACCTGTCGGGCGAGATGTTCAAGAAGCTGGCCGGCATCGACATGCAGCACGTGCCCTACAAGGGCGGCGCGCCGGCGGTGCAGGACCTGGTCGCCGGGCAGGTGCTGGTCGGGGTGATCGGCTCGACGCCGCTGATCCCGCACCACAACGCCGGCCGCATCAAGATCCTGGCGTTCACCAGCAAGGACCGCTTCCCGGCGCTGCCCGACATCCCGACCCTGCATGAGTCGGGCTTCAAGGGCTTCGACACCGGTCAGTGGCTGGGCATCGTCGGTCCGCGCGGCCTGCCGCCCGAGGTCGTCGAGCGCCTGAATGCCGACAGCCGCAAGGCCCTGGCGATGGCCGACGTGAAGGAGCGGCTGATGAAGGCCGGCCTGATCACCGTGGGCGGTTCGGCCAAGGCCTTCGAGACCATGATGCGCGAGGACATCGGCCGCTGGACGACGATGACCAGGGAGATGGGCATACAGCCGCAGTAGACCGCGGCGCGCGATGCCGGGGAAAGGGCCGCGGTCCCGCAGGGGGCGCGGCCCTTTGTTTTTCTACTCGGCCTTGATGCCGACCTCGGGGATCAGCTGCCGCCACTTGGCCAGGTCGGCGCGGATGAAGGCGGTGAACTGCTCGGGCGTCATGCCGGTGGGCTCCAGGCCCTGGTCGCGCAGCCACTTCTGCATCTCCGGCTCGTTCAGGAAGCCGTTGATGTCGGCCGACACCTTGTCGACGATGGCCTTGGGCGTGCCGGAGCGCGCGAAGAAGCCGAACCAGGCGCCGCCGTTCAGGCGCGCCACGCCCAGTTCCGGGAAGGTCGGCACTTCGGGCAGGGTGCGCGAGCGCGCGCTGCCGACCAGCGCCAGCGGGCGGATCTTGCCGGCCTTGATGTGCGGCAGCGCCGTGCCGATCGAATTGAAGCTGGCCGTGATCTGACCGCCGAGCAGGTCGTTCAGGATCAGCGCCTCGCCCTTGTAGGCCACGTGGGTCATGTCGATGCCGGTGGCGCGCTTGACCGTTTCGCCGTAGATGTGGAACGAGGAGCCGTTGCCGAACGAGCCGTAGCTGAGCTTGTCGCGGCGCGCGGCGGCGATCAGGTCCGCGTAGGTCTTGTAGGGCGAGTCGCTGCGCACCGCCATGATCACCTCGGCGGTCATCGCCTGGGTGACCGGCGCGAAGTCCTTCTCCGGATCGTCGGGGCAGTTGGGGAACAGCACCGGGGCCTGCGTGAACGAGGTGAAGGTCGACAGGAAGGTGTAGCCGTCGGCCGGCTGCTTGGCGACGAAGTCGGTGCCGATCATGGCCGTGGCGCCGGGCCGGTTCTCCACCACCACCGGCACGCCCCACTTGTGCGTGAGCTTTTCGGCCAGCAGGCGCGTGTAGCGGTCGGGGCTGCTGCCGGGCGCGCTGGGCATGATGAACTTGACCGGCTTGTTCGGCCAGGCCTGCGCCAGGGCACCGCCCGAAGCGGCCAGCGCCAGCGCGCCCAGCAAGGCGAGGAAGGTGCGATTCATGTTGTCTCCGGTCTGGTGTTCTTCTTGATGAAGCCGCGCACTGCGGCGTTGAAGCGTTCCGGAACTTCCAGGTGGGGCAGGTGGCCCACACCGGGCAGCATCTCGATCTCGCCGTGCCTGGCCGCAGCCAGCAGGCGGTGCGCGTTGGCCGGCGGCGGCGTGATGCGGTCCTGCTCGCCGGAGAGGATCAGGATCGGCTGTTCGAGCTGCGCCACCAGCACCAGGCCCTCGGTCGCGTACAGCATGCGCGCGGCCTGCGCGTAGCCCTCGACCGTGAGTTCGTCGCCGCCCTGGCGCAGCCTGGCCAGCAGTTCTGCGCCGGCCTGCGGCGACACCAGGTTGGGCGAGTCTTCCTCGATCATGCGCACCGGTCCGGCCGAGGCGATGCGCGCGGCGCGCTTGTCGGCCAGGGTCTTCTGTTCCCCGGCCGGCAGGTGGCCGTAGCCCGCCGTCGGCCCGCCCAGCACCAGGCCGAGCACGCGCTGCGGGTACTCGCGCGCGAAGGACAGCGCGATCAGCGTGCCCCAGGAGTTGGACACCAACCAGGCTTCGCGCACGCCCAGTGCGTCGAGCAGCCCGGCCAGCGCGTGCGCGTAATCCTCGACGCGCGGCGCGGCGCCCGGCAGCGGGTCGCTGTCGCGGTAGCCTGGCGCATTCCAGGCGATCACATGGAAATCGTTCGACAGCCCCGCGAACTGATGCTCCCAGCGCGGCGAGGTCGAGCCGATGCCGTGCAGCAGCACCAGCGCCGGCGCGCCGGGTCTGCCGGCCTGGCGGTAGGTGAGCCTGCCGTGCGGCAGGGTGATGCTTTGCGCTGCGGGGATCATGGTCATGGTCTCGTCTCGGGCGGGTTCAGGCGGCGGCGGGTTCCGGTGTTTGCAGCGCGGGCATGACCTCGCGCGCGAACAGTTCGAGCGAGCGCAGCGACTCGTCGAGCCGCAGGTCGCCGAAGGCGAAGCGCGCCAGCAGGTAGTTCACGCCGCTCTGCGCGATCTGCGCGGCGAGCGCGTCGCGCACGGTGGCCGGCGAGCCGGCGATCACCAGGCCGGCCTTGTGCACCACGTCGAAATCCTCGGGGAATGCGGCGAACTGCGGCTGCGTGCCGTGCTTCTTCCACAGGTACATGAAGCTGGCCCACCAGCGCGCATAGGCGCGGCGCGCGATGTCCACGGCCCGGCCGTCGGTCTCGGCGATCACCAGGTGCCGAGAGGTGCCCATCAGCGGCATGTCGTGTGCGGCATGCCCGGCCTGCGCCCATTCGGCACGGTAGCGGTCGGTGATCTCGCGCACGCGCGCCAGCGGCCCGTTGACCACCGCGTTGACGCGGTTCTGCACGCACCACACCACGCCATCGGCATTGCCCACCCCGTACCAGAGCGGCGGGTGCGGACGCTGTAGCGGGTGCATCATGACGGGCACGTCGCGGAAATCGAAGAAGCGGCCGCTGTGCGTCAGCGTCTGCGCGCCGAAGGCCTGCATGATCACCTGATAGGCCTCGACGTAGCGCGGCCCGGCCTCGGCCGGGTCGGCGCCGTAGTAGCCGAGCTCGTAGGGCGAGATGCCGCGGCCCACGCCGAGCTGGAAGCGCCCGCCGCTCATGTGGTCGAGCATGCAGATCTCTTCGGCCAGGCGCAGCGGGTGGTACAGCGCCAGCGTGTACACCAGCGGCCCGAACAGCATGGTCTTCGTACGCTGCGCCACCGCCGAATGGAACACCGAGGGCGAGGGCGACATGCCCAGCGGCGTGGCATGGTGCTCGGCCGTGTGGTAGCAGTGGATGCCGGCGCGCTCGTAGGCCTCGATGAGCTTGAGCCGGTTCTCGTAGAACGCGCCCAGCGGTTCCCCGCTCGCGTCCAGGTGGTCGAATACGCCGAATTTCATGCCGCGCATCGTACTGCAGGCGGGGTGCGGCGGCGCGTCGTGCAGCGAAACGCGGCTAGAATCGCCCGGACCGACCGCACCCGGAGAAACGCGCATGCAGGCGGAAGAGATCTACGAGGTCCATGCCATCCGCTACGCCACGCTGGCGCGCAGCGCGGCCGAGAAGTTCATCGGCGGCGATCCGCACGAGGCCGGCGGCAACCTCGACTACTTCGTCTGGCTGCTGCGCTCGTCGCAGCGCACCTGGGTGGTCGACACCGGTTTCGGCGCGCAAGCCGCGGCGCGCCGCGGGCGCAGCTACCTGACCCCGCCGGTCGAGGGCCTGGCCCGCCTGGGGGTGCGCGCCGCGGAGGTCTCCGACGTGATCATCACCCACCTGCACTACGACCACGTCGGCGGCTTCGATTTCTTCCCGGCCGCCCGCTTCCACCTGCAGGACGAGGAAATGCGCTACGCGACCGGACGGCACATGGGGCGGCGGCTGTTCAACCACGCCTACGAGGTCGAGGAGGTGGTCGGCATGGTGCGCGAGGTCTACCGGGGCCGCGTGGTGTTCCACGACGGCGATGCCGTGCTCGCCCCCGGGCTGTCGGTGCACCGCATCGGCGGGCATACCCTGGGACTGCAGTGCGTGCGCGTGAACACGCGCATCGGCCGGATCGTGCTGGCCTCGGACGCCGCGCACTTCTACGCCAACATGGACGAGGCGCGCCCGTTTCCCATCGTTCACGACCTGGGCGCGATGGCCGAGGGCTGGCGGCGCCTGCGCGAACTGGCCGACCATCCCGACGGGGTGGTGCCGGGCCACGATCCGCTGTGATGCGCCGCTACCGCGCCGCCGATCCGGCCCTGGAAGGCCTGGCGGTGCGCCCGGCGCGCGCCGCCGGGGGGGGGGGTGAGGGGGGGGGGGGGGGGGGCTATCGCCCCCTAGGAAGATATCAATTGCCCGCGTGCCGGGCGGCGCCCACTGGCGACCGAGCAGCCGCCCGAAGTTGCCGTCAAGTCCAGGGAGGACATCATGACCGCAGGCAAAAAGCGCCCTTTCCCGGCGGCGACGACGCGGGCGGGCGGTGGCCGGGGGGCCCGGAAGGCCGGCGGCCCGGCCAGGCCAGGCCGACCAGCCCCCGCCAGCATTCGGCCCGTCCGGACCCGATGGGCGAGGCCTTCGATTACGCCGCTGAGTTCAGGAGCCTGGACCTGCAGGCCGTGATCAAGGACCTGCATGCCCTGATGACCGATTCGCAGGACTGGTGGCCGGCCGACTTCGGCCACTACGGCCCGCTGTTCATCCGCATGGCCTGGCACAGCGCCGGCACCTACCGCATCGGCGACGGCCGCGGCGGCGCGGGCCGCGGCCAGCAGCGCTTCGCCCCGCTCAACAGCTGGCCGGACAACGTCAACCTCGACAAGGCGCGCCGCCTGCTCTGGCCGATCAAGCAGAAGTACGGCCGCAGCATCTCCTGGGCCGACCTGATGATCCTGGCCGGCAACGTCGCGCTGGAATCGATGGGCTTCAAGACCTTCGGCTTCGCCGGCGGCCGCGAGGACATCTGGGAGCCCGAGCAGGAGGTCTACTGGGGCGCCGAGAAGAAGTGGCTCGACGACCAGCGCTACACCGGCGAGCGCGACCTCGAGAACCCGCTGGCCGCCGTGCAGATGGGCCTCATCTACGTCAACCCGGAAGGCCCGAACGGCAATCCCGACCCGCTGGCGGCGGCGCGCGACATCCGCGAGACCTTCGCCCGCATGGCGATGAACGACGAAGAGACCGTCGCGCTGATCGCCGGCGGCCACACCTTCGGCAAGACCCACGGCGCGGGCGACACGGCGCATGTGGGCAAGGAGCCGGAAGGCTCCGACATCGCCGAGCAGGGCCTGGGCTGGAAGAACAGCTTCGGCTCCGGCGCCGGCGGCGACACCATCACCAGCGGCCTGGAAGTCACCTGGACCACGACGCCGACGAAGTGGAGCAACAACTTCTTCTGGAACCTGTTCGGCTACGAATGGGAACTGACCAAGAGCCCGGCCGGCGCGCACCAGTGGAAGCCCAAACACGACATGGGCGCCGGCACCGTGCCGGACGCGCACGACCCCGCCAAACACCACGCGCCGGCCATGCTGACCACCGACATCGCGCTGCGCGCCGACCCGGCCTACGAGAAGATCTCGCGCCGCTTCCTCGAGAACCCGGACCAGTTCGCCGACGCCTTCGCGCGCGCCTGGTTCAAGCTCACGCACCGCGACATGGGGCCGCTGGCGCGCTACCTGGGCCCGTTGGTCCCTGGTGAAGCGCTGATCTGGCAGGACCCGGTCCCCGCCGTGGACCACAAGCTGATCGAGGCGCAGGACATCGTCGCGCTCAAAGGCAGGCTGCTCGACTGCGGCCTGTCGATCGCGCAGCTGGTCACCACCGCCTGGGCCTCGGCCTCCACCTTCCGCGGCAGCGACAAGCGCGGCGGCGCCAACGGCGCGCGCATCCGCCTGGCGCCGCAGAAGGACTGGGAGGTCAACCAGCCGGCCGAGCTGGCCAAGGTGCTGGACAAGCTCGAAGCGGTGCGCAAGGCGTTCAACGCCACGCTGTCCGGCGGCAAGAAAGTCTCGCTGGCCGACCTGATCGTGCTGGGCGGCTGCGCCGCGGTCGAAGCGGCGGCGAAGAAGGCCGGGTCGGACGTGACGGTGCCGTTCGCGCCGGGACGCACCGACGCCACGCAGGCGCAGACCGACGTGGAGTCGTTCGCCGTTCTCGAGCCGGCCGCGGACGGCTTCCGCAACTACGCCCGCAAGGGCCTCGAGGCCGCGGCGGCCGGGCTGCTGGTGGACAAGGCGCAGCTGCTGCGCCTGAGCGCCCCGGAGATGACGGTGCTGATCGGCGGCCTGCGCGTGCTGAACGCCAACGCCGGACAGGCCAGGCACGGCGTATTCACCCGGCGGCCGGAAACGCTGAGCAACGACTTCTTCGTCAACCTGCTCGACATGAACACCAGGTGGCGCAAGTCGGCCACCGAAGGCGTGCTGGAGGGCTGCGACCGCAAGTCAGGCGCGGTGAAGTGGACCGGAACCGTGGTCGACCTGGTGTTCGGTTCGAATTCGCAGCTGCGCGCCCTGGCCGAGGTCTATGCCAGCGGCGACGCGCAGCGCAAGTTCGTCGATGACTTCGTCGCCGCCTGGGCGAAGGTGATGAACCTCGACCGCTACGACCTGGCCTGGGTCGCAGGGCGGCCGCCGTTGGGCGCCGTCACGCGGCGCCCAGCGGCGATTCCTGCATCAGCGCGATCTGCTCGCGCAGTTCCAGGATGCGGTCCTGCCAGTAGCGCGGGCCGCCGAACCACGGAAAGGCGGCCGGAAACGCCGGGTCGTCCCAGCGCCGCGCGATCCACGCCGCGTAGTGGATCAGGCGCAGCGTGCGCAGCGCCTCGACCAGCTGCAGTTCGCGGTCGTCGAATTCGAAGAAATCCTCGTAGCCGGCGAGCACGTGGCGCAGCTGCGCCTTCATCGCCTCGGCGTCGCCCGACAGCAGCATCCACAGGTCCTGCACCGCGGGGCCGTTGCGCGCGTCGTCGAAGTCGACGAAGTGCGGGCCGCCGGGGTCTTCGCTGTTGCCGCCGCGCTCGGTCCACAGCACGTTGCCGGCATGGCAGTCGCCGTGCAGGCGTATGCAGCGCACCTGGCCGGCGCGCTGCCAGCAGTGCGCTACCGCTTCGAGCGCCTGGTCGACCACCGACAGCCAGGTGTCGCGCAGCTCGGGCGGCACGAAGCCCTGCTCTAGCAGGAAGGCGCGCGGCTCGCGGCCGAAGGTGTCGATGTCCAGCGCGGGTCGCGCCGCGAAGGGCCGGATCGCGCCCACCGCATGGATGCGTCCCATGAAGCGGCCGATCCACTCCAGCGTCTCCGGGCGGTCGAGCTCGGGCGCGCGCCCGCCGCGGCGCGCGAACAGCGAGAAGCGGAAACCCGAGGCGTGCGCCAGCGTGCCGCCGGCGATGTGCAGCGGCGGCACCACCGGTATCTCGCGCGCGGCGAGTTCCTCCGTGTAGGCGTGCTCCTCGAGGATCTGCGCCTCGCTCCAGCGGTTAGGGCGGTAGAACTTGGCGATCAGCGGCGGGCCTTCGTCCATGCCGACCTGGTAGACGCGGTTCTCGAAGCTGTTGAGGGCCATCAGCCGGCCGTCGGTGCGCAGGCCCAGGCTTTCGACCGCGTCGAGCACGCGGTCAGGGGTGAGTTCGGCGTAAGGGTGCGTCGAGGGCTGCAGGGTGGGGCTCATGCGACCATTCTACGCGCCGGCCCTCTGCGGACCGGTGCGCCGCGCCGCGGCGGCGGCGCTCAGCCCAGCCGGCGCACCACCGCTCTGGCGAACTCCGCGGTGCCGGCGCTGCCGCCGAGGTCGCGCGTGCGCACCTTGTCTTCGCGCAGCGTGGCGTCGATCGCCGCGCGCAGGCGCTGCGCGAGCTCGCCGCGCTCGACGTGGTCTAGCATCAGCCCGGCGGCCAGCAGCAGGGCCAGCGGATTGGCCACGCCCTTGCCGGCGATGTCCGGCGCCGAGCCGTGCACGGCTTCGAAGATCGCCGCGCGCTCGCCGATGTTGGCGCCCGGCGCCATGCCCAGGCCGCCGACCAGGCCGGCGATCTCGTCGGACAGGATGTCGCCGAACAGGTTGGTGGTGACGATGACGTCGAACTGCCAGGGGTCGAGCACCAGCTGCATGGCGCAGGCGTCGACGATGCGGTCGTCGAAGGCCACCCTGCCTTCATAGCGCCTGCCGACCTCGCGCGCGGTCTCGAGGAACACGCCGGTCAGCGCCTTCAGCACGTTGGCCTTGTGCACGATGGTGACCTTCTTCCGGCCGTGCCGGACGGCATAGTCGAAGGCGAACTCGGCGATGCGCCTGCATTCGGCGCGCGTGTTGATGCCCGAGGAGATGGCCACCGCGTGCGGATCGTCGCCGATGGCGATGTAGTGCTCCCAGGCCACGTACAGGCCCTCGATGTTCTCGCGCACCAGCACGATGTCGATGTCCTCGTAGCGCCCGCCGGGCACCATGGTGCGCGCCGGGCGCAGGTTGGCGTACAGGCCGAACTCCTCGCGCAGGCGCACGTTGACCGAGCGGAAGCCCCCGCCCACCGGGGTGGCCAGCGGACCCTTGAGCGCCAGGCGCGTGCGCCGGATGCTCTCCAGCAGGGCGGGCGGCAGCGGGTCGCCGTGCGCCTTGATCGCCGCCATGCCGCCTTCCTGGCGGTCCCAGTCGAAGGGCGCGCCCAGGGCGTCGAGGATCTCGACCACGGCGGCGACGATTTCCGTGCCGATGCCGTCGCCGGGGATCAGGGTGGCGGGGATGCGTGCGGTGACTGTGGTCATGGGAAGGCTCCTGCGGGCCGCCATTCTGGCATTCCGCACGGGGGTTGGGGAGAGGATAAAATGCGCCGCATGAACTCAAGCAACGAGCGGGCCGGACCGGAAGCGGACGCGGGCGAGGCCCTGGTCGAGATCACCGACCTGCATTTCGCCTATGGCGACAAGCCGATCTTCCGCGGCCTCTCGCTCAAGGTGCCGCGCGGCAAGGTGGTAGCCATCCTCGGTTCCAGCGGCAGCGGCAAGTCCACGCTGCTCAAGCTGATCGGCGGGCAGCTCAAGCCGGCCAGCGGCACCATTCGGGTGGACGGCCAGGTGGTGCACGAGATCGACACCGCCGCGCTGTACGCGCTGCGCCGGCGTCTGGGCATGATGTTCCAGGTCAGCGGCCTGTTCAGCGACCTCTCGGTGTTCGAGAACATCGCCTTCCCGCTGCGCGAGCACACCGACCTCGACGAGGAGATGATCCGCGCCCTGGTGCTGATGAAGCTGCACGCGGTGGGCTTGCGCGGCGCCAGCCGGCTGATGCCGGCCGACCTCTCGGGCGGCATGAACCGGCGCGTGGCGCTGGCGCGCGCCATCTCGCTCGAGCCGGCGATGGCCATGTACGACGAGCCCTTCGCCGGACTGGATCCGATCTCGCTGAACGTGATCGCCATGCTGATCCGCCGGCTGAACGACGTGATCGGCTCGACCTCCATCATCGTCACCTACGACGTCTCCGAGTCGCTCAAGCTGGTCGATTACATCTACGTGATCGAGAACGGGGTGGTGGCCGGCGAGGGCACGCCGCAGGAACTGCTGGCCTCGGACGACCCGTTCATCAAGCAGTTCCTGCACCTGCTGCCGGACGGTCCGGTGCAGTTTCACGCGCCGGCGCGCCCCATCGCCGAAGACCTGCAACTGGGCTGAGCCCGCGCGTCGCGTTCCAGGCTCGTTGCCGGACCGCCGGCAACGGATCTCAGGCCTGCGCCGGCTCGGCCGCGCAGGCTTTTTCATGGCCGCGCTCCAGCATCCAGGCCGCGAGCATGGCGTCCATGGTCGCGGCGTGGCCGTCGAACCATTCGGCCAGCGCGATGGCCAGCTGGCGGCCCAGTTCGCTCTCGCCCCCGGCCACGCGCGCGCGCACCTCGCGCACGATCATCAGCACGTTCTCGTGTTCGCCCTTGTGGCAGTGCTGCGGCGGGAAGCCGGTGTCCTCCATCCAGCGCCGCTCCATCTCGAAATGTTCCTCGGTGTGCTCGGCCAGCGCCGCGAGCGCGGCGGACATGCCGGCCGCGTCGGCGGCGGCGGCCGCCTCGAGCAGGGCGACGAACTCGCGGTGTGTGGTGTCCATGGGCTCCAGGCCCAGGAGGTGGCGGTCCTGCCATTGCACTTCGGACATGATTCCCTTCTTTCCTGCTTTCGGCGGTCCGCCAGCATAGCCTCGGGCGGCGCGGGCGGCTTGACCTGGGTCAAGCGCCCGGGCCGCCCGGAGGCGCTGCTTCGCCCGGTACGGCGAGCTCAGTACGGCGAGTAGTAGATGGTGCCGTTGCCCAGCCCGAACTCGAACACCAGCGGCCGCGGCACGATCACCGCGCGCGGCGGCGCGTAGTAGTAGTACGCCTGCGGTGCCGGCCGGTAGTAGTGGTGCGGGTAGTGGCGCGGCGGCACGTAGCGGTGGCGTTCGTGGGCATGCTGGCGAGCATCGTGGCGGCCGTGGTCGCGGCGGTCGTGGCGATCGTACCGGTCGTTGCGGTCGCCGGCCCAGGCCGGCGCCGCGGCGAGCAGGACGGCGCCGGCCAGGGCGCCGAGGGTGAGCTTGCGTGCGTTCATGATGGAGCCTCCTTGTGGTTGTCGTTGATGACTGCGCCACAAGTAACGCACGCCCGGCCGGCCAGGGCTGCGACAGTCTGTAACGGGGTGTAAGACCCCGTCCTTATTCGCAGCGGGCCTTACTCCTGCTTCACGCCGGCGCGCTCGATCACGCGCGCCCACTTGTCGAGTTCGGCGGCGTAGAAGGCGGCGAACTGCGCCTGCGGCGGCGTGCCGGGTTCGACGCCGTACTTGGCGAAGCTCTCGCGCACTGCATCGGACTTGAGCACCGCCTGCAGGTCGGCCGACAGGCGCGCGGTGACCTCGGCCGGCAGGCCGCCGGGCGCGTACATGCCGAACCAGGCGGTGGCCTCGAAGCCCTTCACGCCGGACTCGTCGATGGTCGGCACCTCGGGCAGCGAGGCCGAGCGCGTCATGCTGGTCACGCCCAGGGCGCGCAGCTTGCCGCTCTTCACGTGCTGGATCACGGTGGGCACCGAGTCGAACATCACCGGGATCTGGCCGCCGAGCAGGTCGTTCATGGCCGGGGCCGCGCCCTTGTACGGGATGTGCGTCATGTCGATGCCGGTCATGGCCTTGAACAGCTCGCCCGACAGGTGGTTGGAGCCGCCGATGCCGGTGGAGCCGAAGCTCAGCTTGCCGGGCTGCGATTTCGCCAGCGCGACGAACTCCTGCACGCTCTTCACGTTCAGGCTCGGATGCACGACCAGCACGTTGGGTACCGCGCCGACCAGCGCGATCGGCGTGAAGTCGCGGCGCGCATCGTAGGGCAGCTTCTTCATCAGGCTGGGGTTGATCACCTGGTGCGTGGCGGTGACCAGCAGCGTGTAGCCGTCGGCCGCGGCCTTGGCGACTTCGGCCGTGCCGATGGTGCCGCCGGCGCCGGCCTTGTTCTCCACCAGCACCGATTGCTTCCAGCGCTGGCCCAGCTGGTTGGCCAGGTCGCGCGCCAGGATGTCGGTGGTGCCGCCGGGCGGGAAGGGCACGACGATGCGCACCGGCTTGGACGGGTAGCCCTGCGCGTGCGCGGGCGCGGCTGCGAAACCGGCCGCGGCGGCGAGGGTGGCCACGGCGGCCAGGGCGGCGAGGCCGCGGGGTTTCATCTTCATCATGCTGTCTCCTTGGTGCGGGTGGATCCCGCGGTTTCCAGTGGGAACTCGACCATCGCCTCGCCCTGCGCGATCTTCTCGCCGCGCTGGTTGGTGATGGCCACGTCGACCAGCGCCCAGCGGCTCTTCTCGGTGCTGCGCTTGTACTTCACGCGCCCGCCGGGGGTGATGGTGTCGCCGGGACGCACCGGCGCGAGCCAGCGCGTCTCCAGGCGCCGGTGCACGCCGCCGACCGGGTACAGCCAGTCGGTCAGCATGCGCGACAGCAGGCCGAAGTTGCTCATGCCGTGCATGATGATGCCGCCGAAGCTGGTCTTGCCGAAGCTGCCCTTCATGTAGTCGTCGTCCAGGTGCAGCGGGTTGAAGTCCAGCGATCCCTCGCAGAAGGCGCGGATCGTCTCGCGCGTCACGGCGAAGGGCTGGCCCGGCACCTCGGTGCCTTCCTTGAGCGCCTCGAAGGCGGCGGTGGTGTGTGCGTTTGCGGTCTGGTTCATGTCGGGTCTCACATCGGGCGGATGGTCTGGCCGCGGCCGGAGCAGATCACCTGGCCGTGCTGGTTGAAGAACACGTTGTCGTGCACGACGAACAGGCGGTCCTTCTTCATGAACTTGTCGAGCGCGCGCGCCTGCAGCGTGATGGTGTCGCCGGGGCGCGCCGGGATGTTGTAGCTCCAGCTCTGCCCGGCGTTGATGGTGCCGGGGCTGCGCATCCAGTCGTCGATCGGCGTGCAGGAGAACATCAGCAGGATGTGGATCGAGGGCGGCGCGATCAGTCCGCCGTAGGGCGAGGCCTTGGCGTAGGCCTCGTCGTAGTACAGCGGGTGCCTGTCGCCCACCGACTCGCAGTACTTGTGGATCGCCTCCAGCGTGAGCAGGTAGGGGATGGTCTTGCGCGGCTCGCCCGGGACGATGTCGTCCCAGATCTTGCGGCGCTTCTCGTCTTTCCAGAAATCGGTCTCGAACTGTGCGGACATGGGGGTTCCCGGTGAGGTGGTGCGAATGCGGTGGGCCGGAACCTGCGTGCCCGCCTGCGTCACGGCTTGCGTGACCGCCAGGCGAACGGTAATGTTCGCGGCACGGTCATTTGGACATATCCGGCCCGGAGGGTCAATGCGGTTTCATATTGCAGGGCAGCAATGACGGCGGCCGAAGACGGCGAGGCCGGGCACGACAGCGAAACCCATGTGCGCGCCATCGCGCGCGGCCTGGCGGTGATCGAGGCCATGGGCGAGGGCGCGGCGGCGCACACCATCGCCGAACTCGCCGCGGCCACCGCGCTGCCGCGCAGCGTGGTGCGCCGCGTGCTGCTCACGCTGTGCGGCCTGGGCTACGCCCGCGGCGACGGCGCGCGCTATGCGCTCACGCCGCGCGCGTTGAAGCTGGGTCTGTCCTATCTCGGTTCGCAGCCGGCCTGGCGGCACGGCCAGGTCGCGCTCGAGGACCTGCGCGCCGAGACCGGCGAATCCTGTTCGCTGGCGGTGCTCGACGGCGAGGAGATCGTCTACCTGCTGCGCGTGCCCTCGCGCCGCATCCTGGCCATGAGCCTGACGGTCGGCAGCCGGCTGCCCGCGCACGCCGTTTCGCTGGGCCGCGTGCTGCTCGCCCATCTCGACGACGAAGCCCTCGAGACCTACCTCGAGCGCGCCGCGCCGCCCGGTCCGCGCCGCCTGCGCACCCAGCTGCGCGCGGTGCGCGAGCAGGGCTATGCCTGGGTGGACGGCGTGCTCGACGAGGCGATCTGCGGCCTGGCGGTGCCGGTGCGCGATGCCGGCGGCGCGGTGGTGGCGGCCGTGAACGTCAGCACCATTTCGGGCAAGATGGACGAGGTGCAGGCCAGGAAGCGCCTGCTGGTGCCGCTGCGGCACGCCGCCGAACAGATCCGCGCATTGGGCGCGGGCCGCTAGAACGGAATACCGATGACCGCCTACGTCACACCGCGCCTGACCGACATCGACTCCATCAGCCCCGACGTGGCGCAGCGCGCCACGCGCATCGCCTTCAACACGCCGCAGGGCGTGGGGCAGGTGACCTGCACCTTCGGCGCCGAGGTGCTCGACAAGCTGCTCGCCTGCCTGATCGAGAACCGCCATCCCGGCCTGCCGGCGCTGGGCCGCGACCTGCACGTGGTGCGCGCCGCCGGCACGCGCGTGGTGCGCAACCCTTCGGGCGGCGCGCCGCTGCTGGTGATCGCGCTGGACAGCGGCCTGGAGTTCGAGGTGCCGGTCAGCGCCGCACTGCGCGAACAGATCGACGCCGCGATTGACAGCGGCAGGCCCGGCGGCTAGTTTGCCGCCCTTCCGCCGTCTTCCCATCGACTTTCAAAACCGGAACCGAACATGCAACTGGTGACCTTCAAGGATTCTGCAGGCGAACGCATCGGCGCGCTGCTGCGCGCATCGAACGAGATCGTCGACCTCGCCGCCGCGGCCCCCGGCCTGCCGCGCGACATGCAGGGCTTCATCGCCGCCGGCCCCGCGGCGCTCGCCACCGCGCAGGCCGCGCTGGCCGCCGGCAGGCGCATCCCGCTGGCATCGGTGAAGCTGCTGGCGCCCATGCCGCGCCCGGCGAAGAACGTGTTCTGCGTGGGCAAGAACTACCACGAGCATGCCAGGGAGTTCCACGGCAGCGGCTTCGACGCCTCGGCCAAGGAGGCCATCCCGGAGCTGCCCATCATCTTCACCAAGGCGCCGACCTCGATCATCGCGCAGGGCGAAACGATCCTGGCCAGCCTCGACTACACCGGCTCGACCGACTACGAAGGCGAGCTGACCGTGGTGATCGGCAAGGGCGGGCGCGGCATCGCCAAGGCCGACGCGTACCAGCACGTGTTCGGCTACACCATCATCAACGACGTCACCGCGCGCACGCTGCAGCACAGCCACCGCCAGTGGTTCCTCGGCAAGAGCCTGGACACCTTCTGCCCGATGGGGCCGGCCATCGTCACCGCCGACGAGGTGGGCGACGTGACCAAACTGCGCCTGGTGACCCGTGTGAACGGCGAGACGCGCCAGGACGCGCTGGTCTCCGACCTGATCTTCGACATCCCGACGCTGATCGAGACCATGTCGAAGGCCATGACCCTGCAGCCCGGCGACCTGATCGCCACCGGCACCTGCGCCGGCGTCGGCATCGGCTTCAAGCCGCCGAAGTACCTGAAGCCGGGTGACCGGGTGGCCGTGACCATCGAGCCCATGGGCACCCTGGAGAACCTGGTCGGCTGACCGGTATCCGGGAGGGCGATGGCACTATTTCGCCCTGAGCACCGCTTCAGGACTGGGGTGAAGTGCCCAGGTGGCACTAAATTTCTTTAGGTAAACGTGAGCATACTGGCGCAATTGCGCGCCACCTTCGACCAATCACTCTTCAGACGAGGGCATCTTCCCCTGATGCCGGATGCCAAAGCCAAGCGAGTAAACGCAAAGTAACCTGTACAAGCGGAACATCCAACTCGACTTTCTAGAGGCTCTAGATATCTATAGATTCCAGACCACTGCTGGAGCTAGACCTTGATGAGGAACTAGAGGGTATAGCTTTCACAGCCAACTGCACAACTCTCCCGTGTGGGAGAAAACAACGTCTAGTGCACCTGCGAGCATTGGATTGTTGCCTAAGGGAAGCAATCGTCGAGGGTCAGTTTGTAACCCAACGCAAGTTTTCCGGTAAGCATGTGCAAATCCAAGTTCGAAGGCTGCGCCCTCATCGATGGTTCTGCCATCAAGAACCAACAATAGAAGGTCACATTCCTTAAGTGCCTCGATATCACGTTCAAATATTGATGCATATGCATCAGGAACTGTAACTCCACGCTCTACTAGATCCACCAGTCTTCCGCCGTCCCTTTGGCGGCAAGTAGACATCGACGTACGGCTCAAGTAGCGCTGACACCTTGGCGTTGAAAGCGAGTTCCGCCTCTGAAAACAGCGGAGCCGCAAAATACAATAGCGAAGTTCTACTGGTTCGATGCATCACGACTCTCTTCATACGACTTAAACTTGGCCATGAGATCAAACGGTTTGTACTCTTGGCGATGAATTATTTCAGCCACTTCCTTCATGACCTCCAAAATTGGCCTAAATTTTGTGTCGATGACATGTACCCCATTTCCCTCATAAACCTCGCAGATGTCCCTTTGCATTCTCTCGAGTTTTTCCTTTGAGTACTTTTCTCTTCCTGTACCTCGTACCCTAGCCGAAAGAACTTCGGGTTCCCAGGTAAGGAGGATTACTACTCCTGGTTCGACGGACCAACCGCGATTGGGACAGATTTTGTCCAGCAATTTCTTCGCTTTAACTGATCGTTCTTTGATTTCAGCAAAAGCTAGCGGATCTAGGGGAGGGCGATCTATTACCGATATGCCAACAGGTGCGCGTCGAAGTGCATCGTTCTTGTGTCGAAACTGATGTGCGATCCAGTCATCAGCTTTCGATAATTCTTCCGGAGTTAATTCATCCCATGGCTTAGCGAGCACGGCTGGCTTTGCTTCAAGCCATTCGTCCAAGACATGTAGACTTCGTAGAAGATTTGCGGTGGTGCTTTTTCCAACGCCTATTGGGCCCGTTAAGTAGTAGTTGTACTTGATCAATATCTTGCCTTCAGTGGCCAAGTCGCGAAAATCGTCCGAATTCGTTGCAGTTATGTTGATTAGCTGAAGTAATGCGCGAATCTGCTCAGAATTCAGAAATAGCGTGATCAAGTTATATACGTTGAAATTGGTCTCTGATATCACTGCCCTTTGTGCGCTAGACGGGTCACACGCATTCCCGCGCATGAAATGAACGAAATAGTGATAATTGCCAGGATTGATTTGTGCTCCGCGCATGAGCACGTTTCGCAATTCGTCCTCAAGAGCACATCCAACAATCAAGCACGTATTTCTTGCGAAATGGGACAAGAGGAACGAGCTATCGTGCCCTCTGGATCCGACGTACTGGGTTGAGTAGGCAGTCTCGAGAATACAAGCGATCAGATGGAAGCTCCATAAGAGTTTTTCCAAATGGAATAATTCCATGGGGATGGTAGACAACAGCATCTTGTCGCCGAAACTGAGGCCAAGGATCTGTTACCGCCTCATATCCTTTGTTGGAGGAGTCCTTCTCTCTCTTTTTCGCTGCGAGTGATCTTTCAAGAAAATCGTCGAAATTGAAGTTGATTGTCAGTTGGCTCTTCTTGGGCCAGCGGCAGCAGTGCCGAAAAGTACGGATGCGCGTCCAGAGCTGACGATAAATTCTCAGTACCGAGTGCGTTCTTGTAAAGATGCTTTGAGCATATTTGAACCCATGCTGCCTGAATTGTGTTCTTCTTAGCCAGTGCAGATAGTTCTGTCGGTAGCGTCGGTTCGAGCCTTGATTGAAATCGTTGAAATAGGACTTCGGATTGATAGGGGAGAGATCTTTTTAGAATGTCCCCGACTAACAGGCTGGCTCCATCAACGCTTGGGTCGGAAGCGATGTCTGCAATCAGATCCTTCCACAGGGGACTTTGAAATCAAGGCTCACTCCGGCGCCAAGCACCAAACCGAAGCGACGAAGCTCAAATTGCCGACGCAAATGTACGACCGCTCGTGGATACTCCTTTAGAACATTGGTGAGAACGTCGTCTGATTTCATGATCTAGAGTAGACGCTGTTGTTGTCGGAGGGGCTTGGCTTTCACCTTATTCCTCCAGCCCTTTGGGGCTATCGACTTTGTCAGCGCGATCCCTTGTTCGGCGAGTTGTATGTATTGTTCAAGTACGTCTAGTGCTTCTGGGTCGTAATCGTCGTCAACATAGTTAACGTTCCACAGTCCAGAATGAACTATCGCGTCCCGGGAACTCCAGTTGCCGAGCCATCTCCGGCTTGGCAAATCAATTGGTCCGGTAGGTCCAGACAAAAGTGCGATGAGATTCCGTTCTAGGTAGGAGCGATCACTGTCCGGGGACGCCTCATCTCAATATTCAGCCACTGGACTGGCATAGAGGAGATTGTCTTGGAAACCTCGAGTTCCATCTCCTTCTCCATGTCTCGTATCGCTGCGTTAGCTGATTGTCCAACCCCCCATTCCGGAAAGCGACTTTCAGTTTTTAACTTCCTTAATAGAGCGTCGCCTACGTGCAATCTAAAAATAGAGCCGCGATGATTGCCGCTTCCATCAACCGCTCCGCGATGTGTACGTAGCCGGTTCCATAGCGTTGATTTAGATCCCTTGCTTACAGCATGCGTACCTATTCTTACAACTCTCATTTCCAGCGGTTGCGTCATGCGAAATTCGTCTTGCTGGAAGAAAAAGTAGATGCCCTTCTGCGGCACGGTTTTTGAGCTTCTGCTAACCAACTGCGGATCAATGCAATTCCGCCTGCTAGCAAGACGTGAAATCAGCGCATATAGCCGGTCTAGATCGCGAAGTCTATTTGCCTCTCGAATAAGCTTCTGTAGCCAAGCAACTTGACGACCTATTCCGAGTTCTGCCATCGGGGCGTAGATCTTCACGCCATCTCTTTGTAGGTGCTTCTGGAGCTTGCTTCGGTACTTTACGCCTGCAAGGAACACTACTGCGGATGATTTTTCGATTCGAGATTCTAATTGCCCATACACTTTTCTCGCCCAATCCTCTTGGGCCGCTTCGTCAAGTTGATAAAGCGATTCGTTGTATGGATCAACCTTTTCTGTAGGCTGGAGCAAGCCATGCTTGGCAGAAAGAATGAACCAAGAGTCACATCTGGTTTCGGCGAAGTGCCGAGCGCCGTCAAACAAAGGCGAGCGATACAACTCTTGTGCCTGCGCGGGATAGAGCCCCTTGGAACTTGTGCATGCAACCAAACACACTGTGTTCTGGCTCTTCGCCCCAGAGCGAATCGCTGAGCCGTCATCCGAAGGGCAACTGATGGGGTTATCGCCATGCTAGGTTGTGAAGCTTGCATGCGTCACATTCTTCGCAGGGGGATATCCCCCTTTTAGAAATCTTCGGACGATAACAACTCCAAGTGTCATGCTTCTTTAAGCCAAGTTTCTTAGCCATTTGCCCGATTTTGGCTTAGAAAATCTTTGAAGCGGAGCAACCAACTGCGGACCATTTGGAATCGCGTAAGACAGCATGCTTCGAAAGCTTTCGACAAATTCCGGGGTGCAGTCTGGGTATCCAGAAAAATCGATGGAGTTGATTCCTGTCCAAACTTCATTTGCCGCGAGTCCGCAGCTTCTGCCACAGCGAGCATAAAGAACACGCCGTTTCGTCCAGGTAGAAAGGCGGGGGAGATTCCACTCCTAATTTGAGCCAAAGAGCGATTCTTTGGTATTTCCCGGATCGGCTTGTTCCTACTGACTCGAATGACTCTGCGCTCTACGCCGAACTTCGCGCATTGAGCGCTCGCGTAATCAAGTTCGACGTGATGTGTCTGACCATACTCAATGCCCAGACTTACGACGTCGTGGCACGTGATACAGCTAAGGCTAGGCACGTTGTTGAGTCCAGTCCTCCGCTGTGAAGAACGACCACGCGTCTCTTGTCAAGCTTGCGTCGAGTCATTTGGAATTTGATGGCGTAAAGTCAATCGCAAATATACGCTTGCTGATAGCTTTCGCACATAGCCCATTTCCTCATGCCAGAAGTAAAGAGGGTTGCTTGCGCTTACCCTATTCCGTAGGGGGCGACGCTTTTAAGTGTCTAAGAGAAAAGTATTTTCCTTTGATTCCCCAGATCCTTTTGATCAAGATTTTGAATTAAGTGGCGGCCGCTGGTACTGGGTCATGGCGCCGACCTTGCGCTCGAAGGCGTCGCGGCGCTTGAGCAGCTTTTCCTGCGCCGGGGTCAGCAGCCGGTAGTGGCGGATCTCGTCCAGCCGCGAGGTGACGTCCCAGGCGCCCTTCTCGCCGGTGACCCACAGCGACCTGTCCTCGCCGCGCAGGTCGAAGGGCACCGAGTATTCGCGCAGGGTCTTGTGGTCGCGCTTGTTCGAGTACTCGTGCAGGTAGGACAGGGCCAGCTCGCGCAGCGAGCGGTACACCGGGTCGCGCCAGCGCAGGTCCGGGCCGTTGGTCTTGGAGATGCAGCCCCAGTGGCCGCGGCGGCGGAACAGCGTGACCACGTGGTCGACGTCGCGCGTGGCGCGCAGGTCGAACAGCAGCGGCGGCTCGCCGTGCACCCAGAGCGCGGCGGCGGCCAGGAAGGCGCCCTCGATGCAGTGCGCATAGCGGTTGCGCAGCACCATCCGCACCGAGGCGCAGGAGTCGCCGTCCAGCTCGAAGTTCTGGCCCAGCGCGAGCAGGTAGTCCTGGATCTTCTCCGGGGTGGACAGGCGGCGCAGCACGGCGAACTCGGCTCTGGTCAGGCCGAGGTCCTCGATGCGTGCCGGACGCACGCGCAGCGGGATCATGCCGCCTCGCGCGAAAGCACGCGGCCGGGGCGCGCGCCGGTGGCCGCGCCGTCCTTCCACACCGCCACGCCGGCGACGAACACCGCGTCGATGCCGCGCGCCGGCGCGATCGGCCGCGCGAAGGTGGCCGCCTCGTCCACCGTGTCGGCGTCGAACACCGTGAGGTCGGCCCAGGCGCCGGCGGCCAGCACGCCGCGGTCGGTGAGGCCGAAGTTGCGCGCCGTGAGCCCGGTCATCTTGTGCACGGCGGTCTCCAGCGGGAACAGGCCGAGCGTCCTCGAGTAGTGGCCGAGCACGCGCGGGAAGGTGCCCCACAGGCGCGGGTGCGGCGCGCTGTCGTGCGGCAGGCCGTCGGAGCCGACCATGGTTTCGGCAAACGCCAGGATGCGCTGCACGTCGGCGTCGTCCATCGAGAAGTAGATCGCCCCGGCCGGCGCCAGGCGGGCCACCGCCTGTTCCTCGGTAACGCCCAGCTCGGCGGCGATCGCCGACAGATCGCGCCCCGCGTACTGCGGCAGGGGCCTGGACCAGGTGACGATGGTGCGCGTGGCGTCGCGGGTGCGCTCCAGGGTCAGGATGGTCGAGGAGGCGTCGTAGGGGTAGCAGTCCAGGCACACGGGCTGGGTGCGCATGGTGCGTTCGATCAGCGCCAGGGTCTCGCCCGAGCGGCCGTGGTTGGCCCGGCCCAGCACCTTGTGGTGCGAGACCAGCACCGGCACGCCGAGTTCGCGGCCGATGCGGAAGGTCTCCTCGAGTGAATCGATGACCCGCTCGCCTTCGTTGCGCATGTGCGTGCAGTACAGGCCGCCGTGCTTGGCCAGCGGTTGCGCGACCTCGATCACCTCCTCGGTGGTCGCGGCGCGCGCCGGTTCGTAGTACAGGCCGGTCGACAGGCCGATCGCGCCGGCCGACAGCGCCTCGTCGAGCATCTCGCGCATGCGTTCGGCCTCGGCTTCGCTGGCCGGGCGGTCGAGATTGTCCATGACAGCAACGCGCAGCGTGCTGTGGCCGGCCAGCAGCACGGCGTTGGTCGCCGCGGGCCCGGCCTCCAGCGCCTCGACGTAGTCGTGGAAGGTGTCGAAGCGGAACCAGCCGCCCTCGTCGTCGAGCAGGTCGAGCGGCGGCACCGGCGGGCGGCCGCGGAAGCGCACCTGCGCCCGCGACACGCCGCAGTTGCCGGCCACCACGGTGGTCACGCCCTGGCTCACCTTGGGCGCCATGTCGGGGGCCGAGAGCAGCAGCCGGTCGTCATGCGTGTGCGCGTCGATGAAGCCCGGCGCGACGATGCGCCCGGTGGCGTCCAGTTCGCCGTCGGCGCGCACCGCATCGAGCACGCCGGGGGCGGCGATCGAGGCGATGCGCCCGTCGCGGATGGCGAGGTCGGCCTTGAAGCGCGGCTGGCCGGTGCCGTCGATCAGCGTGCCGTTGCGGATGATCAGGTCGTAGTGCGGTTCCATGGGCGGCATTCTAGCCGCTCGCTGCATGCGCGGCGCCGCGACGGCGCCCGCGCATCGGGCGTTGCGCCGCGCCGCGACTGCCTCAGCGCTTCTTCTTCGCCGGCGCGGCGCCGGCGCCGAGCGCCGCGCTGATGCGTCCGGCGGTGGCGATGATCTCGGGCAGGATGCGCCGCACGTACCTGGCGTCGAAGCGCCCGACCGGCCCGGACACGCTCAGCGCGCCGCAGAACTCCTCGCCGTGCTTGAACACCGGCGCGGCGATGGCGGCGCAGGCCGGGTCGCGCTCGCCGTAGGAGATGTAGTAGCCGATCCTGCGCGTCTCGAGCTGTTCGGGCGTGCCGCCGCCCTCGAAGGCGAGGATCACGCGGCCCGGCGCGCCGCGGTCCATCGGGTAGCGGTCGCCGGTCTTCACGTTGTCGAGCACCGACTGGTCGGCATCGACGCGGTACATGCACAGCCGCCCGCTGGCGGCGCGCACGTGGAACGAGGTGCTCTCCTTGGTGCGCGCGGTGAGCGCGCGCAATTGCGGGATGACCACGTCGTCCAGGTGCAGCTCGGCCTCGTAGCGCTTGCCCAGCGAGTAGGGCGCGGGACCCAGGCGGTAGCGCGCCTGCGCGTCGCGGCGCAGGTAGCCGCGTCGCTCCAGCGACGAACAGATGCGCAGCAGCGTGGTCTTGTTCACGCCGGTCTCGCGCGACAGGTCGGCCAGGCCCAGCGAATCGGTGGGCGACAGGAAGGTCGCCAGCACGTCGAGCGCGCGCTCGACCGATACGATGCCGTACTGCGCCATGGCCGCGGTCCTCCCCGGATTGCCGGATTCAGGTTGCCAGATAGATGCTCTTTGCCTGCAGGTAGGGTAGCAGACCCTGCCGGCCCTTCTCGCGCCCCAGCCCGCTCTGCTTGTAGCCGCCGAAGGGCGTGGTGATCGACAGCTGCTTGTAGGTGTTGATCCACACCGTGCCGGCCTCGATGCGCCGCGCGACGCGCCAGGCGCGCGCGAAATCGGCGCTCCAGATGCCGCAGGCCAGGCCGAACTCGCTGTGGTTGGCCTGCGCGACGAGGTCCTCCTCGTCGGCGAAGGGCAGGACGCACAGCACCGGGCCGAAGATCTCGGTCTGGCACACCGCCGCGTCGTTGCGCATGCCGGCCAGGATGGTCGGCAGGTAGTAGGCGCCGCGGCCGAACTGCGCGCCCGCGGGCCGCGCGCCGCCGCACAGCAGCTGCGCGCCGTCGCGGCGCGCCGCCTGCACGATGGTGTCGACGTGCTGCACGCGCTGCTCGGAGGCCAGCGGTCCGACCTGCGTGTGCGGATCCTCGGGCGGGCCCAGGCGCAGGGCGCGGGTCTTCGCCACCAGCGCCTCGACGAAGCGCGGGTACAGCGCCTGCTGCACGAACAGCCGCGAGCCGGCCACGCAGGACTGGCCCATGGCCTCGAAGATGCCCCACAGCACGCCTTCCAGCGCGCGCTCCACGTCGGCGTCGGCGAACACGATCTGCGGCGACTTGCCGCCCAGCTCGAAGCAGGCCGGGATCATGCGTTCGGCGGCGACGCGCGCGATGGCGCGCCCGGTGGCGGTGCCGCCGGTGAAGGAGATCATGCGCACGCCCGGATGCTGCACCAGGGCCGCGCCGGTGTCCGCGCCGCTGCCCGGCAGCACGTTGAGCAGGCCCGGCGGCAGACCCGCCTCCAGGCACAGCCGGCCCAGCGCCAGCGAAGTCTGCGGCGTGAGTTCCGAGGGCTTGAGGATCACTGCATTGCCGGCGGCCAGCGCCGGCGCGGCCTTCTGCGCGTCCATGGTCAGCGGCGAGTTCCACGGCGTGATGGCGGCCACCACGCCCAGCGGCTCGTAGCTGGTCATCGACACATAGTCGCCGCGCGGCGGCGTGACCTCGGCGGCGAAGGTTTCGATCTCGGCCGCGTAGTAGCGGAAGATGCCGGCGGCGGACTTCGCCTGCTGGCGCGATTCGGCCAGCGGCTTGCCGTTCTCGCGCGTCTGCGTCAGCGCCAGGGCTTCGGCGTGCTGCTCGATCTGCGCCGCGATGGCCTGCAGCAGCGCGGCGCGCTGGTGGCCGCGCAGCGCGGCCCAGGCCGGTTGCGCGGCCTGCGCCGCCCGCACCGCGGCGTCGACGTCGTCCGGCCCGGCGGCGCCGACCTCGCCCAGCAGCTCGCCGCTGGCCGGGTTGATCGCCGGCAGGGCGGGCGCCGAGCCTGTGCGCCATTCGCCGCCGACCAGGAACGGAATGCGCTGCACGGCCGGCTTCGCCACGGCGTGGTTCATGCCCGCGCGGCTCTGGCCTTGCGCGTCGCTTCCGCGTCGATGCCGCCGGCCGCGTCGAGCACCACGCCGTAGTCGTCGAGCGCGGCCTGCACGCTGACGTAGCCCAGGCGCACGTCGCGCGCGACGCGCTCGGGTTCGCGTTCGGTGGCCAGGCCGAAGCCGCCGCCGCCGGGCAGTGCCATGCTCAGGCGGTCGCCCGGGCGCAGCGCCTGCTGCGGGCCGTGCGGGATCTCGACATCGTTCAGCATCAGGTGTTCGCCGCGGCCCACGCCGCCGCCCAGCCGGCCGAACACCGGATAGGGCGAATCGGGCTTGCGGCCCGAGCCGCGGATGCCGACCACCATCGGGCCGTCGGGCCCCAGCTCGCCGTCGGCGACCACGAACTCGAAGGTCTGGCCCAGGCCGCCGCGGTTGCGCCCGGGGCCGCCCGAGTCGGGCACCAGTTCCTTCTTCAGGTAGATGATGGGCAGGTCGTTCTCGGCCGTCTCGATGGGGATATTGCCGACGTTGTACGGAAAGCCGCGCGCGGTCGGCCCGTCGGTGCGCGCGTTGGCGCCCAGCCCGCCCATGCTCGAGGTGATGCCCACGTAGGTGCGCCCGTCCATGCGCTTGGCGCGGAAGTAGGTGAACACCAGCGGCGTGGCGCCGCTGCCGGCCATGATGCGCCCGGGCAGGGCCTTGGCCAGCGCGCCGAACACGATCTCCGGCAGGTTGTGGCAGACCATGGTGCGGCCCCAGGTCGGCGCCGGCGGCCTGCAGTTGAGCAGCGAGCCTTCCGGAGCCTTCACCGTCACCGGGCGGAAGCTGCCCTCGTTGTTGGGCACCGAAGGGTCGAGCGCCAGCTTGATCGGGTACATGCTGTACGAGCGCGTCATGTTGAAGGTGGTGTTCACCGCCGCCGCCACCTCGCCCGAGGAGCCCGCGTAGTCGATGACGATCGAGTCGCCCTGCACCGTCAGCGCCACCTTGATGCGGATGCCCGAGACGTTGCCGATGGTCGGCAGGGTGACCTCGTTCTCGTAGGTGCCGTCGGGCACCTCGGCGATCTTGGCACGCAGGCTGGCCTCGGAGCGCGAGCTGATCTCGTGCGACAGCGCGAGCAGCGCGCGCGCGTCGAGGCCGTAGTCCTCGAGCATGCTGACCAGGCCGCGACCGCAGACGTTGTTGGCGACGATCTGCGCGCGCATGTCGCCGAACATCTTGTCGGGTTCGCGCACGTTGGCGCGGATGATCTGGCGGATCGCCGGGTCGAACTCGCCGGCGCGGTACAGCTTGAGCATCGGCAGGCGCAGGCCTTCCTCGTACATGTCCTTGGATTCGGTGGTCGCCATGCGTCCGCCGACGTCCAGGTGGTGCACGATGCAGATCGAGAACGCGACGATGGCGTCCTTGTGGAAGATCGGCGAGGCGATGCACAGGTCGTAGGCGTGGCCGGTGCCCTGCCAGGGATCGTTGGTGATCAGCGCGTCGCCCGGTTGCAGGTCGGCGACCGGGAAGTGCTCGAGGAAATTGCGCATCACGTAGGGCATCACGCCGATGAAGGCCGTGGTGGTCTTGGTCGAGTGCGCGAGCAGGTTGCCCTCGATGTCGAACAGCCCGCAGGCGAAGTCGTGGAAGTCGCGCACCACCGAGGAGTACGAGGTGCGGATCAGCCCGGTGGCGGCCTCGTCGGCCACCGACAGCACGCGGTTCCAGAGGATCTGGGTCAGTACGGAATCGAGTTGCATCACTGCGCCTCCTGGCTGGCGAGCGTGACCACGAGGCAGCCGAACTCGTCCACCGTGAGCGTGTCGCCGCGGTCGATGACGGTGGTCGATTCGCGCTCCTCGATGATGGCCGGACCGGCGATGCGACTGCCCGGTCCGAGGTCCTTGCGGGCGTACACCGGCGCCTGCTGGTAGCCGCCGGCGCTGGGCACGTACAGGCGGCGCTGCGCCTTCGGTTGCGGATCGGCGCCCGCGGCGCCGGGTTTGACCACCGGCTTGGCCGAGGCCTGCCAGGCCTTGACGCGCAGCGTGACGACTTCCAGCGGCGTGTCGTCGTCGACGCGGCCGTAGTGCTCGGCGTACTCGCGGTTGAAGGCGTCCTCGATGCGCTGGCGCGCGCCGGCGTCGCTCCAGCGGCCGACGACCTCGATCTCCAGCGGGTAGTCCTGGCCGACGCGCCAGATGTCGGCCATGCAGGCGTAGTTCAGCGTGCCGCCGGCCGGCAGCAGCGCGGCGGCCTCGGTCTCCAGCGCGTGCGTCCAGCGGTCGAGCTCGGCGAGGTCCACGTCGCGCAGCAGCCGGCGCACCGCGCGCGGGCGCTCGATGGCCATCGGCGCGGTCAGCAGGCCGAAGGCCGACATCACGCCGGGCAGCGGCGGGATCACCACCTGCGGGCAGCCCAGCTTGCGCGCCAGGCCGATGGCATGCACCGGACCGGCGCCGCCGAAGCCCACCAGCGTGAGGTTGCGCGCGGTCTGGCCCTTCTCGGCGATGTGCACGCGGGCGGCCGAGGCCATGGTCTCGTTGACCAGGTTGTGCACGCCCCAGGCGGCCTCGACCACGCTGGTCGCGAGCGGCTCGGCGAGCTTGTTGCGGACGGCGCGCTCGGCGGCCGCGGCCGAGAGCTTCATTTCGCCGCCGAGGAAGCTGTCGGCGTCGAGGAAGCCCAGCACCAGGTCGCAGTCGGTCACCGTCGGGTGTTCGCCGCCCAGGTCGTAGCAGGCCGGGCCGGGGCTGGAGTTGGCGCTGTCCGGGCCGACCTGCATCAGGCCGAGCGCGTTGACGCGCGCGATGCTGCCGCCGCCGGCGCCGATTTCCAGCAGGTCGTAGACCGGGGTGGCGATGGGGATGCCGCTGCCGGGCTTGAAGCGCTGCACGCGGTCGACTTCGAAGGTGCGCGTGCGCGCCGCCTTGCCGTCGAGCACCACGCACAGCTTGGCGGTGGTGCCGCCCATGTCGAAGGACAGCAGGCGGCGCGCGCCGATCAGCCGGCCGTAGTGCGCGGCGGCCTCGACGCCGGCCGCCGGGCCGGATTCGACCGCCTGCACCGGAAAGCGCTTGGTGGTCTCGGCGGTCGCGGTGCCGCCGTTGGAGAGCATGACGAACAGGTTGTTCGGGTAGCCGTCGGCGCGCAGCTCGGCCGACAGGCGGTCGAGGTACTGCGCGGCAGTGGGCTTCACGTAGGCGTCGACCACCGTGGTCGAGGTGCGCTCGTACTCCTTGGGCTCGGGATGCACCTCGCTGGAGATCGAGAACTCCACGCCGGGCAGCTCGGCGGCGAGGATCTCGCGCGCGCGCCGCTCGTGGTCGGGGTTGCGGTAGGAATGCAGGAAGCACACCGCCACCGACTGCACGCCGGCCTTGCGGAACACCGCCGCCGCGGCGCGCACCGCGGCCTCGTCCAGCGGCACGTGCACGCGGCCGTCGACCAGCACGCGCTCGGGCACGCCGATGCGCAGCGGGCGCTCGACCAGCGGTTCGGGGAACTCGATGAACGGGTCGTAGATGTCGTAGCGCATCTCGCGCGCGAACTCGAGCACGTCGCGAAAGCCCGCGGTGGTGAGCAGCCCGGTCAGCGCGCCCTTGCGCTCGAGCACCACGTTGGTCAGCAGCGTGGTGGCGTGGATCACCGCCTCGGCGTTGTGCAGCGTGTCGGCGCGCAGCTGCTTGAAGCGGCGCATGCCTTCGAGCACCGCGCGCTCGGGACGGTCGGGGGTGGTCAGGCACTTCTCGACGAAGACATCGCCGGTGCGGTCATCGACCATGGTGAAGTCGGTGAACGTGCCGCCGATGTCGACGCCGATTCTGTAGCTTCCGGGCATTTCGTGTTTCCTCGTGTTTCCCTGTGTTTCCCTGCGGCTGCGCTCAGCGCTTGTCGAGGTTCATCTTCGGCGCGGTTTCGCGGAACCAGTTCTGGCGCTCCTTCCAGGTCTTCTGCACCTGTTCGCCCGGCATGTTGATGAACAGCAGGTCGGCCTTCTTGGGGAATTCCTCGCGGAACAGGTCGCCGTACTTGGCAACCGCCTTCTGGATCGCGTCGACCAGCCTGGCGCGCACGTCCTCGGGCAGGCCGCGCGGCGCCAGCACCGCGGAGATGAAGTCGAGCGAGACCGGGTAACCCTGCTCCTTGAGCGTGGGGATGCTCGGCGTGTCCGGGCGGCGCTGGTCGCCGGCCACCGCCAGGATGCGCGCCTGCGGATTGCGCGCCGCGCCGCCGGTGCCGGCGGTGACGGCGAAGTCGACGTGGCCGCCGAGCATGGCCGAGACCGACTCGGGGCTGGACTTGTAGGGCACGTAGGTCAGCTTCACGCCGGTCAGGTCCCACAGGCGCTCGGCGGTGAAGTGCGTGATCACGCCGATGCCGTAGGAGGCATAGCTCAGCTTGCCGTTGGCCTTCTTCGCCGCGTCGATGACATCGGCCATGTTCTTGTACGGCGAATCGGCGCGCGCGGTGATGTAGATGGCGCCCATGCCGAAGCCGTTCAGGTAGGAGAAGCTGTCCATGTTGTATTCGACGGTCTTCTGCACGAAGGGCAGGGCGACGACCAGCGAATCGAAGGCGCCCATCAGCGTGTAGCCGTCGGGCTTGGCCTTGGCCACCTGGTTGGCGCCGATCACGCCGCCGGCGCCGGGCACGTTGACCACCACCACCGGCTGGCCGAGGAACTCCTGCCACTTGCCGGTCATCAGGCGCACCGCGGTGTCGGTGGTGCCGCCGGGCGCGGCCGGCAGGATCAGTTCGATCTGTTTGTTGGGGAAGCCCTGTGCGTGCGCGCCTGCGCTGCAGGCCAGTGCCAGAACGGTTGCGGACAGCGTGCGTGCAGCGATGCGGCGAGCCGTGTGCATGGATACCCCCGGTGGGTGCGGATCGGTTTGGGAAAGGGAAGGCCGTCCCCTGCGTTTCTCCAGAGGAAACGGCGCTCGGGAACAGTATAGTCACGGGGAGAGAACCTCAGGCAAGCGGCGGCGGCGGTGTTTCGCTGGGGGAACTGCGCGGGCCGGGCCGCGGGCACCGATTGGCGCCGCCGCGGCGCCCGTTTTGCCTTACGCTAGCGGTTCGTGGCCCTGGCCGGAGTGCATGCGCGTGCGCAAGATCCTGATCGTCGACGACCATCCGCTGTATCGCGAAGGCATGCTGAGTGTGATGCGCGCGCCTGACCGATGTCGAAGTCAACGGCGAGGGCAGCGCCGAGGACGGCCTCGCGCACCTCGAGCGCAATCCGGACATCGACGCGGTGCTGATCGACCTGCGCCTGCCGGGCATGGACGGCTTCAGCGCGCTGGCGCTGTACGCGCAGCGCTTCCCCACCGTTTCGCGCGTGGTGGTTTCCGGCGACGATGCGCCGCAGCTGATGCGCCGCGCGTTCGACGCCGGCGCCTCCGGCTTCATCCCCAAGTCGATGTCGGTGGCCGAGGTCGCCGCGGCGATCGAGCGGGTGCTGGCCGGCGAGATGTTCGTGCCGCCGGCGCAGCACGCGTCCGCGCCGGCCGGCGGCGCGCCCGCGCTCGCCCTCACGCTGCGCCAGCTCGAGGCGCTGCGCCTGCTCGGCGCCGGGCACACCAACAAGGAGATCGCCCGGGCGCTGGACATCACCGAGCGCACGGCGAAGGCGCATGTCGCCGCGATCTTCGACGCGCTGGGCGCCGAGAACCGCACCCAGGCGGTGCTCGCCGCGCAGCGCCTCGGTTACCTGCAGCCGGAGTCATGAGCGGCGCGAAGTCCGCGGCACCCCGCGAGGTGCCCCGCGATGCGCCACGCATCGATCCGCGCGCCGCGCGCGACCTGGCCGACGGCCTGTACCGCCAGGGGGTGACCGCCTCGATCGTCTCGGCGGTGATCGGCGCGGTGATCGTCGGCGTGATGTGGCAGCGCGTGCCGCACGCCGTGCTGGCCGGCTGGTATGCACTGGTGCTGGCCAACCAGGTGGCGCGCGTCGCGCTGATGCGCGCCTACAAGCGCGCACGTGCGGCGGGCGCCGAACGGTTTGCCCCCGGGCCCTGGCTGCGCCGCTACGCCTGGACCATGGCGGCGGGCGGGGCGATCTTCGGCAGCGTCGCCTTCGTGATGTTCCCGGTCGGCGACGCGCTCGGCCAGGCCTTCCTGGTGGTGATCGTGTTCGGCCTGGCGGCCGGCGCCATGCCGGCCAACGCGTATTTCCGCCCGGCGCTGCTCGCGCACGCCTTCCTGATGCTGCTGCCGATGATCCTCAGGCTCGCCGCCGAGGGCGGTCGCGAGTACGGCACCCTGAGCTTCACCACCGCGTTCGGGCTGCTGGTGATCCTCGCCTTCGGCCTGCGGCAGGCCGCGGTGCTGGCCGAGTCGGTCGCGCTGCGCTACCAGAACGTCGACCTGATCGACGAATTGCGCAGCCAGTCCGAACTGGCCCGCGCGGCGCAACGCAGCGCCGAGCAGGCCAGTTTCGCCAAGTCGCAGTTCTTCGCCGCGGCCAGCCACGACCTGCGCCAGCCCCTGCAGGCGCTCGGCCTGTTCGCCGCTTCGCTGCGCGAGGCCGGGATGGGGCCCGACGGCGAGCGGCGCGTGGCGCAGATCCTGAACAGCGTCGATGCGCTCGATTCGCTGTTCGACGAACTGCTCGACATCTCCAAGCTGGACGCCGGCTACGTGAAGCCCGCGCCCGCGCATTTCCGGCTGCGCGCGCTGTTCGAGCGGCTGCAGAACACCTATGCGCCCCTGGCGCGCAAGGCCGGGCTGGCGCTGGCCTTTCGCGAAGCCGGCGAGGTGCTGCATAGCGACAGCGTGCTGCTCGAGCGCGTGCTCGGCAACCTGATCGCCAACGCGCTGCGCTACACCGCGCAGGGCGGCGTCGAGGTGCGCTGCCGCGCGCAGGGCGCGAACTGCGTGATCGAGGTCGCCGACAGCGGGCCGGGCATCCCGGCCGGGGAGCACGAGCGCATCTTCGACGAGTTCTACCAGCTGGGCAATTCCGAGCGCGACCGGCGCAAGGGCCTGGGGCTGGGCCTGGCCACGGTGAAGCGCATCGCCCAGCTGCTCGACTGCCGCGTGGCCCTCGAGTCGGCGCCGGGCGAGGGCTCGGTGTTCTCGATCGCGGTGCCGCTCGGCGATGTCGGGCGCATCGCGCCGGCTGCCGTCGCGCCGAGCGCGGCCGAGGTCGACGCCTTGCAGGGCCGGGTGATCGCCATCGTCGACGACGAGCGCGACGTGCGCGAGGGCCTGATGGAGTTGTTCGCGACCTGGCGCTGCCGTCCGGTCGCCGCCGGTTCCGCCGAGGAACTGCTGGCCCGGCTGGAGGTCGGTGCCCTGCGCCCGGACGTGGTGGTGGCGGATTTCAGGCTGCGCGACCATGCCACCGGCGTGGCCGCGATCGAGGCGGTGCGGGCGCGTTACGGCGCGGCCCTGCCGGCCCTGATCATGTCCGGCGACACCAGCAGCGAGATCTTCGCCATGGCGCGCGAACAGCAGCTGCCGCTGCTGTCCAAGCCGGTGCGCGCGGCGCGGCTGCGCGCGGCCCTGCAGCACCTGCTGACCGACCCGCGCGCCGCTCAGCCGAAGGTGTAGATGTCCATCGCCATCACACCGCGGTCCACGCTGGCGTGTGGATGGGCCACCGGCGCCGGCGGCGGCGCCCAGCGCCACGTACAGCGGCATCAGGTGGTCGTCCTGCGGATGCGCGCGCGCGGCCTGCGGCGCGCGGCGCCGGTAATCGAGCAGGGCCTCGAGGTCGCCCTCGCGCATGCGTTCCAGCATCCAGCCGCGGAACTCGTCCACGTAGGGCGCGACTTCGCCGGGCGCAAGCTCATTGAAGAAGTCGCGCAGGTTGTGCGTGATGCCGCCGGTGGCGAGCACCAGCACGCCTTCGTCGGCCACAGCGCCAGCGCGCGGCCCAGCGCGTAGTGGTGTTGCGGGCCCTTGCGGAACTGGGTGGACAGCTGCGCGACCGGGATGTCGGCCTGCGGGTACATGCGGCGCAGCGGCACCCAGGCGCCGTGGTCCAGGCCGCGGTTCGGATGCACGGCGGTGCAGCCCGGCCGCTTCCAGCAGCGAGGTGGCGCGGCAGGCCAGCGCGGGCGCGCCCGGCGCGGGATAGCGGATGGCGTACAGCGGTTCCGGAAATCCGTGGAAATCGTGGATGGTCTCGGGGCGTTCGGCCGCCGAGACCATCGGTGCTTCGGTGTCCCAGTGCGGGGAGATGGCGAGTACCGCCTGCGGCCGCGGCAGGCTGCGGCCCAGCGCCTCCCAGGCGAGGCCCGCCGCGCCGGCCTCGAGGGCGTGCGTCGGGGCGCCATGGGAAACGAAGACGACGGGCAGGCGGGACATCGCGTGACTCCTTTGACGGCGTGAACGGCGGCGGCGTTACTTGATCAGGCCCTCGGCGCGCAGCGCATCCTGCACTTTCGGGCGTGCGGCGACGCGCGCCTGGAAGGCCTGGATGTTGGCCCACTTGCCGAGGTCGACCTTGAGCATGCCGGTCCAGTTGAGCACCGTGTACAGGTAGGCGTCGGCGACCGTGAAGCGATCGCCCATCACGTACTGTTTGCCGGCCAGCGCCTTGTCCAGCGCGTCCAGGCGCCGCGCGGCGGTAGCGATCTGGATCTCGCGCATCTCCGGGGTGAGCTTCGGGTTGAACAGCGCGCCAAGCTGCTTGTGCACCTCGGTGGCGGCGAAGTTGATGGCCTCCATCTCGTGGTAGCGCGGCATGCTGCCGGCGGCCGACAGCAGGCCGGCGGCCGGCTTCTGGTCGGCCAGGTACTGGAGCAGCACGCCGACTTCGGTCAGCACCTCGCCGTTGTCCAGCTGCAGCGCCGGCACGTAGCCCTTCGGATTGATGGCCCAGAAGTCGGCGCCGTCGGCGGTCTTCTTGTTGGGGATGTCGACCTTCACCAGTTCCAGCGCGATGCCGGCTTCGAGGGCGACGATGTGCGGGGCCAGCGAGCAGGCGCCGGGGGAGTAATAGAGCTTCATGGGCGAATCCTTGTGGTCGGTAGTGGAGGGCAGGGCGGATGCGGCTGACCCGTGGAACGCAGTATGTCTATTGTCTTCTTCAGGATAAACCGTCTATCCTGAAATTAATTGTCCCTCTATTCGGGATAAATAAGCCTGGGAGCGTTGAATGGACCGGTTCACGGCAATGTCGGTGTTCGTCCGGGTGGTGGAGTTGGGCAGTTTCGCGCGCGCCGCCGAGCGGCTGGCGCTGTCCACTTCGGCGGTCTCGCGGCAGGTCGCCGACCTGGAAGCGCACCTGCAGACGCGGCTGCTGAACCGCACCACGCGCCGGCTCTCGCTGACCGAGAGCGGCCACGCCTTCTACGAGCGCTGCGTGCAGGTGCTGGCCGACCTCGAGGAAGCCGAGCAGGCCGCGGCGCAGACCGCGCTGGTGCCGCGCGGCACCATCAAGCTGACCTGCAGCGTCTCCTACGGCGTGCGCCACCTGGCGCCCGCGCTGGCCGAATTCCTCGCACTGCACCCCGAGGTGAAGTTCGACCTCTCGCTGTCGGACCGCGTGGTCGACCTGGTCGAGGAGGGCTTCGACCTGGGCATCCGCATCGGCGCGCTGGGCGGCGGCAACCTGATCGCGCGCCGCCTGGGCGAGACGCGCATGCTGGCCTGCGCCTCCCCGGCCTACCTGAAGGCGCACGGCAGCCCGCGCACGCCCGCCGATCTGGCGCGGCACAACTGCGTGACCTACGCCTATGTGGCCGACGGCGACCAGTGGTTGTTCCGCGACCGGGCCGGCGGCGAACATCGCGTGCGGGTGGCGGGCAACATCCACGCCAACAACGGCGACCTGCTGGCCGCCGCGGCCGTGCTCGGCGTCGGCCTGGTGTTCGAGCCCGAGATCATCGTCGGCGAGGCGCTGGCCGCGGGCCGGCTGGTGCGCCTGCTGCCCGACTACGAGGCGCCGGTGCTGCCGGTGCACGCGGTGTACGCCAGCCGCAAGCACCTGTCGGCCAAGGTGCGCGCCTTCGTCGATTTCCTCGCCGCGCGCTTCGCCGGCGCGGCGCCCGCGGCCGGAGCGAAAGCGCCTGTATCGAGCATGCCCAGGGCAAGGGCGCCTAGAGCGAGCGCGCGATGATCTCCTTCATGATCTCCGAGCTGCCGCCGTAGATGCGCTCGACGCGCGCGTCGGCCCAGGCGCGCGCGATCGGGTACTCGGCCATGTAGCCGTAGCCGCCGTGCAACTGCACGCACTCGTCGACCACGCGGCCGATCATCTCGGAATGCCAGAGCTTGCCGGCCGAGGCGGTGGGCGCGTCCAGCGCCCGGTTCAGGTGCAGCTCCATCAGCCGGTCGCAGAAGGCGCGCCCGGCCTGCACCTCGGCCTTCAGCCCGGCCAGCTTGAAGCGCGTGTTCTGGAATTCCACCAGCGACTTGCCGAACGCCTTCCTCTGCTTCACGTAGTCGATGGTGCCGCGCAACGCCGCCTCGGCGCGCGCCTGGCAGTGGATGGAGATCAGCAGCCGCTCCTGCGCCAGTTCCTGCATCAGGCAGGCGAAGCCGCGGTTCTCGCCGCCGATCAGGTTGCCCGCCGGCACGCGCACGCCGTCGAAGAACAGCTCGGCGGTGTCCTGGGCGTGGCGGCCGATCTTCTCCAGCACCCGACCGCGCGAGAAGCCCGGCGTGTCGGCCTCGACGACGAACAGCGACACGCCCTTGGCGCCGGCCTCGGGCGCGGTCTTGGCCACCACCACGATCACATCGGCGCTGCCGCCGTTGGTGATGAAGGTCTTCTGGCCGTCGATCACGTAATGCGCGCCGTCGCGCCGCGCCGTGCTGCGGATGCCGGCCAGGTCCGAGCCCGCGCCGGGTTCGGTCATGGCCACCGCCGAGATCCACTCGCCCGAGGCCATCTTCGGCAGCACGCGCGCCTTGAGTTCCTCGGCGGCGTGGTGCTCGATGTAGGGCGCGACGATCAGCGAATGCAGCGGGAAGGCCGGGCCGGTGGCGCCGATGCGCCCCAGCTCCTCGGCGAAGATGGCGTCGAACAGGAAGTTGGTGCCGCCGCCGCCGTAGCGTTCCGGCATCCAGCAGCACAGCAGGCCTGCCGCGCCGGCCCTGCGCCAGGCCTCGCGCGACACGCCGTGGTCCTTCTCCCATTGCGCGTGGTGCGGGGCGATCTCGCGCTCGCAGAAGCGCCGCGCCTGCGCGCGGAACAGGCGGTGCTCCTCGCCGAACAGGGTGCGCGGCAGGAAGTCCCCGGCTTCGTTGCCGGCAGCGGCGCTCACGCGGGGTCTCCCGGGGCGCGACCGTCGCGGCCGAAATAGCGCGCTTCGGAATAGCGCGGGTCGGGTTCGCCGCGGATCAGCAGGGTGCCGCTGGTGCGCATCACCGGGGCGCCCTCGGCGGTCTTCACCAGGGCCTGCGCGAAGACGAAGTTCTTCGTCGCGCGCAGCACCTCGATGCGGCCCTCGATCCAGTCGCCTTCGCGGGCCGCGCCGAGGAAGTCGCAGGTGGCGTTCAGCGTCGGCAGGAAGCGCGACAGGTCGAGCTGGATGTTCGGGCCGATGGTCAGCAGGATGTCGGCGAAGGTCATCAGCAGGCCGCCATGCGCGGTGCCCGAGGAATTGCAGTGCCTGCGCTCGATGCGCATGCCCAGGCTGACCTCGTCGCCGGCGTGCCGGGCGTGAAACGGGCCGTTGACGGCGAGATACTCGCTTGACTCCAGGTTCAGTTTCGAGAACCCTGCGGGGATGTTCATGTTGGCTTCTTCCTGGAACTGGTTCGAATGAGCGAGCGTATGACGCAACAAAGGAACGGGGCGCCCGCGCCCATCGCCGGGGCGCCCGCGCCCATCGAATTCTATTTCGACCTGATCTCGCCGTACGGCTATTTCGCTTCGACGCAGATCGAGGCCCTGGCCGCGCGGCACGGGCGCACGGTGGACTGGAAGCCGGTGCTGCTGGGCATCACGGTGATGAAGATCATGGGCATGAAGCCGCTGATGGAGACACCCCTCAAGAAGGACTACATCGCGCACGACAAGCCGCGCATGGCGCAGATCCTCGGCGTGCCGTTCCGCGAGCATGGGCTCAGCGGGCACAGTTCGATCACGGCGATGCGCGCCTTCGTCTGGCTGAAGGCGCGCGACCGTACGCTGGCGGTGAACTTCGCGCGGCGCATCTACGCCCGTCTGTGGGTGCGCGGCCTGGACATCACTTCGACCGAGGCGGTGGTCGAGGAGGCGGGCGCGCTGGGCGTGGACGGCGCGGAACTGCGCGCCGCGCTGGATTCGGCGGAACTCAAGCAGGCGCTCAAGCAGGCGGTCGACGAAGCCGTGGCCAAGGGCGTGTTCGGCACGCCGTACTTCATCGTCGACGGCGAGCCGATCTTCGGCGTCGACCGCCTGTGGATGCTGGAACAGTGGCTCAAGGACGGGCGCTGGGGCCGGCGCACCCTTTTTTAACTAACCCCCCCCCCCAATTCCCCCCCACTCTTTTTTTTCTTTTTACCCCCATTTTTTCTCCCCCCCCCCTTTTTTCCCTCCCCTACCTAAAAAACCCCCCTCCCCCCCCCCCTCTCCTTTTTTTCCCCCCCCCCCTTCCCCCCCTTTTCTATTATTTTTATTTCTTTTTTTTTTTTCCCCCCCTTTTCCCCTCTTCATTTTTTTTTTTTTCCCTTTTTTACTTTTCCTTTTTTTCTTTTCAAAAAATTTTTTTTTTTTTTTTTTTTTTTTTTTTCCCCCCTTTTTTTTTTTTTCTTTTTTTTTTTTTCCTTTTTTTTTTTTTTTTTTTTTTTTTCTTTTTTGTTTTTTTTTTTTTTTTTTTTTAAATTGTCTTCGTGCCCTTTTCAACTTTTTTTTCGCCCTAGGTCTTTTTTATACCTTTTTCCCTCCCTTTTTTTTTTTTTTCTCTTTTTTTTCCCCCCCCCCCCCCCGGTTTCTTTTTTTTCCTGTTTTTCTCCCCCGGGTTTTTTTTCAGCCCCCCCTCTTTCCTTCCGGGGGTTTTTCCTCGGTTTTTTTTTCGGGTCCTTGGCTTCCTTGGGGTTTTGGTTTTGTGGTTTTTGGTTTTTTTCCCGGGGGGGAGGGCGGGGGGGCCTGAGCCCCGGCGCGGCTGCGCGCCGGTCGATGGAGCTGTCCAGGCCGCAGGCGCGCCCCCCGGCGCGGGCGGCCGCGCGACGGGGGGCCCCCCCCCCCCCGCCGCGCCCCCCCCCCCCCCCCCCCCCCCCCCCCCCCGCCTTTCCCCCCGCCCCCCGCCCCCCCCGGGGGGGGGCCCCCCGCCCCCCCCCCCCCCCCCCCCCCCCCCCCCCTCCCCCCCCCGCCCCCCCGCCCGCGCCCGCCCCCCCCGCCCCCCCCCCCCCCCCCCCCCCCCCCCCCCCCCCCCCCCCCCCCCCCCCCCCCCCCCCCCCCCCCCCCCCCCCCCCCGCCCCCCCGCCCCCCCCCCCCCCCCCGCCCCCCCCCCCCCCGGCCCCCCCCCCCCCGCCCCCCCCCCCCCCCCCCGCCCGCCCGGGCCCCCCCCCCCGCCCCGACCCCCCGCCCCCCCCCCCCCCCCCCCCCGTTCCCCCCCCCGCCCCCCCTCCCCCCCCCCGCCGCGCCCCGCCCCCCCCCGCCCCCCGCCCCGCCCCGCCCCGCGGCCCCCCCCCCCCGCCCCCCCCCCCCCCCCGCCCCCCCGCGCCCCCCCCCCCCCCGCCCCCCGCCCCCCCCCCCCCCCCCCCCCCCCCCCCCCCCCCCTCCCCCCCCCGCCCCCCGGCCCCCCCCCCCCCCCCCCGGGGCCCCCCCGGCCCCCCCCCCCCCCCCCGCCGCCCGGGGCCCCCCCCCCCCCCCCCCCCCCCCCGCCGGGCCCCGCCCCCCCCCCCGGGGCCCCCCCCCCCCCCCCCCCCGCCCCCCCCCGGCCCCCCCGCCGCCGGGCCCCCCCCCCCCCCCCGCCCCCGCCCCCCGCCCCCCCCCCCCCCCCGCGCCCCCCGCCCGCCCCCCGGGCCGCCCCGGCCCCCCCGCCCCCGCCCCCCCCGCCCCCCCCCCCCCCCCCCCCGCCCCGGGCCCCCCGCGGCGCCCCCGGCCGCCCGGGCGGCAGCGCGCGGCCCGCGCCGGCGGGGCCCGGGCGGGCCCGCGCCCGCCGGGCGGCGCGGGGGGCCCCGTGGCCGGGCCGCGCCGCCCCCCGGGGGCCCCGCCCCGCCGGCGGGGGGGCGGGGCCGGCCCCCCGGCCCGGCCCGGCGCGGCGGGGCGCCCGGGGCGGGGCGCGGCCCGCGCGCCGCGGCGGGCGCCCCCGCCGCCCCGGGGCGGCCCCGGGCGGGACCGGGCGCGCGAGACGCAGATCATCATGAACTGCGCCTGCTCCCGGTCGTCGAGCACGAAATCCTGGTGGTCGACTTCGCCGGCCAGCACGCGCGTCCTGCAGGTGCCGCAGGTGCCCGCTTCGCAGGAGCTGTCGCGCTCGATGCCGGCGGCGCGCAGGGCCTCGAGCACCGATTGGCCCCTGGCCACCGCGATCACGCGGCCGCTGGAGGCGAGCTCGACTTCGAACGCGTCGCCGTCGGCGCTCATGCCTGTGGCGCGCCGAAGCACGGTTCGGGCAGGCCGGCCACGCCGGCATCGAGCGCGAACAGGCCGCCGGCCAGCGGCTGCTTGCGCAGCATGGCTTCGGGCAGCGGCATGCGCGCGCTGGTGACGTAGAGCGTGCGCAGGTCCGGTCCGCCGAACGCGCAGGCCGTGGGCCGTTGCACCGGGATGCCGATCACGCGGTCGATCATGCCCTGCGGCGTGTAGCGCGCGAGGTGCCAGCCGCCGACGTGGCAGATCCAGTAGCCGCCCTCGGCATCGACGGCGGCACCGTCGGGCCGGCCTTCCTGGATGTCCATGGTGAGGAACACGCGGCGGTTGGCGATCTCGCCGCTGGCCGGGTCGAAATCCCAGGCCCACACCAGATCCTGGCGGCTGTCCGAGTGGTACAGGGTGCGGCCGTCCGGGCTGAAGGCCATGCCGTTGGGGGTGATCAGGTCGTCGACCATCTGCGTGACGCGGAGGTCGTGGCCGACGCGCAGCAGCACGCTGCTGCGCTGGTTCATCGCCTCCAGCATGGTGCCGGCCCAGAAGCGCCCGCCCGGATCGCAGCGGCCGTCGTTGAAGCGCGATTCCGGGTTGTCCGGGTCGAAGGCGTGCACCAGCCTCGTCGTCACCGGCGTGCCCGGCCGCCCGGCGTCGAAGTCGACCAGGTAGATGCCCGACTGCATGCCGGCGATCAGTCCGCCCTCGCGGCGGAAGGCGAAGCAGCCGATGCGTTCGGGCAGGGGCCAGCTCACATTGGCGCCGCTGGCCGGGTCGTGGCGGTGCAGCGCCGGGGCGTAGATGTCCACCCAGTACAGCGCCTGGTGCTGCGCATGCCAGCGCGGGCACTCGCCGACCAGGGCGCGCGCCTCGAACACGCAGCGCGGAACGGGCGCCGGCCCGGCCTGCAGTCCGGCCTCCTGCGCCGCCGCCATCACGCCGTCCGGCGCCGCCGCACCACGCAGTCGATCTCGATCTCGCAGCCGCCGGCCAGCGCGGTCACGCCGACGCAGGTGCGCGCCGGGTACCTGCCGTCCGGGAAGTGCGCCGCGTACACCTTGTTCATGCGCTCGTAATGGCGTTCGAAGTTGGTCAGGAACACGCGCACCGAAAGGATGTCGACGTCGGCGAAGCCGGAACGCTCCATCACCGTCTTCAGGTTCTGCATCACGGTGCGCGTCTGCGCCTCGATGCCCTCGGGCACCGTGCCGTCGGCGAGGTAGGGCAGTTGTCCGGTGAGGAACAGGAACTCGCCGGATTCGACCGCGTGGCTGTAGGGCGCGACCGATTTGGGGCCGTCGTGGAAGTGGTGGTAGATCGCGTTGCTCATGGGGGTGTCAGGCTCCGGCTTTCTCTTTCAGGGGATCGTAGAACGCGCCATCGGCCTGCATGCGGCGCACCTCGCGCGCGAAGTGCGCCTGGCGTTCGCCCACCGGCAGTTCGGCGCAGTCGAGCGCGAGACTGCAGATGCGGTGGCCGAAATCGCGCCGCACCAGCCGGTCGTCGCCGGCGATCTCGGGCACGCGCAGGATGGTCTCGTTGTTGTAGGTGGGCACGCTGCCGCCGCTGTAGCGCCTGGGCTGTGCCGGCGGCTTGCCGGCCTGCACCTCGCGGATGCCGGTGCGCAGTTGCCGGCGCAGGATCGCCACGCCCTTGTCGGTCGAGGACAGGTGCTCGTCGGCGCGCACCGCGATCGGCCCCTGGCCGACCACGGCGTCGTAGTCGCCGGGCGATCGCTGCCGCTCGGCGTACGGCCGCTCGTCGGTCTGGCCCATCAGGTCGAGCTTGCCCAGGCCGATGTCCTCCTCGCGCCCCAGCCGCTCCGGGTCGATGGCGTCGTTGAAGTGGCGCACGCCGATCACCAGGCAGTTGGTGTCGTCCACCGGCGTGATCCATCGCGTGAAGGCGGCGCACAGCGCGGTCTTCTCGCGGGTGCCGTCGACCACGCCGGTGCCGAACTGCGCGACGTTGGGCAGGATCACGTCGCTGGCGCGGATCCACAGGTTCTCCCCGCAGCGCCGCGTGGCGATGCACAGCAGGCCGAGCGGCGTTTCCATGAACTCCAGTTCGGGCAGCGCGCCGAAGGCCGGCGTGAACTGCACGCCGCTGACGATGGTGTGCAGGTAGGCGGTGTGCACCGGGTCGGCGGCATTCTCGTGCATCTGCAGCCAGTTGCACGGCGTGGGGATCTTGTAGGCCACCAGCCGGTTGCCCTCGGGCCAGGTCAGCGCGTCGTACACCGGGAACTCGGGCACCGCGTCGGGCGGGCCCATGTAGGCGAAGATCAGCCCGGCATACTCGCGCGTGCGGTAGGCGCCGTGACACAGCGAGTGCTTGAGCCTGCTGCCCGGCGGTTCGCTGGGCGTGTCGAGGACGGTGCCGTCGATGTCGTACATCCAGCCGTGGTAGACGCAGCGTATGCCGCGTTCGCTGATGATGCCGAATTCGAGCGAGGTGCCGCGGTGGCTGCAGTGGCGGTGCACCAGGCCCAGGCGACCGCCCTGGTCGCGGAACAGGATCAGCTTCTCGCCCAGGGCGGTGACCGGCAGCGGCTTGTCGCCGAGCTCGGCGGCCATGGCGATCGGATGCCAGAAGCGGCGCAGGTACTCGCCCCCCGGCGTGCGCGGGCCGACGCGGGTCAGGTCGGGCTCGGTGTCCTCGGAGCGCGGATGCAGGTATCCACCGAAGGGGACGACGGGAATCGTGTTCATGGCAGATCTCCTCGATGCAAGGCTACTCGATTCGATGGCTGAAGCATGCCAGTCGGCGGGCGAAATCGGCGCGAGTTTCGCAGTGTCGCCGCGGGATCGATGCCGGTCCGCGGACCGGCTTCAGCCCAGCCGGACCTGCAGCCAGTGCGCCGCGGGGCCTCGTGGTCCCACCACCTGGAAGCCGATCGGCAGGCCCTTGGGCCCGGTACCGAACGGCAGGTGCACGCAGGGGCCGCCGAGCAGGCTCCAGGTGCGGTTGAAGGCCGGGTTGCCGGTGGCGGTGAGGCCCGCGGGCGCCTCGCCCGGGGCGCTCGGCACCACCAGCACGTCGAGCTCGCCGAGTGCCGTCGCGAACACCGCGCGCGCCTCGCGCGCCACGCCGATCGCCGCATCGTAGTCGGCGGCCGGCACGGCCAGGCCGGCATCGAGCTGGCCGAGCAGCGGTTCGCGGATGCGCTCGCGGTGGCGGCGATGCTCGTCGGACAGGCAGCGCGCCATCTCGTAGCGCCAGACCAGGTCCTGGGCGTCGTTCATCTTCCCGAACGGCGCGGGCAGCGTGTAGTCGCGCACGCTCGCGCCGGTCTTTGCCAGCGTGTCGGCCAGCGTGGCGAACAGCGCCTGCACTTCGGGCAGCGCCGCCTCGAAGTACGGCGTGCGGCAGAAGCCGATCTTCGGTGCGGGGCCGTCGGCCGGCACCGCCAGCGCGCGGCCCGACAGTGCGCCGACGAACAGCGCCGCGTCGGCCACCGAGCGCGCGAAGCCGCCCAGGGTGTCCAGGCAATAGGAAATCGCCTTCACGCCCACGGTGGGCAGGGTGCCGTAGCTGGGCTTGTAGCCGACCGCGCCGCAGAACGAGGCCGGGCGGATGATCGAGCCGGTGGTCTGCGTGCCGAAGGCGAAGGGCATCATGCCGGCGGCCACGCCGGCCGCCGAACCCGAGGACGAGCCGCCCGGCGTATGCGCGGGGTTGTGCGGGTTGGTGGTCGGGCCGGGCTGGAAGGTGGCGAACTCCGTGGTCACCGCCTTGCCGAGCACCAGGCCGCCGGCGCGGCGCATCAGCGCGATGGCGGCGGCGTCGGCCTTCGGCCGATGTCCGGCGTAGATCGGCGAGCCGTATTCGGTGGGCAGGTCGCAGGTCTCGATGACGTCCTTCACGCCGGCCGGCAGGCCGTGCAGCGGGCCCTGCACGGCGCCGGCGTCCAGCGCGCGCGTTGCGTTTTTCCATGAAGGCGGTGCGGCCCTCGCGGTAGTCCTCGCTGGCGTAGCAGGCGGCGATCATGCCCTTGAGGCCTTCGAGATCGCGCGCCGCGGGGTCGGTCCTCACCTCGCGGATCGCGCGCTTGGCCGCCGCCAGCGTCAGCGGCGCGTTGGCCGCGATCAGCGCGACGTACTCGGCGACCGCGCCGTCGAACTCGGCGGCCGGGATCACGCGCGCGAGGAAACCCATGCGCAGCGCATCGGCGGCGTCGAACTTGCGCGCCGAGTAGAAGATGTCGGCCGCGTTCATCGGGCCGATCACGTCGACGAAGCGCTTCATGCCGACGAAGTTGTAGCCCAGGCCCATGCGTCCGGCGGGCATGCGGAACACCGAGCCTTCGGCCGCCAAGCGCACGTCGCAGGCGGCGGCCAGGCCCAGCCCGCCGCCCATGCAGATGCCGCGGATCCGCGCGATCACCGGCTTGCCGCACAGCACCGGCGCCATGTAGCCGTTCTCGACGGCGACGTTGTAGCGCGCCTGGGCCTCCTCGCTGGCGCGCGCCGACTCGAACTGCGAGATGTCGGCGCCCGAGATGAAGGCCTTGTCGCCGTCGCCGGTGATCACGATCACGCGCACCGCGGGATCGGCGTCGAGCGCCTGCATGTGGCGGGGGAAGGCCTCCCACATGTCCAGCGACACGGCGTTGAACTTCTTCGGGTTGGAGAAGGCGATGGTGGCGACGGGGCCGGCGCGTGTGACGATCAGTTCAGCCATGGGGGTTCCTAGACGATGTGCCGGGTTCTGAAGGCTTCGATTTCGGCCGCCGAGTAGCCGGCCTCGGCCAGCACTTCGGCGGTGTGCTCGCCCTGCTCGGGCGTGGCGGCGGCCATGGCCGCGGGCGTGCGTGACAGGCGCACCGCCTGGTTGAGGATGCGGATCTCGCCCAGCTTCGCGTGGCGCACCGGCGCGGCGGCGCCCAGGTGCCGCACCTGCGGGTCGGCGAACACCTGGTCCATGGCGTAGATCGGTCCGCAGGGCACGCCCATGTCGTTCAGCAGGGCCACCCATTCGGTGCTGGTCCTGGCCTTGAAGGCCGCGTTCAGTTCGGCGTTCAGCGCCTGGCGGTTCTTCGCGCGGTTGGCCTGGCCCTTGAACTCCTCGCGTTCCAGCAGTTCCTCGCGGTCGATGGCCTTGCACACGCGCGCCCACATGCCGTCGCCCGAGGCCGCCACGTTCATGTAGCCGTCGGCGGTGGTGTAGGCCGAGGTCGGCATGCTGGTCGGGTGGTCGTTGCCCACCTGCGGCGGCACCTGGCCTTCCATGGCGTAGCGCGCGGCCTGGAAGTCGAGCAGCGCGATGCCCGACATCAGCAGCGAGCTCTGCACCCACTGGCCCTCGCCCGAGGCTTCGCGCTCGAGCAGCGCGGTCATGATGCCCAGCGCCGCGAACAGCCCGGCGCTGACGTCGGCCACCGCGGCGCCCACGCGCATCGGCCCGCGGCCGGGTTCGCCGGTCACGCTCATCAGCCCGCACATGCCCTGCGCCACCTGGTCGAAGCCCGGGCGCTGCGCGTAGGGGCCGTCCTGGCCGAAACCGGAGATGCTGGCGAGGATCACGCGCGGGTTCACCGCCTTCAGCGATTCGTAATCGATGCCGAGGCGGAACTTCACGTCCGGGCGGAAGTTCTCCACCACCACGTCGGCGTCCTTCACCAGGCGCAGGAAGATCGCCTTGCCCTCGGGCTCCTTGAGGTTCAGCGTGATGGAGCGCTTGTTGCGATGCAGGTTCTGGAAATCGGCGCCGTGGCGCGGCCCGCCCATGTTCTCGTTGGGGTCCACGCCGGGCGGCGATTCGATCTTGATCACGTCGGCGCCGAAATCGGCGAACTGGCGCACGCAGGTCGGGCCGGCGCGCACGCGCGTCAGGTCGAGGATGCGCAGGCGCGCCAGGGCGGGGGAGGCTTGTATGCGTGGCATGGTCCGGGGGTGTGAAAACGCCGCGGGGACGCGGCGCGTGGTCTGTTGCGGCGGCGGCTGGGTGGCTCGGGTTGGCGCGATCCGGGGCGCGAGGGCTCAGTGGCGCCCGGCCGGCGGCGGCTGCCAGCCGGCCGGCAGCGGACCGGCGGTGCGCAGCATGCGGATCATGCGCAGCGCTGGCTCCTTGCCGCTGTAGTAACCGGGCACGCGCAGGGACTCCGTGAAGCCCTGCGCACGATAGAAGGCGCGCGCGGCCTCGTTGGTTTCGCGCAGCTCGAGGTGCAGCGAGGCGATGCCCGCGGTCAGCGCCGATTCGACCAGCCATTCGATCATGCGCTGGCCGATGCCTTCGCGGCGATAGCCCGGGCGCACCGCGAGCAGCACCAGGTGCGCACGCTCCTCGCCGAAGTGCATGATGGAGAAACCCACCGCGCCGCCGGGCTGGCGCAGGGCGCGATCCTCGCGCTCCCAGGCCACCAGGGTGGTGACGTTCGGATCGACGATGGCGCGGGCGATGCGTGCCGGGTCGTACTTCCAGCCCAGTCCGGCCTCGATCAGGTCGCGCGACATCAGCGCGAGCGGGCGGGCATCGGCGGGTTCGGCCAGGCGCAGCGTGATCGCGGTGGGTGTCATGCGGCGATTCTGCCACAGGCCCGGACCGCGGGAGGCGCACCCGCGCGCCGCGCCCGCGGTTCAGCCGCCGCTCAATACCCGCGCTGCGGATCCACCGCGTTCTTCAGCGCGCGGCCGCGCGCCAGCAGTGCGGCATTCTTCAGCGCGAGGTCGAGCGTGCCCGGCATGTAGGCGTCGGCGTCGTCGGAGGAGCAGTGCGGCATGATGAACAGGTTGGGGACGTCCCAGAGTTTGGAGGTCGCCGGCAGCGGCTCGGGGTCGGTGACGTCGATCACCGCGCCGGACAGGCGTCCGGTGCGCAGCGCCTTCTCGAGCGCCGCCTGGTCGACGTGCGGACCGCGGCCGATGTTGATCAGGGCTGCACCCGGCTTCATCAGGGCGATCTCGCGCGCGCCCATGATGCGGTGGGTTTCCGGGGTCAGCGGCGGCGCCAGCGCGACGATGTCGGCCTTGGGCAGCAGCTTGTGCAGGGCGGCGGCGGCATGCACCTTGTGTGCGTACGGATGCGGGCTGGCCGAACGGCGGATGCCGGTGACGGTCATGCCCAGCGTCTTGCCGGCGCGGGCCACCCCGCCGCCCATGTCGCCCAGGCCCACCACCAGCAGCGACTTGCCCGCCAGCGAGCCGGTAAAGATCGGCGCCCAGGCGTGCTTGCGCTGGTTGGTCATCATCTGCGGCACGCGCGTGTTCAGCATCAGCAGCGCCATCAGGCCGAACTGGTGCACCTTGCCCGCGTGCACGCCGCTGTTGTTGGTGAGCACCAGGCCGGGGTGGATCCAGTCCAGCGGCATCAGGTTCTCGACGCCGGCGCCGATCACGTGGATCCAGCGCAGTTGCGGCGCGCGCTCGGCCAGTTCGCGCAGCGGAAAGCGCGGCCGGGTGAGGAAGCCGCCGGAGATCACCAGGCCTTGTGCGCGCGGCAGCCAGCGGTCCACGGTTCGAAGTCGTTGCCGAAGGAAAAGCGCAGCAGGGCGGCGGCGGCGGGGGTGCGGCGGCGCGCGGCATTGACCTGGGCGCGGGTGATGCGGAACACGTCCGGCCGGTTCAGGCCGTCTTCGAAATGGATCAGCGGTTTCATTGCGTGTGGCCTGGATATTGCTGCATGTTGATGAGTCGCTCGGGAAGTTCGAGCCCGAATCAGTCTACCGGAGGGAACAATGAAAACCGCAGCCCGTTTCACAGCAACCGCACTCGCCCTGATGGCTGCACTCGCACCGGGCATGACGCTCGCGCAGGGTGCATTTCCGGAGCGCCCGGTGCGCCTGATCGTCACCTTCCCGCCCGGCGGCTCGACCGACATCGTCGGCCGGCTGATCGCCGCGAAGATGGGCGAAGGCCTGGGCAAGCCGGTGCTGGTCGAGAACAAGCCGGGCGCGGCCGGCAACATCGGCACCACGGAAGCGGCCAAGTCGGCGGCCGACGGCTACACCCTGCTGTTCCACATCGTCACCACCGCGGTGATCAATCCCCTCACGCAGAAGAACCTCAGCTACGACCCTGTCAGGGATCTCGCGCCGGTGGCCATGATCGCGCGCATCCCCAACGTGCTGATCGTCAACAAGGACCTGCCGGCGAAGAACCTCGGCGAGCTGATCGCGCTGCTGAAGGCCAATCCGGGCAAGTACAACTACGGCTCCTCGGGCACCGGCGGGCTGATGCACCTGTCGGGCGAGCTGTTCAAGCAGCAGGCGGGCATCGACGTGCAGCACATCCCGTACAAGGGCTCGGCCCCGGCCATGCAGGAGATGATGGCCGGCACCATCGCCTACATGTTCGACAACATCACCGGCGCCATGGTCCGCCGGTCCGGGCAGGTGCGCCTGTTCGGCGTGACCACCGAGCAGCGCGTGCCCATCGCCCCGGAGGTGCCCAGCATCGCCGAGGCCGGCCTGCCGCAGTTCAAGAATGCCAGCTGGTTTTCGCTGTTCACGCGCGCCGGCGTGCCGGCACCGGTGCTGGCCCGGCTGGAGGCCGAGGCGCTGAAGGCGATCAACCATCCGGAGACCGCCGAGCGGCTCAAGACCCTGGGCGCCATCCCGGCGCCGATGGGCGCGGCGCAACTGGACAAGTTCTGGAAGGCCGAGTTCGACTACTGGCGGCCGGTGGTGCAGAGCGTGAAGCTCGACTGAAGAAGGGGAGGCGCAGGGCGTTCAGGGGGGGGCGGCCGGGCCGGCCCGGGGGGGGGGGGGCGGGGGCGGGGGGGGGGGGGGGGGGCGATCGCATCGATGCGGCGCGGCGTGGTCGTTGGCGGGCGGGCGTCACGCAGGCGGCGCGGCCTGCGCGTCCCGATTCGCCGGCCGTCGAGGTGATGAAGATTTCGCGCACGGCGTGGTCATCGAGCGGAAGCGAGGCGGACGCCGCCAACGCTCAGCGCGGTGCATCTGCTCTCCCTGCAGCTGGCATCCGCCAGCCGGAAACCTTCGCGCGACCTTCGCCGATCGAGGCCGCGCTCAGCCATTGGTCGCGGGGCGCACGGCCCGCCACGGCGGCCGCAGGGCGCTAGCGCGCGTCCCCCGCGGCTGGACCTGTCTGCAAGGCGGGGGATGCGGCAGAAAAACTGTCAGCAGGCGCGGCTCGGCGGCGTCCCAGCACCCGGTCGAGCACCCAGTTGTTGAACACGTGCACCAGCGGCTCGGCGTACGACAGGCGGCCGGGCTTGCACAGCGGCGAGGGCGAGGCCGATCTGCTGCAGGGCGGAGATGTCGTTGTCTTCGGGGATCGAGATGTCCCAGCGCTTGTAGTAGCGCTGCACGACCTCCTCGAAGTCCGGCCGCTCGGTGACGTCCTTCGGGAAGCAGGAGCCGACGATCAGCTTCGTGCGCGAGGCCGACAGCGGCTGCAGCTCCAGCCACCACATGCAGTCCACCGTCGAGCCGTACATGGTGCTGGGGAAGATCAGCGGGTAGTAGCTGCCCCTGGCGGCCTTGCCTTCCAGCGTGGGGATGCGCGGGAAACCGGTGTCGCCGGGCAGCAGCGCGCGCGTGCCCTCGTGCTCCTTGTGCAGCGCCATCCACTGGCCCTGCGCCGGTTCCACGGTGGGGAACTGGCCCTTCTGGCGCGACAGCGTCGAGCGGTGCACGGTGGAGACATGGTAGGCCTCCATGGCGTTCTCGACGTAGATCTTCCAGTTGCACTCCAGCGTGAACTCCTTGCGCCGCACGCACACCATGTTGTCGTAGTGGTAGCTCGCCAGCACCTCGGGCAGGTCCACCAGGTAGTCCTTGAGCGGTATCGCGTCCGGGTCGAGGTTGATGAAGATGAAGCCCTCCCACAGCTCGAGCTTGAGCGGCAGCAGCGGGAAATCCTCCATGCGGAAGCCGGTGGTCTGCTCCATTTCCGGGGCGACGATCAGCTGTCCCTCGTAGTCGTAGGCCCAGGAGTGGTAGGGGCAGCGGATGGCGTTGCAGTTGCCGTCGCCGCGCAGCATGGCCGCGCCGCGGTGGCGGCAGGAGTTGGAGAAGGCGCGCACCTGGCCGTCCTTGCCGCGGATCACCAGGAGGGGCACGCCGACGAAATCCACCGCGAAGTAGTCGCCGGGCTTGGGGATGCGGTCGGCGCGGCCGAAGAAGTTCCATTCCTTGAGCCAGATGGTCTCCACCTCGCGGCGGTAGAACGCCTCCGAGGTGTAGGCCCAGGGCGGCAGCGTGCTGGCCTCGGCCAGCGGCTTCCTGACGTCGGCGTAATGCGCCGGGTCGAAGATGTCGGCCACGGACGGTTCGAAGGAGACCGGTTGCGGGGCGAGGACTGCGCTCATCGAAACTCTCCTGGAATGATTGCTGCATCGGCACGCGATGTGTTTAGGATAACGCCTGTCCAACGGAGAACGCCATGCAAGATCGACATCTCATCCCCGCACGCAAAGGAAGCGCCGCACGCCTCAAAAAAGGGCAGCGGCTGCGCGTCATCAACACGCATGGCACCCAGGTGGTGGATTTCTGGGCCTTCAACGCGCCGGACCTGGGCGAATGCATGTCGATGGAGCACTCCCGCCCGGCCATCGGCAGGATCATCCCCAAGGTCGGCGACGTGCTGGTGACCAACAAGCGGCGCCCGATCCTCACCCTGGTGGCCGACACTTCGCCCGGCGTGCACGACACCCTGATCGCCTCCTGCGACATCTACCGCTACCAGGGGCTGGGCTGCAAGGAATTCCACGACAACTGCACCGACAACCTGGGCAACGCCTTGCAGGCGATGGGCCTCAAGCGCGTGGTGCACCCCTGTCCGTTCAACCTGTTCATGAACATCCCGGTCAAGGACGGCCTGGGCGTCTCGTTCGAGCCGCCGCTGGGCAAGCCCGGCGATTACGTCGAGTTCCGCGCCGAGATGGATTGCGTGGTCGGCTTCTCGGCCTGCCCGCAGGACATGCTGCCGATCAACGGCGCGGACTGCGTGATCCACGACGCGCACTACGAGATCCTCGAACCGGCCTAGCGCCGCCGCGGCCGCCGCAAAAGCACAGCGGGGACGGATCGCTCCGTCCCCGCTGCTTGCGCTTGCTACTACCGCGCTTCTGCTGAAGCTCAGTTCTTCGGCTGCTCGGCGGCCGGCGCCGCGGGGGCGGCGTGCTTGCCGTGGCGGCCGTGCGGGCCGCGTGCTTCGGGCAGGGTGATGCCCTTTTCCTTGGCGCGCTTCTGCATCTCGGCGTGGTTGGCCTCGGCGATCTTCTGGCGCTCTTCCGGCGTGGCGGCGTTGCGCATCTTCTCGCGCATGGCGGTACGCTCTTCCGGCGTGGCCAGCGAGGAGGCGCGCGCGCCGTCGTGCTTCATGCCGGCGTGACCCTTGCCGCCGTGCTTTCTTCATTTCGCCGTGCTGCATGCCTTCGTGCTTCATCTCGCCGCTTCCGTGGCGCATGCCGCCTTCGCTGCCGGTGGGGTGGGCCGAGACCGCCGCGGCCGCCAGGCCGAGACCGAGGGTGGCGATGGCGCCGACGAGGATTTTCCGGGTGCTGTTCATGTGCGATTCCTTTGCAGTTGAGAGTGGGTGTCGTTGCGGTGGTTCCGGCTGCGTTGCGATCCGGGTTCCACGGTCGCTTGCGGCTGGTGACCATTTACGCACCTCGCTGTAAGCGCTTTGTTGCACGCGGGCGGCGAGTTGTATCGGCGTGTTGCCGGGTCGGCGCACGGATACATTGCGTTACAGTTCGCCCATGGAAATCGCCCGCCCGCCGGCCGCCGCGCACTGGACCGACAGCGCCCGCGCGCACGCGCAGGCCCATCCGGGCTACGCGCTGGCGCTGGGCCTGGGCCTGGCCGCGGTGCTGCTGCTGCTCGCGCAGAGCCTGGTGCTGATGGCCACCGGCCGCGCCGCCGAAGGCCTGCGCTATGCGCTGTACGGCGGCGCCGCGGGATTCGCCGCCACGGCGCTGGGCGCCCTGCCCGCGCTGGTGCTGCGCAGCCTGCCGCAGAAGATGGAAGACAGCCTGCTCGGTTTCGCCGCCGGCATGATGCTGGCGGCCAGCGCCTTCTCGCTCCTGTTGCCCGGGCTGGCGGCCGCCGAGGGCATCACCGGCCACAAGGCCCTGGGCGCGGCCGTGGTGGTGGCCGGCATGGCCCTGGGCGTGTTGCTGATGCTGGGCCTGGACGCCTTCACCCCGCACGAGCACGAACACGGCGGGCCGTGCGGCGCGGGCCACGAAGGCTGCGGCCGCGTCTGGCTGTTCGTGTTTGCCATCGCCCTGCACAACCTGCCCGAGGGCATGGCGATCGGCGTCAGCTTTGCTCAAGGCGACATGGCCGTCGGCTTGCCGCTGACCACGGCGATAGCGCTGCAGGACATTCCCGAAGGCCTGGCGGTGGCCGTGTCGCTGCGCGCCGCCGGCTTCGCGCCGCGCCACGCGGTGCTGGTGGCCGCGGCCAGCGGCCTGCTGGAACCGCTGGGCGCGCTGCTCGGCGCCGGCCTGTCGAGCGGCCTGGCCCTGGCTTACCCCGCCGGCCTCGGGCTGGCCGCCGGGGCGATGATCTTCGTGGTCTCGCACGAGGTCATCCCGCAGACCCACCGCAACGGCCACCAGACCGTCGCCACGCTCGGACTGATGATCGGCTTCGCGCTGATGATGGTGCTGGATACCACCCTGGGTTGAGGCCGGGGCGGCGAAACGCAAACCAAACCCATGGCAACAAGTTCCCCTGGAGCCTGCGATGGACAATGAAGAAGGTGCAAATTCTGTCAGCAGGATCGGGCGTGTGCACCGCCTGCTGGCCTTGTCGATGATGCTGGGCGAGGACCCGCTGCGCGCCGCCGACCTGGCCGCCATGCTGGGCGTGGCCAGGCGCACGCTGTACCGCGACATCGACGCGCTGCGCGCCGCGGGCCTGGCCGTGCAAGGCGCGCCCGGCATCGGCTACCGCCTGGCCGACCCGCCGCAGACCGCCGCGCTGATCCTCACGCGCGAGGAAAAGCGCGCGCTGATCGCCGGCTTGAAGCTGGTGAAGGCGGGCGAGGATCGGGTGCTGGCGGGGGCGGCGGGGGCGTTGTTGAAGAAGGCGTTGTCGCTGTAAGGGCGTCAGCATTCCGGCGCAAGCAGGAGTGCCCTGCGGGGTGCCCTCTTCCTGCCGTGCGCCTCGCCGCGCGGTCTTCTCCGAACGGCCCGGCCCGCTTCAGCCCGATCACTGCGCGCCTTGCCCCGCTTGGGCGCCGGCTTAGTTCGGTGTACTTGAAGGCAAGAGACTGGTACTGCTGCTGGTAAAGCTCGAATAAAAGGCGACGCGCTCGGCGTCGGAGGCGAAGCTCTTCTTCCCATAGGCGGCATCCACGGCGCGGTCGAGCGCCTGATGCGCCTTTGACCAGTTCGGGCGGCATGGTCAGTGGATCGTAAGCAGGTCGGCGAGTGAGGAGTTCGGGAGCT
>JADJPT010000009.1 GCA_016713125.1 Betaproteobacteria bacterium
GGTCCTCGTAGTTCAGGCCGATGCAGAAGATCTTGCCGGGATTCGGGATCGGCGGCAGCAGCCGCACCTCGGCGAGCTTGAAGTCGGGCGCCTGTCCGGCCGCGGCTTTCTGCGCCTCGGCCAGGCCATTGCGCTCGAGCAGGGCGCGCACATCGGGAAAGCGCGCGCCGAGGCGGCGGGTCAGGTCGACGATGCTGTCGCCGACGACGATGCCGTAACCGGCGGCGTTGGCGTGTACGTAGCTGGCAAGTTTCAAACTGTGCTCCTTGGTGGTGATTTCATCGCAGGATGCCAGCATACAATGAGTCGATGAGCGCACCCAGCGCGCCCGCGGCGCATTTCGCACCCGGCCTGGCGGCCGGCGCACGCGCCGGGCTGCCGGTGGTGCTCGGCTATCTCGGCATCGGCTTCGCGGCCGGCGTGATCGAGCGCGCCGCCGGGCTCTCGAATGCCGAGGTGCTGTTCGTTTCCCTGGTGCTGTACGCCGGCTCGGCGCAGTTCATCCTGGTGTCGCTGGTGTCGCTGGCCAGTCCGGCCTCGGCCATCGTGCTCACGGTGTTCTTCGTCAACCTGCGCCACCTGCTGCTCTCGGCGGCGCTGGCGCCGCACCTGCGCGGGCTGCCGGCCTGGCAGAACGCGCTGCTCGGTCTGCAGCTTACCGACGAGACTTTCGTGATTGCCGCGGCGCGTTTCGCGCGCGGCGACGTGCCGGCCGCGGCGCGTGCGTCCTGGATGGCGGGGCTTAACCTGGCCGCTTGGTCGACCTGGGCGCTGGCAAATCTGGCCGGTGCGCTGTTCTCCGCGCAGCTTGCCGCCGCGCCGGGCGCCACGCGCGTGCTCGGCTATGCGCTGCCCTGCATGTTCGCCGGCCTGCTGGTGCTGCAGCTGGCGGCGCATCCGCGGCTGCGCACCGGACTCGCGGTGTGCGCATTTTCGGCCGGGCTGGGTGTGGCGGTGCAGGCCTTTTGGCCGGGACCCTGGGCCGTGATCTCGGCCACGCTGGCCGGCGCCAGTCTGGGCCTCGCGCTCGAGCGGGCGGCGGCCTGATGGACCTGCGCCCCGAATTCATCAGCCTGGTGCTGGCCTGCGCTGCGGTCACTGCGCTGCCGCGCGTTCTGCCGCTGGTGCTGCTGGCGCGCGTCACGCTGCCGGACTGGCTGCGCGTCTGGCTGGGGTATGTGCCGCTGGCCGTACTCTCGGCCCTGCTGGCCATGGAGGTGCTGATGGTCGGGGGACGGCCCGCATTGGCGGGCAATCCGGCGCTGCCCGCCATCCTGCCGGCGCTGGCGGTGGCCGCGTACACGCGCAGCCTGATCGCCACGGTCGCCGCAGGCCTGGGCGCCTACTGGCTGCTGCTTTAAGCGCGGCTCAGGTGGTGCGCGCGCGCTTCTCGCGCAGGCGTTGCTCCAGGCCGCGGATGTTGTGTTCCACGCCTTCCAGGTTGGGGTTCACCGCCAGCGCGCGGCGGAAGTACTCGAGTGCACGCTCTTCATCGCCCGACTGCAGCAGGATCTGCCCGTAGCCCGAGAGCGCGCCGAAATGTTGCGGGTTGCGCTTGAGCACCTCGTCGCAATCCGCCTGCGAGCGCTTCAGGTCGCCGGCCAGGAAGCGGGCCGTGGCGCGCTTGTTCCAGCCCTCGGCGAAATCCGGTTTGCGGCGGATCACGCGCGTGAACAGGTCGATGGCCTCGCGGTGGCGTCCGGCGCTCATCTGCGCCGTACCCTCGGCCAGCAGGCGGTCGGCCGAGGCATCGCCCGACCGGCTCCACACCGCCCAGGTGGCGCGCTCGGCCAGCTCGCGCACCAGCGGGCTCTCGTCGGCCAGGCGCTCGACCAGCAGCGCGCCGTCGGTCGCCAGGCCGGTGCGACCGATGTACTGTACCGCCGCGGCGCGCTGCGCCGGGTCGGCGTGCACCAGCCGCTCGAGCGCCTGGGTGCGGTCGGCGATCTCGGTGAACGCGGGCTGCGCGCCGGCCGTCGCGGAGGCGAGCAGGCAGAGGATGAATCCGAGCAGGCCCGCGCCACGTATCAGAGGCTGGACAATACCGGCCAGGCCGGAGGAGGCAGTCATGAAAGGTTCGCGCACGATGTTTGCGATCTTAGCGTTTCTTGCGGCGGCCTGGTCGGCGCCGGTTGCGGTGCTGGCCGCCGGCGATCCCTCGAGCAGCGAGAGCGCCCAGACCTGGGCCTCGGACCCGGCGATCGACGCCTTCGGCGTGTTCACCGCGAAAAAGGACTGGGCCGGCGCCGCCGCGCACATCAAGGCGGCTCTGGACAAGGCGCCGGGGAACGCCGATTACCACAATCTCTACGCGTACGCGCTGCGCAAGGGCGCCCGACCCGACATGAAACTGGTGTTCAGGCACTACCAGGAGGCCCTGCGCATCGACCCGAAGCACCGCGGTGCGCACGAGTACATCGGCGAGGCCTGGTTGATGAGCGGCAACCTGGCCAAGGCGAAGGAACATCTCGCGGCGCTCGACCGCCTGTGCCGCCTGGGCTGCGAAGAGTACTCGACGCTGAAGAAGGCGGTGGCCGAATACGAGCGCAGCGGCCGGCGCTGAGCCTGCGGAACCAGCGCAGTCCGCCGACTCCGCGCGGGACGCAGTTTCGCAATTCCTGCGGCACGCAGCGGCGTGCCGGGGCGCGGACTCCTATACTGGGCGCATCGCATTGACCCGCCGCCCACCGCCATGCGCCCCAACTTCGTGTTCATCCTCGCCGACGACCTCGGCCATGCCGACCTGGGCTGCTACGGCGGCCGCGGTTTCGATACGCTGCGGCCCGGCACGCAGAGCTGCTCACCGCATCTGGACGCCATGGCCGCACAGGGCCTGCGCTTCACCGATGCCTATGCCAACTCCTCGGTCTGTTCGCCGACGCGCTTCGCGCTGATCACCGGGCGCTGGCAGTACCGCCTGCGCGGCGGTGCCGACGAACCGGTGCCCACGCGCGTGCGCGGCAATCCCGAACTGGGCCTGCCGCCGGCGCATCCCACGCTGCCGTCAATCCTGGCCGCGGCCGGTTACGCCACCGCGCTGGCCGGCAAATGGCACCTGGGCTTTCCGCCGCACTTCGGCCCGCTGCAGAGCGGCTACCAGGAATTCTTCGGCGTGATGAGCGGCGGGGTCGATTACTTCACCCATTGCGACTCCGCCGGCGTGCACGACCTGTGTGAGGGCGAGGCCGAGGTGCATCGCGAGGGCTACCTCACCGACCTGATCTCGGCGCGCGCCGTCGACTACATCGCCAGGCAGAAGCAGGCGCAGCCCTTCCTGCTTTCGGTGCACTACACGGCGCCGCACTGGCCCTGGGAGTCGCGCGAGGACGAGGCCGTGGCGCGCAGTCTGGACAAGATCATCCACACCGACGGCGGCTCGGTGCAGACCTATCTGCGCATGATCCACCACATGGACGAGGGCATCGGCCGCATCCTCGCCGAACTCGAGGCGCGCGGCCTGGCGGAGAACACCATCGTCGTGTTCACCAGCGACAACGGCGGCGAGCGCTTCTCCGATACCTGGCCGCTCAGCGGCAAGAAGATGGACCTGCTCGAGGGCGGCATCCGCGTGCCGCTGATCGCACGCTGGCCGGCGGCCATCCCCGCCGGCAGCCGCACCGCGCAACTGGCCATCAGCATGGACTGGATGCCGACCTTCCTCGACGCGGCCGGCGTGGCCCAGCATGCCGACTACCCTTGCGACGGCATCAGCCTGCTGCCGGCCTTGAAGAACCCCGGCACGCCCATCGCCCGGGACCTGTACTGGCGCATGAAGTTTCGCGGCCAGAAAGCCCTGCGTTCGGGCGACTGGAAGTACTTCGTCAATGACGACGGCGAGTTCCTGTTCGATCTGGCCGCCGATCCGCGCGAGCGCGCCAACCTGGCGAAGAAGGACGCCGCGCGCCTGGCGGCGCTGCGCGAGCAGTTCGCCGCCTGGGAGCGCAGCATCCCGCCGATTCCGGCGGCGGCAACGTACTCGATCCCCTACACGCGCGCCGACCTGGCGCACCCGTCCTGAACGCTCCGACGCTTCACTGACGCGACCAGTCCGGTCGGGTAACTAACGCGACCAGTCCGGTCAGGTAACTAACGCGACCAGTCCGGTCGCGGCGCGATGCGGCTGCGGTCCGGCACCATGCGCTGCACGTCGCAGGCGCTCAGGCCCACGTCGCGCAACTCGCGCTCGTCCATGGCCAGCAGCGCCTCGCGGCCTTCGCGCTCGCGGCGCCTGGCCTCGGCGCGCGCCGCCATCGCCGTGGCATGCGCATGCAGCCACACGGCCAGCGCCTGCAGGCGCAGCGCGAAGCAGGCCAGCATGGCGTACGGGTTGTTCGACAGGGCGGTGTTCATGGCCGGTCTCCTGAGAGGGCGGGTGCGGCGTGCGGGCGTGCACGGGCAGGCACTTTGCAACGCGGCCATAAATCAGTAAAGTTTATTGTTCTGATACAAACGATAGGAAACCTTTATGTTGACCGCGCCGTGCGCAACCTGAATCTCGACCAGCTGCAGGCCCTGGACGAGGTCGTGCGGCTGGGCAGCTTCTCGGCGGCGGCGCGCAAGCTCAACCTCAGCCAGCCCGCCGTGAGCCTCAAGCTACGCGAACTCGAATCGCGCCTCGGCGTGCAACTGGTCGAGCGTCTGGGCAAGCGCGTGCGCGCCACCCCGGCCGGCGAGGACCTGATCGAGCATGCGCGGCGCATGGCCGCCGAGGCCGAGCGCGCGCTGGCCACCATGCGCAGGCACCGCGAGGGCGGGCTGGGCCGCGTGCGCCTGGGCACCTCGACGGCGGTCTGCGTGCACCTGCTGCCCACGGTGCTGGGGCGCATGCGTGCGCAGCATCCCGACCTGGAAGTCTCGATACAGATCGGCCCCACGCGCCGCGTGATCACGCGCATCGCGGCCAACGAACTCGACGTGGGCATCGTCACGCTGCCCGCGCCGGAGACAGCGGGGGTCGTCGTCTCGCCGCTGCGCAGCGACCCCATGGTGGCACTGTTCCCGCCCGGCGAGCCCGCGCCGCGCCGCGTGACGGCGGCCATGCTGGCCGCGCTGCCGCTGATCTTCGACGAACCCGACAGCCAGACCTACCGCATCACCGAGGAATGGTTTCGCGCGCAGGGCGTGGAACCGCGGCCCATCATGCAGGTGGCCAATACCGAAGCCATGAAGAGCCTGGTGGCGGCCGGCGTGGGCGTGGCCATCCTGCCCGACGAGCGCGAGGACGATCCGCTGCTGCGCGGCCGCGCGCAGGTGCGCCCGCTCTCGCCGGTGCTGCATCGGCGCCTGGGCGTGGCGCTGCGCCGCGACAAGCCGCTGGAGGGCGGGCTGGCGGTGTTTCTCGAAGGCATCCGCGCGCTGGCGAAATCGCGCGCCTGAAGCCGCGCAATCTTGATCGCGGGCAATTGCACCGCCACCGTGCATCGCGCATCATCGCGGGCCGCGGGGCCGCGACCATTCCCGACCCCGATTCCCCCAGCGAAGGACCGTTCCATGAGCAAGCGCAGCTACCGCAACGCCCCCACCGAGCACACCAACTTCTATCCGCGCCTGATCGGGCGCAAGGGGGCGGTGGCGTCGAACTCCTACCTGTCGGCCAATGCCGGCGCCGACCTGCTGCGCGCCGGCGGCAACGCCATCGACGCGGCCTGCGCGGCCACCCTGGTCGAAGGCCTGGTGAACCCGCACATGAACGGCATCGGCGGCGAGTGCCCGATGCTGATCCGCGCCGCGGGCAGCAACGAGGTGGTGTCGGTGAACGGCAATACCGAGGCGCCGATGGGCGCCACGGTGGAGGCCTACCGCGCGCGCGGCCTCAAGGACGTGCCCGACATCGGCGTGCTGGCCGCCGGGGCGCCGGCCACGCCCAGCGCGCTGCTCGCGGTGCTGGCGCGTTTCGGCACCAAGAGCTTCGCCGAGGTCGCCGCGCCGGCGATCGAACTGGCGAAGAACGGACATCCGGCGCAGACCGGCCTGGTCCATCAGCAGAACTACGGCCTGCGCGACACGCAGGCCAGGCTGCGCGAGTGGCCCGGCTCCTGGGCGCTTTACTACCCCGGCGGCAAGCCGCCCGAGGTCGGCCAGCTGCTGAAGAACCCCGCGCTGGCGAAGACCTACGAAGCCATGGCCGCCGGCGAGCGCAGCGCTTCGGGCGATCGTGCCGCCAGGCTGCAGGGCGCGCGAGACGTGTTCTACAAGGGCGAGATCGCCGACGAGATCGCGCGCTTCGTGAAGGAGCAGGACGGCTTCCTGGCGAAGGCCGACCTCGAGCGCTACCAGACGCGCTTCGAGAAGCCGGCCTCGATGAAGATCGCCGACACCGAGGTGTTCAAGTGCGGCATCTGGTCGCAGGGTCCGGCGGTGATCCAGACCCTGGCCATCATGCAGAACTGGGACGTCAAGGCCCTGGGCCACGGCAGCGCCGACTACTGCCACCTGCTGGTCGAGGCCATGAAGCTGGCCTTCGCCGACCGCGAACAGTTCTATGCCGACCCCGATGCGGTGCCGGTGCCGGTCGAGACCCTGCTGTCGGCCGAATACGGCAGGAAGCGCGCGGCGCTGATCGACATGAAGCGCGCCTCCACCGAGCACCGCCCGGGCGACGCGTTCAAGGGCGGCGCGCTGCTGGACCCATCCCACCACCTGCTGCCTGCGCCCTGGGGCCGCGGCACCGTGCACGTCGACGCGGTCGACGCGCAGGGCAACATGGCCTCGTTCACGCCCTCGGGCGCCTGGATTCCGTCCTCGCCGGTGATCCCCGCGCTGGGCTTTCCGCTCGGCAACCGGCTGATGACCTTCTATCTGGCGCCGGCCAACCACCCCAACCTGCTGGCCCCGGGCAAGCGCCCGCGCACCACGCTCACGCCGGGCCTGGCCTTCAAGGGCGGCAAGCCCTGGATGAGTTTCGGCACCATGGGCGGCGACCAGCAGGAGCAGTGGCTGATCCAGTTCTTCATCAACCGCGCGATCTTCGGCATGGGCGTGCAGCAGGCCATCGAGGCGCCCAAGCTGTCCATCGAGCATATGCCCGGCTTCTTCGCCCCGCACAACTTCTTCCCCAACCGCCTGCGCGTCGAACCGCGCATCGGCAAGGGCGTGCTCGACGAACTCGCGCAGCGCGGCCACGAAGTGGACATCGGCCCGGACTGGACCGAGGGCTTCATCACCGCCATCGAGTGGAACCCCGACACCGGCCTCTTGGAAGCCGGCGTCGACCCGCGCGGCGCCAAGGCGGAGGCGTTTCCGCAGTGGGCCTGCGTCTGGTGATTCGTCGGCGAAGTGTATCTTTGTCGATACACGAACTGACCGGAAAGCCGCGCCAGTACTGGGGTTTCCGTTCTAATTCTTGAGGAATTCGGTTTTCGCCCGGAGCCGATCAGACCTACCTGTTGCGCTGGAAAGTGCCGCTGTTGACGTCGTAGGTTTCGCGCGAATCCGGTCCGCGCATCACGTGGTAGGTGAAACTTGCGGCGTCACCGCGCACCGCGTACTCGATGCGCCTGGCCGCCTCGGTGCCGGCCGCAGTCTTTACCGCCGCCGGAACCTGCGCGATGTAGACGGGGACCATGAGCTCGAGTTGCTCGGGGAATCGTCCCTTGTCGGCCTTGTAACGCAGCAGCGCCGACCGGACTTCGGGCAGGGCTGCATGCCGGGCCCGAGTGAGATCGGCCATGTCAGCGTTGGCCCAGCGGACATAGCCTGCGCCTGCCGCCAGCAGTATCACGACGCCTGCAATCAGCCATAGCAGCGTCTTCATCGCGCCTCCCTGTTCTCGCATGTGTTTGCTGGAGCTGCCTGGGTTCCGGGTTGTCACACTTCAGCGGAGGCACACCGGCACGCCGTCCGGCTCGCCCAGGTCCCACCACAGCCCGGCCATCAAGCCGAGCGCCTCGCGGGCCACGGGGCCGAGCAGGTGTTCGTTCGGCGCGTGCTGGGAGCAGCCGGCGTAGGAGTGCGGCACCCACACCGTGGGCAGGCCGAGGATGTCGGCGAACACGTCGTTGGGCAGCGAGCCGCCGAGATTGGGCAGCACGGCGGTCTTCTTGCCGGTGCTGCGGTCGATGGAGTCCACCGCCCAGCGCACCCAGGGGTCGTCGGGCGAGAGCCGCGTGGCGGGGAAGAAGCCGTCCTTGTAAGGCGCGATCCGCACGTTGCCGAAGCCCTGCGCATCGAGGTGGCGGCGCAGTGCGGGCAGGATGTCCTGCGGGTCCACGCCGACCACGTAGCGCAACTGGCAGTGGGCGTGCGCGCGGCCCGGGATGGCGTTCACCGGGCGCTCGGGATTGCCCGTGACCATCGCCAGCACTTCGAAGCTCGACCACGCATACACGCGCTCGGCCGCCGACAGGCCGGGTTCGCCCCAGTCTGCATCGATGGCCGGTGCGCCTTCGCCGCCGTCCACCACCAGGTCCGCGCAGGCCGCGCGCACCGCCGGGGTGAACGAGGACACCGGCCGCCACTCGGGCACCTTGATCGCGCCGCGCGCATCGGTGACGGTGGCCAGCGCCTGCGCCAGCACCAGGCCCGGGTTGGCGATCAGCCCGCCCCAGTTTCCCGAGTGGTGCGCGCCGTCGCGCAGGTCGACCACGAGGTCGAAGTTGATCGCACCGCGCGAACCGAGGAACACCGTGGGGCGCATCGGCTGCACGCGCGGGCCGTCGGAGGCGATGAACACGTCGGCCCGCAGGCGCGCCTTCTCGCGCGCGGCGATGGCGGCCAGGCCCGGCGAGCCGACTTCCTCGCCCATCTCGAACAGCAGCTTCACGTTGAAGCCCAGTTCCCGACCCGCGGCGCGGCCCTGCGCGCGGCGCGCGGCCAGCACGGCTTCGAGCGCGGCGAGGTTGACGCTGTGCTGGCCCTTGTTGTCGGCGCTGCCGCGGCCGTAGAGCCGCTCGCCCTCGGCCTTCAGCGCCCAGGGCGCGATGCCGGCGCGCCATTGCGCGTCCTGGCCGCGGATCACGTCGCCATGGCCGTAGCTGAGCACGGTGGGCCGTGTTTCATCCTCGATGCGCTCGGCGATCAGGAAGGACCGGCCTCAGGGCGCTCTGGGTTGGGCACGATCTCGCAGGCGAAGCCCATGCGTTCGAGCTGCGGCAGCATCTCGCGCTCGAGGTATTCGCGCAGCACGCCGGCGCGCTCGGGGTTCTGGCTCTCGGTCGGCATGGCCACGCGGCGCGCGAGTTCGGCGAAGAAGGCGCCGCTGTCGAAATGGCCTTGCGCTGCGGCGAGGGCATTTGCGCGTGCTGTCAATTTATCTGCTGCATTCATGGGGTTCAGACTCGCATGACGAAACAAGGGCGCGTGTGCATGTTGCACTGCGCGCAGCGCGGGAACCTGCCGGGCCGCAGGCTGTCGTACCATGCATTGTGCCGCCAACCCCTGGCGGTGTTCAATTACCGTTGATCCGGTTTCGTCCCGCTCATGCGGCCCGTCAGAGGCAGCAGGGCGAATGTGCAGCGCAACTGCCTTCTCCCGCGCCGCACCGCACGCACCTCGTGCAACGCAGGCACACCGCCTGCGATAAAGCCTTCAAGGAGGAAGCCCCATGTCCGAACTCTCTTTCCTGCCTACCTGGCCGCCGGATACCGCGGGCCTGCCCTGGTTCGCGCTGATCCTGCTGGTTGCGGTGCTGCTTGGCGAGGCCGTGAACCGCTGGCTGCGCCTGCCGCGCGCACTGGGCTGGGTGGCCTGCGGCCTGGCCGCCGGGCCCTCGCTGCTCGGCCTGATCGACGCCATCGCCTTCGAGGAGTCGCGCTTCCTGCTGCAGATCGCCGCCGGCCTGGTGTTGTTCGAGCTGGGCCAGCGCGTCGACACCGGCTGGCTGCGGCGCAATCCCTGGCTGCTCGCCTCCAGCCTGCTCGAGGCCGGCTTCTCGTTCGTCGCGATCTACGCCGTGCTGTGGCTGCTGCAGGTGCCGCCGCTGGTGGCCGCCACCGCCGCGGCGATCGGCCTGGCAAGTTCGCCCAGCGTGGTGCTGGCGCTCACCCGCGAGCTGCGCGCGCAGGGCCAGGTGACCGAACGCATCCTGATGTTCACGGCGCTGAACTGCATCTACGCCTTCGTCGCGGTCAGCATGCTGGTGGCCTGGCTGAACGCCGAGTACCGCGGCGGCTGGATCTCGGTGGCCGCGCATCCGATGTGGCTGATCTTCGGCTCCCTGATCGTCGCCTTCGTGTTCGCGGCATTCACGCTGTGGCTGCTGCGCCTGCTCGGGCCGCGTCCCGACGCGCAGTACATGTGCGTGGTGGCGCTGGTGGTGGCGGCGGTTGCCGCGGCACAGACCCTGCGCCTGTCGGTGCCGCTGCTGCTGCTCGCCTACGGCACCCTGGCGCGTGCGCTCGATCGCGACCGGCGTTTCGTCTCGCTGCAGTTCGGCAGACTGGGCAGCATCGCGCTGGTATTGCTGTTCGCGCTCAGCGCGGCCGGCATCGACCTGCGCTATGTGCCGGCGGGGTTGCTGGCCGGCGTCGGCCTGCTGGCGGCGCGCTGGGCGGGCAAGACCCTGGGCATGTTCGCCGTGGGCCGCGCTTCCGGCCTCAGCCTGCGCAAGGCCTCGCTGGTCTCGCTGGGCCTGATGCCGATGTCCGGCCTGGCCCTGTTGCTCACCTACGATACGGCAGCGCGCTATCCCGAGCTCGGCGTGCAGCTGACGACCATCATGGTCTGCGCGATCGCGCTGCTCGAGCTGATCGGTCCGCTGACCACGCAGTTCGCGCTGGTGCGCGCCGGCGAAGCATCGCAAGCGTCGGTGCAATCATGACGGAGAAATCCATGCAGGATACCCAGCGGCAACCCGTGGATGCGCAGCGCGCCGAACTCGTGTTCTCCGACTCCCAGGCGCTGTCGCTGGGTGTCGAACTCGAGCTGCAGCTGGTCAACACGCGCGATTGCGACCTGACGCGCGCCGCCTCCGACCTGCTGCCGGTGATCGCGCGGCGCAAGCATCCCGGCGACATCAAGCCCGAGATCACCGAGAGCATGATCGAGCTCTCCACTTCCATCCACACGCGCCACGACGCGCTGCTGGCCGAACTGCGCGAGATCCGCACGGTGATCGTGGAGAGTGCCGACCGGCTCAACGTGCTGGTGGCCGGCGGCGGCGCCCACCCGTTCCAGCACTGGCGCGAGCGGCACATCTACGATACGCCGCGCTTCAAGCATGTGTCCGAGCTGTACGGATATCTGGCCAAGCAGTTCACGGTGTTCGGCCAGCACGTCCACCTGGGCTGCCCCGACGGCGACACGGCGATGTACCTGCTGCACGCTTTCGGGCGCTACGTGCCGCACTTCGTCGCCCTGGCGGGTTCCTCGCCGTACTATCAGGCGGTCGACACGGCCTTCGATTCCTCGCGCCTCTCGGCCGTCAACGCCTTTCCACTCTCGGGCCGCGCCCCCTTCGTGCTGCGCTGGGACGACTTCGTCGGGCACTTCGAGCGCATGCGCTCGATGGGCGTGGTCGAGAGCATGAAGGATTTCTACTGGGACATCCGCCCCAAGCCCGAGTTCGGCACCATCGAGCTGCGCATCTGCGACACGCCGCTGACGGTGGAGCGCGCGGCGGCCATCACGGCGTATGCGCAGGCCATCGGCCGCTACCTGCTGGTGGAGCGGCCGCACGCGTTGTCCGAAGACCTCTACCTGCCCTACACCTACAACCGCTTCCAGGCGGCACGTTTCGGCCTGGACGGCGAGTTGATCGACCCGTACACGCGCGCGCGCGTGCCGCTGGCCGATGACATCCGCGCCACGCTGGCGGCGATCAAGGTGCACGGCCGCGAGCTCGAAGCCGACGCCGGCCTGGCGCACATCGCGGCCATGCTGGACGAGGGCAACGACGCGCGCTGGATGCGGCAGGCCTACACGGCCAGCGGCTCGCTCGCCGACCTGGTGTTCCAGCAGGCGGCGCGCTGGAGGGGCGAGGCGCGGTGAGCCGCGGCACGGCCCCGGGCGCAGCGGCGCCGGCCACCGCGCGGCGCCCGCCGCCGCTGCGCATCGGCCTGTCGGCGCGCATCCTGCACGACCCGCCGGCCGAGATGGGGTTTCGCGGCAAGACGCTGCAATACCTCGAGCGTTCCATCGCGCACTGGATCATGGCGCGCGGCGCGCTGGCCTTCATGGTGCCAACGCTGGACAAGGACGGGCCGATCACGCGGGCCGGCATCAGCGTCTCGGACTACGCGCGCGAACTGGACGGCCTGGTGCTGCAGGGTGGCGCCGACGTCAGCCCGGAGAGCTACGGCGAGGCGCCGCTGCGCCCCGAATGGGCCGGCGACCGCGTGCGCGACCTGTACGAGATCGACCTGCTTTGGGAGTTCGTGATCCAGGGCAAGCCGGTGCTGGGCGTGTGCCGCGGCGAGCAGCTGATCAACGTCGCCTTCGGCGGCAGCCTGGTGCAGGACATCGCCACGCAGCTGCCCGGCGCGGGCGCGCACGTCGACCTCGCGGCTTACGACGCGCACCGCCACGAGGTGGTGTTCGAGCCCGGCTCCTCGCTGGCGCGCATGTACGCAAGCCGCGGCGGCGGCGTGGTGTCGATCCACCACCAGTGCGTGGGCCGGCTGGGCAATGGCCTGGCGGTGGAGGCGCGTGCCGCGGGCGACGGCGTGATCGAGGCGCTGCGCGGCACCGGGGTGAACTACGTGATGGGGGTGCAGTGGCACCCGGAGTTCCACCAGGGTACCGGGCTGCTGGACCCCGCGCCGCTGCTGGATGGCTTCCTGGCCGCGGCGCGGGCTGCGCGCGCGGCTACTGCCTAGGGCGCGGCGCCGCGGCGGGGTCGTCGCCGCGCGGCGTGTCGGCGTTCTTCATCGGCAGGATCCACAGGAACACGGCTGCCTGCGCAAGGGTCAGCACGCCGAACACCGTCATGTAGCCCTCGGGCGAATAGCGCCCGCCGGCGGACGGAAACATCTGCAGCGCGACGCCGATGCCGTACTGGCAGGCGAAGGACACCACGAACATGGCCACGTTGACCGCGGTGATCACGCGGCCGGTCATGTCGGGCGGGAAGCTGCGGGTGATCAGCGAATAGGCGAGTGCGCCGGAAATGATGGCCAACGCGTAGAGCACCAGCAGCGGCATGCGCAGCGCGGGCATCCCGGCGAAGACGTCGAGGGCGATGCAGCCGAAGGCCAGCGCCGCAATGCCCGCCCCGGACTTGTAGACCCCCATGCGCGAGTAGCCGCGGTCGCCCATCCAGTCGGCCAGCCAGCCGAAGAAGATGGCGCCCAGCGTGTAGGCCAGGGTGCCGGCGAACATGTGCGACGCGGCGTCGGCGCGCGACAGGCCGCCCACGTCGACCAACCAGGGGGCGATCCACAGCCCGAACATCACCTGGTAGACCGCGTGCGTGAGCCACAGCGGCGAGCCCAGCCGCCAGAAGGCCGCGGAGCGCATCACGCCGAGCACGCGCCCGAAGGCCTCGCCCCAGCGTTCGGCGCGCCCGGGCAGGGCTTTTCCGGGACGATGGCGAAGATGCTGAGCGCGGTGGCCCAGCAGGTGATCGCCAGGCCGACGAACACCGCGCGCCAGCCCCAGGGGCCGAGCAGGGCTTCCATGGGCGTGGTGGCGGCCAGTGCGCCCACCCCGCCGACGGCGATCACCCAGCCGTTCAGCGTGGCGATGCGCTCCAGCGGGAACCACAGCGAGAAGGCCTTCATCGAGCCCATCAGACAGGCAGAGACGCCGAAGCCGATCAGCGCGCGGCCCAGGGTCAGCACCCACAGGCCCTGCGCCAGGCCGAACAGCATGGCACCGGTGCCGGCGAAACACAGCAGGGTGGCCACCACGCGGCGCGGGCCGTAGCGGTCGAGCAGCACGCCCACCGGCACCTGCATAATCGCGAAGGCAAGCAGGTAGGTCGAGGTGAGCAGGCCGATGTCGGCGGCGCTGAGCGAGAAATCGGCGGCCAGGTCCTTGGCGATCAGCGCGTTGACGCTGCGGAACAGGAACGACAGGAAGAAACCGCCCGCGAAGGGCGCGAACACCGTCAGCAGCAGCTTGGCCGGCAGCGACAGGTCGGATTCCGCTCTGGCGTTCGCGTTGGTGGACACCGGGCGATTTTACGCGAGCGGGTGGCATCGGCAGGGCCGCCGATGCGAACCTCGCCAGCGGCGCTATTCGGAGACGATGGCCTGCGAACTGGCCTGCTTGTCCCAGAACACGACCTTGGCGTGCAGCAGTCGCACCACCTGGCTGCCGAGGATGCCGAGCACCGCCAGACTCAACAGCGCCGCGAACATGGTGTTGGTTTCCAGATTCACGGCCGAGGCGTTGATCAGGTGCCCGAGGCCCTTGGTCGAGGACACGAACTCCGCGACCACGGCGCCGATCAGTCCCAGCACGATGGCGATCTGCAGTCCGGCGAAGATGTGCCCGGCGGCCGAGGGGATCTTGATGCGCGTCAGGATGTGCCAGCGCGAGGCCGAGAAGGCGTTCATCAGGTCGAGCAGCGCGGGGTTGGTGTGCTTGAGGCCCATGGCGGTGTTGATGAACATGGGGAAGAAGCACACCAGCGCCACCATGACGATCTTCGATTCGATGCCGAAGCCGAACCAGACGATGATCAGCGGGGCGAGGGCCACCTTGGGCATCGACTGCAGGGCGACCACGAAGGGGTAGAGCATGCGCTCGAAGGTGCGCGATTCGGCGAACAGGCAGCCGAGCATGAAGGCCAGCGTGCAGCCGAGCAGGTAGCCGAACAGCATCGACTGCAGCGTGAAGAAGAAATGCTGCCAGTACAGCCCCTCGACGTAGCCGCGGTACAGCGCCTGCACCACCGAGACCGGCGTGGGCAGGATGAAGTTCGGCACCTTGAAGACGCGGATCGCGATCTCCCATACCGCGAGCAGCACGGCGAAGGTGATCAGCGGGTAAAGGACGGTCTTGAGTCTTTCATGCATGAGGTTCATGCCGGGGTGCCCTCAGTCGAACTTCACGAGATCGGTGAACAGCGCGCGCAGCTCGTTGCAGATCTCGGTGAAGCGCGGGTCGGCCATGGTGGCCAGCGTGCGCGGACGCGGCAGGTCGATCTCGACCTCGCGGATGGTGCGTCCCGGCCGCGCCGAGAGCACGGCGATGCGGTCGGACAGGAACACCGCCTCGGGAATGCTGTGCGTGATGAACACCACGGACTTGCCGGTGGCCATCCAGATGCGCTGCAGCTCGAGCATCATGTGCTCGCGCGTCATGGCGTCGAGCGCGGCGAACGGCTCGTCCATCAGCAGCAGGGTCGGATCGTGGATGATGCCGCGCGCGATGCCCACGCGCTGCTGCATGCCGCCTGAGAGCTCGTTCGGATAGTGCCGCGCGAACTTGTCCAGGCCGACCAGCTTGAGCAGCTGCATGGCCTTGTCGCGCCCGGCGGCCAGGTCCATGCCCAGCGTGCGCACCGGCAGAAGCACGTTGTCGAGCACAGTCTGCCAGGGCAGCAGGGTCGGCTGCTGGAACACGATGCCCACGTCCGGCCGCGGTCCGGTGATCGGCGCGCCGGCCAGGGTGACGCTGCCGCCCGAGGGCCTGAGCAGGCCGGCGACGACCTTGAGCAGGGTGGATTTGCCGCAGCCCGAGGGGCCGAGCACGGAAAGGAATTCGCCCTGGTGCAGGCGGGTGCTGAGGTCCTGCAGCGCGACCACCGGGCCGCGCGTGGACGTGTAGGTGACGGCGAGCTTGTCGGCCTGCAGCAGGATGTCACTCACTATGCCCGGTTCCTCATTGCGGCTGCAGGTTCAACTGTCGCGCCAGCGCCGTAAAGCGCTCGATGTCCTTCTGGATCGCGGCGGCGAACTGGTCGGGCGAGCTGCCGACCGGCTCGAGGCTGCGTGCGGCGAACTCCTTGCGACCGGCTTCGCTCTGCACGTATCTGGCGGTATCGGACTGGATGCGCTCGACGACGGGCCTGGGCGTACCGGCGGGCGCGACCAGACCGTACCAGAATGCCGGGTCGAAATCCTTCAGGCCCAGCGCCGGTGCGGCCTGCGAGAACAGCGGCACGCCGGGCATCGAGGGCGTCGGCGTGGTCACCCCAAAGGCCTTGAGCTTGCCGGAGTTCACCAGCGGTGTGGAGGCACCGGGATTGTCGAAGAACACGGACACCTGGCCGGAGATCAGGTCCGGGTAGATCTGCGAGGAGCCCTTGTAGGAGACGTCCAGCATCTGCGTGCCTGTCAGTGACTTCAGTTGCAGCGACACCAGATAGCCCAGGGTCGAGGCACCCACGTTGGCGAAGTTCAGCTTGCCGGGATTGGCCTTGGCGTAGGCCACCAGCTCGGCAATGCTGCCGGCCGGCAGCGAGGGGCTGCCGAGCAGAACGTAGGAGGTGCTGCCGATCATGGTGATCGGCGCGAAGCTCTTGAGCGGGCCGTAGGGCACGTTCTTCTGCGTGACCACCGAGGCCGGGTGCGTACTGGAGGTGGCGATGCCGATGGTGTAGCCGTCGGGCGCGGCTTTGGCAACGGCATCCGCGCCTATGGTGCCGCCGGCGCCCGGGCGGTTCTCCACCACCACGGGCTGGCCCAGGGATTCGGACAGCTTCGCGGCGACCGAGCGCGCGACGAGGTCCGTGCCGCCGCCGGGCGGGAAGGGGACGATCAGCTTCAGGGCGCGGTTCGGCCATGGGCCGGATTGCGCAGCCGCGCTGCCGGCAAGGCACAGGGCGAGGACTGCCAGGGCGATGCGTTTCATTTCTTCACCTCCGGATACATCACCGCGTCCCCCTGCCTGTACATCCACTCCATTTCCTCGCGGGAGATGTAGTCGACGCTGGAGCCGCGCAGCGCGGCGAGCTGCTCGGCAAGGATATTGCGCTTGACCTCGGCGGCCAGGATGTTGACCCGGCCGTAGCATTCGGACACGTTGCGCCCCAGCACCGTGAAGCCGTGGCGCTTCATCAGCACGCAGTTGGTGCCCTGGATGAAAGTCTTGATCGGCGCCACGTCCTCCTCGACGTTGATGTGCGCCGGCAGGTAGTGCACGGGCTTTTGCATCAGGTAGGAGAAGGTCAGCCCGATGGGGCGGATCTCCTCGTAACCGGCGGCCAGGAAGGCCACGGTCTCGTCGTGATGCAGGTGGATAACGCAGTTGACGTCGGGCCGCAGGCGCAGCATCTCGCGGTTCATCTGGTGGCCCACCGTGGTGGCGCGCTCGCCGTGCAGGATGCGGCCCCAGGGCACATCGGTGATCACCAGGTCGTCGATCGACATCTCTTCGAGCGAAACCCCCTGCGCCTTCACGTAGCACACGCCTTCCGGGTAGTCCGGATGAGGTGCGCGCATCACCATGTTGCCCACCGCGGCCTGCACGTAGCCGCGCGCGGCCAGGCGGTGCGCGTACAGCACGTACTGTTCGGCGAACGCGCGATCGAAGCGCACGCGCGGATCCGGGCTGAGCTGGTTGACCTGGTAACGCGGCTCGGGGGCGTTCATGCGGACTCTCCTGGTATCGGGGCTGTCGTCGCCGGCGCTCAGGGCAGCTTCTTCGCGTCGGCAAGCACGCTGGCCGGGTCGAAGTTGTTGATCGCGGGTATCAGCGCGTTGCTGTACAGGGAATTCATGTCGATCGCGGCGGTCTGGATCTGGCCGCCGGTCGCCATGACCTGCACCAGATTGTTCCACGCGCCGTCCGGGTAATGGCCCCAGCGCGGCACCTCGCCCTTCGGAAAGGCGAGGTACTTGTCGTAGCGCGTGTTGAGCAGCGCCACCGCATCTGCCAGGTTCTTGGCCTCGTCGCCCGGAGGCTTGAGGCGCGGGTCTTCCTTCCAGGCGGCTTTCACGCAGCCGGCGCGGTTGGCGTTGCAGACCAGCGTCGCCTTGGCGAAGGCGCGTCCGAAGGCGGCCAGCAGTCTCGGGTTGCTGCGCAGGGTGTCCTCGTGGGCGATCAGGCCGTTGGAGAACAGATCCAGGTACTTCTGCGGCATCTTCAGGCGGCGGATGGGCGTGCCCTGCAGCTCGAGCTGCGTATGCAGGGTGTCGAACAGGTTCAGCGCATCGACGCGGCCCTCGCGCAGCGCGACGAAGGCCGGCGCACCCAGTCCGGTCGGCACCAGCTCGAGATCGCGGCCGACCTCCAGCCCGAGCTCCCGGAACATGGCGCGCGTGAGCGGGATGTTGCCGAAGGTCAGCGCACCGACGGCGAGTTTTTTGCCCTTGAGCTCGGCGAGCGATTTGACCTGCGAAGCGGCCGGCACGGCGAATTCCCAGACGTTTTCGCGGATCACGTTGTAGTAGAACTTCAACGGCAGCGGGTCCTTGCCGGGCTGGCGCGAGATGACCAGGGGATCGGGGTTGGGAAAGCCCACCGTCACGCGCTTCTGCACGATCTGCGGAAGCAGCACGGCGGTGCCGTTGAACACCACGGTTTCGACCTCGATGCCTTCCTCGGCCAGGTAGCCGAGGTGTTTGGCGACCAGCAATTGCCCGTTCACCACGGTCAGCGAACTGACCAGGCCGAAGACGACCTTTTCGGTCTTGCCGGCAGATTGCGCCTGCGTCAGCGCGGGCGCGCAGGCCAGGGCCAGCGCGGCGAACGTGGTGCGGACGAGGGCGCGCGGCATGGCTACTTGGCGGCCTTGGCGCGCGCGACGATGGGGGCCGGGTCGAACTTCATGAACTCGGGCACCAGCGCGTTGGTGTAGCAGGTCTCCACCGGCACGTCCTTGGTGCTGATCTGGCCGCCCTCGTGGAGCGCGACGGCGAAATCCTTCCACGCCTGCGGGGGGAACTCGCCCCAGCGGCGGTTCTTCTGGTCGTCGAAGTCGAGATATTTGTCGAAGCGGGCGGCCATGATCTTGATGCCGTCGGCGACGGCCTTGGCCTCGTCGCCGGCCGGCTTCTGGTCCGGATAGAGTGCCCAGTGCGCTTTCACGCAGGCGGCGCGATTGACTTCGCAGAACACCGAGGTCTTGGCGATGGCACGGCCGAAGCCGGCCAGCATCTTCGGGTTCTCCTTGATGGTGTCCTCATGGGCCACGAAGCCGTTGGAGAAAAGGCTCTTGTACTTCTGCGGCATGGCCAGGCGGCGGATGACCGTACCCTGCACTTCGAGCGTGGCATGCTGGGAATCGAACAGGTTGAGACCGTCGACTTTCTTCTCGCGGAAGGCGAGGAAGGCGGGTGCACCCACGCCGACCGGCACCAATTCCACGTCCGCTCCGATTTCCTTGAACATGGCCTTGGTGATGGGGATGTTGCCGAAGGTCAGCGCGCCGACGCCGAGCTTCTTGCCCTTCAGGTCGTTGAGCGCCTTGATCGGCGAGTCGTTGAGCACCACGAACTCCCACGCGGATTCGCGCGTGGCGTTGTAGAAGAACTTGAGCGGAATGGGATCCTTGCCGGGCTGGCGCGAGACGATCAGCACGTCCGGGTTAGGGTAGCCGACATGCACGCGCTTGGCGGTCATCTGCGGCAGCAGGGTGCCGGTGCCGTTGAAGGCCACGATGTCCACGTCCAGGCCCTCTTCCTTGAAGAAACCGAGCTGCTTGGCGGCGGTGATCACCCCAGTGACAGGGTCACCGAAGTGACGGTGCCGAACACCAGCTTGGTCTGCGCCTGGGCGGCCGGCGCCAGGGCGAAGCCGGCGGCCAGGGCTGCGGCGATGAGTCTTGCGGTGGAAGTTTTCACGGCTTCTCCTTGGTGTGAACTTGGTGCCTTTCCTCTTAGCAGGAATCGGGCCACGGACGACGTGCGAACTCTAGCGCAAGCCGAGGGGTTGCATCGCTCAGGTTCGGAATGAGCATATCCCCCCGGGGCGCGGGTTTCAGGCCCCTGCGCTCAACCGGCGCTGGGTGAGTAGGTGCCGCGGCCGACGGCGGACAGCTTGCCATCCGGGCCGAACACGTCGATGTCGATCACCGCCGTGCTCTTGCCGGCGCGGCGCACCACCGCGGTCGCATCGATGTAGTCGCCCACGCAGGGGCGCAGATAGTCGATGCGCAGGTTGATGGTCGGTACGCCGCCGCCGGCCAGCATGCCGATGGCGAAATCGCCCACCGTGTCGACGAACGAGGCGATCGGTCCGCCGTGGAACTGCTTGGTTCCGGCGCGTCGCTCGAGTTCGGGACGCAGGGGCATGCGCGCCGAGAACGTGCTCTTCGCGTGATCGACACCGGTGACCTTGAGGCCCAGGAAGCTGATGAAGGGCGAGCGGTCGAAGATGGCCTGGATGGCCGCAGCGTCGAGTTTCTGCGGTTCGGGCTTGGCGGCCTCGCTCATGGTTTCACCGCGACTTTGCCGAACACCTTGCGATCCTCGAGCATGGCGAAGGCCTCGTTGGCCTGATCCAGGCCGAAGCTCTTGTCGATGATGGGCTTGAGCTTGCCGGTCTTGAGCAGGTCGAGCAGGGTGAACAGGTCCTCGCGCATCCAGCCGTTGGAGCCCAGCACCTGCAGCTCGAAGGTCCAGATGAAGCGGATGTCCTCGACCGGGTCGTAGCCCGCGGTCGCGCCGCAGGTCAGCAGCCGCCCGCCGCGGTGCAGCACGCGCATGGACTTCACCCAGGTGTCGCCGCCGGTGAAATTGACCGCCACGTCCATGCCGCCCTCGAACTTGCGGCGGTGGGGTTTGCCGAACTTTTCGTACACCCACTTCATGAAGTCGTGCTTGGTGTAGTCGAGCAGGTGGTCGGCGCCCAGCTCGCCCAGGCGCTTGAGCTTGTCGTCGCTGGAGGCGCAGGCGATCACTTCGGCGCCGACCAGCTTGGCCAGCTGCACGCAGCAGGTGCCCACGCCGCCCGAGGCGCCGAGGATCAGCACGCGCTCCTTCTCCTTCACCTTGCCGATGGTGTACATCATGCGCAGTGCCGTGCCATAGGCCACCGGTAGGCAGGCTGCGGCTTCGTAGGAGACCTCGTCGGGCAGTGCGACCAGGTGGTGGTCGGGTACCGCGCAGAACTCGGCCAGGCCGCCGGGGCGCATCTCGCCGAGCAGGCCGCCGGCGTTCTTGCGGTCGACGGGATCGACCATCACGCGCTGGCCGACTTTCCAGTCCTTGACCTCTGCGCCGACTTCGACGATTTCGCCGGCGAAATCGAGACCCAGGATGCAGGGCAGCGGCACCTTGATGCCGGGCATGCCCTTGCGCGTGAAAACGTCGTGGTAATTGAGGGTGGCGGCGCCGACCTTCAGGATGACCTCGTCGGGCGCCGGCTTCGGATCCGGATAGTTGCTCTCGTACTTGATGGTGCCGGGTCCGCCGTGCTCATGTATGACTGCTGCTCTCATCGCGTGATTCTCCGATTGTCTATTGTGCTTGCTGAAACTGGATCGCTGCGCCACAGGCGTCTTCCGGCGCCACCCACAGGCTGGGGGGGGCGCCGGACTTGCCGCCTGCGTGCATGGCTTCATGGGTGCGGATTCCCTGCGCACCCAGGTATTTTCTGGTCGCCTCGAGCGAGGCGACGCGGATGCCAAATCCCGCAGGCGCGGGCGCCGGCGGGACGAAGCTGCCGGGCACGCGCTCGCGCCATTGCGTCTCGGTGGTGAGCCACAAAGCCCCGCGGTCGAGCGGCAGGCGCACCACGCCGGGCAATTCCTGCGCTTGCGAAGAGAACATCGGCGCGAATTTGGCTGCCGTCGCGGCGGGATCCGGCACGACAAAGTAAACCGCGTCGATCGCCAGCGCGCCGTTGGGGTGTTCGAGGAGGTGCGGCTGCCAGAGCACGTCACGGGTCATGTGCTCGATGAACAGGAACTTCGCCTCAGGGAACTTCTGCCTGTCGATGTACATGTTGCGAAATTTCGCTCGGCGGGTTTCCCTGTCGCCGGGGCCGTAGGCCGCATCGCGCTCGAGAAAGCGTACGGCGTCCACCGGAAGACTTGCGCGCTGGAACTCTGCGTAAGCCGTCTCGGCATTGCCGCAGCCGATGGCGACGATGTGCAGGCCCTCGTAGCGCGCGACCATTTCCTTGACCGAACTGAACATGTTCGGATCGGTGAGGCCGATGATTTCGAGGTAACCCTCGCGAAACATGGCGCAGTGATTGCCAGATCCCCAGGGCACGACCGGCTGGCCGGGGCCGGCGAGCCGGAATGGATGCTGCGCGCGGTCAGCTGGAAGCCGAGCCAGGTGTACACCTCGCGGCCGCGCGCCAGGTCGGTGATGGCCACGCCGACGTGGTCGAGTTCTCTGGTCATTGAGTCAGCAGGTATGAAACCGTTGGCGTCGCCGGCGGCGGCGAACCATTCGTCACCGTTGCGCCGCACGGGAACGCCATTGTCCTCCATGAGGCGTGCCGCGCGGGTCCGATCGGCGAAACGCACTTCGGCGCCCGCGAAACAGGGCTCCGCGGCCGGGCGCCAGCCGTAGCGGGCCGCGAAGGCGGCAGTCGAGTGGACATCGATGCGTCCGCCACCCGGGGGGGAGACGCGCAGCGCGCCCTCGACCGTACTCGTCGGCGCGGTCCCGCTCAATCCTGCCAGCCGATCGGCCAGGGCCGTCGGGTCATCGGCGCAGGCCAGCGCAGCCTGGAAGGCGAGCGCCCCGTTGGGGTGCTGGAGGTACTTCGGCTGCCAGAGATACTCCGGTGTCTGGTGTTCGATGATGATGTAGCGGCCCTCGGGGCAGCCCTCGTCCCGGCTGAAAATGTTGCGAAAGCGCATGGTGCGCTGCTCGCCGTCGACGTCCAGGTTGCGTGCCCGCTGTACCGGGGGATTCAGCGGTACCGGGCATCTGGACAGCGACTGCCAGGCTGCGTCCGCCGAGGCCACGCGCAGGGCCATCAGATGCAGGCCTTCGAAACGGTCGAGAAAATGGGTCCAAGGGTTGAACGCCCCGGCGTCGACCACGCCGATCAGTTCCAGGTATCCCTGCTGGAAGATGGCGCAGCGGTTTGCGGTCGCCCATGCGCTCTCTTCGTCGCGACCGGGCATTCTGCCGCGCTGCCGGCTGACCGGGGAAAGCGTGAAGCCCAGACGCTCCCATAGGGCGGCGCCCGCGACGAGATCGCGCACGATGGCGCCGACGTGATCGAGTGAGATTGCGGACGGAGCGGGAATCATTGCCGTAAGCCTGCCATGCGCTGTTCGCGGTGCCGTGACCGCGGGTGAGCTACGAGGGCTCGGAGGCGGTCCCGGATTTCTCGCGCATGCGGTTGGTCACCATCCGCTCGTAGAGCTGGCGGATTGTACTGCTGCCCGTGGTCACGCAGAGGAACGGGAACAGTCCATGCAGGAAGCAGGCAACGCCGGCAAACAGCATCCGGAACGAGAAACTCCACGCCGAGGCCAGATGTTCGAAATAGGTCTCGTTGACGGAGGCGGGGTGCTCGGTGAAGGCGCGCAGTGGTTTCATGCAGACGATTCTAGGCACGCAGGTCCGCAAATGGCTGCCAATTCAGGGTGTGGAATGCGGCATCTGTAGAAAATTATGCTATATCAATAAAAAAATGTAGCATTATTTGCCATGGACATCATTGACCGCAAAATCCTCGGCATCCTGCAGCAGGATGCCGACATTCCTCTCGGGGAAATCGCCGAGCGCGTGCATCTTTCGCAGACGCCGTGCTGGCGGCGCATACAGAAGCTGCGCGCGGCGGGCGTGATACGCAAGCAGGTGGCGCTCTGTGATCCCGCGGCCCTGAACGTGGGTGTGACGGTGTTCGTTTCCGTGCGCACCAACCAGCACACGCAGGCCTGGCTGGAGCGGTTCGCGAAGGGCGTAAAGGAGATTCCCGAAGTGGTCGAGCTGTACCGCATGAGCGGGGACGTCGACTACCTGCTCCGCGTGGTGGTGCCGGACATCGCCGGCTACGACGCCGTCTACAAGAAGCTGATCAAGGTCGCCGATCTGTACGACGTGAGCTCTTCGTTCGCGATGGAGCAGATGAAATACACCACCGCGCTGCCGCTGAACTACGCAGAGTGATCGCCGGTGATCAGGCCGCCTCGGTCTGCTGCCACAGTTCGCGGGCGCGCTCGCGCAGGACCTTGCGATCGATCTTGTTGGTTCCCGCCAGCGGAAACTCTTTCATGAACTCGACGCGGCGCGGGTGCTGGTAGGCTGGGGCGTTCGCCAGGGCGTACTGTTTGACTTCCTCTTCCGTCAGCGTCGCGCCCTTGCGCAGCACGACGAAGGCATACGGCTTCTCGCCCTTCAGTTCGTCCGGCACCGGAACGACGCAGGACTGCAGGATATCCGGATGGCGCTCCAGCATGTGCTCGACCTCGCCCGGATAGATGTTCTCTCCGCCGCACACGAACATGTCGTCGGCACGGCCGACGAAGGTATAGGCGCCGCTTGCGTCGCGCGAAAAAACATCGCCGGAAACATACCAGCCGTCCGGCGTCAGCACCTCGCGCGTTTTCTCGGGCAGGTTCAGGTAGCCGACCATGTTGGCCGGGGTGCGGATCCACAGCACGCCTTCGTCGGCCTCCTTGCCGGCCGCATCGATGATGCGAACCTCGACCTGCGGCAATGGCCAGCCCAGCGCCATGTCCGATTTGGCGCGACCGTCCGGGTGGGGGCCGAACATGACCGGGCCGGCTTCGGTGGTGCCATAGGCATTGGAGACCACGCCCTTGGGGAAGGTCCGGCGGATGTCATCGAGCAGCTTCTGCGTGCTGGGCGCCGAACCCATGCGCACGAAGCGCACGCTGGACAGGTCGGTGCCGGCCAGCGTTTCCTTCTCGCGTACCACCATCGCCAGCATGGTTGGCACCGAGGTCAGCCAGGTGACCTTGGCGGCCGATCGCCTCTATGTATCGTTTGGCGTCGAACTGCGGTAGCAGGACCATGCTGGCGTGGGAGGCGAAAACGAACTTGGAGGTGCCCAGACCGTTCATGTGGAACAGGGGCGCCGCGACGATCAGCCGATCCTTGTCGTAAGGACCGCCGCGCAGGCGCGTCTGCACGGCCCAAAGATGTCCGGCGTGCGAGAGCGGGACACCCTTTGGGCGTCCGGTGGATCCCGAGGTGTATAGGATCATGGCGGCCTCCCCCGGGGCGGGCTGCACCGTCTCGAAATCGCCGGGATCGAGGAAGGCTTGCCAGCCTTCCGGCGCGTCGAACTGAACCACCGGAATGCCGTCCGGCACCGAAGCGCGGCGCTCGTGGTCGCAGAATGCCAGGCGCGCGGCCGAGTCGCTGAGCACGAATTCGATCGTGTCGCGCGGGAACTTGTGATTGACCGGCACCGCGACCATGCCGGCGCGCATGATGGCGAAATAGGCGATCAGGAACTCGGCGCGGTTGGCCGACAGGATGGCGACCGAGTCGCCGCGTTTGAGGTCGTGGCGCTGCAGACCGCGCGCGCATGCGTTCACCAGGCGGTCGATTTCGCCGTGGGTGAACTCACGCGGGGCGTTCCAGTGCAGGCAGTCGATCAGTGCGATCGCGTCGGGGTTCTTGGTGCGATCGATGAGATCGCCGAGGTTGGTCAGGTTCATGGCGAAAAGATACCGCAATCCGTGCGCGTCGTCGGGTTGTTTCGAAGCGCGAAGCGGCGCCGCGCACCGATTTGGTGTTCAATTGGCGCAGGCGCATACACTGTGCACTTCCACGGAGCCAGCATGTCAGATTTGTCCGTATTCTCGTCCGACTATCCCGAAGCACGCGAGAAGTTCCTGAACGCAGCGCGCGCCGCCGGCGCGCGGCTCGCACACTATCAGCACCCGGATCAGCGTGGGCCTCAGGGCGAGCCGCTGTACCTGGATGCGGCGCTGCTCGGGCGTCCGGATGCGCCCAATGTCATGGTGGTCGGCTCGGGAACGCACGGCATCGAGGGCTACTCGGGCTCAGCCGCGCAGACGGCATGGATGATCGGCGGTGGTGCCGGCCGCATTCCCGACGGATCGGCGATGCTGTTCCTGCACGGCCACAACCCCTGGGGGTTCGCGCACAGGCAGCGCGTTACCGAGGAGAACGTGGACCTGAACCGGAACTTTGTCGACCATGCGCAGCCATACCCGCAGAATCCCGGTTACGCCGATCTGCACCCTCTGATCAGCCCGCAGAACTGGGACGAAGAGACCATCCGCAGCATGTTTGCCGCCCTAGAGGCGTTTCGCGAAAAGCACGGCGAACAGGCGTTCTCGGACGCCTACAACGGCGGGCAGTACTCGCATCCGGACGGCTTCTTCTTCGGCGGTCAGCGTGCGCAATGGTCGAACACGGCCTTCCGCGCCGCGGTGCGAGCGCATGCCGGGCATGCCAGGCGTGCGGCGATCATCGATCTGCACACCGGCATCGGACCCTGGCTGGATCACGTGTTCCTGTGCTTCCACAAACCCGGTTCGGCGGCCTACGAACGTGCCCGGCGCTGGTGGGGCGAGCGTGCGGTCAATCGCCAGGGTTCGACCCACAAGGCGCTGGCCGAGTACAAGGGGCTGCTGATCGACGCGTTCCAGGCGGAACTGCCGGCGGCCGAGACCACGGCCGTGGTGATCGAGTTCGGCACGCGCTCGCGTCCTGACATGCAGCGGGCGAACATGTCGCTGCGCTGGCTGCGCGTGCATGGCAAGGCGCAACCGGAACTGGCGCGGCGCGTGCACGCCGAGTACGTCGAGGCGTTCTATCCCAGCGATCCCGAATGGCGTGCGGCGGTGCTGGCGCAGTCGCGCGTGTTTCTCGATCAGGCGGTCGCGGGGATCGCCGCGTCCTGACCCGGCTACAGGCTGCGGTTCAGGCCCGGGCCAGCACCAGGGGGATGTACATCTCGTCGGCGGACAGTCCGCCGTGGTTGCCGATGTGCAGCGTGCGGTGTTCGCCGGGCAGCCAGTCCTTGACGGTCCAGGCTTCGCGCATCAGCAGCGCGACGTCTCCGGTCCTGGCGCGCAGGTGGGGGTGCGGCCGCCCGCCGGTACCGAACAGGCCCATGTCGACGAGTGCGCCGCCGGGGAGCACGTCGGCCCGCTCGCCCAGCCATTCGCGTGCAAGTGCCATGAACGTTTCCTGCTTGCCGGGGAGTACGTGGCAAAACGCGGTCCGGCGTTCGCCGGTCAGCGGCAGGCGCAGCAGGGCCTTGAGCTCCGGACAGTCGTCCAGGTCCAGGGCGTTCTCCGGGGGGCAGTCGATGAAGCCGTGATCGGCGGTCACCACCAGGGCAGTGTCGGTGCCGGACAGGCGCGCAAGCAGGTCGGTGACGGCTTCGTCTATGGCCGCGAACACCGACTCGGCCTGCGGGCTGCCGACGCCGAATCGGTGCGAGGCGGCGTCGAACTCCGGCGTGTAAGCATAAATATACTTGCGCACATCGCCGGATTTCACTGCCGCTTCGACCTGCGTTACCAGCCCGGGGAGCCCGGTATAGGCCAGACGCGTGGCGCGGCCACAGTAATGCCGGTTGTAGCCGGAATCGATGATGTCGCCGGGCGACACCACGTAGCTCACGGTATCCAGGGCGTCGAAAATTGGTTGCCCGGCGTACAACCGATGCGATTCGATGCCGCGCAAGCCCGGCGCATCGTCGGTGCCGCGCAGTTTGAACGGCAGCGGCGCCACCACCGCGTCGACCTCGGGGAACCATGTGTACCAGCCGGTCAGCCCGTGTTCCGCCGGCGACAGCCCGGTGAACGAGGTGGTGATGGCGCTGGCCGTCGTCGAGGGAAACACCGAGGTCATGCGGGCGGCGATGCCGGTCGCGAGTCGGCTGCCGCTGCGCGCGCGCAGGTAGTTGTAGCCCAGACCGTCGATGATCAGCAGCACCAGATTGCGTGCCGCAGCCAGCGGACGCAGGTCGGCACAGGCGAGTTCGGGATGGGCGGGCTGAGCGCCACGCGCCGCCGCGCAACTGGCGATCAGGTTGAGCAGGCCATGGCCGCGGTAATCGGGAAGGACGCCGGGAAATTGCATGGAAAAGGGCCGGGCAAAGGCCTGCATGCTAGCGGAATACGAGGGCGTCGGGCTGCTGCGCGCATGTTAGAATTCGAACCCGATTCCCTCTACAAGAGGATCCCGCCATGCGGATGGAAGTTCACGTCCACGCCGACATTCCCATACTCGAAGGCGTCGCGCGCAAGCAGCTCGAGGCGGCGCTGTCGCCCTGGCTCGACTATCTCGATGCCGATGTCATGGAAGACGCGAAGCCTGGAGCCCGAAGAGCCGGGCATCGAGTACGACGAGGCGAACCGCATGCTCTATCTGTGCTGGACCGGCGAGATCGGGCGCAGTTTCCAGAAGGTGCTCGAATCCTCGCTCGAGGCGCTGGGTCCTTACGCGGAAGAAGCCGTCGAGGTCGATGTCACCTTCTACCAGGATAGCGGCGAGCAGGAGAACCAGTTGCTGTTCGTCGGGCCAAACGCGCAGTCTGTGCACGAAGCGCAGCGGCGTTGCATGCTCGAGGACGTCTCGGCCATGCTCGAGCGCCAGTTCGGCAAGGAATCGATCGATGAGGTGCTCGCGGTGGTGAACGACCTGTTCGACCGCGACTGGCGCGACAAGGCCTCGCAGCCGAAGAAGGCCGAGCGCGCTTTTGAGACATACACGCGCACGCCGAACCGCAAGAATCTGCACTGAGGCCGGAACCGAGGCCGCGAGCCCCGGCCGACGCCCCTGACGGGGCGTTTTCGTTTGTGGAGGACGCATGGCAGGACCCAAGTATCCAGGTTTCGACACCCTCGCCCTGCACGCCGGGCAGTCGCCGGACCCGGTTACCGGCAGCCGCGCGGTGCCGATCTACCAGACCACATCGTACGTGTTCCGAGACTCCGAGCATGCGGCCTCGCTGTTCAACATGGAGCGCGCCGGCCACGTCTATTCGCGCATCTCGAATCCGACCGTCGCGGTGCTGGAGGAGCGCGTCGCGGCGCTGGAGGGCGGTGTCGGTGCGATCGCCGTGGCGAGCGGGCAGGCGGCGCTGCATCTGGCGGTGGCGACGATACTCGACGCCGGGCATCACGTGGTGGCTTCGAACTCCCTGTATGGAGGCTCGCACAACCTGCTTGGCTACACGCTGGCACGCTTCGGCATCGAAACCACGTTCATCGATCCGCGCGATCTGGACGCCTGGCGTCGCGCCGCCAAGCCCAGCACCCGGCTGTTCTTCGGCGAGACCCTGGGCAATCCGGGCCTCGACGTGCTGGACATTCCCGAGGTGTCGAAGATTGCGCACCAGCACGGAGTGCCCCTGCTGGTCGACTCGACCTTCACCACCCCCTACCTCATGAAGCCCTTCGAGCTCGGTGCGGACCTGCTTTACCACTCGGCGACCAAGTTCCTTGGCGGACACGGCATCGCAATCGGCGGAGTGCTGGTCGATTCGGGACGGTTCGACTGGGAGAAGAGCGGCAAGTTCCCGCAGTTGACCGCGCCATATCATGGCTTCCACAACATGGACTTCGAAGAGGAGTCGGGTACGCGGGCCTTCCTGCTGCGGGCGCGGCGCGAAGGCCTGCGTGATTTCGGGGCCTGCATGGCGCCCATGAACGCTTTCCAGATCCTGCAGGGTATCGAGACGCTGCACCTGCGCATGCCCCGCCATGTCGAGAACACGCGCAAGGTTGTGGCATTTCTCGCCGCGAACCCGATGGTGGAGTCGGTCGGCTACCCGGAGCTGCCCTCACACCCGGACCACGCACTGGCCAAGCGGCTGCTGCCGCGCGGTTGCGGTGCGGTATTCACCTTCGACATGAAGGGTGGTCGCGACGCAGGTCGGCGTTTCATCGAGAGCCTGCGAGTGTTCTCGCACCTGGCCAACGTCGGCGATGCCAAGTCTCTGGTGATCCATCCGGCGAGCACCACGCACTACCGCATGGACGACGCTGCGCTGGCCAAGGCCGGCATCGGCGCGGGCACCGTGCGTCTGTCGATCGGCCTGGAGGAGGCCGACGACCTGATCGACGATCTGTCGCGCGCACTGAAGGATGCGCAGCGCACCATGAAGCAGGGGTAGCGATGGATTTTCTGGTCGACGGAAAGAAGGCCTACGCCTATACGGCGGCGCATGATCTCGAGCCCGCCAAGCCGTGCATTGCCTTCGTTCACGGGGCCGGTCTGGACCACAGCTGGTGGGGGTTGCAGAGCCGCTACTTCGGCTATCACGGCTGGAACGTACTGGCGGTCGACCTGCCCGGGCATGGCCGCTCGGAGGGACCGCCGCTGCCAAGCATCGAGGCGCTGGCCGACTGGGTGATGCGCCTGCTCGACACCGCAGGTGTGGCGCAGGCTGCCGTGGTCGGCCACTCCATGGGGTCGCTGGTCGCCCTGGAGTGCTCCGCGAGACACCCGGAGCGCGTGCGCGCGATCGCTCTGCTCGGCACCGCATTTCCGATGAAGGTTTCCGACGCGTTCCTGGAGGCGGCCAGGAACAACGATCAGGCGGCCTACGACATGGAAACCATCTGGGGCCATGCGCCGGAGGTTCCGCTGGGCGGCAATCCCAACCCCGGCATGTGGATGTACGGCGATACGCTGGCGCGCCTGTCGCGGTTGGCGCCTGGGGTGCTGTACAACGACCTGCAGGCCTGCAACGCCTATGCACGCGGACTGGAGAGCGCAGCGGCGGTCAGATGCCCTGCGCTGATCATTTCCGGAGCGCGCGATGATGACTCCACCGAAGGCCTCCGCAGGTCTGGCGCAGTCGATACCCGGTGTGCGCACCGTAAGTGTGCGGCTTTCCGGGCATTCCATGATGGCCGAGTCGCCGGACGCGACCCTGGATGCGCTGCGCGACTTTCTCGGCAGGGCGTAGATGGCCGTCCTGCTCGTTCGCTGGCTCATCAATGCTCTGGCCCTGCTGGCCCTGCCGTACCTTTTGCCAGCGATTCATGTGGAAAGTCTGGGCACCGCGCTGGTTGCCGCGTTGGTGTTGGGATTCATCAACTCGCTGATCAGGCCGCTGTTCGTGCTGCTGACGCTCCCGGTCACCCTACTGACCCTCGGACTGTTCATCTTCGTCGTCAACGGGCTGATGTTCTGGTTCGCCACGGCCTTCGTCCCCGGTTTCAGGGTTGACGGATTCTGGTGGGCTGTGCTGGGCGCGGCCATCTATGCGCTGATCTGCTGGGCGGTGGGCAGCGTGATATTCGGTAAAAAGCACTGAAACCGGGCCCTTGAAGCCTGCGGCGGGATCCCTCTGCGGAATGGATTGGGGGATAATGTCCGACACACAGTTTCAGCGTGACGGCGCCAGCGCCAGTCGACGAACCGCAGATGGCAAGCATTCAAGCGCAGAAGCAGTCGGATCCCCAGCCGCTCAGGGTGCCGCAGTTGCGGCAAGACCTGAAGCTGTACCCCGGATCCAGACACAGGGACGGTTCCCCCAGCTGGCGCATCCTCGACCCGGTTCGCAATCGCTTCTTCGAGATCGGCTGGCTGGAGTTCGAATTGTTGGCGCGCTGGAGCGAGCACAAGCGCGTCGATGATCTGATCGCGCATGTCGAGGCGGAAACGCCGTTGCGGCCGAACGAGGAGGAAGTCGCGGGCCTGATCGAGTTCCTCAAGACCCACCAGTTGGTGGTGCCCGAGGGCGCCGAAGAGCTCGGGCGCTTGCGCACGCGGTGGGTGAGTTCGGTCAAGCCCTGGTACGAGCGGCTGTTCCACAGTTACCTGTTTTTCCGCATACCGCTGGTTCGCCCGGACAAGTTCCTCGACCGGACCCTGCCCCTGGCCGAGCTGTTCTTCACGCGCAGTTTCTTCGCCATCGTGCTGGTAGTGTTCCTGGCCGACCTCTACCTGGTGACTCGTGAATGGGACGAGTTGCGTCGCTCGTTCGCGTACTTCTTCAACCTGGAGGGCGGACTGTACTTCGCGATTGCCGCCACGTTCTCCAAGATCCTGCACGAGCTGGGGCATGCCTACGCGGCCAAGCGCTATGCGGTCAGGGTGCCGGCCATGGGGGTGGCATTCCTGGTTCTCTGGCCGTTCCTTTACACGGATGTCGGCGAAACCTGGAAGCTCGCCGACCGTCGCAAGCAACTGGTCATCGCATCGGCCGGGATGGCGACGGAACTGGTTCTCGCATGCTTCGCGACGCTGCTGTGGAGCATTACTCCCGAAGGCGGCGCGAAGAACGTGCTGTTCATCCTGGCGACAACCACCTGGGTGATGACGCTGGCGATCAATGCGAGCCCGTTCATGCGTTTCGACGGCTATTTTGTGTTGTCCGACGCGCTTGATTTTCCCAATCTTCACGAGCGCAGCGGGGCTTGCGCCCGCTGGTGGCTGCGCCGCACCCTGTTCGGGCTCAAGGAAGCACTGCCGGAACCGACGTTCAGCGCTCGGCAGCGCGTCGGTCTGGTGTGTTTTGCGCTGGTGACCTGGATTTACCGGCTGGTGGTGTTCCTCGGCATCGCGCTGATGGTCTATCACCTGTTCTTCAAGATCCTCGGCATTGTGATGATGTTGCTGGAAGTGGTGTGGTTCGTTGTGCGACCGGTATGGGCGGAAGCGCGCTATCTGTGGGGCAAGCGCAAGGATGTCCACCTGCAATGGAAGCCGGTGACCGCGGTATTCGGCGCCTTGCTGGTGCTGATCTGGCTGGTGCCGGTCTCGAACCAGATGACCGCTCCGGCCGTGCTGCGGGCCGCACAGGAGCAAAGTGTTTACGCACCATTTGCAGCGCGAATCAAATCGGTCGAGGCGAAACCCGGGCAAACGGTGGAAGCGGGTCAGGTGCTGATTCGCATCGAAGCGCCAGACCTCAAATTGAGGGCGGAAAAGGCGATGGTCTCGCTTGCCAGCGCGCGTTCGGAGTTCCTGACGACCGCGGCCAGCGGCAAGCTGCAGGAGCGCAGGCTGGTGCTCCTGGAGCAGATTGCCGAGGCGCTGGCCGAGCAGCGTGCCGTCGAAGAAGAGGCCGAGAGACTGACCGTGCGGGCCGGCATGCCGGGTATTGTGCGCGACATGTCGCCGCAGATCATCGTCGGCCGTTCGATCAGTTCCCGGGAGTTGATCCTTCGCGTTGTTTCGCCCGGGCCGGCGATGATAGAAGCATACGTCAGCGAATCACGGGTCGAGTCGGTGCAAGTGGGGCAGGAGGTCAAGTTCATTCCGTCGAGGATGGATGCGCCGTCGATTCGCGGGGTCGTGAAGTCCATAGATCGGACCGGATCCCGACAGGTGGCTCGCGGCATACTCGCCTCCCCTCACGGTGGGGATATTGCAGCGGTGCTGGATCGGCGCGGCATCGCGCAGGCTCACGAGCCGGTCTACCGGGTATTGATCGAACCCATGGACGGTGCGCCTGCTATCGCCTCGATCGAGCGCGGTACCGTCAGGATCGAAACCGATCTGGTCGTGGTGGCGCAGAATTTCCTCTGGAGAGCGATCTCTCTGCTGGTGCGCGAAAGCGGCTTCTGACCGCACCACGGGCGTTTCATGACGAACTTTTGCCCGGTTCTGACAATCTTTGGGCACTTCCGCCGGACGTCGTGGCTGGATACTGCGATAATAATTATGTGACTGTAAATAGGTTTGGAGATTCCATCTAAATATCTGGTTTAGTTGGTTTTCCTGAATCCCTGCGATGGGGTGCATGCCGTGAGCGAAGAGAAAAAGCCGAAACGTCCCAAAACCTCTGTCGAAAAATCGACGGCCGAGCGGAGGCCTGTGCGCAAGCGTTCCCGGACGAAACCCCGCTTTCTAGCTCTCGAGCAGCGCATCGTATTCGACGGCGCTCTTGCCGCCGATCTCGTCGACAAAGTCGCCGGATCCTCGACCGATGCAGGGATTTTTGACGGCACCGACGGCACAGCCCCTGCGGTCGACTGGATACAGACGCAGACCGGCAAGGCGGCTGAAACCACTGCATCGGCTGCCGCACCCGCGGACCGCGCGCAGGATGCGGCGGAGAAACTGGCGGCGGCGGTAGACCCGAACGCTTCGAGCGAGTCTGCGCAAGGCAGCGAAATACTCTTCATTGACGGCGGCATACGCGGCCTGGATCAGTTGCTTCAGGGTGTGCGCAGCGGCGTCGAGGTGGTCATCCTCGATCCCTCGCGCGACGGTTATTCGCAGATTACCCAGGCGCTGAGCGGGCGCCAGGGAATCGAGGCGATACATCTGGTTTCGCACGGCGATCCCGGCAGAGTTGCGCTCGGTGACGCGGTGATGACCGCGCAATCTCTCGCGGAGCATGCAGACGAACTGGCGCAATGGAAAGCGAGTCTTTCCGACGGCGCGGATTTCCTGATCTACGGTTGCGATACCGGCCTGGGTACGGGCGGCGACAGCCTGCTCAATCAGCTTTCAGACCTCACGGGTGTCGATGCTGCGGCGTCGACCGACCTGACAGGCGGTGGTCCCCTCGGTGGGGACTGGGATCTCGAGGTTTCCCGGGGAGAGGTGCTCACACGCCCGTTCGCGGATCCGGATGTTTTGGCGAGTTTCAGTGGTTTGCTGGCGGCACCGGTGGTGGATCTCAACAGTCCATCGACGTTCGTCGTGTCCGACAGTTTCGCGACGCAGAGCTATACCGGTGGCAGCAACTGGGCCACCGGCTGGTTGGAGTTCGACGGCGCCCCTTCCGGAGGTGGCAACAGCGATAACAGCCCAACCGGGGCGAACGTGCGCCTGGTTGCGGCTTCTGACGGCGGGTATGAGGCGAGGCTGGTCGGTCACAGCGATGCGCCGCGCGACTATCTGCAGCGTACCGTCAGCCTGTTGCCCTACACGTCGGCGTCGCTGAGCTTCACGTACCGCATGCAGGGGATCGAGGCTGACGACGTTCTCACGGTCAATGTATCCAAAGACGGCGGTTCCACGTTCACAACGGTTGCGACACTGACGAATACGCTGGCCAACACGACGCGGACCATCGATTTGTCCGGCTTCATTGGCGATCAGGTCGTGATTCGCTTCGGATCCTCTTCCGGCTTTCTCGAAGCGAACGACATGTTCTTCTTCGACAACGTCGCGATCACGGCCGACGGCAACAATTACGTCAATACCTACACCGAGAATGGCGTCGCGGTTGAACTGGCTGCGGCCACGATCGCGGTGGTCGACCCGGAAGGCAGCCAGATTGCCGGTGCAACGGTGACGTTGAACAATGCACGTCCCGGCGACACGCTTTCCGTAGGTACGCTTCCTGCGGGCATCACGGCAAGCGTTGCCGGCAATGTAGTGACGCTATCCGGGCTGGCCACCGGTGCGGACTATGCCACTGCGCTGCGTGCGGTGACATTCGCCAGCTCCAGCGATACGCCGAACACGACCATGCGCAATTTCACCATACGCGTCACGGACGCGACGGGTGAGCAGAGTCTGGGATCGACGGCGTTCGTCAAGGTGGTTGCGGTCGATGACACGATGGTCGCCACCGCCGATACCTACGGTACTGGAGCCTTCGTGCCGGTCACCGGCAACGTGATGACCAACGACACGGATCCCGACGGCTCCCTGAGCGTGGACACTACGCTGGTAACCGAGGCAACCAAGGGCACGGTCGTAATGGCGGCTGACGGGACGTTCACGTATACGCCTACTTCGCCCGGCACGTATACCGACACGTTCCAGTACAAGCTGGTCAGCCTCGCGCAGGTGCCTGGTGTGACATACGAGTACTGGAGCGCGCCGCCGACGGGAAACAGTTTGGCGACAGGGTTCCCCTCGACACCGCCCACGGGAACCGGTTACATGACCGGTTACGACGTGGACCAGGCGGCCGAGGACAACGGAAACGCCGGACTCAGCAACTTCACGGTCCGCTACACCAGCACGCTGGAGGTGACTACTGCAGGGACGTATACGTTCTATACGGGGTCCGACGACGGCTCGATGCTTTACGTCAATGGCGCTCTGGTGGTGAACAACGATGGTGCGCACTCCTTTCAGGAGATGAACGGCACAATCACCCTCGGGCCCGGCATCTACACGATCAGGGTGGATTTCTTCGAAGTCGGCGGTCAAGAGGATCTGCAGGTCGCCTACTCCGGACCGGATACGGCGGGTGCCAGGGCGGATCTCGGCGCCGCTGTAGGCGTACTCGCACCCACGTACGCAACCGGCACGGTCACGGTCAATGTCGTGGATGCAGGTCCAAAGCTGGCGCTCGGTTCGGACACCGCGATCTATGCGCTTGACCAGTTCGGGTCCAACTCCTACTCGCTGGATGCCGGCACGTTCGACTTTGCCGGTAACTGGATCGAAGGCAGCGACAACAACAGCGCGGGCGGCGGCGACCTCCGCGTCACTAGTGGATACCTGCGATTCCGCGAGAACGATTCGACGCTGTCCTACGTTGAGCGCTCGGTTGATTTGCTCGCCTTGTCGAACGGAGATCCGTCCCGTTTCGGCACGACACTAACTTTCAACTACTCCGACGTGTCCGGCTCGAGCGGAAGCGTGGCGGCAAAGATCTCCGCAGACAATGGGGCAACCTGGACGACGCTGGGTACATTCAATACGTCATCGGGGACAGGCACGGCTTCCTATGACATCTCGAGCTACTCGTCGAGCACGTCAAAGATCCGTTTCGAGAGTACGGCGGGTGGAAGTCTCGAGCTGAGAATCGACAATGTGCGCGTCAACACGCACGAGGTCAACACCTCCGCCACCTTCACCGAAGGCGGATCCGCGGTAGCCATCGCGAGCGCCACCACCAGCATCTCCGAGCCCAGTCCGGATACGGTATCCAGCGCCACCATCACTCTGACCAATGCGCAGGCCGGCGACCAGTTCACACTGGGTACGCTGCCGGGCTCGATTACCGGTGTTGTTTCCGGGAATACGGTGACCTTGTCCGGTGCCGGCACGCAAGCCCAGTACGCGGCTGCGCTGCAACAGGTCTTTTTCAGTAACACCGGCGACAATCCCTCCGCCGTCGATCGCGTGATCGAAGTGACAGTCAAGGATGCGAGCGGGAACGACAGCAACACGGCAACCACGACGGTCTCGGTCACGCCTGTCAACGACGCGCCATTGGGAATCGACAATACGGTAACAACCAGTGCCGGCAACGCCTACACGGTCGTACTGGCCGATTTCAAGTATTCGGATGCCGAGAATCACGCGCTGTCGAATGTCACCATCACTTCCCTGCCTGGCGTCGGTTCGTTGAAACTTAACGGCGTGAACGTCACCGTTGGTCAGACAATAAGCGTCGCCAACATCAATGCGGGTCAGCTCAAGTACACGCCCAGCGGAACGACGACCGCCAGTTTCGGCTTCCGCGTCCAGGATGTTGGAGGAACGGCAGGCGGCGGCGTCAACACGGATCCGGTGGCCAATACGCTCACGATCAATGTGCTTGCGTCCCCTGCGGCACCGGTGGTCGCGGGCACCGACACGCTGACCTATACGGAAAACGATGCGGCAACCGCGGTGAGCCCGACGATATCCGTGTCGGATGCCGACAACTCCACACTTACAAAAGCCACCGTTTCGATCGGCACCGGCTTCGTCACCGGCCAGGACGTCCTGTCGTTCACTAACGATGGCGTAACGATGGGCAACATCTCCGCCGCGTACAACGCCACCACCGGCGTAATGACGCTGACTTCGTCTGGTTCAACGGCCACGGTCGCGCAATGGGAAGCGGCATTGCGTGCAGTCAAGTACTCGAACTCGAGCGACAACCCTTCCACAGCGGATCGGACGGTAACGTTCAACGTTCAGGATCCGAATTCGCAGACCAGCAACACGGTCAGCAGCACGGTCAAGGTGACCTCCGTGAACGACCTGGCGAGCATAGGCGGGACGATTGCGGGTTCGACGATAGAGGACACGACGACTGTCGCGACGGGAACGCTGACGGTTACCGATCCGGATGGTTCGACGACGGTTTCGCTGCAATCGCAGACGGGAACCTACGGAACGTTCGCCCTGGTTGGCAACACGTGGACCTATACGCTCAACAACTCTAGTTCGGCGGTGCAGTCGCTGTCCGGATTCTCAGGCGGCAACGATACCCTGACGGTGGTGTCGTCGGACGGGGTAACGCGCAATATCACGGTAAGCGTGACCGGCGTAAACGATGCGCCGTCAGGGACGGACTCGACGATCACCACGGTCAAGAACGCAACCTACACGCTGTCTGCGGCAGATTTCGGCTTTACCGATGCAATTGATGCCGGCGATTCCCTGTTGGCGGTGAAGATCACCTCGCTTCCGTCCGGCGGCACTCTGGCCAACAACGGGGTTACCGTGACGACCGGGCAGTTCGTTTCGGCCTCGGATATTGCCCTTGGGCGACTCAAGTACACCGCAGCGAACAATACGACAACCAGGAGCTTCACGTTCCAGGTCCAGGACACCGGCGGAACCGCCAATGGCGGCGTCGATCTCGACTCGACGGCGAACACGCTCACTATCACCGTCAACAATGCCAACACTGCCCCTACGCTTTCCGGCAGTACGGTGCTTTCCTACGTGGAGAACGGCTCCGCGGCCGTGATCAATGGGTCCATCGCCGTTGCGGACGACAGTCCCACGTTGCCCAGCGCAACGGTGTCGATCACCTCCGGTTTCGTAAGCGGCCAAGATGTCCTCTCGTTCGCCAATGATGGTGTGACGATGGGCAATATTTCGGCCAGCTTTGACAGCGGTACTGGAGTGATGACGCTGACCTCCTCCGGGTCAACCGCAACTCTGGCGCAGTGGCAATCGGCGCTGCGGGCGGTCAAGTACGCCAACACGAGCGACGCTCCGAGTACGACTTCGCGTACCGTGAGCTTCGTGGCCAACGATGGTTCGCTGTCGAGTTCAGCAGTGACGAGTACCGTCAATGTTGGTGCCGTGAATGACCGGATAGTTCTGGGAGGTGCGACTTCAACCCTGTCCTACACGGAGAACCAGTCCGCGCAGGTCATTGATTCCGGGATTACGGTATCCGATCCCGACAGTCCGGCAAGCTTCAACGGTGGCTATCTCCAGGTCGCTATCACGACCAATGGTGCCGCTCAGGATCAGCTTTCCGTGCTTACTGTTGGTGCCGGGCCTACGCAAATCACCACCAGCGGGTCGAATGTGACCTATGGCGGGGTCACGGTCGGCACGATCGATGGTGCACTGAACGGGTCGGGTGGCCAGGCTATCAAGATCACGTTCAATGCCAATGCGAGAACCGCCGCGGTGCAGGCGCTGTCACGTGCCATCGGCTTACCAACAGTTCGGACAATCCGAGCTCAGCCACGCGCACCGTGAGCTTTACCCTGGATGATGGGGGAAACATCGGCTCTGGCGGCGCGCTCGATGTCACGCGTCTGGCAATGATCAACGTAGCTTCGGTCAATGACGCACCGACGTTCAGTTCGGGCGGTGCGTCGAGCGTGAATGAAGGCGGTACCACAGCGTATACCGCTGTCGCTAGCGATGTCGAGGGCAGTGCTGTGACGTACAGCCTGGGTGGTACGGACGCTGGGAAGTTCACGATCAACGCGACGACGGGGGTGGTGAGTTTCGTGTCGGGGCCCAGTTTCGAGGCGCCGAGCGATAGCGGTGGGAACAACGTCTACGACATCACGGTGACGGCCTCGGACGGGTCGGCGACGACGACGCAGGCGGTGGCGATCACGGTGACGAACGTAGCGCCGACGATCAGCTCTGGGTCGACGGGGAGCGTGACGGAAGGGGCGACGGCGGGGACGACGGTGTACACGGCGGCGGCGACGGATCCGGCGGGCAGGACGGTGACGTACAGCCTGACGGGAACGGATGCGAGCGCGTTCACGATCAACAGTTCGACGGGAGCGGTGACGATCAACGCGACGCCGAACTTCGAGACGAAGTCGAGCTACAGCTTCAACGTGGTGGCCTCGGACGGTTCGCTGACGAGCACGAAGGCGGTGACGGTAGGGGTGACGAACGTAGCGCCGACGTTCAGCTCTGGTGGTACGGCGAGTGTTGCGGAGAACGCGACGACGGCGTACACGGCGGCGGCGAGCGACACGGCGGGCGGGACGGTGACGTACAGCCTGGGTGGTACGGACGCTGGGAAGTTCACGATCAACGCGACGACGGGGGTGGTGAGTTTCGTGTCGGGGCCCAGTTTCGAGGCGCCGAGCGATAGCGGTGGGAACAACGTCTACGACATCACGGTGACGGCCTCGGACGGGTCGGCGACGACGACGCAGGCGGTGGCGATCACGGTGACGAACGTAGCGCCGACGATCAGCTCTGGGTCGACGGGGGAGCGTGACGGAAGGGGCGACGGCGGGGACGACGGTGTACACGGCGGCGGCGACGGATCCGGCGGGCGGGACGGTGACGTACAGCCTGACGGGAACGGATGCGAGCGCGTTCACGATCAACAGTTCGACGGGAGCGGTGACGATCAACGCGACGCCGAACTTCGAGACGAAGTCGAGCTACAGCTTCAACGTGGTGGCCTCGGACGGTTCGCTGACGAGCACGAAGGCGGTGACGGTGGACGTGTAGGGGTGACGAACGTAGCGCCGACGTTCAGCTCTGGTGGTACGGCGAGTGTTGCGGAGAACGCGACGACGGCGTACACGGCGGCGGCGAGCGACACGGCGGGCGGGACGGTGACGTACAGCCTGGGTGGTACGGACGCTGGGAAGTTCACGATCAACGCGACGACGGGGTGGTGAGTTTCGTGTCGGGGCCCAGTTTCGAGGCGCCGAGCGATAGCGGTGGGAACAACGTCTACGACATCACGGTGACGGCCTCGGACGGGTCGGCGACGACGACGCAGGCGGTGGCGATCACGGTGACGAACGTAGCGCCGACGATCAGCTCTGGGTCGACGGGGAGCGTGACGGAAGGGGCGACGGCGGGGACGACGGTGTACACGGCGGCGGCGACGGATCCGGCAGGCGGGACGGTGACGTACAGCCTGACGGGAACGGATGCGAAGCGCGTTCACGATCAACAGTTCGACGGGAGCGGTGACGATCAACGCGACGCCGAACTTCGAGACGAAGTCGAGCTACAGCTTCAACGTGGTGGCCTCGGACGGATCGCTGACGAGCACGAAGGCGGTGACGGTAGGGGTGACGAACGTAGCGCCGACGTTCCAGCTCTGGTGGTACGGCGAGTGTTGCGGAGAACGCGACGACGGCGTACACGGCGGCGGCGAGCGACACGGCGGGCGGGACGGTGACGTACAGCCTGGGTGGTACGGACGCTGGGAAGTTCACGATCAACGCGACGACGGGGGTGGTGAGTTTCGTGTCGGGGCCCAGTTTCGAGGCGCCGAGCGATAGCGGTGGGAACAACGTCTACGACATCACGGTGACGGCCTCGGACGGGTCGGCGACGACGACGCAGGCGGTGGCGATCACGGTGACGAACGTAGCGCCGACGATCAGCTCTGGGTCGACGGGGAGCGTGACGGAAGGGGCGACGGCGGGGACGACGGTGTACACGGCGGCGGCGACGGATCCGGCGGGCGGGACGGTGACGTACAGCCTGACGGGAACGGATGCGAGCGCGTTCACGATCAACAGTTCGACGGGAGCGGTGACGATCAACGCGACGCCGAACTTCGAGACGAAGTCGAGCTACAGCTTCAACGTGGTGGCCTCGGACGGTTCGCTGACGAGCACGAAGGCGGTGACGGTAGGGGTGACGAACGTAGCGCCGACGTTCAGCTCTGGTGGTACGGCGAGTGTTGCGGAGAACGCGACGACAGCGTACACGGCGGCAGCGAGCGACACGGCGGGCGGGACGGTGACGTACAGCCTGGGTGGTACGGACGCTGGGAAGTTCACGATCAACGCGACGACGGGGTGGTGAGTTTCGTGTCGGGGCCCAGTTTCGAGGCGCCGAGCGATAGCCGGTGGGAACAACGTCTACGACATCACGGTGACGGCCTCGGACGGGTCGGCGACGACGACGCAGGCGGTGGCGATCACGGTGACGAACGTAGCGCCGACGATCAGCTCTGGGTCGACGGGGAGCGCGACGGAAGGGGCGACGGCGGGGACGACGGTGTACACGGCGGCGGCGACGGATCCGGCAGGCAGGACGGTGACGTACAGACCTGACGGGAACGGATGCGAGCGCGTTCACGATCAACAGTTCGACGGGAGCGGTGACGATCAACGCGACGCCGAACTTCGAGACGAAGTCGAGCTACAGCTTCAACGTGGTGGCCTCGGACGGTTCGCTGACGAGCACGAAGGCGGTGACGGTAGGGGTGACGAAGGTGGTCGAAGCGTCGCCTGCGTCCACCACGACGCCGACACCCGATCCTGTTCAAGTGCTGCCGACCCCGGTGCCCGCACCTTCCCCTGGTGGTACTGCGCCAGTATCGAATGCAACTGGAGGCGGCGGGGCGAGTGATTCGACGAGCCTTTCCGCGACCGGAGGCAGTCCGATGGTGCCGGCAGGGATCGTGGATCCGCTGCTGCAGTCGCAGCCGGTGAACATTGCGGGAGATCTCGCATCGCCGCAGTCGTCTGCTTCAAATCCCAGCACTGCGGATATTTTGAACGCCTTGCCAGCATCGGCTGCAGGCAATGCTGGTGATGCCGGCAATGGAACAAGTCAGGCTGGTACGGGGGCGGACCTTGCGTCCAGCGATCGTGGCTTTCCTGTCGTTAGAGTGGTCCTGGATGCAGTGCCCGGTGCGGCACTCGACTCAACCAATACCAACGCGGACCATCGACTTTTCGTTCTCGAGGGGGTAAAGGAGGCGCGTGGCGAAACCGAGTTCCAGATTTCCAAGGAGACCTTCGGTCACACCGACCCGCAAGCGATCGTAAAGCTCGAGGCCCGACTTATCAGCGGTGAGCCTCTGCCTTCGTGGGTCAGTTTTGATCCGGTGAGCGGAACGTTCCGTGGCACTCCGCCGGCGGGCGTCGCGAGCGATGTTGAGCTTCTGGTGGTGGCGCGTGATGCAAATTCTCGCGAAGCTTCGGTGGTGTTCAGGCTGGAGCTGGGCGTGCCTGGCGCCGATGCGTCCGCGGGCGGTGCCTCTACTGCCGGAGCCGCGCTGCAGACTTCCGCGGCAAGCCCTTCGGCCGGTTCCCCAGGAGCGGATGGTTCTGCGTCGCAGAGTGGGATATTCGGGGAAACACTTAAGGAGGTTCAAGGCCAGTCGGTCGGCGGCCTGGGTGCAACGCTGGAAGCGAATGCGTCTAAGGATCTGGGATTCCCTGTTGCGCGCGTCAGTCTTTCCGATGTGGCGTTGGTAGCCGGTGCCGAGTCCGGAGAGCAGGCGGGAGGCCAAAGACTGTTCGTTTTCCAGGGCATCATCGACGCGAAGGCGGAGTCGGAGTTCCAGATTCGCAGCGATGCGTTTGGACACACTGATCCGTCAGCCATCGTCAGACTCGAAGCGCGCACGGCGAGCGGCGGGCCTTTGCCGCCGTGGTTGCAATTCGACGCTCTGACCGGGACGTTCCGTGGCATGCCGCCCGACGGCCGTGCGGTGACCCTTGAGCTGGTGGTTGTTGCGCGCGATGACGAAGGACGCGAGGCGACGATATTCTTCAATCTTGAGCTGGGCGCCAAACCCGAAGCTGATCCGGCCAAGGTTGTAGAGACGGAGGAAGGTCCTTCCGCTGCCCGCATAGGCGCCGAGGAGGAAGCCGAGGAGAAGGACGCGGAGGAGATTGCTGCGGCGGAGCAGGAAGGCGTACCTGTCGAGGTAGCGAAGGAGAAGGCGAAGGCCGCGAAGACCGGTGCGGCGCCCTTTAGTGAGCAGGTTCGCGCTGCGAAAGGCGCATCGGACCCGTTGCTTGCCAAGATTCTAGGTAGCAAGGAGACCAAGCAGGGTGGAAGGCCGACTTCGCTTTGATTGGCGCGGGCTGCAGGCTCTATCTATGGCTTGCAGTATGCAGCTAAAATGAGCCCTCTTTCGTACGCTCGGATAAATCCGGGCGCAATGGTATCGGGTGTGACCTCTTCGCAAAGCAAATCTATTCGGTTGATGACGGTGCTGCTGGGTGCGGTCTTGCTCGGCGGATGCAGCGTCATTCCCGTGCCGCTCGAAACTTCCGAACGTGAGCGGATTGCGGCGGAGGCGGCGCAGAAGCTTTTTGCCGGCCAGGAGCCGCTGACGCGTTCGGTTTCTTTGTACGAGGCGACGGCGCGGGCGCTCAAGTATCAGATGGAGTATCGCGTGCGGATGATGGAGCAGGCAGTCGCTCTCGGGCAACTTGACGTCAGCCGGTTCGACATGCTGCCCAAGCTGATGATCAACGCCGGCTATTCAACTCGCGACAACGACTCCTTTGGTTTTGGGTTTTCCCCGAACGGCGGCATTGCAACGAATCCGTCCGCCTCGCAGGAGCGCACGCGCGACACCGCCAGCGTCGGCTTTACTTGGAACGTCCTTGATTTTGGTTTGAGCTACTTCCGCGCCCAGCAACTGGCGGATCAGACGCTGATCGCCGAGGAGCGCCGCCGCAAGGCGATGCAGAATCTCGCGCAGGATGTTCGATTGGCTTGGTGGCGCAGTGAAGCGGCGCAGCGCCTGTTGCCGCAGATCGACGAGTATCTCGAGGAGATCGACCTCGCGATCGAGAAGTCCCGAATCATCGAGAACCGCAAGCTTCTCCCGCCGATGCAGACAGCGTCGCTGCGCCGTGGCCTGCTCGATCTTCAGCAGCAGATCAGTCTGCGTCGCCAGGAACTCGCGCAGTCCCGCATCGAGTTGTCGGCGCTGCTCAATGTCCCGCCGGGAACGCAGGTTCAGGTTACGCCGCCAACCCGGGCGCCGGCTGGAATGCTGGAGCTTCGCTCCAGTATCGACACCCTCGAAACGATCGCACTTCGCAGTCGGCCAGAGATGGCGGAGGAGACGTACAAGGCACGCGTGAACGAGTCGGATATCCGGAGGTCGATGCTGCAATTGTTTCCCAATCTGACCGGTGACGTGACGCGGAACTACGACAGCAATCGTTTCCTCGTCAACAACACCTGGATTTCCATCGGCCTAAGCGTGGCATTCAATCTGGTCAAGGCATTCTCCCTGCCTGCGTTGAATCGTTCGGCCGAAGCGCAGCGCCAGTTGGATGACACACGGCGCCTGGCCGTCGCCATGGCGGTAATGACCCAGACGCGCATGGCCGCGGTGCGATACGGATTGCTTTCTCACGAGTTCGGCGTCTGGGATCAGGCTGCGCGCGACGACGAGCAGATCGTGTCATATCTTTCTTCCAGCGCCGACGTCGGGATAGACACGGAGTTCGAGTTGATACGCGCGAAGGCACGCTATCTGGTGAGCAAGATCAATCGCGACATGACTTATGCCAACCTGGAAGCGGCACTCGGGCGCATCCACAATTCGGTTGGCCTTGATGCGTTACCCTCGGAAGTCGAGAGCCACGAAACTGCGGCGCTTGCCCGCCAGTTGCAGGCGCGGTTGGAGCAATGGGAGGGGGAGCATCTAGTGACTCGACCTGGCCCGCAGCAGCTGCCACTCATGGTGGGGGAAATCCAGGGTGTGCCCGAGGCGCTCGTCAAAGAGTTCGTCGCGTCCATGGTGCGCATCCTCGAGCTGTCCAAGGTAACCATTGCCACCGAGGCTGACGCCAAGCTCAGCATCAATGCCGCGGTAGTGCTGGATCGACCGCGCGATGGAGGACGTCCGGCCAGGCTGCGCGTGGCGTTGCTGGACCCGGCCACCAAGGAAGTGCGTTTCTCCTCGGAGCTGAAGACAACCCTCAGCGAGCCGGTTGACATCGAACAATGGCGCACTCTGGGCGAAGGTGCAGCGTATCGGGTGTTGGGTCCGGTGGGGCGTATGCAGACGGGACGTGCGCTGCAGCAGAAGAAGCTTTCGGCGCCGTGGGATGGACCGGCGCTGCGCCTGTCGCGAGTCGCGGGGATTCCGCAGTCGTCATCACGCCAGGCGACCGTGAATGATGCGGCGGGCAGTCTGCCTTTGCGACTGACGTTCGAGCTCGCGCCTGCCGGGTTCGTGCCCTTGTCCAAAGCAGAAGTCGCGGGAGTGCCAGATGCGCAGTAGCCTTTACACGTTCGTTTTCGCCACGGTCCTGAGTTGGGTGGCCCCGCAGGCGCTCGCGCAGGCTCCGGCGCCCAAGCCGTTCCCGAAAGCAACGTCATCCGCGAACGGAGTTTCGAGCACTAGACCAGCGCTCGGTGCGTTGCTCGATCAGGCGACGGCGATGGAAGAGCGTGACATTTCCGTACTGGTCACCTCTGGGAATGAGACGACATTGTCGAGTCAGATGGCGGGGCGCATTCGCAAGGTGAATGCCGGTCTGGGAGATACGGTCGCTGCGCAGGCAGTGATCCTCGAATTCGATTGCGAGGAGCAAATAGCGCAGTTTTCCTCTGCGGAAGCCGAATATCGTGGGGCGCGTGAAACGCACCTTACCAAGCTGCGACTTCAGGCGCTTGGCGCGGCGGGCGAGTTGGAAGTTACGGTGGCCGCCGCCGCTGCGGACAAGGCCAAGAGTCAGGTCGTCTTGCGCGAGTCACAGCTTGCCTATTGCAAGGTGACGGCACCGTTCGGCGGCCGGCTTGTAAAATTGCGCGTCAAACAGTCCGAAAGCGTCACCGCAGGACAGCCGCTACTCGATCTGGTCAATCCTGGATCCCTCAAGGCGCAGCTGTATGTACCGGCTGCCTGGCTCAATTGGATCAAGCCCGGTCTTCAGTTCTCGGTGAAGACTTCTTCCGATGGTCCGATTTATCGCGCACGGGTGAGCAAGCTCAATGCGCGAGTGGAAGGCGTGAGCCAATCCCTGGAACTGGAAGGGCGGTTCGAAGGCTCCACGCAAGGGCTGCTGCCCGGCATGGTTGGAACGGCCGTCTTCGTCAATCGCCCCAAACCGTGACCGAACCTATACAAGCAAACAGCCGGAACATTGCTGCAGAACTGCTCGAGTTCCAGCGCAAGCTGCAGGCCTGCAAGTCCCTGCGCGAGCTGGCGTTCGTCGCCGTCAATGACAGCCTGCCGGTGTTGCATTTCGATCAGGCCGTAATCTGGCAGTACGACACGCGTTCCAGCGTCGTCGTCGAGGCCGTCTCTGGCCTTGCCGAACTCGCGCCGGAGGCGCCATACGCACAGTGGCTGACTCGCGCGGTGGCGCATTTTGTATCCGCGCCCGGGCAGCCGGTCGTCTCTTCGCCGCTCGCGGATCTTCCTGATGCACTGTCGGAGGACGGGGCCGAGTGGGTGCACGATCACTTGCTACATTGTGCGTTGACCACGCCGGACGGGGCGACGGTGGGCGGACTGCTCTTTACCCGGGCCCAGCCATTCTCCGACATTGATAGGGCGGTAGCGCAGTGGACCGGCGCATCGGTGGGATTCACCCTGTGGGCTTGGCGGCGGGACTATCGGCCCGTTCGACGCTGGTTGCAGAGCGTGTCGACGCGGCGGTTGGTTGCCGGAGCAGCGATCATCGCGGTGCTGCTCGCAGTCGTCCCAGTGCGACTCAGCGCGCTGGCCAGTGCGGAGATCACACCGCTGCGACCGATTCCCATCACATCCCCGGTGGAAGGCGTTGTCGATACGGTCAATGTACAGCCAAATCAGATCGTAAAAGCTGACGAGTTGCTGGTGGTGTTGAACGACACCACGACGCGCAATCGCCTCGAGGTGTCCTTGAAGGCGTTGGACATTGCACGTGCGGATTTGCAGCGTGCCATCAACAAGTCCTTTACCGACGAAGCGAGCAAGGGCGAAATCAACGTCCTGGATGCCAGGGTTCGCGAGAAGGCGGCCGAAGTCTCCTACCTGACCGAGCTACTGGACAAATACACCATCTCCGCCCCCCAAGGCGGACTGGCAATCTTCGCCGACGGCGATGAGTGGCGCGGTCGTCCGGTTCAGCCCGGGGAGAAAATCATGACGATTGCGGATCCCTCGCTTGTGCAGGCAACGGTATACCTGTCTCCAGAGGATGCGGTGCAGCTGGAGATTGGCGCGGAAGTCTCCGTAATACTCAATGTGGACCCGCTCAATCCGCTCAAGGCCAGGATCGTGCAAACGAGTTACGAGACTGTCACTTTGCCGGACAACAGCCTGGCCTACGTGATTAAGGCTGAGCTCGATGCGGGCAGTGCGCTCCCGCGAATCGGACATCGTGGCACTGCCAAGGTGTATGCCGAGAAAGTCTCGCTCGGCTATTACCTGATGCGCAAGCCGATCCTGTTCGTACGTAAGACTTTCGGCATCTGAAACCGTAGGACGGATTCGTCAGCCGGCCTTCAGTCCAGCAATTTCGGCCGTCCGGATGCATATCCCTGGAATCCGGCAATCCCGATATCAGCCAGCTCCTTGGTCATGGACATATCCTCGACGCCTTGCGCGATTAGAGGGATCTCCAGCGGCTGCAGCATGCGCAGCATGGCCTCCACGATGAAACGCACGTCCCGTCGCGCGCCGATCTCCCTCGTGAATATGGGTGCGATCTTGATGTAGGCGGGCCGTAGAGCGTGTACCAGGGACAATGCGTCCCGGTCGAGTTCGAAGTTGTCCAGTGCCAGCCGGCTGCCGAGATGAGCCAGTTCTGCCGAGAATTCCTTGCAGAGTTCCGGGTAGCGGCTGGCCGAGAATCCGGTCATTTCAAATGCCAGACGTCGAGCGGAAGCGGGGTCCGCCTGCAGCAGATCGCGTAGTGCCAGACGGAATCCAGGGTCCGAGACGCTTTGCCGGGAAACATTCAGACTGATGTCATTCGGCAATTCCGGATGGCGGCCCATGGCTTCGATAGCGCGACCGATCGCTTTGCGGTCCAACACGGGCAGCAGGCCGAACTGACTGGCGACCGGAACGAACGACGCGGCCGGAATCGGCGTGCCGTCAAGACTGTCCAGACGCGACATGAGCTCCATGTGCAGTACCCGCCCGCCTGCCAGCGCCAGGGCTGGCTGGCTCAGCAGGGATATCCGACCGTCCGCGATCGCCGACTCGATCTCCCTAAGCAGTCCGGAAGCGTCGCGATCCCCACTGCCAGAGACGAGGGTCACGTCGCCTTGCCTCGGACCAGCCGACAATGCCGCTTCGGCATCCGCAGCCAACCGCGCAAAGCTGGTCGTCGCCCCCCCGAAATGAGCGATGCCTGCGCGCAGCGAGCTGCCTTCTGGCAATCCTTTCGTCTGCAAGCCGGCCGTCCAACCCGCAAGTCTCTCTCCCGCCCAAGCCGAGGCCGCCTGAGCAGATGTGTCCACCAGCAGGACCGCAAGGGTCGGTCCCTGCCATCGACCAATTACCGCTCGGCGATCCTTGATCCCGGCCCGCAGCGTCTCCGCCAGTGTGCACAGCACCGCATTGCCTCGCGCCAGGCCGAACACGCGATTGACCTCCTCCAAGCCGGCGAGGGAGAACAGGGCCAGCGCGCCTTCGTACACTTCGCCGCCTTGCCCGATCAGTGCGGAAGCGGTTTGCTCGAAGCCGCGACGGTTCAGCTCTCCCGTGACCGCGTCCTCGAAAGCTTCCCTGCGCAGCTTCTCCGCTCGCGCAGATTCTTCGGCGATGGCTTCCCGGACCTTGCGCGAGAGGGAGTTCATGGCGTCGGTCACACGTCGAAGTTCGCGCGTATCCGGAAGAACTGAAATCGAGACGAAATCCCTATTGCTGATGGCGGTTGCTGCATGCTCGATTTCAGCCAGCGGGCGCAGGATTCCGGAGAGGTAGCGGCGCACGGCGAGCAACGCCAGCGCGAACAGCGCTCCCAGCCACGCAAGCGTGGCGATAGCGGTTTCCCAAAGCTGCTGATAGGCGAACTGCGGGTGCATGCGCACAGTCACTGAACCAAGCTGTCGCCAGCCAGCGCTGATCAGCGCCTTTCCGGTCGGACCTTCGAGTGGAACGAGCGCGAGGAACCAGGCAGGAACGCGGGACTCGTGCGACGCGAGTTTGCGTGCCATGACGATTTCTCCACGCGTGGTCCTCACTTCAATCAACGCGTAGTAGCCGCGATCGAACACAGGATTGATCATAGTTTCGAGGAGCGAAGGGTCAAGTGACTGAACGCGGGAGCCCAGCGAGAGCGCAAGTGAAGTTGCCGTCTCGTTGGCGTGCGCATCCAGTTGCTTCTCCAAATGGCTGCGCGCAGAAGAAACGTAGATCGCTTCGATCCCGATCAGCAGTGCGAGGAATGCAGCGGTGATGCCGGCAAGCAACTGTCTGGCGAGTGTCATGATCTGCTCTCTTCGTTCATAGCGATGCTTCGGCGGCCAGGCGATCGAGAAGCGATCGCCAGGCACGGATCTGCGACGGTTGGGAACGGCGATCGCCCTGAACCATGCGCACTTCGTCGTCATTGAAGCTGTACACCGGATCCAGGTCGGAGCGCTCCGAAGCAGGACGTATGCGGTTCTCAAGGTTGTCCAGGATCAGCGGTTCGGCGTCCGGCGTCGGGTAGTAAGCGAGCACCATGTGTGCCTGATTCAGCCGCAATGAGCGAACGTACGTGATGCGCAATCTCTCGACCGGTACGCCCAGTTCCTTCAGCAGAAAGTACTTGGCGATCGCAAAATCCTCGCAGTCGCCACCGTTGCTGGCGACCATCTCGGCAGGTGTGGCCCAATAGTCGATCATGCTCCAGTGCACCGAGTCGTCGACGAAACGAATGCGGTTGAACCACACGTTTACTACCTGCAGGGCCTCCGCTTCGCGACCGCGCGCGGCCTGCAGGCGGTCGGTCATGGGGGGCGTGCGCTGCTCCTTTCCGAAGCCTACCCAGCGGTTCATGTATCCGCGCGCAGCCGGGCCGAAGCGCTGCTCCATGCGCGTCACGAGATTGGGACCTACCCGAGTGGTGTAGCCGAGTTCGGCAAAAGCCATCGCGGCCGAAAGCGCCAGTGAGGCGAACAGCAGGTGGCGCCAGCCGGTCGTGGTCCGATTCATCGCGTTTGGCGGAACGGTTGCGGAGCCCGGGGATGCTAGCCTGGTGCAGGCAGCAACGCGAAGGATGTCGACACCCTCAGCGACCTTGCGCCCGCGAGCGGGAAATGAACACCGTCTGGCCTTGCCTGCCGCAGCTGGTCGGGCGCGACGCGGCCGCGCAGCAACTGCTCAGCGCCGGTTCTGATCCCGGGAAATGCGGAAGGTGGGGACATCGATATCAGCCTAGCAGGCTTGCAGTGCTGCGGCGAGCGGATTTCGCGCCCGACGCTGCGCGGCTTCCAGGAGGCTGCTTGGCTACGTAGGGGCACGCACAGGAAGCCTTTGGCCAATCTTTTCGCGTGGTTCGTCTTTGAAGATCACGTCGGCGTCCACAGGGGGCACCATGGAACTCAGCGGCTTTCTGAGCGCCTTCCTGCCTGCCGATCTGATGGGGCCTCCCATGAAATCCACGAGATTCATTCCTTAAGATCGGCCTCTGGAGCGGGATGCAGGGAAATATCCATACTGAAAATGTTATATCTAGAAGAGTCTGAGCTGGCCCTGCGGTGCGGGCGGTAGAAAGCGCGAAGTGTCCAGATCGGGTGCCTCGCGTCCGCCGTGATCCTTGCCGTTCAGTCCCAGGCGTCTACAAGTGATAGTGAAACGCTGCCGCAGCAGTTCGGCGTAGGTGCCCGTGCCGCTCATGCGCGCACCGAAGTTTGGATCGTTGTCGCGACCGCCGCGCAATTGCTGCAGCACACTCATGACGTGCCCGGCACGCAGCGGATAGTGTGAGGCCAGCCAATCCCGGAACAGGCCCTTCAGTTCGTGAGGAAGCCGCATCAGGATGTAGGCGGCCATCGATGCTCCAGCGCCTCTGGCGGCCTCGAGAACCTCTTCCACACTCTTGTCCGACAAAGCCGGAACCACCGGCGCCACCATCACTCCGCAGGGGATACCCGCCGCGGAGAGCGTCCGCAACGTATCCAGCCTCCGCTGCGGGCTGGCGGCGCGCGGTTCGAGGCGCCGTGCCAGACTGCGGTCCAATGTGCCGATCGAGACGAAAACCTTGACCAGGTTCTTGCCGGCCATGGGCGCGAGGAGATCCAGGTCGCGCTCGACCAAAGCAGACTTGGTGACCACGGTGAACGGGTGTTCGCACTCTGCCAGCAGCTCAACGATGCCGCGCGTGATGCGGTATCTGCGTTCCACGGGCTGGTAGGCGTCGGTGTTGGCGCCCAGTGCGATCGGCGAGGGCCGGTAGCCGGGCTTGGCGAGTTCGGCGGCCAGTAGCTCGCGCGCATTGATCTTGGCGTACAGCCGCGTCTCGAAGTCAAGTCCCGGAGAAAGCTCCAACCAGGCGTGACTGGGTCGTGCATAACAGTAGATGCAGCCATGCTCGCAGCCGCGATAGGGATTGATCGACCGATCGAACGGCACGTCGGGAGAATCGTTCGAAGAAAGTATGGAGCGCGCCCGCTCCTCCACGACGGTTGTCTGCGGCGGTGCGAGCGCCTCGTCCTCCGGTGTCCAGCCGTCGTCAAACGCTTCCCGAATGCTGTTCTCGAAGCGTCCTTGCGGACGATTCAGCGCGCCGCGTGATCGGTTTACCGAATCAACGGCGGCGAAGTGGACGCGCACGGATTTCGTTTCGCTCACGGGTTCGCGGCTCATAGTCCCGACCGGTAGAATGGATCGCAGCAAGCTACAAGCCTAGTCCTACACCCACTGCGCAGGATGATACTGTATATATGAACAGTTCTCGCCGCAACGTCGCCCTGCTGGCCGCCTGCCAGGCGATGCTGTTCACCAACAATTCGACGCTGATCGCGATCAACGGATTGGCAGGGCTGGCGCTTGCACCGGCGAAATCGCTGACGACGCTGCCGGTGACCTGCTGGGTGCTGGGCGGAGCCATCGCGACCATGCCGGCCTCTCTTTACATGCGGCGCGTCGGCAGGCAGACCGGGCTGACCACCGGGGCGGGCTTCGGCATCCTGGGCGCATTGGTGTGCGCCGCCGGCGTGGCGCTGGCGAGTTTCTGGATACTCTGCCTGGGCGCTCTGCTGTGCGGAGCCTACAACGCCTTCGGCCAGTATTACCGCTTCGCGGCGGCCGATACGGCCCCCTCCGACTACAAGGCGCAGGCCATATCGCTGGTGCTTGCCGGGGGCCTGGTGGGCGGCATCATCGGCCCGACAGTCAGCCGCGGCACCGTGGATCTGCTTGCGCCGAAGTACGCCGGCGCGTACCTCTCGCTGATCGTGTTTGCGATCATAACCATGCTGATCCTGCGCTTCATTCGCATCCCCAACCCAACCGCCGCCGAACAGGCGGCCAGTGGCCGTCCGTTGCGCGAGATCATGGCGCAGCCGAAGTATGTGGTGGCCGTCCTGTCCGGTGCAGTCGGATTCGGCGTAATGAACTTCCTGATGACCGCCACGCCGATCGCAATGGGCATCTGCGGGCATCCGTTCGGCGATGCGGCATTCGTCATCTCCTCGCACGTGATCGGCATGTTCGCGCCTTCTTTCTTCACAGGTGCGCTGATCAAGCGATTCGGAACCCTCAGCATCATTTTCGTCGGCGTATTGCTGAACGTGATCAGTATCGCCGGGGCGCTGTCCGGCCTGTCGGTGGCGCACTTCTGGTTCGCGCTTGTGATGCTTGGAGTGGGCTGGAACTTCATGTACATCGGCGGCACGACCCTGCTCACCGAGACCTACCGCCCGGAGGAGCGTGCCAAGGCGCAAGGCTCGAACGACTTTCTCGTGTATGTGATGATGACCATCTCATCCGTGCTGTCCGGCCTGGCAATCACCACCGCAGGCTGGGAGCGCGTCAACCTGTCGGCCTTGCCGATGCTCGCCGTGGTGCTGGTGGCGTTGGGCTGGCTGGCGTTACGCAACCGGCGTGTCTCCGGCTGAGCCGAGGAGTCGACCATGCCTGCATTTCTGCCAGCGCGTATTGGCCAGAGGGTCGAAGAGGTCGATACTCCGGCGCTGCTGATCGATCTCGACGTCTTTGAGCGCAATATCCGCAGGTTGAACGAGGCGCTCGCCGGCTTGCCGGTGCGCGTGCGCGCGCACGCCAAGACACACAAATGTCCGGAGATCGCCCTGCGACAGATCGCGGCGGGCGCGGTAGGGGTGTGTTGCCAGAAGGTTTCCGAGGCTGAGGCCATGGTGCAGGGCGGCGTGCGCGACGTGCTAATCTCCAACGAAGTGGTCGGAGCGGCCAAGCTGGCGCGTCTGGCGCGCCTAGCGGGCAGCGCCACTCTGGGGATCTGCGTCGATCACGCACAGCAGGTTGCCGACCTGTCGAGGCAATGCAGTCTGAAGGCACAAGCATAGACGTGTACGTCGAGATTGACGTCGGTGCGCGGCGTTGCGGCGTATTGCCCGGGGCGCCGGCTGTGGAACTTGCGCGCCACATTACCGCAGCGCCAGGGCTGCGATTCGGCGGCCTGCAGGCGTATCACGGCTCCGCACAGCATGCTCGCAGCATGGCCGAGCGGCGTGCACGGATCGCCGGTGCAATTGAGGCGGCGCGGCTGTCACGCGACCTGATCGTCGCTGCCGGAATCCCCTGCCCGAAGGTGATGGGCGCGGGGAGCGGGAGTTTCATGTTCGAAGCAGCCAGCGGCGTCTACAACGAACTGCAACCGGGTTCCTATATCTTCATGGATGCCGACTATGGCCGCAACGAATGGGCGGAACCGCAGCCGCGATTCGAGCATGCATTGTTCGTGCTGGCGACAGTGATGAGCCGTCCTACGCCGGAACGCGTGGTGCTCGATGCGGGCCTCAAGGCCTCCAGCGTCGATTCCGGCCTGCCGACCGTCTGGCAGCAGCCGGGTCTGGATTTCATGCGGATTTCCGACGAGCACGGCGTAGTCGAGGCGAGAGCCGGAGCGCGTGTGCCGGCGCTGGGCGAGAAGCTGATGTTGGTGCCCGGCCATTGCGATCCCACGGTCAATCTATACGACTGGTTCGTTTGCGTGCGCGGCGGCGTGGTGGAGGCGCTCTGGCCGATCAGTGCGCGCGGCGCCTTCTACTAGGAGGGACGGCATGGCGGCTGGTAAGACGGGCAAGGTGTTTCTGAATTCGCCCCGGGTGTTCGATCCGAAGCATTTCACGCACAGCGTTGCGGTGACCGGGGAAAGCTCGTGTTCCTCGCCGGACAGGTGAGCTACGACCGGGAAGGCCGGGTGCTCGGCAAGGGGATATCCGCGCGCAATGCGAGCGTGTCTTCGAATGTATTGGACACAATCTGGCCATCGCAGGAGCAGGCTTTCACGACATCATCAAGTTGAACGCATATCTGGTGGCAAGCACGCCCGAGGCAATACGGGTTTACCGGGATGTCCGTTCCCGCTATCTGAATGCCGCGCAACTGCCGGCGAGCACCTTGGTCGGGGTGGAATCGCTGGCGCATGCCGACCTGCTGATAGAAGTCGAGGCGATCGCCTGTGTGCAGGTGCCCGCCCCGGCTCGCAAGACCGCGGCAGCGCGGCGCCCGCGCAAGCGTGCGGTACATGCGGCCAAGAAGCGCGCGCCCAGGCGCTGAACCCGAAGGCGGCTTTGCACCCGGGTCAATCTGCGGCAGGCTCGGCGAGCGAGTAGCTCAGGCGAAGTGAGCCGTTTCCGTAGTGCTGCACACCGTCGATCCCCGCGTAGCGCATTGGCACGACCGGAAGCTGCGGGCCAACTGTAGGCCGAGACTGGTTCACCACTGCGGGGGCGGAAGATGCGTCCACCGGCTGCGGCCATATGCCGGCTGAACCAACCAGTCCGGTCAGGGCGCAGAAGGCCACGGCCGCTGCGGCGCGCCAGCGGCTGGCATTGCGCCGGTAGTCCTCGAGATCGACCACGCGCTGGTGCTCGGCCCGTAGTTTGCCGATTTCGGATTGAGCGCGGCGCGCGAGCCGGAGGTCCAGCAGACGGCGCGCTTCCGTCTCGCGGACGAGGGTCTGTTCGGCGATGGCTTTCTCCGTGAGAGTTGCGGCGGCGCTTGCCGCCGCGTCGCGCCGCTGCCTCGCAGCCAGCGCAGCCTGCTCCTGCGCTTTGGTGCGTTCCTCGATGGCGCGGATCTCGGCGGCGATTTCCTCAGCCGCCCGCGCGGTACGCTCGGCAAGTTGTGATTCAGCTGCCAGCTTCTGCGCAGCATTGACACGCAGCGTCGCCTCGGCTTTGGCGCGCGCCAGCGCGGCGCCTGCCGCCTGTCGCTCCTGATCCAGCCGGGCTGCGGCGAAACGCTCCGCGTGCTTGTCGGCACGCAGGCGCGTCGAGTGGCCGGCCGCCGCGGCCAGTTCGGACTTGGCACGAGCGCGTGCCGCCAGCGCGCTGGCGATGTGGCCGCGCGCGGCGATCTGTGCCGTTTCAGCGGCGTGCGCGGCAAGACGCTGTGCGGTCTTTCCAGCCCGGCAGCGCCTGCGCTCCTCGGCAATTCGCTCCGCGTTCGCGGCGTGCGCAGTTTCGATCTGTATTTGGCGTTCGGCCGCTTGCGCGGCGAGTGTGCGTTCCGCTTCGCGCAGTGCTGCCGCGCGTGTCGCCGCTTCCGCCTCCACCAGAGCCCTGGCGCGCGCCGCCTCGGCGGCCCGCGCATCGGCCTGGCTGCGCGCCTGCAGGCTCTGCGTTTCGAGCGCCTCGGCGTGCTCACGCTCCGCCTGGGCGCGGTGTGCCTGCTCGGCGGCATTGCGTCTGGCGATGGCGGCAGCCGCCGCCTGAGCCTGCAGGTCGGCCTGACCCTGGACATGGCGACAGGTTTCCAGTTCGGCTTCCAGACGCTGCCGGGTGGCTTCGCGCAGGGTGGCTTCGGCGGCCAGGCGTTCGCCTGTCGCTTCCTGCTCGCGTTGCGCCAGCGCTGCGCGCTCTTCGGCCACGGCCGAAGCCTGTGCGGCAGCGTCAGCGGCCGACTGCAGCATGCGGCGTGCCTCGTCCTCAGCTGCAATGCGCGATTCGGCTTCGGCGCGCGCACGCACTTCGGCAACCATGCGGGCACGTGATTCCTCGGCGAGGCGCTCTTCGGCGACCGAGCGCGCTTGGGATTGCGCAGCGGCATCCTGCTCAGCCTGCATTCGGGCCTGAGTCGCGATGCGTTCGCGCGCCTCCTCCGCCAGCCGTGCTTCGGCCGCCAACCGCACCTGCGTTTCTGCCATAACGCGAGCTTCGGCCTGCACGCAGGCCTCCCGTTCCGCCAGTGCTCGAGCTTCGGCAGCAAGCCTGGCCGCGGTTTCGGCCTCAATGCGCGCCTGCATTTCGGCACTGGCGCGCTGCTCGGCTTGGATCCTGCGCTCCAGCTCGGCCTCCGCTTGGCGCAGGGCAGCTTCGTTCTGTCGTGACTTCTCGAGCGAGGACCGCTCCAGTGCCTCTTCCGCGGCAATCCGCAGTCGCGCGCTACGCACTGCCTCATCCTCGGCGCGAGCACGCGCACGGGTCGCTTCGAGGGCGCGCTCCTCCGCAAGAGCCCGTTCGCGTGCCAGCTCCGCGAGGGCGGCTTCGCTGGCGCGCCGCGATTCGTTCAACTCCTTCTCGCGTCGCTCTACGTTCAAGCGCTCTTCGGACTGCACCCTGGCCATCTGTTCGGCGGCCAGGCGCTGGTCCAGGACCTGGCGCGCTGCCAGGTCGGCGGCGGCGCGCTTGTCAGCCTCCAGTCGCAGTCGACGTTCTGCGGCGGCGCGCTGCTCAGCGGCGACCGCGGAGCGTGCTTCCGACTCGATGCGGGAAACCGCTTCGCTTATTGCGGTCAATTCGCCTCCAACTGCGACGGATTGCGTGTTCTGTTCCCGGATCATCTACGGCTCCTGGTCGGACTTCTCGATACGGAATTATTCGTCCGCTCTGGCCACAGGCAAGCTGCGAACAGGAGCGGAAAAAGCCCCCCCAATTCGACTGCTGCGATGCAGCTATACTCGTCGGCCTGACAACAGGAGTGCGGCGCGGAGCGCCGTTTCATACAATAAATGAAGTGGTTACGGCGTAAGCTTGTGCATCCCGAGGTGTCGGTCAGCGAAGAGGACGGGGTGCGCTATCTGCACCTGGGCGGCGAGCACATCCAGAGCGCCATGCGGCTGGATGCGCCGCATGCGCTCGAGCTCGATTACACCCGCACGATGATGGGCTTCCTGCTGTTGCATCCGCGGCCCACCGATTGCCTGATGGTCGGCCTGGGCGGCGGCTCGATCCCGAAGTTCATGCACCGACGCATGCGCACGGTCCGCATGCGTGCGCTGGAGCTCAATCCCGCGGTGATCACAGCCGCGCGAGGCCTGTTTCAACTGCCTGCTGACGACATCCGCCTCAAGGTCGAACTTGGCGATGGAGCGCGCGCGGTGCACGCAGCGTGCGGCGAGTACGACGTTCTGTTCGCGGACGGATTCATAGACGGAGACCAGGTTCCGGAACTGGTGAGCGAGGAATTCTATGTCGCTGCCCGACGAGCTCTGCGGAGTCCCGGGATACTGGTTGTGAACTTCTTCGGCCATGACCGGCGCTTCTTGCGCTACCTCAAGCGCATAGAGTCGGCGTTCGATGGGCGCGTCGTCTGCCTGGAGGCCCGCGATGACGGGAACGTGATTGCGTTCGCGTTGAACGGACTTCCAGAGAGCATCTCCTGGGAGGTGCTCGGGCAGCGCGCAGCGCGCCTGGAGTCCAGACTCGGCCTGCCATTCGTGCGCTATGCGAGGGGGTTACGACGGATGAATCGCTGGACGCGCAAGAATTTGCTGCTCGCGCCGCTATAATTCGTCGCACATGAGCGAGGAGACCTGCATGCGATTCGATGGAGGCAGTCTAGCGGCCAAGCGGCCGCACCAGAAGAGCACACCCTGCAGCATCATGCTCAACGCAATCCATGCCCTGATTCCCGTGGAGACGTTCTGAGCACGGGCGACTACGCCACGCTGGCCGCCCTGGCCGCAATTGCATTCGGCGGCGCAGTTATCTTCGGCATTACCGGTTTTGGCTCGGCGCTGTTCACGGTGCCGCTTGCGATCCACCTGGTGCCGCTGCCCTTTGCACTCGCCATGTTCACATTGCTCGACTGCACCAGTGCCTGGCGCATCGGCCTTGCCGACCCCAAGAGCGCCGTGGGGGCCGAGTGGAAGCGCATCCTGCCAGGCATCGTCGTCGGTACCGTGATCGGCATGACCCTGCTTGTGAACCTGCCGCGTCGCGCGGCCATGGCGGCATTGGGCGTGTTCGTGCTGCTGATCGCGATCTCGAACATTGCGCGAGCAGGTGCCGTACGCATCGTGCGTCCGGCCTGGGCCTACCTGGCTGGGGTGGGCGGCGGCGTCACCAGCACGCTCTTCGGAGCGGGCGGCCCGCCGTACGCCATCTATCTTTCGCGTCGTGATCTCAGCAAGGAGCAGTACCGGTCCACGCTGGCGGTTTGCACGATGTTCAGCATTTCTTCGCGCGTGGTGGCATTCATGCTGGCGGGCCTGCTGCTGACCCCCAAACCCTGGTTGTGGGCATTGGCTGTGCTGCCGGCTTCGCTGGCCGGGCTATGGGCCGCATCCAGGCTGTTCTCGCGCGTGTCCCGCGAAGGGTTGATTCGTGCAGTGGGAGTGATGCTCGCGGCGAGCGGGATCTCTCTGCTGGTGCGCGCCTTGGGCTGAAGTGCGCTGCAGGCTCGGGTCCAGGCGTCAGTCGGGCCTAGGTCGATTTCTCGCGCAGCGTGACGAATTCCTCGGCTGCAGTCGGGTGTATCCCTATGGTGGCATCGAACTGAGGCTTGGTCGCGCCGCACTTGAGTGCGATCGCGATACCCTGGATGACCTCGCCGGCGTCCGGGCCGATCATGTGCGCACCCAGCACGCGCTCGTTCTCGGCGTTGACCACCAGCTTCATGAAGGTTTTCTCCTCGTTGCCCGTCAATGTGTGCTTGAGCGCGCGGAATCCCGTTTTGTAGATGTCGATGCGGCGATGGCGCTGGCGCGCCTCCTGTTCCGAAAGTCCGACAGTGGCTACGTTCGGAATCGAGAACACCGCCGTGGGTATGTTCTGATAGTCGATGCGCGTGGGTGTGCTTCTAAACAGTGTCTTCGCCAGCGCCATGCCTTCGGCTGTCGCCACCGGTGTAAGGTTGTTGCGATGCGTAACGTCGCCGAGCGCGTGGATCGATGGAACGGAGCTCTGCAGATAGTCGTTGACCAATATCGCGCCATCGCGCGTCAGTTGCACGCCAGCCGCTTCCAGTCCGATGCCGCGCGTGTTCGGCAGGCGCCCGGTGGCGAACATGACCGCGCCTGCCGTGCCCGCGCTGCCATCGCGGAAGGACGCTGCCAGAGCGCCGCTCGGGTCTCTGGTCAAGGCGGCGATATCGGCCTCGAAACGGATCTTGACGCCCTTGGCCAGCATCTCCGCAGCCAGTCGAGTGCCCAATTCCGCATCGAAGCTGCGCAGCAACCGCGGACCGCGGTATACCAGAGTGGTGTCAACCCCCAGACCGTTGAAGATTGAGGCGAATTCGACAGCAATATAGCCTCCGCCAACGATGATGATGGAGGTCGGCAGTCGTTCCAGGTGGAAGGCTTCGTTGGAGGTGATCGCAAGCTCGCGTCCCGGAATCTCCGGCAGCACCGGCCAGGAGCCGGTAGCGACCAGGATGTGCTCAGCGGTGTAACGTCGGCCACCGCACTCCACGGTGTGCGCGTCCACCAGCGTGGCGCGATGTTCGATGAGCGTGGCGCCGGCGTTGGCGAGCAGGCGCCCGTAGATGCCGTTCAGGCGCGCGATCTCGCGATCCTTGTTGGCGAGCAGCGTGGGCCAGTCGAAACTGGGTTCGGGCAGGCTCCAGCCGAAGCCGGCCGCATCATGGAAGTCTTCGCGAAAGTGCGCGGCGTAGGAGAACAGCTTCTTGGGAATGCAGCCGACATTGACGCAGGTGCCGCCCAGCCGGGCCTCCTCGGCTACTGCGACCCTGGCGCCATAGCCGGCCGAGACGCGGCTGGCCCGCACCCCACCCGAGCCGGCGCCGATTGTGAAGAGATCGAAGTCGTACTGTGGCAAGTCGCTATTTCAGGTTCGGCAAGTTGATCTCGACCAACTCGAGCAGTGCGCTCATGCCCTTGTGCTCCGGCTTGTCCGCCAGCCACTTGAGTGCATTGCGTATGCGTTGCTCGATCTGCGCGCGCGGCATGCCCTCGACGCCGGTGAAAAGCATCGCCAGTTCGCCCAGGTTCTTGGCCTGTGCCGCCACGCGCACCTGTTCAAGCTTGGCCTCGATCGCCGTGCGGTCGAGGTTGGTCACCAGCTTCATGGTTTGATCGTGGTCCATGCAGGACTCCTGACTCTACTAGGTGGGTTTGACCGGGTAAGCGCCGAGCGACGCTGCATATTAGCATCCGGGCGGGATCTTTTCAGCCGGCGGCGCGGCTCTCAGGCGGGGTGTGCGACGTAGCGCCAGCAGCCAGCCTCCAGCGCCGCTCGCCGCTCGATAACCAGCTTGTCGAGGTGCGCACTCAGTGAACGCATGGCCACCGGATGCAGCTTGGGCGGCACGTCGTCATATACAGCCGCGACCAGGGCCTCCGGGGTGGCCGGACCAAGCCTGTGCATGGCCTCGACGACTTTGGCTTCGCGCGCGAGACGGTGCGAGATCAGTCTTCTTGCCTCCTTGTGCGGTGCACCGATCAGATAGCCGTGGCCTGGCGCCAGGATGGCGAGATCCTCGTCCAGCAGCAGTTCCAGCGAAGCGAGGTATGCGCGCATGTCCCCGTCCGGAGGATTGATCACCACGGTCGAGCCCTGCATCACATGATCGCCCGTGAACAGCATGCGCGTGGACTCGAGCAGGAAGCACAGGTGGTTCGAGGCGTGGCCCGGGGTATGGATGGCGCGCAGCACCACGCCACCGATGTCGAGCCGCTCGCCGTGTTCCATGATCCGGTCAGGTGCGAAAGCCTGATCCTGGTTGCCGCCGCGTGGCGCCGGCCTGCCGAGAACCGTGGCTCCCGTGGCCGCCTTGATGCGTACGGCGGCCGGGGAGTGATCCAGGTGCGTGTGCGTGCACAGCACCCAGCGGATGCGGCCGGCGCCGGCCTCGAGAATGGCATCGACGTGCGCATCGATCAACGGACCGGGGTCGATGACGGCAAGGTCGCGCTCGCCGACCAGATAGGTGTTGGTGCCCGGTCCGGTCATGAAGCCCGGGTTGGGGGCGATCAGGCGCGTCACGTGGCGGTCCAGGCGCTTGGCAACGCCTGGGATCAGCTCGTATCCGGTGTCGCCGCGCTCGTCCGGGTCGCTCCACTGGATCTCCGCGAACGGCGCCTGCCCGGTGCGAAACAGCTTGCGGCCGTCTCGTCCGTTCGCCCAGGCGGAGTGATTCGCTTCGATGTCGGTGCGGTTGCGCGCGAATTCGAAGGCCTCGGCGGCGCATGAATACGCCGAAAGTTCCTCGAGCGAAATGCGCGTCGGGTGCACGAGCTCGATTTCGTCGCGCGCGCAGGCTTCCAGCGCCTCCCGCGGGCGCACCCAGCGACTCTCCACCGTTTCGGCATCGTCGTGCGAGCCGTGCTGGCCCGCCGGCGCCAGCGCCACGAAGAAACGCGCCGTGAAGCGGCGCGGCCTTCCAGGGGCGGTGATCCAGTGCGCGTAGTAGGTGATGCGATCGCCTGGGATCAACAGGCGCTCGCGTTCGAGCAGGGTGCCGAAGGGTAGTGAGCCATCATTCACCGCATCGCGATGTGCAGCCAGCGCGGCGACTCGCTCGGCCGGCAGTTCGTGGCCTGACTCGTCCACTGCAAGCAGGATTCCGGCTTCTTCGAAGCATTCGCGCACCGCGGCGATCCAGTAGTCGAGTCCGCCGGCCTCGACGCCCAGATGGGAGCTGGCCACCTCATCGGTGATGCCGGCGACGCGCGCGCGTGCCGTGGTATCGGCTGCATCCAGGCCGCCGCCGGGAAACACATAGGCGTTGGCGACGAAGGCGGCAGAAGGACTGCGCTTGAGCATGAATACCTCGGGGCCTGCCTCGCCGTCGCGCAGCAGGATCACGGTTGCAGCGGGACGAGGCAGTTGCCGCGCCAGGTTGCGGTCTGCGCTCATGCCGTGCGCCCCGCTCGGTCCATGTCGTTCTGCGCCTTGATCATCGCGCGCATGCCCTCCCATTCGTTGTCGGATACATTGTCCAGAGCAGTGAACGACGCGCCGTTGGCCAGGTAGCCGCCGCCGTCGATGGCTATGGTTTCACCGGTCAGCCAGTCGCAGCCGTCGGCCATCAGGAAAGTTGCCAGGTTCTGCAACTCGGGCATCTCCCCGACGCGCCGCATCGGTATGGTCGCCGCGTTGTCTTCGAAGCTGCCGCCGGGCACCAGGCGCTTGGCCGCCCCCTCGGTAGGAAACGGGCCTGGTGCGATCGCGTTCAGGCGTATGCCGTAGCGGCCCCATTCGACCGCCAGCGACTTGGTCATGACGTGAAGACCCGCCTTCGACATGGCCGAAGGCACGACATAGGGCGAACCTGTCCAAACCCAGGTCACCAGAATGGAAATCACCGACCCCTTGTGGCCGCCGGCGATCCAGCGACGACCGACGGCGTGCGTCACATAGAAGGTGCCGTGAAAGACGATATTGGCGATCGCATTGAAACCGTTGGGCGTCAGGTCCTTGGTCGGACTGATGAAATTGCCTGCCGCGTTGTTGACGAGGCCGGTCAGCGGTCCGGCCTCGGTCCAGATGCGTTCGATCATCGCGTCTACGGCCTGCGCGTCGCGGATGTCGACCGCATGCGTGCGAACACTGCCGCCGTGTCTGGCCATCAGATCGCCAGCGGTCGCCTCCAGCATCGGCCCGCGGCGACCGGCAATCCAGACTTCGGCACCAAGCGCGAGGTAGCGCTCGGCGATCTCTTTGCCCAGGCCGGTGCCGCCGCCGGTCACCAGGATGCGTTTGCCCGCGAGCAGGCGGTCCTTGAACATGGGTGCTCCCCGTATGCAGGAGCACCTATTGTAAGTGCGCCAACCTCAGCAGCAGCAGGCGGTTTGCAGTGTGGTGCGCGGACGCTGACGTCGGCGCGGCACGAGACGCGCGAGCAGGCGATGAAACGCCTGCGAGCGTTCGAGATGCGCCTGCTCGCGCAATGCCCGTATCAGTGCCGGGTTGCGGCGCAGGTCGTCCAGAGTAAGCGGCTCAAGGGGTGCGGGCATGGCCAAGCTGCTCAGGCGATCGACAGCGAGGCCGGCGACAGCGCCGTCACCAGCGCCAGCCCAGCCTGCTCCAGGCGCATGCAGGCGCCGGCTTCGAGGATCAGGTCGCGATTGCGATTCTCCTCGGTGATCCACAGGGTTCCCTCTTCGCAACACAAGGTGCTGCCGATTCCGTCGGTGACTTTCAGGGTCTGGCCGCCGGCCAGGCGCAGGGCCTTGCCGCTGATCTCGATGCGCATGATGTCCTCCTTGCCTTTTACATGAATAAATTACATGCTTGATTGCGATGCGGGGTGAATTTTCCATTCGAAATGAACTTCGGTAAAACGTAATGCAGGAAGGATATGCATGAGTAAATGGCATGCAAAAGATGTTCCGCGCCTGCCTTCGATGGACCTGCTCAGGGGCTTCGAAGCGGCCGCCAGGCTGCTGTCGTTCACGCGCGCGGGAGAGGAACTGCACCTTACCCAGTCGGCCGTGAGCCGGCAGATGCGCGAACTGGAGGAGCAGCTCGGCGCGACCCTGTTCGAGCGCCGGCATCGCGCGCTGGCGCTGACCGAGGCGGGGCGGGCGTTCTATCCGGCCGCGGCGCAGGCCCTTGCGGCAATGCGCGAGTGCGTCCAGCGCGTGCGCCAGGTCGCCGGCTTGCGCGCGCTGATGGTGTCTTCGACGGCGAGCTTCGCCTCGCTCTGGCTGGTGCCCCGGCTGACGCGTTTCGCGGGCGAGAATCCCGGCATGGACGTGCACGTCTCCGCCAATGCGCGCATCCAGGATCTGGATCGAGACGGCGTGGACGTCGCGATCCGCTACTGCCCGCCTGCGATGGCCGGAACGGCGGCCGTGCGCCTGTTCGGCGAGCATGTGTTTCCGGTGGCCAGCCCGCGCCTGCTTGCTGACACGAAACGCCCGCTGCGTGAGCCTGCCGATCTGCGCCATCACGTGCTGCTGGCGGTCGAGGATCCGGAAGGCGCCTATCCCTGGCTCTCGTGGGGCTCGTGGCTGGAACTGGCCGGTTTGGGGGATCTCAAGCCGGCCGGACGTCTGCACTTCACCGAGTACGATCAACTGCTGCGCGTGTCCCGGGACGGATACGGCGTGGCGCTGGGTCGCAGCGCACTGGTGCGCGATGCCCTGCGCTCGGGCGAACTCGTCGCTCCGTTTGCGGCGATCGGCCACAGGGCCGCCGACAGCTCACGCGCCTATCACGTCATCGTCGCGCCACGTGCGCGTGCGCGCCCCGACGTGCAGCGTTTCGTCGACTGGCTGCAGCGCGAGGCCGCTCAGGACGAGTACGCGCCCGCCGTGGAGGATGCCGAGGGTGGGCGGGGGTCCAAAGACGGAGCGCGCAAGCGAAAACCTAGACCGTGAGCACGATTTTGCCGATGTGCTGCGAGGACTCCATCAGCTTGTGCGCCTCGCCGGCTTGCTCGAGCGGGAAAGTCCTGAAGATGACGGGCTTGATCTTGCCGGCGTCGAGCAGCGGCCAGATGCGTTCGCGCAGGGCGCGCGCCACCTGACCCTTGAACTCGACGTTGCGCGGGCGCAGCGTCGATCCGGTGATCTGCAGGCGCTTGCGCATCACCTCGTTCAAGTCCACCTCGGTCTTGTGGCCGCGCAGGAAGGCGATCATGACGAGTCGGCCGTCCTCGGCCAGGCTCTTGAGTTCCTTGGGCACGTAGTCGCCACCGACCATGTCGAGGATTACGTTCACACCTTTGCCGCCGGTTGCCGCCTTCAGCTCGGCGGCCCAGTCCTGGGTCCTGTAGTTGAACGCCTGTTCCGCGCCGAGCTTTACGCATGCTGCGCACTTCTCGTCGCTGCCGGCGGTCGCGAACACGCGATTGCCCATCGCCGACACCATCTGTATGGCCGTCACGCCGATGCCCGAGGAGCCGCCCTGCACCAGAAACACCTCGCCGGATTTGAGGCCGCCGCGCTCGAATACGTTGCTGTAGACGGTGAAGAAGGTCTCGGGCAGAGAGGCCGCCTCGGTCAGTGAGAGGCCTTTGGGCACGGGCAGCGCCTGGACCTCCGGCACCGCACAGTACTCGGCATAGCCGCCGCCATGCGCCAGGGCGCAGACCTGCTCGCCGATCTTCCATTGGGTCACCTCGCTGCCCAGCGCGGCTACGGTGCCGGCGACCTCCAGGCCGGGCAGATCCGAGGCGTCCGGCGGGACCGGGTAGTTGCCCATGCGTTGCAGCACATCCGGGCGGTTGACGCCTGCTGCAGCGACCTTGATCAGGATCTCGCCGGGCTTGAGCTGAGGCAGGGGGCGCTCAACCGGCTTGAGCACATCCGGACCGCCGGGCTGGGAGACTTCGACGGCGCGCATCTTGGCGGGCAGCTTGGAGTTCATGGATTCGGCTCAGGAAGTAAGGGATCAAAGGCGGCGGATGATAGCGCACGGTATGATGCGGCCAAAACCCCTCTGGGGGGAGGGTCTGGATGTTTCGAGTGCTCCGCCTGCTGCTTTGCGTGTTGGCCGCGCTGCCTTGCGCCGTGCTGGCCGAGGCGCCCGTCGTGCAGGTGGCCAATGGCATCGGCAGCCTGCCCATGGGCCGTTTCGTCGAGCTGCTCGAGGATCCGGACGGCAGTCTCGGCCTGGACGAGGTGCGCAGCCCGGTACATGCGGCGCGCTTTCGCCCCAGCGGCGCGGAGCAGGTCAATATCGGCTACTCCCATTCAGCATGGTGGCTGCGCTTCTGCCTGCGGGCGAACTCTGACTCGCCGCGCGAGTTGTTGCTCGAAGTGCGTTTTCCGAGCATAGACCTGATCGAGATGTACGCCCCGGTCACCGGCGCCGCAGGCGCCGTCGCCTACACGCGATCGCAGTCCGGCGACACGTTGCCCTGGCACGAACGCGAAATACGGAACCGCAATCCGGTCCTGCGGCTGCCCGTCGCGCAAGGCGAGCACTATGTTTATCTGCGGGTGACCTCGCAGAGCGTGCTGACCATGCCGATCTACCTATGGCAGCCGCAGGCTTTCGAGCACTTCAACAGCGATACGCAGATGGTGCTCGGCGTCTTCTACGGCGTGATTCTCGCGCTGGTCATCTACAACCTGATGCTCTTCGTTTCACTGCGCGACCGCGTCTATCTCTACTACGTGCTGTACACCGCGGTGTTCGGCCTCTACCTGTTCGCCTACGATGGTCTGGCCTTCCAGTATCTGTGGCCGGACAGCGTCTGGTGGGCAAATCATGCGCCCGCCGCCGCGCTGAGCCTGGTGCTGATGCTCGGTGCGGTGTTCGCGCGCTCCTTCCTGGTGCTGCCGCGCATCGCCCCGCGCGCCGATCGCTTCGTGCTAGCCACCGGCGCACTGGGCGGCGTGCTTGCCGTGCTGGCGGCTACCGGTACGCTACTCGAGTACGGCGTCATCCTGCGCATCATTTCGGTGGTCGGCGCGCTGTCGGCCTGCGTTACGCTCTACGTTTGTGTTCGCGAAGTGTTGCGCGGCTATCGTCCGGCGAAATTCTTCCTGCTCGCCTGGTCCGGCCTGCTGGTGTTCATATTGCTGGGCACGCTGCGCAACTTCGCGCTGGCGCCGGCCAATTTCGCCACCATCTATTGCCTGCACATCGGCTTGATGCTCGATGTTCTCCTGCTGTCCTTCGGCCTGGGCGACCGCATCAACATCATCAAGCAGGAGAAGCAGCTGGCGCAAGCCGAGGCACTCGCCAACCAGCAGGCGCTGCTCGAGGCTACCCGGCGCAGCGAGCGCGAACTCGAGCAGCGCGTCTTGGACCGTACCGCCGAGTTGAATGCGGCCAATGAACGGTTGCACGTCGATGCACGCGAGAGGGAACTGCTGCTCGAGCAATTGCGCGAAAGCGAGGAGCGCATGCGCTTCATGGCGCAGCACGACGCGCTGACCGGACTGCCCAACCGCTACAGCATGCAGGAGCGGCTTTCACTCGCGCTAGAGTTGTCGCGGCGCAATCGCAAGAAGCTCGCGGTGATGCTGGTCGATCTGGACGGTTTCAAGGCGGTCAACGACGTACATGGGCACCCCGCAGGCGACCAATTGCTGGTCACGGTCGCCGCCAGGCTGCGCACCAGCGTACGCGCCTCGGATACGGTGGCGCGCTTCGGCGGAGACGAGTTCGTGATACTCGCCAGCGAACTCGAGCGAACCGAGGATGCCGTCATGGTGGCCGAAAAAATCGCCGACATGGTTAGCGTGCCGATACCCCTGGCGAGCGGACCTTGCAGGATCGGCTGCTCGATAGGCATCAGTGTATTTCCGGATAACGCCGACGATCCGGATGAACTGCTGGGACTGGCCGACAAAGCCATGTACCGACGCAAGGCCGAACGCGGGACGGGCGGCCGCCCGGCCTATTTCTTCGTGGAGACTTGAGGACGACGAAACCCGGCGAGCGCTCAGCTCTTCAGCATCTGCTGTGCCGCCCAGCGCAGATCAACGTTGCCGCCGGAAATGATCACGCCGACGCGCGCGCCCTTGAAGTCGCGCTTGCCCTCCAGCAGCGCGGTCGCCGCCAGTGCACCCGTCGGCTCGACCACCATCTTCATGCGCTCCCAAAGCCAGAACATGGACTTCAGAAGTTCGGGGTCGCTTACGCTGAGCATGTCGTCGACATAGTGCATGACCAGCGGGAAGGTGACATCGCCCATCGAGTGCGTGCGCGCGCCATCGGCGATGGTGTCGGGGTTATGGCAACTCTGCAGGGTCCCGGTGCGGAACGAGCGAACGACATCGTCGCCCAGTTCGGGTTCCACGCCGATGCTCTTGCACTCGGGGGAGAGGGCGTCGGCCGCGATCGCGCAGCCCGACAGCAGGCCTCCGCCTCCGCAGCACACCAGCAGGAAGTCCAGCGGACCGACTTCCTCGATGAGTTCCTTGGCGGCCGTGCCCTGGCCGGCCACCACGTGCGGGTGGTTGAAAGGCGGGATCACGGCAAGGCCGCGTTCCTCGGCCAGTTGCCTGGAAAACGCTTCACGGTCCACCTTGTGTTTGTCGTAAACCACCACTTCGGCGCCGTAGCCCCGCGTAGCCTCGAGCTTCACCGGCGGCGCGTCCATGGGCATCACTATCACGGGTTTCACGCCCAACATGCGGCCGGCCAGCGCCACGGCCTGCGCGTGATTGCCCGAGGAGTAGGCCAGCACGCCGCGCTTCTTCTCCTGGGGCGTGAGTTGCGACAGCGCGTTGTAGGCGCCGCGGAACTTGAAAGCGCCCATGCGTTGAAAATTCTCGCACTTGAAGAAAGCGCTCGCGCCGGTGCGCGCGTTGACGGTGGACGAGGTCATCACCGGCGTGCGGTGCGCCTGGCCTGACAGGCGCGCGGCCGCGGCGGCGACGTCCTCGTAGCTGACGGGAAGAGGGGAGTTCGGGTTCGCTTTCATGGCGTAATTCTAGGCGAAAGCGCGGTGAAACGGCGTCGCGGCGGTATGGAGCCGCGGCGTACAATCGCCGGCGACCTGCGGCCTGATGCCTCGGGACGAGACCACAGCGCAAAGCGCCGGAGGAGTGCCAATGGATTACTCAGTACCAGGACCTGAAGATCCGCCCGCTCGAGCCGGGTATCGTCGAGATCGTGATGGGCGATGAGGGCGGCAAGCTCTCCACCGCGGGCCATCGCATGCACGCCGAGCTGGCCGAGATCTGGCGCGACATCGATCGCGATCCGGCCGTGAACGTCGCCATCATCCGTGGCGCAGGTCGTGGTTTTTCCGCCGGCGGAGATCTTTCCCTGGTGCAGGACATCGCCGACGATTTCGCGGTGCGTGCGCGCGTCTGGCGCGAAGCGCGTGACCTGGTCTACAACGTCATCAACTGCTCGAAGATCGTCGTCTCGGCCATGCACGGGCCTGCCGTTGGCGCGGGGCTGGTGGCCGGAATGCTGGCCGACGTGTCGATTGCCGCGAAGAATGCGCGCATCATCGACGGGCACACCCGCCTGGGTGTCGCGGCCGGCGATCACGCCGCCATCGTCTGGCCTCTGCTGTGCGGGATCGCCAAGGCCAAGTACTACCTGCTGACCTGCGATCAGCTCACCGGAGAGGAGGCCGAGCGCATCGGCCTGGTGTCGCTGACCTGCGAGGAAAGCGAGTTGCAGGCCAAGGCGCTGGAGGTGGCCCGCAAGCTCAACGGCGGGGCGCAGACCGCGTTGCGCTGGACCAAGTACAGCCTCAACAACTGGCTGCGCATGGCCGGCCCGACGTTCGACAACTCGTTGGCACTGGAATTCCTCGGCTTCACCGGTCCCGAGGTGCAGGAGGGCATCGCCTCGCACCGCGAGAAGCGCAAGCCGGTGTTCCCGCCGCCGCCCGGGGATCTCTGAGATACCGCCGGGCCGCGCGCCCGAGTCCGCCGTCAGGCCGTCGGGCCGAGCTTGCTGAAATCGAGCGCGTCGCCGCCCGCCGCAGCGGCCGGTGCCGCGGCCGAAGCCGCAGCGGCGGGCGATGCCTGCGAGGCGGGCTGTGCAGAGGCACTCGAGCACAGCCGTTCCAGGTCGCGCGCGACGGCCGCCAGATCCGGGCCGACGCGTCCCTGGTAGGAAAGCAGGATGCGCACCGGAAGGTCGGTCAGCGTGGGTTCGGGATGGTCGCGCAGGTGGGCTGCGTTCTGCAGGACCGGCAGGATGTGCTGGGACTTGGTGCCGGCCATGGCGCTTTCGAGGCCGTTGATCACGGCCGCCTGCGCGCGGGCGATGCCCGACAGCAGTTCAGCCAGTTGCAGGGCGTTCATTTGCAGCATGGTTGGCTTCCTCCGGTGAACGTTTTGGCGGCTGCTCGGTTGCGTTGGTCGTCGATGTTAACATCGGCCCCATGCTGAGAAGAGCGTTGCTCGCCGCATGCCTGCTGCTCGCCGGGGCCGCGGCCGGGGTCGCGCTGCACACCGCTTCCACCCGCGGAGACACCATGTTCGCAGGCACACGCCCCGTCAACCTCGGGGTTACGGACGGGCGACTCGCGCCGCCGAAGAAGACGCCCAACTGTGTTTCGAGCCAGGCGGATCCCGCGGATGCGGGCCACCACATCGCGCCGATCCGCTACAGCGGCGGAGCGCTCGAGGCGATGGCCACGATGCGCCGCGTCGTCGAAGGCATGCAACGCGCGCGCGTCGTGAAACACGAGCCGGTCTACCTGTATGCCGAGTTCAAGTCCCGGTTGATGGGCTACGTCGACGATGTCGAGTTCCTGCTGGTCGAGAAGGAGGGCGTGATCCATGTGCGTTCGGCCTCGCGTCTTGGACGGCGCGACTTCGAGGTCAACCGCGAGCGCATCGAAGCCATACGCGCGCGCTTCGAGTCCGCGCAGCGCGGCACATTGAAGGCCTGAACGGCGCTGCGCGCGCCATTCAGTCGAATTCGACGATCACCGGCTGGTGGTCGGAGGCCCGGGTGTCCTGATCGATGCGGATGGCCTTGATGCGGGGCAGCAGGTCCTCGGTCACGAACACGAAATCACAGCAATAGGGCAGTTTTGCGTACCTGTCGTCGAACAGGCAGAAGCTGGGCGAGTGCGGAGTTCCAGGGTGCGCGTGCGTCCAGGCATCGAAAAGGCGCGGCGTGTGGTCCGCAAACGGCGCCAGCAGGGCAGCGTAGGCCGGATCCTCGATGCGCATGTTGAAGTCCGCGGTCAGGATGGCGCTCGCCGGACGCGGCAGGGGCTGGAACGGACCGGACTCGCGACTTGACGGGCGCGCGCGCGCATAGCCACAGGCCTCGGCGTGCACCTCGCGCAGCCGCGCAACCTGCGCGCTGCGCTGCATTTGCGAGTAGTACTCTAGATGGGTGGTGGTGACGCGCAGCGCGCCCAGTGGGGTGTCGATCACGGCCTCGATGGCCGCGCGCGGCGTGCACGGCACCGCGTCCTCGGCGGGGCGCGGCAGCGAGTGGCGGAAAACCTGCTGCACCGGATAGCGCGTCAGCAGCAGGTTGCCGAACAGGCGACGTCCGCCGGTGTCGTCCGGCATGTCCGCGCCGCTGACGAAGTGGGCGGAGTATCCCGGGAAGTGCGCGCTCAGCAGCGCAACCTGATCCTCGCCCGAGGAGCCTTCCAGCGCGGGAAAATTGACGGCCACCTCCTGGAAGCACGCGATGTCCGGGTCGGCCAGTTCCTGCGCCACGCGCGCGATGCGCGCCGGGTCGACCGCGCCGTCCATGCCGCGGCACCACTGGATGTTCCACTGCAGGACTTTCATCTGCGTACGACTCCTCGAATCAGCGGATGCCCGCGCGCATGAAGGATTGCACGAACTGCCGCTGGAACAGCAGGAAGGCCACCAGCAGCGGTCCGGAAGTCATCAGCGTCGCGGCGGTGATGATCGACCAGTCGATGCCCTGGTCGGTTGACGAGAACACCTGCAGCCCCACGGTCAGCGGGCGCGAGTTCACCGAATTGGTGACGATCAGCGGCCACAGGAAGTTGTTCCAGTGGTGACTGACCGAAACCAGGCCGAATGCCACGTACACCGGGCGGGCCAGCGGCACGTAGACCTTCCACAGCACCTGCAGACTGGAGGCGCCCTCGACACGTGCCGCATCGTCCAGCTCCCTGGGCACGGTCTTGAAAGTCTGGCGCAACAGGAATATGCCGAATGCCGAGGCCATATAGGGCAGGCCGATGGCGAGGATGGTGTCGGTCAGATCCAGCGCGGCCATGCTGCGGTAGTTCTCGACGATCAGAACGTCCGGCATCACCATCAGTTGCACCAGTACCAGCATGAACAGCACGTCGCGACCGAAGAAGTTGTAGCGCGCGAATGCATAGGCGGCCAGCGTGCACAGCACCAGCTGCGCGGCAAGGATCAGCGCTACCAGCACCATGGTGTTGATGAAATAGCGCGCAAAAGGTGCGGCAGCCCAGGCGTTGGCGAAATTCTGCAGCGTGAGCGGGGCGAGCAGTTCGAAGCGCGTCGAGAACTCGGGCGGGTGGAAGGCGGTCCAGAAGGCGTAGGCGAGCGGCAGGATCCACAGCAGCGCGAGCAGCCAGGCACCGGTCGTCTCCAGCGCACGCCCCCAACCGCCGGGCTGCATGGGGTTGCGTGCGGAAATCATTGGTAGTGCGTGCGCTTCTCGAGAAAGGCGAATTGCAGCAGGGCGGCCGCGCCGAGCAAGGCGAGCAGCACCATGGTCAGCGCCGAGGCATAGGCTGAATCCCAGTACTTGAAGGCGACCTCATAGATGTAGAACAGCAGCAGTGCACTGGCGTTGTCCGGGCCGCCACGCGTCATCACTACGATGTGGTCGACCAGGCGGAACGAATTGATCACCGCATTTACCAGTACGAACAGCGTGGTCGGCATCAGCAGCGGGAACAGCACGCGTCGGAAGTAATACCAGCGCCCGGCACCCTCGATCGCCGCGGCTTCGGCCAGCGAAGGCGAGATGCTCTGCAGGGCGGCCAGGTAGAAGATCATGAAAAAGCCGGCTTCTTTCCAGATCGTCACCACGATCAGGCAAGCGAGGGCCGTGCTCTGGCTGCCCAGCCAGTTGTGCGACGGCAGCCCGAGCGTCCCTGTCACCTGCTCGAGCAGGCCGTAGGTCGGCGTGTAGAAGAACAGCCAGATGTTGGCCACCGCGATCATCGGCAGCACGGTGGGCGTGAAGTAGGCCATGCGCAGGAAGCCGCGTCCGGCGAGCTTGCCGTTCACCCACACTGCCATCAGCAGCGCGAGGGCGATCGAGGCCGGAATGGTGCCCAGCGCGAACCACAGGTTGTTGCCCAGCACCTGCCAGAACACCGGATCCTCGAGCATGCCCTGGTAGTTGTCGAGCCCGACCCAGACCGCGGGCCGGGCGCCCTTGGGCGTCGACAGGAAGCTGTGCCAGAGCGTGGCAAAGGCCGGGAAGTGCGTGAACGCGGCGAGCAGCACCGCGGCCGGCAGCAGCAGCAACCAGCCGTGGATGTGCGCGCTCGCCCGGTTCACGGCTGCGTCCCGATGCCGGGGTCGGATTCCCGCACCGCTACTTCTTGCGGTAGGGGCGCAGCAGGCGCTCGGCTTCGCGCTGTGCGTCCTTCATGGCCTGGTCGGGCTTCTTGGTGCCGGTCAGCGCGGCCTGCAGGCCGTCGTTCAGCGCCTTGGTCACGCGCTGGTTGTCGTGCGTGGACAGTTCGGCCACCGAGTGCTGCAACTGGTCTCGCGCCACCGTCGCCGCCGGGAAGCCCGCCGCGTACTTGCGCATGGCCACCGTCTCCCAGGCATCCGGACGAACCGCGACGTAGCCGGTGTCGATGCCCCATTGTGCTGCGCGCTCGGGGGCGGTGATCCATTTGGCGAACTTCAGTGCCGCCTGCTGCTGGGCCGGGGTGGATTTCTTGAACAGGTAGAAGTTGCCGCCGCCGGTCGGGCTGCCGCGCCGCTTGGCGGCGGGGAGCATGGCAACGCCGAAGTCGAACTTGGCGTTGTTCTTCACGTTGGTCAGATTGCCGGTGGTTGTCCACATCATGGCGATCTTCTTCTCGAAGAAGTCCTTGGGCGTCGTGCCCCACTCGATGATGCCGGGCGGCATGACCTTGTGCTTCTGCGAAAGGTCCACCCAGTACTGCAGGGCCTCGATCACGGACGGGTGGTCGAAGTAGGTCTGCGTGCCGTCCTTGTTCATCAGCACCACGTTGTTGGGAGTGGTGAAGCCCTGGAACAGCCAGTACGGAAAGCCGGACTAAGGCACCTGCACGCCCCATTGCGAGACCTTGCCCGAGGCGTCGCGTTTGGTGAGCTTCTGCGCGAACTCCACCATCTGCTTCCAGTTCTCGGGCGCCCTGTTCGGATCCAGGCCGGCGTCCTTGAACATCTCCTTGTTCCAGTACAACACGATGGTCGAGCGCTGGAACGGAACGCCCCAGACCTTGCCGCCGGTCTGGCTGTTTTCCATGAAGGCCGGGTAGAAGCTCTTCAGCCACTGCTGGTCTTCCGCGCTCTTCGCCAGGCCGCTCCAGTCGACGATCGCGTCTTCGTCGATCAGCGTGAACATGTCGGTGGACAGCAGCACCGAGAGTACCGGCGGTTCGCCGGATTTCATCGCAGTGAGCGCCTTGACGATCGACTCCTGGTAGGTGCCGGAATATATCGGCTTGACCTTGATGCCGGGATTCTCCTTCTCGAAGTCGGCCGCGAAGCCGTCGATGATCTTGGTGATCGGGCCGCCGACGGCGACCGGGTAGTAGAACGAAACTTCGGTGGTCTGCGCTACGGCCGCGAGCGGCAGCAGGGCCGCGGCGGCAGTGGCAGTCAGGCGTTTGAGCGTGGTCAGCATGGTGATCCCCCTGTGAAAATCAGGCCGCCAGCGTGGCCGGCGCGGATGCCGGCTCCACGCGCCTGCCATCGGCGGCATTGAACAAATGAGTGTGATCGCGATCCCAGGCCAGCCGCACCGCTGCCCCGGTTGCGAAGGTGGCGCGGCCGGGCAGGCGCGCGTTGAGCAGCGTCTCGCCCACGCGGCAGGCGACGATCGAATCGGCGCCCAGGTACTCCACCGTCGCAACGGTGGCCGCCACCCCCTCGGTACCCAGGCGGATGTGCTCCGGGCGCAAGCCGAGCAACAGGCCCTCGCCGGTGATCGCCGGCAGCGACACCACGTTCATGGGGGGCGTGCCCACGAAACGCGCGGCGAAGGCCGTCGCCGGGCGCGCGTAGAGCTCGGCCGGGGTGGCGTTCTGCTCGATGCGCCCGTTGTTCATCAGCACCACCTGGTCGGCCATGCTCATGGCTTCGGTCTGGTCGTGTGTCACGTAGACCATGGTGATGCCGAGCTTGCGCTGCAGCGCGCGGATCTCGCGGCGCATGTCGTGGCGCAACTGGGCGTCGAGGTTGGACAGCGGCTCGTCCATCAGGCATACCGGAGCCCGCGCGATGATGGCGCGACCCAGGGCGACGCGCTGTTGCTGGCCGCCGGAGAGCTGCGAAGGCTTGCGCTCGAGCAGCGCCGACAGGCCCAGCAGATCCGCGGTGCTGCGCAGGCGTTCGCCGCGCTCCGTCGCAGGCACGCCGCGCACCTTCAGGCCGAACAGTATGTTTTCCGCCACCGAAAGGTGGGGAAACAGGGCGTAGGACTGGAACACCATGGCGATCCCGCGACGCGCCGGAGGCAGTTCGGTCACGTCCGTGCCGCCGATCAGCACGCGACCCGCCGACACGGTCTCGAGACCGGCGATCAGGCGCAACGTGGTGGATTTGCCGCAGCCCGACGGGCCGAGCAGAACCGCAAAGCCGCCGGCGGCGGCCTCGAAGCTCACGCCGTCGACGGCGCGCGCGGTTCCCCACGCCTTGGTGACGTCGTGCAGGCGAATCGCCGACAAAAGGATCCTCCTCCGGGTGATGACCACGGGCCGCTTGGATGCCGGCACTTTATTACTGAACTGTTACAACTAAGTTAACAGGAAAGCGCGAGGGGGCGCAAAGCCGGCGGCGGCACGCTTGCCGCCCCGACTGGCGAGGCGGGCGGGCCGGGTCTAAAGTGGCGATATCGGCGGCTCCAGCCACGGAGGATTCATGAGTCACCTGCTGCGCGCACCTCTCTGCCTGGCCCTGGCCGTGCTGGTCGCGCTGCCCTGGTCTGCGTCGGCACAGGACAAGGCGGCCGATCCCGGCGCCGACACGCTGGCCGCCGTGATGCGCGTGAAGGCGCGCATCCTGCCCAACGCACGTTCCCTGGAGACCCTGGGCGCGCAGCGCGAAGGCAACGGTGTGCTGATCGGCGACAACCTCGTCCTGACCATCGGCTACCTGGTGATCGAGGCCGAGGCCATCGAAGTCGTCACGGCCGAAGGCAAGTCGGTGCCGGCCACCCTGGCCGGCTACGACCACGCCAGTGGCTTCGGCCTGCTGCGGCTGATCGGGTCGGTCGAGGCCAGGCCCATGCCACTGGGGGATTCCGCCGCGCTGGCCGAGCGCGATCCGGTGATGATCGCGGCGCACGGAGGACGCGAGGCGATCAGCCTCGCCTACGTGGTGTCGCGCCGGCCTTTCTCGGGCAGCTGGGAGTACCTGCTCGATTCGGCCATCTACACCTATCCCCCGGTCATGAACTGGTCGGGTGCGGCTCTGATCGGACCCAAGGGTGATCTGCTCGGCCTGGGCTCCCTGATCGTCGCCGATGCCATGAGCCCGGGCACGCAGTCGCCCGGCAACATGTTCGTGCCGGTCGATCTGGTCAAGCCCATCCTCGACGAACTGGCCAGCAAGGGGCGCGCCGGGATGCCGCGGCCCTGGCTGGGGATGTCCACCGAAGAGTTGCGCGGTCGGCTGTTCGTCGGACGACTGTCGCCCGAAGGACCGGCTGCCAAGGCGGGATTGCAGCGCGGCGACATCGTGATCGGCGTGGGCGGCGAGGAGGTGTCCTCGCTGGCCGAGTTCTACAGGCGCATCTGGGCGCGCGGTCAGGCCGGGGTGGAGGTTCCGCTGCGCGTGCTGCAGGGCAGCGAGATGCGCGACATCACCGTGCGCTCGATTGATCGGCTGGAATATTTCCGCGCCCGCCCGACCTACTGATCAGCGTATGACCAGCTCCGAGGGGTAGGGCTGCACATGCGGCAGCAGGGTGTAGGGCGGCGTGCGCTTGAGCATGGAGGTGCTGCGCGCTTCGGCCACCATGCGGGCGAAGCTCACGTTCTTCAGCATCTCGTCCATGTACAGGTTCTGTCCGCCGAAATGTCCTTCGGCGAGCAGGTAGGCGCGGTTGAGTTCCTGATCCAGGCGGCGCGCCGCGTTGTCGTAGAAACCCGGCGTCTTGCACACCAGATCGCTGCCGGAGCGGAAGATCACCTGCGTGCGGCCGTCCGGTAGCGCCCGACGGGCCAGGCCGCCGAGCACGAACTCCGGGTACAGGCGATCGCGACATTTCTCGAGGTAACAGCGGTCCGACATCTGCGCGATGATGTCGGCCGTGCCCAGCATTTCCCCAGCCGTCGAAACAGGGGGTCGTCGATGCGGATGGAGTCGGTGCGGCGCTCGTACCCGGTGAAGTGCACGAGGCTGGAGCCGATCATGGCGTAGCGACCCAGGCCGATGCGCTTGAGGTAGTCGCGCAAGAACAGCGCGCTGCGCGTGACGTGGGTCAAGGTGTACTCGGCGCCGAAGCGGTGCGTGCGATCCGCCTTGCGTCTGAGGTAGCCGAAGTCGTGGAACAGCGCGGCGATCACGCCGATGCAGAAGTACGTCGGCGGCAGCGGCGAGTGGCCGTTGCGCCTGCGCTCGTAGCCGTCCATCAGGCGCGCCATGGCCAGCGTCACGTCCATGATGTGCTGGATATCGTGATACTCGGTGTCGCAGGGGTGGTACTCGCCGCACTCCCCGCGGTACAGTTCGGTGAGGTCGCGGAACGCGAGATCGAGCGACTTGGTCGGCGCTTCGGGATAAAGCTGCGTGTACAGGCAGCGCACTTCCTCGCGCACGTCCGCGGGCTCGGTGGTGCGAATTCGATTGGTGACGTCGTGGTCGCTGCGTCGCATCGTTTCTGGCCCGTGTCCGGTCGGCTACCGGTTCGCTATTGTCCGCGCTTCGTGGAGGGGATTCCATTCCCAGCGGGGCGAGGCACCCGGCCGCGCCTTCTCGGCATGCCCGGTGCCGGATCGCCCCCTCTTTCCCCTTGCACGAACACGGGCTAGGATGTCGCAAACGAGTCTCCCTGCCAATGACGTTTTTCACATCCGCACCGAAATAATGCGTGCATTTGCCCGCCGGAACTGCTACGCAGGTTGCGTCTGCAACGCAGTCTGCGTGCGCTGAGGCAAGCCTTGGGCACGCAACCGCTCACCGAGGAGGAGCGCATCGCGATCGAGCAGCGCGTGCGCGAACTCGAGATCGAGCACAGCGACCTCGACGACGTCATCGACCGTCTGGTGCACAACCCGGTGCAGGATCAGCTCCAGTTGCGCCGGCTGAAGAAGCGCAAGCTGGCGATCAAGGACACCATCGCGCGGCTGAAGGACCGGCTAATTCCCGACATCATCGCGTGATCGCACTCATACAGCGTGTGGCGCACGCCAGGGTGGAGATCGGCGGCCGGGCCACCGGCGCGATCGGGCCCGGCATCCTCGCGCTGCTGGGCGTGGAGAAGGGCGATGGCGAGGCGCAGGTCGAGCGCTTGCTGGAGCGCGTGCTGGGCTATCGCATCTTCCCGGACACCGAAGGCAGGATGAACCGGTCCCTGGAGGACGTCGCCGGCGGGTTGCTGCTGGTGCCGCAGTTCACGCTGGCGGCCGACACGCGTTCCGGGACACGCCCGGGCTTCTCCACCGCCGCGCCGCCTGCCGAGGGAGAGCGCCTGTTCGGTCGTTTCGTCGAACTGGCGCGCGCGCGCCACGCGATGGTCGAAACCGGGCGTTTCGGCGCTGACATGCAGGTCAGCCTGCTGAACGACGGACCGGTGACATTCTGGCTGCAGGTGAAATCGGAGGCCGGGTCGCGGTCCTGAGCCGCGCGCGACGGCCTCAGGCGTCCAGAGTCTCGAAATCGGCCGGCGCAACGATCTCCAGCAGTTCCAGGTCCTTGGAATGCGCGATCTCGCGATGGCGGATGTTGGGCGGCTGCTGGAAGCAACTGCCCTTTCTCATGGTCACCACGCCCACGCCCTCGTACTCGAACCTGACCCAGCCTTTCAGGACGTAGACGAACTGCAGCTTGCAGTCATGGCGGTGCCATGCCCCGTGCGGCGCCTTCTCGGGGCGGGCGCGGATCACGTGCGCCACGACCTTGCCTGCGGAGGCCCTGGCAATGCCCAGGTCACGGTACTCAAAATAGCTGCGCAGGCCGCGCTTCACGAACCTGGCGTCCGCGGCGTGGCTGACCGTGAAGGCGGCCGCGCGCTTCTTCGCGGCGGCGCCCAGCGCCGGCGTCCGGGCCTGCCTGGTCGGTTTGGAATGTCTGGTCAGCGTGCTCATCTCAGGGCTCCTGCAGCATGGGTGTGTCGCGGAAGATGCGTGCGTCCATCGTCTTGAGGTCTGCCGCCACCGGTACCGGTGCGGCGAGTTGGTCGAGCACATCGCGCTCGAGGTCGATGCCAGGGGCGATCTCGGTCAGCGTGAGCCGGGCTTCGCGCAGCTCGAACACCGCGCGCTCGGTCACGTACAGCACGCGCGTGCCGCCGCCCGCCGTGTAGGGTCCGTTGAAGGACAGGTGTTCGACCCGCGGCACCACCTTTTTCACCGTGCCCTCCTTGCGGATCTTCAGCCTGCCGCCGCCCACCTCGACTTCCAGGCCCCTGGCGGTCAGCGAACCCATGAACACCACTTCCTTGGCGGTCTGCGTGATGTTGATGAAGCCGCCGACCCCCGCGACGCGGTCGCCGAACTTGGACACGTTGACGTTGCCTTGCAGATCCATCTCGGCCAGCCCGAGGAAGGCGATGTCCAGTCCGCCGCCGTCGTAGAAATCGAACTGCTCGGAATGCGCCACGATCGCGTCGGGATTGGCCGAGGCGCCGAACGAGGGCGGTTGCGCGGGGGTGCCGCCGATCGGGCCGGATTCCACGGTCATGACGAAGTCGGCCAGACCTTCCTCGCGCGCCACCTGGCCCACGCCCGAGGGCATGCCGGTCCCCAGATTCACGATCGGCCGCTTCCATTTCATGAGCTCGAACATGGCGCGGCGCTGTACCACCTTGCGCAGGTCCAGCGGCAGAACCCTGACCTCATGCGGCGCCTCGCGCCGATCGCCGGTGTAGGCCGGGTTGTATTCCTCGCCGTAGGTCTGCCAGTGGTCCTCGGGTCGCTCGGCCACCACCACGTAGTCGACCAGGATGCCGGGCACGCGCACCAGGTGCGGATGTATGGCGTGTTTGCCCACCAGTCGCTTGACCTGCACGATGACGATGCCGCCCGAGTTGTGCGCGGCCTGCGCCAGCGCCAGCACGTCGTTGTGGAACACCTCGTGCTCCATGCTGATGTTGCCGTCCGGGTCGGCCGAGGTGCCGCGCAGGATCGCGCAATGCAGCGGGAAGGCCGGATAGAACAGGCATTCCCTGCCGCGCAGCATGAGCAGTTCGACCAGATCCTCGGTGGTGCGCGCGTTCAGCTTGCCGCCTTCGTAGCGCGGGTCCACGAAGGTGTGCAGGCCGATCTGCGAGAGCACGCCGGGCTTCTTGCCGGCGATGGCGCGGAACAGTTGCGCCACCACGCCCTGCGGCCAGTTGTAGGCCTCGACCTTGTTGGCCACGGCCAGCGCACCCAGCCGCGGCGCGGCACCCCAGTGGCCGCCGATGATGCGCCGGACCAGCCCTTCACAGCCGAAATGGCCGGTGCCGCGCGTGGCGCGGTCGCCCTGGCCGGCGGCGTAGAGCAGGGTCAGGTCGCGCGGCCTGCCGTGCGCGAGGAAACGCGCCTCGATCGCGCTCGAGATCCCCTCGGGATGCCCGGAGCCGGTGAAGCCGGAAGTCGATACCGTCCAGCCGTCCTGCACGAGTTCGGCGGCATGCTTGCTGGTAATGAGTTTCATGGCTGGCGATTCTAGCGTTTCGCCCCGAGCGTTGGCGGCAGCGCGGGAAACCGCGTAAGCTAACCCGCGAAAATCACGCGCCCCGCACACGCCGCCGCATCCCACCGTTCCCCTTCCTTGCCCATGTTCGACCAATTCGTCGGCACTAAACCGGTTGAGGAGCGTCATCGCTTCGATGTCGCCGCGCTCGAAGCCTGGATGCGCGGCCACGTGGAAGGCTATGGCGGCGCGCTGCAGGCCGAGCAGTTCAAGGGCGGCCAGTCCAATCCGACCTACAGGCTGTCGGCGGGCGGCAGGAACTATGTGCTGCGCAAAAAGCCGCCGGGCAGGCTGCTGCCTTCGGCGCATGCCGTGGATCGCGAGTTCAAGGTCATCCGCGCCCTGCACGGCGCCGGCTTTCCGGTGGCGCGCCCGTATGCCTTGTGCGAGGACGAGGGCGTGATCGGCACCGCCTTCTACGTGATGGACTGCGTGGAAGGGCGCGTGATCTGGGACCAGTCCCTGCCCGGCATGAGCAAGGCCGGGCGACGCGCCATCTGGGGAGAGCTCAACCGGGTGATGGCGCAACTGCATTCGATCGACTACAAGGCCGTCGGTCTCGAGGATTTCGGCAAGGCCGGCAGCTACCTGAGCGCCAGATCGGCCGCTGGTCCAAGCAGTACGTGGCTTCGCAGACCGAGACCATCGAGGCCATGGACCGGCTGATCGAGTGGCTGCCGAAGAACATACCGCAGTCCGACGAGACCACCATCGTCCACGGCGACTACCGGCTGGACAACACCATCTTCCACCCCACCGAGCCGAAGATACTGGCCGTGCTCGATTGGGAACTGTCGACGCTGGGCGACCCGCTCGCCGATTTCGCCTATCACTGCATGAGCTGGCACATTCCGCCGGGGCAGTTCCGTGGCATCGCGGGCCTCGACCACGCCAGCCTGGGCATTCCCACCGAGCGCGAGTACATCGCCATGTACTGCAGGCGCACCGGCCGCGAGCCGCTGTCGGAATCGCACTGGGATTTCTACATGGCCTACAACCTGTTCCGCATTGCCGCCATCCTGCAGGGCATCATGAAGCGCGTGGTGGACGGCACGGCGGCCAGCGCCCACGCGGTCGATGCGGGCAAGCGTGCACGGCCGATGGCCGAACTCGGCTGGGCGCAGGTGGAAAAGATACTGAAGAGAGCATAGGGAGACGGGCATGGACTTCGAATATTCGGCACGCACGCAGGAACTCAGGAAGAAGCTGCTCGCCTTCATGGACGAGCACATCTATCCGAACGAGTCCAGGTACTACGCCCACGTCAGAAGCGACAAGCGCTGGGAACCGGTGCCCGTCATCGAGGAGCTCAAGCCGAAGGCGCAGGCGGCCGGGCTGTGGAACCTGTTCCTGCCCAGATCGCCGCGCGCCCCCGGCGGCGGGCTGTCCAACCTCGATTACGCGCCGCTGTGCGAGATCATGGGGCGCGTGAGCTGGGCTCCCGAGGTGTTCAACTGCTCGGCGCCCGACACCGGCAACATGGAGACCATCGAGCGCTACGGCACCGAAGAGCAGAAGCGCCAGTGGCTGGACCCGCTGCTGGAAGGCAGGATCCGTTCGGCCTTCCTGATGACCGAGCCCGAGGTTGCGTCCTCGGATGCCACCAACATCCAGTGCCGCATCAAGCGCGAAGGCGATCACTACGTCATCAACGGCCGCAAGTGGTGGTCTTCGGGTGCAGGGGATCCGCGCTGCAAGATCTACATCCTGATGGGCAAGACCGATCCGGACAACACCTCGCGCCATGCGCAGCAGTCGATGATCCTGGTGCCGAACGACGCGCCGGGCGTGAAGATCCTGCGTTACCTGCCGGTGTTCGGCTTCGACGATGCGCCGCACGGCCACATGGAGATCGAACTCAAGGACGTGAAGGTGCCGGCGTCCAACATCCTGCTCGGCGAGGGTCGCGGCTTCGAGATCGCCCAGGGCCGCCTCGGACCTGGGCGCATACACCACTGCATGCGCCTGATCGGCCAGGCCGAGCGCGCCCTGGAAAAGATGTGCAAGCGCGCCACCAGCCGCACCGCCTTCGGCCGCACCGTGGCCGAGCAGGGCGTGACGCGCGAGCGGATTGCCGAGGCGCGCATCATGATCGACTCGGCGCGCTTCATGGTGCTGCACGCGGCCTGGAAGATGGACGTGGCCGGCAACAAGGTGGCGAGGAAGGAGATCGCCATGATCAAGGTGCTGGCGCCGACCATGGCCTGTCAGGTGATCGACTGGGCCATGCAGGTTCACGGCGGCGGAGCGGTATCCGACGATTTCGGTCTGGCGTTCGCCTATGCCCACGCGCGCACGCTGCGCTTCGCCGACGGTCCGGACGAGGTGCACCGCAACGCCATCGCCAAGCAGGAGATCGCCGAGCAGACCACCATAGGCGAGGCACTGGCCACGCGAAAGTCCTAGGGCCGGGCTGAATCTCGAAGATTTAAAACTGGAAACCCGCTCCTGGAGCGGGTTTCCAGTCAATTCGCATACTCAATAACATATAAATACCTCTGGGGGCAGGCGATGGCGATCAAGCTCTGCGGCTTTCGCGTCAGCAATTATCACAACAAGGTGCGCCTCGCGTTGCTCGAGAAGGGCATTGCTCACGAGGAAGACGACACCTGCAAACCTTCGCAGAAGGACGAGTTCGTCGAGCGTTCGCCGGTTGGCAAGGTTCCTTTCCTGACGGTCGACGGGGCGGTGATCACCGAATCCCAGGTGATCTGCGAGTACTTGGAAGACGCCTATCCGCAGAAGCCCCTGTACCCGGCGGACCCGGTGGCCAGGGCCAAGGTGCGCGAACTGATCGACTACATCGAGCTGCACATGGAACTGGTGGCGCGCCGCATCTATCCGGAGGTGTTCTTCGGCGGACAGGTGTCCGATGAGACAAAGAAGGAGGTCGAGCGCGACCTGGCCAAGGGCCTGCGCGCCTTTGCGCGGGTGGCAAGGTTCGATCCTTACATCGCCGGCAAGGAACTGACGCTGGCTGATTGTTCGGCATTCGTGAACCTGCCGCTGATCTCGATGGCGGGCAAGCTCGCCTTCGGCCGCGACATGTTCGAGCACCTGCCGCAGGTCAAGCCCTACCTGAAGATGCTGGGCGAGCGACCGGCGTTCGCGCAGGTCAGCGCAGATCGCAAGGCGGCGACCGAAGCCGCCACCAGGAAGTAGCCGCGCTGTGAGGCTGCACACCCTCGGCACCGGCGGGCCGCGACCCGACCCGGAACGCAATTCCTCGTGTTATGTGCTGGCGGCGGCCGAGCGCAAACTGATGCTGGACTGCGGGCGCGGTGCGATTCAGGGCATGGCGCGCGCGGGACTGCCGTTCGCCGAGATCGACACCATGCTGATCTCGCACCACCACGTGGATCACATCGGCGAGTTCGCCAACTACCTGATCACCAGCTGGATGGCGGGACGCCGCAAGCCCTTGCGCGTCTACGGCCCGCCCGGCACGCGGGGCATCGTCGAGGTGCTGACGAAGCAGGTCTACGACCGCGACATCGCCTTTCGCACCGAGGGCGAGACCGCCTTCGGGCCTTTCATCGGCGCCGAGGTGGTCGAAGTCGAGGAAGGCCTGGCATTCGAGGACGACGGCGTGCGCGTCGAGTGCACGCGCGTCGAGCACGGCCACGGACTGCCGTTCGGAAAGAAGTTCCTGGCGCGCTGGATCTGCCTGGCCTGGAGGATAGAGGCCGAGGGCAGGGTGTTCAGCTTCAGCGGCGATGCGGTGATGTGCGAGCCGCTGCTGCGCATCGCGCATGGCGCCGACCTGCACCTGCAGTGCTGCTATATCTCGGCTGCGGAGATGACCAGCGGTCACTTTCAGGGGGTGGGCAAGTACACGCTGGCCTGCTCTGACACCGCCGGCAAGATCGCCGAACGCGCACAGGTGAAACGCATGGTGCTGACCCATTTCCGCCAGACCACGCCGGCGAAGATCGCGGAAATGACGGCGGACATCCGGCGGGACTACACCGGTCCCATCGAATTCGCCAAAGATCTGGATGTCTTCGACGTCTGACGACGTGGAAGACATCCTCCGCAAGTCATCTCAGAGAGCCCTGCGGCTCCCCTGACCACCTCCCCGGCCGGCCTGTCGGGGAGTTCCTGCCGCGTTCAGTCCAGCTTTGCGCCGGTGGAGACGACCAGCTTCTTCCACTTCGCGGCTTCGTCCTGGATGAAGCGGCCGAACTCCGGACCGCTCATGGCACCGGGCACCGAACCCAGGGTGTTCAGGCGCTGCGCGACCTCGGGAACCTTGAGTGCCTTGACGATCTCCGTGTTCAGCCTGGCAGCGATCTCCGCGGGAAGTCCGGCGGGCGCGACGATGCCGCCCCACCCGTACAGGTCGTAGCCCTTCACGCCGGCCTCGTCCAGCGAAGGCAGTTCGGGCAGCAGCGGCGAGCGCTTCAGCGTGGTGACCGCCAGCGCGCGCGTGCGTCCGGCCTTCACGTGCGGGATGGCCGAGACCGCGGTGTCGAACATCAATTGCACCTGCCCGCCGATCAGGTCGGTCTGCGCGGGTGCCGAGCCCTTGTAGGGGACGTGCACCAGCGACACGCCGGCCAGCTGATTGAACAGCTCGCCGGCCAGGTGCGGCGGGCTCGCATTGCCGATCGAGGCGTAGTTCAGTGCGCCGGGTTTGGCCTTGGCCAGTGCGATCACCTCGGCCACCGATTTGACCGGTACGCCAGGGTTGGTCACCAGCACCAGCGGGAAGGTGCCCAGCAGGGCGATCGGCGTGAAATCCTTCGCGATGTCATAGGGCAGCTTGGGGAACAGGGCGGGATTCACGGCCAGCGCGGCCGGGAAATACAGCAGCGTGTAGCCGTCGGCCGGCGATTTCACCAGCAGTTCGGCGGCGATGTTGCCGCTGGCGCCCGGCTTGGCTTCGACCACCACGGGCTGGCCCCAGGCCTCGGTGAGCTTCTGGCCCACCATGCGCACCTGGGTTTCGCCGCCCGAGCCGGGCGGAAAGCCGATGATGACCTTGATGGGTTTGGCCGGCCAGGCCTGCGCTTGCGCGCCCAGCGCCGCGCCGGCGAGCAGCGCGGCGCAGACGGCATTCAGAACGGTTTTCATGCGGCTTTCCTTGTTTGGGATGTGCGAGTGTAATCATGTAGCACGGGCTGTGCCAGAATGGGTCGATGGACGACCTTGCCAGCCTGCGCGATTACGTGCGCTACACCGTGACGCTGCTCGCGGTGCTCGATCCCTTCCTGGCGGTGCCCATCTTCATCGGCGTCAGCGCGCATCGCAGCGAGGCGCATCGCCATGCGCTGGCACGCGTGGTCACGCTGACGGTGCTGGGCGTGCTGGTGGTGGCGGCATTCACCGGCGAGGCCCTGCTCGAGATCATGGGCGCCAGCCTGCCGGCTTTTCGCGTCGGCGGCGGCCTGGTGTTGCTGCTGATGGCTTTGGCCATGCTCAACGCGGAGGCCGGCGGTGTGCGCCAGTCGGAGGCCGAGGCCGAGGAACTCGAACGCGGCCGGCTCACCGGCGTGGTGCCGCTGGCCGTACCGCTGCTGGCCGGTCCCGGGGCGATCAGCACCACCATCATCGCCGCCGAGGCCGGTGGCCCGGCGCACCGGCTGGCGGTGGCGCTGTGCATCGCGCTGGTGTGCGCTCTGCTGTGGGGCGTGCTGCGCGTGGCCCATCGCGTCGGCCCGCGCCTGGGTCAGACCGGCCTCAACATCGCGACGCGCCTGCTCGGATTGCTGCTCGCGGCGATTGCCATCCAGACCATGGCCGAGGGCCTGCGCGCGCTGTTTCCCGGCCTGGCCTAGCGCAGCCCCCGTCGCGCTCAGTCGGCTTTCACGCCCAGCGGCTGGATGATGGCCTTCCAGCTCGCCAGGTCGCGCTTCATGCGCTCGGCAAGCGCGTCCGGCGTCGCCTGCGAGGCGAACATGCCTTGCCGCGAGAGCAATGCGCCGAACTCGGGGGTGTGCGTGATGCGCCGTACTTCGGCGCCCAGCGACTCCACCATCGCGCGCGGCGCCCCGGCCGTGGTGAACAGGGTGATCCAGTAGGGGCGCAGCGTGACCGTGGGCAGCCCGAGTTCGGCGAACGTCGGCGTGTCCGGCAGCAGCGCGTTGCGCTTGTCGGCGGACACCGCGAGCACGCGGATGCGTCCGGAGCGCGCCGCCGGCGCGGCCAGGCTGGCCGGCGGGAAGGAGAAGTTCATGCGGCCGGAGAGCAGTTCCTGCATGGCTGCGCCTGCGCCCTTGGCCGGAATGTGCTGCGCGTCGAACTTCGCCTCGCGCTTGAACAGTTCGCCGACGATGTGGCTGGGAAAGCCGTTGCCCGAGGACACGTAGTTGGCCTTGGACGGATCCTTGCGCATCAGCGCGATCAGTTCCTGCAGGGTCTTCGCAGGTGACGAATCCGGCACGGCCAGCGCCACATCGCCGCCGTCGCCGATCATGGCCACCGGCTGCAGGTCCTTGATCGGGTCGTAGGGCATGCTGGCGTACAGCGCCGGGTTGACGACGATCGGCGCGTCCACCGTGATCAGCAGCGTGTAGCCGTCGCCAGCGGCGCGCGCCACGGCAGCGGTGCCGAGGTTGCCGCCGGCGCCGCCGCGGTTTTCGACCACGAAGGGCTGGGCGTAGCGTTCGCGCAGCTTGTCGGCCAGCACGCGGCCCAGCACGTCGGAGGGGCCGCCGGGTGCCGAGGGAATGATCAGGCTCACCTGCTTGGTCGGCCAGGACTGCGCCAGCGCGGCGGGCGCCGCGAGCAGGGGGACGAGGGCTAACAGCAGCGGCAGGGCGTGGCGTTTCATGTGGACTCCTGATTGCAGTTGCGAAATGCTGCGGTGTTTTTCACGTTGTGTGGCGCATTGTGTTCGAGGCGGGTACGGCCCGCGTCCTCAGCCTGCGGCCAGCCGCTTGCGCAGCTCGCCCTTGCCGATCTTGCCGATGCTCACGCGCGGCATCTCCTCGATCACGCGCACCTCGCGCGGCACCTTGAAGCGTGCCAGCGAGGCGCGGCAGTGTTCGATCGCGCGCGCGGGCACGTCGTCCGGCGCATCCGCGTGCAGCGTGACGAAGGCGACTGCCACCTCGCCGTAGCTGGCGTCGGGCCGGCCGACCACGGCGCATTCGCGCACCCCGCGCACTTCGAGCACCACGCGCTCGATCTCGGCCGCCGACACGCCTTCGCCACCGACCTTGAGCACGTCCTTGGCGCGTTCGGCGAAGCGGATCGCGCCGTCGGCATGCACGATCACGCGGTCGCCGGTGATGAACCAGCCCGCGGCGTCGAAGGCCGCGGCGGTGGCCTGCGGGTCGTTCCAGTAGGCGGCGAACAGCGACAGCCCGGGTACGCCGCCGAGCAGCAGGTTGCCCGGCGTGCCGGGCGGCACCGGCACGCCGGCGTCGTCCACCACCTTGATGCGATAGCCCAGTGAAGGCCGGCCGATGGTGCGCGGGTCCTGCGGCGCCTGCGGATCGCCGACGATGCCCTGCGAGATCACTTCGGTCATGCCCCACCAGCCGATGATGGGGATGCCGAAATGCGCACGCTGTTCGGGAAGCCAGATCGAGTTGCCCCACAGGCGGAAGCGATGGCCGGCGGGCACCGGCTGCTGGGCCAGCACGCCGGCCGTGAAGTGCACATGCGAGGCCACCGTGGCGCCGTGCGCCAGCGCCGCCGGCCAGTAGCGCGACGCCGAAAAGCGCGGCTGCAGCAGCACGCTGGCGCCGGCCCACAACGCCGGGAAGATGGACCAGGACAGCGCCACCACGTGAAACAGCGGCAGGCAGACCTGGTAGACGTCCTCGCCGCGCAGGCCCTGCTGCAGGGCGCCCAGGCGCGCACCCCACAACGCGTTGGCATGCGTCCACAGCACGCCCTTGGAGCGCGAGGTGGTGCCGAGGTGAACATGATCGAAGCCGCCGCGGCGGGTCGGGCGTGCGCGCGGCGAGCGGCGCGGCGTGCAATTCGGCAAAACGCAGCGCCCCGGCGGGCGGTGCGGCCGATGCGGGCGCACCACTGTCGTCGACCGTGACCGCCAGCCATTCGAGCGCGGGGCAGTGCGCGGCGAGCAGCGCGGCGAACCTCGGTTGCGTGATCGCGGCGCGCGCGCCCGACAGTTCGGCGAACCAGGTGAGTTCGGGGCCGGCGGCCAGGGCATTGGTCGGCACGCAGATCGCGCCCAGGCGCGCACAGGCAAACCACACCAGCAGCAGTTCGGGGCAGTTCTCCATGTGCACGATGACACGATCGCCGGCGACGATGCCGCGCGCCGCCAGGCCGCCGGCGAGCCGCGCGACTTCAGCGGCGAACTGCGCGTAGCTCCAGGTGCGCGCCTCGCTTTCGAACGGCGCCCAGATCAGGAAGGGGTGTGCGCCACGCGCGGCGGCGCGCGCATCGAGCAGCGTGGCCATGTCCTGGCCGGCGAAAGGCGATAGAAAATCGGCGGCGGACTGTGTTGCGGCATGCATGCGGGGATCTTCCCATCTGGGGGCGTGCGGCCCCATCGGATGCAGAAACGGAATAGCGCTTTTCCGCTCTGCGGGAATGCGCGGCCTCAGTCGACCCGCACGCCCAGTTCCTGCAGCGTCCTGCCCCAACGACCGAGGTCACGCGCGTAGGCCCTGGCAAAGGCATCGTGCGGCATGGCGACGATCTCGCCGCCAAGTCCCTCGAGGCGCGTGCGCACTTCGGGCAACTTCAGCACAGTGCCCAGGTCGCCGGAGAGCCTGGCGATCACCGCGGGCGGCGTGCCGGCGGGTGCGAACACGCCCAGCCACAGCGATGCCTCGAAGCCCGGGAAGCCCTGCTCGGCCATGGTGGGCACCTCGGGCAGCGCGGCGGAACGTTTGGAGGAGGCGATGGCGTAGGCCTTGAGCTTGCCTTGCCGGACCTGCGTGGTGGCCGAGAGGATCGGGTCGAACATCAGCGCCACACCACCCGAATACATGTCGACATAGGCGGCGCCCGCGCCCTTGTAGGGGATGTGCGGCATGTCGAGCTTCGCGCTGCGCTTGAGCATTTCACCCATCAGGTGGTTCAGCGTGCCGTTGCCGGGCGAAGCATAGGCGAACTTGCCCGGGGTCTCGCGCGCCAGTCCCACCATTTCCCTGAGCGAGCCGGCCGGCACCTTGAGGCTGGCCACCAGCACCAAAGGCACGTCGGCCACCAGCGTCACCGGCACCAGGTCGCGCCCCGCCTCGTACGGCAGGTTCCTGTACAGGTTGGGCGCGATGGTGTGCGTGCCCATGGTGCCGCTCATCACCGTGTAGCCGTCGGCCGGCGACTTCAGCATCTCGGCGGTGGCGATGGTGCCGCCGGCGCCGGGCTTGTTCTCGATCAGCACCGACTGGCCCCACAACGCCGAGAGCTTGTCGGCCAGCACGCGCGCCGTGATGTCCGAGGCCGACTGGCCGGCCGGGAAAGGCACGATCCAGCGCACCGGCTTGGTGGGCCAGGGTTGGGCATGCACCGTGGCGGCGCACAGCGACGCGAGCAGCGCGGCGAGCAGGAGGTGCAGGTGACGGGTGAGCGGGTTCACGGACGGCTCCGATGGATTCGTGCCCATCGAGCAGCAAGCCGCGTGCCCGCGCCCGGCGATCGTTGTGGTGCCGGCCTAGTCCAGCGTGCGCCGCGCCGCGCCGGCGGCGGCGGCGGCGCGCACCAGTTCCTCGTCCGGATTCAGGATGTCCGGGCACAGGCGCAGGTACTCGCCGCGCGCATCGCCGTGCACGCCGCGCGCGTCCAGCGCCTTGGCCAGTTCGCCGGCGCGCGGCAGGCGCACGGTCAGGAAGGCACCGTGCTTCGCCGCATCCGCGCCGACCGCGCCGCGCGCCTGCAGTCCTTGCGCGGCGAGCAGTTCGACCAGCCTGGCCTGCTGCACCAGCGAGTACGCGCGCAGGCGCTCCACGCCCATCGCCAGCGTGAACTCCAGCCCTGCCAGGGCCTGATAGGGCACGAACACCGGCGGCGTCGATTCGTTCCAGCCCGCACCGGCCGGCGCGAACTCCGGCGGTTCGGGCCGCGCGTAGGCGAACACGTCCTTCTTGGCAAACCAGCCGGTGTCCAGGGTATGCAGGCTCAGGTGGTCCGGGCGTACGTACAGCCAGCAGGCTCCGGGGCCGCCGCGCAGGTACTTGTACGAACCGCCCACCGCGAAGTCGGCGTTCCAGGCCTGCACGTCGGTGGGCAGCACGCCGGCGCCGTGATAGACGTCGACCAGCACTTTGGCGCCGACGGCCTGCGCGCGCGCCACCAGCGCATCCAACCCCTGCATGACCTGCCCGGTGCGGAACATCACGCTCGACACCACCAGCAGGTCGGTGCGTTCGTCCACGACGGCGAGGATGTCCTCGGCATGGAAGCCGGCGTCGTCGCGCGCCGGCACCAGCGTGAGCGCCACGCGCCCGCGCTGGCGGTACACGCGCAGGATGAAATCCAGCGAATCGAACTCGCCTGCGGTGGTCACCACGTTCAGCGTCGCGCCGGTGCGCGGCTCGAGCGCATTCAGCACCGCGCGCAGTCCCTGGCCGGCGGAGGTCTTCGCGACCATGCAATCGGGCGAGGGCGCATTGATCAGGCGTGCGGTGAGTTCGCGGTAGCTCTGCAGCGCCTCGCCCCACGGGCCCCAGGCCTCGTTCAGCCCGGCGTACCACTCGGCCACGCCGCGCGCCACATCCAATGCGGCGCGGTCCGGCGGCCGGCACAGCGAATGGTTGCCGAGGTAGATGGTGCGCGCCGAGCGCTGCAGCGCCCGCGAGAACAGCGGCCAGACATGGGTCCGGAGCCCGGCCTCGGTGAGCGGGCCGGGGCCCAGCGCGGCGACTGCGGCGGCGATGCCGCCGTCGGCCTGCGGCGTGTCGGGGGCGATCATTGCGCGTTCATCCCCGGTCTAACGGCCGATCTCCGTGCGCACGTCGAGCAGTTCGGGAAACAGCGCCACGTCCAGGGTGCGGCGCAGGAAGCTCACGCCGGCCGTACCGCCGGTGCCGCGCTTGTAGCCGATCACGCGTTCGACGGTCTTCACGTGGCGCACGCGCCAGAGGTGGAAGTTCTCCTCGACGTCGACCAGCTTTTCGCACATCTCGTAGGCATCCCACCAGGTCTGCGGCGCCTCGTAGACGGTCTTGAACACCGACACCAGCTCGGCGTTGCGCACATAGGGCTGCGACCAGTCGCGCTCCAGGCACGCGGCCGGCACCGGCAGGCCGCGGCGCGCCAGGTGGCGCAGGAACTCGTCGTACAGCGAGGGCGCGGCGAGCAGCCCGGCGAGCCAGGTGTGCACGGCCGGATCGTGGCGGTGCGGCTCGAGCATGGCGGCGTTCTTGTTGCCGAACAGGAATTCGATGGCGCGGAACTGGAAGGACTGCAGGCCCGAGGCCGGGCCCAGCGCGTCGCGGAACTCGGCGTACTCGGTGGGCGTGAGCGTTTCCAGCACCGACCATTGCTCGAACAGCTGGCGCTGGATCTGCTTCACGCGCGCGAGGATCTTGAAGCAGGGCCCCAGGCGGTCGGCGCGCACATGTGCGATCGCCGCCAGCAGCTCGTGGATGGCGAGCTTCATCCACAGCTCCGAGGTCTGGTGCTGGATGATGAACATGGTCTCGTCGTGGTGCGGCGGCACCGAGCGCGGGTGCTGGCAGGAAAGCAGCCGGTCCAGCGACAGGTATCCGCCGTAGGAGGTCTCGGGCTGCAGCGCGGTGATCATGCCTTCGGGGCGCACGGGGGTGCTCATCTGGGCTCCGTGTTCAGTAGTCCGCCTTGCGCGGGATCACGTTGCGCACCCCGCCGCGCGGATGCGGCGTGTCGCCGTTGAAGCGGGGGATCACGTGGATGTGCGCGTGCCACACCGACTGCCCGCCGGCCTCGCTGCAGTTGACGCCCATGTTGAAGCCGTCGGGCTGCAGCCGCGCGGCGAGCAACTCCTGCACGCGCCGGGCGAGCAGGAAGCAGTCGGCGTACTCCTCGTCGTTCAGGTCGAAGATGGTGACGACGTGGCGTCGCGGCACCACCAGCGCATGGCCGGGGGACACGGGATGGGCGTCGGCGAAGGCCAGGCTCAAGGCGCTCTCGGCCAGGATCTCGCGATCCGGGGCGCAGAAAATGCATGCGGCGTCCGAGGCGGCGCCGGCGCGCATGACGTTCTTCCTGTCCTGCAGGGTGCGCAGGGTTCCGCGACTGCGCGAAATGCGGTACGGTGCTTTCATGATCTTTCCATGCTTCGTGCGTTCCGATGCCTGCCGATAATCTCTTCGCCGGTCTGCCGGTGCCGTTCCCGGGTGGCGCCGAGGAATTCACCGAACTTCTGGTGCGTCCGAATCTGAGGATGGAACGCATAGTTTCTCACGGGCAGGCCAGTCCGCCGGGCTGCTGGTACGACGCGCCGCAAGGCGAGTGGGTGCTGTTGCTGCGCGGCGCGGCGCAACTGCGCTTCGAGGACGAGGCGGTGCCGCGCCTGCTGGGGCCCGGGGATCACCTCGACATCGCGCCGCATCGCCGGCATCGGGTGGACTGGACCGACCCGGCGCAGCCCACGGTGTGGCTGGCGGTGCACTATGGGTGAGGGTGAGCGGGCGGCGCGCCGCCGTGACGTCCTCAGCCCCAGGGGCGCACGGTCTTCACGCGCACCTCGAGTCCCAGGCCGGCTGCGGCGTCCACCAGGCGGTCGAAGGTGAACAGGTCCTCGTCGGCGTGCAGGCGGCTCATCTGCTGCTTGGACAGGCCCATCGCTTCGCCGGCCTCCTTGCGGCTGAGGTTCAGCTCGTCGATGCGCTCGACGATGCGCGCACGCAGCGCGGTGCGCAGTTTGACGCTTGGAGGCAGTGCGGGCATGGCGGCTCTCCGGGACGGGAAGTTGTCAGATTTGACGACCATGCTAGCCGGGAAGCCGCGACAGTGCTAGGGTTTCGGCATATGAAGTACAACTTTCTGCCCTGACCATGAGCGTTCCGGCCACCCCCGCGCCGCAGGCGCCGAGCTGGGAGGCGCTGCATTACGGCATTCCGCCGGACGGCTGGCGGCGTCGCGCCTTCGTCATCGTGTTCGAGTCCGACACGCGCGCCGGCCGGCTGTTCGATCTCTGGCTGCTGGCCCTGATCGGCGTGAGCGTCATGGTGGTGATGATCGACAGCGTCGAATCGCTGTCGCGCGGCTGGGGGCGCACGTTCACCGCGCTCGAATGGCTGTTCACGCTGCTGTTCACCGCCGAGTATGCGTTGCGCCTGGCCTGCGTGCAGCACCCGCTGCGCTATGCGCGCAGCTTCTTCGGCGTCGTCGACCTGCTGTCGGTGGCGCCGACCTACCTGGCGCTGTTCTTTCCCGAACTGCATTCGCTGATCGACATCCGCCTGCTGCGCATGTTCCGGGTGTTTCGCATCCTGAAGGTCACCGCCTACATGGTGGAGTACCGCAACCTGGGCGCGGCGCTGTGGGCGAGCCGGCGCCGGATCATCGTGTTCATCGGCACGGTGTTCATGATCGTGGTGCTGATGGGCACGCTGATGTACGTGGTCGAGGGGCCGCAGAACGGCTACACCAGCATCCCGGTGTCGGTGTACTGGGCCATCACCACCATGACCACGGTGGGCTTTGGCGACATCACGCCCAAGACCGACCTGGGGCGCGCGATCGCCTCGCTGATGATGCTGCTGGGCTGGGGCACGCTGGCCGTGCCCACCGGCATCGTCACCGCCGAGATGACCGCGCGGCGCCTGGCGCGCGACGTGACCCCCGCCGCCTGTCCGGCCTGCGGCAACGGTGCGCATCTGCCCGAGGCGCGCTACTGCCAGAGTTGCGGCGCGGAACTGCCGCCGGTGCCCGGGCGCTAGCGGCCGGGCCACGTAGCGCCTCAGCGCGGCAGCAGCGTGCCCAGGCCGCGTTCGCGGGCGCGCGCCAGCGCGAACGCGGCCACCGCGATGTCGCCCAGTCCCAGGCCCGGGTGTATGAACATGGCGCGTTCGGCGGCATGGCGCCGGCCGGGGTGTGAGCCGGTCACCAGTTCGCTCAGCGCTGCGTCGAACTCTCCCTGCCATGGGATGTGGCCCTGTGCGGCGGCCTCGCGGCTCTGCGCGCGATCATCGGTGGCCAGCAGTTCCAGGTCGCGCAGGCGCGTGCCGTCCCAGCAGCGCGCGAGGTCGGTGGCACTGACGAAGGCGCCGGGCGCGAGCCATGCCGGGTCGAGGAACTTCTTCAGACCCTTTGCACGCGGCACGCTGCTGACGATGATGTCCATGCCTGCCACGGCCGCGCGCGGGTCGCTGACCGCGTGCGCCTCGAAGCCCAGCGCGCGCGCCTCGGCGGCGAAACTCTGTGCGGTCTCGAGGCGGCGGCTGTAGCAGGCGAGTTCGCGGATGGGGAAGACGGCGGCGAAGGCCTGCAGGTGGGCGCGTGCCTGTACGCCGCAGGCAATGAAGCCCATGCGCCGGCTCTCGGCGCGCGCCAGGCGGCGTGCCGCCACCAGGCTGACGGCGGCAGGGCGCAAGGCGGTGATGGCGTCGCCGTCCATCACCGCCAGCAACTGGGCGGTGCGCAGGTCCGAGAGCAGGATCATGGCGTTGATGTTGGGCAGGTGGCGCGTGGCCGGGTCGTCGGCGTTGGCCGCCACGCCCACCCATTTCACGCCCACCGTGCCGGCCGCATCGAGTCGCGCCGGCATCGAATGGAAGAAGCTCGCCGGCGTGGGGTCGATGCCCTGCTTGGGCAGGCTTTCGGCGCGCCCGCCGGCCAGGCCGCGAAAGGCCGTTTCGACGGCGGTTTCGATCTCGGACGGGGTGAGGGCGAGCGCGTCGATGTCGGCGCGCGACAAATAGAGCAGGCGGCGGTCGGTGGGCGTTGTCATGCCGGCAGGATATGCGAAACCCCGCGTGAGGGGAGTTGCTGTACGGTATCGGCATGCAAAACGAGATGCGCAGCATCGGCTTGATCGGCGGCATCACCTGGGAGTCGACGCTCGACTACTATCGCGTGATCAACCGCGAAGTGGCGCGGCGCCTGGGCGGGGTGCACAGCGCGCGACTGGTCATGGTGTCGCTCGACTTCGACGCGGTGCGCAGCCGGACGCTGGCGGGCGACGAGGCCGGCGTGCTGGAGATCTTCGTCGAGGCCGCGCACGCCCTCGAACGGGCCGGCGCCGAGTTGCTGGTGTTGTGCGCCAACACCGCGCATCGCCGCGCCGAGGCGCTCAGGCGGGCCAGCGCCCTGCAGCTGGTGCACATCGGCGATGCGGTGGGTGCCGAACTGCGGCGCGCCGGGGTGGAGCGCGTCGGGCTGCTGGGGACTGCCGCGACCATGAACGAAGCCTTCCTGCGCCAGCACCTCGAAGGCGGCTACGACCTGTCGGTGCGCGTACCCGGAGACGCCGAGCGCAGCGCGCTGGACGAACTGATTTTCGGCGAGATGGCGCGCGGCGTCTTCTCCGATGCCGCGCGTCGCGCGGTACACGAGGCGGTCGCGGCGCTGGCCGCCGATGGCGCCCAGGGCGTCATCCTGGGGTGCACCGAACTGCCGATCCTGATGCGGGGGGAGTTCGCCGCCTGTCCGCTTTACGATTCCACCGAGCTTCACGCGCTGGCGGCGGTGGACGCTGCCATGGCTCCACCGCCCGGAAACGCACAACCAAGGGAACCCGCATGACCACCACTGCTGCCATCGCCCTGGACCTCGACCACTGCGGCACCATCGTGCGCGACCTCGATCGCGCGCAGCAGGTGTTCGCCCGGCTGGGCTTCAATCTCACCACCCGCAGCCACCATGTGGGTTCACCCACGCCGGGCGCGCCGATCGAGCCGCTGGGCTCGGCCAATCACTGCGCCATGCTCCAGCAGGGCTACCTCGAGGTCATGGGCCACGTCGACCCGACCAAGACCAGCAATGCCGTGGCCATGGCCAAGCGCTACGAGGGCCTGCACATCGTCGCCTTCCGCCCGGAATCGAGCGAACTGGTGCAGTCGCGCCTGATCGATCGCGGCCTGCCCGTGGACCCGGTTCGCGCGCTCGAGCGCATGACGCCGTACGGGCCCGAAGGGCGCGAATCGCGCCGCGTGGCGTTCAAGAACTCGCGGTTCAACACCGGCGTGTTCACCGAGGCGCAGTTCCAGTACACCGAGCACCTGACCCGCGACGTGATGTGGCAGAAGCACCTGACGGTGCACCCCAATGGCGCGCTGGCGCTGCAGGCGCTGTACCTGTGCTCGCCGGATCCGCAGGCCACCGCGGCCAAGTTCGTGCCGCTGCTCGGCATCGCGCCGGTGGCCAATGCGCAGGGCGAGCAGGTGTTCGAGTTCGCCGCCAGCCGGCTGGTGGTGCTGTCGCCCGCGGCCTGGGCGCTGCGTGCCCCCGGCGAACCCACGCCGCCGCTGCCCGCGCCGGTGGGTTTCGACGTACGCGTCGACTCGCTTGCCAAGGCACGCGCCTGCCTGGAGGCCAACGGCGTGCCGGTGCAACCGGGCACCGGCGCAGCGGCCGGCGGACTGCGTGTCGGCACGGCACATGCTTGCGGTGTGGTGATCCACTTCAGGGAGGGAATGTGATGCGCAACCTGCCGAATTTCCTGTTATCCGTGACGCTTGCCCTGGGGACGGTGTTCGCCGCCTCGACCGCGCAGGCGCAGTTCCCGAACAAGCCGATACGCGTGATCGTGCCCTGGCCCGCCGGCGGGCCATCGGACACCCTGGCCCGGGTGGTGAGCGGCAAGGCCGCGGAGTTTCTCGGCCAGCAGATGATCATCGACAACCGGGTCGGCGCCTCGGGAGTGATCGGCACCGAGTTCGTGGCCAAGTCCGCGCCCGACGGCTACACGCTGTTCTGGGCCATCGCCAACCACACCACCAACCACGTGCTGTTCAAGGTGTCCTACGATCCGCTGAAGGACTTCGCCCCGGTCGGGCAGGTGGCACGCTCCTCCTACATGCTGCTGGTCAACCCCGAACTGCCGGTGAAGTCGGTGAAGGAACTGGTGGACTACGCCAAGGCGCGCGCCGGCCGGTTGCCCTACGCCTCGGCCGGCAACGGCACGCTGCAGCACCTGGGCATGGAGCTGCTCAAGCGCGAAGCGCGCCTCGACATGGTCCACGTGCCCTACAAGGGCAGCGCGCCGGCGATCACCGACGTGCTCGGCGGGCAGGTGCAGGTCACCTTCGAATCGACCACCGCGGTGATGGGCCATGTGCGCTCGGGAAAGTTGCGGGCTCTGGCGGTGTCCACCGCAAAGCGCATTCCGCAGTTGCCGGATCTGCCGACCATCGCGGAATCGGGCTATCCGGGCTACGAAGTGGTGGGCTTCACCGGCGTGCTGGCGCCGGCGGGTACGCCGCCGGAAGTCGTCGGCGCGCTGAACGCCGCCTACAACAAGGCATTGGCGGCCGCAGAGGTGCGCGAGAAGATGGGCAGCATGGGGGTCGAACCGGCGGGCTCCACCCCGGAGCAGTTCCGTGCCTTCCTGCAGTCCGAGATTCCCAAGTACACCCGCATCCTCAAGGAGTCGGGCGCCAAGCTGGACTGAGCCCGCGCCGCACGCCGCTCAAAGCGCCAATGGATTGCGCGGCGCGCGCTCGGCCAGGATGTCGTCCATGCGCGCCTGTATGGCGCCCTTGATCCTGGCGTGCGTGAGGATGTAGAAGCGCTCGTCCTCGACCGCGGCCAGCACGGCCGCCGCGACATCGTCGGCGCTCAGCTTGCCCGAGTTGACGGCCTTCCTGAGCATCCGCTCGGTGGCCAGTGTTTCGGCGGACTTCTGCGCCCCGGCGTTGGCCAGGGCGCCCGGGCGGTTGCGCTCCGAGTCGGCGATGCCGGTGGGCACGTAGGCCGGGCACAGCACGGAGCAGCCCACGCGGCTCTTCCTCAGCGCGAGGTCGTGGTACAGCGTCTCGGTCAGCGAAACCACGGCGTGCTTGCTCACGTTGTAGGCGGCGGAACCCGGCGGATTGATCAGCCCGGCGACCGAAGCGGTGTTCACGATATGGCCTTCGTCCTGCGCGATCAGGCGCGGCGCGAAGGCGCGCAGGCCGTTGATCACGCCCCACAGGTTCACACCCAGGATCCATTGCCAGTCGGCCACCGTGCTCTCCCAGGCCAGACCGAGCGGCACCACGCCGGCGTTGTTGCACACCAGGTGCACGCCGCCGAGTTCCATCACCACGCGCTCGGCCAGGGCGTCGACTTCCTCGCCGCTGGAGACGTCGGTGCGCGCGCCCAGGGCGCGTACGCCCAGCGCCTGCAGTTCGGCCACGGTGGCCTCGATCTTCGCGGTTTCCAGGTCGGCAATGGCCACCTGCATGCCCTTGCGCGCGAAGGCCAGCGCCATGGCCCGGCCCAGACCGCTGGCGCCGCCCGTTACGACCGCCACCTTGCCCTGCAGATTCTTCATTGCTTGTTCTCCAACCGTGGGCGGCCGGGCCGCGGGCTCAGCGCGGCAGCTGGCGAGGTTTGCCGTCCTTGTCGATGGCGACGTAGGTCAGCGTGGCTTCGGTGACTTTCACCACCCGGGGGTCCGAGGGGCGTCGCTCGGCATACACCTCGACGTTCACCGTCACCGAGGTATTGCCGATGCGCTTGACCTCGGCATAGAAGGACAGCAGGTCGCCGATCTGCACCGGGTGCTTGAACACGAAGGAGTTCACCGCCACGGTGGCGACGCGGCCGCGTGCGACGCGGCCGGCAACGGTGCCGCCGGCGATGTCGACCTGCGCCATGATCCAGCCGCCGAAGATGTCGCCGTTGTGGTTGGCGTCGGCCGGCATGGGCATTACGCGCAGCGCCGGTTGCTTGCCCTCGGGCAGCGCCGGGTTCTCCGGCTGGTGCGAGGCCGTTCCCTGGCCTATCGCGCCGGTGCCGCCCGCCGGAGTGGTCGTGCTCATGCGCGCCGGGCCCCGGCCTACTTCTTCAGGCTGGCCGCGTAGTGCAGCGGTCCGCCGCGAAACGGCGCGAACCCGGTGCCGAAGATCAGGCCCGCGTCGATCAGGTCGGCATCCTCGACGATGCCCTCGGCCAGCACCGCCTTGGCCTCGGCCACGTAGGGCTCGACCAGGGCGTCGATGATGTCGGCGCGGATCTCGCCCGGCGCGCCTTTCACCGGCTTGCCCTTGTCGTAGGCGTAGATGCCGCTGCCGGTCTTCTTGCCGAGCTGGCCAAGCGCAACCTTGTCGAGCAGGATCCTGGGCGCTTCGGCCTCATCGCCGTCGGCGCTCTTCTTGGCCAGCGCCTTGCCGGCCGCCAGGCAGATGTCCAGGCCGACGGTGTCGGCCAGTTCCACCGGCCCCATCGGCATGCCGAACTGCTCCATGGCCGCGTCCAGTGTCTCGGGCTTGATGCCTTCATCGAGCATGCGAAAGGCCTGCTGCATGTAGGGGCCGAGCACGCGATTGACCAGGAAGCCCGGTGAGTCCTTGACCGGCAGCGGCAGCTTGTCGATCTGGCGCACGAATGCCGCGGCCTTCCTGGCGAGTTCCGGGTTGGTGCCCGCGGCCGAGACGATCTCGACCAGCATCATCTGCGGCACCGGGTTGAAGAAATGGATGCCCACCAGGCGCGACGGGTCCTGGAAGTTGGCCGCGATGTCGCCCAGCTTGAGGCTAGAGGTGTTCGAGGCGATCACGGCGCCCGGCCTGGCTGCCGCCTCGACCTTCGCGAACAGCGCGCGCTTGGCCTCGAGGTTCTCGAAGATGGCCTCGATGATCACGTCGGCGCGCGCCACGCCGGCCCCGAGGGGTCGGGAATCAGGCGGTCGAGCGCGTCGCGCACGCGGCGCGGGTCGCGCAGGCGCCTTGCGTAGAAGCCGGCCGCGCGCTTGATGGCCGGGGCGATGCGCTTGGGTTCGGTGTCCTGCAGCGTCACCGTGATGCCGCGCATGGCGCAGATCGCCGCGATGTCGCCGCCCATCACGCCGGCGCCGATCACGTGCACGTGCCTGGCCTGGAAGTCCGAGCCCTTGCCCAGGCCCTTCATGCGCTCCTGCAGGAAGAAGATGCGTATCAGGTTGGCGGTGGTCGGGTGCGCGAACAGCGACTGGATCGAGTAGGGCGCGTCGGCCGGCGCAGCGAAAGGATCACCGTCGTGCTTGTCCCAGAGCTCGATGATCGCGTAGGGCGCCGGATAGTGCTCGCGACGCGCGCGACTGGCGACCTGCTTTCGCGCCTGGGAAACCACCAGTGACTTCAGCGGGCCCAGCATCATGCGCTGCATGAACGGCAGGCTGCGCCGGGCGGGGGCTTCCAGAGTCACCATGCGCGCGGTGTTCTCGAGGATGCGCAGGGGAACCGACTGGTCCACCAGGCCCATCTTCCTGGCGCGGCGCGCATCGATGTTCTTGCCGGTCAGCAGCATGTCCATGGCCGCGGCCGGGCCGACCAGCTTCGGCAACCACTGCACGCCGTGCCAGCCAGGCAGGATGCCGAGCATGACCTCGGGCAGCGCGAAGCGGGTTTTCGGGTCGTCCAGCGCGACGCGGTACTTGCAGGCCAGCGCCAGTTCCATGCCGCCGCCCATGCAGAAGCCGTTGACCATGGCGGTGGTCGGGAAGGGCAGGTCGGCCAGCTTCTGGAACACGTCCCAGCCCAGGCGCACGAAGGCCAGGGCCTCGTCGGAGGAGGCGAACTGCGTGAAGGTCTGCACGTCGGCGCCGGCGACGAACTGTTCCTTGGCGGAGCGCACGATCATGCCGCGCGGCTTGAGGGCGGCGATCGCGTCGAGCGCCGCCGACAGCTCGTTCAGTGCTTCGGTGGAGAAGGTGTTGGTCGACTCGCCCTGCTTGTCGAAGCTCAGCCACACCAGGCCCTGCGCGTCCTGCACAAAGTGCCAGTGTCGCATCGTGGTCATTCCAATCGTGTCGGTTTTCGCGCGGTCCATGGTCACAGGGCCTCCACCAGCATCGCGCCGCCTAGGCCGCCGCCGATGCAGATCGAAGCCATGCCTTTCTTCGCGTTGTTGCGTTTCAGGGTCTTCAGGAGGTGCAGCACGATGCGTGCGCCCGAGGAGCCCACCGGGTGGCCCAGCGCGATGGCGCCGCCGTCCACGTTGAGCCTGGCGTCCTCGATCTCGCCCAGCGGGCCGTCCAGCCCCAGCTGCTCCCTGCAATAGGCGGCGTCTTTCCAGGCGGCGATGCAACCCAGCACCTGCGCGGCGAAAGCCTCGTTGATCTCCCAGTAGTCGAGATCGTTGAGCCCGAGACCATTGCGCTTCAGTATCGGCGTGGAGGCGTGCACCGGGCCGAGGCCCATCTGCGCCGGATCGAGGCCCGCCCACTCGGTGTCGAGGATGCGGCCGATCGGCTCCATGCCGTGGCGCTTCAGGCCCTCCTCGTCGGCCAGGATCAGCCAGGCCGCCCCGTCGGTGATCTGCGAGGAGTTGCCCGGCGTGACGTTGCCGTACTTGCGGTCGAAGAAGGGCTTGAGCTTGGCCAGGTTGTCCATCGAGGAGTCGCGCCGCACGCCGTCATCCAGCGTGTAAGCCTCCCCATCGCCGTCGTACAGGGCTTCGAGCTCGCCGCCGCCGGCCGCCAGGTAGCCGGCGTCCTGCGCGGCAACCACGCGCTGGTGCGAGCGCACCGAGTAGCGGTCCATCTGCTCGCGCGTGATGCCGAAGCGCCAGGCCAGGTTCTCGGCCGTCTGCCCCATCAGCAGACCGACCATCGGGTCGGTGAGGCCCTTCATGATGGCGATCACCGGGGCCAGCGCGGCGCCCACCGGCAGTCTGGCGAACAGCGCGGCCTTCTGGCCCATCGACCTGGCGCCGGCCATCTGCGCGAACCACAGCACCATGGCCTGCGAGTAGATCAGCGGCGCGTGCGAGAGCGCGTCCGTGCCGCCGGCCAGCACCACATGCGAGCGTCCGGCGAGGATGTTGTTCACGGCCGAATCGAGCGCCTGCATGCCGGAGGCGCAGTTGCGCATCACCGTCCAGCCCGGCACCTTCTGGCCGCAGCCCATGCGCAGCGCGGCGACGCGGCCGATGTTGACTTCGTCGGCAGAGGGGCTGGCACAGCCGAGGATGACTTCGTCGAGTTCGGTGGGCGAGAACTTCTGGCGCACCAGCAGCGCGCGCCCGGCCTGAGTGGCGAGGTCGCCGGCCGAGAACGGCCCGGGTTTGTTCTTCGCCTTGAGGAAAGGCGTGCGTGCGCCGTCGACGATGTAGACGGGGCGGGTAAGGGCGCTGGCCATGGGGTCTCCTGGTTCTCGTTGTTCTCGAAGTCTCGGTGTCTCGACGCAGGCCGCTCAGGCGGCCCTGGCGATGGCGGGCTTGGCGGCGAGGCCGAGTTTCTCGGCGATCTCGGCGCGGCCGAAGTCCTGCGGAAAGTCGTCGACCTTGATCACTTCCTTGCGCAGTTCCTCCTTCCTCTGCCAGAGGGCGAACTCCTCGGCGTCGATCACGCCCTGCTCGCGCGCCAGTTTCCCGAGGTCCTCCTGCATGCGGCGTACCAGCCGGCCGTCTTTCTGCGCCTTGCGCAGCTTGGCTTCGATGGGCTCGCAGGCCAGGGTCGCGGCGAACGCGGCCTCCAGCTTGCCGGTGGCGTCCACCGGGGACTTGGGCAGGTACATGCCGGCGGTCAGGCGCTCGCGCGCCTCCGAGGGTTCGAGCAGCAGCGTGGCGCACCGGTGGTTGAGTTCATCCGCAGGCGCCTTGAACGGCTTGCCCAGCGGCAGCAGCACGGCGCGCAGCAGCAGGGCCACGGGGCGGTTCGGGAAGTTCGCAAGCACGCTGTCGATCGCCGTCTGCGCCTGCAGCAGTGCGTCCTGCACCGACCAGTGCAGCAGCGGCAGGTCGGCTGTCGGGCGGCCGGTGTCCTCGTAGCGCTTCAGCGCGCAGCTGGCCAGGTACATCATCGACAGCACGTCGCCCAGGCGGGCCGAGATCTTCTCGCGCCGCTTCAGCGAACCGCCCAGCACCAGCATGGAGACGTCGGCCAGGAAGGCGAAGCCGGCCGAGATGCGCGACAGGTCCTTGTAATACGCGCGCGTCTCGTGAGCGGCGCCTTCGGGGGCGGCCGCGAAGGCCGCGCCGGTGAGGCCGTGAACGAAGGCGCGCAGGCCGTTCAGCGTGGAGTGCACGACGTGGCCGGAAAAGGCGCGGTCGAACTCGATCTGGGCCTCCACGCCGCTCATCTCCTTGGCCGCCCGCATCTCGCGCAGCACGTAGGGATGGCAGCGGATCGCGCCCTGGCCGAATACCATCAGGCTGCGCGTCAGGATGTTGGCGCCCTCCACGGTGATGCCGACCGGCACCACCTGGTAGCCGCGGCCGGCCCAGTTGTTGGGGCCCAGGCAGATGCCCTTGCCGCCCTGCACGTCCATGGCGTCGTCGATCACCTTACGCACGCGCTCGGTCATGTGGTATTTCATGATGGCCGAGATCACCGAGGGCTTCTCCCCGGCGTCGAGCGAACCGGCGGTGATGATGCGCGCGGCATCCATCATGTAGGTGTTGGCGGCGATGCGGCCCAGCGCCTCCTCGACGCCCTCGAGCTTGCCGATCGGCGTCTTGAACTGGCTGCGCACGCGCGCATAGGCGCCGGTGTAGCGCGCCATGGCCTTGGCCCCGCCGACCGACGAGGTGGGCAGCGAGATCGAGCGGCCGGCGGCCAGGCAGTTCATCAGCATCATCCAGCCCTTGCCCGCATAGGCCGGGCCGCCGATGATCCAGTCCAGCGGCATGAACACGTCCTTGCCCGAGTTGGGGCCGTTCTGGAACACCGCGTTCAGCGGCAGGTGGCGACGGCCGATGTTGACGCCCGGATGGTCGGTGGGCACCAGCGCGCAGGTGATGCCGAGATCCTCGCCCTTGCCGAGCAGGTTCTCGGGGTCGTAGAGACGGAACGCGAGGCCGAGCAGGGTGGCGATCGGGCCCAGCGTGATGTAGCGCTTGTCCCAGGTCACGCGCATGCCCAGGACCTCCTGACCCTCGTGCATGCCTCTGCACACCACGCCGAAATCGGGGATGGCGGCGGCGTCCGAGCCGGCTTCCGGGGAGGTCAGCGCAAAGCAGGGGATCTCCTGACCCTTGGCCAGGCGCGGCAGGTAGTGGTTCTTCTGCGCCTCGGTGCCGTAGTGCAGCAGCAACTCGGCCGGTCCCAGCGAGTTGGGCACCATGACGGACACGGCCGCCGCGTTCGAACGCGTCGACAGCTTCATGACCACCGCCGAGTGCGCCAGCGCCGAAAAGCCCAGGCCGCCGTACTGCCTGGGGATGATCATGCCGAGGAAGCCCTTGTCCTTGATGTACTGCCAGACCCGGGGCGGCAGGTCGTAGCGATCGTGCGTGATCTCCCAGTCGTCGGTCATCGCGCACAGTTCCTCGACCGGCCCGTCGAGGAAGGCGAGTTCCTCGGCCGACAGTTGCGGTTCGGGCGTGGCGAGCAGTTTTTCCCAGTCGGGTTTGCCGGAGAACAGATCGCCGTCGAACCACACCGTGCCGCCGTCGATGGCCTCCTTCTCGGTCTGCGACATGTCCGGCAGGATGCGCCGGTACAGCGCAAGCATGGGATTGCTGACCAGCGTGCGGCGCACCGGCGGCACGCAGGCGACGATGGCGATCAGCGCGAGGACGACAAGCAATGCGTTCATGGCGAACTCCTTAGGGGAACTGCAGCGTGCCGCTCAGGCGGCCTTCTTGACGGAAGCGGATGCCGCGTCGCGGGCGAGCAGCCCGGCGGCGAGGAAATCGATCAGGCGCGCGCGCAGCTGTCGCGCGTCGTAGCGGTCTTCGGGCTTGGCGCCGGCGATCAGGTTCATCGCATCGGTGGCCGCCAGCGTGTAGGACAGGGTGCCGAACATGAAGTGCAGCCTCCAGTTCAGCTCCTCGCGCGGCACCTCGGGCAGGGAGCGGGCGAAGGCGGCGCGAAAGCGCTCCATGGTCTGCGCGTACATATGGCCGAGCAGGGTGCGGATGGTTTTGGACGGATCGGTATAGGTGCGGCCGAGCAGGCGCACGAAATTGCGGCCGCCGCCGCGCCCATCCTCGATCATCGCCAGTGACACGCCGATGAAGGCGCCGATCAGCGCCTCGGCGGCCAGCGGCTTGCCGGCCGCCTCCAGTTCCAGCCGGTCGAGTTCGGCCAGACGCTCGGCGTTCATGGGATCCAGTCGGCGACGGAACACCGCTTCGATCAGCGCGTCCTTGGAGCCGAAGTGGTAGTTCACGGCGGCGAGGTTGACCGCCGCCTTGGCGGTGAGCTGGCGCATCGACGTGCCCTCGAAGCCGTGCTGCATGAACAGTTCTTCGGCCGCATCGAGGATGCGGGTCTGGGTTTCATTCAGAGGCTTAACGGCGCGCAGGCTCATGGGCAGTAGGGTCGGGGCGTGGGGCGGGAGAAAAATCCGCCGGAGGAAATTAAAACGAACGTTTGAATGATACGAATTCTCCTCTGCTTGTCAAGTCCGGGTGACCGCCAGGGGCGATAATTGCAGGATGACGACCAGCCACAGCCACGCTTCCGCAGCACCTCCCGCATCCGAAACCGGCAACAAGGCAGCCCCCACCGCTCCGGCAGGCAGCGGCCGCAGCGAATGGAGCATCATCGCCGGCCTGCTGCCCTATGTCTGGGAGTACCGCGGACGCGTCGCCGTCGCGCTGCTGTTCCTGGTCACCGCCAAACTCGCCAACGTCAGCGTGCCGCTGCTGATGAAGGAGATCGTCGACGGGCTGGATCCGCGCCACGCGATGCTGGCGGTGCCGGTGGCCCTGCTCGCGGCCTACGGGCTGCTGCGCTTCTCGACCACGCTGTTCAACGAGCTGCGCGACGTGGTGTTCGTGCGCGTGGTGCAGCGGGCGATCCGGCGCGTGGCGCTCTCGGTGTTCCGCCACCTGCACAGCCTGTCGCTGCGCTTTCACCTCGACCGCCAGACCGGAGGCATGACACGCGATATCGAGCGCGGCACGCGCGGCATGTCGACGCTGCTGTCCTACCTGATCTTTTCGATCCTTCCGGTGATCCTGGAGTTCGCGCTGGTGGCGGCCGTGCTGCTGGCCAAGTTCGACTGGCGCTTCGCCGCGGTCACCTTCGTCGCAGTCGCCGCCTATATCGGCTACACCTTCTTCATCTCCGAGTGGCGCATCGAAATCAGGAAGCGCGCCAACGAACTGGACTCGAAAGCCAACACCCGCGCCATCGACAGCCTGCTCAACTACGAGACGGTCAAGTACTTCGGCAACGAGGAGTTCGAGGCGCGGCGCTACGACGAGAACCTGCAGAGCTACGAGTCGGCCGCGGTGCGCAACGAGATGTCGCTGGGCCTGCTGAACATCGGCCAGAGCCTGATCATTGCCGCGGCGGTGACGGCCCTGATGTTCCTCGCCGCAGAGGGCGTGGCGAACAAGACGCTGACACTGGGCGACCTGGTGCTGGTCAACGCGCTGCTGATACAGCTGTACGTGCCGCTGAATTTTCTCGGCATGGTGTACCGCGAGATCAAACAGTCGCTGGCCGACATGGATCGCATGTTCACGCTGCTCGGACACAACCTCGAAGTCAGGGACAAGCCCGGGGCGCCCGACCTGCCGAGCGGTCCGCTGGCGGTCGAGTTCCGCGACGTCGATTTCCACTACGACCCCGCGCGCCAGATCCTGCACGGGGTTTCGTTCACCATTCCGGCCGGCTCGCGGGTGGCCGTGGTCGGCCATTCGGGCTCGGGGAAATCGACCCTCGCGCGCCTGCTCTATCGCTTCTACGACGTGACTTCCGGCGCCGTCATGATCGGCGGCATCGATCAGCGCGAGGTCACGCAGAGATCGCTGCGTGGGGCGATCGGCATCGTTCCGCAGGACACGGTGCTGTTCAACGACAGCATCCGCTACAACATACGCTACGGACGCACCGACGCCAGCGACGCCGAAGTCGAGGAGGCGGCGCGAGCCGCTCAGATTCACACGTTCGTCGAGTCGCTGCCGCAGAAGTACGAGTCCACGGTGGGCGAGCGCGGGCTCAAGTTGTCCGGCGGCGAAAAGCAGCGCGTCGCGATCGCACGTGCGATCCTGAAGAATCCGCGCATCCTGATCTTCGACGAAGCGACCTCCGCGCTCGATTCGGAAACCGAGCGCTCGATCCAGGAGGAACTGGGGCGCATCGCGCTGGGGCGTACGACGCTGGTCATCGCGCATCGCCTGTCGACCATCATGGATGCCGACCAGATCCTGGTGATGGACGCCGGGCGCATCGTCGAGCGCGGCACGCACCGCGAATTGCTCGAGGCCGAGGGCCAGTACGCGCAGATGTGGGCCCTGCAGCAGGAGGAAGCCGAAGCGGAGGGCGCGGAGCGACCGGCCGTCTGACGGCCTTAGTTCAGAAGGTTTCTAGAAATCCCGGTTTGCTCATTGTTTTTCTTGCTTTTTTGTCAATGTCTGCCTAAACTTCGTCAAATCCCGTCTTGGTCGGATTCATGGAACAACCACAACGACAACTGCACCATCTTGAGAAGATCGTTGCGTTCTTCGCCTTGTTCGCCGTCGTTGCACTGACGGTGGGATTCGCGCAGGCGCAGACCATCTCCAAGAAGAAGCCGACGGTGGTCGCCAAGAAGGTCAAGGTCTCGTACCCGGCCGGCGGCACGGCGGCGGCCAAGCGCAAGGCCGTGGCGCGCACCAAACAGGGCGATCCTCTGGACGCGTTGCAGGCGGCCAACCCGCACCAGGTCTTTCTGCATTCTTCGGTCGCGCTGGTCCAGGACCTTGCCAGCGGCGAGACCATCCTTTCCAAGAACACCGAGGCCGTGCTGCCCATCGCTTCGATCACCAAGCTGATGACCGCCATGGTCACGCTGGACCGCGACCTCGATCGCGAGGCGCGCGTGGTGATCAGCGAGGACGACATGGACCACCTCAAGGGAACGCGCTCGCGGCTGCGGCCGGGCGGCGTGCTGACCCGCGACGAGTTGCTGTTGCTGTCGTTGATGGCCTCCGAGAACCGCGCGGCTGCCGCGCTCGCGCGCACCTATCCCGGCGGCACCGAGGCCTTCGTGCTGGCCATGAACGCCAAGGCGCGCAGCCTGGGCATGGCGGATACCCGCTATGCCGATTCGACCGGACTGAATGCGGCCAACGTGTCCAGCGCGCGCGACCTCGCGCGCCTGGTGCAGGCGGCCCACCAGTACCCGGTGATACGCGAGTATTCGACGCGCGACGCGGCCGAAGTGAATGTGCTCGGTCAGCCCCTGCAGTACCGCAACACCAACGGGCTGGTGCGCAGCGCGAGTTGGGACATCGGATTGTCCAAGACTGGCTTCATCAACGAAGCCGGCCGCTGCCTGGTCATGCAGGTGCGCATGGCCAGCAAGGACCTGGTGGTGGTGCTGCTCGATTCCTGGGGCAAGAATTCCAGGATAGGCGACGCCAACCGCATCAAGAAGTGGCTGGAAACCAGCGCACCCGCGCGCCCGCACGGGTAAATTCTCAGTTCGCCTTAGTACCCTTTACCGGTGTCCCAGCGCGCGGGACACTTTCTCCGCGTACTCCTTCACCAGCGCAGCCCACTGCGGCTTCATGCGATCGGCCGGCGTGGACAGTGACAGGCCGCCGATCAGGTTTCCGTTGTCGTCGCGGATCGCTGCCGCCACGCAGCGCACGCCGATCTCCACTTCCTCGTTGTCGACCGCGTAGCCCTGGCGCTGCGTCTTGTCGAGTTCGCGTTCCAGCAGCTGCAGCGTGGCGATGCTGTTCCTGGTATGCGCGCCCAGCCCGGTGCGCCTGGCGTACTCACGCAGCCTCGATACGCCGTCCTCGAGCAGGAACAGCTTGCCCGAGGCCGTGACGTGCAGGGGCGCGCGCGTGCCGATCGCATGCACAACGCGCATCGCCGAGCGGCCCGAGGAGGTGCGTTCCACATACACGATCTCGTCGTCCTGGCGCACCGAGAGATTCACGGTTTCGCCGGTCAGGGTATGCAGCTCGCGCATGATGGGCAGCGCGAGTTCGCGCACGCTGATGCGCGACTTCACCATGTTGCCCAGTTCCAGCAGGCGCATGCCCAGCCGGTAACTGCCCGGCTCGATGCGGTCGACGAAGCGATCCGCCGTCATCGCGGCCAGGATGCGGTGTGCGGTCGAGGGGTGCAGGCCGGTCGACTGCGCGATCTGTTTCAGGCCCAGTGGCTCGGGATGTTCGGCCAGCAGGTCGAGCAGCCTGATCATGCGTTCGATGACCTGGATGGGGTTCTTTGCCGCGTCCTTCGCGGTGTCTTTTGCTGTCGCCATGATTGCTGCATCGCATCAACGTTGTCTGGCGCATTGTATCCCAAGAAATCCCACAATGTGAAACGATAGTCGGCGGCTGCGTGCTACCATCGTGGCTCGCAAGCTGCTGATTTCCAAGGGAGAGAACGAAATGCCAGTGGTCACCAACATCGAAGATCTGCGCCAGATGGCAATGAAACGCGTGGCCAAGCCCATCTTCGATTATGTGGACCGCGGGTCCTACGACGAACGCACGCTGCGCGCCAACACCAGCGATCTGGATGCGCTGAAGTTCCGCCAGCGCGTCGCCATCGACGTCGATCACCGCTCCACCAAAGTGCAGATGATCGGCCACGAGGCCGCCATGCCGGTGGCGATCGCCCCCACCGGACTCACGGGACTGAACTGGGCGGACGGGGAAATGCTGGGCGCGCGCGCCGCCGAACAATTCGGTATCCCGTTCACGCTTTCGACCATGTCGATCTGCTCCATCGAAGACGTGGCGAGCGCGGTCACCAAGCCGTTCTGGTTCCAGCTCTACGTGATGCGCGACCGCGGCTTCGCCGCCTCGCTGATCGAACGCGCCAAGGCGGCCAGGTGCTCGGCCCTGGTGCTGACGCTGGACCTGCAGATCCAGGGCCAGCGCCACCAGGACCTGAAGAACGGCCTGGCAGTGCCGCCCGTGCTGACCCTCGGCACCCTGATCGAAATCATGAAAAAGCCCGGTTGGGCCATGAATGTGATGACCGGGCGGCGCAAATCGTTTGGCAACCTCGAAGGGCGCATCGCCAACGCCGACACGCTGACCACGCTCTCGCAATGGATCGCCGGCCAGTTCGACCCCACGCTGTCGTGGAAGGATGTCGAGTGGGTGAAGAGCCTGTGGCCCGGCAAGCTGATCCTCAAGGGCATCCTGGATGCCGAGGACGCGAAGCTCGCCGCGGACTGCGGCGTGGACGCGATCGTGGTGTCCAACCACGGCGGCCGTCAGCTCGACGGCACGGTTTCTTCCATCCGCGCGCTGCCCGAGGTCGTGCAGGCGGTGGGCGATCGCACCGAGGTGTGGTTCGACGGCGGCATACGCTCGGGCCAGGATGTGCTCAAGGCCGTCGCGCTGGGCGCGCGCGGCACCATGATAGGCAAGTCCTTCCTCTACGGCCTGGGAGCGATGGGCGAGGCCGGCGTGACACTGGCCCTGGAGATCATCCGCAAGGAACTCGATGTGACCATGGCGCTGTGCGGCCTGCAGAACATCAAGGACGCCAGCCCGTCCATCCTGCGCCCGGCCTGAGCCGCGCCGGGTTCAGCGCGGGTCGCTGCGCCGGTCCGTGCCGCCCGGCCAGACCGGCAGCGTGAAGCGGAATTCCGCACCCGCGCCGGGACCGGAGTGCGCCGAAACCCGCCCGCCGTGCCGCTCGACGATGCGTTGCACGATCGCCAGCCCGACGCCCGTGCCCTCGTACTCGCGCTCGGTATGCAGGCGCTGGAACATGCCGAACAGCTTGTCGGAGTACTCGGGATCGAAGCCGCAGCCATTGTCGCTGACCGCGAACTCGATCGCGCCCTCGCGCATGGCTGAATCGATCACGATGCGCGGCCGGTTCGCTTTCGAGACGAACTTGATCGCATTCGACAGCAGGTTGATCCACACCTGACGCAGCAAGGACGGATCGCCGAGCACCACCGGCAGCTCGCCCAGGCTGATCTCCGCACGCACATCCGGACCGGCGAGCTCCTCGACCACCGAGGCGGCAAGCGCGCGCATGTCCACCGACTGCCGGTTCACCGGCGTGCGTCCGGCGCGCGCGAACTTCAGCAGGTCGGAGATCATGGTGTCCATGCGATGCGCGCTTCTTTCGACCAGATCGAGGTAGCGCGTGCCGGGCGCGTCGAGATGCCCGGCGTTGGAGCGGCGCAGCTCGGCGGTGAAGCCGGCGATCGCGCGCACCGGAGCGCGCAGGTCGTGCGAGATGGTCTGGCTGAAGCTCTCCAGTTCGCGGTTGGCCGCCTCCAGTTCGGCGGTGCGCTCGGCCACGCGCCGCTCCAGCGTGATGTTCAGTTCGCGCACCAGGGCTTCACTCCGCCGCCTTTCCGTCAGGTCGCGCAGGATCAGCTGGATATTGCCGTCCGGCAGCGGCCAGGCGCGTACCTCGACCGGGACCAGGCTGCCGTCGCCGCGCCTGACTTCGCGTTCGGTGACCAGCGAACCACGCTCGAGCACCTCGCCCAGACGCAACGGCTGACCTGCCAGGTCGTCGGCCGCCATGAACTCGGTGATCGGGCGCCCGATCAGCGCCTCGCGTGGCAGGCCGGCGGCGCGACAGGCGGCCGGATTCGCATCGAGGATTCCGCCTTCGGGAGACAGTATTGCGATGCTGTCGGGCGCGGCGTCGAACAGTGAGCGATAGCGCCTCTCGCTGCCGGCCAGCGCCTTCTCGGCGGTGTGCTGCTCGGTGATGTCGCGCGTCACGGACATCAGGTGCGGGACGTCGCCGATCATCAGGCGCTCGGCATTGAAGATCACGGTGCGCCTGGCACCATCGCGCCGCACCAGCGTGCCCATCATGTTGCGCACCTTGCCCTTGGCGGCAAGTTTCTGCGCGACCTTCGCACGCTGCGCTTCGCCCGACCAGATGCCCAGCGCGGTGGTGGTGCGGCCCAGCGCCTCGCTGGCCGGGTAGCCGGTGATGTGGCTGAATGCGGCGTTCATTTCCACCAGCATGCCGTCGGCCAGCCGTGTCAGCGCGATTGCGTCGGGGGTGGCGTGGAAGGCGCGGAAGAACTTCTCTTCGGACAGCGCCAGCGCCTCCTCCTGCATTTTGCGATACGTGACGTCGGTGAGCATGCCGGTCATCTTCACTGCGCCGCCCTTGAAGCCATAGAACGCCCGGCAGTGCGTCTCTATCCAGCGCACGCTGCCGTCGGGTGCGACCAGACGCTCCTCGCTGCGGTAATGCGGGCGGCGGCCCTTCAGACAGTCGACGAAGGCCTGGCGCGAGGAGTCCGCGTCGTCCGGATGCACCAGTGCGAGATAGTCGCGGAAGCGGCCCGCGAAGCTCTCCGGCGCCATTCCCAGCAGCGGCGAGAGGTCGCCGTACCAGGTGACGCGGTCGGTCACCAGATCCCAGACCCAGGTGACGATGCCCACGGTGTCCTGCGCAAAGCGCAACTGCTCCGCCTTTTGCTTCAGGTCGAGCAGTTCTTCCAGACTGGGCACTTCGCAGGTGAGCGCAGAATCGTCCATCGACCCGGGTCTATCGGCAGCAACACGGGAATCTACAGCCCGAACCACCTGCCGTAGTGTTGTCCATGACAAATTTTGAACATCTTTGGTGCCGCCCGGCGACCGGAGCAGGGGCTGCGCTTTTATCCCTTTTTCCGGAGCGCCCTGCGCTGGAAGCGCCCGGCGGCCACCGCATCGGCCAGCTGTCCCTCGATCGGCAGCGGCTCCCCCTCCAGCGTGCAGGCCAGCAGCTCCGCCATCAGCATGCACCACAGGATGCCGCGCGAAGCGTAGCCCAGCGCGCCAAGCAGACCAGGCGCCTCGGGGATGGGGCCGACCAGGGGCAGCCGGTCGCCCGCCACGCAGCGCAGTGCCGCGCGCCCAGCCAGGGTGTGAGGGTCGAAGCCTGTTTCCGCCCCCGGAAGGATGCGCGCCAGACGCTCCAGATTCCCTGCGTGGCTGTCGACGCGGGTATTCAGGTCGGCGTCGTCGATGTCATAGCTGGCGCCGGCCACGGCCAGTCCGTGTACCGCCGGGAGCAGGCTGCCGCCGCGCAACAGTACGCAAGCCGGGGCGGCAAAGCGCCCGGCAGGCAGGTAGCTCAGTTGCCCGCGCACCTGGCGCAGTTGCACCGCCGGCAGCACTGCCAGGCGCTGCGCATCGGCGGCGTTGGCCAGCACGACCTGTGGCGCGCGCCCCAGTTCGCGGCCGCCGGCATCCAGCGCGGCCCAGCCTCCCGGGCAGGGCGCCAGCGCGGCCACTTCGGTTCCGTAGGCGACGTGCGCGCCCGAGCGCGCGACCAGTGCGGCGGCCAGGCCGGCCGGCTGCATCCAGCCGCCGCGTTCGAAGCACAGGCCGCCGGCGCCCACCGGGCGGCCGACCACGGACTCTGCGTCTTCCCGCGAAACCCAGCGCGCGTACTCCCGCGGATAGCCCAGACGCTGCATGGCCTCTTGTTGAGCCGCTTCCTCCTCCGCGTCGCGGCCCATCTGCAAGGCGCCACACGCAGCCCAGTTCGCACCTTCGATGCGCGGCCAGCGTTGCAGGGCATCGAGGAAGGCCGCGCGCGTCAGGCGGGCGAGGATGCTGTCGTCGCGCGTGACCACCGGATGGAAGGCGCCGGCATGGTTGCCTGAGGCCTCCATGGCCGGTGCGCTGTGGCGCTCGAGCAGCAGCAGGTCCCAGCCGCGCGTGCCCAGGCGCTCGCAGACCGCGGCGCCGGCCAGACCGGCGCCGATGACGATCGCGCGGCGTTGCGGAGCGCCCGCCGCATGCACGCCGAGCGGCGCATCGGCGCGCATCGCGCGTGGCGGGACGCGCATGGATTCGGTCGATTCGCGCGTGGCGCCGGTCGAGTCGCGCGTGGCGCTCAGCATGTCGCGCTTGCGGGCAAAGCCCGGTCGCTTCTCGACCCGCCAGCCGGAATGGGTGAGGGTGTCGCGCACGGCGGTGGCGGCCGTGTAACTGGCCAGCGTCGCGTCGGGCGCTGCGAGGCGGCCAAGCGCCTTCAGAACCGGTGCGGCCCACATGTCCGGGTTCCTGGCCGGAGAGAATCCGTCCAGATAGATGGCGTCGGCCACCAGGCGCAACTGCGGAAGGGCCGCGGCAATGTCCGCGTAGGCCAGCGTGAGCACCACGCGTCCGCCCTCGAACTCGAGCCTGTGCATTCCGGGCACCGCCATGGGCCAGGCAGCGCGCAACTGCGCGGCGAGGGCGGAAAGCTCGCGGTGCTCGGCATGCTCGACGACCCGCGCATGCAGGGTGGCCAGGTCATGCGCGGCGAAAGGGTGCTTCTCCACGGTCACGTAATGCAGCCGCGCCGGGCGTCGCGTGTCCTCGCGCCAGGCCTGCCAGGTGGCGAGGAAGTTCAGGCCGGCGCCGAAGCCGGTTTCGAGCAGCACGAAGCGCTCGCGACCGGCCCAGCGGGCCGGGAGTCGATTGCCGCCGAGGAAAACGTGGCGCGCCTGCGCCAGGCCGCCTTCGCTCGAGTGGTAGACATCGCCGTACGCCGGCGACCAGGGCGTACCTCCGGCGTCGAAGGCGAGGGCGGCGGGGATCAGCGGTGCGGACATGCGGGGCCGGAGAGGGTGAAACCGTGGGCTTGGAGCGCCCAATCCTACCTAGAATGTCGCTTCCGCACCGCGTTTCGCGAAGGCGGGTCCGCAACGGGAGGATGCAAGATGGGTCGCAAGCTGAGCGTCGCCTACATTCAGGAGATCGTCGCCGCCTTCAATTCGCGCGACGTCGATCGTATCGTCGGCTACTTTACCGAAGACTGCACTTTCTACCCGTCGCGCGGCCCCGAGATCGTCGGTGCGCGCATCCACGGGCGTGCGGCCGTGCGCAAGTACCTTGCCGACCGCTTCGAGCTGATCCCCGACATGCGCTGGGACCCGGTCTACGACTATGTGGCCGACGACACGCGCGCCGTGTCGGTGTGGATTGTGCGCGGACGCCACGTGAACGGCGAATCGATCGAGCGCCAGGGCGTCGACCTGTGGGAGTTCAAGGACGGTCTGGTGCACAACAAGGACACGTACTGGAAAGTGGTCGAAGGCGCGTGAAGATCGTCGCCTCCTCGCTGCATTTCTACACGCTGGCCTACGAGCGCGAGGTGGTATGGGCCAACGCGGTGGAGAGCGCCGGGCAGTACGCGCTGCTGCGGCTGGAGGACGAGAGCGGGGCGGTGGGCGTGGCCGAGGGCACCATCAAGTCGACCTGGAGCGGAGTCTCGCCGCGCTCGCTCGCCGCGGCGCTCGAGGACGTGCTGTTGCCGCGCCTGATCGGCGTCGAATGCGCCGGGCCGCAGGGCGTGCTGCAGTGCCTGGCCGGCATCCCAGAGAACCGGCTGGCGCGCGCCCTGATCGACAACGCCGTCTGGCAGATCGAGGCGCAGCACGTCGGCATGCCGCTGTGGAAACTGTGGGGCGGCGAGCGCGGCGTGGATCTGACCTGGGCCGTGACGCGCCGGCCCGCGGCGCAGATGGCGGCCGAGGCGGCGGAGGTGTGTTCGCGCTACGGTTTTCGCACCCTGAAGGTCAAGGGCGGGCAGGGGCTGGAAACGGATCTGGCGGCCATGCGCGAGATTCGCGCGGCAGTCGGCGACGCGGTCGAACTCTACGTGGACGCCAACAGCGCCTATTCGCGCGAGCAGGGCCTGGCCTATACCCTGGCCATGCGCGACGCCGGCGCCACGGTATCCGAGGATCCCTGCGCGCTGGAACCCGATGCGCAGTTCGCGGCCCTGCAGGCCGGCGCGGGCATCCCGGTGCTGGTCGATCGCAACTGCACCTCCGCGCAGGACGCCGCGCAGTTCCTCGCCTGCGGGGCGCTCGCCCTGTCGACCAAGCCCGGGCGCATCGGCCTGTCCGAGGCGCGCCGCATCGCCGACCTGGCGGCGACGCGCGGCGCGCGCGTGGCGCTGGGCCTGTACGCCGAGAGCGCGCTGGGCACGCTGCTCAGCCTTCAGTTCGGCGCGGCGCTGCCGCGTTCGCGGCGCCTGGTCGCGGCCGAGCAGACCTTCTACCTGTGCATGCGCGAGCAGGTGCTGGCCGACATGCCGCCGGTCAGGGATGGACGCATCGAACTGCCCGCGGAACCCGGCCTGTCGCAGCGCGTGGACTGGGGGCGCGTGCAAGGCGCTGCGCTGCGCCCCTGAACGCGATCATCCGGAACCGCCCTCAGGCGGGCAGCAGGAAGCGGAACGTCGCCCCGGCGCCGGAGGTGGATTCGGCGGACACCGTGCCGCCGTGGCGCTCGACGATGCGACGTACGATGGCCAAGCCCACGCCGGTACCCTCGAATTCCGACTCGGAGTGCAGGCGCTGGAACACGCCGAACAGCTTGTCGGCGTAGCGTGCGTCGAAGCCCGCGCCGTTGTCGCGCACCCAGTAGCAGATGCCACCCGCCTCGCGCTGCGCGCCGACCTCGACGCGCGGTGCGCTCGCGTGGCGCGAAAACTTGAACGCATTGCCCAGCAGGTTGAGCCATACCTGCCGCAGCAACGAGGCATCCCCCTGTATGGCCGGCAGGTCACCGATCTCGGTCGCCGGCCCGGACGGCGTGCCAGACTGCAGCTCGGCCACCACGCCGGAGACCAGCGCCGCCATGTCCACCTGTACCTTGAGCACGTCGTGGCGCGCCGTGCTGGAGAACTGCAGCAGGTCGTCGATCAGCTCGTTCATGCGCGTCGCCCCCAGTTCGATGCGCTCCAGGAAGCGCGCACTCTGGCCGGGCAGTTCCGGCGCCTGCTCGCGCAGCAGGCTGGCGAAGCCGGCGATCGAGCGCAGCGGCGCGCGCAGGTCGTGGGAGATCGAGTAGCTGAAACTCTCGAGCTCGCGGTTGGCCTCTTCGAGCGCAGCAGTGCGCTCGGCGACGCGCTTCTCCAGGGACACGTTCAGTTCGCGCACGCGCGACTCGGCGTCGGCGCGCTCGATCTCGGCGGCGGCGCGTGTGCCGAAGATATCCAGCATCGAGTGCCAGTAGGCGACGCGTTCGATGGGCCTGCGCGACATCACGACCAGGATGCCCAGCGCCTCGCCGGAAGCGCTGAACAGCGAGGTGCCCACATAGCCCTGCGCACCCAGCGCGATCAGACCGAGGTCGTCGGGAAACTGCTCGGCCACGGAGGATGGGTAGCTCACGCTGCCGCGCCGCTCGATGGCATTGATGCAGGGCGAGCCGGCCAGCCGGTAGGTGAAATTCGGCGCCGGTGCGCCGTCACGCACGAATGCCAGCGTGCGCACATGGTCGTTCTCCGGCGATGCCAGCGCGCCGACGAAGGCATAGTCGGCGCCCAGTTCGCGCGCCAGGTGCGCCACCAGCGAGCGAAAGAAGGCATCGCCGGTGGCGGCCGACACGCCGCGCGCGATGTTGAACACCAGCTCTTCGCCGCGTCGGCGCTCGGTGTTGTCGTGGCCTATCCAGGCGATGCACTCCTCGCCGTCGAGCTCGAACAGCGTCCAGGAGCCGCGCACGTCCATGCTTTCGCCGTCCGGCAGTCTGAGCGGCACCTGGATGTCGGTCAGGCGGCGTTCGTGGCGCAGCCGTTCGATGACCGGGTCGCGCATGGCAGGATCGATCCACAGCCCGAGCGCGGCAACGCTCTGCCCGACGGCCTCGGCGCGCGTGCGCCGCGTGAGCACCTCCCAGGCCGGATTGACATCGAGGAACACGTTGTCGCGTGCACGGAACAGCGATATGGCCTCGGGCGAGGAATCGAACACCGCCCGGTACTTGCGCTGGGACTGCTGCAGCGCATGCTGGGTTTCCAGCACGGCGGTCAGATCGTTGGCCAGGCACACCGCGAACGTGGTCCCCTCGCTCTCGAAGACGTCGCCGGCCAGTTCGCAGATGCGCTCGCCGCCGTCGCGATGCCGCATGCGCGAGCGCAGGCCGCGCACACGCCCCTCGTCGGCCAGCCGGCGGATGAAGGCGTCGCGATCCGCGGGGTCGATCCACAGGCCCAACGCCAGTGCGTCGCGCCCGATCGTCTCCGCGGCGCTCCAGCCGAACAGGCGCTCGAAGCCTTCGTTCACCTCGACGACGCGGCGCGGTTCGAACTGGAACACCGTCAGTGCGATCGGCGCCGCATCGAAAGCCTTGGAGAACAGTTCGCGCGACACGGCGAGCGCCGCCTCGCCCTGCTTGCGGTCGGTGATGTCGCTGATCACGCCGGTCAGTCGCGCGGCGCGGCCGTCCATGCCGTAGTGCCCGCGTCCGTAGGCTTCCAGCCAATGGATGCTGCCGTCCGGCCAGATCACGCGTTCGGCGGTGCGGTACTGGGGCTGCAATCCCTTCAGGCAGTCGATGAACACGCGTCGCGCCGCGGTCCTGTCTTCCGGGTGCAGCCTGGCCAGGTAGTCCTCGAAGCGGCCCGAGAACGCGCTGGGCGGCAGGCCGAGCAGCAGGCTCACGTCGCCATACCAGGTCACCCGATCAAGAGACACGTCCCAGACCCAGGTGACGATGCCCAGCGCCTGCTGCGCCAGCGCCAGCTGGTCCGCGCGCTTGCCCACGCTGCGCGTGATAGCGCGGGGCGCCTTGCCGCGCCGCGTCGTTCCGGCGCGTGCGCTGGGGCCCGTGCCCGGTTTTCTGCGTATCGCCATGGAAGCGCAATCTTGCCCTTTGGCGGCGCGCAGCGAAAGCGCGAACAGAGCCGCCTTTCGGGCGATTCTCCGCGTCTCGGAATCGGCGCGCGGGCGCGGGAGGTAAAATCGCGCTTTGCCCGGTCCGTACGCGACGTCGCGCCGGGCCTCCTCCCCAGAGCCTCAGGAGTCTGACCATGAACACCCCCGTAGAAGCCCTCGCCACCGTGCCGATGTGGATCGCCGGCAAGCCCGTGGTGCCCGCCGGCGCGCGCATGGGCGAGGTCTACAACCCCGCCACGGGCGCGGTCGCCAGGCTGGTTCCCTATGCGGACGCCGCCACGGTCGACGCCGCGGTCCAGGCCGCCGCCGCTGCGCTGCCCGCCTGGCGCGATGCGCCGCCCCTGCGCCGCGCGCGTGTCATGCAGAAGTTCCTGCAGCTCATGCAGGAACACCAGAAGGAACTCGCGGCGCTGGCCACCGCCGAGCACGGCAAGACCCTTCCGGATGCGCTGGGCAGCGTGCAGCGCGGCATCGAGGTCATCGAGTTCGCCTGCGGCATCCCGCACCTGCTCAAGGGCGAGTATTCGGAGAACGTGGGTTCCGGCGTCGATTGCCACACCGTGCGCCAGCCGGTCGGCGTATGCGCCGGCATCACGCCGTTCAACTTCCCGGCGATGGTGCCGCTGTGGATGTTCCCGGTGGCCATCGCCTGCGGCAACACATTCATGCTCAAGCCGTCCGAGAAGGTGCCTTCGTGCTCGGTGCGCATGGCCGAGCTGTTCAGGCAGGCCGGGCTGCCCGACGGCGTGCTGAACGTGGTGCACGGCGACAAGGAGGCGGTGGACGCCATCCTCGCGCACCCGGGAGTCTCGGCCGTGTCCTTCGTCGGCTCCACGCCGATCGCCCGGCACATCTACGAAACCTGCGCCCGCAACGGCAAGCGCGTGCAGGCGCTGGGCGGCGCGAAGAACCACGCCGTGGTGCTGCCGGACGCCGACATCGAGTTCACCGCCGACGCGCTGATCGGTGCGGGCTACGGCTCCGCGGGCGAGCGCTGCATGGCGATCTCGGCGGTGGTCGCGGTCGGCGCGGCGGCCGATCCGCTCGTCGCGCTGCTGAAGAAGAAGGCCGAGGCGATCAAGATCGGCGCCGGCACCACCGAAGGCGTGGACATGGGGCCGCTGGTCTCCGCCGTGCATCGCGACAAGGTCAAGGGCTATGTGGACCTGGGCGTGAAGGAGGGCGCCAGGCTGGTGGTCGACGGACGCGAATTCGTGGTCAAGGGCCACGAGAACGGCTTCTTCCTCGGCACCACCCTGTTCGACAACGTGAAGCCGGCGATGGGCATCTACAAGGACGAGATCTTCGGCCCGGTGCTGATCGTGCTGCGCGTGAAGACCCTAGAGGAGGCCATCGCGCTGGTGAATTCCAACCCGTATGCCAATGGCACGGCCATCTTCACCGAGTCGGGTGGCGCAGCGCGGCGCTTCGAGAACGAGATCCAGGTCGGCATGGTCGGGGTGAACGTGCCGATCCCGGTGCCGGTGGCGTACTACTCCTTCGGCGGCTGGAAGAATTCCCTCTTCGGCGACCTGCACGTGCACGGCACCGAAGGCGTGAAGTTCTACACCCGCACCAAGGTCGTCACCACGCGCTGGCCGCACCAGGACACGCCCGCTCCGGGCTTCAACATGCCCACGCTGGGCTGAACTTGGCCGGCCGCGGCCGCCCATCCGCGGGCGCAGCGCCCGCGCCGGCCGCCGATCCCCTGGCGGGAGCCATCGACCGCCACAACGCCCGGCTGGGCACGCGTTTGCAGCGCGCGGTCCAGGTGCTGCTGTGGAATTTCCTGCTGGGTCCGGTCCTGCACCCGCTGCTGCGCCTGTTGTTCCGTGTGCACGTGTCCGGAGGCGGGCGTCTGGCCGTGCTGCGCGGGCCGGCAATGTTTCCGACCCAGCATTTCCACGAATGGGACTCGCTGGCGGTCTGGCTCGCCTCCACCTGGCCGTACGCGCTGACACGCTGGCACCTGGTGCCGCATGCCTTCGTCGGTCGCCTGTGGATGCGCACGCCGCTGCTGCGCGGCATGTCCTGGGCGCTCGGCTTCCCGGGCCTGGTGCGCGGCGTGGGCGCAGACAAGCAGTCTGCGTTCGCGCAGGTGCGCCGCTGGCTCGCCGGACGCACACAGCCGCCGGGACTGGTCATCTGCCCGACCGGGGCGATCGGTCGCTCGCGCGAGTACACCGTGCACGCGGGTGTCGCCCATCTGGCCGCCTGCTCGCGCGAGATGCGGGTGCATCCGGTGGCGCTTGCCGGTTTTGCGGAACTCGAATGGCGCGATGTCCTGCGCCTGCGGCGGCCGCGCCTGGTGATCGCTATCGGCGAACCGTTCCGCGTGGCCGACATCGGCGCCGAGGGTGAGCAGTTCGTGGCCGAAGTCTGTGCGCGGGTGCGCACCGGGTGGGAGAACGCCCTGCGCGAGGCCGGGCAGTGTGCTCCCGGCCGGAGCGGAGAAGCTCAGTAGGGGAAGCCGAGCACGAACAGCCCCCACACGCCCAGCAGGGCGTGCGAGACGGCCAGGGAGATGAACGAGCGTTCGCGCTGGTACAACCAGCCCCAGAACAGGCCGGGCACGAACACGATCAGGGCGAAGAAGTTCGACAGATGCGTGTGCAGGGCCGCGAACACCACGTTGGCCACCAGTATCGATTTCCAGGCGTCGGAGACACCGGTGACGCGGTAGAACACCGACAGCGAGCCCTGGATAGCGCAGCGTATGAACTCCTGCGCGAAGGAGAGCACCAGGTACACCAGGACGATCGCCAGCCAGGTGCCGGGGGCGAATGCGCCGTCGTTGCCGAGGCCGCGTCCGGGCTCGAAAAGCGCGTACTCGTCCGGTTTCCAGAGCACCAGCCCGGCCTTCAGCGCGAACACCAGCGCCATCGCCGGCAGCGTCAGCAGGGCGCCGCGCCAGACCGCATGCCGCCAGCCCGCGATCGTCACGCCGTACTCGCGCGGCTCGAGTGCGCTTTCGCGCACGATCATCATCGAGATCAGCAGGTAGGTCAGGATGAAGAAGAACGAGATCAGGCTGTCCGAGGGCAGGTATGGCTTCACCACGGCGACCAGCGGCAGCAGGAAGATGTACAAGGCCAGGCCCACCAGGGTCTTGGTCAGAAACACCGAGATCGACAACTGCACCTGCATGCTCTGCATGCGCTCGAGGTGTCGGGCGAGCACGGCGTCGTTGGCGTTCGAGAGCCGATCCACCACCACACGCGCCAGGTTGCGTGCCACCAGTTCGCGCACGCCGTGCGTGTCGGGCAGTTCGTCCCAGGCCACGCGCCGCAGCACCACGGCGTTGTCGGCCGCCAGGGTGGCGCTGACCGGATCGCCATTGAGCACCGACATCTCGCCGAAGCTGTCTCCGGCCTTCAGCGTGGCCAGTCGCAGCCGTTCCCCGGCATGCTCATGCCCGCGCCAGATGCCGATCTCCCCCGCCTCGACCAGGTAGAGCCAGCGATTGGCTTCGCCTTCTCGCACGATCACTTCCCCGGCTGCCACTTCGTGCATGGACATGCTCGCGAGCAGCCCCGAGACCAGGGCCGCGTCCATGCCCTCGAACAGGCGGAACTCGGGCCGCGGTGGCGTGCCGGCCGGTTCGCTGGCCGTCTCAGCCGCGTGCATACAGCGCGTCGATGCGCGCGGCGCAGGCTTGCTCGACGATGCGGCGGCGTATCTTCAGGGTCGGCGTCAGCGTCCCGGAATCGATGTCGAAAGGCTTCTCCATCAGCGCGAAGCGGCGCACGCGCATGTGCGCCGGCAGGGCGTGGTTGGCTTCGGCCACGGCCTGCTCGACGCTGGCCTGCACGGCCGCGGCGCTGCGCCGGCCAGCCGCCTGCTCGGCGAGCAGTTCCTCGTGCGGCACGATCAGCGCCGTGAGATAGGGGCGCGCATTGCCGCACACCAGTGCCTGCCCGACCGCCGGCTGCAGGCCGAGCACCTGCTCGACGGCCTGCGGCGCGACCATCTCCCCGCCCGCGGTCTTGATGAAATCTCGCATCCTGTCGGTGATGCGCAACTGGCCGTCGGCATCCAGCACGCCGACATCACCGGTGTGCAGCCAGCCGTCCGCCAGCGCCGCGGCGGTTGCCTGCGGGTCGTTCCAGTAGCCTTTCATCACGCTGGGGCCGCGCACCAGGATCTCGCCGTCCGCGGCGATGCGCACCTCCATGCCGGCCATCGCGGGGCCGACACTGCCCGGGCGGATGTCGCCCGGTGGGTTCATGGTGATGCCCGGAGCGCATTCGGTCTGGCCGTAGGCCTGATGCAACCGTATGCCCAGCGAGGTGAAGAAGATGGTGATCTCCGGGGCGATCGGCGCTCCCGCCGACAGCATGCAGCGCAGTTCGCCGCCGAAGCGGCGCCGGACCTTGGCGCGCACGGTGACCTCGGCGATGCGGTCGAGAATGCGGTCGAGCAGGCCGGGCGGCGGGCCGTACAGCCTGCGTGTCCCGGTGCGCAGCGCCATCGCGAACAGCGCGCGCTTGATGCGCGACTCGCGCGCCAGCGCCGCGCGGATGCGCTGGTACATGACCTCGCAGAAGCGTGGCACCGCGGTCATCACCGTAGGGCGCGCCGTCTGCATTTCCACCGCCAGGTGGTCGGTGCCGCGTGATACGAAAATCTGGGCACCCAGCGAGATCGGGAAATGGAAGCCCGCCGTGTGCTCGTAGGTGTGCGAAAGCGGCAGGAAGGACAGGAAGCGTATGCCGTCCATGCCGTAACCGGCCAGGTGGATCCCGGCGCCCAGGCAGTTGGAGAGGATGTTGCGGTGCGTGGTCTGCACGCCGCGCGGCTTCCCGCCGGTGCCCGAGGTGTAGATGATGCACGCCGTGTCGTCGGGCTGCGAGGCTTCGGCGTCGGCGTCGAAGTCGGCGGGTACCGCCTCGCACTGCAGGCCCTGCCAGTCCCGCGCCCAGGCCGGACCGCCGCCATCGAACAGCACCAGCGCATCGAGCCGTTGGCGAAATTGCGCCTCGGCGCGCGCCATGCGCTGCCAGACGTCGCCCGACGCCAGCGCCACGCGCGCGCCGCTGTCCTCCAGCAGGTACAGCCAGTCCTCCGCCGTGGAAGTGGTGTAGCCCGGGACCGTGATCGCGCCCAGCGTCAGCACGGCGAGGTCGGTGGCATACCACTCGAGGCGATTCTCGGCGATCAGCGCGACGCGGTCGCCGCGCCTGACGCCGTGCGCGCGCAAGCCCGCGGCCACCCTGGCCACCAGTGCGTCCATCTGGTTCCAGCTGGTCGCCTGCCAGCCGCGGGTCGCGGGCGTGTGCAGCAGGGGCGCATCGCCGAACTGGCGCACGCGCGCGCGAAACATCTGCACCAGATTGCGAAAATCCGCGGGGCCCACGGGGCGTTCGACGCGGGCCGGGCCGCGCGCAGGTGGGAGTTCGGGATGTGCGGCGTCGGTCACGGTAGTCGATGCTTTGGAAGGGAGGGCGCATTGTCGGAACCGTGCTTTGGGGTGTCAAGGCGACATGTGCGCAATGCGCCCCGAAGTTTCGCGCGCGGCGTTGACCGCGGTGTGGGCCGCGCCACAGAATTGTTCGCATACAAGATGTTATGTGCGCATTGCGCACAACGCATGCCACCGCGGATATTTCAACCGACACGGCAACCGACGGGAGAACGCATGACCCGGCCCAGCGAAATCAAGCCGCGCGAAGACAGCACGCCCGGCACCCCCTACGCCGCCTTCGCGATAGGCAGGACCTCGGCGCGACGCGCTTCACCATCACACCGGAGATCGTCGAGAAGTACTTCGATGCGACGCCGACCGCAACCTGTACCGCGTCGGCGGGCGCCAGGCCGCCGCGCCCAACGTGCTGCTGCCCTACATGACCTGCGCGATCTACCGCACCTATCCGCCCATCCAGGGAATCGTGATGGCCGAGGTCGACATGGAGTTCCACCACCCGGTGTGGGCCGACGAAGCCACCGAAGTGGTGGCCACCGGTCGCGTGGTCGACAAGTTCGAGAAGAAGGGCCGCCGCTACGTGCGCTGGCAGGAGGAGTTCCGCCGCGGCGACGGGCAGCTGCTGGCCCGGCTGGACAACACTTTCCACGTCCCGGAGTGAGGAGGCAGAGCATGGAACGCAGCATCCCGATCACGCAGGAAATGATAGACCGCTACGGACGCATCAACGGCGACAACGACATCGTCCACTACGACCACGATTACGCCCTGAAGCGCGGCTTTCGCGGCACGCTGCTGCACGGCCCGCACATGACGGCCTTCGTGGCCGAGCTCGGCGCGCGCCGCCACGGCGAGCACTGGCTGTACCGCGGTCGGCTGCGCACCAAGTGGGTGGGCCCGGTCTGTCCGGGCGACGCCTTCGTCGGCGAACTGGCCGACGACGGGACATTGGCCGCCCGGGTCGGCGAGCAGACGGCGCTGGTCGGTTCGGCCACGCTGCGCACGGACGGCTGAGATTGGAACGGGCGGCTGCGCCGGACGCCGGCATGCAGGCGGACCAGCTGTGGTTCGAGGACTTCGCGCCGGGGCAGCGCTACGCGGGTGCGCTGCACCTGCTCGACGCCGCCGCCTTCGCGCAGTTCGCGCAACTGACCGGCGACGCACACCCCATCCACTACGACGAGGACTACGCGCGCGCCTCGCGCTTCGGCGCGCGCGTCGCGCACGGCCTGCTGCTCGCCTCGGTCTGCGCGCTGGGCGCCACGCCGCTGTCGGCGCGGCTGCGCGATGCCATGGTCGCCTTCCTCGAGCAGGGCCTGCGCCATACCAAGGCCGTGCTGATCGGCGAGAGCGTGCGCCCGGTGTTCACCGTCGAGCAGCTGCAATCCCAGCCCGGGGCTTCGGCCGGGCGGCTGCGATTTCGCCTGCACCTGGAGAACGGCGCCGGCGAGGTGGTGGCCGAGGGCTTTCACGACTACTTGCTGCGGCGCAGGCCGAAGGCATGAACACAATGGAGATGCAATGCGCAGCTACGAAGCCGTAACCCCCCCGGGCGGCTGGACCGACAAGCTCACCTACTCGGCCGCGGTGCGCGCCGGCAATCTGCTGTTCGTCTCCGGCATGACCGCCGCCGGCCCCGACGGACAGGTGGTCGGGGTCGGCGATATCGCCGCGCAGACGCGCTACATCTATTTCGAGAAGCTGCTGCCGGTGCTGCAGGCCGCCGGTGCGGGCTTCGGCAACCTGGTCGAGACCGTGGACTACGTCACCACCTTCGAGGGCTACGAGAAGACCGGCCGCGTGCGCCGCGAGGTGTTCGGCGGCGCGCCCTATCCTGCCGCCACCGGCGTGCTGGTCGCCGGGCTGATCCGCAAGGACGCGCTGATCGAGATCCGCGCCACGGCGGTGCTGGCATGAAGCGCGACCTGCAGGTGCGTTCGGTGGCCGAGGCCTATCTGGAGCAGCTCGCCGCGCGCGGCGTGGACGTGCTGTTCGGCAACGCCGGCACCGATTTCCCGCCGCTGATCGAGGCTTACGCGCGCGCCCGGCGCAGCGGCGCGCGCGTGCCGCGTCCGCTGCTGGTGCCGCACGAGAACGTCGCCGTGGGCATGGCCTACGGTTACAGGCTGCTCACCGGCCGCGCGCAGGCGGTGATGGTGCACGTGGGGCTGGGCACGGCCAACGCCGTGTGCGGGCTGTTCAACGCCTACCGGCAGAACGTTCCGATGCTGTTCACCGCCGGGCGCACGCCGTGGACCGAATCACGCGTGCCCGGTGCGCGCAACAACTACATCAACTGGGCACAGGAGCAGTTCGACCAGGCCGGCATGGTGCGCGAGTTCATGAAATGGGACTATGAGCTGCGCCATCCCGAACAACTCGAGAGCGTGGTGGATCGCGCGCTGGCGCTGGCGCAGAGCACGCCCAAGGGGCCGGTCTACCTGGTGCTGCCGCGCGAGGTGCTGGCCATGGACTGCGCGGCCGGCACGAACGCCACGCAGACCACGCTGGCCGCGGCCAGCGAGCCGCACCCGGATCCGCAGGCTCTGGCGCGCGCCGCCGCGATCCTCGCCGCGGCGCGGCGTCCGCTGCTGATCACTGCCGACGCCGGACGCAGCGCCGCCGCGTGGGATGCGCTGGCGCGCTTCGCCGAGCGCCACGCCGTTCCGGTGGTGCAATACCGGCCGCGATTCGCCAGCCTGCCCACCGACCACCCCATGCACTGCGGCTACGACCCGGCTGCGCTGCTCAAGGACGCCGACGCGGTGTTCGTGCTCGATTGCGACGTGCCGTGGATCCCCGAACACGCCGCGCCTCGGCCCGAAGCGAAGATCGTGCATCTGGGCGCGGACCCGTTGTACGCACGCTATCCGATGCGCGGCTTTCGCGCCGACCTGGCGGTCACCGGCGATGCCGCCGCCATCCTCTCCGGACTGTTGCCGGCGGCGGTGGCGCCGGGCGCCGAAGAGCGGCGCGCGCGTGCCGCGGCGTTGCGTGCGCAGTCCGCGCGCATGGCCGACACGCCGCCGGCCAGCATGTCCAACCGCTGGGTCACGCACTGCATCGACCGGGTCAGGGACCAGGACACGCTGGTGTTCAACGAGTACTCGCTGGTGCTGGAGGAACTCACGGTGACGCGGCACAACACCTACTTCGCACAGCCCGGCCGGCGGGCTGGGCTGGGCGATGGGCGCGGCCCTGGGCGCCAGGCTGGCGCGTCGAGTCCACCTGCATCGCCGCCGTGGGCGACGGCACCTACATGTTCGGCAATCCCACGCCCTTCCATTTCGTTTCGCGCGCGCAGGACCTGCCGGTGCTGACGGTGGTGTTCAACAACCGCCGCTGGGGGGCGGTGCACCGCTCCACGCTCTCGCTCTATCCGCAGGGCGCCGCCGCGGCCGAGGAAGAGCCGCCGTTCTCCACGCTCGAGCCTTCGCCGGACTACGAGAAGCTGGTCGAGGCCTGCGGCGGCTACGGCGAGCGCGTCGACGATCCGGCCGAGGTGCCGGCCGCGCTGGCGCGCGCCTTGCATGCGGTCCGCGTCGAGCGCCGCCAGGCGGTGCTCAACGTGATCACCGAAATCAATTACGCACGCACCAGTTGAACCACGCAACCGTCCGCATCGCCAATCGCAGTACCAACCCGCCCATGCAGGAGGTCCCCATGTCGTCGAAACTCGTGAAACTGATCCTCGCCGCCACGCTCGCCGCCCACGGCGCCCTCGCCCAGGCGCAGTCCTTCCCCGCGCGCCAGATCACCTTCGTGGTGCCCTATGCACCGGGGGGCACCAACGACATCATCGCGCGCGCGGTCGCGGCGCGCATGACCGAATCGGTGGGCCAGCCCGTGGTGATCGAGAACAAGCCTGGTGCCGGCGGCAATCTCGGCGCCACCTTCGTGGCCAAGTCGGCGCCCGACGGCTACACCCTGCTGACCGCGCCCATCAGCCTGCTGGCCATCAACAAATGGCTGTACAAGGACCTGCAGTACGACGCCGAGCGCGACTTCGCGCCGATCACCAACGCCGGCAGCGTGCCCAACATGCTGATCGTGCATCCTTCCGTGCAGGCCGCCAGCGTGCAGGAGCTGATCGCGCTGGCGCGCGCCAACCAGGCAAGCTGAACTTCGCCTCGATGGGCACCGGCACCACCGGCCACCTGTCCGGCAAACTGTTCCGCATGATGGCCAACGTGCAGATCACGCACGTGCCCTACAAGGGCAGCGCGCCCGCGTTGAAGGACCTGCTCGGCGGCCAGGTGCAGATGATGTTCGACAACATGCCCACCGCGATCAAGCTGGCCGAGAGCGGCAAGGTCAAGGGCCTGGCGCTGACCAGCCTTGCCGCCCATCCGCTCGCGCCGGGCATGCCGACCCTGGACGGCGCCGGGCTGAGTGGCTTCAACGTCACCGCCTGGTTCGGCTTCGTCGCGCCGGTCGCGGTGCCGCGTCCGGTGATCGACAAGCTGAACACCGAGATCGTCAAGGCGCTGCGCGACCCCAAGGTCAGCGAGAACCTGACCCGGCTGGGCGTCAGCATCGTCGCCGACCGGCCCGAGCAGTTCGCCGCCTTCATGGCCGCCGAGTCGAAGAAATGGAAGGACGTGGTCGAGCGCTCCGGCGCGAAACTGGACTGAGCCGATGCGCCTCGAGTTCCCGCATCTGAGCTACGAAACCCGCGAGCGCGTCGCCACCATCACGCTGAACCGGCCGCAGGTGCTGAACGCCTGCAACTATCCGGTCAAATGGGACCTGCGCGCGGCCCTGTCGCACGCCGCGGCCGACGACGGCGTGCGCGTGCTGGTGATCCGCGGCAACGGCCGCGCGTTCTGTGCCGGCATCGACCTGAAGGAGCTGTCCTCGGGCGGCATCGACCATCGCAACTTCGCGCTGTGGGAAGAGTGCATGCGCATGATCGAGACCATGGACAAGATCTCGATCTGCCTGATGCACGGCTACGCGCTGGGCTCCGGCGTGCAGCTGGGCCTGGCCTGCGACCTGCGCGTGGCCACGCCGACCACGCAGATCGGCCTGCCCGCGGGGCGCGAAGGCCTGATCCCCGGCCTGTCGGTCTGGCGGCTGGCGAAGTTCGTCGGCATGGGGCGCGCCAAGGAACTGGCGATCTGGGGCGACTCCATCGACGGCGTCGAGGCGCGGCGCATCGGCCTGGTCTCGGCCCTGGTCGCCGACGAGACCCGCGACGAGGAATTCGCGGCGCTGGTCGAGCGCACGCTGGCGGCCGCGTCCTGGGGCGTGCGCGCCACGCGCCGCACCATGAACCTCACGCTGGCCGCGGATTGGCAGGAAGCCAACGATTACTATATCGGCCAGCAGAAGCAGGGCCTGGCGTCGGCCGACTTCCACGAAGCCATGGCCGCCTACCGCGAGAAGCGCGAACCGAGATGGGAATGAGAGGCCGGGCATGAGGGCTTGCGCGTGAACGCGCCGCTGGAGGACACGCTGCTCGACGCGGGGCTGCAGGCCGCGCTGTACCCGCGCTCCATCGCGGTGATCGGCGCTTCCGACAATCCGGAGAAGATCGGCGGGCGGCCGATCAAGTGCATGCTGCGTCACGGCTATGCGGGCGCCATCTATCCGGTCAATCCGGGCCGCGGCGAAGTGCAGGGCCTGAAGGCCTATGCCGACCTCGCCGCGCTGCCCGAGGCGCCGGACCTCGCCATCGTCGCCGTGCCGGGTCGCGCCGCGGTCGAGGCGGTGGCCGCCTGCGCGGCGCGCGGCGTGCGCGTGGCCGTGGTCATGAGTTCGGGCTTCGGCGAGACGGACGCGGCCGGCAAGGCCGCGCAGGGCGAGATGCTGGCGGCGGCGCGCGCCGCCGGCATGCGCCTGGTCGGTCCGAACACGCAGGGCGTGGTGAATTTCGGCCTGGGCGCGATCGCCAGCTTCGCCACGCTGATCGGCGAGGTGCCGCCCGCGGACGGGCCGATTGCCGTGGTCTCGCAATCCGGGGCCATGAGCGTGGTGCCGTATGCCTTCCTGCGTGCGCGCGGCCTGGGCGTGCGCCACTCGCATGCCACCGGCAACGAGGCCGACCTCACGGTGGCCGACTTCGCCGCCGCGGTCGCGCTCGACCCCGGCGTGAAGCTGATCCTGCTGTATCTCGAATCGCTGCCCGATCCCGAAGCGCTGGCGCGCCCCCCGCGATCGCTCGCCGCCGCGGCGTGCCCATCGTGGCGCTCAAGGCCGGCGTGTCCGAGCGCGGCCAGGCCGCGGCCAGTTCGCACACCGGGGCGCTGGCCACCGAAGACCGCGTGGTCGACGCCTTCTTCGACAAGCTCGGCATCTGGCGCGTGCCGGACATGCGCGCACTGTGCAATGCCGCCGAACTCTATCTGCGCGACTGGCAGCCGGCCGGCCGGCGCGTGGTGGCTATCTCCAATTCAGGCGCCTCCTGCGTGATGGCGGCCGACGCCGCCGCGCACCATGGCCTGGACATGGCCCCGTTCGACGCCGACACCCAGGCGGCGTTGCGTCGCGTGCTGCCCGAGTTCGCCGCGGTGGCCAATCCGGTCGACCTGACCGCGGCCCTGCTCACCGACAGCGGCCTGTTCGGCGCCATCCTGCCGGTGATCGCCGGGCGCGACGCGGCCGACGCGTATTTCATCAGCCTGCCCATGTCGGGCAAGGGCTATGACGTGCCGCGCTTCGCGCGCGCGATGCCGCGCAGTTCGCCGCGCGCACCGGCAAGCCGCTGGTCATCGCCAGCCCGCTGGAGTCGACGCGCGCGGTGTTTCGCGCAGGGCCTGGTGACCTTCGAGCGACGTGGACGGCATGGCCGCGTTGGGCCAGTTCATGCGCCACGCCGAGCTGCGCGCGCGCCGCGCGGCGGTGCCGTCCGCCGCGCGGCCGGTCGCGCTACCGGCCGGCGCCGGGAATTTCCTCTCCGAGGCCGCGAGCCTGGCGGTGCTGGCCGCGCGCGGCATCCCGGTGGTGCCGCATCGCCTCTGCGCCAGCGCTGACGAGGCCGCGAGCGCCGCGCAGGCGCTGGGCGGCGACCTGGTGGTCAAGGGCTGCTCGCCGGACGTGCCGCACAAGACCGAACACGGGCTGGTACGCGTGGGCGTCGAGGGCGGGGCGCAGGTGCGCGTCCTGGCCGCCGAAATGTTCGCCAGGCTCGCCGCGCTGCAGGCGCGCGACGCCGCGGTGCTGGTCGCGCAGCGTGCGCGCGGCCGGCGCGAACTGGTGGTCGGCGCGCGCTGGCTGCCGGGCTACGGCGCGACGGTGCTGGTCGGCGACGGCGGCACCTACGTCGAAGCGCTGGGCGACGTGGCGCTGCTGCTGGCGCCGTTCGACGAGCGGGAGGTGCTGGACAGGCTGCGCGGCCTGCGCATCTGGCCGCTGCTGGCCGGGGTGCGCGGCGAAGCGCCGGTGGCACTGGGTGCGCTGTGCCGGCTGGCGGTGGCGCTGGGCGAGCTGGTGGCCGATGCGCAAGGCGCGATCGCCTCGGCGGACCTGAACCCGGTGTTCGTCGGCGAGAGCGAAGCGCAGACCCTGGTGGCCGATGCACTGATCGAGCGTGCCGCATGAGCCCGCCGGACCGGCCCGCGCCGCCACGGCGCGTGAAGGCGCCGCCCAGGCGCGCGTCTGCAGCGCCACAGGTCGCCCTCGCACGCAGGACCCCGGACACGCCGCCCGCCGTGCCGGCCGGCGCCGATGCGGCCGAGGATCGGGCGTCGCGCGAAGAGGCCGCCGGCCAGGGCCGGCATTTCATCGGCGCCTTCGCCAAGGGCCTGGCGGTGATCCGCGCTTTCGGCGAGGACGCCAGCGCGCTGACCCTGTCGCAGGTGGCCGAGCGCACCGGGCTCACGCGCGCCGGCGCGCGGCGCTACCTGCTCACCCTGCAGGATCTCGGCTATGCCTCGCAGGACGGGCGGCACTTCGTGCTCTCGCCCAAGGTGCTCTCGCTGGGCTATGCCTACCTGTCCTCCATGCCGCTGTGATCGTTCTCCGAGCCCATCCTCGAGCGTCTGGTGGAGGACGTCGGCGAAACCTGCAGCCTGTCGATGCTCGACGACACCGAGATCGTCTACGTGCTGCGCATCCCGGTGCACCGCATCCTGAACACCGGCGTGACCGTGGGTTCGCGCCTGCCGGCCTACTGCAACTCGATGGGGCGCGTGCTGCTGGGCGGCTGGGCCCGGCGCAGCTCGCCGGCTACTTCGAGCGCGTCGAGCAGCGCGAAGCGAACTGCGCGCCTACACGGCGCGCACGGTGGTCGATCCGGACAGGCTGCGACGCATTGTCGCGGCCGATCGCGCCAAGGGCCATTCCTTCGTGGTCGGCGAGATGCAGGAACACATCACCGGCCTGTCGGTGCCGGTGTTCGATCCGCAGGGCCGCGTCATCGCGGCATTGAACACCTCGGTCAACCGGCCCGACGTGGGCGAGAAAGCCATGGTCGCGCGCATGCTCGCGCGGCTCAAGCGCGCGGCCGAGCAGCTCGGCGCCTCGGTGGCGGTCAGCGGCCGGCCGCGGCGCTGATGACGGCCGCCCACCTGCAGGCCGGCACGCTGGGCGCGCTGCGGCTGGCCAACCGCATCGTGCTGGCGCCCATGTCGCGCATGCAGGCCGACGAGGACGGCCTGCCCACCCAGGCCATGGCCGACTACTACGCCGGTTACGCGCGGTCCGGCGTCGGCCTGGTGATCACCGAAGCCGTTTACACCGACGCGGCGCACAGCCGCGCGTACTTCCGCCAGCCCGGCATCGCCGACGCGCGCCAGGCCCGGGCCTGGGCGCGCATTGCCGGCGCGGTGCATGCCGCGGGCCGGCCGGTGCTGATGCAGCTGCAGCACGCCGGGCGGCTGGCCGAGCCCGGGCTGCACGCCTGCGCGCTGGGTCCCACCGAGGCGCGCGCGATGGGCCTGGCCTGGCAGACGCAACGGCCGTACGCCGAAGCGCCGGTGCGCGCGGCCGGCGCCAGCGACATCGAGGCGCTGGTGCGCGGCTTCGCGGACGCCGCACGGCGCGCGCGCGCCGCGGGCTTCGATGGCGTTGAACTGCACGGCGCGCGAGGCTATCTGCTGGACGGCTTCCTGTCCGAGTCCGCGCTGGGCCACCTGGAGGCGCGCCTGCGCGTGCCGCTGGCCGTGCTGCGCGCGGTGCGCGAGGCCATGCCCGACGGCCTGCTGTCCTGGAACCTTTCGCTGTACAAGATGGACGACTATCGTTACCAGCCGCCGGGCGGGCGCGCCGAGATCGAGGCGATCGCGCGTGCGCTGGTGGCGGCCGGCGCCGACGTGCTGCACGTCACCACGCGCCGCGCGCTGCGCGCCGAGCCGTGGGGCGAAACGCTGGCGCGCACGGTGCGCGAGGCCGTGCCGGATTGCGCGCTGATCGCCAACGGCGGCCTGCACAGCGGCGAGGACTGCGACGCGGCGCTGGCGCATGGCGGGGCGCAGGCCGTGTCGCTGGCGCGCGCGCTGCTCGCCAATCCGGACTGGTTCGCGCGCCTGCGCGAGGGCCGCGCGCTGCGCGCCTATGCGCCGGGCATGGAGGCCGCGCCGCTGTCCTGCTGACACAATCCGCCGCCTTGCCGCCACCCGGCGCCGGAAAGCGGCGAACCTGTGGCCACGCCCGGACAGCGCAGGTTCAGCCCGGCAGCACGATGTCCCAGGCCAGGGCCAGCGCGCCGTCCCGGCTGCCCTCCGGCCGCGCGGTGAGCGCGCGGCGCGCCGCGGCATCGAGGCTGCGGTACAGCCCGTCGCGTTCGTTGTGCGGTTCGTCGGCGAAGAACATCTGCGTGGTGAGCTGCTGTCCGCCCTGCAGGGCGTTGAAATGCAGGTGCGGCGTGCGTCCGGGGTAGCGGCCGGGCCGCACGGTGAGGATGCGACAGCGTCCCTCGGCATCGGTGCGCAGCGCGGCGTAGCCCTGGAAGTTCGGATCCAGCGGCCCCGAGGACTCGCGGTCTGCGCTGTGCAGGTAGCGGCCATGCGTGTTGGCCTGCCAGACCTCGAGCTGCGCCCCGGCCAGCGGCCGGCCGCGCGTGTCGAGCACGCGTCCCGACAGCACCATCAGCGTGCCCGCGGCGCGCGCGCTGCGCCCGGCCAGGCGCGTGAGGTCGGCGTCGCGTTCTTCCGGCAGGCGGTCGGGATAGAACGGGCCTTCGCTCATGCGCGGCGTGGGCGCCGTGGCCTGCGCCCGCAGCAGGCCGGGGGAAACGGCGCCCGCCGCGAGGGCCAGGCCGCCGAGCACGAAGCGGCGGCGCGGCCGGTCGCGGCGGGTTGTTTCGGGAAGCACGGGCGTGGGAGTCATGCGGATTCCTGCGTGGTTTTCTGTCGATCGAACGGATTGTTCCGGTTGGGCAATCGATGTGCGGCTTGGTTCCGTTGCGGGCGGCGCGGCAGCCCGCGTTGCGGGGGTGTTTTGGGCCGGAACGGGCTATCGCCTACAATATCTAGTGTTTTTTGCGGGTAAGCGATCACTAGCGATAGCGCCCGATCAGCATATTCAAGCACTTAGGCAATGTCCAAGAAAGCCACCTACGACGCTTCATCCATCCAGGCCCTGAAAGGCCTGGAACCCGTGCGCCGCATGCCCGGCATGTACACGCACACCATCCATCCCCTGCACATCGTGCAGGAAGTCATCGACAACGCGGTCGACGAGGCCCTGGCCGGCTTCGGCAAGCGCATCACCGTCAGCGTCCACAAGGACGGCTCGGTCGAAGTCGAGGACGAGGGCCGCGGCATCCCGGTCGACATCCATCCGGAGGAGAAGAAGCCGGCGGTCGAGATGGCCTTCACCATGCTGCACGCCGGCGGCAAGTTCGCCAAGGCCAGCGACTCGGTCTATCACATCTCCGGCGGCCTGCACGGCGTGGGCGTGGCGGTGACCAACGCGCTGTCCACCCGCCTGGAAGTCGACGTGTACCGCGACGGGCAGCGCCACAGCATCGCCTTCGAAGGCGGCGAGCTGGTGCAGAAGCTGAAGAGCGAGAAGCTCAAGGAACGCCGCAACACCGGCACCGTGGTGCGCTGCTGGCCGGACGTGAAGTACTTCGACAGCCCGCAGATCCCGATGCTCGAACTCGAGCACATCGTGCGCTCCAAGGCCTACCTGCTGCCCGGCCTGACCACGGTGCTGCGCGTCGAGGGCAGGGAGGAAAAGACCTGGCTTTACGAGCGCGGCATGGCGCAGTACTTCGAATTCATGCTGCAGGGCCGCGAACTGGTCGCGCCGCTGTTCTCCGGCGAGAAGTACTTCGACGAGAAATCCGCCGCCGACCTGACCGACATCCAGCCCGGCGAGGGCGCCGAGTGGGCGATCGGTTTCGTGCCCGACGGCGAGACCTTCGCCGACAGCCACGTCAACCTGATCCCGACGCGCTCGCACGGCACCCACGAGGTGGGCTTCCGCAACGGCATCTTCGAGGCCATCCGCGCCTTCATGGAGACGCGCGGCCTGACGCCCAAGGGCGTCAAGCTGATCGCCGAGGACGTCTGGAGCCGTGCCTGCTTCACGCTCTCGGCGCGCATCGTGCGCACGCAGTTCCACGGCCAGACCAAGGAAAAGCTCACCACCCGGCACGCCACCAAGCTGGTCGACCTGTGCGTGAAGGACGCCTACGAACTGTGGCTGAACCAGCATCCCGAGGACGGCAAGAAGATCGTCGAGCTGGCCATCGAGCAGGCCAACACGCGCCTTGCCAAGGGCAAGAAGTTCGAGCGCAAGAAATCCTCGGGCGTGGCCACGCTGCCCGGCAAGCTGGTCGACTGTGCCTCGGATGACACCTCGCGCAACGAACTGTTCCTGGTCGAGGGCGATTCCGCCGGCGGCTCGGCCAAGGAGGCGCGCGACAAGGACACGCAGGCCATCCTGCCGCTGCGCGGCAAGGTGCTGAACACCATGTCCAAGGACGCGCGCACGGTGCTGGCCAACAAGGAACTGCAGGCCATCGCCACCGCCATCGGCTGCGACCCGCACGGCATGGACGACAATCCCGACCTGTCGGGCATCCGCTACGGCAAGCTGATCCTGATGACCGATGCCGACGTCGACGGCGGGCACATCCAGGCGCTGCTGCTGACCTTCTTCTTCATGCACGCGCCGAAGCTCGTCGAGAACGGCCGCATCTACGTGGCGCAGGCGCCGCTGTTCAAGGTCGAGGTGCCCTCGCAGGGCAAGGGCAGGCCGGCGCGGCGCGTGTACTGCCTGGACGAGGACGAGCTCGAAGAGGCCCTCGACCTGCTGCGCAAGGAGAAGGTGCGCGAGGGCAGCTGGGAGATCTCGCGCTTCAAGGGCCTGGGCGAGATGAGCCCCGAGCAGCTGTGGGAAACCGGCATGAATCCGGATTCGCGGCGCCTGGTGCGCATGCAGCTCGACGGCGCGCAGATCGAGAAGGTGCGCCTGACCTTCGAGCTGCTGATGGACTCCGGCGAGGCGGAGGGCCGCCGCAACTGGATGCGCGAGCACTGGAAGACCGTGGAGGCGGACATCTGAAAAATGGCACGCAAAGCCACCAGGAAAAAGGCGATCTGGGAGCGCGGCTACAACCGCAGCCATGTGCTGTGGCTGGGCAAGGAGAAGCTCGCCAAGGTGCAGCTCGACGCGGACAACGCGCTGAAGTACCTGTGGGAAGCCGCGGGACGCAAGGGCGAGGCGGCCACGCTCTCGGCGGCCAAGGCCGCGGCGGAGTATGCGGTGCTGCTGGCCGACAAGCAGCTTTCGCTGTTCGACACCGATACCACCGACTCGCCGCAGTAGCGGGCCGGATCTAGGAAGACACGATGGACGACATACAGACGCTCGATCTCTTCAACCAGGACGACGGCGAGGACGCGCAGCCGATCGAGAAGCACGCCTCGCAGGCCTACCTGGGCTACGCCGTCTCGACGGTGAAGTCGCGCGCCCTGCCCGAGGTGGCCGACGGCCTGAAGCCGGTGCAGCGCCGCATCCTGTACGCGATGGGCGACACCAACGCGCAGGGCTACGCCAAGTGCGCGCGCTACGTCGGCGAGGTGCTGGGCAAGTACCACCCGCACGGCGACTCCTCGACCTACGACGCGCTGGTGCACCTTGCGCAGCCGTTCTCGATGCGCTATCCGCTGATCGACGGCCAGGGCAACTTCGGCTCGCGCGACGGCGACTCGGCCGCCGCCTACCGCTACACCGAGGCCAGGCTGTCGCGCTACGCCGAGCTGATGCTCGCCGAGATCGGCGAGGGCACGGTCGATTTCATCAAGAACTACGACGGCAAGTTCGACGAGCCGCAACTGCTGCCGGCGCGCATGCCCTTCGGCCTGCTGAACGGCTCGTTCGGCATCCCGGTCGGTTTTTCGACGCGCATCCCGCCGCACAACCTGCGCGAAGTCGCGCTGGCCGCCGCGCTGCTGATCCGCAACCCGAAGGCCACGGTCGACGAGGTGCTGGCCATCCTGCCCGGCCCCGACTTCCCGGGCGGCGGGCAGATCATCTCGCCGCCGGCCGAGATCCGCCAGGCCTACGAGAGCGGTCGCGGCTCGATCACTCTGCGCGCCCGCTGGCACGTCGAGCAGCTCGCCCGCGGCCAGTGGCGCATCATCGTCGACGAACTGCCGCACGGGGTGTCGTGCCGCCAGGTGCTCGAGGAGATCGAGGCGCTGGTCAATCCGCGCCCGGCCGCCGGCAAGAAGGACGTCACCCAGGAGCAGAAGCGCCTCAAGCAGTTCATCCTCGACATCGTCGAGACGGTGCGCGACGAGTCCGACCGCAAGGCCAGGATGCGCATCGTCATCGAGCCGCGCTCCTCGCGCCAGGACCCCGAGGAGATGATGAAGGCCCTGCTGGTGCACACCGGGCTGGAGTCGCGCTACGCGCTGAACCTCACCTGGCTGGGCCTCGACGGCCTGCCCGACACCAAGAGCATCGCCGACGTGCTGCGCGAGTGGACCGAGTTCCGCATCGCCACCGTCAAGCGGCGCACGCAGTTCCGCCTCGACAAGGCCGAGGCGCGCCTGCACATCGTCGATGGCCGGCTGATGGCCTTCGTCAAGATCGACGAGATCATCAAGCTGATCCGTTCCTGCGAGGACCAGGCCGAGGCGCGGCTCAAGCTGCAGCAGAAGTGGGGCTTCTCCGAGATCCAGTCCGAGGACATCGTCAACCTGCGCCTGGGCCAGCTCACGCGCCTGGACGGCGTCAAGCTCAACGACGAGAAGAAGGCGCTGGTCAGGGAGTGCGAAGAGCACCGCGCCGTGCTCGACTCGGACCGCAAGCTGCGCAACCTGGTGGTCAAGGAGCTCGAGGAGGACGCGAAGAAGTACGGCGACGACCGGCGCACCCTGATCAAGCCCGACGAGCGCGCGACGATCGAGCGCACCGTGGTCGAGGAACCGATCACCGTGATCCTGTCGAAGAAGGGCTGGGTGCGCGGCCGCGGCGGCCACGGCATCGACCTGTCCACGGTGAGCTTCAAGGACGGCGACGGGCTGCTGCAATCGGCCGAGTGCAAGACCACCGACCAGGTGGTGTTCCTCGGCAGTTCGGGCAAGACCTGGACGCTGGAGGCCGCCGGCCTGCCTTCCGGGCGCGGCGACGGCGCACCGGTCAACAGCCTGGTGAACGCGGCCGGCGACGACATCGTCTGGATGGGCGTGGGCGCCATGGACTCCATGCTGCTGCTGTCCACCACCGCCGGCCACGGCTTCATGGCGCAGATGAAGGACATGGTCACGCGCATGAAGGCCGGCAAGGAGTTCATGAAGCCGGCCGAGGGCGCGCGCGCGCGCCCGCCGGTGCCGGTGCCGCGCTTCCCCGATGCGGCCGTGCCGCGCGTGGCGGCCTTGTCCTCGGATGCGCGCCTGCTGGTGTTCCTGCTCGACGAGGTGCCGCTGCGCCCGAACGGCGGCCTGGGCGTGCAGCTGATCGCGCTGCCCGAGAAGGGCCTGACGCTGGCGTCGGTGGCGGTCACCGACGGAGCGAAGCTGCAGGTGTCCGGCGTGAAGCGCGGCAAGCGCACCACGGTGGACCTGGGCAGGAAGGAGCTCAGGGATTACGACGGCCGCCGCGCCCAGCGCGGCAAGGTCGCCGACGTGGGCTTCAAAGCCGACGAGCTCGGGGCCTGAGTTGCCGGGCGTGCGCCGACCGCGCGCCAGCAGCAGTAACCGCGGTAGCCGCGCCGGCGCCGCGCCTCCGCCCGAGGCGATCGAAGCCGGCGGCCTGCGCGCGCTGCGCCGCGCGCTGCCCGACGAAGTCATCCTGCCGCCGCTGGCGCTGCTGCTGGTGGCCGCCCTGTGCGCGGCCTACGCGCCCTCCCTGCCGGCCTCGCTCGCCGGCCTGCAGGTGCTGGGGCCGGGCCTGGCGCTGGCGCTGGCCAGCGCGGTGGCGATGTGGTTCAACCGCGGCCGCGCCGCGGTGCTGGCCGTCTCGCTGCTGCTGGGCTGGGCCGGCGTCGAGCTGGCGCGCGGACCGGCCGGCTTCTCGGCGCTGGCCGCCTACACCGCCATGGCCGTGCTGGTGCCCCTGAACGCGCTGGCCGCCTTTGCCCTGCCCGAGCGAGGCGTGCGCTTTCGCCGCGACAACCGCTGGATGGCCGTGGTGCCCGTCGAACTGGTGCTGGCCACCTGGTTCGCGGCCGCCGGGTCCGGGCGGCGCGGCTATGCGCTGCTCGAGCACTGGGCGCTGCGCAGCCCGCCCACGCCGCTGGTCGGGCGCATCGCCTTCGCGGCGGCCTTCGTGGCCGCGGTCTGGCGCGCCTGGCCGCGCGGCGCGCGCACCCACGTGCGGCCGCTGGACGCCGGCCTGGCCTGCGCCGTCGTCGGCCTGTTCCTCGCCTGCGAGTGGGCCTCCTCGCCCGGCATCTGGGCGCTGTTCCTGTCGGCCACCGGCCTGGTGCTGCTGCTGGCGGTGATGCAGGAATCGCATCGACTGGCGTTCCGCGACGAGCTCACCGGCCTGCCCAGCCGGCGCGCGCTGGAGGAGCGCCTGCATGCGCTGGGCGCGGCCTATGCGGTGGCCATGGTCGACGTCGACCACTTCAAGAAATTCAACGACACGCACGGCCACGATGTCGGCGACCAGGTGCTGCGCCTGGTGGCCGCGCGCCTGGCCACGGTGGGCGGCGGCGGGCGCGCCTTCCGTTACGGCGGCGAGGAGTTCTGCGTGCTGTTCGACGGCCTGCAGACCGAGGATGCGCTGCCGCACCTGGAGGCGATCCGCGCCTCGATCGAAACCTACCGCATGGCGGTGCGCGCGCAGACGCGCCCGCAGGACGCCAGGCAGGGCGCGCAGCAGCGCGCGGCGGACGAGGCGCAGGGCGCCGCGCAGAAGCTGCTCTCGGTCACCGTGAGCATCGGCCTGGCGCACAAGGTCGCCGAAGACGGCTACCTCACGCCCTACGAAGCGATCAAGGCGGCCGACCAGGCGCTGTACCGCGCCAAGTCCGCGGGCCGCAACCGCATCTCGGAGTAACGGGGTAAAGGAGTAACGGAGTCCGCGGAGCGGGCGGAACAGGCGGAGCGCGCCGCCGTCGCACGCCGGCTCAGCGCCGGGGCTTGCGCGCCGCGGTCCGGACGGGATTCACCGGCGCGCGTTTCGCGCCGCGGCGTGCCGCGCCCGCGGGCACCGGCCCGGTGCTCGCGCGCAGCATCAGTTCCACGGGCACCTCCTCGGCCTTGGCCACGCGCTTGCCCGCCAGCCGCGCCAGCAGGCGCTCGCCGGCGCGCTGGCCGATGCGCGCCGTGGGGATGCGCACCGTGGTCAGCGCCGGCGAGACCTCGGCGGCCAGTTCGATGTCGTCGAAGCCGGCCACCGAAAAATCCGCCGGCACGGCCAGGCCGCGCGCCGCGCATTCGAGCAGGGCGCCCAGCGCGAGGATGTCGTTGCCGCAGATCACCGCCGTGAGCTTCGGGTCCTGCTCGAGCAGCCCGCGCAGCGCGGCGCGCCCGCGCGCCACCGAGAAGGCGGTTTCGACCACGCGCGCTTCCGGCAGCGGGATGCCGCGCCCGGCCAGCGCCTCGCGCACCCTGGCCACGCGCTCGCGCGCGCGGTCGTTGTTGGCCGTGTAGCCCGACAGCACCGCGATCTCGCGGTGTCCCAGGTCGAGCAGGTGCTGGGCCATCCGTATCGAGGCCAGCCGGTTGGAGAAGCCCACGCAATGGTGGTGGCCGGCCGGGTCCAGCGTCCAGGTCAGTTCGAAGGGCACGTTGGACTGCGCGAGGAAGCGCGCCAGTTCCGGCGAATGGTCGCTGCCCACCAGCACCAGGCCGTCCACGCCGCGCTCGACCAGGGCGCGCGTCACCGCCAGTTCGGCCTCGGGGTCGTACTCGTGGCTGGCCAGCAGCAGGGTGTAGCCGGCCGCGGCCAGCGTGCGCTGCAGCGCCTGGGTGGAACTGGCGAAGATCGGGTTGTCCAGCGTGGGCACCACGGCACCCAGGGTGCGCGAGCGGCGCGAGGCCAGCGCGCGCGCCGCGCCGTGCGGCACGTAGCCGAGCATGGCCACCGCGCGCTGCACGCGCTCGCGCGTGTCCGGGTGCACCAGTCCGGGCTCCGAGATCGCGCGCGAGGCGGTCGACAGCGACACGCCGGCCGAGCGGGCGACGTCGTCGAGGCGGGCGGAAGCTTTGCGCGGCATGCTCCAAGCATAGCACCATGAGAGCGCTCTCATCCCTGCGCCCCACTCTTTGCTGCGCTGCAAATTGACAGACCGGGAGCGGTGGGAATAGTCTGTATGAAAGCGCTTTCATTTTTTCATCGTCACAAGGCAACACAACGCCCTGAACGGAGGCGGCATGAGTTCGCAAGCCCAGGACCTGCAACCCTATCGGCACTTCACGGTCAACCTGCTGTGCGGCGCCGGCGGCGCGGAGATCTCCGGCGTCGACGCCTCGCAGCCGCTCGGGGCCGAGGTGATGGCCGAACTCAGGCGCGCGCTGGCCGACTACTGCGTGCTGTTCTTCCGCGACCAGACGCTGACGCCCGCGCAGCAGATCGCCTTCGCGCGCCAGTTCGGCGCGCTGGCCGAGACGCCCTTCATCCAGCCGCTCGAAGGCCATCCGGAGATGATGCGCATCGTGCGCGAGCGCCAGGAAACCAAGAAGCAGAACTTCGGCGGCCGCTGGCACACCGACATGACCTTCTCCGAGGCGCCGGTGCTGGGCACCTGCCTGTACAGCCGCGAGTCGCCGGCGGTGGGCGGCGACACCATCTGGACCAACCAGATGCTGGCCTTCGACGCGCTTTCGCCGGGCATGCAGCGCACGCTAGAGAAGCTCAGGGTCATGCACAGCGCGCGGCGTTCGTACGGGCCCAAGGGCACCTATGCCGACGACGACCTCAAGGGCATGCGCATCAACGTCAGCGAGATCGCCGAGCGCGAGACCGCCCACCCATGCGTGCGCACGCATCCGGAGAACGGCCGCAGCATCCTGTTCGTGAACTGGGTGTACGCGATCCGCTTCGAGGACATGACCGAGGAGGAGAGCGCGCCGCTGCTCGACTTCCTCAACCGCCACAGCCAGCGCCCGGAGTTCCAGATCCGCTTTCGCTGGCGCGCCGGTTCGCTGGCGCTGTGGGACAACCGTTCCACCCAGCACATCGCGGTCAACGACTACCCGGGCTACCGGCGCGTCATGGATCGCCTGACCATCGCCGGCGACAAGCCGTTCTACCGGCCGCAGGGCTGAACACGTACACGAAACCGATACCGAGGCAGGCATGGGCACCGAATACCTGAAGAAGGCCGGCAAGACGCCGGAAACCGAGACCGGCAACGCGCGCAAGGTGGTCGAGGACATGCTCGCGCAGATCGAGGCGCGCGGCGAGGCGGCGGTGCGCGAGTACGCGCTCAAGCTCGACGGCTGGAGCGGCGAGATCCTCGTCACACGCGAGGAGATGGAACGCCGCACGCGTGGCATGGCCGAGTGCATCAAGCGCGACATCGAGTTCGCCGCGGAGCGCGTGCGCCGCTTTGCGCTTGCGCAGCGCGAATCGGTGCGCGAATTCTCCACCGAGGTGGCGCCGGGCCTGACCGCCGGCCAGCGCCTGGTGCCGGTCAACGTGGCCGGCTGCTACGTGCCCACCGGGCGCTATGCGCACATCGCCTCGGCCTACATGAGCATCGCCACCGCCAAGGCCGCCGGCGTGCCCACGGTCATCGCCTGCTCCACGCCGTACAAGGGCGAGGGCGTGCATCCGCAGGTGCTGTACGCCATGCAGGTGGCCGGCGCAGACGTGATCATGACGCTGGGCGGCGTGCAGGCGATCGCCACGCTGGCGCTCGGCCTGTTCACCGGCCAGGCCGCCGACGTGGTGGTCGGACCGGGCAACAAGTTCGTCGCCGAGGCCAAGCGCACGCTGTTCGGCAAGGTCGGCATCGACGTGTTCGCCGGGCCCTCCGAGGTGGCGATCATCGCCGACGACTCGGCCGACCCGCACATCGTCGCCTCCGACCTGGTCGGCCAGGCCGAGCACGGCCACGAATCGCCGGCCTGGCTGTTCACCACTTCGCACCCGCTGGCGCAGCAGGTCATGGAACTGGTGCCGCAGTACGTGGACAGGCTGCCGCCCACCGCGCGCGACGCGGCCGGCGCGGCCTGGCGCGACTACGGCGAAGTCATCCTGTGCGACAGCCGCGAGGAACTCGCCGCGGTGTCGGACCGCTACGCCTCGGAACACCTGGAGGTGCACGCGCGCGACCTCGACTGGTGGCTGGCGCGCCTGACCTGCTACGGCTCGCTGTTCCTCGGCGAGGAGACCACCGTGGCCTATGGCGACAAGACCTCCGGCCCCAACCACATCCTGCCCACCAAGGGCGCGGCGCGCTACTCGGGTGGGCTGTCGGTGCACAAGTTCATGAAGACGCTGACCTGGCAGCGCATGACGCGCGAGGCCAACCGCGAGATCGCCCAGGTCACCGCGCGCATCTCGCGCCTGGAAGGCATGGAAGCGCACGCGCGCACCGCCGACGACCGCATGGACAAGTACTTCCCCGGCGAGCGCTTCGATCGCGGCACGCCGGTCGAGGCCTGAGGCGGAGCACGCATGAGCCTGCAAACCCTGTTCGGGCTGGAGGGCCGGGTGGCCCTGGTCACCGGGGCCAACTCCGGAATCGGCCGCGAGATCGCCCTCGCCCTGGCCATGGCCGGTGCGGCGGTGGTGCTGGTCGCACGCCGCAGGGAGCCCCTTGCGGAGGCGCAGCGCGAGATCGAGCTCGTCGGCGGGCGCGCCATGGTCCTGCCCTGCGACCTGTCCGACCGCGTCGCCCTGGGCGAATGCGCCCGCGAGGCCGGGCGGGCGTTCGGCGAACCCGACATCCTGGTGAGCGCCGCCGGCATGAACCCGCGCAAGCCGATGGCCGAGATCAGCGAGGCGGACTGGGACGCGACGGTGAAGCTCAACCTCGACGCCCCGTTCTTCCTCGCCCAGAAGCTTGCGCCCGCCATGCTTGCCAGGGGCTGGGGCCGCATCATCAACATCGCCTCGCTGCAGTCGGTGCGCGCCTTCACCAACGGCGCGCCCTACGGCGCCACCAAAGGCGGGATCATGCAGCTCACCCGCGCGCAGGCCGAGGCCTGGTCGCGCCACGGGGTGAATGCCAATGCCATCGCCCCCGGGTTCTTCCCCACCGCGCTGACCGCGCCGGTGGTGAACGACCCGCAGAAATGGCAGGCCAACGCCGAGCGCACCTTCATCGGCCGCAACGGCGAGCTCGCCGACCTGCGCGGCACGGCGATCTTCCTCGCCAGCCGCGCCTCGGATTACGTCACCGGCCAGACCATCTTTGTAGATGGCGGGTTTTCCGCCGGCTGAAGCCGACTGCTCGACACCAATCCATCAAGCACAGCAAAGCGACCCGCACCCATGAACTCACAACCGAACATCATCCTGATCATCACCGACCAGCAGCGCGCCGACACCATCAACGCGCTCGGCGCGTCCTGGATGCACACGCCCAACCTCGACCGCATGGTCCGCGAGGGGTTCGCGTTCACCAACTGCTTCGTCACCTCGCCGGTGTGCGTCGCTTCCCGCGCCAGCCTGTTCACGGGCATGTATCCGCACGCCGCCGGCGTGTTCAAGAATTTCCAGCCCTGGCGGCCGACCTGGGTCCAGTGGCTGGCGTCTTCCGGCTACCACTGCGTGAACATCGGCAAGATGCACATCAATCCCTACGATGACCTGGGCGGCTTCCACCAGCGCTTCGTCGTCGAGAACAAGGATCGCCCGCTGTTCCTCGACGAGCATGATCGCGCGTTCTACGACGAATGGGACAAGGCGCTGCACGCGCACAAGCTGAAGAAGCCCTCGCGCTACACCCGGTCCGCCGCCGACCTGCGCGCCTACAAGACGGCGTTGGGCGCATTCCCGTGGGACCTCCCCGACGCGCTGCATTCGGACAACTTCATCGGCGACCACGTGCTGTGGTGGCTGGAGGAGCGCAAGGCCACCACGCCACTGTTCCTGCAGATCGGCTTCCCGGGTCCGCATCCGCCCTACGATCCCACGCCCGCCCACCTGAAGCGCTACGAGAACGCCGACATCCCGGTGCCGACGTTCACCGAGGACGAGGAGGCGCTGCAGCCGCGCGCGCAGGGCGTGTTGCGCGACAACATGATCCGCAACAATTTCGACTCGATCGCCTGGCAGCATCGGCCTTCGCGCGAGGACCTGCTGCGGCTGCGCCGCCATTACGCGGCGAACGTGACCATGATCGACGAGAAGCTCGGCGAGATCATGCAGGTGCTCGAGCGCAAGGGCTATCTGGACAACGCGGTGGTGATCTTCTCCTCGGATCATGCCGACGCCCTGGGCGATCACGGGCATATCCAGAAGTGGACCATGTACGACACCGTGGAGCGCGTGCCCCTCATTGCCTGGGCGCCCGGCAAAATTCCCGCCGGCGGCCGCAGCGACAGCCTGGTGCAGCTGATGGACGTGGCCCCGACGATCCTGCAGTCGGCCGGGGTGCCGATCCCCGCGAACTGGGAGGCGCGATCGCTGTGGCCGGTCCTGGATGGCAAGGCGCCATCGATCCGCGATGCGGCCTACGCCGAACTTGCGAGGGACCACATCCAGACCGGTGCCGAGTACATGGTCATGCGTCGCGACCAGGATTGGAAGCTGGTGTACTACCTCGGCGAGCCCGACGGGGAGTTGTTCGACCTGAAGGCCGATCCGGGGGAAACCCGCAACCTCTGGTCATCGCGGGACTACGCGGAAAAGCGCACCGAGCTCACGCATGAACTGCTGGTCTGGTCGATGCGCTCGTCCTTGAATTCCCGGATGGCGCCTTCCCGCGCGCCGCAGCCCGGCATGCAATTGGGCAAGTGATTCCGCCGTATCCCATCCACATGCACACAAGTCCGAAGAGGTCTGCAATGATCGCAAGCAATGTGATGCAGTTGTCGCGCCGTCTGCTCTGCCTCCTGGCGTTGCTCATGGTGGCCGTACCCGCCGTCGCCTTCCCGACCAAGCCCGTCGTCCTGGTGGTCCCGTTTCCGCCCGGCGGAGTCGTGGACGTGATCGGACGGCTGGTGGCGGACCGGATGGGCGCGAGCATGAACGTGCGCGTGATCGTCGAGAACAGGCCGGGCGCGGGCGGCACCATCGGTGCTGCGGCCGTGGCCCGGGCGGAGGCGGACGGACACACGCTGCTGGTCGGCGGCGCGGCGACGCATGTCTTCTCGCCCAACCTGTATCCCGGCCTGACCTATGACCCGGTGCGCAGCTTCGCGCCGGTGGGGCAGCTGACGAGCGGCCCTCTGGTGCTCGTGGTGCCTGCCACGTCCCCGGTGACGGGAATGAAGGAGTTCGAGGCGCTGGTGCGCAGCCAGGGTGACCGCCTGAGCTACGCCAGCAACGGTGCCGGGACGTTTCCGCACCTGGCTGCAGAGCTGTACCGCGGCAGCGTGGGCGGGAAGTTCGTCCACATTCCCTATGCCGGCGGGTCGCAGGCGCTGGTTGCGCTCGCCGCCGCCGAGGTCGGCTTCTCGATCAACCACATCCCGGTGGTCCTGCCGGTCCTGAAGGGCGGCAAGGTCAGGGCGATCGCCACCACGGGCAAGCAGCGCTCCGCCGCCTTCCCGCAACTCCCGACCTTCGACGAGGCGGGCGTCAAGGGGTTCGAGACCAGTCCGTGGTTCGGCCTGTTTGCGCCGGCCGGCACGCCCCAGGCCGCCATCGAAAAGCTGAACGCGGCGATGAACCAGGCCCTGAAGACCCCTGAACTGCGCGAAAGGCTGCTGACCCTCGGGGATGAACCCGTCGGCGGATCGCCGGAGGCGCTGGCCGCACTGGTGAAGTCCGACCTCGCGAAATGGCCCCCCATCGTCCGGGAAGCCGGCTTGAAGGCCAACTGAGGATCCGCCGATGAAGGCACTCGTCTATACCAATCCCAACGAAGTCACCTACCGCGAAGAGCCCGAGCCGCAGTTCGGTGCGGGTGACGTGCTGATCGAAGTCGATGCCGTGGGCATCTGCGGCTCGGACATGCACGCCTACCATGGCCACGACCCGCGCCGGAATCCGCCCCTGATCCTGGGCCACGCGCTGGCCGGGCGCATCCTCGAGGGGCCGGGCAAGGGCCGGCGCGTGACCGTCAATCCGCTGATCACCTGCGGGCACTGCGAGTACTGCAAGCAGGGTCGCGACAACCTGTGCGCCAATCGCACCATGATCGGCATGACGCGCGCCGGCGGCTTCGCCGAGCGCGTGAGCACCGCCGCGGCCAGCGTGATCGACATCCCGCAGGACATGAGCGTGCGCGCCGCGGCGCTCACCGAGCCCGCCGCCACCGCCGTGCACGCCCTCAACGTGGCAATGCGCGCACTGGTGCGCCCGCTGCCCGAGTGCCGGGTGCTGGTGCTGGGCGGCGGGGCGATCGGCATGCTCTCCGCGTTGCTGCTGAAGAGCTACGGCGTGCGCCACGTGACGGTGTCGGAAACCAATGCGTTGCGGCGCGCCTCGCTGGAGAAGGCCGCGCAGGTGGCCACCTACGATCCGCTGCAGGCGAACGCCGCGCACGCCCCCGCCGACAACAGCATGGACCTGGTCATCGATGCGGTCGGCGGCAAGGCCACGCGCGCCTCGGCGCTGGCGGCGGTCAAGCCGGCGGCGTGGTGATGCACATCGGCCTGATGGACTGGGCGAGCGAGATCGACATGCGCAAGCTCACCCTGGCCGAGATCACGCTGATCGGCACCTACACCTATTCGACGGCGGACCTGCGCGCCGCGGCCCTGGCCCTGCACGAAGGCGCGTTCGGCGACCTGGCCTGGGTGGAGGAGCGGCCGCTGTCCGAGGGGGCGCAAGCCTTTCGCGACCTGCACGAGGGCCGCACGGCCGCCGCCAAGGTGGTGCTGCTGCCGTGAGCCAACTCGCCCCGGCGATGTGAGCCGGGCAGCGCGCCGGGCCGGCAGGCGGCGCGTTCAGTCCGGCGAGATCGCCCCGGCGTCGAGCAGGAAGCGGGCGAAGCGCCGGTCGCTCACGCCGATGTGCTGCGCCAGCCAGTCGTGCAGGAACTTGCGCGTCTCGCCGTGCACCTCGTGGCGCAGCTCGCTCTGCTCGAGCGCGATCAGCCGGGCGGCGAAGTCGGCGTGTTCCTTGGCGTGCGCGGCCAGGCCCGGATAGTCGAACAGGCGCATCAGGATCTCCTCCACCACGAAGCACACGCGCGAATACGCATCGAGCTGCGTCAGCACGAAGTACACCGCCAGTTCGCCGGCCTTCTCGTCTTCGGCCGCTTCCAGCTTCTCCAGGCACTCCAGCAGCTGACGGTGCTGCGCGTCGAGTTCCGGGATGCCGAGCTCGTATTCCTTGTTCCAGTCCATGGGCGATCTCCTTGCCGCAAGCCTATCACCGGGCCGTTGCGCGGTGTACGGTGGCGCGCTAGTCTGGCGCGATGGCGAGCGCGGGCAAGGCGAACAAGGCGAACAAGGCGAAGCAGCCCGGCAAGGCGAAGGCGCGCAAACCGCGCAAGGCCGGCACCGCGGTCAAGGCACGTTCCGCCGCGCCGCGCCACCGGCACTCGGTGTACGTGATCGAGCTCAGCCCGGAGGTCCTGCAGGAGGCGAAGTTCCGCCGCGCCAACCCGGATTACGACGTCACCAAGCCCTGCGTCTACGTGGGCATGACCGGGCTCACGCCCGAGCAGCGCTTCGCCAACCACCGCAAGGGCGTGAAATCGAACCGCTATGCGCACCAGTACGGCCTGCGTCTGCTGCCGCGCCTGTATGCCGTCTACAATCCCATGCCTTACCGGGCGGCACAGGAGATGGAAGTGGAACTGGCGATCGGCTTGCGCGAGGAGGGCTACGGGGTATGGCAGGCGTGAAACGCAAGGGCGTGGCGCCCAACACCGTGCTCGGCATCGACCACCTGGTGCTGCGCGTGAAGGACCTGGCCGCCAGCATCGCCTTCTACAGGCACGTGCTGGGCGCCAAGGTCGAGCGCCAGCTGCAGACCCCGCGCATCGTGCAGCTGCGCATCGGCGAGTCGCTGCTCGACCTGGTGCCGGGCGGCAGGGGGCGCGGCAGCAAGGGCGCGGGCGCCAACCTCGACCATTTCGCCGTGCGTGCGGGCGCGCTGGATCCGGCCGCCTTCGCGCGGCGCCTGGCGCGCTACGGCATCGTCCCCGACCAGCCCAAGGACCGCTACGGCGCCGAAGGCTACGGCCCCTCGATCTACTTCCACGACCTCGACGGCAACATGGTCGAGCTGAAAGGCCCGGCCACGCGCCCGCGCATCATGCGCGGCAAGCGCTGAAGGAACCGTCATGCCACGCAAGGTCCTCGACGAAGCCCACCTCCACCCGGCGATCCGCGAGCGCGTCGCCGGCCTGCACGCCGACATCGTGCGCGAGGTGGAGGCGGCGATCGCCGCTCATGCCGTGGTGGTGGTCGGCATGCGCGTGAATCCGTTTCCGAAGAAGGCGCGGCGCCTGCTGCGCGAGGCCGGGGTGGAGCACGCCTACCTGGAGTACGGCGGCTACCTCTCGCAGTGGCGACGCCGCAATGCGCTCAAGATGTGGAGCGGCTGGCCCACCTTCCCGATGGTGTTCGTGAAGGGCGCGCTGGTGGGCGGGGCGGGCGAGCTGCAGAAGCTGATCGCCAGCGGGGAGCTGGCGCGGCTGTTGGCCTGAGGGCGTGGCGCCCCGCGGCCGGGCGGCCGCTCAGCGCTCGTCGAGCCGCTTCTTCTTGGGCACGCGCCGCATGCGTGCCTCGATGATGGTGGCGACGATGGTGATGCCCACGGTGTAGAGCGCGGTGTCCAGCGTCAGCACGCCCGCGGTGCCTTCCAGTGCCACGCGTACCGCCGCGACCACCAGGAAGACCGGGATCAGCATGCCGAAGAAGAATCCGCTGTTGGTGTGATGTGCCATGCCGCAAGATTAGCAGGAAATCGGACGCATTTCTCCTGCCGGCCGGCGGTTAAACTGCAGTCTGCACCCTGGCATCACCCCCGGAGCGAACATGGCAGCCGTAGGCAAACGTTTCCGCGACGCCCTGGTCTGGGCGGCCGAGCTGCACGAGGACCAGTTCCGCAAGGGCGGCGAGATCCCCTACGTCTCGCACCTGATCGGCGTGGCCGCCATCGTGCTTGAGCACGGCGGCGACGAGGACGAGGCGATCGCCGCGCTGCTGCACGACGCCCTCGAGGACCAGGCGCACAAGATGGAGGCCGACGAGATCGGCCGGCGCTTCGGCGCGCGCGTCGAGGAGATTGTCATCGCCTGCACCGACGGCGACCCGGAGGAACAGAAGAGCCGCGACCACGCCAGGTGGTTCGCGCGGAAGGAGAAGTACATCGCCGAGGTGGCGCACAAGCCGCCCGGCGCGATCCTGGTGTCGATGGCCGACAAGCTCTACAACGCGCGCAGCATCCTCGAGGACTACCGCGAAATGGGCGAGGCCCTGTGGCCGCGCTTCACCACCGGCCGCGAAGGCACGCTGTGGTACTACCGCTCGCTGATCCAGGCCTTCGCCGCGCACGGCCAGCCGCGCCTGTGGCACGAGCTGCGCCGCACGGTCGAGGAGATCGAGCGGGGGATCGCCAAGGAGTAGTGGCGGCGCGCAATCCCGATTGCTGCCACTTTTTCTGGAAAGTCCTTGTCAGCTGCGGCCTGCAGGGGAAATTGCTGCCATGCATTGAAGGCAGGGGCAGCCCTCAGGCCGCGCCGGCCGCGCCGCTGCGCAGCAGTTCCTCGATCGCCGCCTGCGCAAAGCCCGCCTCGCGCAGCACCTCGATGGTGTGCTCGCCAAGCCGCGGCGCGTGGCGCGTAAGTTCCGGCTTCGTCGCCGACCATTCCGTGGGCACGCCGATCTCGGTGAGCGTCCCCTCGCTGGGGTGTTCGACCTCCCTCAGGAAGCCGATGGCGGCAAGGTGCTCGTCGGCGAGCACATCGTCGATCGACTGCATGCGCGCCGCGGGCAGGTCGGCCTTCGCGAACAGTTCCAGCCATTCGTCCGTGGTGCGCGTGGCCAGCACGCCCGCCAGGTAGCCGTACACCGCGTCGATGTTGGCCGCCCGCGCGCCCTGCGAGGAGAACTGCGCGTTGGCGGTGAACAGCTCGGGCTGGCCGATCGCCGCGAAAAACGAACGCCACTGCTTGTCGCTGTAGATCAGCGTGCACAGGTAACCGTCGCTGGTGCGAAAAGGCCGCCGGTTGCCCGTCAGGCTGCGCTGGTAGCCCTCCGGCCCCTGCGGCGGATGGAACAGGCGTCCGGCCAGGTGCTCGCCCAGCACGATCGACAGCAGACCCTCGTACATGGGCACGTCCACCTGCTGGCCGACCCCGGTCTTCTCGCGATGCACCAGGGCGCTGGACACCGCCAGGGCCACCTGCAGGCCCATCACGCGGTCGGCGAGGATCATCGGCGCGTAGCGCGGCACCTCGGCCCCGGCCTGGTGCGTGAGCCAGGGGATGCCCGACATGCCCTGGATCAGGTCGTCGTAGGCCGGGCGCGCGGCGTACGGGCCGCGCTGGCTGAAGCCGAACGCGCCCACGTAGACGATGCGCGGGTTGGCCGCGCGGAGGTCCGCGTAGGCCAGCCCCAGCCGCGCCATGGCCTGCGGGCGGATGTTGTACACCAGCACGTCGGCGTCCCTGGCGAGCGTCAACAGCGCCTCGCGGCCGGCGGCCTGCTTCAGGTCGATCACCACCGAGCGCTTGCTGCGGTTGGTGGTCAGGTACAGGTGGCCCATGCGCGGATTGCGCATCGGCCCCGAGAAGCGCATCACGTCGCCCTCGGGGATCGACCTTGATCACGTCGGCGCCGTAATCGCCCAGCAGCTGCGTGGCGTACGGCCCCATCACCACGCTGGTCAGGTCGAGGACGCGCACGCCCTCCAGCGGTCCGGCCATCGTGCCTCAGTCGGCCTTGTAGCCGGACAGCTTCACCACCTGCCCCCACTTGGCGTGATCGGTGCGCAGGAAGGCGGCGAACTCGTCCGGGGTGAGCGTCCAGGTGTCGTAGGCCTGCTGGCGGATGCGCTCGCTGACTTCCGGCGTGCGCAGCGCCTTGACCAGTTCGGCATTCAGGCGATCGACGATCGCGCGCGGCGTGCCGGCCGGGGCGAACACGCCGAACCACAGGTCGCTGCCCGCCTCGCCGTAGCCGGTGACGCCGGCCTCGACCATGGTGGGGATGTCCGGCGCGTGGCTGCTGCGCTTGCTGCTGGTGACCGCCAGCGCGCGCACCTTGCCGGCGCGGATCTGCGGCAGGCTGGTGACCAGGATGTCGAACATGCCGGTGGCGTTGCCGGCGATCACGTCGACCAGGGCCGGCGCACTGCCCTTGTAGGGCACGTGCAGCATCGGCGCCCCGGTGAGCGCCTTGAGCAGTTCGCCCGACAGGTGGTTGGTCGCGCCCTTGCCGCCCGAGGCGAAGCTCACCTTGTCGGGATTGGCCTTGGCATAGGCCACCAGTTCGGCCACCGATCTTGCCGGCACGTTCGGGTTCACCACCAGCACGTTCACGTACGAGACCACCGGCGTGATCGGCGCGAAATCCCTGAGCGGGTCGTAGGGCAGCTTGGCGTAGATGTGCGGGTTGATGGCCTGCGTGCCGGTATGGCCCATGCCGATGGTGTAGCCGTCGGGCGCGGCCTTGGCCACGGCGTCCATCGCCAGGCTGCCGCCGGCGCCGACGCGGTTCTCCACCACCACGGCCTGGCCCAGGGCCTCGCCGAGCTTGGGGGCGATGGCGCGCGCCAGCACGTCGGTGGGCCCGCCGGCCGAGAAGGGGATCAGCCAGCGCAGCGGCTTGTTGGGGTAGGCCTGGGCGATGGCCGAACCGGCGGCCAGGGCCAGGAGTGCGGCGGATGCGGTGCGAAGCAGGGTCGATCTCATGGTGGTTCGTCTCCTCGTGGGTGCGGTCGTCAAGCCGCTTTTTCGCGCATCATTTCGCGCGCGATGATGATCTGCTGGATCTGGCTGGTGCCCTCGTAGATGCGCAGCAGGCGCGCATCGCGGAACAGCCGCTCGATGGGGTACTCCTTGATGTAGCCGTAGCCGCCGTGGATCTGCATCACGCGGTCGGCGATGCGCCACATGGCCTCGGTGGCGAAGAACTTGCAGCAGGCCGACTCCTTGACGATGCGCAGGCCGGCGTCCTTGTCGCGCGAGGCCTTCTCGACCATGGCGCGTGCGGCGAAGGCCTCGGCCTCGCTCTCGGCCAGCATGGCCTGGATCATCTGGAAGTCGGCGATCGGCTTGCCGAACTGGCGCCGTTCGGAGGCGTAGCGCACGCCCTCGTCGATCAGGCGCTCGGCCAGGCCCACGGCCACCGCAGCCATGTGCAGGCGCGCATGGTCCAGCGATTTCATCGCCGTCTTGAAGCCCACGCCCTCGCGGCCGCCGAGCAGCGCCGCGGCCGGCACACGGCAGTTCTCGAAGATCACGTCGGCGGTGTGCGAGCCGCGAAAACCCATCTTCTTGTAGTGCGGGGCCACCGTGATGCCCGGCGTGTCGCGGTCGACCAGGAAGGCGGAGATGCCCGCCGGCCCGGCCTCCCTGGGCGCGGTGCGCGCAAACACCGTGAACACGCCGGCGTGCGGCGAGTTGGTGGTGAAGCGCTTGGTGCCGTTGATCACGTACTCCTCGCCTTCGCGCACGGCGCGGGTCACCAGCGCGGCGGCGTCCGAGCCGGCGTCGGGCTCGGTCAGGCAGAACGAGGCCAGCATCTGTCCCTTGGCGATGCGCGGCAGGTACTTGCGGCGCTGCTCCTCGGTGCCGTCGGCAAGGATGCCCAGCGTGCCCACGCCGTTGCTGGTGCCGAAGCAGGAGCGGAACACCGGCGAGGCGTAGCCGATCTCGAACACCACGCGCGCCTCCTCGTACATCGACAGGCCCAGGCCGTCGTACTCCTCCGGGATGGTCATGCCGAACAGGCCCAGGGCGCCGAGCTCGTCGGTGATGTGCTTCGGGATGTCGTCGTCCTCCTCGACCTGGTGCTCGGCCGGGATCAGCACCTCGCGCACGAAGCGCCGGACGGCGTCGACCATGTGCTCGACGGTGTCACTTTGCGGCATTGCTCTTGCTCCTCTTTGGTTTGGCGGCGGTTCTCGTCATGCCTGGGGTCGCGGCGCGTTTCGCGGCCCGCGCGGGGGCGGCCGGCTGCAGGCGCGCGGCCACCTCGCGGTAGTGGGCGTGCAGGACCTTCAGGTGCTTCTCCATCTCGGCCACCGCCTTGTCGGCGTCGCCGGCGTGCATGTGGCGCAGCAGCCTGCGGCGCGAATGGATCACGTCCATGCCCATCACCGAGCCCACCTGGCCGACGAACTCGCGCAGGATGTTCATCATGGCGTTCATGGTCATGATCAGCACCGGGTTGCCGGTGGTGGCGGCCAGCAGGTTGTGGAACTCGATGTTGAGCTGGGTCTTGACCGGCATGCGGCCGGCCAGCGTGTACTCCTCGGCCAGGCGCACGTTCTCCTCCAGCGCGGCGAAGGCGGCGGCATCGGCCCGCCCGGTGGCCACGCGCACCACCACCGATTCGATCCACAGCCGCGCCTCGGTGAGCTGCTCGAGGGAAATGCCGCCGACGTAGAACATGCCGCGCATCACGTCGGAGACCGCGTCGGGCCGGCCCTCGGCGATGAAGGCGCCGCCGGTGGCGCCCTTGCGCAGCTCGACCAGGCCCATCGACTCGAGCGAGCGCAGCGCCTCGCGCACCGCGTGCCGGCTGACCGCGAAGGTACGTGCCAGCTCGCGCTCGTTGGGCAGGCGGTCACCTACGCGCAGCGCGCCCGCGCGCACCTGCGCGCGGATCCGCTCGCTGACGGCCTCGAAGGTGCGCTGGGTCTTGATGGCGCTGGGGGACACGTTGCCTGGAATTCAATGATTGGACCATTGAAATGTACCGGGCCGGGCGGGGGCCGCGCAACCTTGCGGCGCAGCATGGGGCGCACGGGCCGGGCCCGGCGTTGCATCGGTCCCGTTTTGGGGCTAATAAGGGAACCGCCATGGAAATCAGACCCATCCGAACCCAAGCCGACCATCGCGCGGCACTGAAGGAGATCGAGTCCCGCATGGATGCGCGCGCCGGCACGTCCGCAGGCGCGCGGCTGGACGTGCTCTCCACACTCGTCGAGTGCATCCGCTGCACGATCGGCGGGTACGGCGTCCTGCTGCTGCTTCCCACCCTCGCCCTCGCACAAGCCCCCGGCGCGGCACCCGGCCCCACCGCGGCCGCCATGCAAGCCATCTCCGGCTTCGCCATCGACCGCACCGAAGTCACCATCGGCCAGTTCCGCCGGTTCGCCGAGGCCACCGGCACGCTGACGCGCGCCGAGCGCGAGGGCGGCGGGCAGGTGTACGAGGCGGGCTGGACGCAGAAGCCCGGCTGGACCTGGCGCGCCCCGTTCGGCACGCCCGGCGGCGATCGCGAGCTCGCGGTGCACCTCACCTACGCCGAAGCCGAGGCCTACTGCCGCTGGGCCGGCAAGCGCCTGCCGACCGACCGCGAATGGGTGGAGGCCGCCTACACCGAGCGGCGCGCCCGGCCGCCCGCGCCCTTCGTCACCGGCCGCACCTACCCCACCCCGCAGGGCGACAGTCCCGCGGGCGCCAACTGCCTGGAAGGCTGCGGCCAGGGCGCGCGCCCCGTCGCGCACGGCGCAAAGCTCCTGCGCGGGCGCGGCCACGTCGAAGCCGGCGCCAGCCCGCCGGGCGTCAACGGCCTGCACGACATGGGCGGCAACGCCTGGGAGTGGGTGGACAGCGGGGAGGGCGGCGAGAAGCGCACGCGCGGCGGGTCGTGGTGGTACGGGGTGGAGCAGATGCGCGCCGACCACCTGGCGACGAAGCCGGCGGGGACGGCGGTGGTCTATATCGGGTTTCGGTGCGCGGTCAGCCGGTAGGCGGACGTGTCGCAGAAATCGGCGGCGACACGTTTTTTGCGTCGGCGGCGCGCGAGTTTCAGCGGGTGCTGAACCGACGTAGGCCAACAAACCGGCATACAAACCGGACGGAAACCGCGGTGGTCTATATTGAGATTCTGGTGTGTGGCGGGCATCCAGGTCGTTTCGTGTTTTGATGATCAACCATATAAGTTAGGATTCAGAGATGTCTGGAGCCGATTGGAACCGAGCGGAGGTCGAGGCAATCGTCGAGGACAACCTCGCGATGTTGGCGGCCGAGCTTTCTCGGAGTCGCGTACAACAAGTCTGCCCACAGACAAAAGTTTGTTCCCAAAGCTGGCGGGCGCTCTGAAGCAGTCGGTAGAGTACAAGCACGCGAACATTAATGCGGCGCTGCCTGGATGCGGCTTTCCTACATTAACGGCTGCTAGCCTCGACCAAACTATCAGGCTCTTCCTCGCCGAGGTGTTTGCGGAGAAGGCTGGCGGGCAGCCGCCACTTGTTGGAGATCGCATCCCCAGATGCGGATCGCCCTACTGGCCGTGCCAGAGGTGGACAACATTCTTGCGGTGTTGTCACGCCAGGCGCCCATTCCGACTCATGTACACCGAAGGTCGGCGAGGCTGTAAGAACGATGATCGGGGTCGGCACAACCATATCGAACGAGAGGCACGCAATCGGTCGCTAGGGTCCGCCGGTGAGCCGTTCGTGATCGAGTATGAGCGGGCCCGGCTGGTACCTCCTGCGCGGGATTTGACTAGCGGCAAAGATTGAGCACACATCCAGAGTGCGTGGGGACTATGAGGGCTGCGATATGGTCGTTCGAGGAAAGCGGGTGCGGAACGTCTTATCGAAGTGAAAACGACGAAGTATGGAAAGGAAACGCCGTTCTTCGTGACGAAGAACGAAGTACGGTATCCGAACGACACCGCTGATATCTACCAAGTCTATCGAATGCTGCGATTTCAAAAGAGCGCCGGACCTCGCACACGCTAGCCGGGCGCCATTCCGCGGACTTGTTGTTACTGTCCGCGGCGTCGTTTCTGGCCGGCCGCGGTGATCGAGAGGAGTCGCTTGCGCCCCAGTTGGTGGCGTAGTAGCAACATCCGAAGATCAGGGCTGCATTGGTATCAGAAGGTCATGCTCAGCCAGCGAAACTTGTCGGGGGCGAATTGAAGTTCTGGATTGGTGTGACAGACGATATCTTATTCGAGTATCTAGCCTGGACTTGCGCCGGACGAAGTAAATTTTTGGCAACCGAGCGGGACCCGAAACTTTCGCGTACTTCAGCCAGGAGAGCCGTTTCTCTTCAAATTGCATAGCCCCCAGAACTGCTAAGGTAGTTGAGGTGGATACTTCGTTCGCTACCTGCATTGCCGGCCTCTTGGGCGTGGGAGGCGTTTGAACAGAAGAACGGAGTCTCGTTTCACGAATTGCGTGTCCGTATTGAAGGTACCGCAGAGAGAATGTCTCGGTAGATCCGATAATCGGATGCAACGTTTTAGCGGAGCCTTTCTTCTGGCCAAGAGAGCGCTGGATTCCAGTCCCCGAGAGTTGGTCCGGCAACATAGTTCAGGGTAAGAGCTATGAGACCAGCACCTCAGAAGGAGCGGCCCTATGGAATCTCATCAATGAGTCGCAGTTGCCTAGAAATCGACTCCAGGAGCCGAATCACCAAGTAGCTGAGGAGGGCGGGCGTCGATTTGGCGCAGATTATCTGATGCGAGGACGACTCGGGCAGGGCGCATTTAGAGTCTTGGTGATTACAAGCATTTAAGGTCGTTGCGCGGTTACCGGTGAGAAGACGTTGCCGGAAGCTGAGGCTGCGCACATCAAACCGTACTCGGAGAATGGGCCGCATAGGTGAGCAATGGAATTCTCCCAAGGTCCGATCTGCACAAGCTGTTCGATCTCGGGCACGTGACTATCACTCCGGAATTGCGGCTTGAGGTGAGTCCGAGATTGAGGGAGGAGTGGCAAAATGGCCGTGAGTACTATGCTCATCATGGAAGAGAGTTGAGCTTTCGTCCCACTGAATTCGCTAGTCATCCTGGGAAAGAGTTTCTACAGTGGCACAACGAGAAAATCTTCAAGATATGAGTGACGCTGAGAACTTTCCTCCGTCGATTGGACTCAGCGAGTTGCGCAATCGATTGAGAAAGTTCGCTTCCTGATCGAGACTCGGGGATCAGTTTCACACGCCAAAGAATCTAGCAATTTCTTCTATTAGCATTGAAGCGGGAGAGTTGCTGGAAACATTTTCAGTGGGTATCTGCGGACCCGCGTCAGCTTCATTCTCTTCCGAGGGAGAAGTCAGCCACACGGAAGGAAAATGGCGGATGTCTTGCTCACTTAATTCGGCTATCAGATTTGCTGAGCTATAGATCTTCTGGAGAGCGCACTCCAGAGAAGTTAAAGAGAACGCCCAGAAGTATCCGGTCGAGAAAGCCAAGGGTACTAGTAAAAGTACACCGATCTCTAACTCAAAGTTCGTGATCGGGTCGAGCAAGGCGAATTAGCGCCGCCTGGAGATCCCAGAGATGCCCAATCTTGATCAGTACCTTCGTGCATTTCGTTCTCTGAATCCAAACCGCGTCGGTGGTCGGGCGCGCCCGCACAAGCCCTGCATGCTGCTCGCCGTCCTTGGACTGGCGGAGGCAGGCGATCTTGAGCGAAACCAAATCCGTTTTGAACCTGCGCTTCTTGAGCGCTATGCGAAATTGTTTGATGCCGTGCGTGTAGATACGGACCACGCAAATCTGAATTTGCCCTTCTTCCATCTCCGTAGTGAAGGGTTCTGGCATCTGAGAGCTCTGCCAGGACGGGATGCGGTGGTGGCGAGTGGCGGGGATTCTGCTAGATCGGTGTCTGCTATTCGGGAGAACATCGACTACGTCTCTCTCGATCCGGAACTTCACGCGTTGGTCCTCGACAGGAATTCGGCATGGCTGCGCTTCAGGCAAGAGTTGATCGTCGCGTGGTTTGGCGGCCCTAACGAAAAGCTTGATCAGGTTCTGCAGGAAGAGCGGGGTAGTGACCACTACGAAAGATTGTTGCGGCAAGGCTCCTTTGAACAGGC
>JADJPT010000010.1 GCA_016713125.1 Betaproteobacteria bacterium
GCCGAGGTCGACCAGGCCGCGCCATCGGCGAGCAGCGCCTGCAGCGAGGCCTGCGCGCCGTCCAGCGGCGGGGCGAGGACCGCGACCTCCTGCGCGCCGCGCGGCGCGAGCGCGTAACCGCGCGCGGTGGCCTCGATGCGCGCCAGCGGCGCGGCCAGTGCGCGCAGGCGGCCGATCTCGACGCGCAGGCGCGCGCGGTGCGTCTCGTCGGCGCGGCGGATGCGGAACGCCTGCGCGATCAGGGCTTCGCGCTCGAGCTCGCCGGGCCAGGCGTGCGCCAGCGCCTGCGCCAGTGCGAACAGCACCGGGCGGCGCGCCAGCGGCACGCGTACGCTGCCGGCCTGCAGGCCGTGGCGGCAGGCGTCGAGCACCAGGGTGCCGGAGGCGAGCAGGGCTTCGACGTCTTCGAGGTGTAAGGCCGCCACGCCCCCGGCGTGCAGGCGTCGCGCGGCGGGGCGCGCGAGCGCGGCCTGCGCCTCGGCCGCCTCGGCGCGCAGGGCGGGCACGCCGGCGCGTTCGGCCGCCGCATGTGCGCGCGCCAGGGCCCGCGCGCCTCGCCGGTGCGCAGCGCGCGCAGCGCGAGTTCGGCGCGGGTGAGCTCCAGCACCGCCGCGAGCGTGGGCGGCAGGCCGTGTGCATCGAGCCGCGCCAGCGACTGCGCGGCTGGCGCGAGGCGGCCGAGCAGCACCAGCCCGCGCGCCGCGATCAGCCGCGCCTGCAAGGCGTTGGCGCGATCGCCGCGCGCCTCGAGCAGCGCGGCGGCGGCGTCCAGGGCGCGCGATGCGCCGCCGAGTTCGCGCAGCGCCAGCGCCACCTCGGCCTCGGCGACCACGCAGCGCGCCCTCGACAGCGCCTCGCCGGCACCGAAGCCGCGCGCGGCGCGGCGCAGCAGTTCGCGGGCGCGCGGGAGTTCACCGAGCTGCGCCATGGCGATGCCGCGCAGCGCCAGCGCCGGCGGATCCTCGCGCAGGGCGACGCGGTCCAGCGCGCCCAGCGCGTCGCCGGCGGCGAGCGCAGCGCGGCGGCGGCGATCAGGAATCCATGGGCGGAGGCTACCGCGATCGCTGCGACCTCGCCGCCTCAGCACGCGGCGATCAGCGCCTCGGCGGCCACCGCCGCGCCGTCCTCGCCGGCATGTCGCGCGGCGAGCTGGCGTGCCCGCGCGGCGAGCGGCGCGTCGGCGAGCAGGGCGGCGAGTTCATGCGCGAGCCGGGCCGCCGTGGCCTTGCGGATCGGCAGCGTGCGCGCCACGCCCAGGGCCTGCGCGCGGCGCGCGTTGTCCGGCTGGTCGAAAGCGGCAGGCACGATCAGCTGCGGGCGGCCGGCGGCCAGCGCCTGCGCCAGCGTGCCGATGCCGGCCTGGTGGATCACCGCCGCGGCGCGCGGGAACAGGCGCGAGTACGGCAGGTACTCGAAGGCGGCGATGCCCGGCGGCAGCGGCGTGCTCCAGGGTTCGCCGGTGACCAGGAGGGCGCGCCGGCCCAGCGCCTGCGCCGCGGCGATCGCCTCCTGCCAGAACTGTCCGGCGATCAACGCCACCGAGGAGCCCAGCGCGAACACCAGCGGCGGCTCGCCGGCGTCGAGGTAGGCGTCGAGCCGTGCGCACAGTTCCGCTGAAGGCGGCGCGCCGTCGTAACGCGCGAAACCGGCGAGCAGGCTGCGCGCCGGCCAGTCGGCGGCCGGTTGCGCCAGCCAGCGCGGAAACAGCGCCAGGTTCAGGTGCGGCGAGAACTGGCCGTGGAACAGCGCCGGGTGTTCCGCGCGCGGCAGGCCGAGTTCGGCGCGCAGCGCGTGCAGCGGCGCCTCCCAGCGAAACGCCATCCAGGCGGCCAGCTGCATGAAGCCGCGGTAGGGCCACACGCCGAGCCGGCGCAGCGCACGGCCGAACGGCACCGAGGCGATCAGCGGCGGGTCCAGCGTGGACAGCATGCTCATCGGCGAGAGCACGCTCGACACCCAGGGCAGGCCGCGCTGCGCGCAGACCAGCGGGCCGGTCAGCGCCAGCGGGTGGGTGACCAGCAGGTCGGCGCGCTCGCAGGCCGCGGCGATGTCGGCATGCTGTGCGCGGATGTGCGGCATCAGCAGTTCGCGCACCATGTACTCGGGGCCGCGCAGCGGATCGAACAGTCTGCGCATCACGGCCTTCAGTTCGCCCTGCGTGCCGATCATCTGCGCTTCCGAGGGGCGCAGCGGCGCCCAGGCCAGGCCCTCGGCCTCGACCGCGGCGCGATAGCGGTCGGTGGTGCACAGCGCGGCATGGTGGCCGCGCGCCTGCAGCGCCTTGCCCACGGCCAGATACGGATGCAGGTCGCCCAGCGAACCGAAGCAGGCGAAGACGAAGCGCTTCATGGCGCGCGATGCCGTGCGCGGATGAAGGCACTGCGCGTCAGCCCGTCGAGGGCTTCGAGCAGCTTGAGGCGCAGGTCGGGGTCGAGGTCCTCGCGCTGCGCCCAGGCGCGCACCTGGTCGCGCGAGGACGCGTCGCGCTGCCCGCCGACGAAGGCCTCCAGCCAGCGGTTGACGAAGAAGATCTTGCGCTTGCGCTTGAGCTCCGGCAGGGCGCCCAGCGCGCGGTCGAGCAGGCGGCGCGTGAGATCGGCGTGCTCCGGGGCATTCATCGCCGGCAGCGCCGCCTCGATCCAGGACTCGGCCAACGTGGTGTCGCTCAGGAACAGCTCGAGCAGGGCGTGCTTGGTGGCGGCGTCGGCGGCCGCCGCGCCGGCGGCGAAGGCCCAGCGCGCGCCGTCGTCGGAGCGGTCGAGCGCGGCCTGCGCGGCCAATCGGCTGTGCGCCTCGGGGTCGTTGCGCGCCAGCAGGCGCTCGATCAGGCGGAAGCGCTCGCGCGAGGCAAGCGGCACGCCGGGCACTTCCAGCGCGCCGTCGAGCAGGCGCTTCAATTCGGCCTGGCCTTCGCGCGTCCAGGCGATGCCGGCGTAGGCGCGCAGGAAGGCGATGCGCCGGCTGGCCGCCGAGGTTTCGTCGAGCATGCCGTCGAGCAGGGCGCGCTCGACGGTGCGCGCGGCGCGGTCGCGCTGCGCATCCGACAGGTAGCTGCGGAACGCGGTCTCGATGCGCGCGAGCAGGCCGGCCAGCACGATCTCGTCGTCCTCGCTGCGCCGGATCACGTCGACCGCGTACTGCAGGAATTCGAGCGGATCGAGTTCGGCGTCGCGCACGCTCTCCCACAGCGCCTCGATGGCCTGCGCGCGCTCCAGCCCGGGCCTGGCCAGGCCGGGATCGTCGAGCAATGCGTCGCGGCTGCGGCGATCGAGCATGAAACGTCCGTAGCCGTGGTCGCCGGCATTGGGCTGCACCCACAGCGGCTCGGGCAGGCCTTCGAGCGCGCGCAGCCGCGCGCTGCCGCCGCGCAGGGTGTGGCGGTGCGTGCGCGTGCTGCCGTCGGCGTAATGCAGCGCGAGTTCGACGCGCAGCGGCCAGCGCGGCGGCGGCAGCGCCGAGGCCCCCGGCTCCTCGAAGCCCGGTTCCTGCGCCAGCGTGAACTCGCGGATGCGCCGGTCCGGGCCGAGCATCCAGCGCGCGCGCACTTCGGGCAGGCCGCGCCGCTGCACCCAGGCCTGCGCCCAGGCGTCGAGCTTGCGCCCCGAGGCGCGCTCCAGTGCGGTGATCAGGTCGTGCCAGTCGGCCGCGCCCCAGGCGTGGCGGCGCACGAAATCGCGCACGCCGCGCTCGAAGGCCGCGCGACCGAGCATGAACTCGGCCTGGCGCAGCAGGGCCGGCGCCTTGGAATAGACGATGGCCCCGTAGGCCGACTTGGCATCTGCGAGGTTGGCGATGTCGCGGCGGATCGGCGTGCTGCCCGGCGTGACGTCGGTGCGGTAGGCGGAGGTCTTCAGCGCATGGAACGCGGTCCAGGCAGGCAGCCCGGTGAGTTCGGCCACCGCGCGCGCCGCCATGTAGTTGGCGAAACCCTCCTTCAGCCACAGGTCGTCGAACCAGCGCATGGTCACCAGGTTGCCGAACCACTGGTGTGCGGCTTCGTGGAACAGCAGTTGTGCGCGGCGCAGCTGCTCGGCCTGGTCGGGCGGCGCGGGGAACAGCACGGAGGTTTCGTTCAGGAAGGTGGCGCCCGCGTGCTCCATGCCGCCGTAGGGAAATTCCGGGATCAGCACCAGGTCGTACTTGGCGAACGGGTAGGGGTGGGCGAAGAATTTCGCGTAGTAGTCCAGCGCCGCGCGGTTCAGGCGCAGCAGTTCGGGCGCCTCGGCGCGGGCGCGCGCCTCGCGCGAGCGGCGCACGAGCAGGCGCGTGGGGTCATTGCCATCCGTAATGCTGGAGAAGGGACCCGCCGCAAACGCGAACAGGTAGGTGCTGATGGGTTCGCTCTCGCGAAAGCGCAGGCCGGCGGCGCTGCGTTCCGCCGCGGGCGCGTTCGACACCGCGGTCCAGCCTTCGGGCAGGGCGAGCTCCAGCGTGTAGCGCGCCTTGAGGTCCGGCTGGTCGAAGCAGGGAAACACGCTGCGCGCGTCGGCCGGCACCAGCAGGGTGTAGAGGTACTCGGCGCCGTCCTCCCGGTCGCGGTAGCGCGTCACCGCGCTGCCCGAGGCGGCGACCGGTGTTTCGAATTCCAGTTCGACGCGGTTCACGCCGGCACGCAGCGCGGCGGCCGGCACCACCAGGTGCTCGTTGACCAGCACGGGCGCGAGCGGCGCGCCGTTCACGCGCAGGTTCTCCAGGCGCGAGCGCGGCGAAGTCGAGCGCCAGTCGAGCACCAGGTCGGGCACCGCCTTGCCCAGCGTGACGCGCAGGTCGAGCCGGCCGCGCAGGCTCTCGGCACCGGCGCGCAGTTCGAAACGTAATGCGTAACGGACGTCGCGATAACGTTGCGCGCGCCAGCGCGCGAGTTCCTGCGACACGCCGGGCACCAGTCCGGGCGCGGCCTGCTGCGGTGCGGGTGTCGCGGGGGCGGGCATCAGGGAGAGCAGGGCGGCGAACAGGAGGGCTGGCACCGGCATTCCGCGCAGTCTAAACCACCGCGCACGGTGGTTGACCGCGCCTGCGATAAGACTAAGATGGATGCGGTTCGGGGCTCACAGAGGAGACAAGAATGCAGATCAAGGAAATCCTGCGCGTGAAGGGCAGCCGGCTGCTGTCGGTGGTTCCGGACAGCCTCGCTGCCGAGGCCGCCAAGACCATGGCCGCGGAGAACCTCGGTTCGCTGGTGGTGATGCGCGGCGATGAGATGGTCGGCATGCTGACTTTCCACGAGATCCTGCAGGCCCTGCACAAGGGCAATGGCGCGCTGGGCCAGGCGCGCGTCTCCGACATCATGGTCGCCGATCCGGTCAGCGCCACGCCGGACATGGAGGTCAACGACCTGCGCCGCACCATGCTGGACACCGGCGCGCGCTACCTGCCCATCCTCGACGGCCGCAAGCTGATCGGCGTGATCTCGTTTCGCGACGTGGCGAAAGCCGTCCTCGAGGAACAGGATTTCGAAAACAAGATGCTGAAAGGCTACATAAAAAATTGGCCGGCGTCCTAGTCGGCGGTCTGGCGCTGCCCCCCCCCTGGCGCGCGCGCGCCGGGGCGGTCTGGCGGATGTGGCCGGAGCAGGGGTTGTGGAATCCCTGTCTGGCGGCGCTGCCGCGCGGGCTGGCGGAGCATGAACTGGTGCAGTCGGCCTGGGCGGGTCTGGACGCCTCGCGCATCTGGGACACGCATGCCCACTTGGTCGGCACCGGCGATTCGGGCAGCGGCATCGAGGTCAATCCGCGCATGGACAGCCTGCTCGACCCCGGGCAGTACGCGCGCAAGCTGTTCTTCCTGAATGCGGGCTGCGCGCACGAGGCGCCGGGCAACGTCGATCGCGCCTACATCGAGCGCATGCACAACCTGGTCGACGGCCTGCGTCCCGGCGTGAAGCTCATGCTGTACGCCTTCGACCGCAGCCACGACGAGCGCGGCGAAGTCGTTCCCGCGCACACCGCCATGTACGTGCCGAACGCGTACGTGCGCGACACGGCGCGCGCGCACGCGAAGTATTTCGAGTGGGTGGCCTCGGTGCATCCGTATCGCCGCGATTGCGTGGACGCGCTGGAGGCAGCGAAGCGCGAGGGCGCGCGCGCCGTGAAATGGCTGCCCGGGGCGATGGGCATGGATCCGGCCTCGCCGCGGTGCGACCCCTTCTACGCCGCGCTCGCGCGCCTGGACCTGCCGCTGATCACGCACGCGGGACTGGAACGTGCGGTGAGCGGCAGCGACACCCAGCACTACGGCAACCCGCTGCGCCTGCGCCGCGCGCTCGAGGCCGGCGTGCGCGTGGTGGTCGCGCATTGCGCCTCGATGGGGCAGGACATCGACCTCGACCGCGGCGCGAACGGCCCCTGGGTCGAAAGCTTCGAATTGTTCGCGCGCCTGATGGGCGAGCCGCGCTGGCAGGGCCGGCTGTACGGCGACATCGCGGCGATGACGCAGACCAACCGCGCCGGCCCGGCGCTGGCGCGCGTGGTCGGCGAGGAAGCCTGGCAGGGCCGGCTGCTGAACGGCTCGGACTATCCGCTGCCCGGCGTGATGCCGATCTTCTCCATCGACTACCTGGTATCGCTGGGTCTGCTCGAGGCCGCCGCCGCGCCGGTGCTGAAGGAGATCCGCGTGCACAACCCGCTGCTGTTCGACTTCGTCGCCAAGCGCGCGCTGCGCGCCAACGGCCGGCGGCTGGCGAACGCGGTGTTCGAGACGCGCGGCTTTTTCGAACGCGCCTAGCAGCCCGGCCAGAACGGCGAACGCAGGCGGTAGGCCGGATGGCCGTAGCGCGCGCCCCAGCCCGGCGGGCAGGGGCCGAAGGCGCCGTAGCCCGGGAAGCCGCCGCCGTACATGTGCGCGAAGGCGTCGCGCCTGCGGATCTCGGCGATCTGCGCCTGCTGCATCCAGTCCAGGGCTTCGGTGGGCACGCCTTCGCCGGCCAGCTTCAGGATCTCGGCGGCCGAGAGCAGCATCACGGTGTCGGTGGCCTGCAGGCGCGCGATGATCGCCTTGGCGGGTTCGCCGGCCCTGGCCATGCGCACGATCTCCTCGCGCGACAGCGGTTCCGGGCGCTGTTCCATGCCTGCGCAGCCGACCAGCAGCAACAGCGCGGCGCAGGCGGCGGTACGGCGGGCGAAGGCTGTGCTGATGCGCATGTGTATTGGACCTCGGCGCGGCAGGAGGTTCAGTAGCGCTATGCTAAACTTCTTGCGAATCTCTCGTAAGCCTTTCTACGGAAACCCTTTTCATGTCCGGTAACAGCTTCGGCACGCTGTATTGCGTGACTTCGTTCGGCGAGTCCCATGGCCCTGCGCTGGGTGGGGTGGTGGACGGCTGTCCGCCGGGATTGGAGCTGTCGGCCGCAGACCTGCAGAAGGAACTCGACCGGCGCAAGCCCGGCACCTCGCGCCACGTCACGCAGCGGCGCGAGTCCGATACCGTGGAACTGCTCTCGGGCGTGCACGAGGGCAGGACCACCGGCACGGCGATCGGCTTCCTGATCCGCAACGAAGACCAGCGCTCCAAGGATTACGCGGCGATCGCCGAGAAGTTCCGCCCCGGCCACGCCGACTACACCTACTGGATGAAGTACGGCCTGCGCGATCCGCGCGGCGGCGGGCGCGCCTCGGCGCGCGAGACCGTGGTGCGCGTGGCCGCCGGCGCCATCGCGCGCAAGTGGCTGCAGCAGCGTTACGGCGTGGTGATCCGCGGCTACATGGCGCAGCTGGGGCCGAAGAAGATCCCCTTCGTGTCCTGGGACGCGGTGCGCGGCAACGCCTTCTTCGCGCCCAACGCGGCCATGGTGCCCGAGCTGGAGGCCTACATGGACGGCCTGCGCGAGTCCGGCGACTCGGTGGGCGCGCGCATCAACGTGGTCGCCGAGAACGTGCCGCCGGGCTGGGGCGAGCCGGTGTACGGGCGCCTGGACGCCGACCTGGCCGCCGCCATGATGTCGATCAACGCCGTGAAGGGCGTGGAGATCGGCGCGGGCTTCGCCGCCGTCGAGCAGATGGGCAGCGAGCACGGCGACGAGATGACGCCGCAGGGTTTCCTGTCGAACAACAACGGCGGGGTGCTGGGCGGCATCAGCACCGGCCAGGACCTGGCCGTGTCGATCGCCTTGAAGCCGACGTCGAGCATCCGCATCCCCCGGCGCAGCATCGACGCCGCAGGCAATGCCGTCGAGGTGCAGACCACCGGGCGCCACGATCCCTGCGTGGGTATCCGTGCCACGCCCATCGCCGAGGCCATGCTGGCCTGCGTGCTGATGGACCATGCGCTGCGCCACCGCGCGCAGAACGCCGACGTGCAACCGCCGACGCGCGCCATCCCGGGCAAGGTGGCCTGAGCTGGACTGGTTCGACGCGCTCCTGGCGCGCGTCCAGGAGACCAATGAAGCCGACTGGCATCCGGTCGAGACCGGCGGGCTGGTGGCCTTCGTGCTGTTCACACTCTATGTATTGTGGTTCTCGCATACCGGCGAGCGCTGGGTGCCGCTGCTCGACGGCGCCAACCTGGCCTTCCACGAGGCCGGCCATCCGCTGTTCGGCCTGCTCGGCGAGCGCCTGGCGGTCTACGGCGGCACCGTGGGCCAGCTGGTGTTCCCGACGGCCGCGCTGGTCGCCTTCTGGCAACGCCGCGAAGCGGTGTCGTGGGCCGTGTGCGCGGTCTGGCTGGCCGGCAACCTGTTCAACATCGCGCGCTACATGGCCGACGCCCGCGCCAAGCTGCTGCCGCTGGTCGGCGGACTGGACCCGGAGTATTCGCACGACTGGGACATCATCCTGCGCCGCTGGGGTCTGCTGAACCTGGACACCACGCTGGCGCTGGCCCTGCGGCTGGCCGGATGGGCCCTGGCGCTGGCCGTCGCCTGGTGGCTGCTGCGCCGCTGGATGGCGGGGCGGGAATCGGGCTGAACTCGCGTCGCGCACCGTGCCAGTATGGAAAAACCTTGAAAAATCAATTACAGTATCGCCTCACCTATCGCTGTGCGAGGATTTCATGAGCAACAAAGGGCAGCTCCTACAAGACCCGTTTCTTAACACGCTGCGCAAAGAACACGTGCCCGTGTCGATCTACCTCGTCAACGGTATCAAGCTGCAGGGCCAGATCGAGTCCTTCGACCAGTACGTAGTGCTGCTGCGCAATTCGGTCACACAGATGGTGTACAAGCACGCCATTTCGACCGTCGTGCCCTCGCGTCCGGTGAACCTGAACCTCGACGGCGCCGCAGCCGAGAGCTGAAGCCCCGCTGAAACCCCCTCCGGTGTCCCGGACACCGACCTGATGCTCGACAGCCCCGCCGCAGGCAACCTGAATCCCGAGGCGGCGGTCCTCGTTTGCCTGGATTTCGGCGAACCGGATTTCGCCGAATCGATGGAAGAGATCCAGCGCCTGGCCGAAAGCGCCGGCGTGTCCTCGCACGTCGTGGTGCGCGGCAAGCGCCAGCGTCCGGACCCGGCCCTGTTCGCGGGTTCGGGCAAGGTCGAGGAGATCCTCGCCGCGGCCGAGGAAGCCGGCGCCGGCAGCGTGATCTTCAACCACCACCTCTCGCCGGTCCAGGAACGCAACCTGCAGAAGAAGCTCGACCGCCCGGTGCTCGACCGCACGCGGCTGATCCTCGACATCTTCGCGCAGCGTGCGCGCACCCACGAGGGCAAGCTGCAGGTCGAGCTGGCGCAGATGCAGTACCTGTCGACGCGCCTGGTGCGCGGCTGGACCCACCTCGAGCGCCAGAAGGGCGGCATCGGCCTGCGCGGCGGCCCGGGCGAGACCCAGCTCGAGATCGACCGCCGCCTGATCGGCGTGAAGATCAAGTCGCTCAAGGTGCAGCTCGAGAAGGCGCGGCTGCGCCGCGGCGTGCAGCGCCGCGCGCGTTCGCGCCGCGATGTGTATTCGGTCTCGCTGGTGGGCTACACCAACGCCGGCAAGTCGACGCTGTTCAACAAGCTGACGCATGCCAAGGGCTACGCCGCCGACCAGCTGTTCGCCACCCTGGACACCACCACGCGCAAGGTCTACCTGACGGAACTGCCGCCCAGCGGCGGGCACGTGGTGATCTCCGACACCGTGGGTTTCATCCTCGACCTGCCCACCAGCCTGATCGCCGCGTTCCGCGCCACGCTGGAGGAAACCGTGCAGGCCGACCTGCTGCTGCACGTGGTCGACGCCGCCTCGCCGGTGCGCGACATGCAGATCGCCGAGGTCAACAAGGTGCTGGCCGAAATCGGCGCCGACCAGGTGCCGCAACTGCTGGTGCTGAACAAGATCGATCTGCCCGCCGCGGCGGGCCTGCACCCCGGCGTCGAGAGAGACGAATGTGGTAAGATTTGCAAGGTCCGCGTCAGTGCGAAATCCGGCGCCGGACTGGCGGAGTTGCGCGGCGCTGTCGCGGAGCTGGCTCCGGCCCACCTGCGATCCATGACACGCACGGACGCCGCACCCCCCACCTTTCATCCAGAAACGGCCTGAAAAAATCGTATGTCGCTGAACGACCCTAACTGGGGGCGCGGGGGCTCTCGCGGTCCCGATGGCCCCAAAGGCCCGAACCAAGGCCCGCCCGACCTCGACGAACTCTGGCGCAATTTCAATCGCCGCCTGTCCGACATGTTCGGCAAGCGCGGCGGCAATCGCGGCGACGGCCCGCCCCCCTCGCGCCCGGATCCCGCGCGCATCGGCGGCGGCGCCGGCATCCTCGCGGCGGTGGTGCTCGCCCTGTGGCTGGGCAGCGGCTTCTACATCGTGGTCGAGGGCACGCGCGGCGTGGTGCTGACGTTCGGCAAGTTCTCCATGGAGTCCGGCTCCGGCCTGCGCTGGCGCATGCCCTGGCCGATCCAGACGCACGAGATCGTCAACCTTTCGCAGGTGCGCACGCTGGAGGTGGGATACCGCAACAGCGTGAAGACCAAGGTGCTCAAGGAATCGCTGATGCTGACCGACGACGAAAACATCGTCGACCTGCAGTTCGCGGTCCAGTTCACCGTCAAGGACGCCCAGGAGTACGTGTTCCTGAACAAGCGGCCGGACGACGCCGTCATGCAGGCGGCCGAGACCGCGATGCGCGAGATCATCGGCAAGAGCCGCATGGACCAGATCCTGTACGAGTCGCGCGAGGAGATCGCCATCAAGGCGCGCCAGCTCATGCAGGCCATCCTCGACCGCTACAAGGTCGGCGTGTCGGTCTCCAGCGTGAACATGCAGAACGCGCAGCCGCCCGAGCAGGTACAGGCGGCGTTCGACGACGCGGTCAAGGCCGGCCAGGACCGCGAGCGCCTCAAGAACGAAGGCCAGGCCTACGCCAACGACGTGATCCCCAAGGCGCGCGGCACGGCTTCGCGCCTCAAGGAGGAGTCCGACGGCTACAAGCAGCGCGTGATCGCCAACGCCGAGGGTGAGGCCTCGCGCTTCAAGCAGGTGCTGGCCGAGTACGCCAAGGCGCCGGCCGTGACCCGCGAACGCATCTACATCGACACCATGCAGCAGGTCCTGTCCTCGACCAGCAAGGTCATCACCGACACTAAGGGCAGCGGCAACCTGCTGTACCTGCCCCTGGACAAGCTCATGCAGCAATCCGGCTCGAACGGCGCGCCCGAAACGGCGGTGCTGCCCAAGGCGCCGGTCGAGGCCGCGCCGGCGGCCGAAGGCGGGCCGCGCTCCCGCGACGGCGCGCTGCGCAACCGTGAAAGGGGTGAGCGATGAAAGCCCTCGGACCGATCGCCGCGGTACTGATCGCGCTCGCGCTGCTGGGCAGCTCGGCGCTGTACACGGTCGACCAGCGGCAGAACGCCGTGGTGTTCCAGCTCGGCGAAGTCAAGGACGTGATCAGCGAGCCCGGCCTGCACTTCAAGTGGCCGCTGATCCAGAACATCCGCTACTTCGACACGCGCATCCAGACCCTCGACGACCCGGAGCCGCTGCGCTTCATCACCTCCGAGAAGAAGCCGGTGCTGGTCGACTCGTACGTGAAGTGGCGCATCGTCGACACCAAGCAGTTCTACATCTCGGTGCAGGGCGACGAGCTGCGCGCCTCCAAGCGCCTCCAGCAGACCATCACCGACGGCCTGCAGGCCGAGTTCGGCAAGCGCACCGTGCACGACGTGGTGTCGGGCGAGCGCGATGCGATCATGGAACTCATGCGCGAGAAGGCCGACGTCGACGCGCGCAAGATCGGCGTGCAGATCATCGACGTGCGCCTGAAGCGCGTCGACCTGCCGCAGGAAGTCAGCGAGTCGGTGTACCGCCGCATGGAGGCCGAGCGCAAGCGCGTGGCCAACGAGCTGCGCTCCACCGGTTCGGCCGAAGCCGAGCGCATCCGTGCCGACGCCGAGAAGCAGCGCGAGGTCATCCTCGCCGAGGCCTACCGCGACGCGCAGCGCATCAAGGGCGAGGGCGACGCCAAGGCCTCCGCGGTGTACGCGCAGGCCTTCCAGCAGAACCCCGAGTTCTACTCGTTCTACCGCAGCATGGAGGCCTACCGCTCGAGCTTCCGCAACAAGGGCGACGTCATGCTGCTCGACCCGAGCTCGGATTTCTTCAAGTACATGAGGGATTCGGCCGGCAAGGCCGTCAAGAAGTGATGGGCGATGGGCACCACCCTGCTGATGGCGTTCGCCCTCATGCTGGTGCTCGAGGGTCTGATGCCCTTTCTGGCACCCGGGACGTGGCGTGAGACGGTACGCCGCATCGCGGAGATGTCGGACGGACAGATCCGCTTCTTCGGCCTGAGTTCCATGCTGGCCGGACTCCTGCTGCTCGCTTTACTGGGCTGACCGCGCATGCGCAACTGGCTGCTTCCCGAGTATTTCGAGGACGTGCTGCCCGCCGAGGCCGAGCGCATCGAGGCGCTGCGCCGGCGCATCCTCGACCTGTTCTCGCGCTGGGGCTACCAGCTGGTCATGCCGCCGATGCTCGAGTACCTCGAATCGCTGCTGACCGGCACCGGCCACGACCTCGACCTGCGCACCTTCAAGCTGGTCGACCAGCTGTCGGGCCGCATGATGGGCCTGCGCGCCGACATCACCCCGCAGGTCGCGCGCATCGACGCGCACCTGATGAACCGCGAGGGCGTTACGCGGCTGTGCTATGCCGGCAGCGTGCTGCACACGCGCCCGGCCGGCGCCGCGGCCACGCGCGAACCCCTGCAGATCGGCGCCGAGATCTACGGCCACGCCGGCGTGGAGAGCGACCTCGAGATCCAGCGCCTGCTGTGTGCGGCGATGGCCGCCTGCGGCGCGCGCGGCGCGCGCATCGACATCGGCCACGTCGCGGTGTTCCGCGCCATCGTGCGCCTGGCCCGCGCCGGCCGCGAACTCGAGTCCGAGCTGTTCACCACCCTGCAGCGCAAGGACCTGCCCGGCATCCGCGCGCTGACGCGCGGCATGGCCAAGGCGCCGCGCGAGGCCCTGCTGCTGCTGCCCGAGCTGTACGGCGGGCCCGAGGTGCTGCAGCTTGCGGCGCGCAGGCTGCCCAGGCTGCCGGAGATTTCCGCCGCCCTGGCCACGCTGCGCCGGCTCGCCAGGGTCTGCGACATCCCGGCCGGCTTCGACCTGGCCGAACTGCGCGGCTACCACTACCACTCCGGCGTGGTGTTCGACGCCTACTGCAAGGGCGTGCCCGGGCCGGTGGCGCGCGGCGGGCGCTATGACGAAGTCGGCGTGGCCTTCGGCCGGCCGCGGCCGGCGACGGGCTTCTCCATCGAGCTGCGCGAACTCACCGCCGCGGTGGCCGGACCCGCGCAACGCGCACCCATCCTCGCGCCGCCGTACACCGGCGCGAACGCCGCCGACGCCGCGCTGGGCGCGAAGATCGCCGCCCTGCGCGCCAGGGGCGAGATCGTGATCGAAGAGCTGCCGGGCCACGAGCGCTATCGCGCCGAACTCGGCTGCACCCGCAGGCTGGCCAAGGTCGCCGGCAAGTGGACGTTGCAACCCCTCAAACCCAAACGGAAGTGAAACCATGGCAGCCAAGAACGTAGTCGTCGTCGGCACCCAGTGGGGCGACGAAGGCAAGGGCAAGATCGTCGACTGGCTCACCGACCATTCGCAGGGCGTGGTGCGCTTCCAGGGCGGCCACAACGCCGGCCACACGCTGGTGGTGAACGGCAAGAAGACGGTGCTGCGCCTGATCCCCTCGGGCATCCTGCGCGGCAACGTCACCTGCTACATCGGCAACGGCGTGGTGCTCTCGCCCACCGCCCTGCTCGAGGAGATGGGCGAGCTCGAGGCCGCCGGCGTGGAGGTTGCGGCGCGCCTGCGCATCTCGGAAGCCTGCCCGCTGATCCTGCCGTACCACACGGCGGTGGACCACGCGCGCGAGGCGGCCAAGGGCGAGGGCAAGATCGGCACCACCGGCCGCGGCATCGGCCCGACCTACGAAGACAAGGTCGCGCGCCGCGCGATCCGCCTGCAGGACCTGTTCAAGCCGGTGCGCTTCGCGCAGAAGCTCGAGGAACTGCTCGATTTCCACAACTTCGTGCTCGAGCACTACTACAAGGCGCCCAAGGTCGAGTTCCAGAAGACCCTCGACGAGGCGCTGGCGCTGGCGCCCAAGCTCGCGCCGCTGGTGGCCGACGTGCCGCGCGCGCTGTACGAAGCCAACCGCGAAGGCAAGAACCTGCTGTTCGAGGGCGCGCAGGGCACGCTGCTCGACATCGACCACGGCACCTATCCGTTCGTGACCTCGTCCAACTGCGTGGCCGGCGCGGCCGCGGCCGGCGCCGGCGTGGGCCCGGGCCAGCTGCACTACGTGCTGGGCATCACCAAGGCCTACACGACGCGCGTCGGCGGCGGGCCGTTCCCCACCGAACTCACCGACGCGATCGGCGCCTATCTGGCCAAGCGCGGCCACGAGTTCGGCGCGGTCACCGGCCGGCCGCGCCGCTGCGGCTGGTTTGATGCCGCCGCGCTCAAGCGCTCGATACAGATCAACGGCGTCTCGGGCCTGTGCATCACCAAGCTGGACGTGATGGACGGCGTGGAGTCGGTGAAGCTGTGCGTGGGCTACGACATCGACGGCAAGTTCTCGGACATCCTGCCGGTGGGCGCCGAGGAGCTCGCGCTGTGCGTGCCGCGCTATGAAGAGATGCCGGGCTGGCAGGAGAGCACGGTGGCGGTGAAGGAGGAGTCCGGTCTGCCGAAAGCCGCGCGCGATTACCTCAAGCGCATCGAGGAGCTCACCGGCGTGCCCATCGACCTGATCTCCACCGGTCCCGACCGCGAAGAAACCATCGTCCGCCGCCACCCGTTCGCGTAGCGTCCCGCGGACGAACGCAAGAAAGGACGGACGGACTCCCCTCCTGCCAAGGAGGGGTGGCGGCGCAGCCGCCGGGGTGGTCACGCATTCCGCAACGAAAGTGCAACTTTGATCTGACGAACCCCGCTCCAGCAGCCGCGCTCCAGTCAGATGATTTGCCGTTTATGGCAATTTCGTCTCTTCGGAAGTAGTATCCCGGCATGAAGCGCACCGGTTTCGCAATCCTCACCCTCCTGTCCCTCGGCGTCGCCGGCTACGCCCTGGTGGTCTATGGCTTCCTGCCGCTGGGCGCGGCGTTGCATCCGGAGATGCGCGCCACCTACGAGTCACAGCGTTTCGGCATCTACGCGCATGTGTTCGCCGCGTCGTTCGCGCTGCTGCTGGGGCCGTTCCAGTTCTCTTCGCGCCTGCGCGCGCGGCACCCGGATTGGCATCGCTGGTCGGGTCGGCTGTACCTGGGGTTCGGGGTGCTGCTTGGCGGGCTGGCGGGGCTGTACATGGCGTTCCATGCCTGGGGCGGGCCGGTCGCGCGCCTGGGGTTCGGCGGCCTGGCCCTGGCCTGGCTGTACACGGGCTGGCGCGCGTATCGTTCCATACGTGCGCGCGAGACCGCCGCGCATCGCCGCTGGATGGTGCGCAATTTCGCGCTCGCTTTCGGCGCCGTGACGCTGCGCCTGTGGCTGCCGGGTTCGCTGTTCGCGGGCGCGCCGTTCGAGATCGCCTATCCTCTCGTCGCCTGGCTGTGCTGGGTGCCGAACCTCGTCGTCGCCGAACTGGTGTTCAACCGCAGGCCGCATGGCTGAGCCGCAAACCATCGCCGAAATGAAGGGTTTGGGCCCGAAATCGCAGGCAATGCTCGCGCGCGCGGGCATCGTGACGGTGGCCCAGTTGCGCCGCCTGGGCTCGGTGGAGGCTTATCTTCGGACCAAGCGAGCCAACGACGGGGTCAGCCTGAATCTGCTCTGGGGCCTGGAGTCGGCGCTGAGCGGCGAGCCCTGGCGGGAGGTGGCGCGCAAGCATCGCACCACCCTGCTGCTCGCCCTCGATGATCGCCAGAAGCGCGGCTGAGCGCGGGAGGACGCACGTGATGCTGAAGATCCTCGGCAAGGCGGCTTCGATCAACGTGCGCAAGGTGCTGTGGACCTGCGCCGAACTCGGGCTCGCGTATGAGCGCGAGGACTGGGGCGGCGGCCTGCGCTCCACCGAGGCGCCGGCGTTTCTCGCGCTGAACCCCAACGCACTGGTGCCGGTGCTGGTCGACGGCGACTTCGTGCTCTGGGAATCCAACACCATCTGCCGTTACCTGGCCGGCCGGCAGGGGCGCAGCGACCTGTTGCCGGATCGCCCGCGCGAGCGCGCGCGGGTCGAGCAATGGATGGACTGGCAGGCCACGGAACTGAACAACGCCTGGCGCTACGCCTTCATGGCGCTGGTGCGGCGCAGCCCGGCGCACGCCGATGCGCAGGCGCTGGCCGCGGGCATCGCGGGCTGGAACCGGCACATGGGCCTGCTGGAGGCGCAACTGGCCGCCACCGGCGGCCATGTCGCCGGCGCGGAGTTCACGCTGGCCGACGTGGTGCTGGCCCTGTCGGCCAACCGCTGGCTGATGACGCCCTTCGACAAACCTGCGCTGCCGCGGGTCGCGGCCTGGCTGGCGCGGCTGGCGCAGCGCCCGGGCTTTCGCGAGCACTGCGGCAACGGCCTGCCCTGAAGTTTCCCGCCTGCCTGCCGCCGCCCTGTGCTGGCGGCGTGAAAGTCGAACTTCTGTTTCTCAAAGTCGGCTCCTGGAGCGGGTTCCAGGGCAGTTCGTGTATCGGTAAAGATACATTCTATGTATCAGGATTGAAGTTGCGGCGCCATCCTCAGCGCCCCACCAGCGCGAATGCGCCCGCCAGTCCGCGGTGCAGGCTGCCCTCGAGGAAGGGACCGAGCAGGGGCATGATCAGGGCCAGCGCGGCCAGGCCGATCAGGATGGTGGCCGGGAAACCGACGGCGAAGATGTTGAGCTGCGGCGCGGCGCGCGCCAGCACGCCCAGCGCCAGGTTCAGGATCAGCATGGTGGCGAGCACCGGCAGGGCCAGGTGCAGCCCGACGCGGAACATCTCGCCGCCGGCCAGCGCCAGGGCCTGCAGGTTGTCCGGTCCGGGGGTGGCTCCGCCTACCGGAATGGTGCGAAAGCTCTCGACGATGCCGGCGATCATCATAAGGTGTCCGTCCATGGCGAGGAACACCAGCGTGGCCATCAGGCCGATGAAGCTGCCGATCAGCGGCGACTGGTGCGCGTTCTGCGGGTCGACGAAGGCGGCGAACGACAGTCCCATCTGCAGGCCGAGCAGGTCGCCGGCGATCTCGAAGGCGGCGAACACCATCTGCAGCGCGAAGCCGATGGCAAAGCCGACCAGCAACTGCTGGACGAGCAGCCAGGCGGCGTTGCCGGCCGAGAGTCCGGCCGGCGTGGCGGCGGGGCCGAGAGCGGCGGCCGGCAGGGCCGGCACCACGATGATCGTGATCAGCAGCGAAAGCCCGACCTTCACGCGCATCGGCACCGAGCGGTGGTAGAGCAGCGGCGCGGACGAGAACAGCGCCAGGATGCGCACGAACGGCCACAGGTAGAGCGCGATCCAGGCTTCGACCTGGCCGCTGGTGAAGGAGATCACGGCGGGCCTAGCCCACCACCTGCGGGATGGAAGTCAGCATGCGCTGGATGTAGTCCGTGAACATGGTCAGCATCCACGGTCCGGCCACCACCAGCGCCACGACCATGGCGATCAGCTTGGGGATGAAGGACAGCGTCATCTCGTTGATCTGCGTGGCGGCCTGCAGCACGCTCACCGCCAGGCCGACCACCAGCGCGGTGATCAGCAGCGGGGCGGAAACCATCAGCGTCATCTCCAGGGCCTGCTGGCCCAGGGTCAGCACGGTCTGCGGCGTCATCATGGCGCGAAGCTCCCCACCAGCGAGCCGACCAGCAGCACCCAGCCGTCGGCCATCACGAACAGCATCAGCTTGAACGGCAGCGAGATCAGCACCGGCGAGAGCATCATCATGCCCATCGACATCAGCACGCTGGCCACCACCATGTCGATGATCAGGAAGGGGATGAACACCATGAAGCCGATCTGGAACGCGGTCTTCAGCTCACTGGTCACGAAGGCCGGCACCACCACGCGGATCGGCGTCGAGGCGGCGTCTTTCGGCGCCGGCTCGTTGGCCAGCTTGAGGAACAGGGCGAGGTCCGGCTCGCGAGTCTGCCTGAGCATGAAGCCCTTGATGGTCGGTTCGGCGCGCGTCAGCGCTTCGTTGAAGCTCACCTTGTTCTCGCTCCACGGCAGGTAGGCCTCGACGTACACCTTGTCGAGCACCGGGCTCATCACGTACAGGGTCAGGAACAGCGCCAGGCCGACCAGCACCTGGTTGGGCGGCGTGGACTGCGTGCCCAGCGCGTGGCGCAACAGCGAGAGCACGATGATGATGCGCGTGAAGCCGGTCATCATCAGCAGCACCGCGGGCAGGAAAGTCAGCGCGGTGAGCGCCAGCAGGGTCTGGAGCGACAGCGAGTACGACTGCCCGCCGCCGGGCGCCGGCGTGCTGGTGAAGGCGGGCAGGCCGGCCTGCGCAAAGGCCTCCGGGGCGAGCAGGGCGAGCGCGAACAGCGCCAGTGTCGACAGGCGTTTCATCTCAACGCTCCGACGCGGACTTGTTGCGCGCCCTGTTCAGCAGCGCGGAGAAGTCGAAGCCCTGCGCGAGACCATGCGCGACCGTGGCCTGCGGCAGTTCGCCGCGCGGCAGGGTGGCCAGGGCGCTGACGCGGCCCGGGGCCACGCCGAGCACCATCCACTGGCCCTCGATCTCGACCACCACCACGCGCTCCTTGGCGCCCACCGGCAGCGCGGAAACCACCTTCATCAGGCGCGCGCCGTGCGCGCTGCCCGCGCCCAGGCGTCGCGCCAGCCAGGCGCTGGCGGCGATCGCCGCCAGGACGAGCGCGAGCCCGAAGAGCATTTGCAGCAGGCTGCCGCCGGCGGCCGGAGTCATGGAAGCGTGTATCCCGTTTCTATCGGTTGAGTTTGCGGATGCGTTCGGAGGGCGTGATGATGTCGGTCAGGCGGATGCCGAACTTCTCGTTCACCACCACCACCTCGCCCTGCGCGATCAGGCAGCCGTTGACCAGCACGTCCATCGGCTCCCCGGCCAGGCCGTCGAGTTCGACCACCGAGCCCTGCGCGAGCTGCAGGATGTGCTTGATCGGTATCTTGGTGCGCCCCAGCTCCACGGACAGCTGCACCGGGATGTCGAGGATCATGTCGATGTCGCGCGGCGGCTGCGCCGGGCCGGCGGGGTCGAGCTTCTCGAAGATCTGCGCGGCGGTGCCGGCGTCGGCGGCGGGCTGCGCCGCCTCGGCGACCGCGGCCTGCTCGGCCATGGCGGCGGCCCAGTCGTCGGTGTCCGCGTCGGGCGCGGGCTGTTCCAATGTGTCGGTGGACATGTTCTGCTCCTGGCTATCCCAGCTGGTTTTCCTGCGGCGAGATCGCGAGGACGCGATCCACCTTGATGGCGTACTGGCCGTTCTGCGTGCCGTACTTGCATTCGAACACCGGCACGCCGTCGACCTGGGCGGTCACGGTGGTCGGGATGTCGGTGCCGATCACATCGCCCACCTTCATGCCGAGCAGCTGCTCGACGGTGGCCGGGATCTGCGCGAAATGCGCGACCAGTTCGACCTCGGCCAGCTGCACCTGCTTGGAGAGCATGCGCACCCAGCGCTTGTCCGGCTCATAGCTGTCGCCGCGCATGGCCGAGTACAGCACGTCGCGGATCGGTTCGATGGTGGCGTAGGGGATGCAGACGTGGAACTGGCCGCCGGCGTTGCCCAGCTCGATGTTGAAGCTGGTGGCGACGACGATCTCCGAAGGGTTGGCGATGTTGGCGAACTGGGTGTGCATCTCCGAGCGCACGTACTCGAAAGTCACCGGATGCACCGGCTGCCACGATTTCTCGTAGTCCTCGAACACCACGTCGAGCATCTTGTGGATGATGCGCTGCTCGGTGGGCGTGAAGTCGCGCCCCTCGACGCGGGTGTGGAAGCGGCCGTCGCCGCCGAACATGTTGTCGACCACCGCGAACACCAGGCTCGGGTCGAAGATGAACAGGCAGGAGCCGCGCAGCGGCTTCATGTGCACCAGGTTCAGGTTGGTGGGCACCACCAGGTTGCGGATGAACTCGCTGTACTTCAGCACCTTCACCGGCCCGACCGAGACCTCGGGGCTGCGGCGCATGAAATTGAACAGGCCGATCCTCAGGAGCCGCGCGAACCGGTCGTTGATGATCTCGAGCGTGGGCATGCGCCCGCGCACGATGCGCTCCTGCTTGCCGAGGTTGTAGGAGCGTACGTCGGCAGCGTCCTCCGCCTGCGCCTCGGGTTCGTCTTCGCCGTTGACGCCATTGAGCAGGGCGTCGACTTCGTCCTGCGAGAGGAATTCCTTGCTCATGCCTGGCCGCCTACTGGATGATGAAGTTCGAGAAGTGCACGTTCTCGATGCCCTTGGTGGGCGATTCGCCCTGCGGCAGCGGCGCGCGCGTCTCGGCCAGCAGCTCGCCCATCAGCTTCTGCTTGCCGGCGGTGTTCGAGAGCTCTTCGGCGGTCTTGGAGGCGAGCAGCATCAGTACGCGGCTGCGGATCACCGGCATGTTCGACTTGACCTGCTCCTGGACTTCCGCGCTGCTGACTTCCAGCGTCACGGCGACCTGCAGGAAGTGGTCGATGGCCGCGCTCGACAGGTTGACCGTGAAGGTGTCCAGCGGCACGAACACCGGCGGCTTCTTCTTCTCCGGCTTGGGCTGCGCGGTCTTGGCCTCGGCATTCTGCTGTTTCATGTAGTACCAGCCGCCGGCGCCGCCGCCGCTCAGCAGCAGTACGGCAGCCAGGATGGGGATCAGCTTGCCCTTCTTCTTGCCGGCGGCGGGTTCTGCGGCGGCTGGCGCGGCGGGTGCGGCTTTCTTGGGCGTGGCCATGTGGATTTCCTCGATTGATGCGTGGAATTATTGCCGGGACGGCCAGCGCGCCATGCGCGGATAAGCCGGGTAAATCGGCCGCATTCCCGGTTCCGTGTCCTGGCGATCCGGAGAATGCGGCGCGGATCAGGCGAATACGTCGAGCAGCTGGTCGCTGCGCATGACCACGCGCGGGGTCGCCACGGCAGGCGCTTCCTCGCCGGGGTAGCCGGCACGACCCGCGACCTGCGCGCGGGCCTGCGCCTCGCCGCGCATCTCGCGGCCGAAGCTCTCGGCGCCCACGCTGGTGCCGGTGAGCGACAGGCCGCCGGCTTCGAGCATTTCACGCAGCCTGGGCAGGGCCGATTCCAGCGCCTGGCGGGTCTCGGCGTGCGCCGAGGAGAAGGCGATGCTGGCCTCGTTGGCTTCGATGCGGATCTGCACCTGCACCGGACCGAGTTCCGCAGGCTGCATGCGCAGCTCGGCCGATTGCACGCGTTGCGTGGCCAGCAGGCTGACGCTGGCGGAGAACTCGTCGCGCCACTGCGTGCTGCCCACCGGGGCCTGTACGCTGGCGCTGACCGCGGGCAGCGGGGTGGGCGTCGGCGCGGCGGCCCAGGCCTGTTGCGCGGCCTGGCTGTTCACGGCGGTGCTGGCGGCGGCCGGCGGCGGCGCGGGCGCGACCTCGCCGCGTGCCGCGGCGGCGGCTTCGGCCGCGGCCTGCAGTCCGGCGCGCGCCGCGGCTTCCGCGCGCGCGGCACCTGCATCGGCACCGGCCAGGCTTTGCTCGAAGGCGCCGGCGCGCGCACGGGTATCGGTATCGGCTTCGGCGGCGACGTTCTCGTCGGTGAGGGCTTCGGCGCGCTCGCCGCGCGCCATTGGGTCGGTGCCGGCCTCCGCCGTGCCGCGTCTGGCGCGACCGTCGGCGGCGGCGCCCAGCGCCGCCAGCGCGGCGTCCGAGGCGCCGGCGCCTTCCGCGGCCGGCTCTGCCGCCTGCGTGCTCGCGGGCATCAGGCCCAGGGCCATCAGCAGCTGCGCGGCGGCGTCGGCGCCAGGGGCCGCTTCCTGCGCGGTTTCTTCGGCAGGCGCCTCGTCGGCCGCGTCGCGTGCGCTGCGCGCGCCGTTCCGGTCCGCGGGCTGTGCCATCCGGCTGGCGAGCAGTCCGGAGAAGCCGGACTCGCCTGCCGGGCCCACGTCGGCGTCCGCCGTGTCTGGGGCGGGGGACGCCGCGCCCTGGGCGGGCGGGGCGGAAACGAGCTTGGTGCTGATATGCAGATCGGGCATGGTGTCTCCGGTAGTCCTGTTCAGCCGACGCTGGCGCGCAACATGGCGAGCCGGCCGGCGAATTCGTCCATCAGTTTCTGTACGCGTCGATCGTCGCGCTGGCGCGTGGCGAGGTCGGCGCGGTCGACCAGCACATCGAAGGAGCGTTCGCGGCGGCGCTCCGACATCCAGCGCGTGCGGCAGTCGTTCATGCCGCGCAGCAGGGCCTCGGCTTCGGCACGCTGCTGCTCGATGGCCTGATCCAGGCGCGTGAGAAACATGCGGAAATTGCGCAGCTCGTCGCCGGCCAGGCCCTGCGCGGCCGCGTCGGCCAGGCGCTGGCGGTAGTCCTCGCGATAGCGCTCGAGCAGGTCGAGCTTGGACTGGCTCTCCTTGTGCGCGGCGGCGGCGCGCGCCAGGCGTTTGGCGGCGGCGTCGCGGCGCTCGTGGGCGAGCTCGGCGAGCATGGACAGCTGGCGGGGATCGGACATGGCGGGTGTTCCTCCGTGCGGTGGTGCGCGCTTCAGTGGACGGTATCGGCTGCGATGGCGGTCAGCGAGGCCAGGCTCTCGCCCAGTCCCACCTTGACCTGCATGTCCTGCTGCAGGTAGGCCTCGATGCGCGGCGCCAGCGCGATGGCGCGGTCGAGCAGCGGGTCACTGCCCGGCACGTAGGCGCCGACGCTGATCAGGTCGCGGTTGCGCTGGTAGCGCGACACCAGCTGCTTGAAGCGGCGCGCGGCGTCGAAGTGTTCGGGGGCGGCCAGCGTGTGCATCACGCGGCTCACCGACTGCTCGATGTCGATCGCCGGGAAGTGGCCCTGGTCGGCCAGCGTGCGCGACAGGACTATGTGGCCGTCGAGGATGGCGCGCGCCGCGTCGGCGATCGGGTCCTGCTGGTCGTCGCCTTCGGTCAGCACCGTGTAGAAGGCGGTGATCGAGCCGGCGCCCTGGCCGTTGCCGGCGCGCTCCACCAGTTGCGGCAGGCGCGCGAACACGGAAGGCGGGTAGCCCTTGGTGGCCGGCGGCTCGCCCACCGCCAGCGCGATCTCGCGCTGTGCCATGGCGTAGCGCGTGAGCGAATCCATGATCAGCAGCACGTTGCGACCCTGGTCGCGGAAATTCTCGGCGATGGCCGTGGCGTAGGCCGCGCCCTGCATGCGCAGCAGCGGCGACACGTCGGCCGGTGCGGCCACCACCACGGCGCGCGCGATACCCGCCGCGCCGAGAATCTCCTCGATGAACTCCTTGACCTCGCGGCCGCGTTCGCCGATCAGGCCGACCACGATCACATCGGCGGCGGTGTAGCGCGCCATCATGCCGAGCAGCACGCTCTTGCCCACGCCGGAGCCGGCGAACAGGCCCATGCGCTGGCCGCGACCCACGGTGAGCAGGCCATTGATCGCGCGCACGCCCACGTCCAGGGTATGGCGGATGGGTTCACGTTCTATGGGGTTGACCGGGCGGCTGTTCAGGCCGGTGAGCCCGGTGGCGAGGATCGGGCCGCGGCCGTCCAGCGGCCTGCCGCCCGCGTCGATCACGCGTCCGAGCAGGCCGACGCCCACCGGCAGCAGCTTGCCACCCTCGCCGGTGATGCGCGTCGCCCGGTTGGGACGCCCCAGGCGCGGTGCCGGCGGCACGGCCTCCAGCGGTGTGACCACGGCCCCGGGTGTGAGCCCGTAAGTGTCGGTGACCGGCATCAGGAAGATGCGGTCCGCGGAAAATCCCACCACTTCGGCCTCGACGCCCACCTGGCTGCTCTGCGAAACCATGCAGGTGGCGCCCACCGGCAGGCGCAGGCCGACCGCCTCCATGACCAGGCCGGTGACGCGCGTGAGGCGGCCGAACACGGCCAGCGGGCGCGCCGCGCGCACCTGGGCGCCGCATTCGCCCAGATAGTCGCTCCACTGCAGGGCGAGGGCTTCAGACATCGAGCCAGGCATGGTCGCGCCCCAGGCTGGCGATCACGCGCTTCCAGCGCGTGGCGAGCGTGGCGTCGATGTCGCAGTCCAGCGAGGTGATGCGGCAGCCGCCGGGCTGGATGCGGTGGTCCTCGATCAGCTGCCATTTCGACAGGCGCAGCTCCTCGCCGAAATGCGCGCGCACCACTTCGATGTCGGCCGGGTTCATCAGGATCTGCGCGCCTTCGGCGTCGGCCGGCAGGCTGCGCATGGCCTCGCGCACCACCGGCAGCAGCAGTTCGCGCCTGACCGGCAGCGCCTCCTGCAGCACCTGGCGCGCGATGTCCAGCGCCAGCGTCAGCACATCCTCGGCGAGCTGCTGCTGCAGCTCGGCCAGCGAATTCTCCATGGCCTGCGCCACGGCGCGCAGGCGCTCGACCTCGGCGGCCACTTTCGCGGCGCCCTCGGCGCGGCCCTCGGCGTAACCCTCGCTCTGCGCGCGATCCTGCAGGCTTTCGATCTCGCCTACCGTGGGCAGGCCGTGCGCGGCCAGGCCCGCGGCGCACGGCGGCTGGTCGAGAGAATCCATGCGCCAGGGCTGCCAGGCGCCGGCGGTGCCGGCGGCGATGCGGCTAGACATAGGCTTCCTCGCCCTTGCCGCCCATGGCGATCTGGCCTTCGTCGGACAGGCGGCGAACCACTTTCAGGATCTCCTTCTGCTCGGTCTCGACCTCGGAGATGCGCACCGGACCCTTGGACTCGAGGTCGTCCTTGAGCATCTCGGCCGCGCGCTGCGACATGTTCTTGAAGATCTTCTCGCGCAGCGGTTCGCTGGCGCCCTTGAGCGCGACGATCAGCGATTCGGACTGCACCTCGCGCAGCACCAGCTGGATGCCGCGGTCGTCGATCTCCAGGATGTTCTCGAAGACGAACATCTCGTCGAGGATCTTCTGCGCCAGCTCCGGGTCGTATTCGCGCACGCTGTCGATCACGCCGGTCTCCAGCGCCGAGTTCATGAAGTTCATGATCTCGGCGGCGGTGCGCGCGCCGCCCAGCGCGGCCTTCTTGAGGTTCTCGCTGCCGGCGAGCACCTTGGCCAGCACGTCGTTCAGTTCGCGCAGCGCGGTAGGCTGTATGCCGTCCAGCGTGGCGATGCGCAGCACCACGTCGCTGCGCAGGCGATCGGTGAAGGCGGCGAGGATCTCGCAGGCATGGTCGCGCTCGAGGTGCACCAGCACCGAAGCGATGATCTGCGGGTGTTCGTTCTTGATCAGTTCGGCCACCGAGGCCGCGTCCATCCACTTCAGGCTCTCGATCCCGCTGGTGTCGCCGCCCTGCAGGATGCGGTCGAGGATGAAGCTTGCCTTCTCGGGACCCAGCGCCTTGTTCAGCACGCTGCGCAGGTACACGTCGGAATCCATGCCCAGCGCGGTCTGGCCCTGCGATTCGGCCTCGAAGACCGACAGCACGCTGTCGATCTTCTCGCGCGTCACGCCCTTGACCTTGGACATGGTCTGGCCGAGCTTCTGCACCTCCTTGGGGGTGAGGAACTTCATGACCTCGGCGGCTTCCTCCTCGCCGAGCGACATCAGCAGGATCGCGCTGTTGGTGAGACCGTCCTCACTCATCGGCCGACACCCAGCTCTTCACCACGTTGGCCACCACCTTGGGGTCGCTCTTGGCCAGCTGCTTGGCCGCCAGCAGGCGATTGGCGGAGTCGGCGGCGGACATCGGCGCCGATTCCGGCTGCGGCTCACCCTCGGCCAGCGCCAGCGGGGCATCGACGGTCTCCAGCTGCGGCGGCGTGGACAGGTTGCGCACCAGCGGGCGGATCACGCCGAACAGCAGGTACAGGATCAGCGCGCCGGCCAGCAGGCCCTTGCCCAGGTCCTTGGCCATGGCGATGTTCTCCGGCTGCTGCCACAACGGCACCTCGGGCAGCACTTCGCGCTCCTCGGCGCTGAACGGCGCGTTGGCCACGTTCAGGGTGTCGCCGCGCGTCTGCGAGTAGCCCATCGCTTCCTTGACCAGCGCGTTGATCTGCGTCATCTCTTCCGGCGCGAGCGCCTTGGCGGCGGCCTTGGCGTCGCCGCCGGCGGCCTTGCGATGGTTGACGACCACCGCCGCCGACAGGCGCTTGATCGCGCCCACCGGCGCCTTGACGTGCCGCACGGTCTTGTCGATCTCGTAGTTCACGGTCGATTCGCGGCGCGAGCTGCCCTGCGCCTGGCCCTGGGCGGCGGCGGCGCCGGCCGGCGCGGCGTTGCCGGCCGGCGGCTGGTTGCACAGCGCACCGGGCACGCCCTGTGGGCCGCTGCCGCCGTTCTCGCTCGATTCGGTCTTCTGCTCGCTGCGGATCACCGCGTTGTCGGGCGTGGCGTTGGGCTTGAAGCTCTCCGAGCTCGACTCGGTCTGGCTGAAGTCCAGTTCCGCGGTGACCTGGGCGCGCACGTTGTTGCGGCCGACGATGGGCTCGAGGATGTCGATGATGCGCTTGATGGTCTGCGCCTCGATCTGCTGCACGTAAGTGAGCTGGGTCGGGTCCAGGCCGCCGGCGGCGTTCTGCTGGCTGGAGAGCAGGTTGCCGTTCTGGTCGATCACGCTGACCGACTTGAGCGGCAGTTCGGGCACGCTGGAGGACACCAGGTGCGTGATGCCGGCCACCTGCGCGCGGTCCAGGGTCTTGCCGGGATGCAGGTTGACGATCACCGAGGCGCTGGGTTTGTGCTGGTCGCGCAGAAACACCGAGGGCTTGGGGATGGCCAGGTGCACGCGCGCGGCGGACACCGCCGAGAGCGCCTGGATGGAGCGCGCCAGTTCGCCTTCCAGCGCGCGCTGGTAGTTGACCTGTTCCTGGAACTGGGTGGCGCCCAGCTTCTGGTTCTCCATCAGCTCGAAGCCGACGATGCTGCCCTTGGGCAGCCCCTGCGAGGCCAGCTTGAGGCGCGTGTCGTGCACCTGCTTCTCGGGCACCAGGATGGCGGTGCCGCCGTCGGACATGCGGTAGGGGACGTTCATCTGGTTGAGCGCGGCGATCACCGCGCCGCCGTCCCGGTCCGAGACGTTGGAGAACAGCACGCGGTACTCGGGCGTGGTGCCCCACAGCCAGGAACCGGCGCAGCAGCGTGATCAGCAGCGCGGTGGCGATCATCACCCCGAACTTGTTGCGACCGGGCAGCCGGTTGAAGCCGTTTGCGAGATCCGCGATGGCGGCGGCGGAAGCCATGAGACGTTTACTCCTGCGCTGTATCGATGGTGGCCGCGCTGCGAGGCGATTGGCGGCCTGACGAGCAGGATTATGGGCAGGGGGGGCGGGAGGCGATGCGCGAATAAGCCGGTATTTACCCGCCTATTTCCGGGGCGCGTGCGGCGGCGCGGCTGATACTGTGTGCGGCGTGCCTTCCAGGAATCCGAGCATGGATCCCGTTTCGATTCGACCGTTGTCCACCGTGGGTGCCGTCTCCTCCGTCTCCGCCGGTGCCGGCGCCGCGCGCGTTGCCCCCGCGGCACAGGGCTTTTCCGGCGCGCTGGCGAAGGCCCTGGACGGCGTCAACGCCTACCAGAAGCAGTCCGAGGCGCTGGCGCGCGAGTTCCAGATGGAGAATCCGAACGTCAGCCTGGAAGAGACCATGATCGCCATGCAGAAGTCCAGCATCTCCTTCCAGGCCGTGGTGCAGGTCAGGAACAAGGTGGTGCAGGCCTATCAGGACATCATGAACATGCCCGTGTAGCGGGGCGCGGCCCGGGTCGGCCTCAGCTGCGCCGCTCGCGCTCGATCTGCGCGATATAGCGTGCCACCAGGGTCTCGGAGGCGCGCGACAGGTTGGTGAAGGAGCAGCCGAGGCGCACGTGCTTCTGCCCGGAACGCGTTTCCGATTCGATCACGTTGCGCACCAGCAGGTTGACGTGCAGCGTGCCCAGCCGGCCCATGCCGATGCGGCAGTTCTCCAGTTCGCTGCCGACTTCGAGGTTCAGTGTGTTGCGCTCGCTGGCCAGCGCCACCCCGCCGAGCGACAGGTCGGCCACGCGCAGTTCGAGGACGCGCACCTTGCCCTCGTCTTCGATCGCGCACTGGCAGAGCAGGGGCACCGGCACGCGAAAGTACTCGCGCCGCTGCAGCCTGAGCAGCAGATCCGGCAGGCGCATGCGCAATGCCGGCCGCCCTTCCCAGCAGGTGGGCTCCACATGGCGCGCGGAGAACTGCACCTTGACGCCGTCGACCATGGCGATCAGCGTCAGGCGATCGGCGCGCAGCAGCCGGCGGTTGGAGTCCGGGTCGTTGGCGCAATCGAACACCATTTCCTCGAAGTCGGGGTTGACCGCCAGCAGCATGGTCAGCGCCAGCCCGGCGCCTTCATCCCAGTGCACCGAGACCGAGACGTTCTCCGTGGCCATGCGCCGCAGGATGGAGACCAGTTCGCGCTTGTCGTGGACCAGGAAGCGCTCGAGATCGTGCTCGATGGGCTCCGGCATGTGCAGGGCGGCTTTGCTCATGGTGTTTGCGTTCCGCGTTCCAGTCGATGCAGCCAGGCGAGAAGCTCGGCCACCGCCACGTAGAGCTGCTGGGGGATGTGCTGGTCGAGGTCGACCTGCATCAGCAGGGAGACCAGTTCGCGCGACTCGTGCACGTAGACGCCGGCCTCGCGCGCGCGACGGATGATCTCTTCTGCGATCAGGCCGCGACCCTGCGCCGAGACACGCGGCGCGTCGCGACCGCCCGGATAGGTCAGCGCGACCGCCGTGCGCAGTTCCACCGCCTGCGCCGAGGCAGGCACCAGGGTCAGCTCGGAGAGCGGCTCGGACAGCGGCGCGGGCAGGGCCGGCAGCTCAGCCATGTGCGGCTCCCGCGGCCGCGGTTCGCACATGGCCCGGCCGGGCGTGCAGGCTGGCCAGTTGCAGCCCGTGCGCGGCGAGTGCCTCGGCCAGGTCGCGGCGCTCCTCGAGCAGGCGGCGGGCGACCGCGGCATCGGCGGTCAGCAGTTCCAGCCGTATGCGCCTGCCGGCCAGGCCGAGCTGCGCGCCGACCTCGCCCAGGCCCGGCAGGGCCAGCTTCACGCCGGCCTGCCAGCGCGCGTCGTCCCGATCGCGGCGGGTCCCGGGGTCGTCCTCGGAGATGCTGAGTTCGGCACCCTGGCCAGGCCACAGCTGACCCTGCCAGAGCGCTTCGTGGCGCTCCAGAGCATGCAACTGGCGCTGCACCAGGGATTCGGCCAGCGGTGTCAGGCGCAGTCCGGATTCGGCGCCGGCGTCGGCGGTTTCGCCGGTGGCTTGTGCCGCACCCTGTGCTTCGCGTGGCAGGCTCGCCTGGGGCTCGCGTGCCAGTTCCGCGGCACTGGCACGACCGGCGATCCAGTCGGCCAGGTGGGACTCGTAGAACAAGCCGCTGGCGCGCATGGCGCGATGCAGACCGATGCTGAGCGCCGGCGCATCGCCGGCATGCATGGCCAGCGGTGCCGCGGTCCGGGCGGAGTGTGCAGAGTGTGCCGAGTGGGTGGACTCCGCAGAGTGTGCGGACTGCGCCGTCGGTGAGGCCAGCAGTCGCGTGATCAGGCGCGCGGCCGCGCCCAGCTCGGCCTGGTCGGCCTGCTCTGCGCCTGCTGCGCCGAGCAGGTGCGGCGAGGCCGCGGCGGCGTAGGCCGCGCTGGCGCCGGCCGCCGCGCGCCCGGAATGCAGGCGCAACTGCACGGTGTCACCGGCTTCCAGCGACTGGCCGGCAGCCAGCTGCACGCGTGCACCGGCGACCGCAAGCTCGTAGCGTCCGTCGGCCAGGCGCCCCACGACGGTGGCGGCCAGGCCCGTGCCGCGCTGCACGGCGTTCGCCGCAGCCTGCTCGAGGGAGTCGGCCTCGCCGGCCGGCAGGGCCGATGCGCCGCGTGCGGCAAGCAGGTCGCGCAGCGCGAGGTCCAGCGTGCGCTCGCGGCGCCACTCCCCAGGGCCCGCACGGGGCCCACGGGCGCGGCGGCGAGCGCCGGATTCACGGCTGCAGCCCGCCGTAGCAGGCGTCGATCCGGCGCGCGTTGTCGGCGGAGGAGAGCATGTCCTGGAGGCGGCGCATCCAGGGTTGCGCCAGGTCGCGGATCTCGGCATCGTCGGCCAGCATCCGGCGCAGCCAGCGGCCCTTGGCTTCGCGCTCGGCCGGCGTGAGCGGGACTTCGCCCTGTGCGCGGGTGCACGCGCGGATCTGCTCGATGTGCACGCGCACGCGCTGCTCTTCGGCTATCACGGCATCCCAGTCGTCGCGTCGCGCGGCCTCGAGCATGCGCCCGGAGATGTCGGCAACGGCTTCGTACTTCTGCATCAGAACGGCGGGGGTATGCATGTTCACTCCTTCGCGGCGGCCCTGGCGCCGATCGCTTCCCAGGCCTGGCGCAGCTCGCCCAGCAGCCTGGCCACCTCGTCGAGCAGCGCGGGATCGTTGCGCAGATTGGCCAGCATGATGCGGCGGCCCATGTAGACGTACAGTTCCTTGAGCTGCCCGGCCAGCTCTCCGCCGGCGGTCTCGTCCAGGCTGGCGGTCAGGCCCTCGTCGATGATGCGCAGCGCGCGCGACAGGCTCGCGCCCTTGGCGGCGATGTCGCGCCTGGCCATCTGGCCGCGCGCCTCGGCGAGGCACTTTAGCGCGCCGTCGTAGAGCATCAGCACCAGGCGATGCGGGTCGGCCGAAGCCACGCCGGTCTCGACGCCGACCTGTGCGTAGGCCAGCGCCGCGCGCTGCGTGTTCTGGAAAGGGTTGGCGTTCCAGCTCATTTCTGGTTCCTGTCAGTGCGTGAATTCGTGTTGTGGTCAGTTGCCGGCGGGCATCGCGGAGCGTCGCGGCTCATCCGGTGTTCTCGGACTTCGGCAGATTCGCCAGCTGCTGGCTGAGGAAGCTGCTGGTGCTGTTCATCGAGGACATCATGCTGTCGAGCGCAATGAACTGCGCGCGCATGCGCCGCTCGATCGTGACCATGCGCGCCTCGAGCACCTCACGGCGCAGCCCGATCGACTTGACCGAGGCGTTGATGCCCTCGGTGCGCGCCGCGATGCTGCCGTCGAGCAGGTCGCCGATCAGCGTGCTGAGCTTGTCGGCCGCGCCGCGCGAAAACTTGAGCGTGCCGCGCGCGCCGGTGACGCCGCCCTCGACCGAGATCGAAAGGCCCTGTGCGCTCAGCGTTCTGCCCGAGGCGGTGGCGGCCACGCCGCCGATGCTGCCGGCGGCGTCCACGCCGGTGCCGGTGGAGGGCGTGCCGAACAGGTCGGCCATGGCCGTTCCGCCGGTGATCGCGACGCTGGATCCGCTGCCCCATAGTTTCGAGGTCAGGCTGAGCACGCCGCCGGATTCCGTGGCCTCGACCTGGGCGCCGGCGGCCGCCAGCGCCGACGCGCCGTTGATGCGCGACTGCAGCATGGCGGCGAGCGAGGACGCGGTGTAGGTGCCGGCCGCCAGGGCCACGGTGGCGGCGGTGCCGTTCACCGTGAGCTGCAGGCTGTCGTTGACGCCGGCGGTGATGGTCAGCGCGGCGGCGCCCGAGCCTACCGCCGCCCCCGCGTGGCGATCTGCGTGATGTCGATCGCGTAGCTGCCGGGCAGCGCGTCCTTGGTCGCACTGCCGTACTTGATCAGGCTGTCGCTGGGCGCGCCGACGGCGCCGAAGGCCGAAGCCGCATCCTTGGCCGTGTTCTCCAGGGCGGCGCGCAGCTTGACCGGGTCGGTGATCAGGCTGCCGTCGCGCTGGAAGCTGACGCCGACCTCGGAGAGCGATGCGTAGCCGCCGGAATGCTCGACCGCGGCGGCCAGCACGGATCGCATGCGGGACTGCACGCCGATCAGCGTCGAATCGCCCTGCAGCACCGCGCCGACCTTGGTGTCGGCGTTGTAGGCCGAGAGGTCGCGCAGCGCCTTGGCTGCGTCGTTGTAAGCCTTCACGAAGCCGTTGACCGTGGCCGTGGCGGCATCGATGTCGCGCGCCACGGACAATGTGGTGGTGGTGCCCGGCGCGGCCTTGGTCAGGCTCAGGGTCACGCCCTCGATGGCGCCGGTCACCGTGTTGGATGACCGCGTCACGCCGATGCCGTCGATCACCAACTGCGCGTCCTGCGCCGCGGCGGTCTGCGCCAGGTTCATGGTGCCGCCGGTGGCGGCGTCATAGGCCAGGCGCGAGAGGCCGGCGGCGTCGGTGTCGTTGCCGTCGTCGTCGTCGACCGTGATGCGCAGGGCGTTGGCCGTGCCGCTGTCCTTCGAGGAGATCACCAGACGCTCGCCCGCGCCGTCGTTGACGATGCCAGCGCTGACGCCGGCATCCGCGGCGTTGATCGCGTCGCGCACGGCCGACAGCGAATCGGCGCCCGCGCCGATGGTGACGGTCCTGGCGGCCTTCTCCGGGTTGGAAGCGAAGGCGCCGGCCGCATAGGTGCCGAACTCGATGGTCAGGGTGCCGACGCCCACGACGGAGGAGGTGCCGGCGAAGTTCACCGACTTCAGCTTGTGCGCCTGCGCCAGGGACTGCACCTCCAGGCTGTAACTGCCGGCCGCTGCCCCGGGCAGCGCGCTGGCAGAAGCGAGCGTGGTGTCGGCCACGCTGGCGCGAACGGCGCGCAGCCGGGACAGGCTGGCCACGCTGCCGGCCGCCGACTGCAGCGTGGAAAGCGTGCTCTTCATGGTGCCGTAGGCCGAGAGCTGCGACTTGAAGGAGGCCTCCTTCTTGTCCAGAAGGTCGAGCGGCGCGCGCTCGACCTTCATCAGTTGATCGAGCAACGCGCCGACATCGAGGCCCGATCCCACGCCGGTGGACTGGATGGTGGCCATCAGGCCTGGTCCCTGAGCAGCAGGCCCTGCACGCGATCCAGCGCGCGGGCGATGGCCAGCATCTCGCGCGAAGGCATCTGGCGGATCACCTCGTTGGTTTCCTTGTCGACCAGCTTGACGATGGTCTTGCCGGTGGTGACGTCGACGCTGAACTGAAGGCCGCGCGCCAGCGGGTCCAGCATCTGGTTGACGGCTTCGACGGCGCTGTTCAGTTCGGCCGGGTCGGCGTGCGCATCCGCCGGCGCGGCCTGGGGCCGGGCGACGGTCTGTGGCGCCTCCGTGCGCCTGCCCGGGCGCGTGCCCGGGGCGTTAAGTTCACCTATGGTGCGGATCGACATGGTCCGGTCTCGCTTTGCGTTTCAGCTGCCCGCCGGAGGCCGGTGGGCAGGAAAAACGGCCGTGCGGAGGTGAGGCCGCACGGCTGACTGTGCATCTGCATCCTTGCCGCTTAACCGCGCAGCAGGGCCATCACGTTGTTCGGCAGGGCGTTGGCCTGCGCGAGCATCGCGACGCCTGCCTGCTGCAGGATCTGGCCGCGCGTCAGCGCCGCCGTTTCCGAGGCGTAGTCCGCGTCCTGGATCCGGCTGCGCGAGGCAGACAGGTTCTCGGCGGTGGACTGGCCGTTGGCGACCGTGGTCTCCAGGCGGTTCTGCACCGCACCCATCGTCGCGCGCTGGGTCGAGAAGAAGTCCAGGGCGCCGTCGACGGCCGACATCAGCGTCTGCGCTTCGGCCTGGGTGGCGGTGCCGCCCGTGAAGTTGTCGATCGCGGTGTCGAGCGTGGTGATCGCGCCCGCGGCGCTGTTGTTCACGCGCACGTCGGCGAAGGAGATCGACACCGAGTCGGACGCGGACGTGCCCGAACCCACCTGCAGGCTGAGCGAGCTCGAGCCGGCGGCGGTGACCACCGTGTCGGTCGCGCCGGCCAGCATGCCGGTGCGGATGTTGGCTGCGGTCTCGCCGGCCACGCTGGACAGCGTGAACTTGACGCCCAGCTGGCTGAAGTTCGCCGTACCGGTGCTGTCGGCGGCGATCGCCGAAAGGGTGATCGTCTGCGACACGCCGGAGGTGCCGTCGGTCAGCACCAGCTGGTCGGCGGCGGTGCCGGCGGTCAGCGTGAAGGTGCGGCCGGCCTGCGCCGAGGACACGTCGATCGAGGCGATCGAGGTGTTGGTGCCGGCGACGACCACGGTACCGGCGTTCAGGCCGGTGGTGGCGTCGATGCTGGTGGACAGCGCGCCGGTCAGCAGCGACTGGCCGTTGAACGTGGTGCGCTCGGCGATGGCCTGCATCTCGTCGCGCAGCTGCGAGACTTCGGTCGCGATGAAGCCGCGTTCCGTGTCGCCGATCGTGCCGTTGGCGCCCTGCGTGGCCAGTTCCTTCATGCGCTGGAGCATGTTCTGCATCTCGTTCATCGCGCCTTCGGCGGTCTGCAGCATCGAGATGCCGTCGTTGGCGTTGCGCACCGCCTGGTTCAGCGAGCGGATTTGCGAGGACATGCGCTGCGCCACGGCCAGGCCGGCGGCGTCGTCTTTCGCGCTGTTGATGCGCAGGCCGGAGGACAGGCGCTGCAGCGAGACGTTCAGCGAGGCCTGCGAGCTGTTCAGGTTGCGCTGGGCATTCAGCGAAGCGACGTTGGTGTTGATCATCTGGGGCATTGCAATTCTCCTTGACTGAGGTCCGTGAGTTCCGTGAGTTGCGTCGGTCCGGCCCGGGGGAGCCGGTCACGTTGGTTTGAATCGAAGGATTCGAACCGCCGATGCCTGCCTTATCGGGCCGCCGCTGCGGAAACTTTAGGCGTTCGTGACCTCGTGCATGGGAAGGACGCCACCTTAGCAAGCGGGACGAAAACCGAAGCCGAGAAAAGCGGGCGGTTCCCGTTCCTGCTCCGCGAAGCGAAGGTCGTTTCTGACCGATGCTTCGCAACCTGCTGATGCGCAACGGGTTGCCTGAAATGGCCCTCCGCGCACGGCGTAAGGCGAATTCCTACACGAAGTCGGGCGCCTTCCCGATTTCATAAATCCGCACACTGGCCGAAGATGGCGCCGTCGCTGAAGCAAACACACGAAGCCGCATCCCTACACTGCAGTTTTATTTTTTCGGGGGAAAAAATGAACACTGATGCAATGCTCGACGAGATCCGTGACGCCAACCTCACCTATCTGATGCTCGCCCAGGCGCTGATCCGCAAGGATCGCGCCCAGGCGCTGTTCCGCCTCGGCCTGTCCGAGGAAGTGGCCGACCTGGTGGCCGGCCTGACCGCGGCGCAGATCCTCAAGATCGCCGCCTCCAACATGCTGATGTGCCGCTTCCGCTTCGACGACGAAGTCGTCTGGAGCCTGCTCACCGGCCACGGCAAGAGCCGGGACGGCACCAATTCGGCAGACATCGCCGGCGTGCACGCCGCGATCCTGATGTCGGGACATCTGGCGCGGGCTGCGTGATGGCACGCAACAAGAGCATTATCGGCGAGAGCGCCGACATCCGGAGGGCCATCACTGAGCTGATCGGGCTCGGTGCCCGCCTGCAGGTTCTGGAGTCGGAGACCAGGCTCTCGCGCGAGCGCCTGCTGCGCCTGTACAAGGAAGTGCAGGGCAAGTCGCCGCCCAAAGGCATGCTGCCGTTCTCGACCGACTGGTTCATGACCTGGCAGCCGAACATCCATGCCTCGCTGTTCATCAATATCTACCGCTTCCTCGACAAGACCACCGAGCTCGACGAGATCGATGCCATCATCAAGGCCTTCCGGCTCTACCTCGAACAGACGGAAACCCACAAGATGCCGCCGGTGCTGTCGATAACCAGGGCATGGCGGCTGGTGAAGTTCTTCGATGCCGGCATGCTGGCCACGGCACCGTGCACGAAGTGCGGCGGCCACTTCGTGGTGCACACGATGGAGTTGTACGACGGCTTCGTCTGCGGCCTGTGCAACATGCCTTCGCGCGCCGGCAAGACGCGCGCGGCGGCGGTCGCGGCCGAGCGCCTGGCCGCCTGAAGCACGACACACGGCATTTCGTTCCTCCCCCGCATTCCGCAGTCTCCTCGCAGTAACGTTGCACGCGCCCCGTCCAGCCGGCAGATGGCCGGCGGAGGGGCGCATCCTTTTCCCGCCTTCCCGGCCGCTGCGCCAGGCGCCGCGCGCCTCAAGATTTCCGCACCGCAGCCGACAATCACTGGGTAGCGCCCGCCTGCAGCACCGCCGGGCGACACGTCTGCCTTGGGAAACGCAGTTCGACATACGGGAAGAACAACATGTTCGTCATCATCGGTTACCTGCTGATCGTGGGCTCCGTGCTGGGCGGTTTCGCGCTCGCCGGCGGTCACCTGCACGTGCTGTTCCAGCCGGTCGAGCTGCTGGTCATCGGCGGCGCGGCGGTCGGCGCCTTCGTGGTCGGCAATCCGTCCAAGACGCTCAAGGCCACGGCGAAAGCCATTCCCACGCTGTTCAAGGGCTCGAAGTACACCAAGGACCTGTACATGCAGCTGATGGGCCTGATGTACGAGATCCTGACCAAGGTCAGGAAGGAGGGCCTGATGTCCATCGAAGGCGACATCGAGGACGTCGATTCCAGCCCGCTGTTCTCCAAGTATCCGGACATCGTCGCCGACCACCATCTGACCGAGTTCCTGACCGATTACCTGCGGCTGATCGTCAGCGGCAACCTGAACCCGATGGAGATCGAGAACCTGATGACCACCGAGATCTACACCCATCACCACGAGGGCGAGATCCCGGCGCACGCGATCCAGAAGATCGGCGACGGCCTGCCTGCGTTCGGCATCGTCGCGGCGGTGCTCGGCGTGGTCCACACCATGGGCTCGGTCGGCCTGCCGCCCTCCGAGCTGGGCAACCTGATCGCCGCGGCCCTGGTCGGCACCTTCCTCGGCATCCTGATGGCCTACGGCTTCGTCAGCCCGCTGGCCGACCTGCTGCTGACCAAGCTGTCCGAGTCGACCAAGATCTACCAGTGCCTGAAGGTCACGCTGCTGGCCAGCCTGAACGGCTACGCCCCGGCGCTGGCCGTGGAGTTCGGCCGCAAAGTGCTGTACTCCACCGAGCGGCCGTCGTTCAGCGAGCTCGAAGAGCACGTCAAGGGCGCCAAGGCGCGCTGATGCGGGTGCTGAAATGAAAGACGACAAGAAACCCATCATCGTCATCAAGCGCATCAAGAAGGGCGGCCATGCGCACCATGGCGGCGCCTGGAAGATCGCCTACGCCGACTTCGTCACCGCGATGATGGCCTTCTTCCTGCTGATGTGGCTGCTGGGCTCGACCACCAAGGGCGACCTGCAGGGTATCGCCGACCATTTCAACTCGCCGCTAAAGGTGGCGCTGGCCGGCGGCTCGGGCTCGGGCGACAGTTCGTCGGTGATCAAGGGCGGCGGCCAGGACCTGCCGCGCACGCACGGCCAGATCGCACGCACCGAAAAGCCCGACACCAAGCGGTCGATCAACCTGCAGGCCGCCCAGGCCGAGGTGCACAAGCAGGAGATGTCGCGCCTTGCCGAACTCAAGGTGCGCATGGCCGATGCCATCGAGGCCAGCGCCAGCCTGCGCCAGTTCTCGCGGCAGATCCGCCTGGACATCACCTCCGAGGGCCTGCGCATACAGATCGTCGACGAACAGAACCGGCCGATGTTCGACACCGGCAGCGCGCGGCTGAAGGACTACACGCGCGAGATCCTGCGCGAGATCGCACGCGTGCTGAACGGCGTGGACAACCGCATCACCCTTTCCGGCCACACCGATTCACTGGCCTACTCGGGGGGCGAGCGCGGCTACTCGAACTGGGAGCTGTCCGCCGACCGCGCCAACGCCTCGCGTCGCGAACTGATTGCCGGCGGCATCAACGAGCGCAAGATCATGCGCGTGGTCGGCCTGGCCGACTCGTTGACGCTGTCGGGCACCGAGCCCAACGATCCGTCCAACCGGCGCATCAGCATCATCGTGATGAGCCGGAAGGCCGAGGAGGCCGCGCGCGGCGAGGGCCCGACGCTGGAGGTCAACGGCGCGGGCGAACTGGGCGGCACCCTGCCGGCCGCCGGCGCCGCGAAATCCGCCCCCGCGGCGGCCGCCGCAGCCGCGGCGGTGGCTGCAGCTCCGGCCGCACCCGCCGCAGCCCAGACACCGCCCGTGGCGCAGGTCGCCGCGGGCCCCAGATAAGGAGAAACGCTATGGGTGCCAGTGATTACCGCCTGATCAACATGGTCAACGAGAAGACCCGTCTGGCCGGTTCCAACAAGATGGAACTGCTGCTGTTTTCGCTGGGCGGCCGGGAGACCTTCGGCATCAACGTGTTCAAGGTGCGCGAGGTGTGCGAGTTGATGCCGATCACGGCGACGCCCAACATGCCGGTCGGCGTGGCGGGCATCGTTTCGCTGCGCGGCGCCATCCTGCCGGTCATCGACCTGGCGCCCAGCCTGGGGTTCACGATGCCCTCCGCTCCCGGCAAGCTGATCATCACCGAGTTCAGCAGCCACACGCAGGGCTTCCTGGTGGGCGACGTGGACCGCATCGTGCGCGTCGACTGGGAGGAGGTGCGCGCGCCGCAGACCATGCTGGCCGCCACCGGCAGCCACGTCACCGCGCTGACCGAACTGCCCGACGGCAGGCTGGTGTCCATCCTGGACGTGGAGCAGATCCTCGCCGAGGTGATGGGTGAAGAGCCGGTACCGACGCTCGACGCGCTCGATGCCGACGGTCGCTCGGTGTTCTTCGCCGACGACTCGGCGCTGGCGAGGAAGAAGATCGTGCAGGTGCTGGAGGGACTCAAACTGCCCTTCCAGCAGGCGCACAACGGCCGCGAGGCGCTGGAGAAGCTGACCGCGCTGGCGGCGCAGGCCGAGGCCGAGAAGCGGCCGCTGCGCGACACCCTGGGCCTGGTCCTGGTCGATGCCGAGATGCCCGAGATGGACGGTTACGTGCTGACGCGATCGCTGAAATCGGATGCGCGCTTCACGGGCATCCCGGTGGTCATGCACTCCTCGCTGTCGTCGGTGGCCAACAAGAAGCTGGGCCAGCAGGTCGGCGTGGACGCCTACGTCGCCAAATTCAAGCCCGAGGAACTGGGCGATTGCATCGCGCGCATGTTGCGCGGCTGATACGGATCTAGAGAAACGCAAGGAGAACGCACATGGACCCAAGCAACATCCGCTTCCTGGTGGTCGACGATTTCTCGACGATGCGCCGCATCGTGAGGAACCTGCTGAAGGAGATCGGCCACACCAACGTCGAGGAGGCCGAAGACGGCCAGATCGCGCTCAACAAGCTGAAATCGGCCGAGTTCGATTTCGTGGTCTCCGACCTGAACATGCCGAACATGAACGGCTTCGAGCTGTTGCGCCAGATCCGCGCCGACGCCGGATTGAAATCGTTGCCGGTGCTGCTGGTGACCGCCGAGGCGAAGAAGGAGGATATCGTCACGGCCGCGCAGATCGGCGCCTCCGGCTATATCGTCAAGCCCTTCACCAAGGCCACGCTCGAAGAGAAACTGGGCAAGATCCTCGCGAAAGTGGCTGCCTGAAATGGGTGCCGTCGCCGAAATCGACGATCTCGAGGCCCTGTTCGATCAGGTGGCCGCGAGCAGCGCGGCCGAGCGCCAGGAAGCGTCCGCTCCCATCGCCGCTCCCATCGCCGCCCCACCGTCGCTCCCGTTCCCGCCCCGGTTGCCGCGGGCGATCTCGCCGTCGCCGTGACGCCGGGCGAATCGGCCGACATGTTCAACCGCGTCGGGCACCTGACGCGCACGCTGCACGACGCGCTGCGCCAGCTGGGCTACGACCGCAACCTCGAGTGCGCGGCCGCCAACCTGCCGGATGCGCGCGATCGCCTGAACTACATCGCCGAGCTGACCGGCAAGGCCGCCGAGCGCGCGCTGACCGCCGTGGAGCGCGGCCAGAGCCTGCAACAGTCGCTGGCGGCGGATGCCGCGCGCCTGGGCGGTGATTGGGAGCGCCTGTACGCAGGCCAGCTCTCGGTCGAGGAGTTCAAGCGCCTGGCCGGCGAGACGCGTGACTACCTTGCGGCGACGCCGAAGCGCGCCGACCAGACGCGCGCCGAACTGCACGAGATCATGATGGCGCAGGACTTTCACGACCTCACCGGGCAGGTGATCAACCGCGTGGTGAGCCTGGCGCAGAACCTCGAGACACAGCTGGTCACGCTGCTGATCGAGTCGAGCGCCGAGGCGGTGCCCGCCAGCGATGATTGCACCGGGGAGTGGCTGACCGGGCCGGCGATCAACGCCGAGTCGCGCAACGACGTGGTCTCCAGCCAGAGCCAGGTGGACGATCTCCTGGAGAGCCTCGGCTTCTGAGGATGGAATGATGAGCGGACTCGCGGACATGCAGGAACTGCTCGGCGATTTTCTCGCCGAGGCGGGCGATCTGCTCGACGACGTCGATCGCAGGCTGGTCGAGCTGGAGAAAAGCCCGCAGGATGCGGAGCTGCTGAACACGGTGTTCCGCGGCTTTCACACGATCAAGGGCGGCGCGGGATTCCTCGATGCGTCGGCCCTGGTCGACCTGTGCCATCGCACGGAGAACCTGTTCGACCGGCTGCGCAGCGGGAAGATGGCGCTGAGCGCCGAACTGATGGACACCATCCTGGCCGCCACCGGCGAAGTGCGCCGCATGTTCGGCGAGATGTCCGGCGGGGCCATGCCCGCTCCGGCCGAACAGGGCATCCTCGATGCGCTGGCCGCGGCACTGGAGGGGCGCGCACCGGTCGCCCAGCCTGCGGCCACGGCCACGGCCGCGGTCGCGGCGCCGCGCTCCGTTGCGGGCGCGGCCGGGCAGCCTGCGACCGAGGGCAGCCCCGGCGGGTTGGACTGGCAGAAGCTCTACGAAGCCCTGGTGCCGTCCGCCGCCCCGTCCGCCTCCCCGTCCGCCCCCGACCCGGCGGCCGGCGCGATCGCCACGGCCCGGCCGGCGCCTGCGGCCAAGCCCCCGACCCCGCCTCCGGTCGAGAATTCGATCCGTATCGACACCGCACGCTTCGACCAGATCCTCAACCTGTCGGGGGAGATCGGCCTGACCAAGAACCGCATCGCCTGCCTGCGCAGCGCGCTGCTGCAGGGCGGCGCCCCGGATGCGCTCAAGCAGCTCGACCAGACCGTCAATCTGCTCGACATGCTGGTCGGCGACCTGCAGAACTCGGTGATGAAGGCGCGCATGCAGCCGGTGGACCGCGTGTTCCAGAAGTACAACCGCCTGGCACGCGATGTGGCGCGCCAGATCGGCAAGGAAGCCGAACTGGAGATCGATTGCGGCGGCACCGAGGTCGACAAGACCATCCTCGACGCGCTGAACGATCCGCTGGTGCATCTGGTGCGCAATGCCGTGGACCACGGCATCGAGAAGCCGGACGAGCGCGAGGCGGCCGGCAAGCCGCGCAAGGCCACCATACGGCTGGCGGCGCGCCAGGACGGCGACCACATCCTGATCGAAGTCGCCGACGACGGTCGCGGCATGCGTCCGGAGACGATCCGCAACAAGGCGGTGGAGAAGGGGCTGATCGGCGCAGAAGAGGCGGCGATGCTCGACGACAAGGCGAGCCTTGCGTTGATCTTCCTGCCCGGCTTTTCCACCAAAGAGGCGATATCCGACCTGTCCGGCCGCGGTGTGGGCATGGATGTGGTGAAGACCAACATCAACAAGCTCAAGGGCCGCATCGACATCGTCTCCGAGATCGGGCGCGGCTCGCGCTTCGTGATCTCGTTGCCGCTCACGCTGGCCATCCTGCCGGTGCTGATGCTCGGGGTGTGCGGCCAGCGCTACGCGGTGCCGCTGGCAGCCGTTCGCGAAGTGCTCAGCGCCGATCCGGAGCGCATGCGTTCGGTGTCGGGCCGCCCGGCCATGATGGTGCACGGCGCGGCGCTGCCGCTGCTCGACCTGGCCGAACCGCTGGCACGCGAGCGCAGCGCGCCGTGCAGCGTGGCGGTGATCACGCAGATCGGCGAGCAGATGGTCGCGCTGGGCGCCGATGCCTGCTACGGGCAGGACGAAGTGATGCTCAAGCCCCTCGAGGGATTCAAGCCGCGCGGCGTGGCCGGGGCCACGCTGGCCGGCGACGGCAGCCTGGTGGTGGTGCTGGACCTGAACGAACTGCTCGGCGAAGTCCGTTAACCCGCCGAGTGAACCGACTTGCAACGAACCGAATGCCAGTAAGGAGAACGACATGACAGCCAAGGGTACGCATCACGCAATCACGGCCTACGCGGCGGCGGCATGCGCCGCGCTGGCGCTCACCGCCGTCGTCGGCACCGCCGGCCTGGTGCTGCAGGAGCAACGGACCGCCGAAGCGGTGGTACGCGGCGAATCTTCGCTCGCCACGCTGCAGTCGCTGGCCGCCGTGCGCGAGCGCATGCAGGCGCAGTCGCAGGCGTGGCAGGCGGCGCTGGCCGGCGAGCCGGCGGCACGCGAGCGTGCGCTCGAGCAGTTCGACACCCACGGGGTGCTGGTACAGTCGGCGATCGCGCAGTTGCGCGACCGCGACGGCCTGCGCGATGCGCAGGCGCTGGCCGCGGCGCACAAGGAATGGACCCAGGCCCTGTCGGTCAAGCAGGCACGCGGCGAGGCCGATCCGGACGCGGCGCACAGTCAGGAGCAGGCGTTGCTCGGGCGCGTGGATCGCCTGACCGGTGGTCTGCGCGACGCACGCAAGCGCGCCGTGGAACTGGCCGCGGCGGAGCGGCGCAGCGGCCTGTGGATCGCTGGCGGTGCGCTGTTTCTGCTGGCCGTGGGCGGCATTGCGCTGCTGGCCGGCTACGGCCGGCGCCTGGTCGTTGCGGCACAGGGTGCGTTCGGCGCAACGCCGGCGCAGCTGGTCGAGGCGGCGCGTCGCCTGGCGGTCGGCGATCTGTCGGCCGCCGAAGCCCTGCCGGCCGCCGAACCCGGCAGCCTGGCGGCCTCCCTCAAGGCGGTGGCCCAGGGCCTGCGCAGCACTGGCGAGGAATTGCGCGGCAACGCGCATCGCCTGTCGGCGGCGGCGGCCGAACTGGCTGCGGCCAGCGCGCAGATCGCATCCGACGCCAGCGAGCAGAGCGCCGCGGCGGCGGCGATGGCGTCCACGGTGGGCCAGATGAGCGCCAGCATCACGCAGGTGACCGAGCATTCGCACACGGCGCTGCGCATCTCGCGTGAATCCGGCGAACTCTCGGATCACGCCAGCGGCGTGGTGGCCAGCGCTTCCGGCGAGCTGGAGAGCGTGGCGGAATCCGGCCGCGAACTGACCGAGATCATGCAGGCTCTGGGGCAGCGCTCCGGGCAGATATCGACCATCGTCAATGTGATCCAGGAGATCGCCGGCCAGACCAACCTGCTGGCGCTGAATGCCGCAATCGAGGCGGCGCGCGCCGGCGAGCAGGGGCGCGGCTTCTCGGTGGTGGCAGACGAGGTCCGCAAACTGGCCGATCGCACCACCGAATCGACGCGCGAGATCGCCGCGATGATCAAGGCCATACAGGAAGGCACCGGCCAGGCGGTGGACCGCATGGAGAAGTGGGGCCTGCGCGTCAGCGACGGCGTGGCCAAGGCCCACGGCGCCGGCGAATGCATGCAGAAGATCCGCGTCGGCGCCAATGAAGTGGTGCAGGCGGTGGATCGGGTGTCCGGCGTGCTGGCCGAGCAGTCCGGCGCCTCGGGGCAGATCGCCGCGGCGGTGGAGCGCATCTCGGCAATGTCGCACCAGGGCGTGCAGGCGGTCGGCGCGGTCGGCGGCGCGGCGCAGGCCGTGCAGCAACTGGCGCACTCGCTGAACGCGCTGGCGACCCGCCTGCAACCGGACCCGGCGCACGCCTGATACCGGAAAAGTTCGACTTTACTTTCACGAAATCCGCTCCTGGAGCGGATTTCGTGTCAACTCACTTGCCTTAAACGGCAAGTCATACGGATGCCGGACCGGCCCGGAACTATTCCGGGTCGTCCAGATCGCCGGGCTCGCCGCCGTCCCAGCCCTGGCCGAGCTGGAAGTCGTCGTCGGCGTCGTCGTCCCAGTTTCCGCCGCCGTTGGCCAGCGACTCGAACATGCGCGGCTCGAAGGCCGGTTCATCCATCGCCACGTACTGCGTCCAGGTCATTGCGCTCATGTGCCTCTCCTAGGTTGGTGTTGCACGGCGCCAATGTAGGACGCCAGGCGCATCGGCCAGGCGAGGAATAGAGCCGGAATTCGGGTCCAGTTTGCGCCGCCGGAGGGCGCATCGGCGGCGGCTTCGCGGGGCCGGCACGCGGATATCGCGCGGCTGGCGAATTGGGCCCTAATTCCGCGTCTGTTTGAGGCAATGCTCCCCCGTCCCGGCGCGAATAATCCGCCATCACCCAAGGACGACAGGACATGGCTGAAGGAAACGACCAGGAACGCACACTGCCCGCCACTCAGCGGCGCCTCGAGCAGGCGCGCGAAGAGGGGCAGATTGCGCGTTCCCGCGAACTGACCACCGCGCTGCTGATGCTGGCCGCGGCGGCTTCCCTGTTGTGGGGCGGCGCCGCCCTGGGCGGCTGGTTCGCCTCCTTCCTGCGTCGCGGCCTCACATTGGACCGGTCCGCGGCGTTCAATATGCCGCAGGCGCTGGAGCGCGCCGGCCTGCTGGCCTTCGACGCCTTCGCGGTGGTGCTGCCGGCACTGGGCGTGCTGGCCGCCGTTGCGCTTTGCGCGCCGCTCATGCTGGGTGGCTGGCTGTTCACGACCAAGCCTCTGGCGCCCGACTTCTCGCGCCTGTCGCCGGCGCGCTGGGCCAAGCAGCTGTTCTCGCTTCACGGCGCAGCCGAACTGACCAAGGCACTGGGCAAGGCGGGACTGATCACCGCCGCCGCGTTGCTGCTCATCTGGTACAACCGCGAGGATCTCGCGCTGCTGCTGGTGGCCGATGCCGGGGATGCCATCCCGCATGCCGCGCGGCTGATCGGCGCAGGCTTCCTCGCCGCCGCCGCCGCCATGCTGCTGATCGCCGCCATCGACGTGCCCTCGCAACTCTGGCAGCACCACAAGGGCCTGCGCATGAGCGCAGAGGAAGTGCGCCGCGAGATGAAGGAAACCGAGGGCGATCCGCACGTCAAACAGCGCATCCGCAGCCAGCAACGCGAGATGTCGCGCCGGCGCATGATGTCCGAGGTGCCCAAGGCCGACGTGGTGGTGACCAACCCCACGCACTACGCCGTGGCACTGGCCTGGGACGAGAACTCGATGCGCGCCCCGCGCGTGCTGGCCAAAGGCAGCGACCTGGTGGCCGCGCGCATCCGTGAACTGGCCGCCGAGCATGGCGTGCCGCTGCTCGAGGCGCCGCCGCTGGCGCGCGCCCTGCACAAGCACGCCGAGATCGGCGAGGAGATCCCCGCCGCGCTGTACAACGCCGTGGCGCAGGTGCTGGCCTGGGTGTACGGCCTGCGCGCCTGCCGCGCTGCCGGACGTCCGCAGCCGCTCGAGCCCGATGACCTGCAGGTGCCCGAGGCACTGGATCCGCATGCGGTGAACGCCACGGTTGCGGCCGGCGCCGCCGGAGCCGCGGCATGAGCGTGGACGCCAGCACCGCCGCCGGCGGCATCGCCGGCATGTCGGGCCGCCAGCTGACCGCGCTGGCCGCGCCGCTGCTCATCGTCATGATCCTGGCGATGATGGTGCTGCCGCTGCCGGCCATCCTGCTCGATCTGCTGTTCACCTTCAACATCGCGCTGTCCATGCTGGTGCTGCTGGCGGCCATGAACACCTCGCGGCCGCTGGAGTTCTCGGTGTTCCCGACCGTGCTCCTGCTGACGACTCTGCTGCGCCTGTCGCTCAACGTGGCCTCGACGCGCGTGGTGCTGATGCACGGCCACACCGGGCCGGATGCGGCCGGCAAGGTCATCGAGGCCTTCGGCCACTTCCTGGTCGGCGGCAACTACGCGGTCGGCATCGTGGTGTTCGTGATCCTGGTGGTGATCAACTTCGTGGTCATCACCAAGGGCGCCGGGCGCATCTCCGAAGTCAGCGCGCGCTTCGCCCTGGACGCCATGCCGGGCAAGCAGATGGCGATCGACGCCGACCTTAACGCCGGGTTGATCGGCGAGCAGGAGGCGCGCCGCCGCAGGAAGGAAGTCGGCCAGGAGGCCGAGTTCTACGGCTCCATGGACGGCGCCTCCAAGTTCGTGCGCGGCGACGCCATCGCCGGCATCCTGATCCTGTTCATCAACATCATCGGCGGCCTGATCATCGGCGTGGCCCAGCACAACCTGAGCTTCGCGCAGTCGGCCAACAACTATGTGCTGCTGGCGATCGGCGACGGCCTGGTGGCGCAGATCCCGGCGCTGGTGATTTCGACGGCGGCCGGCCTGATCGTCTCGCGCGTCGGCGACGGCGAAAACGTCGGCGAGCAGTTGCGCGTGCAGTTGTTCGGCAATGCGCGCGCCATGCTGATCTCCGCGGCCATCATCGGCGCGCTGGGCCTGATCCCGGGCATGCCGCACTTCGCCTTCCTGCTGCTGGCCGCGGCCATCGGCGGGCTGGGCTGGTGGCTGCTGCAGAAGACCAGGCAGGAGGCCGTGCCGGCCGCCGCGCCGGCGGCGGCGCCGCAGAACAGCGAAGCGAGCTGGGAGGACCTGGTGCCGGTGGACGTGCTCGGCTTCGAGGTCGGCTATCGACTGATCCCGCTGGTCGACGCCGGCCAGGACGGCGAGCTCCTGCGCCGCATCAAGGCGCTGAGGAAGAAGTTTGCGCAGGAAGTCGGCTTCCTGCCGCCGCCGGTGCACATCCGCGACAACCTGGAGCTGCGTCCCAGCGCCTACCGCATCACGCTGAAGGGCGTGGCGATCGGCGAGGGCGAGACGCACGCCGGCAAGTTCCTGGCCATCAATCCGGGCCGCGCCACCGGCGTGCTGCCCGGTACCGCCACGCGCGAACCGGCCTTCGGCCTGCCGGCGGTGTGGATCGACGAGGCCGCGCGCGAACAGGCGCAGTCCATGGGTTTCACGGTGGTGGATGCCGGCACGGTGGCCGCCACGCATCTTTCGCAGGTTCTGCAGACGCACGCAGCGGCGCTGCTGGGTCGCAGCGAGGTGCAGAGCCTGATCGATCATGCCAACAAGCTCTATCCCAAGCTGCTCGAAGACGTGGTGCCCAAGGCGGTGTCGGTGCCCACGCTGCAGCGCGTGCTGCAGGCCCTGCTCGACGAGAGCGTGCCGATCCGCGACCTGCGTTCGATCATTGAGGCGCTGGCCGAACTGGCGCCGCGCACCCAGGATGCCAACGAACTGGCCGCGGGCGTGCGCGTGGCGCTGGGTCGCGCCATCGTGCAGCAGGTGTTCGGCCAGTCGCCCGAACTGCCGGTGATCGCGCTGGACCCCGAACTCGAACGCGTGCTGACGCAGGCCTTCGTCGGCGTGCCCAACGCCAACGGCGGCGAGCCCGCGGCGCTGGAACCCGGCCTGGCCGAGACCGTGCTGCGCGAGACGGCCAATGCCGCGCGCCATCAGGAAACCCTGGGCCAGCCGCAGGCGCTGCTGGTGCCCGATCGCCTGCGCGGTCCGCTGGCGCGCATGTTGCGCCGCGTGCTGCCCCAGCTGCGCGTGCTGGCGCACGCCGAAATCCCTGATTCCCGAACCATCCGTGTCAGTTCCATCGTCGGAGCCAGATCATGAAAGTGAAGCGTTACGTCGCCCCCAGTTCTCGCGAGGCCATGGCCCAGGTCAAGAAGGAACTCGGCCCCGATGCCGTGATCCTGTCCAACCGCGCGGCCCCCGGCGGCGTGGAGATCCTCGCCCTGGCACAGGACGATGTGGCCGGCCTGGTGGCTACGCCCGCGCCGCGCCCGGGGCTGGAGGAGCGCGCGCAGCGCGAGCGCCTGCAGCAGCAGCGCAACCCGGTGCCGCGCGTCCTCGATCAGGAGGCCAGCGCGGCGCTGCCGCTCAAGCAGTTCGCCGCGCGCGTGGAATCCGGCACCGTGTACGGCGGCGCACCCGCATCGCCGGCGCGGCGGGCGGCGGTTCAGGCTGCGACCGTGAACAAGCCCGCGGCGGGCGGCGATGACGTCGACCTGCGCGGCGAACTGCAGGCCATGCGCCGCCTGGTCGAGCGGCAGTTCGCCAGCTTCGCCTGGGGCGAGGAGGCGCGCCGCCACCCGTTGCGCGCACAACTGATGCGTGAACTGCTGGCCGCCGGATTTTCCGCGCCGCTGGGCCGCAAGGTGTCCGGCGGGCTGCCCGACGATTTCAGCGAGGTGCAGGCCCGCCAGTGGCTCAAGTCGGTGCTGGCGAGGAATCTGCTGTGCGCCGGCGGCTCGGACAACCTGGTGGAGCGGGGCGGGGTGTACGCCCTGGTCGGCCCGACCGGGGTGGGCAAGACCACCACGGTGGCCAAGCTGGCCGCGCGCTGCGTGGTGCGCTTCGGCGCGCAGAAGCTCGCGCTGATCACCACCGACAGTTACCGGATCGGCGCACAGGACCAGTTGCGCATCTATGCCAAGATCCTCGGCGTCGCCGTGCACACGGTGGACGATGCCACCGGCCTGGACCACGCGCTGCGCTCGCTGTCGGACAAGCATCTGGTGCTGATCGACACGGTGGGCATGGGCCAGCGCGACACGCGCGTTGCGGAGCAGCTGGCGATGTTCGGCGAGCGTCGCGTGAACCGCATCCTGATGCTGAACGCCACCAGCCAGATGGAGACGCTGGAGGACGTGGTGCGCGCCTACCAGGGCACCCACGGTCACGGCCTGGCCGGCGCTATCATCACCAAGCTGGACGAGTCGCGTCGCCCGGGCAGCGCGCTCGACGTGGTCATGCGTCACAAGCTGAAGCTGGCCTTCGTGACCGACGGCCAGCGCGTGCCCGAGGATATCCGCCCGCCGGTGGCCGCGGAGCTGGTGACTCGCGCGCTGGAAGGCGCCGGCGAGTCGCCGTTCGCGCTTGAGGATGCCGAGCTGATGCTGTTGACCGCAGCGGCGGCCCATGGCTGATCCCAGGCACCGGAGCTCCGATCAGGCGGCCGGCCTGCGCCGCATGCTCGCCCACACCCGCCTGCGCGTGCTGCCGCTGGCCTCGACCCTGGAGCGGGGGGCGCAGGCGATGCTGGCCCTGCACCTCGGTGCGGCCTTGTCGCAGCTGGGGCAGCGCGTGGTGCTGCTCGATGCCTCGCGCGGCGACCTGGCGCAGGTGATGGGGCTGCGGCCGCGCCACGAACTGCTGCACCTGTTGCAGGGCGAAAGGGATTTCGACGAAGTCGTGCTGGAGGGGCCGGACGGACTGCGCCTGGTGCCTGCGGCGCGCGGCGTCGAGGCGATGACGAAGGACGATGCGGGCGGCTGGAGCGAGTTGTTTGGCGCCTTCGCCGGGCTGCGCGATCCGGCCGCCCTGGTGCTGGTGAACTGCCCTTCCGGGGAGGCGCGCACCGCCTGCCGCATCGCCGGCGGCGCGCACGAAGTGGTGCTCGCGCTGGAAACCGGCGCGCAGGCGGTGACCGGAGCCTACGCGCTGATGAAGGCGGCGCTGCGCAGCGACGGCCAGCGTCGCTACCGCCTGCTGTTCAACGAGGTGCCCGAGGGCGTGGACCCCGCGCCGCTGCACGCGCGCATGGAGGAGGCCGCCCGACGCTTCCTGGGCGGTGAACTCAATCTGGGCGGCGCGCTGCCGCGCGAACCCGCGCTGGCGCCCGCAAGGCCGCAGGCCCCGCTGCGCAATACGTTGCTGGCCTCGCACCCCGCGCATCCCGCCGCCGCAGCCTATCTCTCACTTGCAGGCGCCAGCCTCGACTGGAACCTGCCTGAAATCCCGCGTCCCGCGTCCTCCGCAGGCAGTTCTGCGACGGCCGCGCATGCGCACATCGCGTAGGAGCAATGCCATGGTGTACACCGCAGCCGGAACCCTCAGGAAGAACGACAGCGTGCAGGAGTACGCGCCGCTGGTGAAGCGCATCGCGCATCACCTGATGGCCAAACTGCCCGCTTCCGTGCAGATCGAGGACATCATCCAGGCCGGTCTCATCGGCCTGATGGACGCCGTGAACCGCTTCGAGCAGGAGCAGGGCGTGCAATTCGAGACCTACGCCAGCCAGCGCATCCGCGGCGCCATGCTCGACGAACTGCGGCGCAACGACTGGCTGCCGCGCGGCGTGCGCCGCACGCAGCGCAAGATCGAGACCGCGCTGCACACGCTCGAGCAGAAGCTCGGCCGCAGCCCGAACGAGGGCGAGGTGGCCACGCACATCGGCGTGCCCTTGACCGAGTACCAGAGCATGCTGCAGGAGGCGCGCGGCTGCCAGCTGCTGTACATCGAGGATTTCAACGACGAGGATCGCGACGACGGATTCCTCGAGCGCAACGTCGCCGAGGCCGACGCCGATCCGCTGCGCGCACTGCAGGACGACCGTTTCCGCGAGGCGCTGATCGGCGCCATCGAGAAGCTGCCCGAGCGCGAGAAGATGCTGATGTCCATGTACTACGAGCAGGACCTCAACTTCCGCGAGATCGCCGCCGTGATGGGCGTCACCGAGTCGCGCGTCTGCCAGCTGCACACCCAGGCGGTGTCGCGCCTGCGCACCAGGATGAAGGACTGGTAAGCGGAAGCATCCGGGGCGCGAGCCCGCGCCCGGCTCAGTGCGTGAGCTTGAGCCCGGCGATGCCGGCCACGATCAGCGCCACGCAGGCCAGGCGCATGGGGGCGGCCGACTCGCCGAACAGCACGATGCCGAGGATCACGGTGCCGACCGCGCCGATGCCGGTCCACACCGCGTAGGCGGTGCCCAGCGGCAGCGTGCGCATGGCCAGGCCGAGCAGCGCGACGCTGGCCACCATGGCGGACACGGTGCCCACCGTGGGCCACAGGCGCGTGTAGCCTTCGGTGTACTTCAGGCCGACGGCCCAGGCGATTTCGAAAAGACCGGCGAGAAACAGCAGGAACCAGCTCATGGCGGGCCTCCCTGATGGCGGGGCCGTCCCCAGTGAGCGAAGGAGAGGCGGGGTCGTCCCCGCGTCCGCGGCGAGCGCCGCAGGACGGATCTTATTAGCTGCGGTGCATCGACTCAAGCCGCGCGTTCGGCGAGGATGGCGAAACGTCCCTTGTCGCGCAGGTCGCGGGTGCCCGGCGGCAGATTGAGGAACTCGGCCCGCAGGATGCGAAAGCCGGCGCGCAGCAGCAGCGAGAGCGTGACATCCGGCGGGTGCGAGTCGTAGAAGAAGGCGCGGCCGAACATCTCGTCCGTGAAGGGCGGGTGCGCCGAGCCGCCGCAGGTGAGCATCAGCCGGCCGCCGGCCGGCAGGCGGCGCGCCAGGCGCGAGAAGATGGCCTGATGGTGGCGGCGCTCGACGTGGAACAGCGTGTCCCAGCACACGGCCGCGTCGCAGGCGGTGTCGAACGCGTAGTCTTCGAGGCGCGCCTCGATCCAGACGCCATTCGGGCAGCGCGCGCGTGCGATGGCGAGCTGGGCGGCCGAAGCGTCCACGCCGACCACGCGCCATCCGCGGCCCAGCAGGTCCTCGGCGAACGGCCGGCCGGTGCCGCAACCCAGGTCGAGCACGGTGGCGCCGCTCGCCAGCGGAGCGCACAACCGATCCAGGTATTCGCGCTCGAGACGGCCGTAACCGGTGCGCGCGGCGTCCCATTGCGGGGCAATGCGGTCGTAGGAGAGATCCTGCGCGGCGTCCGCCGCACCGGGCGCATCAGCCATGCGATGCCACCCGGTACTTCGACTGCACGAAGCCGAAATCCCAGCTGCGCGTGTCCAGGCGATCGAGCACGAGGTGGACCTCCAGGCTGGTGGCGATGAAGACGCAGGCTTGCGCGGTCATGGGTCGGGGCGGGCTGCGCCGCGGGCACGGGGCAGCGATGGTATTGCGTTTGCGCCGCATCGACAAGCGCTGCGCATTGCGCACAAGAAGTTGCCGGATCAGGCATGACAATTCTCGAGATCCTCTCCTGGAGCGGATCTCGATGAAACAAAGTTCGGGATTGTTGCTGTCGGGCGGAGCCCCGTGCCTCAGGCTTCGCCCAGCGAGCGCCGCGCCGCGGTGGCGCGCGAGTAGCCTTCGGCGTCGTAGGTCGACTGGTTGCTGGCGGCGTTCTGCAGGAACGCGCTCTGCCGCTGGCAGCGATGCAGGTGCTGGGCGATCAGGCGGCCGTTGCCTTCGTTGACCGCGCGCCCGGCGCGCCGTGGCCAGCAGGCGGTTCCAGGCGTTCGATTCGACTTCGCGGCCCGCCAGCCAGGCCTGCATGCCGGCAGGGTCCGGGCTGCAGCCGTGCGCCTGCAGAAAGCTGCTGCGGCGCCGAGCCATGCGGTCGAGTTCGGCGAGATGGGCGGATTTCTCCGTCGCCAGAGCGAACAGGGTGTCGGTGCCCAGTTCGGCCAGCACACCCTGTTCCCGTTCCAGCAGGGCGATGAAGCGCGCGTAGGCCTCGGCCTCAAGGCCGAGCTCGCGCGCCATGTCCTGGCCGGACGGCGTGATTTCGCGCATAGCGCCGTGCCCTGGTTCGCGCATTGCGCTCAGTGCGGCTTCTTCAGGAACTCTTCGACGCTCGCCAGCAGCTTGTCGGCGATCGCCTCGGGATTGATCTTGAACTGGCCGTCGCGGATCGCGGTCTTGATCGCCTCGACGCGCCCGGCGTCGAATTCGGGGCTGGCCGACAGCGAGGTCTCGAGCGAGGACAGCTGGCTCGAAAGGTCGCTGATGCGGATCTGTTCCCCGCCACCGGTCGAAGCGACCGCAGCGTGGCCGTTGGCGGCACCGTTGGCCGGCTTTGCGGCCCGCTTTTCGAGGCCCTGCGGCAGGCCCTTGGAATCACTGATCTTCATGCTGTTCACCTCCATACGTGGCGACCCCTGGGAGGGGCCACCGGATGCAGCCTTTATCGGCCATCGCCGGCCGGACTTTAGGAAATTTTTTTCCGCTCTTTAATCAGAACTTTATCTCGACGACCCGCCCCTGGCGCGCGGTGCCGCTCAGGGTCCGGCCGCCTTCGGTCACGACGCGCACGGGCTGTCCGTCGACCGCCGCGGACAGGGCGCGCGCCTGCGTCGAGACCGAAAAGCCCTGCCCGGTATAGACCAGCTTCACGGTATCGCCCTGCGCCAGGACCGAGCGCGGCCGCAGGTGGTCGCGCAGCAGCGGCTGGCCGACTGCGAGCGGCCGGGCCATCTGCTTATCGGCCACTTGCGAGGCGTCGGCAAGGGCGCCGGCCGGAAAGCGCGTGAGCTCGATCTCCTCGATGCGCAGGTCGGAATCGTTCAGCGCCTCGCCGGCGTTGAGCGGGCGCGCCGCCACCGGGGCCGGGCCGTAGGCGCGGATGTGCACGGGCAGGAACACCTGCCAGGCTGCGCCTTCGATGCAACGCACTCCCAGCGTGGCGCGGCCCCACAGGCGCGTGCCCTGCGGCAGGAACGGTTCCAGGCGCGCGCAGGGCGCCAGCTGCATGCGCGGGTTGAGGCTGCCGACGGAGACTTCGACGCGCGCGGCGATCTTGCCGGCCTCGCGCTCGAGGAACATCTGCAACTGCTCGGTCGTCGCGCCGCCGGGCGGCTGCTGCGCCGGGTGGCCGGCGGCAGAGGCGATCAGCTGGGCGGCCGCGCACGGGGCGAAGGTGCCCAGCGTGAGCAGCAGCGCGACCATGGTGGGCTTGTTCATTGGATTCTCTCCTGTAGGGGGCTGCGGAGGCCGGGATGGGACGCTGGCACTTTACGCAGCGCCGGACAGGCGCGGCGCGGCGAATAGGGCTTCAAATCGGCGCCTATTCGGGGGATGCCGCGGCGTGGACGGCTCGCATAATCCGCCGCATCGGTTCGTAACAGCGACGGAAACACAGACCATGAACGGCAAGCTGGATCAGGCACTGGGGGCACAGAGCGCGGCGCTGCAGTTGCGCGTGCAGCGCCAGCAGATGCTCGCCTCGAACATCGCCAACGCCGACACGCCGGGCTACAAGGCGGTGGACTTCAACTTCGCCGGCGCGCTGCGCGCCGCGCTGGGACAGACGGCGCCGGCTTCGTCCGCCGGCGCATCGGCATCTGCCTCGGTGCAGCCGGCAGCCGCGCCTCCGGCCGGCGTGCAGGCGCGCACCGCCGCCGGCCACCAGGCCGGCACGCGCAGCGCCTATGCCGGGCTGTCGACGCAGTACCGCATGCCGGCGCAGCCGGCGGCCGACGGCAACAGCGTGGACATGGACCTGGAGCGCACGCGCTTCGCGGAGAACGCGGTGCGCTACGAGGCGTCGCTGCGCTTCCTCAACGGTCAGGTGAAAACCATGCTCAGCGCCATTCAGGGGTAAGACGATGTCGCTCTTCAAAGCCTTCGAAATCGCCGCCAGCGGCGTCACCGCGCAGAGCCAGCGGCTCAACGCCACCGCCAGCAACCTGGCCAACGCCGAATCGGCCGCCACGCCCGGCGGCAAGGCCTACCAGGCGCGCCAGGTGCTGTTCCAGACCACGCGTCTGGACGCGCGCGACCCGCGCTCCGAGGGCGTGAAGGTCAAGAGCGTGATCGAGGACACCTCCACGCCGCGGCGCGTGCACGACCCAAAGCATCCGCTGGCCGACGAGACCGGTTACGTGACCATGCCGAACGTCAACGTCGCCGAGGAGATGGTCAACATGCTGTCGGCCTCGCGCTCCTACCAGTCCAACCTCGAGGTCATGAACACCTCGCGCAACCTGCTGCTCAAGACGCTCACGCTCGGCAGCTGAACTCGTAAAGGGAATACATATGGCCACCGTACAGGACACCGGCGCCACCGCCACCGCCACCGCCACCGCCACCGCCAATTCAGTCCTCGCCGGCATGCAGGCGGCGTCGAAATCCGGCGTCAAGAAGGACGAGGGCGCGGCCAGCGCCGACCGCTTCCTCACCATGCTGGTCGCGCAACTGAAGAACCAGGATCCGCTCAACCCGCTGGACAACGCGCAGGTGACCTCGCAGATGGCGCAGATCAGCACCGTCGAGGGCATCAACAAGCTGAACGAGACGATGTCGACGCTGTCGCTGGGCATGCGCTCGAGCGAGTCGCTCGATGCCGCCGCGATGGTCGGACGCCGCGTGCTGGCCGACGGCAACGCGCTGGTCTTCGCCGACGGCGTGGCGACCGGCGGCTACAGCCTGGCGAGCGGCGCCGAGAACCTGACGCTGACCGTGAAGAGCGCCTCCGGCGTGGTGGTCTACCAGGGCGAACTCGGCGCGCAGGCGGCCGGCATGCACATGTTCCAGTGGGACGGCGTGGCCGACAACGGTCAGGCGGCCGTGGCGGGCACCTACAGCTTCGAGATCACCGCCAGGTCCGGCAAGGAGAGCGTGGCCGCGCAGACCCTGACGATGGGTCGCGTCGACGGCGTCAGCCCCTCCGCGTCGGGCACCAAACTCACCGTAGGCGGCCTGGGCGAAGTCCCGATCGCCAGCGTCAAACACATCCTCTAGGAGTCGCCATGAGCTTTCAGCAGGGACTGTCCGGCCTCAATGCCGCAGCCAAGAACCTCGACGTGATCGGCAACAACGTCGCCAACGCCAATACCGTCGGCTACAAGGTGTCCAACGCCGTGTTCGCCGACGTTTTCGCCAGCTCCATTGCCGGCGGCGGCGGCACGCAGATCGGCATCGGCACCTCGGTGGCCGGGGTCAGCGTCGGATTCACGCAAGGCAACGTGACCACCACCGATGCGCCGCTCGACATGGCGATCAACGGCCAGGGCTTCTTCCGCGTCGAGAACCAGGGTTCGATCGCATACACCCGCAACGGCCAGTTCTCACTGGACAAGAACGGCTACGTCGTCTCGCCTTCGGGCGCCTTCCTGACCGGCTACACGGCCAACACGATGGGCGTGATCAACACCTCCAGCTACACCAACCTGCGCATCTCCACCTCTGAGATTCCGGCCAACGCCACCACCCAGGGCGAGATCGTCACCAACCTGGACTCGCGCAAGACCGCGCTGCTGCCGGCCGGCTTCGACATGAACGACCCGGGCACCTATCACAGCGCGACCTCGATGTCGGTGTACGACAGCCAGGGCAACCCGCACACCCTGTCGATGTACTTCATGAAGACCGCGGCCAACTCCTGGGAAGTGTTCGCGGCGGGCGACGGCACGCAGATCGGCGCCGGCTCGGTGGGCACCCTGGCGTTCAACTCCGACGGCACGCTGGACTCCACCGGCACCACCTTCCCGTCGACCGTCAACGTCCCGGCCACGGCCGGCGCGACGGCCAACGTCGCCGTCGAGCTTAACTTCGACGGCACCACGCAGTTCGGCAACATCTTCAGCGTCAACCAGCTGACGCAGGACGGCTACACCTCCGGGCGGCTGTCCGGGTTCAGCGTCGCCGACGACGGCGTGATCATGTCGAGCTACTCGAACGGCCAGACTCGCGCCCAGGGCCAGGTGATGCTGGCCAACTTCAACAACCCCAACGGCCTGCAGCCTCTGGGCGGCAGCTTCTGGGCCGAGACGGCGACCTCCGGCCAGCCGCTCCCCGGTACGCCGGGGTCGTCCAGCCTCGGCGTCCTGCAGTCCGGAGCCGTCGAGGAGTCGAACGTCGACCTGACCGCCGAACTGGTGGACATGATCACCGCGCAGCGCGTCTACCAGGCCAATGCGCAGACCATCAAGACGCAGGACCAGGTCATGCAGACCCTGGTCAACATGCGCTGAGCCGGGCTGAGACGCAGGATACGCAGAGATGGACAAGCTGATCTACACCGCGATGACCGGCGCCAAGTACCTGATGGCGCGCCAGGACACCGCGGCCCAGAATCTCGCGCAGGCCAGCACCCAGGGCTATCGGGCGCAGATCGACGCATTCCGGTCTTCGCCGGTGAACGGCGATGGCGCCAGGACGCGCGTGTTCGCGGTGGACGCCACGGTGGGCACCGACTTCACGCCCGGCGCGATCCAGCACACCGGGCGCGACCTCGACGTGGCGATCACCGGCAGCGGCTGGATCGGCGTGCAGGGCAACGACGGCAACGAGGCCTACACGCGCTTCGGCAGTCTGGAGGTGAGCGCCGAGGGCATGCTGCAGACGCGCACCGGACTGCCGGTGATGTCGGACGGCGGCGGGCCGCTGAACGTGCCGGTCGATGCGCGCATCACCATCGGCGAGGACGGCACGGTGTCGGCGATTCCGCTGGCCAGGCCGTCGACCGCGGTGGCCATCGTCGGGCGCATCAAGCTGGCCAATCCGGAGCAAGCCAGTCTGGTGCGCGGCGGCGACGGATTGTTCCGCACGCGTGACGGCGACCCCGCGCCGGCCGACCCGGCGGTGCGCATCACCGCGCAGGCGGTGGAGGGCAGCAACGTGAATACGGTCGAAGCCATGGTTTCCATGATCGGCGTGGCTCGCCAGTTCGAAATGCAGATGAAGATGCTCGCCAACGCCGAGGAGAACGCCCGCCAGGCGTCCAAGCTCCTCTCGAGCGGCGGCTGAGCCAAGACAACCCTGGAGCAGACACCATGATTCGCTCGTTGTGGATTTCCAAGACCGGCCTCGACGCCCAGCAGACCAACCTGGACGTGATCGCGAACAACCTCGCCAACGTCAGTTCGAACGGATTCAAGCGTTCTCGCGCGGTATTCGAGGACATGCTGTACCAGACGCTGCGCCAGCCCGGCGCGCAGTCCTCGCAGCAGACGCAGGTGCCGACCGGCCTGCAGGTGGGCACCGGCGTGCGCCCGGTGGCCACCGAGCGCATCCACACGCAGGGCAATCTGCAGCAGACCGGCAATTCGCTGGACGTGGCGATCAACGGCCAGGGGTTCCTGCAGGTGCAGTTGCCCGACGGCACCACGGGCTACACGCGCGACGGCTCGTTCCATACCGACGCCCAGGGGCAGATCGTGACTTCGAACGGCTACCTGCTGCAGCCGGCGATCACCATCCCGCCGACCGCGCTGAAGGTCACCATCGGCTCGGACGGCACGGTCAGCGTCCTGAACTCCGGCAGCGTCACGCCCACCAACGTGGGCAGCATCCAGCTGGCCAACTTCATCAACCCGGCCGGACTGCAGCCGTTGGGCCAGAACCTGTACATCGAGACTGCCGCCTCCGGCACCCCGCAGGCCAACGCGCCTGGCAGCAATGGCCTGGGCCAGCTGAACCAGGGCTATGTCGAGACTTCCAACGTCAACGTGGTCGAGGAGCTGGTGTCGATGATCCAGGCGCAGCGCGCCTACGAGATCAACTCCAAGGCCATCCAGACCTCCGACCAGATGCTGCAGCGCCTGTCGCAGATCTGATCCCTCACCGAACTCTTGCGAATCTACATGAACCCAGCATCCAGGCTTTGCGCCATCGTCCTTATCGGCGTCTTCGCCGCCGGCTGTACCCCCGGGGTCAGCGTGCAGCATCCGACCACCGCGCGTCCGATGCAGCTGGCGCGCGCGCCGCAACAGAACGGCGCCATCTTCCAGGACGGGGTCTCGTACCGGCCGCTGTTCGAGGATCGCCGCGCGCGCTACGTCGGCGACACGCTGACGGTGAACATCAACGAGAAGACCAACGCCAGCAAGAACGCCGACGGCAGCGCGACGCGAAATGCCAGCGTCAATGTCGGCATCCCGGTGGTGCAGAACCTGCCGCTCAAGTCGATACAGGGCACGACGCTCGAAGGATCCGCCGACAGCAAGCAGGAAAGCAAGGAGGCGACCTCGGCCAGCAACCTGTTCACCGGTAGCGTGACGGTGACCGTGATCGACGTGCTGCCCAACGGCAACCTGGTGGTGTCCGGCGAGAAGCAGATCGGCATCAACAACGAAGTCGAGAAACTGCGCTTCTCCGGGGTGGTGAATCCCATGCACATCGTGAACGGCAACCAGGTCAGCTCGACCAGCATCGCCGATGCGCGCATCGAGGTCGGTTCGCACAGCCAGGTCAAGCCCGAGCAGGTGCTGGGCTTCCTGGGCCGCTTCTTCCTGTCCTTCTTCCCGTTCCGCTGAGAGCCGCGGACATATTTCGGATCACGCAATGAAATTCCTTCTCCTCCGCACCCTGGCGCTGATCGCCGCCCTCGGTCTCGCCGCGCCGGTTCAGGCCGAGCGCATCAAGGACCTGGCCAGCGTGCAGGGCGTGCGCTTCAACCAGCTTTCGGGCTACGGCCTGGTGGTGGGCCTGGACGGCACCGGCGACCAGACCACCCAGACCCCGTTCACGGTGCAGAGCCTGACCACCATGCTGGGCCAGATGGGCGTCAACCTGCCGCCCGGCACCAACCTGCAGCTGAAGAACGTCGCCGCGGTGATCGTCACCGCCATGCTGCCGCCCTTCGCCAAGCCCGGGCAGGCCATGGACGTCACGGTGTCCTCGATGGGCAATGCCAAGAGCCTGCGCGGCGGCACGCTGCTGCTCACTCCGCTCAAGGGCGCCGACGGGCAGGTGTATGCAATGGCGCAGGGCAACCTGCTGGTGGGCGGGGCCGGTGCCTCGGCCGCCGGCAGCAAAGTGCAGATCAATCACCTGAATGCCGGCCGTGTGCCCTCGGGCGCCACAGTGGAGCGCGCCGTCGCTTCGCCCTTCGCCGAGGGCGGGCCGGTGCGCCTGGAACTGGCCTCCGGCGACTTCGGCACGGCGCAGAAGGTGGCCGAGGTGATCAACAACCGCTTCGGCCAGGGCACGGCGCGGGCGCTGGACGGTCGCGTGGTCGATGTGCAGGCACCGGCCAGCGGCGACGAACGCATGTCCTTCATGGCCGCGCTCGAGGACCTGCCCATCGAAGCGCCCAGCGCCGCGGCCAAGGTGATCATCAATGCGCGCACCGGCTCGGTGGTCATGAACCGCGCGGTCAGCCTGGAGTCGGTGGCGGTGGCGCACGGCAACCTCTCGGTGACCATCAGCACCACGCCGGTGGTCAGCCAGCCGGCGCCGTTCTCGCCCCAGGGCCAGACCGCGGTCGGCGAGAAGGCGGACATCCAGGTCAAGAGCGACGGCGGACAGCTGATCATGCTCGAACGCGGCGCCAACCTGGCCGAGGTGGTGAAGGCGCTGAACGTCCTGGGCGCCACGCCGCAGGACCTGCTCGCCATCCTGCAGGCCATGAAGGCCGCCGGCGCGCTGCGCGCCGAACTGGAGATCATCTGACCGTGGTCGCACCGCTTTCCGCCGCTTCGGCGCGCGACGCGGGCGCACTCGCCAGCGACGCCCGGGCGCTCGACAGCCTGCGCATGCAGGCCAAGAACGATCCGGACAAGGCGCTCAAGCAGGCCGCCAGCCAGTTCGAGGCGCTGTTCATGCAGATGTTGCTGAAGAGCATGCGCGACGCGGTGCCGCAGTACGACAACCTGTCCAGCGACGCCGGTCGCACCTACACCGGCATGCTCGACCAGCAGATGTCGCAGACGCTGAGTTCCGGCGCCGGCGGCAAGGGCCTGGGACTGGCCGACCTGATGCTCAAGCAGCTCTCGCGCAATCGCGCGCCGCAGGCTCCCAAAGCCGGCGAGGGCGCGGAGCAGGGCGCGGCGGTGGGCGCGACCTCGCCGGCGGCCGGCCTGCGCAAGTTCGAGCGCGCGCTGGGCGTGGGCGCCGGCGCCGCGCCCGGTGCAGGGCAGGGAACAGCCGCCCCGTCGCCCACGGCGCAGAAGTTCGTCGACACCATGCTGCCGCATGCCGCGCAGGCCAGCCGCGAGAGCGGTGTGCCGGCACGCTTCATCCTCGGCCAGGCGGCACTGGAGTCGGGATGGGGGAAATCCGAGATCCGTGGCGCCGACGGTACCAACAGCCACAACCTGTTCGGCATCAAGGCCACCGGCGGCTGGAGCGGCAAGACGGTCAGCGTGACCACCACCGAGTACGTGAACGGCCAGCCCAGAAAGCAGGTGGAGAAGTTTCGCGCCTACGACTCCTATACGGAGGGCTTTCGCGACTATGCCAGGCTGATCGCCAACAACCCGCGCTATGCGGCGGCCGTGAAGCCGGGCAACGACGCCGCGGGCTTCGCCCAGGGATTGGCGCGCGGCGGCTACGCCACCGACCCGGAGTACGCGGCCAAACTCACCCGCGTGATCAATTCCAGCCTGCTCGCGCAGCGCGGCACGGCGTGAGCACCCCCCGCTACGTTTCCGCGGATAGCGGCCGATAAGGACGACACAGCATGGCAAACAGCATCTACGGCATCGGCACCAGCGCACTGAGCGCCGCACAGGCGGGGCTGCTGACGGCCGGTCACAACATCTCCAACGCCAATACCGAGGGCTACAGCAGGCAGCGTGTCGGCCAGGCCTCCAACGTCCCGCTGTACTCCGGCGGCGCCTGGCTGGGACAGGGTGTGCACACCGAATCGATCCGCCGCCAGTATGACGACCTGCTGGCCGGCGAACTGCGCACCGCGCAAGCCCAGGCCGGCCATTCGCAGGCCTACCTGAACCAGTTGCAGAGCATCGACAGCCTGCTGGCCGACCCCCTGTCCGGGCTGTCGCCCTCGATCGACGAGTTCTTCGCCGGCGTGCACGACGTGGCCTCGCGCCCTTCGGACGCGGCGGCACGGCAGAACCTGTTGTCGGCCGCGCAGGCCCTGGTCGGGCGCTTCGACGAACTCGACGCCCAGCTCGCCAGCCTGCGCTCCGGCACCAACATGCGCATCGCCTCGGCGGTGGGTGAAATCAACTCGCTGAGCGATCAGATCTCGCTGCTCAACCGCCAGATCCTGGCGTCCGCCTCCGGCACCCCGGGCGCTCAAATGCCGAACGACCTGCTCGATCAGCGCGACACCCTGGTATCGCAGCTCTCGCAGCAGGCGCGCATTTCCGTGGTGAGTTCGTCCAACGGCAACTACAACGTGTTCCTGGCCAACGGTCAGGCGCTGGTGCTCGACGACAAGGCGCAGCCGCTGACGGTGCGCCCCGATCCGCTGGATGCCGAGAACGTGCAGGTCGGGCTGCAGACCAGCAGCGGCCTGGTGCCGTTTCGCTCCACCGACCTCGACGGCGGCACGCTGGGCGGCATGCTGGCGTTCCGCGACGAGATACTGGCCAGCACGCAGAACTCGCTCGGTCGCATCGCTCTCGCCCTCGGCACCACGGTCAACGAACAGCAGGCGCTGGGCCTGGACCTGCGCGGCATCGCGGGCACGGACATGTTCTCGCTCGGCTCGCCCCAGGTGCTGACCACCAGCAGCGCGGTGTTGAGCGTGGACATCGCCGACACTTCGGCGCTCACGGTGAGCGACTACCGCCTGCGCTACGACGGCACCAACTACACGCTGACGCGCCTCAACGACGGCGTGACCACGACTTTCGCGGGATTTCCGCAGTCCATCGACGGGCTGACGCTGGACATGGCCGCGGCGCCTGCGCCGGCGGTCAACGACAGCTTCCTGATCCAGCCCACCCGCAGCGGCGCGAGCGCGCTGGGCGTGCTGTTCGCAGATCCGGCACGCCTCGCGGCGGCTTCACCGGTGCGCACCACGGCGAGCATGTCGAACACGGGGACCGGAGCCATCAGTTCGGGCCGCGTCGACGCCGGTTACCCGGCCACGCCGCTGGGCGCCGCGCTGACCCTGAGCTACAGCACGGCAACCGGAACGTTGAGCGGCTTCCCCGTCGCCGCGCCGGTCACCGTGACGGTCAACGGCACCGCCACCACCTACGCCGCCGGTGCGCCGGTGCCCTACACCTCCGGGGCGACTTTCGCCTGGAACGGCATCGAGATCGAGATCTCCGGGACGCCCGCCAACGGCGACAGCTTCGGCGTGGCGCCCAACACCAACGCGGTCGGCGACAACCGCAACATGCTGGCGATGGCGGCGCTGCAGACCGGTGGGCTGATTGGCGGCAACACGCTGCAGCAGTCCTACGGCCAGCTGGTAAGCGTGATCGGCAACAAGACGCGCGAGGTGCAGGTGGCGGCCGAGTCGCAATACAACCTGGTCACCCAGGTGCGCGCCACCCGCGAGAGCGTCTCGGGCGTCAACCTCGACGAGGAGGCCGCCGACCTGCTGCGCTTCCAGCAGGCCTACCAGGCGGCCGGCAAGCTGATCGGGGTGGCGCAGTCGATGTTCGAAACCATACTCGGCCTGGGCCGCTAGGGGAAAAGCCATGCGCATCAGCACCACCTGGATCTACACGCGCGGATCCGACGCGATCTCGCGCAAGATGTCCGAACTGTCGAGAACCCAGGAGCAGATCTCCACCAACAAGCGGGTGCTGGCACCGTCGGACGATCCGATCGCCGCAGCCAGTGCGCTGACCACCGAACAGGCGCGTTCGCTGACCGAGCAGTACGCGCGCAACCAAGGATTCGCGCAGGGCACGCTGGAACTGGCCGAGGCGACACTGTCGCAGGTCGGCGAAGCGCTGCAGGACGTGCGCACGCTGGCGGTTGCCGCCGGAAACGGCGCGCTGTCTGCGGAGGACCGCAGGTCGCTGGCCATCGAACTGCGCGGCAAACTCGACTCCCTGCTGGGCCTGGCCAATACCCGCGATGGCGCCGGCGGTTACCTCTTTTCCGGCTATCAGGACGGTGTGCAGCCGTTCGCCAGCAGCGCCTCCGGCGTGGCCTATCAGGGCGACCAGGGCAACCGCGCGCTGCAGGTCGGCACCAACCGCCAGATCGCGGTCAGCGCCAGCGGCAACGACGTGTTCGAAGGCGCGCATGCGGGCAACGGCAGCTTCACCGTCTCCGCCGCGGCCGGCAATACCGGCGAAGCGATCTCCGATGCGGGTCGGGTGATCAGCCCGGCCGGGATGACCGGGGACAGTTACAGGATCCGGTTCCACGTCAGCGCGGGCGTCACCACCTACGACGTGATCAACACCACCACTTCAGCGACGCTGACTTCGGGCGCCGCCTACCAGCCGGGGGCGTCCATCAATGTCGATGGCGCACAGGTGACCATCACCGGGTCGCCGGTCGGCAACGACACGTTCGACATCGCGCCAAGCACGCGCCAGAGCGCATTCAAGACCATCACCGACCTGGCTGCCGCCCTGGAGAGCAATGCGGATGGCAGCCTATCCGAGGCGGCCTTCCGCACCGCGCTCACCCAGGGCATGGCGGGCATCGACCAGGCGCACGATCACGTGCTGTCGGTGCGCACCGGCTTCGGGGCGCGCCTGCGCGAGCTCGACTCGCTGAGCGCGCTGACGCAGGACCAGTCGCTGTACTACCAGCGCGAGCTGTCGCGTCTGACCGACCTGGATCTGGCCGAGGCGGTGAGTCGCCTGACACTGCAGCAGGTGACCCTGCAGGCCGCGCAGCAGTCCTATCTGAAGACTGTCGGCCTGTCCCTGTTCAACTACCTGTAGCCGGCGCGACCGGGACGGGCCTCACGCCGCCGATACCAGGCGCAGGTGGCGAGTCGCGCCGCCGTCCGGAAAGCGGGTGCGGATGTCCTGCACGCGCGGCGCCTCTTCGAGGAAGGCTTGAACGCAATCCGGGTCGAAGTGCCGGCCGCTGTGGGCGCGCAGATGGTCGAAGGCGCAATCGAGTTCGAACGCGGGCCGGTGCGGACGCGGCGAGATCAGCGCGTCGAAGACGTCGGCCACCGCGGAGATGCGTGCGCGCAGCGGGATCTCCGCGCCGCGTTTGCCCTCCGGATATCCGGAACCGTCGAACTTCTCGTGGTGGTTCAGCGCGATTTCGGCCGCCGCCTGGACCAGCGGCGAGGTGCCGTGGCGCAGGATGGCGTAGCCGTGGTGAACGTGGGTGCGCATCAGCGCCTGTTCGTCCTCGTCGAGCATGCCCTGCTTCTTGAGGATGGCGTCGGGCAGGCCGACCTTGCCCAGGTCGTGCAGTCCGGCCGCGGCGAGGATGATTTCCTGCTCCTCGTGCGACATGCCCATGCGCTGCGCGATGAGTCGCGCGTAGTGGGCCATGCGCAGCATGTGGAAGGCGGTCTGCGGATCGCGCAGCTCCACCGCCTGGCGCAGGTGGGCGAGCACCTGCATGTCTCGTGAAGCCAGCTCGGCGTGCGATTCGGCATGGCGCGCGGCGAGCCAGCGCGCACGGTCGGTCAGCTCGATGTCCCGGCAGCGGCGCGCCAGCAACGCGCGAAGGCGCGCCGCGAGTTCGGCATCCTCGACCGGCAGGCCGATCGCCTCCTCGGCACCGGCCTCGATGCAGGCGGCGCGCAGCCCGGAATCGGCCGCCGGCGTTAGCAGCATGACGGCGATGCCTTCCTCCGCGCCGGGTGCGCGCCCGCGAAGGCGGCGCAGGAACTCCAGTCCGCCGATATCCGGCAGGCAGGCATTGGCGAGGACCAGCGCCGGCGGGGTCAGCACACACCAGGCCAGGGCCTCGTGTGCGCCGGCAAAGCGGCGCACGCGGCTGCCCTGCAGCGATTCGACACAGGCGGCGAGACGATCCTGCTGAGCGCGGTTGTGCTCTACGACGAAGACATTCATGGCTCGACGGCTCCTGCGACGTGAATCATCGCAGCCTTATCGGTGCCGGCCGGGTCAACTTGAGCCGACGTCGCCGACCCTCCAGAGAACCGGAAAAGCGGTCGATAGACAGGCCTGTTCGGCGATTTGCCAGGCGAAGTCCGTGCCTAGAATCGCTCCATCACCGGGAAACGGCATGAGCACAGCGACCGCAGACATCACAGGCAGCAGGCGAGCGACGGCACCCGGCGCCCCGGGGATCACGGAGATCGCCCGCGAAACCATACGCCAGCTGGCATTGCGCAAGCTGGTACCCACGCCGGAGAACTATGCGCGTCTGTGGCGGGAGGTCGGCGGCGAACCGCCTGCCGGCGCGAACCTGCAGGAGCGCGACAAGCCACGCGCGGCGAACGCGGATGCCGCGTCCCTGCGTGACCTGCCTACGTACACCTGGGCGGCGACGCTCGAAGACATGTTGCGCCTGCTGGACGCGAACCTGCCCGGCATGACGCCTTCGCGCAAACGCGCCAGCCTGCGCCGCGTGCTGACGCGCTTCGGCCGGGATCCCGAGGTGTTGCGCGAGAAGTTGCGCCGCGTGCTCGACTCGTGGGGTGCCGCCGTACCGCATGCCGAAACCGATGGACCGGCTCCTCTGCCGCCGGCCGCTACAGCGCTGCGCGACGCCAGGCAGCCTGCGCCGATCGAATCCGAACGCGACGTGGCGCGCTATCTGCGCGAGCTGCTGGCCGGCACCATTGGCTATGCGGTCAGCGAGCGTCTTGGATACTCGCCGGAGCAGATCGCCGAGGCCGGCAAGCTCTCCGCCGCGCTGAGCGGCCCCTGCGGTCGCGAGGAACTCGCCGAACTGGGCGGCAAGCTGAAGAAATTCTGGCTGCAGCTCGAGCTGCACGGCGCCGGTCAGCAGGAGGTGATCACCGGCCTGGTGCTGCTGCTGCAACTGCTGCTGTCCAACATCGCCGAACTGACCGAGGACGACCGCTGGCTCAAGGGTCAGATCGAGCGCCTGCGCGACCTGATGCGCTCGCCGATCGACGCCGCCGCGCTGGTCGAGGCCGAACGCAGCATGCGCGAGGTGATCTTCCGTCAGGGCACGCTGAAGTCCTCGCTCGACGATGCCAAGCAGGCCTTGAAGACCATGCTGACCTCGTTCATCGACCGGCTGTGCGTGATGACCGAGCACACCGGGGATTTCCAGGGTCGCATCGAGGGCTACGCCTCGCGCATCGAGGAAACCGAAGACATCGGCAGGCTTTCGCAACTGGTCGCCGATCTGCTGAAGGACACGCGCGGCATGCAGGCCGACATCGTGCGCAGCAGGGACGACCTGAACGCCGCGCGCGACCGCGCCGAGACCTACGCGAGCAAGGTGCGTGAACTCGAATCGCAGCTGGAGGAGGTCAGCGGCCTGGTGCGCGAGGATCATCTGACCTCGGCGCTCAACCGTCGCGGCCTTGGCGAGGCGTTCGACACCGAGATGGCGCGCCGTGAGCGCAGCGGCAAGCCGCTGTCGATCGCCGTGCTCGACGTCGACAACTTCAAGGCCTTCAACGACAAGCTCGGCCACCAGGCCGGCGATTCGGCGCTGGTGCATCTGGTGAACGTGGTGCGCGAGGCGATCCGCCCCACCGATCAGCTCGGCCGTTACGGCGGCGAGGAGTTCGTGGTGCTGCTGCCCGAAACCGGGATCGAGGAGGCCGAGCTGGTGACCACGCGTGTGCAGCGCGCGCTGACCCGGCGCTTCTTCCTGCACAACAACGATCGGCTGCTGATCACCTTCAGCGCCGGCATCGCCGAGGTCGGCGGCGACGAGGACTGGGAGCGGGCCATGGGCCGCGCCGACAGTGCGCTGCTCGAAGCCAAGCGACTGGGAAAGAATCGCGTGGTGATCGCGAACCCGCCTGCAGCCTAGTCGATGTCGGCGGCGCCCGGCGCGGATCGTCGATCCGGAGCTATTCGACCAGACGGTTCTGCAGGGCGTAGCGTGTCAGCTCGGCGTTGCTCTTCATGCGCATTTTCTCGAGCAGCCTGGCGCGGTAGACGCTTACAGTCTTGGCCGAGAGCGACATCTCGACGGCGATCTCGGAAAGTTTGCGCCCCGCGGCGATCAGCCGCAGGGTCTGGAACTCGCGATCCGACAGGCTGTCGTGCAGCGGACGCCCGTCGCCGTCGGCGTCGCTCATGTGCTCGGCCAGCGCCTGCGCAAGCTCCGGGGTGATGAACTTGCGGCCGGCGGCGATCTGGCGCACGGCGTCGACCAGCTTGTCGGGGCCGGCAGTCTTGTTCAGGTAGCCGGCCGCGCCGGCCTTCAGCGCACGCATTGCGAACTGGTCCTCAGGGTACATGCTGACGATCAGCGCGCGCAGCTTGGGGTTCTCCTTGTGCAGCTGCTTGAGCGCATCGATGCCGTTCTTGCCGGGCATGGAGATGTCGAGCACCAGCACGTCGAAGGTGCAGCGCTTCATGCCGGCCACCAGCCCGCCGTAATCGCCGGCCTCGCCGACCACCTCGATGTCTTCGCTGTCCTCGAGGATCTGGCGCAGCCCCTTGCGCACCAGAAGGTGGTCGTCGGTGATGAATACCCCTGATGCTCATGCTCCCCTCGCTTCGAGGGCGGGTGCTGCCGCAAGACGCAACGGCAGCCGCAACCTCAGTCGTGTACCGACAGGTTCGCCGGGCCCGATCTCGAGCGCGCCGCCCAGGTCGCGGGCGCGTTCGCGCATGCCGCGCACCCCGAAGGAGGTGCGCTTGTTCAGGTCGTCCGGGCGCAGGCCCTGTCCGTTGTCCTTCACCTCCAGCCGGACTTCGCCGTCACAGACCTCGAAGACGATGTCGATCGCGCTGGCGTGCGCGTGTCTCGAGATGTTGGTCAGCGATTCCTGCAGCACGCGGAACAGCGCGGTGCCCAGCTCGGGCGCCAGCGCAACCTCTTCCACGCCGGAGGAGAAGGCGCAGGAAATCCCGGTGCGTTTGGCGAAATCGCGCGCCAGCCACTCGGCGGCGCCGACCACGCCGAAATCCAGCACCGCGGGGCGCAACGAGCGGACGATGCGCTGGCTGGCCTGGATGCCCGACTCGAGTTGCGCGGCGATGCTGTCTAGCCGCTCGCGCACCGTCGGCTCTTCCGCGGCGCGGCGGCGCAGCCAGGCGAGGTCGACCTTGAGGGCGAAGAAGATGGCACCGATATCGTCGTGGATCTCGCGCGCGACCGCGGCGCGATCGGCCTCTTTGACCTCCTCGAGGTGGGCGCGTAACTCACGAATCTCCGCCTCGGCGCGCTTGGCGTCGGTGATGTCGAAGACGATGCCGTCCCACAGCGTGCGCTGCTGCTCGTGCTCGCGCAGGGTGGCGCGCACCTGCAGCCAGCGCCGGCCGCCGTCCTCGGCGGGAACAGCGCCGCCCTCCCAGTGCAGGTCGGCGCCCGAGCGCGCGGCCTGCGCCAGGTGCTCTGCAAAGGCCGCGCGCGCGTCCTCGGCGATCAGGCCGTAGAGCTGTTCCGGACCCTGGCGCAGGACCTGCGGATCGAGCCCGAATATGCGTCGTGCGCCTTCGCCCACATAGGGCAGGCTGAAGCGCCGCTGGGAGAGGTCGTAGCTCAGGCGAAACACCATGCCCGGCAGGTGGGCGGCAAGCGAACGCAGCAGGGCTTCGCTTTCCCGCAGTGCCTCTTCGGCCTGGCGCTGGCGCCGGCGCGTGACGGCCGCGTCTATCGAGCGGCGGATCGCCGGCTGCAGCCGCAGGTAGTTGCCCTTGACGATGAAGTCGTCGGCACCGGCCAGCATGGCGTCGACCGCCGCTTCTTCGCCGATCGCTCCGGACACCACGATCAGGGAATGTCGGGGTCGTGGGCGCGCAGGGTGCGCAAGGCGCCGGCCATGGAAAAGCGCGGCAGCTTGTGGTCGCAGATGACCAGGTCCCAGTAGCCGCCTTCCAGCGCGGTGCGCATGGCCGGCTCATCCTCGACGCGCTCCATCTGCACCGACAGACCATCGCGCTCCAGGCGCAAGGCGAGCAGATCGAAGTCGCTTTCGGAGTCCTCGACTACCAGGATGCAGATCGGCGCGCTGCTCATGGATTGGCGGGGCGGGGGATCGTCGGAACTGCCGCTGGAATGGGGATTTATTTCCCCGATGAAAGGCCGATAACAGCCGCAATAATTCCTTCCATCAGGGTTGGACCCGCACGGTACTCGGAGCTTTTCTCCGCTGGCCGCTCAGGCAACTAACAGGACTCGATCTTAGCATGCAGAACAAAACGATCATCCAAGTCGTGGCCGTCGGATTTCCGGCCGCCGCAGTCGCCGCCGCGCTGCATCCGCTGGGCGCCTGGTTCGCTCCCGTGCCGGTGGCCGCCGCCGCGGCGGCCCTGGCCTGGCTTGCGCGCCGCGACGCCGCGGCCGCCGCCGCGGCCGCCCGGCTGCGCGAAGCCGAACTGGAGCGCAGGCTGCAGACGCTGTCCTCGCACCTGCGCATCACGCTGGACGATTACGTGGCCGAGTTCGACCACCAGTTCGTCGCCGCGCACGAGGAGATCGCCCGCCTTCAGCACATCCTTGCCGAGGCGATCGGCAAGCTGATCGCCTGCTTCAACAACACCCAGGATCTGTCGTCCCGCCAGCAGCAGCTCGCGCTGAGCATCACCTCCGGCGGCGTGCAGGGCGGCGACCGCAAGGTCAGCGTCGAAGGCTTCGTCAGCGAAGCTTCGGGCGCGCTGACCCGCCTGGTCGACAGCACTTCGCGCACCAGCCAGGTGGCCAACACCCTGGTGGAACGCATGGATGCGGTGAAGCACCGCGTGTCCGGCATCCTGAACGTGCTCGAGGAGATCCAGGGGATCTCCAAACAGACCAACCTGCTGGCGCTGAACGCAGCGATCGAGGCGGCACGCGCCGGCGACGGCGGACGCGGCTTCGCGGTGGTGGCCGAGGAAGTCAGGCTGCTCTCCGACCGCACCAGCCAGTTCAGCCTGCAGATCCGCGGCGAGATGGAAAGCGTGCACCGCGCCATTCACGACGCCGAGCAGATCATCGATCACATGGCGACGCGCGAAATGAAGTCCGCGCTCGAGGCCAGGGGCGAGGCCGAGCGCACGCTCGCCGGCATCCAGACGGTGAACGCCGCGATGGCTTCCAGCGCCCAGGACATGTCGCAGATCGCCGGTGAGGTCACCGTCAACGTGAACACCGCGGTGAGCACGCTGCAGTTCCAGGACATGGCCTCGCAGCTGCTCGGCCATACCAAGAAGCGCGTCGAGCAGGCCGAGACCCTGGTACGCGAGCTGTCGGCGGTGACCCCGCTGCTGGCCCGCCTGGGCGAGGCCGATGGCGGCACGCTGGACGACCAGTTCGAACCTGCGCGCGAAGCGCTCGAGCGCATCAAGGACACGATCGCCCAGACGCGCGCGCGCACGGCCTCCAATCCGGTGCGGCAGGAAAGCATGCAGACGGGCGACGTGGAGCTGTTCTAGCCGCCAGTCGCGGTGAATTCAAAGACTCAGGAGATAGGAATGGGCAAATCGGTACTGGCAGTAGATGACTCCGCTTCATTGCGGCAGATGGTGGCTTTCACACTGAAGGGGGCGGGCTACGACGTGATCGAAGCCGGCGACGGAGAGGAAGGGCTGGCCAAGGCCAAGAACTCTTCCGTGAATCTGGTCCTCACCGACCAGAACATGCCGAAAATGGACGGCCTGACCCTGGTCAAGTCCCTGCGCGGCCTGCCGCAGTACTCGGGCACGCCGATCCTGATGCTTACCACGGAGTCCAGCGACGCGATGAAGGCCCAGGGCAAGGCGGCAGGTGCCACCGGCTGGCTGGTCAAGCCCTTCGATCCGGCCAAGCTGCTCGAAGTCGTGAAAAAAGTCATCGGCTGAGGAGCCCGCCATGTCCAGCACGCAATCCACGCCGGGGAATGCCTCGGCGATAGACATGAGCCAGTTCTTCCAGGTCTTCTTCGACGAGGCCGCGGAACACCTGGCCGACATGGAGACCCAGTTGCTGGCGGTGGATCCCGCGGAACCCGATGCGGAGTCGCTGAACGCGATCTTCCGTGCCGCGCATTCGATAAAGGGCGGCAGCGGCACCTTCGGCTTCACGGACATGGCCGAGCTCACCCATGAGGCGGAAACCCTGCTCGATCGCCTGCGGAAGCGCGAACTGCAGATCACCGTGCCGATGATCGACACGCTGCTCGAGGCCGGCGACGTGCTGCGCGCGCAGCTTGCGCGTCATCGCGGCGAGAGCAGGGAGCAGGTCGACGCGGCGCCCATCGTGCGCAGGCTCAACGCCCTGGCCAGCGAAACGAACGAGCCGCAGGCCGCCGCGCGCAGCCTGAGCCTGCAGTTCACGCTGATTGCGCAGGCCAATTTCGACATGCTGCTGGCCGATCTTTCCCGGCTCGGCGAGATCACCACGCTGCAGGGGCCGGACGCCGGTCGCAACTGCAAGGTCGGCCTGCTGACCGACGCGGACGACGCCGAGATCTCGGTGCGCCTGCGCACCGCCGCCGAGCCTGCCAGCATCCAGGTTTCGGTGTCCGGACAGGAGAGTGCGCCGGTGGCCGATCCCGGCTACGGCTTCTTCAGCGACGATCCGGCGCCGGTCCGCGCCGAACCCGCGGACCCCGGCTATGGGTTCTTCACCGACGCACCGGCCGCGCCCGGTGCTTCCGCGCCCCACGCGGCCGCAACCGAGTCCGCTGCAAGCTGGGGTCGTCGGTCGACCGACGATCCGAATGTCGTCACCGCTCCGGCGGGCCGCCGCGGCAGCGACAAGCAGGTGGTCTCGCCCAACGGAGACTCTTCCTCGATCCGCGTCGGCGTGGACAAGGTCGACCAGCTGATCAATCTGGTCGGCGAGCTGGTGATCACGCAGGCCATGCTGTCGCAGAAGGCCGCGCGCCTCGCAGCCGGCGAAAACGTGGATCTCTCCACCGGCATGGCCGACCTGGAACGCAACACGCGCGACCTGCAGGAATCGGTGATGTCGATCCGCATGCTGCCGATGTCCTTCGTGTTCAACCGATTTCCGCGCATGTTGCGCGACCTGGCCGCCAAGCTGGGCAAGCAGGTGGAGCTGAAAACCATCGGCGAGCAGACCGAACTGGACAAGGGCGTCATCGAGAAGATCGCCGACCCGATGAACCATCTGGTGCGCAACTCCGTGGATCACGGCATCGAGCTGCCGGAGGAACGCCTCGCCGCCGGCAAACCGGCGCACGGGACGCTGACGCTGCGTGCCTACCATCAGGGCGGCAACATCGTCATCGAGGTCGCCGACGACGGCAAGGGTCTCGACCGCTCGAAGATCCTCGCCAAGGCCACCGAGCGCGGTCTGAAGGTATCGGAGGCGATGAGCGACCAGGAGGTCTGGCTGCTGATCTTCGAACCCGGCTTCTCGACCGCGGACAAGGTCACCGACGTTTCCGGCCGGGGCGTGGGCATGGACGTGGTGAAGAAGAACATCCTGGCGCTGGGCGGTTCGGTGGAACTCGAGTCGGCCACCGGCCACGGCACGCGGGTCATCGTGCGCCTGCCGCTGACGCTGGCGATCATGGACGGCATGTCGATCGCAGTGCGGGGCGACACCTACATCATCCCGCTGGCCAGCGTGGTGGAACTGCTGCAGCCGGGCAGCCGCGAGATCAAGACGGTTTCCGGCCAGGGCCGCGTGGTCGAGGTGCGTTCCGAGTACCTGCCGGTGGTGTCCCTCTCCGAAGTGTTCGGCGGCGAGAGCCGCGAGGCGGACGACAAGGAGTCGATCATGGTCATCGTCGAGGTCGACGGGGCCAAGACCGCGCTGCTGGTCGACGAACTGGTCGGCCAGCACCAGGTGGTGGTCAAGAGCCTGGAGGCCAACTACCGGCGCATTCCGGGCATCTCGGGCGCGACCATCATGGGTGACGGCCGCGTGGCGCTGATCATGGACATTGCGGCCCTGGTCAAGCTGGCGCGGCACTGAGCCGCGAGCCGGACATCGGCGCGGTGGCGGACCGGATGCTGGTCCCGGTCGACGTCGAGAGGCTGAGGCCAGACGGATGAATGGCGCTGATGGACATCGAATCAGCGGCTGCGTGTAAATGGAACTGACAGAAATAATCTCTTTGGAGGATGGAAATGAAATCGCTGAGTAACTTGAAGATCGGTACGCGTCTTTCGCTCGGATTCGGCATTGTTCTGGTCTGCATGCTGGCGCTCGGAGCGTTCGCTCTGAACGGATTGTCCCGGAGCAATGCCCAGCTGCACGGCATCGTGGACAAGGACGTCATGAAGCTCGAAGCGGCGCTCGAGGTCGAGGCGGCTACGCGGGCCAGCGCCTTCCGCGCCCTGGAGCTGGCCTTGGTGGCCGATCCCGCTCAGAGAAGGCATATCGTCGAACGCATGTCGGTGAACAGCAAACGTGCCGGCGACGCAATAGCCACGCTCGAATCCCTGGTCTACCTCCCGGAGGGCAAGGAGATCGTCGGCAGGGTCAAGGCGGCACGCAACGACTTCTCCGCTTCGTATGGGAAGGTGCAGGAACTGGTTGCCGCAGGAAAATCTGCAGAAGCCCTGGAAGTCGCGAAAACCGACATGGACGTGAAGTTCTCCAAGCTGGCGGTCGGGCTGTTGGAGATGGGAAAGCTGCAGAAGCAGTTGCTGCGAAAGGGCATCCAGAAGAGCGACGCGGACTACGCCGAACTGCGCAGTGTGTCGCTGGCGCTGATCGTCGCCGCCTTGCTGATCGGCGCGTTCATCGCCTGGGCCGTGACGCGCTCCATCAGCAAGCCGCTGGCCGAGGCCACCTTCGCGGCCAACGCGGTGGCCGAGGGCAAGGTCTCACGACCAGCATCGTGCCCGCCGGGCGCGACGAAATCGGCGAGATGGTCGAGTCCATGGCCAAGATGCAGACCCGCCTGGTCGAGATTGTCGGCGGGATACGCTCCTCCTCGGACGCCATCGGCACGGGCAGCAGGCAGATCGCCGCAGGCAACCTGGATCTGTCCAGCCGCACCGAAGAGCAGGCCTCCAGCCTGGAGGAAACCGCTTCGGCGATGGAACAGCTGACGGCCACCGTCAAGCAGAACGCCGAGAACGCACGCCAGGCCAACCAGCTGGCCGCGGGCGCCTCGCAGGTGGCCGAGAAGGGCGGCAAGGTGGTGGGCAACGTGGTCACCACCATGGAGCAGATCACCGACGCGAGCAAGAAGATCGCCGACATCATCGGCGTGATCGACGGCATCGCCTTCCAGACCAACATCCTGGCGCTGAACGCCGCGGTGGAGGCGGCGCGTGCCGGAGAGCAGGGCCGCGGCTTCGCGGTGGTGGCGTCGGAAGTGCGCAGCCTGGCACAGAAATCGGCCGCTGCCGCCAAGGAGATCAAGGGCCTGATCGACGATTCCGTGCAGAAGGTCGATACCGGCGCCAAGCTGGTCGACGAGGCCGGCACCACGATGCAGGACATCGTCACCCAGGTGCGGCGCGTCACCGACATCATGACCGAGATCACCGCGGCCTCGCAGGAGCAGTCCTCGGGCATCGAGCAGGTCAGCCAGGCCATCGTGCAGATGGACCAGGTGACGCAGCAGAATGCCGCGCTGGTCGAGGAATCGGCCGCCGCAGCGGAATCCATGCGCGTGCAGGCCGAAGGCCTGTCGAAGGCGGTGGCCGTGTTCACGCTGGACCGCATCAGCAGGGATTCCAGAGGAGCGCAGCCGGGCATCGCAGCGATCGAGGCGCCGGTCGCCAAGGCGTTGCCAAGAGTCGGCAAGAAGCCGCTGACTGTGCGCAAGGCCGCAGCTTCGCCGGTGGCCGCCAAACAGAGTGACGAGTGGGAAAGTTTCTAAGGAGCCGGACATGGGACAGATGGAAGACATGGGCAGCCGCATCGCCGCCGGGGTCACGGGAGAGCTCAACGAGTTCCTGACCTTCACGCTGGGCGCGGAGGAGTACGGGATCGACATCCTGAAGGTCAAGGAGATCCGCGGCTACGACGCGGTGACGCGGATCGCCAACGCACCGGAGTACATCAAGGGGGTGATCAACCTGCGCGGCACCATCGTGCCGATCGTCGACATGCGCATCCGGTTCAGGCTGGGCGAGCCGCGCTACGACCAGTTCACGGTGGTGATCATCCTGAACGTGGCCGGGCGCGTGCTGGGCATGGTGGTGGACGGGGTGTCGGACGTGATCACGCTGAACGCCGGGCAGGTGAAGCCGGCGCCGGAGTTCGGCGCCGCGCTGGACACGCAGTACATCATCGGCCTGGGCACGGTGGAGGACAGGATGCTGATCCTGGTCGACATCGAGAAGCTGATGACCGACGGGGAAATGGCGCTGATGGAGTCCGCGGCAGTCGCCGCCTGAACCGGGGCGCTGCACGGGACGGAAAAGGAAGCAGGAACCATGCGGGCCGCGCGTCGGACGCGGTCCGCCAAGGAGGGACGGCAGTCATGAAACTCGCAAACATCAGGATAGGCCCGCGTCTGGGGGCTCGCGTTCGGCGCGATCCTGGCGATCTGCGTCGCCATCGGTACGCTGGGCATCGTCAACGGATTTCGCAACGATGCCAGCCTGGAGGGCATCGCCCTGCATTTCGACAAGATGCAGCTGGGCGGAGCGGTGGCGGAGGCGGCGCAGGAGAACATGCAGTACGTGGCCGAACTGCTGATCTCCGAGGACATGGGCGCAATCGAGAAGATCTCGGCCAAGCTGGAGCAGAACCGTGTAAGGAACGTCGAGACGATGAAGAAGCTCGACGCGATGAAGTTCGACGCTGAAGGCAGCAGGCTGTACGCGGCGCTCAAGGAGAGGCGCAAGATCTTCATCGACAAGCGCAACGGCGTCATAGAACTGCTGAAGAAGGCCAGGTACAGCGAAGGCCGCATGCAATTTGACGAAACGCTGGTACCCGTGGTGACCGAGTACAAGAAGGCCCTGGCCGATTTCAGCGCCTACCAGCGCAAGATGGTCAGCCAGAAGGTCGAGGCCGCAGAAATCGCCAACCGCAACAGCCGCACAGTCGTGGCGGTCGCGCTGCTGGTGCTGCTGGCCGGCGGCGCGCTGGGCGCCTTCCTGATCGCGCGCTCGGTCACCCGCCCGCTGCGCGAAGCCGTGGAGGTCGCCGACGCGGTGGCTCGCGGCGAGCTGGGCCGCGAGGTCGTCGTCGACGGCAAGGACGAGACCAGCCAGCTGCTCAACTCCATGCGCGGCATGGTCGACACCCTGAAGCGTTTCAGCGAGGCGCAGAACGAGATTGCGCAGAAGCACGCGGCGGGAACCATCAGCTTCCGCATGCCGTCGCAGGAGTTCCGCGGCGTCTACTGCGAGATGGCTGAGAAGCTGAATGAACTGGTGGCCAGCCACATAGCGGTGAAGATGCGTGTGGTCAACATCGTCAAGGCCTACGCCGAAGGGGACTTCTCCTCGCAGATGGAGCAACTGTTGGGCTAGAAGGCGATGATCACCGAGGTGATGGCGAACGTCCGGGCCAGCCTGCTGGCGATCAGCACGCAGATCGGCACGCTGGCCAGCGCCGCCGCCGCGGGACGATTCTCCGAGCGCGGCGATGCGGAGCGCTTCCGCAACGAGTTCAAGGCCATGGTCGAGGGCCTCAACCGTCTCATGGAGGTTTCAGACACGGGTCTGAGCGAGGTATCCAGGGTGCTCGGCGCCCTTGCCAAGGGCGACCTGACCGAGCGCATCGCCAACGACTATGCGGGGACCTTCGGCACGCTCAAGGACGATTCCAATCGCACGGTGGCGCAGCTGACTGGGATCGTCGGACAGATCCGCGAGGCTTCCGAGGCGATCAGCACGGCCTCGAGCCAGATCGCGGCGGGGAACACCGATCTTTCGCAACGCACGGAGGAGCAGGCATCGAGCCTGCAGCAGACCGCCAGCTCTATGGAGCAGCTGACGGCGACGGTGAAGCAGAACGCAGAGAACGCGCGGCAGGCCAACCAGCTGGCGGTGGGAGCGTCCGGGGTGGCGCAGAAGGGAGGGGAGGTGGTGGGTGAAGTGGTGAAGACCATGGAGTCGATCACCGAGTCGAGCCGCAAGATCGCCGACATCATCGGAGTGATCGACGGCATCGCGTTCCAGACCAACATTCTGGCCCTGAACGCCGCAGTGGAGGCGGCACGCGCCGGGGAACCGGGGCGCGGATTCGCGGTGGTGGCTTCGGAGGTGCGCAGCCTGGCGCAGAAGTCGGCCTCGGCGGCCAAGGAGATCAAGGGCTTGATCGATTCTTCGGTACAGAAGGTGGATGCCGGCGCCAAGCTGGTTGACCAGGCCGGCAACACGATGGCCGACATCGTCAGCCAGGTGAGGCGGGTGACGGACATCATGGCGGAGATCACGGCGGCCAGCCAGGAGCAGTCGACGGGGATCGAGCAGGTCAACCAGGCGATCGCGCAGATGGACCAGGTGACGCAGCAGAACGCGGCGCTGGTGGAGCAGGCGGCGGCGGCGGCCGAGAGCATGAAGGACCAGGCCGGCAACCTCTCGCAGGCGATCAGCGTGTTCACGCTCGAAGCTGTGTCACTGCAACCGGCCAGGCAGACGGCGATCGGACCGAAGGCGGGTCCGGCGGCGGGCAAGCCCGCGCCGGCCTCGCCCAGAGCCTTGCCGGCGCAGGCCGGCGCCAGGTCACTGCCGGGCGATGCCGGACCGGCCGGAAGAAAAGCGATGGCGGCAAGACGGCCCGCACCAGTGAAGGCCGGTATGGACGAATGGAATACGTTCTGACCAGCAGCCTCACGACAGAGCCTGTGAGGGTGAATGGGAAGAGTCCAGGAACTGCTGAAAATTCATTTAACGACCAACACGCTCACGGACGCATTCCAGCCGGATTGCTGACATTCAGGACGGGCGGTTTGGTGCATGCGCAGAAGTCACAAGGAATACGGCAATGAGTGCAGTAGAGCAGGCCAGTACACATGGGGAGGAGCGGGAATTCGAGTTCTCCCGCCGCGACTTCGAGCGGGTGCGCAGCCTGATTCATGCACGCGCCGGCATCAGCCTCAACCCGAGCAAGCAGAACATGGTCTACAGCCGACTGTCGCGGCGGCTGCGTGCGCTGGGCGCGCAGAGCTTCGCCGAGTACCTGGACCGGCTCGAGCGCTCCGCGGACGGCGAGTGGCAGAACTTCGTCAACTCGTTGCCCACCAACCTGACGGCATTCTTCCGCGAGCCGCACCATTTCCCGGTGCTCGGCGAGTTGCTCAAGAGCAGGCCGGCCGACTCGCACAATCCGATCGTACTGTGGTGCTCGGCGGCCTCGACGGGCGAGGAACCCTACTCGATGGCGATGCAGGCGGTGGAGACGTTCGGCACCACGACGCCGCCGGTGCGCATCCTGGCCACCGACATCGATACCGCCGTGCTGGAGACCGCGCGCCGCGGCGTCTACACGACGGAGGCGCTCGAGCGCGTCGACCCGCAGCGTGTGAAACGCCATTTCATGCGCGGCACCGGGGCGAATGCCGGCATGGCGCGCGTGCGCCCGGAGCTTCAGGCGATGGTCAGCTTCCGCCGCCTCAATCTGCTCGAGCGGGACTGGCAGATAGGCCGGGGATTCGATGCGATCTTCTGCCGCAACGTGATGATCTACTTCGAGAAGGACACGCAACGCGGCATCCTCGAGCGCTTCGCGCCGCTGCTGCAGCCCTGGGGGCTGCTGTTCGCCGGCCATTCGGAAAACTTCAGCCAGGCGCGGGATCTGTTCACGCTGCGCGGCAAGACGGTCTACCGGCTCGCCACTGCCTCCGAGCGGTCCTGAGCGGCCTGCGAGATGCATAACGATGAGTTGCAGCCCCAGGCGCCGAACCTGTACTTCGATCCGCGCTTCGGCATGCAGGCGGCGAAGATACTGCCGGGTGAGTACTACGTCAGCGCACGCGAAGTGGTGATGGTGACCGTCCTCGGCTCCTGCGTCTCGGCCTGCATACGCGACCGCAGGCGCGGCATCGGCGGGATGAACCATTTCATGCTTCCGGAACGCGGCGGCGGCGAACTTATCGGTGCGGCGGCGCGCTACGGCGCCTACGCGATGGAGATCCTGCTCAACCAGCTGCTCAAGCTCGGCGCCGCGCGCGAGGACCTGGAAGCCAAGGTGTTCGGCGGCGGCAGCGTGCTCAGCAACATGACCAGCATCAATGTCGGAGAACGCAATGCCGAGTTCGTGCTGAAGTTCCTGGCGACCGAGAAGATCGAGATTGCCGCGCGCGACCTGCTGGACGTCTGGCCGCGCAAGATCTATTACTTCCCGCAGACCGGCCGCGTACTGGTCAAGAAGCTGCGGGACATGCACAACGACACGATCATCGCCCGCGAGCGCGATTACGGCCTGCGCCTGGAGCGCGAGCCGGTCGCCGGCGACGTGGAACTGTTCGGTTAGAGGGAGTACCCATGCAAGCGAGAATAAAAGTTGTGGTGGTCGACGATTCGGCGCTGATCCGCAGCCTGATGGCGCGCATCATCAACAGCCAGCCGGACATGTTGTGCGTGGGCGCGGCGGCCGATCCGCTGGCCGCGCGCGAGATGATCCGCGCGCTGAACCCGGATGTGCTCACCCTGGACGTGGAGATGCCGAAGATGGACGGCATCGAATTCCTCGAGCGCGTGATGCGTCTGCGTCCCATGCCGGTGCTGATGGTGTCGACGCTGACCGAGAAGGGCAGCGAGGTCGCGCTGCGCGCCCTCGAGTGCGGGGCTGTGGATTTCGTCGCCAAGCCCAAGTCCGACATCGCCAGCGGCATGATGGAGTACGCCAGCGAGATCAGCGAGAAGATCCGCATGGCGGCGCGGGCCAAGGTCACGCGCCGCGGCCCGGCGCCCAGGCCGGCGCACCTGGCCAGCCCGTCCAGCGGGTTGCGCGGCACAGAGAAGCTGATCGCGATCGGTGCCTCGACCGGCGGTACGGAAGCAATCAAGGAGGTGCTGGCGGCGTTGCCGCCCGACATGCCCGGCATCGTCATCACCCAGCACATGCCGCCGGGATTCACGCGCGCCTTCGCCAACCGCCTGAACGGGCTTTGTCGCATCCATGTTAAGGAGGCCGAGCATGGCGAGCGCGTGCTGCCGGGCCATGCCTACATCGCACCCGGCGACAAGCACATGGCCGTGGAGAAGAGCGGCGCCAACTACAAGGTGGCGGTCACGGATGCGCCGCCGGTCAACCGTCACCGGCCTTCGGTCGAAGTCCTGTTCCGATCTGTCGCAGCGCATGTTCGCGGCAATGCGATCGGCTTGATGCTGACCGGCATGGGCAAGGATGGCGCGCAGGCCATGCTGGAGATGAAGCTGGCCGGTGCGCACACCTTCGCGCAGGACGAAGCCAGTTGCATCGTGTTCGGCATGCCCAAGGAGGCGATCGCCCTGGGCGGGGTCGACGAGGTGTTGCCGCTCAACCGCATCGCCGCGCGCCTGCTCGAGCAGTCGGTGCGCATGGGCGGCGGCCTGATCCGCGTCTGATGCGGCGCCGCGGCCGGTTCAGGCCGCGGCGAAGAGCAGGGGTTCCTGCTGCGTCGGTACCCGGGATTCCTGTGCCCGCAGCAGCTTGAGCAGAGCGTCCGCGTCGCAGGGCTTGGCGAAATGGTAGCCCCTGCATGCGGTCGCAGCCTTCGCGCGACAGGAACTCGACCTGGCTGGGCGTCTCGACGCCTTCGGCCAGCACGGTGAGTTTGAGTACGCGCGCCAGGGCCACCACGGTGTGCACGATGGCCGCGCTGTCGCAATCACGATCGGCGTCGCGCACGAAGGAGCGATCGATCTTGGAGGATGTCAGAGGGAAGCGGCGCAGGTAGCCCAGGCTGGAATAGCCGGTGCCGAAGTCGTCGATGGAGATCTTGACGCCCATGTCCTTGAGCAGGCGCAGGGTGTTGATGGTGGTTTCCGCGTCCTGCATGGCCAGGGTTTCGGTGATCTCGATCTCCAGGAAGCGCGGGTCCAGTCGCGCCGAGTCGAGAGCCTTGCGGATGGTCTCGTGCAGGTCGGGCTGCTTGAACTGCGTGGCCGAAAAGTTGACCGCGACGTTGAGTTGCGCAAAGCCGGCGTCGTGCCAGCGTCGAAGCTGGGTACACGCGGTGCGCAGCACCCATTCGCCGATGGCGAGAATCTGGCCGGATTCATCGGCCAGGCCGATGAACTCGTCCGGGGGGATGGCTCCGAGTTCGGGATGGCGCCAGCGCAGCAGGGCCTCGACGCCGCAGATGCCGCCGGAGGCGACGTCGATGATCGGCTGGTACACGACGGTCGGCGCGCAGCCTGGCGGCCTCGCGCTCCTCCAGGGCGGGCACCAGGATGGCGAACTCGTCGCGGCCGATGCGCGCAACCACCTCGCCGGGGCCGCCGTCCCGCTCCAGGCGACGGGCGATCTGCGCCATCAGGGCGTCGCCGGTGGCATAGCCGAAGGAGTCGTTGATGCGCATGAAGCGATCGACGTCGATGTACAGCAGGGCCGCGCCGGGCTCGAAGTCCGCGGCCAGTTCGGCGAAGCGCTTCTGGTTGACCAGGCCGGTCAGGGCGTCGTAGTTCTCGATGCGTGCCTTGGACTGTTCGGCCTCCTGCTTGGCCTGCAGCGCGCGCGTGTGGCGCAGGGCGCGTTCGACCACCGGCACCAGCCGCCCGAAGTTGCCCTTGGTGATGTGGTCGTCGGCGCCGATCCGCATGGCCGAACTGCCGCGTTCCAGTTCCAGCGCGCCGGAGTAGATGATGAAGGGAATATCCTGGCCGGAGGCGTGCAGCACCTGCAGGGCCTTGAATGCGTCGAAGCGCGGCATCGAATGGTCGGAGATCACCAGATCCCAGGGCTGCTTGAGCGCCTGGGCCATGTCGGCCGCGCAGTCGACGCGATGCACCATCAGATTGGGCAGGGTGCGCGAGAGCACGGTCTCGAGGAGCAGGGCATCGTCCTCGGAGTCCTCAACCAGCAGGAGGTGTGTGTGTTCTTGGGTCATGTCCGTCTCGTGAGGCGCCAGCGTTTCGGGGGCGGCCTTGGGGGCCGCTTCGAACCCTTATCGGCTGTCCGGAACCGGACTTTAGGGGCGGCCGTGCGGGTGGCGCCATGCGCCTGATCCTGTTTGGATATCGACTTTGCGGCGCAAAACCTGAGGCCATCGGACTCAGGTTCCGGCGTCCGGGGCCGTTAAGGCATGAAGAGGCGCCCTTTTGCCTGACGCTGGCCTGAATGCCGACTTTGAGCGGACCGGGGGAGGGAAGGAAGAATGCGTGCAACTTGCGCTGCAAGGGGATACCCGCGCGCCCAGAATGAGATATGATTTTGTGTGATCTAAATCACAGATGGCTCAAGGGTGCCCTCACCCAATTTGCGGTGTCAACGCGGGATACGGCTGAATACACATGGCTAGCAAGATTCTTCTGGTCGACGACAATCCGGACGATGCCGAGCTGACCCGACTGGCGCTCGAAAGGCATCAGCTCGGCAGCAAGCTCGTTCACCTTGTCGACGGAGCGCAGGCGATCGACTATCTTTTCGGCGCCGACGCCGACGCCGACGCCGTGGCGCGCGACATCCGTTTCATCATCCTCGACCTGAAGCTGCCGAAGGTCGACGGAATGCAGGTGCTCGAGCGCATCAAGTCGGATCCGCGCACGCGCGCGATCCCCGTGGTGATCCTGTCTTCTTCCAATCAGGAGCGGGATATCAACCGCAGCTTCGACCGTGGCGTGAACAGCTACGTGGTCAAGCCGGTGCAGCTCGACCAGTACATGGACGCCGTCTCGACCCTGGGACGCTACTGGGACGAGATCAACCAGCAGAGGGCGACCGCCTGAGAGGCGCGTCGCAACTCGGGCGCCCAGCCCGTGAGATAGAATCGACCTGCTGTGGCTGCCGGTGCTCCGCGAGCACCGTTTGCTGAAGCCAGTAGTTTTGAAGCTACTGGTGCCGAGGAAGGGACTCGAACCCCCACAGTGTCGCCACCGCATGGACCTGAACCATGTGCGTCTACCAATTCCGCCACCTCGGCAAGGTGGACCGCAATTTTAGAGGCTGAACCTGCCCGTGTCAAAAAAACGATCATCGGATTCTCCGAAGCCGCGCGCCGCGCCTGCTCCGGCATCGGCGCGAGGCGCCGCCGTGCCCGCACGCGGCGTTCCCTCCGAGGGAGGCGCACCGGGCGCCTACGCGCAGGAGATCCTCGACGAGCTGCTGCGTGCGGCCACGCCGCTGACGCCAGATGAACTGGCCGCACAACTCGACCTGCGCAAGCGCGAGCGCGCAGCCTTCGATACTGCACTGGTCTCGCTGGAGAGCGCGGGGCGCATCGTGCGCAACCGCGCCGGCAGCCTGCTGGTGTCGCAGAAGCTGGCGCTGGTCACCGGGCGCGTCGACGGTCACGGCGATGGGTACGGCTTCCTGATCCCCGACGAGGGCGGGCCCTCGCTGTTCATCCCCGTCACTGAGATGCGCCAGGTGCTGCACGGCGACCGCGTGTCGGCCAAGGTGACCGGCCGAGATCCGCGCGGGCGCCCGGTGGCCGGCATCGTCGATGTGCTCGAGCGCGCCAACCGGCTGGTGGTCGGCCGGCTGCATGCCGAGCACGGCATGCTGTTCCTGGTGCCCGAGGACCGGCGCATCGCGCAGGACATCCTGGTCCCGCCGGCCGAAGCCGGAAAGGCCAAGGCCGGGCAGGTGGTCACGGTCGAACTGGTCGCGCAGCCCTCCAAGCATGCGCAGCCGATCGGCCGCGTGTCCGAAGTGCTGGGCAACTACGGCGATTCGGGCATGGAGATCGAGATCGCGCTGCGCAAGTTCGATCTGCCGAACGAGTTCTCGCGCAAGGCGCTGGCGCAGGCCAGGGCGCTGCCCGAGGAGGTGCGCGAGCAGGATTACGCCGGCCGCAAGGATCTGCGTGAACTGCCGCTGGTGACCATCGACGGCGAGACGGCCAAGGATTTCGACGACGCGGTGCATGCCGCGCGCGAGGGCAAGGGTTTTCGCCTGTGGGTGGCGATCGCCGATGTCAGTCATTACGTGAAGAATGGCGACGCGCTGGACCAGGACGCGCGCGAGCGCAGCACTTCGGTGTACTTTCCGCGCCGGGTCATTCCCATGCTGCCGGAGAAACTCTCCAACGGGCTGTGTTCGCTGAACCCGGAGGTCGAGCGCCTGGCCATGGTCTGCGAGATGGCCATCACGCCCAAGGGCGCGGTGGCGCGCTACGAGTTCTATCCGGCGGTGATCCGCTCGCAGGCGCGGCTCACCTACAACGCCGTCTGGGAGATGCTGAGTACGGGAGTGGCGCAGCCCGGGCGCGAGCCCCTGCTGCCGCATCTGCAGACCCTGCATGAGCTGTTCAAGGTGCTGCTCAAGGCGCGCGAGCAGCGCGGCGCGATCGATTTCGAGTCGGTCGAGACGCGCATGGAGTTCGACGCGCAAGGCAAGATCGAGCGCATCGTCCCCGAGGTGCGCAACGACGCGCACCGCGTCATCGAGGAGTGCATGCTGGCGGCCAACGTCTGCGCCGGCGATTTCCTGGTCGAGCGCAAGCACCCGGTTCTATTCCGCGTGCACGACGAGCCAGCCGCGGAGAAGATAGAGGCGCTGCGCGAGTTCCTCGCCGAGCTCGGCCTGCAGCTCTCGGGAGGCGACCAGCCGCGACCCAAGGACTACGCCGAACTGCTGGTGAAGATCCGCACCCGGCCGGATTTCCCCCTGCTGCAGACCATTCTGCTGCGCTCGCTGAAGCAGGCGGTGTACAGCCCGGACAACGCCGGCCATTTCGGCCTGGCATTCGACGCCTACGTGCATTTCACTTCGCCGATCCGCCGTTATCCCGACCTGCTGGTGCATCGCGCCATCCGCGCCTGCCTGTCCGGCAAGCGCTATGAGGGCATCGATTGGGAGGATCTCGGCCGCCATTGCTCGGAGAACGAAAGGCGTGCCGACGACGCCAGTCGCGACGTGTCGAACTGGCTCAAGTGCTACTACATGCAGGACCACGTGGGCGAGGAGTTCGAGGGACGGGTCACCGGGGTCACCGGTTTCGGCATCTTCGTCACGCTGGACGAGTATTTCGTCGACGGACTGGTGCACATATCCGAGCTCGGCCGCGACTACTTCCAGTTCGACCCCGCGCGCCACATGCTGCTGGGTGAACGCACCGGGGTGCGCTACCGGCTGGCCGACCGGTTGCGCGTGAAGCTGGTGCGCGTCGACCTCGAGACGCGCAAGATCGACCTGGTGCCGGTCGACGGAAGCGAGCCGGAGGCGAAGGGGCGGCCGTCCGGCAGACAGCAGGCCAAGGGGCGCAAATGAGCGCTGCGCTGCGCACGGTGTTCGGCTTTCACGCCGTCACGGTGGCGTTGCGCCAGCGACCCGAAGGCGTGGCCGAACTGCATGTGGATACCTCGCGTTCGGACGGCCGCATGCGCGACCTGCTGGCGCTGGCCCGGGAAAAGAAGGTGCGCGTCATGCAGTCCAGCGGCGGGCGGCTGGATGGCATCACGGGTCACGGACGTCACCAGGGCGTGGTGGCGCGCGTCACGGAGATCAGGCTCAGCCACAGCCTTGACGACACGCTGGACGCGGCGCAGGGGCCGCCGCTGCTGCTGGTGCTGGATGGCATCCAGGATCCGCGCAACCTGGGCGCCTGCCTGCGCGTGGCCGACGCGGCGGGCGTGAATGCGGTGGTCGCCCCGAAGGACCGCGCGGCGGGGCTGTCCGCCGCGGCCAGCAAGGTGGCCAGCGGTGCGGCCGAAACCGTGCCCTATATCACCGTCACCAATCTGGCGAGGACGCTGCGCGAACTGAAAGGAGCGCGGCGTCTGGATCGTCGGCACCGATGACGAGGCGGCGACTGACCTGTACGCCGCGGAACTGCCCGAGTCAGTCGCCTGGGTGCTGGGCGCCGAGGACGAGGGCATGCGCCGGCTGACGCGGGAGCACTGCGACCTGCTGGTGCGCATCCCCATGCAGGGGGCAGGTCGAGAGCCTGAACGTGTCGGTGGCGGCCGGCATCGTCCTGTTCGAATCGGTGCGCCGCCGGCTGGCGGCGCAAGCGGCAGGGGAGAAGTCATGAAGATCGCGATCCTCGACGACTACCAGGACGCCTGCCGCACCCTGCAGGCGTGGCGCCACCTGGAGGGCCACGAGGTCAGCGTGTTTCGCGACACGCTCAAGGACGAAGACGCGCTCGCCGCGCGTCTGCAGGGCTTCGAGGCGCTGGTGCTGATCCGCGAACGCACGCGTTTCACCGCTGCACTGCTCGAGCGCCTGCCGGCCTTGCGCGCGCTCAGCCAGACCGGCAAGGCCGGCCCGCACATCGATGTGTCGGCCTGCACGCGCCTCGGCATCGCCGTGCTCGAAGGCACGGGTTCGCCCTACGCGACCGCGGAACTGACCTGGGGGCTGGTCATTGCCGCCATGCGGCGCATCCCGCAGGAAGTCGAGAACCTGAAGCGCGGCGGCTGGCAGCAGACGGTTGGCACGGGCCTGCGCGGCCGCACCCTGGGCGTCTATGGCTACGGCAAGATCGGCAGCGTGGTGGCCGGCTACGGACGCGCCTTCGGCATGAACGTGCAGGTCTGGGGACGCAGCGGCAGCCTGGATCGCGCCGCAGCCGCCGGCCTTGCCTGTGCCGCCTCGCGCGAGGCCTTGTTCGAGTCGGCCGACGTGCTCAGCGTGCACCTGCGCCTGGCGCCGGAGACGCGCGGGGCGATCTCGGTCACCGATCTGGCGCGCATGAAGCCGGGCGCGGTGTTCGTGAACACCAGCCGCGCCGAACTGGTGGCGCCCGGAGCCCTGGAGGCGGCGCTGGCGGCCGGCCGGCCGGGATATGCGGCGGTGGATGTTTACGAGGACGAGCCGGTGCTGGGTGCCGCCCACCCGCTGCTCGCGCTGGGCAACGTGATCTGCACCCCCGCACCTGGGCTACGTCGAGAAGGACGGCTACGAGCTGTATTTCGGCGATGCCTGCGCGAACCTGGCCGCCTTCGCCGCCGGCACCCCGCGCAACGTTGCCAACCCGGGGTACGCCGCGATCCGGGGCTGAGCCGCCCCGTCTTGCAGGCGCAGCCGAAATCGGGATATAATTCAAAGCTTTCCACCCATCCGGGTGGTTTTCCTTGCCGCACCCCTACGCATGGCGGGCGGCTTTACCCACAAGGAGATCGAACGCATGCGACATTACGAAGTGGTTTTCATCGTCCATCCGGACCAGAGCGAGCAGGTGCCCGCCATGGTCGAGCGTTACAAGACGCTGGTGACCGGCCGCAACGGCCAGATCCACCGCCTCGAAGACTGGGGCCGCCGGCAGATGACCTATCCGATCGCGAAGATGCACAAGGCGCACTACGTGCTCATGAACATCGAGTGCGATCGCGAGACGCTGGGCGAACTCGAGCATGCCTTCAAGTTCAACGACGCCGTGCTGCGCCATCTGGTCGTGAAGATGGACAAGGCGCACACCACCCCGTCGCCGATGATGCGTGAGGAGAAATCCAAGTCGCTGATGGGCGGCGAGCGGGCGGCGGGCGAAGCGTCCGATGCGTCGGAAGCGACTGCCGCACCCGCGGCGGCCGAGGCGCAGGGCTGAGCCAGGCGCCGGGCGCTTGGCTGCGGACACGCAGGCCAACCGGGTCGAATTGAGCGGTACGCTGGCGGAACTGGGGCCTTTGCGCCACACGCCGGCAGGATTGCCCGCAGTGGAGTTCCTGATCCGGCATGCGTCGGAGCAGGTCGAAGCGGGGCAAGACCGCAGGGTGAACGCCGAGATTCAGGCGATCGCTTTCGACACCCTGGCCCGGCAGATCGCGGCGATGCAACTGGGCACGGCAGTCAAGGCACAAGGATTTCTGGCGGCAAAAAGCCAGCGCAGCGCGAAACTCGTGCTGCATGTGACGAACATGGAATTTCTGGAAGGAGTTTGAGAAATGGCATTCGGACGTGGCAAGGCCAAGGGCAAGGGCAAGGACAAGAAAGATCGCGGCCAGAAGGCGTTGTTCCGCCGCCGCAAGTTCTGCCGCTTCACCGCCGAGAAGGCGGAGTGGATCGACTACAAGGCGGTCGATGTGCTGAAGGATTTCATCAACGAGAACGGCAAGATCATCCCGGCGCGCATCACCGGCACTTCGGCCGGTTTCCAGCGCCAGCTCTCGTCGGCGATCAAGCGTGCGCGTTACCTCGCGCTGCTGCCCTTCACCGACCTGCACTGAGGAGCGCGACATGCAAGTGATCCTGATGGAGAAAGTCGCCAACCTCGGCAACCTCGGCGACGTGGTGAAGGTCAAGGACGGTTACGCCCGTAACTTCCTGATCCCGCAGGGCCGCGCCAAGCGCGCCACCGCGGACAACCTCAAGGCATTCGAGGCGCGTCGCGCCGAGCTGGAGAAGGCGCAGGCCGATCTGCTCGCGCAGGCGCAGGAGCGCGGCACCAAGCTCGAGGGCATGACGGTGCAGATCTCGCAGAAGGCCGGCGTGGACGGCCGCCTGTTCGGTTCGGTCACCAACTACGACATCGTCGACGCGCTGAAGGCGCAGGGCTTCGAGGTCGAGCGCGGTCAGGTGCGCATGCCCGCCGGCCCGCTGAAGCAGGTGGGCGACTATCCGCTGGTGGTGGCTCTGCATGCAGACGTGCTGGCCAACATCACGGTGTCGGTGCTCGGCGAACACTGAGAACCTCGCTGCATTGCGAAGCGGCGCGGTCGCGCCGGATCGCAATGCCATGGCTTCAACGCAGGTGCAAAACGCTTGCGTTGGCGCCAAGAAAGGCAATCGATCTAGGTAGTTAAAAAGGGGCTGGCGACGGCCCCTTTTGTTTTGTAGCATGACCCCCATGGCCCGCGCACAAACCTCGAATGCCTTCAACGCGCAGCAGCGCGAGCCCGCCGACCCGCAGTTGCTGGCGCTGCGCGTGCCGCCGCATTCCGTGGAGGCCGAGCAGTCGGTGCTGGGCGGCCTGCTGCTCGACAACCAGGCCTGGGACAAGATCGCCGACATGGTGGCGCCGGGGATTTCTACCGCGACGACCACCGGCGCATCTTCCGCCACATCGGCAAACTGATCGAGTCGGGCAAGCCCGCCGACGTGGTCACCGTGCTCGAATCCATCGAGGGCAGCGAGGACAAGGACAAGGTCGGCGGTGTCGCCTACCTGGGCTCGCTGGCGCAGAACACGCCCAGCGCGCTCAACATCCGGCGCTACGCCGAACTGGTGCACGAACGCGCGATGCAGCGCAACCTCGCACAGGTCGCCGCCGATATCGCCGAAACCGCGCTCAACCCTTCCGGCAAGGACGTCGGTCAGATGCTCGACGAGGCCGAGACCCGCATCCTCGAGATCAACGAGGCGGGTTCGCGCAGCAAGCGCGGCTTCGAGGAGATCCAGCCGGTGCTCGCGCGGGTCATGGAGCGCATCGACTACCTCTACCACCGCGACAATCCTTCCGACGTGACCGGTGTGCCGACCGGGTTCGCCGATCTGGACGAGAAGACCGCCGGCCTGCAGCCGGGCGATCTGATCATCGTCGCGGGGCGTCCGTCGATGGGCAAGACTGCGTTCGCGTTGAACATCGCAGAGCATGTGGCGGTCGACAACGGCCTGCCGGTGGCGGTGTTCAGTATGGAAATGGGCGGCACGCAGCTGGCCATGCGTATGCTCGGCTCGATTTCCCGCGTGGACCAGCACCGCATGCGGACCGGACGCCTGAACGACGATGAGTGGCAGAAGCTGTCCAGCGCGATGGGCAAGCTGCACGAGGCACCGATCCATATCGACGAGACTGCGGCGCTCAATTCTCTGGAACTGCGCTCGCGAGCGCGGCGCCTGCGCCGCACCTGCGGCAAGCTGGGCCTGATCGTGGTCGACTACCTGCAACTGATGTCCTCGTCGGCCGCCGGCGGGGGCGAGAACCGCGCCACCGAGATTTCGGAGATTTCACGCGGCCTGAAAGCGCTGGCCAAGGAGCTCGAGTGCCCGGTGATCGCGCTCTCGCAGCTGAACCGTGCGCTGGAGCAGCGGCCGGACAAGCGACCCATGATGTCGGACCTGCGGGAATCCGGCGCCATCGAGCAGGACGCGGACGTGATCCTGTTCATCTACCGGGACGAGGTCTATTTCCCCGAGAAGCAGGAGTCCAAGGGGAGGGCCGAGGTCATCATCGGCAAACAGCGTAACGGCCCGATCGGCAAGGTCGAGCTGGCGTTCCTGGGTCAGTTCACGCGCTTCGAGAATCTGGCGAATCCCGGCGCGTTCTGATCCCCCCCTCAGGCGCCGTTCGGCGCGGGGTGCACTTCTCAAATCCTTCGCGCGGCAGGACAATCGCTTTCCTGGACCCCTGAACCGGAGCCGCCATGTCAGAGCCGACGATCGCGCAAAAAGCCCCTTATGCGGTGGAACTCGCGCCGGGCGATTACTGGTGGTGCGCCTGCGGGCTGTCCAAGCGCCAGCCGTTCTGCGACGGCTCGCACAAGGGCGGAGAGTTCGCGCCGGTCAAGTTCACGGTGGAGGAGGCGAAGAAGGTCTGGCTGTGCGGTTGCAAGCACAGCGGCGGAAAGCCGTTCTGCGACGGCTCGCACGGCAAGCTGTGAGGCGCCGGCCGCTTCCGGACTCGCGCCCCTGAATATGCGAACGGCCGTCTCAAGACGGCCGTTCGCGGGCGCCGGCGCTTGGCCGGCCCGATCCTCGGCGATTCAGCGTCGCACGGCGCTCCAGCGCGCTTCCGGGCCGCCTTCAGAACGCAGCGAGCCCTCCATCGCCGCGCCGTTGACGCGTCCCGAAAAGCTGCGGCGGACGCCGCTCTGGTCGACGAAGGCGAACTCGATCGCCGCACCGTTCAGGTGCGCGTCGCGCAAGCCACCCTGCAGCGCGCCGAACTGCACCTGGCCCTCGATCTTCTGGAAGCGCTGGTCGATGGACAGGTCGTAGGACGGCCCACCGGCGATCGACAGCTTCCAGCTGCCTTGCACGTTGGCCGGCACGATCCACAGGTAGGCGCGGCGGCCGTCCATGCTGGAGGTTTCGTCGGGCTGCCAGTCATCCATGTTGAACGAGTGCGAAACCAGGCGGGTGCCCGGGCGCATGGTGAGCAGGGTCGGCCGCAGCTTGAGGTTGAGGGCCGGCAACAGGTACATGGTGACCACCGTGGCCGACTTGAAGTCGGTGGCGAAGATGTCGCCCTGCTGGATCCGCGTCTTGTCGGACACGCCGGCCTTCTCGGCGTTGGCCTGGGCATGTTTGGCCATGTCCGGGTTGTATTCGATACCCAGACTCCTGGCACCGAATTTCTTCGCCGCCATGATGGCGATCTTGCCGTCCCCGGCGCCGAGGTCGACCACGTAGTCGCTGGGCTTGACCTGAGCCATGACCAGCATGCGTTCGACGATGTCGTCGGGCGTCGGCACCCAGATCACGTCCTTGCCCTGCTGGCCGACCTGCGGCTGGTATTCCTTGTTGGTCTGGGCGCCGACCGTGAACGACACGGTGGCGAAGCTTACGACGAGCAATGCGGCGAGACTGCGCGGAAGCAGGCGGTGCATGATGGTCCTCTGAGCGGGATTGGGGTTTGGGGGGAGGGGGGCGAAGATTAGCAAAAAAAGGCCCGCCCCAGCCAACAGCCGGGCGGGCCGTGCTATTCCGCTGCCTGCGGCTAGAGGACTTCCGCCGCGTGGTCGGCCAGTCGCGAACGTTCGCCGCGCGCCAGCGTGACGTGCCCGGAGTGGTTCCATCCCCGGAATCTGTCGACCACATAGGTCAGTCCGGACGAGCCTTCCGTCAGGTAAGGGGTGTCTATCTGCGCGATGTTGCCCAGGCACACCACCTTGGTGCCCGGCCCGGCGCGCGTGACCAGGGTCTTCATCTGCTTGGGCGTCAGGTTCTGCGCCTCGTCGATGATCAGGAACTTGTTGATGAAGGTGCGCCCGCGCATGAAATTGAGCGACTTGATCTTGATCCTGGAGCGCACCAGGTCGCGCGTCGCGGCGCGCCCCCATTCTCCGCCGCCGCCCGACTCGTCGGTGGCATTCAGCACGTCGAGGTTGTCCTCGAAGGCGCCCATCCACGGCGTCATCTTCTCTTCCTCGGTGCCGGGCAGGAAGCCGATATCCTCGCCGATCGGCACTGTGACCCGCGTGACGATGATTTCGGTGTAGCGCTTCTCGTCCAGCACCTGGGTGAGCCCGGCGGCCAGCGCCAGCAGGGTCTTGCCGGTCCCTGCCTGGCCGAGCAGGGTGACGAAGTCGACGGCGGGATTCATCAGCAGGTTCAGGGCGAAGTTCTGCTCGCGGTTGCGTGCCGTGATGCCCCAGACCGAATGGCGCGGATGGGCGAAGTCGCGTGCGGTTTCCAGCACGGCGACTCGGCCGCTGCGCTCCGTGACCGTGGCGTACAGCGGGCGCTCGCCGGTGGACTCGTCGTAGACGAACTGGTTGACGAACATCTGCGGCACCAGCGGCCCGCGCACACGGTAATAGGTGTGGCCGTCCTTCTTCCAGGACTCCATGTCCTTGCCGTGCGTGTCCCAGAAGTCCGGGGCGAGCTTCATGACCCCCGTGTACAGCAGGTCGCTGTCTTCCAGCGCCTTGTCGTTGAAGTAGTCTTCCGCCGCGAGGCCCAGCGCACGCGCCTTGATGCGCATGTTGATGTCTTTCGACACCAGGGTGACGTGACGCTGCGGCGAGAGCTTCTGCAGGTGGCGCACCACCGAAAGGATCTGGTTGTCGGTCTTGCCGGCAGGCAGGGTGGCCGGCAGGTTGTGGCTGATCGCTTCCGTCTGCAGGAACAGGCGACCGGTCGGTGCTTCGCCGGCCTTGGCGGTCAGCGCAATGCCCTGGCTGATGTCGCCGGTGACCGTCGAGACGATCTCGTCGAGGAAGCGGCTGGCCTGGCGCGCGTTGCGCGAGACGTCGGACAGGCCTTTCTTGTGGCCGTCGAGTTCCTCGAGGGTGCCGATCGGCAGGTAGATGTCGTGCTCTTCGAAGCGGAACAGGCTGGTCGGGTCGTGCATCAGCACGTTGGTGTCCAGCACGAACAGTTTCGTGACGCGTTTCCTGGACGGGGATTTCGAGCGTTTCGCCACGGTGGCGGGGGAGGGAGGGGGCACTGTAGCTTCGGGAGATTTGCCTATTTCGCTGCGGACGTCGTCTGCGCTGCCGACTGAACGGTCATAGGGCTTTAACAAAGCTCAGTACCTCCTCAACGTGGCCGGGAACCTTCACACCGCGCCATTCGCGCACGAGCACGCCCTTGTCGTCAACGACGAACGTGCTGCGCTCGATGCCGCGGACCTTCTTTCCGTACATGTTCTTGAGTTTCATGACGCCGAACTGCGTGCACACGGCTTCTTCCGCGTCGGACAGCAGTTCGAAGGGAAATCCCAGTTTGGCCTTGAAGTTCTCGTGCGAGCGCACGGAGTCGCGCGAGATGCCGATGATCTCGCAGCCGGCCTTGCGGAAATCCTTGTGGGAATCGCGGAACTGGGCACCCTCGGTGGTACAGCCCGGGGTGTTGTCCTTTGGGTAGAAGTACAGCACCAGGATACTGCCGCGGTGCTCGGAGAGCTGGAACGTGCCGTCGCCGGTGGACGGGAGGGAGAAGTCCGGAACGGGTTTGCCTAGCATGCGGCGGCGCGTTGCCTTTTCTCGAGAGCCGTCTTGGAAGAACGCTGCGACGAGTTCATTGAACACAATTTCCATTGCGCCTGCAAGCGCGCCGCAGGGAAATTTTCCGACTCTCGCGCAGGATCATGAAATTAAACGCAATTCGGCCGTGTACTTGCGGATGGGCGTCACGGCCATCTGGCGCGGTTCGAAGCATGGAAACAGACGGCTGATGCCGCAGCCCACCGCACGCGCACTCAGTGATCCTGCAGCAAGCGGCCCCAGCCGGAAACCTTGTCGGCGATGCCGTTGTCGCGCAGGGCCATCCAGTAGATGGCCGTATTGATGGCGATGAAAGGCTTGCCGCGTTCGGCCTCCAGTTGCGCGGCCACCGCCGCAAAGGCCAGGTTGGTGCCGACCTGCACCACCGCGTCGACGTCGTCGCCGTCGAGCGCCTCTGCGGCCGCGCGCAGGGTCTGCGCGGATTCGTGCGCGATCAGCACCGGCGAGGCGCACTTGAGGCCTTTGATGCGCTTCACGTCATAGCCCGATTCCCGGAAGAACAGGCCGACGTTCTGGTCGCCGACCGGGAAATAGGGGGTCAGCACGGCGATGCGCTTCACGCCCAGGGCCTTGAACGCCGCGTCGCAGGCGCCGGCGCCGCCGGTGACGCCCAGGCCGGTGTGCGTCTGCAGTTCGGCCGTCAGGCGCTCGCTGGCGGCGCGCCCGCCCCAGAAGGTCTCCACCGAAATGCCGAGCACGATGTGGTCCGGCTCGCAACTCATCGCACTGTCCACCGCATCAAGTTGTGCGCCGGCGATGTTGTCGACCAGCTTGCGGAAATCGTCGTCGTTCTTCAGCGGGTCATTGGGAATCTTGATGCGACTGGTGTGGTTGGTGACGCCCGGCGGGCGCATGCCGTCGAACTCGGGCTGCACGCTGGTGTTGGTGGAGGGGATCAGGACCGCGAACTTCCTGCGCCAGCCGAGAGAATCTGTCATTTTCTTTTTTCCTAGGAACGGGCGACGATGAAGACGCCCACGATGATGATGGCAATTCCGATAAGGCGCTGCACGCTGAAGGCTTCTCCCAGCAGCCACCAGGCGAGCACGGCGTTCAGCGCGAAGCCGATCGACAGCATGGGGTAGGCGACACTGACTTCCACCCGCGACAGGGCCATGATCCAGATCACCAGGCTGACGCCGTAGCAGCCGACGCCGGCGAGGATGCGCGGCTCCATGGCCACGCGCAGGGCCACCGGCAGGGCGTTGTCCAGCGTGAAGGCAAAGTGCCCGATCGCGTTGGTGCCGGCCTTGAGCAGCAACTGGGCGGCACTGCCCAGGGCAATGGCGGCGAGGAGCAGGGCGGCGCTGATCGGGGTCATCGCGGGCTCACGAGAACAGCAGCGCCGCGCCGACCTTGCGTTGCTCGGCCATCAGGATGTTGTAGGTTCGGCAGGCCGCCTGCAGGTCCATGACTTCGACTCCGACGCGGGCCGCAGTGAGCGCACGGGTGAGGCGCGGGTGGGGAAAGCGCAGTCGCGGGCCGGTGCCGAGCAGCAGGACCTCCAGCTCCAGCGGCAGCAGCTCGGCGAAGTCCTCCTCGACGAGCGCATCGAAGCTCTGCGCGCGCCAGGCCAGGATGCGCTCGGGGAGCACCACCAGGCTGGCCGTGTGGCGCACCTCGTTGACCATCACGTGGTCGGCGCCGTAGGCAGTGAACGCATTCAGGCCGGAAGGCCCGGAAGCGTGCAGTTTCAAGTGTAGAATTCCATCTTTTATCAGCGTCTTAAGGGTCAGCCTTGCGGTTCACCCTGCAGCGCACAAGAGCAGCGAGCCATGCACGAGTTTAGCCGAATCAAACGCCTCCCGCCCTACGTGTTCAACATCACCGCCGAACTGAAGATGGCGGCACGGCGGCGCGGCGAAGACATCATCGATCTGTCCATGGGCAATCCGGACGGGCCCACGCCGCCGCACATCGTCGAAAAACTGGTCGAGGCCGCGCAGCGCCAGGACACGCACGGCTACTCGGTTTCCAAGGGCATTCCGCGCCTGCGCAAGGCGATCTGCGACTGGTATCAGCGCCGCTACGGCGTCGAGTTCGATCCCGACAGCGAGGCCATCGTCACCATCGGCTCCAAGGAGGGCCTCGCGCACCTGATGCTCGCCACGCTCGAGCGCGGCGACACGGTGCTGGTGCCCAATCCGTCCTATCCGATACACATCTACGGGGCGATCATCGCCGGGGCCGACATCCGTTCGGTGCGCATGACGCCGGGGGTGGATTTCTTCGCCGAGGCCGAGCGCGCGATCCGCGAGCTGATCCCCAAGCCCAAGATGCTGATCATCGGCTTTCCGTCGAACCCGACCGCACAGTGCGTGGACCTCGAGTTCTTCGAGAAGGTGGTGGCGCTGGCCAAGGCGCACGACATCCTGGTGGTGCATGACCTGGCGTACGCCGACATCGTGTTCGACGATTACAAGGCGCCTTCGATCATGCAGGTGCCGGGCGCGCGCGACGTGGCCGTCGAGTTCTTCACCATGTCGAAGAGCTACAACATGGCCGGATGGCGCGTGGGCTTCATGGTCGGCAACAAGGATCTGGTCAACGCGCTGGCGCGCATCAAGAGCTATCACGATTACGGCACCTTCGCGCCGATCCAGGTCGCCTCGATCATCGCGCTCGACGGTCCGCAGCAGTGTGTGGAGGAAATCCGCCTCAAGTACCAGAAACGCCGCGACGTGATGGTCAACGGCCTGCATGAAGCGGGCTGGATGGTCGACAACCCCAGGGCCTCGATGTACGTCTGGGCGAAGATTCCCGAGCCCTATGCCAAGCTGGGTTCGCTGGAGTTCGCCAAGAAGCTGCTGAACGAGGCGAAGATCGCGGTGTCGCCCGGCATCGGCTTCGGCGACTATGGCGACGACTACGTGCGCATCGCGCTGATCGAGAACGAGCACCGGCTGCGGCAGGCGATCCGTGGCGTGAAGGACATGTTCAGAAAGGACGGCGTGGCATGAAGGCGGTCAAGGCGATCAAGGCAGGCAAGGCTGTGAAATCGGTCAAGGCGGTGCGCAAGCCGGCGGCGAAGGCACCGATGCGGCCGATCCGCGTCGGCTTGCTGGGCATCGGCACGGTCGGCGGCGGCACCTGGCAGGTGCTGGCGCGCAACGCCGACGAGATCCGCAGGCGCGCCGGGCGCGCGATCGAGATCACGGTGGTGGCCGACAAGGCGGTCGAGCTGGCGCGAAAGGTCACAGGCGGCAAGGTGCGCGTGACCGGCGATGCCTTCGAGGTGGTGCGCGCCAGGGACGTCGACATCGTGATCGAGCTGATCGGCGGCTACACCGTGGCCAAGGACCTGGTCATGGAGGCGATCCGCAACGGCAAGCACGTGGTGACCGCCAACAAGGCGCTGCTCGCCACGCACGGCAACGAGATCTTCGCCGCCGCGCAGAAAAAGGGCGTGATGGTGGCTTTCGAAGCGGCGGTGGCCGGCGGCATTCCCATCATCAAGGCCCTGCGCGAAGGCCTGTCGGCTAACCGCATCGATTGGATCGCCGGCATCATCAACGGCACATCGAACTTCATCCTTTCGGAGATGCGCGAAAAGGGCATCGCCTTCTCGACGGCCCTCAAGGATGCGCAGAAGAAGGGGCTACGCCGAGGCCGACCCGACCTTCGACATCGAAGGCATCGACGCCGCGCACAAGCTCACCATCATGAGCGCGATCGCCTTCGGCATCCCGATGCAGTTCGACAAGGCCTACACCGAGGGCATCTCGAAACTCACGCGCGAGGACATCGAGTACGCCGAGGAGCTGGGCTACCGCATCAAGTTGCTCGGCATCACGCGCCGCGCGGCCAAGGGCATCGAGTTGCGCGTGCACCCCACGCTGGTGCCGGCGCGGCGGCTGATCGCCAACGTCGAAGGCGTGATGAACGCGGTGCTGGCCAAGGGCGACGCGGTCGGCGCGACCCTGTATTACGGCGCCGGCGCGGGCAGCCTGCCGACCGCCAGTGCCGTGGTGGCCGACCTGGTCGACGTGACGCGACTGATCACCGCCGACCCGGAGCACCGGGTCCCGCACCTGGCTTTCCAGCCGGACCAGCTCTCGGCCATTCCCATCCTGCCGATGGGCGAGGTGGAGACCTCCTGCTACCTGCGCATGCGCGTGGTGGACAGGCCGGGCGTGCTTGCCGAGCTCACGCGCATCCTGGCCGACGCGCAGATCTCGATCGACGCGATGGTGCAGAAGGAGCCCGGCGAAGGCGAGAGCCGCGTCGACATCGTGCTGCTGACGCACAAGGCGGTGGAGAAGAACGTCGATGCCGCCATCGGCAGGATTGAGAAGCTCTCCAGCGTGGTCGGCAAGGTCACGCGCATCCGCCTCGAAGAGCTGTTGTGACCGGTGCCTGCAGAATGAACTACGTCTCCACGCGCGGCGGCGGGCGGGCGCTGGGGTTCACCGACATCCTGCTCGAAGGCCTGGCGCCCGACGGCGGCTTGTATCTGCCCGAAGCCTATCCGCGCCTCAGCGACGACGAACTGGCCGCCATGCGCGCCATGCCCTATCCGAAGCTGGCTTTCGCAGTGCTGTCGCGATTTGCCGACGACATTCCCTCGGCGGACCTGCAGGCCCTGATCGCGCGTACCTACACCGAGGCCGTCTTCCGCAGCCCGGAGATCACGCCGCTGCGCACCCTGGCGCCCGGCCTGCACATCCTCGGCCTGTCCAACGGCCCGACCCTGGCTTTCAAGGACGTGGCCATGCAGTTCCTCGGCCACATGTTCGAGTACGTGCTGGCGCAGAAGGGCGAGTCGCTGAACATCCTCGGCGCCACTTCGGGAGACACCGGCTCGGCGGCCGAGTACGCCATGCGCGGCAAGCAGAACATCCGGGTCTTCATGCTCTCGCCGCACGGCCGCATGAGCCCGTTCCAGGCCGCTCAGATGTTCTCGCTGCAGGATGCCAACATCCACAACCTGGCCGTGCGCGGCGTGTTCGACGACTGCCAGGATATCGTCAAGGCCGTATCGGCCGATGCCGCGTTCAAGGCCCGGCACCGCATCGGCACGGTCAATTCGATCAACTGGGCGCGCGTTGCGGCGCAGGTGGTGTACTACTTCAAGGGCTACTTCGCCGCGACGCGTAGCAACGACGAAGAAGTCGCCTTTTCGGTGCCGTCGGGGAACTTCGGCAACATCTACGCCGGCCACATCGCCCGGCAGATGGGCCTGCCCATCCGGCGCCTGATCCTGGCCACCAACGAGAACGACGTGCTCGACGAGTTCTTCCGCACCGGCGTATACCGTCCGCGCAGGGGCGCCGAGGTGCATGCCACCTCGAGCCCGTCGATGGACATTTCCAAGGCCTCGAACTTCGAGCGCTACGTCTACGACTTCACCGGCCGCGATCCGGAGCACCTGCGCATGCTCTGGTCGCAGCTTGAAAGCGATGGGGCTTTCGACCTGTCCGCCGGCGGATTCGCCGCGCGCATCGCGGACAGCGGCTTCGTGTCCGGACGCAGCACACACGCCGACCGCATCGCCACCATCCGCGGGGTGCACGAGGATTACGGAGTGATCGTCGACACGCATACCGCCGATGGCATCAAGGTGGGGCTGGAGCATCGCGAAGCCGGCGTGCCGCTGATCTGCCTGGAGACCGCGTTGCCCGCCAAGTTCGCCGATGCCATCCACGAGGCGCTGGGACGCGAACCCGGGCGGCCGGCAGGGATTCGAGCGGATCGAGGCGTTGCCGCAACGTTTCGAAGTCATGGACGCCGATGCGGAAGCGGTCAAACGGTACATCGCGGCGCGCTGCTGAACGGGCTCGATTCCCGAACAATCATTTTTCGAGATTGGCTCCTGGAGCGGCTTTCCAGCCAATTCATGTATCGATAAAGATACACATGCCCGAGAAAGTCTTGCATTCAGCCAGGCCGCCGTTGACCAGCAGGGACCTGCGGAGATGAACCAGGCGGGCGGCCGCACTCCCTCGGGCGCCGCCGCGTGCCGCCCCGGTGTGCCGGCGTTCGCCTTCACCTGCATCGCCGGCGCCGTCCTGTTCGCCGAGGAATGGCTGTTCGGCGCCGAAGTCGGCCCGGGCTTGCGCCTGGCGTTCGACGCGTGCATTGCCGTTGCGGCCGGGACGGCCCTGTACCTGGTGCTGCGCGCGCTCGATTCCGCTGCGCGCCGTGATGCCGAGCGGTTTCGCCACATCACCGAGTCCTACGCGGACTTCTACTGGGAACTCGACCCCGAGCGCCGCATCACCTACATCGACGGCAGCGGCCTGGCCCGCTTCGGCGTGGCGCGGGACATGCTGCTGGGCAGGCGCCCCGAAGAGCTGCCCGGCTACGAGATCATCGGCATGGCACCGCAGGAACTGGCCGCCCTGCGCGAAAGTCGGGAGGCCTACCGTGACCTGCGCGTGCGCTACGTCGGGCCGGACGGTGCGGTGCGTTACCTCAGCGCCAGCGGCGACCCGATGCTCGGCAGGGGCGGCCGCTTCCAGGGCTTTCGCGGCGTGACGCGCGACATCACCCTGCAGGTACTGGCCGAACAGGAGCGCGAGGAGAGCGAGCGGCGCTTTCGCAACCTGACCGAGCTGTCCTCGGACTGGTATTGGGAACTCGACGAGGGCTTGCGCTTCACCATTCTGCAGGGCCGCGGCATGGAAGCCTTCGGCATCGATCCGCAGTCCTTCCTCGGCAGGACGCGCAGCGCCTCGCCATCCTACGAACTGATGGATATGAGCGAGGAGGAGTTCGCGGCCCTGCGTGCCGCGCACCGCTCGTATCGCGAGATTCGCGGGCGTTATCGCTATGCGGACGGCAGCGAACGCTATGTCGCAATCACAGGGGAGCCGATGTTCGGGCAGGATGGCGATTTCCGCGGCTACCGTGGCATCACGCGCGACATCACCCAGCGCACGCTCGCCGAGCAGGCGCTCAAGCGCAGCGAAGAACGTTACCGCTCGGTGGTGACGAACATGTTCGAGGGTTTGCTGATCCAGAACGGCGAGGGGCACGTGCTGTCGGTCAACCCGGCGGCCTGCACCATGCTGGAGTTGAGCGAAGCGCAGATACTGCAGTTGGACCGGCATGACGCGCGCTGGGAAATGTTCTCGGAGGACGGACGACTGCTGCCCGCGGACGCGCACCCGGGCAGGCAGTGTGTGCGCACCGGTCTGCCCGTGTTGGGGCGCGTGGTGGGCATGCGCCGAACCGGCGGCGGCATGCTCTGGCTGCGGGTGAATTCGATACCCCTGGACCTCGGCGAGGAAGGCGCGCGCGGCACACTTTCGACCTTCACCGACATCGCTTCCGAGCGGGAGGCCGCGCGCGCCCTTGCCGAGAGCGAGGAGCGCTTCAGGCTGATCGTCGAGAGCGCGCCGAACCTGCTGTTCTTCATTTCCGAACCGAGCCGGGAGCACTGGTATTACACCAGTCCGACGGTGCAGGATATCTGGGGTTACCGCGGGCCGATGGGTGCGCCGGGGCAGACCGCCTTCGTGCGCGCGGTGCTGCGGCCGGACGACAATGCGCGATTCTTCGATCGCGCGCGGCGTGAAACGCTGGGCGAGGCGCTGGATATCGAGTACCGCATACAGCACCCGTGGAAGGGCGAACGCTGGTTGCGCACGCGCAGCGTGGGTGTGCCGCAGAACAACGGCGAGGTGCGCGTTTACGGGGTGACCGAGGACATCACGGATCGCAGGCGTGCCGACGAAGCCCTGCGCGATCTGGCGGAAACGCTGGAGCAGCGCGTCGCCGAGCGCACCGAGGACCTGCTCAGGACCAATCGCGAGCTGGAATCGTTCGCCCATTCGGTGTCGCACGACCTGCGCACCCCCTTGCGTGCGATCAACAGTTTCGCGCGCCTGCTGAGCGGCTCGGAGAGGTCCCGGTTGTCTGCCGAGGGCGTGCACATGCTCGAGCGCATCGAGGCCAACGCCGTGCGCATGGGCGAACTGATCGACGATGTGCTTGAGTACTCTGATGCCAGGCGCCGCACCCTGCGGCCGACCTTGCTGGACATGAGCGCGCTCGCCCAGCAGGCCTGGAGCGGACGTGCCGTGCTCTGGCCGCATGCCGACGAGGCGCACGTCGAGATCGGCGCGCTGGGCCGCGCCTGGGGCGACTCCGCATACATCCTGGCCGTGTTCAAGTACCTGCTGGACAATGCGCTGAAATTCTCCGCCGATGCGCGACCGGCGCGCATCGTGGTCGGCGCACGCCTGGGTGATGGGGCCGTGGAGTTCTACGTGCGCGACAACGGCGTGGGTTTCGACATGGCGCATTCCGCGCGGCTGTTCGGCATGTTTCAGCGCCTGCATCACGAGCACGAGTTCCCGGGCACCGGGGTGGGACTCGCGTTGGTGAAACGCATCGTCGAGCGCCACGGCGGCAGTGTCGGTGCCCATTCCAGCCCGGGCCGCGGCGCCCAGTTCTGGTTCACCCTGCCCAACAGTTCGTAGCACCGCCCAGATTCCCGATCGGGCCGCGGCGCGGCCATCACCCGGCTGTATTGCCGTATCGGTCAGCGCAGCAGGTGGCGGCGTACCCGGACCGCGTCGCTGGACGCGTCCGTCTGCAAGGCGGGAAGCGATACGTGCAGCCAGCCCAGCGCCGGCCAACCGTCGGCTTCGATCCGCAGCAGATTGGGCGCCTCGGGCAGGGGATGGTCGCGCCTGAAGCCGTGCGTGTCGCCGTGCATCAGGATCACCGGCCGCGCGAACCAGCGAGCCTGTTCGACCAGGACTCGGCGCAGGGCGGCGTAGCCATCCTCCACGCCGGGGCGCGGCCTGGCGCGCTCGTCCAGGCCGGGGTTGGCGTGCATCAGCACGACGACGGCGTCGAGGTGGCGCGACTCGGCCAGCGCGAAGGCCTCGTCCAGCCAGTCGAAGACCGCGAACATGCGGCGCGCATGCTCCGCGTCCATCTGCGGCGTGCGTCCGAGGTTGTTGTTGCTGCCGGGCACGTTCAAGGCGACGAACAGGGCACGCCCGGCGACCCAGCGCACGTGCTCGCGGTACTCGGCGAAGCGGGCGTCGGCGGACTGGCGCGCGAACTCCGGCAGGCGCGGGTCGTGGGCATGGAACAGGTTGCGCAAGGCGTTCAGGCGCTCGAGCGGGTCGAAGCCGCCGGCCAGCAGCCGATGGCAGTCGGTCCACTCGTTGTCGCCGGGCACCAGGACGAAGGGGGCGGCAAGCGTCTCGAATTGCCGTGCACGCGCCTGCAGCCATTCGTCGCTGCAAGGACCCTGGCCCGAGGTGATGTCGCCAAGGTGAATCGCGAAGTCAGATCTGGCGGCGTTGATCTCCGCGAGCATGTCGCCCAGCCGGTTGGCCTGGGCCTGCGAGTAGGGCACATCGCCGAGCGCGGCAAATCGCACGCCGTCCGAGGCCGAGGGGGCAGGTGAGCCGGCCGGCGGCGTGGCGCAGGCGCCCAGCAGCAGGCTGGCGCACAGCGCGCCCAGCCTGCGACGCCAGGCGGCGATGCCGTGATGCAGCCCGGCTTCAGCCATTGCCCGTACCGATGGCCGGACCGGTTTCCCGGATCACGAGGTCCTTCAGCGGCCGGCGACGGTGCGGGCCGCGCTCCGCCTCGGCATGACCGATGCGGAACAGGTGCTGCACACAGCGTTCGCGCAGGTCGAACAGCCTGGCGACTCCGGTGCGCGTGGCCTCGACCTCCAGCGCCTGGCTCACCGGCTGCACGCGCAGGCCGCGCGATTCCGCCATCAGGGCGATGCGCATGTAGGCGGCACCCGCGCGCACGCGGTCTTCTGGATCGTCATTGCGGGTCGACAGCACGGCGACCAGCGGCGCGCTGGAAACGCGATCCGCGTCGTCCTGCGCCACGCGCTCGGCGACCGGCAGGTGGCCGACGGCGAACTGGGCGATCTTGGAGATCAGCCAGGGCGTGCCGAGCAGACCTTCACCGATCCAGGCGGCGAGTTCCTCTCGGTAGGCCGGATCGGCGAACAGGGCGCGATCGGCTTCGCGCTCCAGCTCGGCCAGCCACTGCATGGCGCGCCGGTCCTCGGCCAGGAAATGCAGCGATACGCCGGCCTCGTCGTAGCAGGCGTAGAGGGATTTGCGCGCGTCTTCGCCGACCGCCAGCGCGGGATCGAAGGGCTTGTGGCTGGTGCGCCGGGTCACTGCATGCTCGAGCAGGCTGGCGGCGGCGAACTCGCGCTTGGGTCCGGCGAACTCGATCTGCAGGCGCGCTACGAGGGTATCGCTCCCGGCCACCGGGAAGTACTCCACGCGCGAGCCGAATCCGGCGTAATCGGCGGCGATGCGCATCGACTCCAGCGCGCAACCCAGCGAGACGAACAGCTCGCGCCGGTCATGGTCGGCCACGCGCAGCCAGCGCGTTTCGTCGACCAGCAGGTCGATCTCGCCCTGGCCGACCAGGAACTTCCAAGGCTGGGAATTGTGGCTGGAGGGGGCGAGCCTCGCGTAGTAGGCCAGCCTGAGCATGGGATCCGCAGGCAGGGGCTCGTCGGCCACGGGCCAGCCGTCAACCATGCGTCGCCCGCCCGCTGCGGTGTCCGTCGGTTTCATGCGGTGCATCCCTTTGCGAGTGGCAGGCTCCAGCATGCCTGTTCGACGACTGTCACAGCTTGATCCAGGTCAGAGCTGTTTCAGCCGGTACAGCAGTTCGAGCGCCTCGCGCGGGGAAAGTTCGTCCGGATTCAGTTGCGCCAGATGCTCGCGCAGCGGATCGGCGGCCGCTTCGGGCTCGGCGGGGGTGGCCGCCGCGCCGGCAAACAGGTCGTCCTGGCCGCCGCGCGCGAGACTCGCGTCCTCGAGCATCTGCAGGTACTTCTTCGCGCTGCGGATCACCGGCCTGGGCACGCCGGCCAGCGCCGCCACCTGCAGGCCGTAGCTCTGCGAGGCCGGGCCCTCCTCGAGCGCATGCAGGAACACGATGCTGTCCTTGTGCTCGACGGCGTCGAGGTGCACGTTGGCGATCTCCTTGTACTCGAGCGCCAGGCGCGTGAGCTCGAAATAGTGGGTGGCGAACAGCGACAGCGCGCGGTTCTTCTCGACCAGGTGGCGTGCGATCGCCCAGGCCAGCGCGAGTCCGTCGAAGGTCGAGGTGCCGCGCCCGACTTCGTCCATCAGCACCAGGCTGTGCGCCGTGGCGTTGTGCAGGATGTTGGCCGATTCGGTCATCTCGACCATGAAGGTGGAGCGTCCGCCGGCCAGGTCGTCGGAGGCGCCGATGCGCGTGAAGATCTGGTCCAGCGGCCCCAGGCGCGCCGCGCGCGCCGGCACGCAGCTGCCGACGTGCGCGAGCAGGGCGATCAGGGCCACCTGGCGCATGTAGGTCGACTTGCCGCCCATGTTCGGGCCGGTGATCAGCAACAGCTGGCGCAGCGGCGAGAGCCGGGTGTCGTTCGGAATGAAGTGCTCGACCTGCGCTTCCACCACGGGGTGGCGGCCGGCTTCGATCTCCAGGGTGGTCTCGACCACCAGCTGCGGCCGGCACCAGGACAGGCGCAGCGCGAGCTGGGCGAAGCAGGCCAGCACGTCGACCTGCGCCAGCGCGCGGGCGATGCGCTGCAGTTGCGCCACGTGCGCTCCCAGCGCCTCGAGCAGCGCCTCGTACAGCGACTTCTCCAGGGCCAGCGCGCGATCCTTGGCCGACAGGGCCTTGTCTTCGAAGGCCTTGAGTTCGGGCGTGATGTAGCGCTCGGCGTTCTTCAGCGTCTGGCGCCGGCGGTAGTCGTCGGGCACTTTGTCGGCCTGGCCGTTCGTGACCTCGATGTAGAAGCCGTGCACGCGGTTGTACTCGACCTTGAGGTTGGCGATGCCGGTGCGCGCACGCTCGCGCGCCTCGAGTTCGACCAGGAACTCGCCCGCGTTGGATTGCAGCTTGCGCAGTTCGTCCAGGTTCGCGCTGTAGCCGTCGGCGATCACGCCGCCGTCGACCAGGCGCGCGCCGGGCTCGGGCGCCACGGCGCGCACCAGCAGGTCCAGGCAGACTGCCGGCTGGGCGAGCGCCTCGCGCAGCTCGGCCAGCAGCGGCGCCGTGGCCGGCGTCTGCGCCGCGAGCTCGGGCAGCAGGGCCAGGCTGTCGCGCAGCGCCGAGAGGTCGCGCGGGCGTGCATTGCGCAGGGCCACGCGCGCCGTGATGCGCTCCACGTCGGCAAAGCGCCGCAGCACGGCGCGCAGGCCCTCGCCCGCAGCGCCCAGCGCCTCGACCGCGGCATGGCGGGCGCCGACCGCGGCCTGGTCGCGCAGGGGATGGTGCAGCCAGTGGCGCAGCAGGCGGCTGCCCATGCCGGTGGCGCATTCGTCCATCATCGAGAACAGGGTGGGCGAGGGCTCGCCACGCAGGGTTTCGGTGAGCTCGAGATTCCTGCGCGTGGCCGCATCCAGGCGCAGGTACTGCCCGGCGCGCTCCGCCGACACCGAAACCACGTGCGAGAGTGCCTGGCCCTGGGTCTTCTGCGCATACTCGAGCAGCGCGCCGCAGGCGGCGATGGCCGGCTGCAGGTCTTCACAGCCGTAACCGGCCAGGCTTGCCGCGCCCAGCTGGGCCAGCAGGCGCTTGCGGCCGGCCTCGAAATCGAAGCTCCAGGGCGGCAGCCGGGTGAGCGAGTAACCGGCCAGCGATTCGATCAGGGCATCGTCCTCGGCGGTGAGGATCTCGGCCGGATCGATGCGCCGCAACTCGCTCGCCAGCAACTGCGGGGCGACCTCGGCGACGCGCAACTCGCCCGAGGCGAGCGACAGCCAGGCCAGGCCGACCGCGCCGCGCGCCGGCGCGAGGGCCAGCAGGATGTTGTCGGACTTGTCGTCCAGCAAGGCCGAATCGGTGAGCGTGCCTGGGGTGACGATGCGCGTGACCTTGCGCTCCACCGGGCCCTTGGAAGTGGCCGGGTCGCCGATCTGCTCGCAGATCGCCACGGAAACGCCGAGCTTGACGAGTTTGGCGAGGTACTGCTCCAAGGAGTGCTGCGGCACGCCAGCCATGCGTATCGGCTGGCCGGCCGAGGCGCCGCGCGAAGTCAGCGTGATGTCGAGCAGCCGCGCGGCCTTCTCGGCGTCGTCGTAGAACAACTCGTAGAAGTCGCCCATCCGGTAGAAGACCAGGATATTCGGATGCTCGGCCTTGATGCGCAGGTACTGCTGCATCATCGGCGTGTGTTCGGACGGTCGTGCGCTCAAAGGCGTTCCTGCGTGGTGCGATGGGGGTGCGAAATTGTATCCGCATACCTTCGTGGTTCGTTCCGTGGCCGGCGCTCCTGCGACGCGCCGGCCGAAGTTGCGGTGATCGCGCCCTGTGTACCCGGATTCGATGGCGGGCGGGTTCGTGCTTGACTTGCGACCTTTGAGTAGTTAACCTAAAAGTTAAATATAAATGCCCATGACTTCCGATCACCTCAGTTCGACCTTCTCGGCGCTTGCCGATCCGACGCGGCGCGCGATCCTCGCGCGGCTTGCCTCGGGGGAAGCGACGGTGAACGAGCTGGCCGAACCGTTCGACATGAGCCTGCCGGCGGTTTCCAAGCACCTGAAGGTGCTCGAGCGCGCCGGGCTGATCGCGCGCGGCAGGCAGGCGCAATGGCGACCGTGCCGGCTAGAGGCGGCGCGGCTCAAGGAAGTCGCCGACTGGGTGGAGTACTACCGCCGCTTCTGGGAGCAGAGCTTCGATCGCCTGGAGGCCTACCTCAAGGAAATCCAGGCGCAGGAAAGCAGGGGGAAGAGACATGCCGGAAAGAAATGAAAGGCTGGGCACGCCCTTCGTGCTGACGCGCACCTTCGACGCGCCGCGCGATCTCGTGTGGCGGACATGGACCGAGCGCGAGCACCTGATGCGCTGGTTCGGACCCAAGGGTTTCAGCATGCCGGCGGCGAGCCTCGATCTGCGAGCGGGCGGCCATTTCCTGTACTGCCTGCATTCCGGCGACGGGATGGAGTTGTGGGGCAAATGGGTCTTCCGCGAGGTGGTGGCGCCCGAACGTCTGGTCCTGGTGCAGTCGTTCTCCGATGCCCAGGGCGGCGTGACGCGCCATCCCATGAATCCGAGCTGGCCGCGCCAGACGCTCTCGGTCACCACGTTCGCGGAACACGGCGGCAGGACCGCCATGACGCTGCACTGGTCGCCGCTGGACGCCACGGAAGAAGAACAGCGGACCTTCGACGCGGGCACGCCAGCATGCAGCAGGGCTGGGGTGGGACCCTGGATCGCCTCACGGACTATCTGGTCGGACTGCACTGAATCGATCTTCGGGGAGACACCTCATGCGCAAGCCGCTCCTGTTCGCCGCCACGGCCGTCGTCGTCCTGCTCGTCGCGCTGCTGGCGTACGTGATGACGCGTCCGGACGTATTCCGTGTGCAGCGCTCGACGGTGATCGCCGCGCCCGCCGAAAAGCTCTACCCGCTCGTGAACGAACTGCGCGCCTGGGCGGCATGGTCGCCGTACGAGAAGCGCGACCCCGGCATGCGGCGGACGTTCAGTGGAGCGAGCAGCGGCAAGGGCGCGGTCTACGCCTGGGCGGGCAACAAGGACGTGGGCGCCGGGCGCATGGAGATCCTCGAGGCGACGCCTTCTTCGCGCATCCTCATCAAGCTGGACTTCCTCGAACCGTTCGAAGGGCACAACACGGCCGAGTTCACCTTCGAACCCGGCGGCGCAGCCGGCACGCGCGTCACCTGGGCCATGTACGGCCCGAACGCCTATCTGACACGCGTCATGGGCCTGATCTTCGACATGGACGAGATGATCGGCAGGGATTTCGCCACCGGTCTGGCCAATCTGAAAGCCGTTGCGGAGAAGTAGCATGAGTCCCGAGCCGCATATCGATGCCAGAGCCGGGCGTCGCGCAGCCGGCGCCGCACAGCCAGCTGCGCTGCGGTGATCTGGTTCGCACGCAACAGGCAATACTGCGCAGCGCTGTTCGATGCGCTTGCCCGCCACCTCTATCAGGAGCAGGAGCTCAATCGATGGCCCACGCAACGATCACCGAGAAGCCGCCCGGCAAGCCGGTCCTCAAGCTCATCCGACGCTTCGATGCGCCGCAAGCGCTCGTCTGGCGGGCCTGGACCGAGCCGGAGGCGCTGAAACGCTGGTTCGGGCCGGATGGCGGGCCGGTGCTCCTGGCGGAGGTCGATCTGCGCGCGGGCGGGCGCTTCCGCGTCGCGTTCCAGACCGAGGACGGGGAGCGCCACGAAGTCGGCGGCGTCTATCGGGAGGTGCAGGCACACGACCGGCTGGTGTTCACCTGGGCGTGGGTCAGCACCCCGGAACGCATCTCGCAGGTCACTCTGCTGTTGCGCGGTGTGGAAGGCGGCACGGAGCTCACGCTGCTGCACGAGAAGTTCTTCGATCTGGACGCGCGGGATCGGCATGTGCGCGGCTGGACGGGAAGCATCGAGAAGCTCGACGCCTATCTGCATCAATCCTGAAGCAAAGACAACGAGGAGCCGGAAATGGCCTACGTAGATGGATTCGTTCTGCCCGTGCCGAAGAAGAATATCGCGGCCTATACGCGCATCGCCCGCCTGGCCGGCAAGGTCTGGCGCGAACATGGCGCGCTGGAGTACCGGGAATGCGTGGCAGACGACGTGAAACCCGGAAAATGGACTTCCTTCCCGCAGAGCGTCAAGCTCAAGAAGGACGAAGTCGTGTTCTTCTCCTGGATCGTCTACAAGTCGCGTGCGCATCGCGACCGGGTGCTCGCCAAGGTCATGAAGGACGAGCGCATCACCGCCATGATGGAACCGGGGGCGATGCCGTTCGACACCAAGCGCATGATCTGGGGCGGATTCAAGGTCGCGGTCAGTCTGTGACGGCCACGGTCGGCATTCCGCCGCCTGACACTCGAGATGAAAGGAGATCTGCATGCATGTCCAGGCATATCTGATGTTTGACGGGCGCTGCGAAGAGGCGCTGGAGTTCTACCGCACTGCGCTGGGGGCGGAGGTCGAGGTGCTGATGCGCTTCCGGGAGAGTCCGGAGCCCTGTCCGGAAGGCATGATCCCGCCTCAGTCCCAGGACAAAGTGATGCACTCGAGCTTTCGCGTCGGCGACAGCGTGCTGATGGCCTCGGACGGCAACTGCCTCGGACGGCCTCAGTTTCAGGGGGTGTGCCTGTCCATCTCCGTGGCCGATGAAGCGGAGGCGCATCGCAAGTTCGCCGCCCTGTCCGAAGGCGGGCAGGTGCAGATGCCCATGGGCAGGACCTTCTTCTCGCCGGCTTTCGGCATGGTTGCGGATCGCTTTGGCGTGTCCTGGATGGTGATCGTGGCGGAGTGAGGTGGCGCCGGACCGGGGCCGCACCGGCCTGCGGCGAGATGCGGCCAGGGTGCCCGCCCTAAAGTCGGCGTGCCTGCGGTCGATAAGCCTGCCTTGACACTCGCGGCTTGCGTGACGCGTGCATGGTTGCATGCGGATTGGCGCCATCCGTGTCGACAGGATACGACCACGATGCAGGACACGAGGCTGAGCGTAGCAACAGCCGAGATCGCGGCGCTTAGGAAGCGCCTCGCGCGTGAGCGCGCGGCTCGACTGGAGGCCGAGCTGGCTGCAGAAAAGGGCTTTCGCGACCTGTACGAGCAACAGTCGCGGCTGCAGTTGCTCGAAGCGATCGCCGTCGCGGCGAACTCGAGCGCATCGGTGCATGATGCACTCGAGTTTGCCGTGACGAAGATATGTCTGTACGCGGGTTGGCCCCTGGGGCATGCGCACCTTGCGGATGACGCTTTCGCGCGCAAGCTCAGGCCGACCACGATATGGTTTGTCGCGGATCGCGAGCGCACGCGCGAATTCCGCCGCGCGACGGGCGAGATTCACTTCGAACGTGGCATGGGACTGCCCGGCAGGGTTCTGGAGACCGGCGCGCCGTTGTGGCTGGTGCTGCCGGCCGGGGAGCCTTCCTCCGAGGGTCTGACACCGCGCGACGAGTATGCGGTGCGGGCAGGACTCAAGACCGCCCTGGCGTTTCCGGTTCTCGCCGGCACCGAGGTGGTCGCGGTGCTCGAATTCTTCTCCGATACCCGTCAGCAACCCGACGAAGCGCTGCTGCGCCTGATGTCCCAGATCGGTACGCAACTGGGGCGTGTGGCCGAGCGCAGGCGCGCTGAAGAGCGCCTTCGCCACGACGCCAACCATGATTCACTGACCGGTTTGCCGAATCGCGCCTTGTTCAAGGCCCGGCTTTCGCAACTGGTGGCCAGGCATGCGCGCGATCCCGGCGAAGGGTTCGCGGTGCTGTTCATCGACCTCGATCGCTTCAAGATGGTGAACGACAGCCTGGGGCACATGGCTGGTGATCGCCTGCTGGTGCAGGTGGCGGCGCGCATCATGGCCGCGCTGCGTCAGGAGGACATCGTCTGCAGATCGGCCGCGGATGGCCATGAGGTGCTTTCCCGACTTGGAGGAGACGAGTGCACCGTGCTGCTGGAAAGCGTGGGCTCGGCGGAGGACGCCTTGCGTGTCGGCAACCGCATCATCGACGGAATGACGGCGCCCTTCATGGTCGAAGGCCAGGAAATGTATGTGGGCGCGAGCATAGGCGTCGCTTCCAGCGAATCCGGCTATGCCTCCGGCGACGACGCCATGCGCGACGCGGATCTGGCGATGCATCGTGCCAAGTCCCTCGGCAAGGGTCGCTGCGAGTTGTACGACCACAGCTTGCATGCGCTGGCGGCTCGGCGACTGGCGCTCGAAACCAGGTTGCGCAAGGCGGATGTTGCACGCGAGTTCGTTCTGCATTACCAGCCGATCGTATCGCTCGCCAGCGGAGATCTGGCGGGGTTCGAGGCGCTCGTGCGCTGGAAACCACAGGGCGAGGCGCTGGTGTTCCCGAACGACTTCATCGGCGTGGCCGAGGACACGGGGCTGATCGTGCCCATCGGCGCCTGGGTTCTGGGGCGCGCCTGCAGCACGATGCGCGAGTGGCAACGTCGACATCCGTGCGACAAGCCGCTGACGATCAGCGTCAACGTTTCGGCGCGGGAGTTCGCACAGCCCGATCTTGCCGCCCGCATGGGCGGAATCATCGCGGAATCGGGTATCGAACCCGGGATCGTGCGACTGGAGATCACCGAAAGCATGACGATGGGCAATATCGACAAGACCGTCGAGGTGCTGACGAGGTTGCGAGCCCTGGGCGTTCGGCTGAGCATAGACGACTTCGGCACCGGATACTCTTCGCTCAGCTACCTGCATCGCCTGCCCTTCGATGTGCTGAAGATCGACCGCTCCTTCGTGTTGAAGATGGATCGTGACGAAGAGGGCAAGCAGATCGTGCGAACCATCCTCAGCCTGGCGCGCAGCCTGCACATGGAGGTGGTTGCCGAGGGTACCGAAACCGCGACGCACGCGGATCTTCTGCGCCGCATGGGCTGCGACTACGCACAGGGCTATCACTATTCCCGGCCGGTGGATGAAGCGTGCGCCGAGCAGTTGATCGTCGCATTTGCGGCGCGGGATCTTGCCCGCCAACGTACCTGCGCCGGCTAGCCCCGCGAAAATCCGGTGTCAGGCGGCAGGCGGTGCGACGCTCAGACCTCGCACCCCGTGACGTTCGATAAGGCGGGCGACCAATCCAGAGGCCTTGGCGTCTTCGCCAAAGGCGCGCAATGCCTGTGCGGCAGCCTCGCGCTCCCTGGGGGTGCCCATCGCCTGCTGGATGGCGGTAAAGCGGCCATCGAGGATGCGTGCGCCCGGCAGCCTCGTCAGATCCTCGAGCAGGCGCGGCTTGAGTCCGGCAAGTACTTCGAGCCCTTCACGCACGAAAAGATCGTATGAGCCCTGAATGCCCTCCGCGCGCACCAGTCGTGCGTGCGCAAGGCTGCGGGAGAGATACAGGTCGTAGGCTGCGCGATCGGCGACGGCGATGCACCCCCGGACGATCCACTTCGTCGATCGTCCGGATGGCCGAACCGGGCGGCACCATGAAAGTCGCTTCGATCTCCACGTAGGCGGGCGTAAAGGCGATCTGGTTCGCGCGCGCTGGTTCTGCGCCGATGAACGCGACATCCCACACCCCGGTGGAAGCGGCGTCGGCGGCCAGACCGGCGTTGTCGTAGCCGATGAACTCGGCTTGCACACCGAGCTGCTCCGCGAGCGCATGGCCGAGATCCGGCGCCACCCCGTGAAAACCTGAGGCCGATCTACCGACCAGCAGGAAATTCGCGCAATTCAGAGCCACACGCAGTTTGCCGGTGGGCGTCAGTTCGGCGCGCGCGGCGCCAGTGATCATCGGTTTTTTCATCATGGCTCGTATTGTAGTGCTGGCCGCACAGCACCGGTCAATGAGTGCGATCCCGCCCCTTTTCGCGACATGCTTATTCGAGGCTGGCAGCCTGTAACTGGATTGGATGGGGTTCCTGCTCACACTGCCGTGACTGCTGTGTGAAGGCCGCACTTCATTCGCTTCACTCGCACATCAATTTCATTTTCTGCATGTCAACTGACATAAAACAGCATCCGGAGCCAATCTCATGAATCCAATCTTTAGATTCAAATCCGGTGCCCAGTTCGTCTATCCTTGCACGCACAGACGCCGCACAATCCCGGGTGGCCAGGCGCAAGGCGGTATATCGGAGAATGGCTGTGCCCAGATTCAGGACCTTGGACGAGTTCATCGCGCAACTGCGCAAGCGGGATCCGCATCAGACCGAGTATCTGCAGGCGGTCGAAGAGGTGATGGGGAGCATATGGGGCTACATCCAGCGACATCCCGAGTATGCGGAGGCCGCGCTGCTCGAGCGGCTGACGGAGCCGGATCGGGTAATCCAGTTTCGCGTCAGCTGGGTGGATGATCACGGCGAAGTCCGGGTCAATCGAGCCTTTCGCGTGCAGCACAGTGCGGCCATCGGGCCCTACAAGGGCGGCATGCGTTTCCATCCGTCGGTAAACCTGTCGATACTCAAGTTCCTGGCATTCGAGCAGACCTTCAAGAATGCGCTGACCACCCTGCCGCTGGGCGGCGGCAAGGGGGGCGCCGATTTCGACCCCAAGGGCAGGAGCGAAGGCGAGATCATGCGCTTCTGCCAGGCGCTGATGCTGGAGCTGCATCGCCATCTTGGACCGGACACCGACGTGCCGGCCGGCGACATCGGCGTGGGAGGGCGTGAAGTCGGCTATATGGCGGGCATGGCCAAGAAGCTGGGCAACAGCGCCGCCTGCGTGTTCACCGGCAAGGGCCTGTCCTTCGGGGGCAGTCACATGCGTCCGGAAGCGACCGGCTACGGCCTGGTCTATTTCGTGCAAAGCATGCTCGAACGCGTCGAGTCGTCGCTGCACGGCTTGCGCGTTGCCGTCTCCGGTTCCGGCAACGTTGCGCTGCACGCGATCGAGAAGGCGATGCAACTCGGCGCGCGCGTCGTCACGGTGTCGGATTCCGGCGGCACGGTCCACGACCCTGCCGGATTCACGCCCGAAAAGCTGGATGACCTGAGGCGAGTCAAGCTTGGCGGCGCCGGCAGGGTGTCCGAGTACTCAGCGGCGCGCGGCCTGGAGTACGCCGCCGGCAAGCGGCCCTGGGGCGTTCCCGTCGATGTAGCGCTGCCATGCGCGACGCAGAATGAGCTGGACGCGACAGATGCGGCGACGCTGCTCAAGAATGGCGTGAAGTGCGTCGCCGAAGGCGCCAACATGCCCTGCACCCTGGAGGCCATGCATGCCTTCCTGCAGGCGGGCGTGCCGTTCGCGCCGGGCAAGGCCGCCAATGCAGGCGGCGTGGCGGTCTCGGGACTGGAGATGACGCAGAATGCGCAGAGACTGCGCTGGGAGCGCAGTTACGTGGACGAGCGTCTGATGGCCATCATGCGGGATATCCACGCCGGCTGCGTGCGCCTGGGTGCCGACGATACAGGCGGGGTGAACTACGTGGCAGGCGCGAATCTGGCCGGCTTCATGCGCGTGGCAGACGCCATGCGCGCGCAAGGCGTCTGCTGACGTCCCGACGGGGGCGCGGCGCGGGCCTGCCGCCGGCCTCAGGCAGGAAGTTGCGCGACCTGACCGGCCAGCTGCTGCATGCGTTCGGCTGTGGAGCGAAGCAACAAGGCGCCGAACAGCGGCTTGGCCTTCACCAGGCGCAGAAAATCGTTGCGGCCGATGGCCAGCAGCGTGCAGTCGGTCTCGGCGGTCGCGGTCGCGGCGCGGGCGGAGCGATCGACCAGGGCCATCTCGCCGAACAGTCCGCCGGCGCCGATGCGCTCGACGATCTGCGCCCCGATGGAGATGGCAACGCGTCCGTCCATGACCACGTACATGAACGCACCCGCCGCGCCTGCGCTGACGATGGTCTTGCCGGCGCCTATGGGTTGCGGCGGCTGGCCGCCGAGTTCCGCGGCCAGCTCGGCCAGCAACTTCTTGTCGAGCACGCTGGAACGCTCGGAGGCCGCGTTGCGCGCGGGACCGGCGGCATTCAGTTTGGCAATGCTCTGACGCAGGCGGTTGCCCATGATGCTCATCAGCATCAGCGCGAATTCCGGGGTCTTTTGCAGCGCGGCATGGAACTGCTTTCGTCGAGCGACAAGACCTTGCAGTCCGCCTTGGCCATGGCGGTGGCGCTGCGCGGCAGCCCCGCGATCACCGCCAGCTCGCCGAAGATTTCACCCTGCTTGACCACGCCAGAAGAACCTGCGATTGATCATCAGGCCGATTTCGCCTTCGAGCAGCAGGTACATGCGTGCGCCCTTGGAGAACAGGCCGCCGGCCTTCTCGCCTTCGGAGAAAATGGGCTTGCTCGCCGGCTTGAGCTCCACGGTTCCCGTGGCGCGGAAGAATTCCAGCGCGAGTGCCGGGTTGTAGAGCGGACTCTGTGCCGCCACCGTGGCTTGCGCCGCGTTGCGCGCGGCCAGTTCGGCCTGGGGGTCGGCTTTGGGCGCCGGGCTTGGGCGCCGGGCTGGAAAAGTCTAGGTCGTCCATAGGGGAACGATTCTATATCGACGCGTGCGCGAATGCGGCAAGTGCAAGTGAACCTCCGCTGAACTACACAATCGGGTTGCGCTCCCGCGGAGTTCAACGAGCGCACGCGCATGGACCGCGAGCGCTTCGGGGTGGTGATCCGCGCCGCAGGCATCAAGGCCGACTAGCCGCGGCAGGCGTGCAGATGGAGGGTACGACCCTCCGACACGCCGGCCGGCAGTCGCCAGGCGTGTTGCGCCTGTCCCTCGACCGGCGCGCCCAGCACGAGGAAATCCGGCCCGCCTGCACGCGCGCAAAGCGCGCGGGCGTGTTCCGCGAGTTGGCGGCAGGCCGCATCCCCGGGAGCCGCGCAGCCGCGGTTCGCGCTGCGCAGTTCGTGCGTCGCCCGCTCGCGCGCCGCGTACTCGACCGCGGTGGCACGGTTGAACACGATGCCGGCGCCCTGGTCCGCGCTGAACCAGCTCGGCGTGTGCAGCACCAGCCAGGCGGGTGCGGGGACCGCGTCCCAGTAGACCTGCGCGCCCGGCGGCACCACGCCGCTGAAGGCATGCACCTGCGTTCCGGCGGTTTCCACGAAGCGCACCCAGGGGGTGCGCGCATCCCAGAGTGCGAGTGCGGCGATCAGCGCGGCGGCAGGCAGGATGATCGCCGGCATGCCGCGCGCGGCACGCATGCACGCCCCGAGCAGCGCGGCCAGCGGCAGCAGGCCGGCGGCGAGCGCCGCCGGCAGATAGCGTTGCCAGTCTGCGGTCCCGCGTATCCCATAGGTCGCCGGCAACTGCGTCTGCAGCGCGAACAGCAGTCCGACGGCCGCTGCCGCCAGGGCGCCGATCAGGAACAGGCGCAGCAGTCGCTCGCCCATCCAGGAGGCCTGCATGCGTTCACGTGCGACGAGGGCGAGCGCCAGTCCGGCGAGCAGTGCGGCGGCCGGGAGTTCGTGGCGACCGAAACAGCAACTCGCGGCGAGCAGCGCCGCGGCCGCCCGTGCGGCGTTGCCACCGACCCACAGCCCGGCCACGGCGACCGGCACCAGCAGGATGGCCAGCAGGTGAAGGAGCCAGTGCGCGCGCCACGGTTGCAGCCCCGCCACCGCGGCGCTGCCGAGCAGATCCACGCCCACCCAGCTGCACGCGATTCCGGCCAGGGCCGTCAGGGTAACGGCCAGCATCAGCCGCCGGCTGCCCGCGGCGACGAAGGGCCGCGCCAGCACCAGCATCGTCAGCGCCCACGCCAGGCGAGACCAGTCGGGCAGCGCCCAGGCGCTGACGAACACATAGGCGGTACGCTCCCTGACAGCGGCTCTCCACTCTGGGTCGAAGCGCAGCGCAGGATCCGCCCAGGGCAGGGTGCCGCTTGCGGACAGCAAGGCCAGGAGCCCGGCGACGAGCGGCAGCGCCCAAAGCAGGCGTGGCCGCGTGACGGCATGCCAGAGGTAGACGGCCAGCACTCCGGGGGCGGCGACCAGCGGGTGCAGCAGCGCGGCGATGCCCAGCACCGCCCAGGCGCTGCGATGACGTGCGGCGAGCGTGAACGCCAGTGCACAGACCACCAGTGGTTCGGCCAGCGTGCGCGCCGTGGCGAAAGACTCGGCGATGCGGAACACGCCGAGTCCGCCGTAATAGCCGGAGACGCTGGCCAGCAGGGCCAGCGACCACCACAACGTCGGACCACGGGCGAAGCGCGCGGCCAGCGCCCAGGCAGCGGCGAACAGCGCCATCTGGCCGGCAATGGTCAGCAGCATCGCGGCATGCGAGGTGCCCAGCTCAGCCAGCAGCGGCGCGTACAGGTGCGGGAACAGGCTGTAGGCGTCCTGCGAGCCCCAGGCGAAGAACAGGTCGCGGGCGAACACCTCGGGTTGCAGGCGGCGCAGGCCCTGCGCGACATAGAGCACGGCGTCGTGCGTGATGCCCGAGTACCGTCTTCCCAGCAGCCAGAGCGCGGCGAGGGCCAGCCAGGGCGCCAGCCGCGCCGCCGTATTTTTCGATGCAGCCGGCGGCGCGAAGCTCAAGGGCGGCCCCGCGTCGCGCGGTTCAGCGCAAGGTGTCGATCAACTGGGCGAATACCTTGGGCGTGCCGGCCACGATATCGCCGCTCTCGAACCAGTCGTCCTCGCCGGTCAGTCCGCCGACCAGTCCGCCGGCTTCCTTGATCAGCAGCGCGCCGGCCGCCATGTCCCACTTCGACAGGCCCATCTCCCAGAAGCCGTCCAGGCGTCCGGCCGCCACATAGGCCAGGTCCAGCGCCGCGGAACCGGCGCGACGCACACCGGCGGTGCCGGCCATCATCTTGCGCAACTGCTTCATGTACAGGTCGAGCCGACCCAGCTCCTTGAACGGAAAGCCGGTGCCGATCAGCGCCTCGCGCAGCAGCGCGCAGCGCGTAACGCGTATGCGCCGCTCGTTCAGGAAGGCGCCGCGACCCTTGGAGGCGGTGTACAACTCGTTCTTCGCCGGGTCGAACACCACCGCGTGGGCGAGCTGGCCGCGCTGCCGGACGGCGATCGAGATGCAGTACTGCGGAAAGCCGTGGATGAAGTTGGTGGTCCCGTCGATCGGGTCGATGATCCACACCGTGTCGTTCTTGGCCGCGCCATCGGATTCGCCGGACTCCTCGGCCAGGATCGCGTGCTCCGGGTAGGCGCTGCGGATCACGCGGATGATCTCGGCTTCGGCGGCCTTGTCGACCTCGGTGACGAAGTCATTGGCCTGTTTCGTCTTCACCTCGAAACCGCCGGCAAGGGAGGCGCGGTTGATCAGGCTGCCTGCGCGCCGGGCCGCCTTGACGGCAATGTTCAGAGTCGGATGCATGGATATCTTCGAAGGCGAACGGGCGCGTATTTTAAACTGTAGTCATGAACGACGATCCTCTTTCTCGCATCCGGGTGGTTCTGGTGCGCACCAGCCTGGCCCGCAACATCGGTTCCGCCGCTCGCGCGATGAAGGCCATGGGCGTGACGCAACTGGTACTGGTCAACCCGAAAAGCTTTCCCGATGCCGAGGCCGACGCGCTGGCCAGCGGCGCCGATGATCTGCTGCGCGGCGCGCACGTGGTCGGCAGCCTGGCGGAAGGCATCGCCGATTGCGTCGCGGCGTACGCGCTTTCGGCGCGGGCGCGCGAATGGGGGCCGACCGAGTCGTTCGTGCGCGAGGCTGCCGCCAAGGGCGTGGCACGAACCGCGCAGGGCGAAGTCGCCTTCGTTTTCGGCAACGAGGCGAGCGGATTGAGCAACGAGGAGCTGCTGGCCTGCCAGGAGCATGTATTCATTCCCGCCAATCCGGCATTCAGTTCTCTGAACCTCGCGCAGGCGGTGCAGATCGTGGCCTACGAACTGCGCATGGCCGCCGCCGGGCGGGCGCGGCCGCCCGCCGAGGGCCTGCCGCCGGCGACGATGGCGGACCTCGAGGGCCTGTATGCGGCCCTGGACGAGGCCGCGCTGGCCAGCGGCTTCCTGGACCCGGCCCAGCCCGGTCGCCTGCATGCGCGCTGGCGGCGCCTGATCTCGCGTGCGCAACCGGAGCGGGAGGAGGTCAATATCCTGCGCGGCCTGTTGCGTGCGTTGATGAAGCGCTGGCGGGACGGGGCTAATAGTTGACTGTTTCGCTTGGTTTTTCTAGAATTCGCCCATGTTTGCCTCGATCAAAGAAGACATCGCCAGCGTGTTCGACCGCGACCCTGCGGCACGCACGACGTGGGAAGTCCTGACCTGCTATCCGGGCCTGCATGCGGTCACCCTGCATCGCGTCAGCCACTGGCTGTGGTCGAGCCGCCTGCGCTGGCTGGCCAGGGTGCTGTCCCACCTTGGCCGCTTCCTGACCGGCATAGAGATCCATCCCGGCGCCACCCTGGGCCGCCGCGTGTTCATTGATCACGGCATGGGCGTCGTGATCGGCGAGACCGCCGAGATCGGCGACGACTGCACGCTTTACCACGGGGTCACGCTGGGCGGCACCTCCTGGAGCAAGGGCAAGCGCCACCCCACGCTGGGCAAGCAGGTGGTGATTGGCGCCGGTGCCAAGGTGCTGGGCCCCATCTACGTGGGCGAGGGCGCGAAGATCGGCTCCAACGCGGTGGTGGTCAAGGAGGTTCCGGCGGGCGCCACGGTGGTCGGCGTGCCGGGGCGCCTGGTGGAATGCGACGCCGTGGATGCGGCGCGATTCGCCGCCTACGCCGTGGTGCAGGACCAGGACGATCCCTACGCCAAGGCGATCCAGACCCTGATCGAGCACTCGGGCGAAATGGAACGCACCATTGCCGCCTTGCAGGGCAAGGTGGGGAGGCTCGAGGCGGCGCTCGCGCGCAGTTCGGACGATCTCGAGCGTGCGGCGGAGCGCCTGCGGGCCGTGAAGTAGCCCGGGCGTGGGCGGATCCGGAGCTGCAAATAATACTTGAATGCTTTTGTCGGGATTTGCTATACTTGAGCATAGCCATCGGGTATTGCGCTGTGCAGGGCCCGAAACAGTGAGGACACCATGAGACTGACGACCAAAGGCCGTTTTGCCGTGACCGCGATGGTCGACCTGGCATTGCGCCAGACCGGCGGGCCGGTCACGCTTTCCGCGATCAGCGAGCGCCAGCATATCTCGCTCTCCTATCTCGAACAGCTGTTCGGCAAGCTGCGCCGCCACCAGCTGGTGTCCAGCGTGCGCGGTCCGGGTGGCGGCTACAACCTCGCCAAGGCGGCGCCGGTAATCTCGGTGGCCGACATCATCGTCGCGGTGGATGAGTCGCTGGACGCCACCCAGTGCGGCGGCAAGGAGAACTGCCTCGAGGAGCGTCGCTGCATGACGCACGACCTGTGGGCCACGTTGAATTCAAAGATGTTCGAGTACCTGCGCTCCGTGACTTTGCAGGATCTGGTCGATCATCAGCGCGGCAAGGACGTGGCCGTGCTGAAGGACCTGCGCACGCCGGCCAAACCGCCCGTGGCCATGGTGGCCTGAGGAAAGCGAAGACATGAAGTTTCCGATTTATCTCGACTACTCCGCGACCACGCCGGTCGATCCGCGCGTGGCGCAGAAGATGATCCCTTACCTGACCGAGCACTTCGGCAATCCGGCCTCGCGCTCGCACGCCTACGGCTGGAAGGCCGAGGAGGCGGTCGAGGAGGCGCGTGCGCACGTCGCCGCGCTGCTCGGCGCCGATCCGAAGGAGATTGTCTGGACTTCGGGGGCCACCGAGGGCAATAACCTTGCAATCAAGGGGGCCGCGCAGTTCCACAAGACGCGCGGCAAGCACCTGATCACCCAGAAGACCGAGCACAAGGCCACGCTGGACACCATGCGCGAGCTGGAGCGCCAGGGTTTCGAGTGCACCTACCTCGACGTTGAGGAGAACGGGCTGGTCGACGTGGAGAAGTTTCGTGCCGCGATCCGTCCGGACACCATCGTCGCCTCGATCATGATGGTCAACAACGAGATCGGCGTGATCCAGCCGATCGCCGAGATCGGCGAGATCTGCCGCGAGAAGGGCATCGTGTTCCATTGCGACGCGGTGCAGGCTGCAGGCAAGCTGCCCATCGATCTGGCCACGCTCAAGGTCGACCTGATGACCATCACCGCGCACAAGATGTACGGTCCGAAGGGAATCGGCGCGCTGTACGTGCGCAGGAAGCCGCGCGTGCGCATCGAGCCGCAGATCCACGGCGGGGGCCACGAGCGCGGCTTTCGCTCTGGCACCCTGCCCACGCACCAGATCGTCGGCATGGGCGAGGCGGCGCGTCTGGTCAGGCTCGAGATGGCGACCGACAACGAGCGCATCCGCGCATTGCGCGATCAGCTCTGGAACGGCGTGTCGTCGATGGAAGAGGTGGTGCTGAACGGCGACCTGGAGCGCAGGATCCCGGGCAACCTCAACGTCAGCTTCAATTACGTCGAGGGCGAGTCGCTGATCATGGCGATCAAGGATCTGGCCGTCTCCTCGGGCTCGGCCTGCACCTCGGCTTCGCTGGAGCCGTCCTACGTGCTGCGAGCCCTCGGGCGCTCGGACGAACTGGCGCATTCCTCGATCCGCTTCACGCTGGGCAAGTTCACCACCGAGGAGGAGGTCGGCTTCGCGGTGGATCTGGTGAGGACCAAGGTGGCGAAACTGCGCGAGCTGTCGCCGCTATGGGAAATGTACAAGGACGGCGTCGATATCGGTTCCGTTCAATGGGCTGCGCATTAGGAGAGCATCATGGCTTACAGCGACAAGGTCATCGACCATTACGAGAATCCCCGCAACGTAGGTTCGTTCGAGAAGGGCGATGACGCAGTGGGCACCGGCATGGTGGGCGCGCCGGCCTGCGGCGACGTGATGAAGCTGCAGATCCGCGTCGGCAAGGACGGCGTCATCGAGGACGCCAAGTTCAAGACCTACGGTTGCGGCTCGGCCATTGCCTCCTCGTCGCTGGTGACCGAGTGGGTCAAGGGCAAGACCCTGGACCAGGCCCTGGGCATCAAGAACACCGACATCGCTTCGGAACTGGCGCTGCCGCCGGTCAAGATCCACTGCTCGATCCTGGCCGAGGACGCGATCAAGGCTGCGGTCGCCGATTACAAGCAGAAGCACGGCGAGATCGAGGCCAAGCAGGTCGCGAACGGCTGAACGCGACCCGGAACGCAAGGAAAAAACGATGGCGATTACCCTGACCGAACAGGCCGCGAACCACGTGAGCGGCTTCCTCTCCAAGCGCGGCAAGGGCGTGGGTCTGAGGCTGGGCGTGCGCACCACCGGCTGCTCGGGCATGGCCTACAAGCTCGAATTCGCCGACGGCGTGAATCCGGACGATCTCGAGTTCGAGAGCCACGGCGTCAAGGTGCTGGTCGACCCCAAGAGCCTGCCGTATATCGACGGCACCGAACTCGACTACGCCAAGGAAGGGTTGAACGAGGGCTTCAAGTTCCGCAATCCCAACGTGAAGGACGAGTGCGGTTGCGGAGAAAGCTTCAACGTCTAGCGCTGTAGAATATCGATTGCACGGCCCTCGCGTGGACTGCCGACAGACGGTATGCGTCTGCGGAGCCGCGTGGGAGGTCGCTGCAATGCTGGCCGACCGGACCAGCGCGGGGGCGCCAGCCCTGTTCCCATACCCATGAAACCCGATATCGCACAGGACCACTTCTCGCTCTTCGGCCTCGCGCCGGCCTACGTGCTGGACGCCGCGGCGCTGGATGGCGCCTATCGAGAGATCCAGTCTCGGGTTCACCCGGACCGCTACGCTGCCGCCGGCGAGGCAGAAAAGCGTGCCTCGCTGCAATGGACCACGCGCGTGAACGAGGCCTACCGCACGCTCAAGGACCCGGTGCAGCGCGCGCGCTACCTGCTGGAACTGCGCGGCGTGGACGCCGGTTTCGAGACCAATACCACGATGCCCCCTGCGTTTCTGATGCGGCAGATGGAATTGCGCGAAGCGCTGGAAGCGGCCGCCGATGCCCGGGACCTCGACGCGCTGGCGCAACAGCTCGCCGGCGAACGCGCCGCGCTGCAGGCGGCGCTGGCGGTCAAGCTAGACGCCGAAGGCGACAACACCGCCGCCGCCGGCCTGCTGCGCGAACTGCAATTCCTCGCCCGCTTCGGCGAGGACATCGACAACGCCTACGCAGCACTGGAGGCATGATGGCCGGGAAGGACCGCTGATGGCCTTGCTGCAGATTTCCGAGCCGGGGGAGTCGACCGCGCCGCACGAGCACAGGCTGGCGGTCGGCATCGACCTGGGAACCACCAATTCGCTGGTTGCCACGCTGAGGAGCGGGGTGGCGGTCTGCCTGCCCGATGCGCAGGGCCGCGCCCTGCTGCCCTCGGTGGTGCGCTATTACCCGGACGCGCGCACCGAGGTCGGCTACGTCGCCCAGGAAGAACAGTCCGTCGACCCCAAGAACACCGTGCTCTCGGCCAAGCGCTTCATGGGGCGCGGCCTGAAGGACGTGGCGCATCGAGAATGCGCCCTACGATTTCGTCGATGCTCCGGGGATGGTGCAGTTGCGCACCTGCGCCGGGGTCAAGAGTCCTGTGGAGATCTCTGCCGAGATCCTGAAGGTGCTGAAGGAGCGTGCCGAGGCTTCGCTGGGAGGGGAACTGGTGGGCGCGGTGATCACGGTGCCGGCCTACTTCGACGACGCGCAACGCCAGGCCACCAAGGACGCCGCGCGCCTGGCGGGCCTCAATGTGCTGCGCCTGCTCAATGAGCCCACCGCCGCCGCCATCGCCTACGGCCTGGACAACGGCGCCGAGGGCGTCTATGCCATCTTCGACCTGGGCGGCGGCACTTTCGACATTTCCATACTGAAACTGTCGATGGGCGTGTTCGAGGTGCTGGCGACCAGCGGTGACGCGGCGCTGGGCGGCGACGATTTCGACCATCGCGTGTTCTGCTGGCTGCTCGAGAAGGCCATGCTGCCGCCCCTTTCCGACGGCGACACGCGCCTGCTGCTGGCCAAGTCGCGCGAAGCCAAGGAGGCCCTGACCCTGCACGGCAGCGCGCGCATCACGGCGCGGCTCGCCTCCGGCGAGTTCGTCGAGGAGACGATCACCACGGAGATCTTCGCCGAGATCACGCGCACGCTGGTGGCCAAGACCCTGGGTCCGGTGCGCAAGGCGCTGCGCGACGCGGGGTTGACGGTCGAGGAGGTGAAAGGCGTGGTGATGGTCGGCGGATCGACGCGCATGCCGCAGGTGCAGCGTGCGGTGGCGGAGTACTTCAAGCGCGATCCGCTCAACAACCTGGATCCGGACAAGGTGGTGGCGCTGGGTGCGGCCATGCAGGCCAGCGTGCTGGCCGGCAACAAGCCCACGGGCGACGACTGGCTGCTGCTCGACGTGATCCCCTTGTCGCTGGGCGTGGAGACCATGGGCGGGCTGGTCGAGCGCATCATTCCGCGCAACTCGACCATACCGGTGGCGCGCGCCCAGGAGTTCACCACCTTCAAGGACGGCCAGACGGCCATGGGCTTTCACGTGGTGCAGGGCGAGCGCGAACTGGTGGCCGACTGCCGCTCGCTGGCGCGCTTCGAGTTGCACGGCATCCCGCCGATGGCGGCCGGGGCGGCGCGCATACGCGTGACCTTCCAGGTCGACGCCGATGGCCTGCTGTCGGTGAACGCGCGCGAAGCCACCACCGGCGCCGAGGCCTCGGTGGTGGTCAAGCCCTCCTATGGGCTCGGCGACGAGGACATCTCGCGCATGTTGCGCGACTCCTTCGAGCACGCCAAGGACGACATGCACGCGCGCGCTGCAGGAGGCGCGCGTGTCGACGGCGAGCGGCTGATCGAAGCCGTGCGCACCGCGCTGGCGGCCGACGGCGGACTGCTCTCGGCCGAAGAGCGCGGCGACATCGATTGCCGCATCGAGGCGCTGGTGGCGGCCCTGCCCGGCGCCGACCATCGTGCCGTGAAGGCCTCGACCGAGGCGCTGAACCGCGTCACCGAGAACTTCGCGGCGCGCCGCATGGATCAGGGCGTCAGACTCGCCCTGGCCGGACGCCGCATCTCCAGCCTGGACCTCTGACATGCCCAGAATCACCGTGCTTCCCCACGCCCAGCTGTGCCCCCAGGGCGCGGAGTTCGACGTCGATGCGGGGGTGACGATCTGCGACGCCCTGTTGCAGCAAGACATCGCCATCGAGCACGCCTGCGAGAAGTCCTGCGCCTGCACCACCTGCCACGTGGTGGTGCGCAAAGGCCTGGATTCCCTCGCCGAGGCCAGCGATAACGAGGAGGACATGCTCGACAAGGCCTGGGGACTGGAGGCGAACTCGCGCCTGTCCTGCCAGGCACGCGTCGCCGGGACCGACCTCACGGTCGAGATCCCGAAGTACACGATCAACCTGGCCAGGGAGAACCACTGAGATGAAGTGGACCGATACGCGCGAAATCGCGATCGCGCTGAGCGAGGCGCACCCGGACGTCGATCCTCGTTACGTGCGCTTCACAGACCTGCATGCCTGGGTGCTCGCGTTGCCCGGCTTCGACGACGATGCGGAGCGCTCCGGCGAGAAGATCCTCGAGGCGATCCAGATGACCTGGATCGACGAAGCCGACTGAGCGCCGCGCTCAGGCGAAGGGCAGAACGGCCGCCTTCACGCCGGCCGGCGTGACCTCCAGGTAGCCGCCGCGGCTGTACCAGTCGTTCAGCACCCAGCGCTCGCAGGCGCGACCGTCCACGTCCAGCGCATGGCGTCCGGGGCGGTGCGTGTGGCCGTGGATCAGCCGCGTGCAACCGTGGGCGCGCAGCGCATCGCGCACGGCAGTCTCGCTGACATCCATGATCTGCGCGGATTTCTCGCGCTTGCCCGCCTCGCTTTGCGCGCGCAGGCCGAGCATGGTTTCGCGCCGCGCGTCCAGCGGCCGGGCCAGAAAATCGCGCTGCCAGGCGTCGCCGCGGCAGGTGTTGCGCCAGTCCTGGTAGGCCGCGTCGTCGGTGCACAGCGTGTCGCCGTGCATCAGCAGCGTCGGCGTGCCGTACAGGTCGACCACGGTTGGGTCGGGCAGCAGCTGCGTCCCCGCGGCCGCGCAGAAGGCCGCGGATACCAGGAAATCGCGGTTGCCGTGCATCAGCAGCACTGCCGTTCCCTGCCGCGCCGTGCGCTTCAGGAAGCCGGCCACCACGGCGTGGAAGGGATCTTCCAGGTCGTCGTCGCCGATCCAGTACTCGAACAGGTCGCCCAGGATGTAGAGCGAGTCGGCGCCGGGCACGCGCTCCTCGAGGAACGCGAACAGCGCCTCGTTGGCCGCCGGCCGCTCCGCGCTCAGGTGCAGGTCGGAAATGAAAAGCGCGCGCTGCATGCGGCGCGGTCCGCGAACGCTATTTCGCGCCCAGCAGGGTGATCGATTCGATCACCACGGTGGACTGGGGCACATCGCCGGGACCGGTGGGGGACTCACCGATTTTCATGACCACGTCCATGCCGGACACCACCTTGCCGAACACCGGATAGCCCCAGCCCTGCGGCGACTCGCCGCTGTAGTTGAGGAAGTCGTTGTCCTTGGTGTTGATGAAGAACTGCGAAGTCGCGGAATCGCGCACCGAGGTGCGGGCCATGGCCACGGTGCCGATATTGTTCTTCAGCCCGTTGTTGGCCTCGTTCTTGATCTGCGCGCGGGTCGACTTCTGGCGCATGTCCTTGTCCATGCCGCCGCCCTGGATCATGAAGTTCTTGATCACGCGATGGAAGATGGTGCCGTTGTAGTGGCCGTCCTTCACGTACTGCAGGAAGTTCTCCACGGTCTGCGGTGCCTTGGCCGGATAGAGTTCGAGGCGGATGGTGCCCTGGTTGGTCTTGATCTCGACCTGCGGATCGGCGGCCAGCGCGCCGTCGACGGCGCCTGCGGCCGACAGCATGACGAAGGGGATCCAGAATTTTGCGAGTTTCATGTCATTCCTTGGTTTGGTGTGCGGGGATGCGGGCGGCGGCCGGAAGGCTCAGGCCGCGCCTTCGTAGAGAATCTTCCAGCGGCCGCTTTCGCGTATCCAGTACTGGCGCTTGCGCATGCTGTTGCTGAGGTTGCTTGATCGGTAGGACTGGTCGAAGTTGACCACCACGAAGTCGTCCTTGCCCGGATTGCGGAACATGCTCACGCCGGTGACGCCGATCTTGATCCACTCCTTGCCGGCGTTCACCTTGCGCTTGTGCGCGACCCACTGCGCATAGCGCTGGTCGCCGGCCTGGAAGCGCGTCGAATAGTGGCGCAGGTAGCGGTCCGAATTGAGGCTCTCCCAGTCGGCGCGCCAGGCCTCGATTGCCTGCGCCAGTCCGCTGCGCTCGGCCTCGTGCGCCTCGGCGCTCAGCCATTCGATCTCGTCGGCGATGATCACCGCGGTCAGCCCGACCTGCAGTTCCTGGCCGAGCATTTCCAGGTCGGCATTGGACAGCACGATGCAGCCGTCGCTGGCGCGCGGCGGTCGCACGTAGGTGTCCGAGGGGGTGCCGTGCAGCCAGATGCCGTGGCCGTTCCTGCCCAGGCGCTTGTCCCATTCGTTGGGGTAGTTGATGGGGAAGGCGCCGGAACCGTAGAAATCGGTGAGCTTCTTGCGCGGCAGGTTGGCCGTCACGTGGTAGACGCCCAGAGGAGTCTTCTGGTCGCCTTCGCGCATCTTGGCGATGCCCTGTTTGCCCAGGGTCACATAGTAGTCGGCGACGAAGCGCGGCCGGCCCTTGTCGTTCTCGTAGACGTACAGTCGTGAGCGCTTCGAGTCCACCACCAGCGCGTTCTTCTGCCCGGGCTGGAACTGCAGCACGTAGCGCGGCAGACGTTCCTTGCCGGGCTTCTCGCGCAGCGCACGCAGGCGGGCGAGGGCTTCCGCGCGCAGATCCTCGATCTTCTCGCGCGGCACGTTGCCGGCATTGCCGAAGGTGGTGATCGGCCGCGTGCGCGCCAGCAGCAGGTCGCCGCGGATCAGGTGCGCCAGTCGGTAGTTCGGGCGCACCTTGATCAGCGCTTCGACGCGCTCGAGCGCCACGTCCAGCTTGTTCTGTTCCAGCGCCTCGAAGACCTGGGCGAGGATGGTCTCGGTTTGCGCGCCGGGCGGAGACAGGCGGTTTGCCTGCGCGCCGGCCGGTGCGAAGCAGGCAATCAGTAGAGCGAAGAGGGCAGGGAGGCTGGCGCGGTAAAGGGCGCTGGTGGGGGCGAGTCTGACAATCCCCATCAGCCGCCGACCCTCTCCTGCTGGATCAGCCAGCGCCCATCGGACCTGACCAGCACCAGCGTCTTGGTGCTGTTGATGGTGCGCTGGTCGGAGCGGTACTTCTGGCGGAAGACGACGGTGGCCTGGGTGTCCCCGCTCATCGTCACCTTGGGTGATTCGACGCCGACGCTGATCGACTTGGGCGCGACGATGCGTTCGCGGCGGCCTTGCGCCCAGTCCTTGCGCGCTTCGCCGTTCGGCGTCTTGAAGTCCCGGGCATAGTGCGCGAGGGTAGGCGTCGACGTCCTTCCTGGCCCATGCGGCAGCCCAGGCGTTCACCGACTTGAGCACCTCGTCGCCGTTCGGGGCCGCAGCGGCCGCGACCTTGGCCGGCGCAGGCTTCTCGGCGGCCGGCTTCTCCGCCACCGGCGCGGGGGCGGCGGGCTTGGGTTCCGCGGCCGGCTTGGCCGGTGCCGGGGCGGGCGCAGGTGCGGCGACCGGTGCCGCCGGCCTGGGCTCGGGCGCGGCGGCCACGGCCACCGGCTTGGGCTTGCCTGCCGCAGTCGTGGTCGCGCCGCCTGCGCCGGGTCGCGGCGCGCCGCCGACCAGTTCGCGTACCAGTGCGAGCTTGTTCTGTGCGGCCGAGTTGGAAGAGTCGAGCTGCAAGGCCTTGTCGTAGGCCTGGCTGGCGAGCTTGGCGTACACATCGCCGAGGTTCTCGTAGGCGGTGGCGTAGCTCGGGTGCGTGCGTATCGATTGCTCGAGCGAGGCGCGCGCCTTGTCGTACTGGCCCTGCGAGGCGAAGATCACCGCGAGGTTGTTGTACGGCTCGGGCAGATCCGGGTAGTCCTGCGTGAGCTTGGTGAAGATGTCGATGGCTTCCTTGGTGCTGCCCTGTTCGGTGAGGATCAGGCCTTTCAGGAAGCGCGCCTGCGCGTCGCGAGGCTTGGCAGCCAGCGCCTTGTTGACGCGCTCCAGCGCCTGCTGATGCTGGCCGGCGCGCAACAGCTTGCCGGCCTCCTGCAGGTCGTCGGCCTGCGCCGTGGCAAGCGGGGCCAATCCCAGCGCCGCGATGGCGGCGATGCCGAGCAGAAGACGTTTCACGTACGGGGTTCCCGACTCGGCTGAATTGCTCATTGTGTTATACTTTTCAAGGTGATACGAATCACGGCATTCTAAACCAAGCACTGCGGCTTCTCAACCTCGCCGGAGGTCCGGACAGGCGTTTCCGGCGCACCGCCCCAGGCTTGGAACAGCGGGATCGCCGGCCGGTTCCCGCCCCACACTCCTCCGCCTCACGACAGACCCATGCTCCGCATCCACAACACGCTCGCTCGCGAGAAGCAGGACTTCACGCCCATCCGTCCCGGCGAGGTGCGCATGTACGTGTGTGGCATGACGGTGTACGACTACTGCCACCTCGGCCATGCTCGCGTCATGGTGGTGTTCGACATGGTACGCCGTTGGCTGCGCGCCAGCGGCCTGCGCGTGACCTATGTTCGCAACATCACCGACATCGACGACAAGATCATCCGTCGCGCCGTCGAGAACGGCGAAAGCATAGGCGCGCTGACCGGGCGCTTCATCGGCTACATGGACGAGGACGCCGCGGCGCTGGGCGTACAGAAGCCCGACCACGAGCCGCGCGCCACGCACTACGTGCCGCAGATGCAGGACATGATCGGCCGCCTGGAGAAGAACGGCCTGGCCTACCGCACCGCGGAGGGTGACGTGAACTACGCCGTGCGCCGCTTTCCGGGCTACGGCCGCCTGTCGGGCAAGTCGCTGGACGAACTGCGGGCCGGCGAGCGCGTCGAGGTCGACACCGGCAAGGGCGACCCGCTCGACTTCGTGCTGTGGAAGGCCGCCAAGGACGCCGAACCCGAGGAGGTGAAGTGGGATTCGCCCTGGGGGCGCGGGCGTCCGGGCTGGCACATCGAGTGCTCCGCCATGGGCTGCACGCTGCTGGGCGAGACCTTCGACATCCACGGCGGCGGGCAGGATCTGCAGTTCCCGCACCACGAGAACGAGATAGCGCAGACCGAGGGCGCCACCGGCAAACGCTTCGTCAACACCTGGATGCACAACGGCTTCGTTCGCGTCGACGACGAGAAGATGTCGAAGTCGCTGGGCAACTTCTTCACCATCCGCGAGATCCTCAAGGTGTTCGATGCGGAAGTGGTGCGCTTCTTCATCCTGCGCGCGCACTACCGCAGTCCGCTGAACTATTCGGACACGCACATGAACGACGCCAGGCTCGCGCTGACGCGGCTGTACACGGCGCTCAAGGGCGTGCCTCCGGGCGCCGTGGACGTCGACTGGAGCCTGCCGCACGCGCAACGCTTCAAGGCGGCGATGGACGACGATTTCGGGACGCCCGAGGCGGTCGCCGTGCTGTTCGAAATGGCCAACGAGGCGAACCGCGGCAACCCCGCGCTGGCCGTGCAATTGCGCGCGCTCGGCGGGGTGCTCGGGCTGCTGCAGCGCGACCCGCAGGAATTCCTGCAGTCGGGACCCGCGCAGGCCGGCGGCGGACTGAGCGAGGCCGAGATCGCCGAACGCATCCAGGCGCGCCTGGATGCGCGCAAGGCGAAGGACTACGCGGAGGCCGACCGCATCCGCAAGGCGCTGGCCGAGGCCGGCGTGCTGCTCGAGGATGGGCCGGGCGGCACGAGCTGGCGGCGTGCCTAGGGATCTGCCCGTGGATTTATAGCGTTTCGGTAATATGAACTGCCAGGAACGCCGCTCCGGGAGCCGATCTCGGGAAATGAATCTTTGAGATTCAGCCCGCCGGGTGCGGGCCGACCGGGTCAGTGGCGGAAGCTGCCGTCCTTGCCGATGATGGTCAGCTCGACGTAGGAACTGCCATTGTGGTTGCTCGGCGAGAAGCTCAGGACATAGCCGCCTGCATCAAAGCTCGACATGCCGTCCAGCGCCTGCATGAACGACTCGCGCGTGAGCTTGGGGCCGGCCTTGCGGATTGCCTCGACGGTCGCCTTGGCGGCGATGAAGGACTCCAGCGAGGTGAAGGAGTACTCCTTCCTGCCCAGTTGTTTCTCGATTGCCGCACGATACTCCGCGACCACCGGCAGCGAGGTCTTCGAGAACGGCGGCACCACCTGCGCCATCGCCACGCCCACGCCGTCCTTGCCCAGTTCGCGCGCCAGCGGGCTGGAACCCGGAAACGAATTGCTGACCATCTGCGAGGTCGCTCCGCTCTTCTTTGCCAGCTTGATGAAATCCGAGGTGGCCTTGAACAGGGTGGTGAAGATCACCACCTCGGGGTTGCCCTTGATCACGGCCTTCACGCCGCCATCGATGTCGGGCTTGGCGCGATCCTTGAACGCGGCGAACGACACCGCGGTCAGGTTGCGCTTCTTCAGCGCACGCTCCACCGCGGCCAGGTTCTCCTTGCCGACCACGTCGTCGTAATAGACGATGGCAAAGCGCTTGATGCCGAACAGCGTGTAGTGGTCGACGATTTTCTCGAGCTCGTCGGCGTAGCTGGCGCGCATGTTGTAGACGTGCTTGTTAAACACGCGCATCGGATCCGCGCCGGTGAACGGCGAGAGGAACGGCACCTTGTTCTCCTCGACGATCGGCAGGGCGGGGCGCGAGAGCGTGGCGCTGGCGTAGCCGAACAGCGCGAACACGCCGTTCTCGGTGACCAGTTTCCGGGTGTTCTCGCCGGCCTGCTTGACGTTGTTGGCGTCGTCGATGCTGATCAGCTCGATCTTGCGCCCGTTCACGCCGCCCGCGTCGTTGACCTTCCTGAAGTAGGCGAGCGCGCCGTTGCGGATGTCCCTCGCCCAGTTCCTTGTTGCTGCCCGGAGGGGCACCGACTGGCCGATCAGGATCGTGGAGGCGCTGACGCCCTGTGCTTGCGCGGGGACGCAGGCCGTCATTGCCAGCACGGCGACCAGCGCGCGAGCCATCCCCAACCCCCCAGATGCAGCATATTAGATCTCCTCTCCCGCCCGGTTCGGGCACGCCGATTAAAGTCGGTATTCTCCAAGCTAGTCAAGCGTTTGCTGCGGGCCGACAAGTGTCTCAGCGATCCGCCGGAGGCACCGCGAACGAACCCGGCGCCGCGCCGCTGCAGGCGCGCGCCCAGATCATCGTCAAGGCACGTTCGATGTCCCGCACCCGTGCGGCGGTGTCGAACAGCGGCGCCGCGCGGCGCTGCAGTTGCACGCGCCTGCGCGCCAGGCCTTCGCCGTCTGCCGTCAGGCGCACGACATGCTCGGCGAAGCCGGCGCGCGTGGCGCAGATGAGCTCCGGCATGCCCGCCGCGGAGACCAGACCGGGGGCCGAGCGCGAGGTGAAGGTATCGCCCTGCGCGGTTGCCACCGGCAGGCCCGCCGCCATCGCGTCGCATACCGTGGTCATGCCGTTGTGGTACAGGGCGTCGATGAACAGGTCCGCGAGGCGGTAGCGCGCCAGGTAACGCTCGCGCGCTTCGAAAGGCGCGAAGTGCAGGCGCCCCGCATCGATGCCCTGCGCGACGGCCGCGGCACGCAGCCGAACTTCGGCGTCCGGGGCGGAGTCGATCAGCCAAAGCAGGCTGCGCGGCACGCGTCGCAGAATCTCCATCCAGGCAGCGAAAGTCTCGGGGTCGATCTTGGCGCCCTTGTGAAAGGCACACAGCACGAAGGCGTCCGCGGGCAGACCGTAATCGGCGCGCGAAGGCGTCGCCGCGGGCGGGGGCTCGCGGAAGTCGTAGAGGAAATGGGTGACCGGCAGGCGCACCAGGGCTTCGCTCCAGTGCGACGCGTGTTCCGCCGGGACCACGTGTTCGTCCGCCAGCGCGTAGTCGACGCGCCGCGAGCCCAGCGTGCCGGGGTAGCCGAGGTACTGCACCTGCACCGGCGCGGGTCGCGCCGCAGTGATCTCGAAGGCTGCTCCCGTGGTGTAGCCGCCGACGTCGAGCAGCAGGTCGATGCGGTCGCGCCGCACCTGCGCGGCGGCGTCGGTCACGCGCAGGTCGGCGACCTCGCGCAGGCGCGGCACGGCGGCCTTCAGGCGGCGGCGGATCGCGCTGCCGTCGTCGCGGGACAGCGCGTATGCGGTCCATTCGATGCGCGCGCGGTCCGCCAGTTCGAACAGGGGCAGCAGCAATCTGGCGCCCAGGTGCTCCCGGATGTCGGGCGACAGGAGTCCGACGCGCAGCGGGCCGTCGTGCGCGCGCGCCGGCAGCGGCGCGAGCGTCGGCACGCGCCGTTCGATCGGCGTCGCGATGGCGCGTGCCAGCTGCAGTCGCTCGGCGGCGGTGAGCGGGGTGTGCATGGCGGCAAAGCCGAGCGCACGATCCGGTTCGGAGCTAGGGTCGGCCGCGATTGCACGCAGGCCGTTCAAAAAGTCGGCGAGTCCGTTCCAATCGCAACGCTGCAGCCGTTCGAAGCGTCGCCACAGCCAGATGCTGGCCGGGTCGAGGTTGGCGCCCATGCCCGGATGGGCCTGCACGCGCCGCATGAAGTCGGCCACGCTGGCCGGGGCGCGTTCACGCGCACGTGCCAGGGTGGTGGCGGCGGCCTCCAGTTCGCCGGCGTCGGCCAGCGCGAAGCCGAGGGTCAGCAGCGACGGTCCGTGGTCCGGGTCGACAGCCAGAGCCCGCTGGCAGGCCGCCCGGGCGTCGGCGTTGCGGTCCAGGGCCAGCAAAGCATCGGCGTGGTTGTGGTGGGCTTCCGGAAGCTCGGGGAACGCGGCCGCAAAAGCCGCCTGGGCGGCGCAGGCGTCCTCCAGCCGACCAAGGCGAGCAAGGCAGCCGCCCAGGTTCTGCAAGGCGATGCGCCCGCGCGGATCGCACTCGAGGGCGCGGCGATAGCGATCGATCGCATTCTGCGCAGCATCGAGGCGTTCGCTGGCGAGGCCGGCCAGTTCGTACAGTCTGGCGTCGGCGGGGGAGAGCGCGAGCGCCTCGTCGCAGGCTGCGAGCGCGGCCTGCGCCTGGCCGCGCTGCAGCAGATCCGCGATGCGCCCGTGTGCGGACGCTGCGGCCAAGCGCTACTTCTTGAAGGTGATCACGCCGCCCAGCGTGTTGCCCGGCAGGGTGATGGCGTAGCCCACACCGGCGTGGCTCGCGCCGGTGCCGGAAAACGCCCCCTGAACCGTCGTCGAGCAACCCGAGGAGCAGGTACCGCCCAGCGTGTTGCCGCTGAAGTTGAAGGTGCTGCCGGTGAACGAGGTCGGCGAGGTGGTCATCGTGAGGTTCATCGCGTTGGCGGTCAGCGCCATGCTCATGCCGATGCTGCCGCCGGTGGGCGTGAAGGTGCCGTTCAACTGGGCACTGGTGACCGTGCCCGGTGCGAAGCCTTCGGACTTGAAGGTCGGACTGGTGGCGCCGAGCATGTTGTAGGTGAACGAGCCCGAGGTCGGCATGGACGTCGCCGGCGGGCCGTAGAAATAATGCAGGCCGCCGTAGCTGCCCACCGTGATGCTGTTGACCGAGGAGCCGCCGCTGTAGACGAAGGTGTTGGTCAGGGTGCCGTTCGACCAGCGTCCCCAGCCCACATCGCCGGAGGTGCCGCCTTCGGCATGTGTGCCGCTGAAGGCCACGGTGGTGGTGTGCCCCGGATTGTTCGTGTTGGTCGACTTGTAGTCGGTCAGCTGGCCCGAGCTGTTGGTCACGTACTCGATGACTGAACCGGTGCCGGAGTCCGTGCCGACCGCCGCCGGGTTGCTCAGCCCGAAGGTCGTGTTGCCGCCGATCAGCGCGTAGGCCACCGCGCCTTTCTTGACGGTGATCGCCGAAACGACGTCGGTCTGGCCGGTGCTGTTGCGGTTCTCCGCCGGCGAGGTGCTCGGGTCGCTCGAACCGGTGCCGCCGGGCGTGCCGCCGCCGGTGTCGCCTCCGCCGCCTTCGGTGGTGTCCTTGGGCTTGCTCTTGCTGTCGCCGGAGGCGTTGGCCGTGCGGCCGGCCGGCACGAAGGTCGTGCCGCCGTCGTTGCCGATCACCCAGACCCCGCTGGTGCCGCGCACCGTGGTGCCGTTGGGCCCGAACGAGATCACGCCGCCGGTGCCGCGGATGCCGATGGTGGCGTTGGGTGTGCGCAGGGCGTAGCGGTCACGGTTCACCCGGCCGACCAGGCCGGTCACCGTGCGCATGGTGCCCTTCAGCAGCCCGAACAGCCCGCGTTCGCTGCCGTCGGCTTGGCCGTTGAACTGATACTGCTCGACGGCGAACTCGGTGTCCGGCTGCAGCGAGACATAGGCGCCGTCCGAGAAGCGCACCTGGGCGCGACCGTTGACGGTGGTGATCACGGTGTCGCCGGTGCGCAGTTCCGCGCCCCGTGCCAGCGGGCGTACGCCCTGGGCGTTCTTCAGCGAGACGTTTCCGGAGACGAACTCGACGCGGCCGGAGTTGGCATGCGCCTGGAAGGCGAAGGCCGAGGCGACCAGCAGGGCAAGCGCGCGCGGCGCGCAGGGCGGCAGGGTTCCGTTCATGGTTCTAGAAGTCCTTGCGCAGGGAGATGGAGCCGACCGTACGGTCGTACTTGAACAGGTTCACGTTGGAACGGTTGTCGGTGAAGGACACCGCCGGGGTCAGCGACCAGCCAGGCGAGAACTTCCAGGTCAGCGAGGCGCGCAGGTCGGTCTGACGGTCCCTGCGGGCGAAGCCGAACAGGGGTTCGTTGCCGCCGTAACGGCGCGACTCGTGCGATGCGAACAGGTTGAGGAACAGCTCGTCGGGCATCAGCGTGAACTGCACGCCGGCGCGCACGCCGAACGGGTCGTGGCCCAGGTGCGGTACGCCCTGGTTGCGTTCCTTCTCCACGCCCGTATAGGCGGAGAGGAACATCACCGGCGCGAGGGGGACGTTGAAGGCCTGGGCATAGGCCACGCCGCCGATGGTGCGCTCGGCATCGCGTACCGGCTGGGTCACGTAATTGAGGTCCGACCACTGCACGAAGGCCGAGATCTGCTGCGTGTCCGAGAGGTTGCGCTGCCACTGGCCGATCAGGCCGGCCGAGTCGCGGTAGCGGTTCTCGTCGAGGACGAAGGATTGCGCCTGGATGCCGGCCGAAAAGGTGTCCTTGTCGTCGGACCAGCGCACGCCGCCATCCACGTCGAGCGAACTGGTGTCGAAGCCGGTGTTGACCGTGCCGCCGCTGTTCACGCGCATGCCGGCGCGCACGCCGCCGGTCAGCGCCCAGCGCTCGTCGATGGGGTGCAGCACGCTGGCGCCCACGTTCACGCCGGTGAAGGTGTCGCCGAGCTTGATCGCGCCGGCGTTCAACTGCACCACGCCGATGGTGGGGATCGCCAGCGAGCCGGAGCCGGTGGCCGAGTTGATGTTGGAATCGACGCCGAACACGCCTTCGATGAAGGCCGAGAAGGCGGTGGGCGGACGCGACAGGGCGTCGAGGAAGCGGTCGATCGCGGCGCGCGCCTCGCTGGGCATGTCGGTGGCGGTCTTGCGCACCGTCTCGAGTTCGGCACGGGCGGCGCCCCGGTCGCCCAGCGCGGCGTGGGCGCGGGCCATCTCGGCGCGCGCCTGGGAGAAATTCGGGCGCATCGCCAGCACGCGTTCGAAGGCGAACACGGCGCGCTCGGCATTGCCCGAGTCCAGGGCCGCCAGGCCCAGCAGGTAATCGAAGTCCGGATCGCCGGCACGCTGCGCCTCCTGCGGTTGCAGCAGGGCGTAGGCCTTGGCGGGTTCCTTGGCGTCGAGCAGGCGCTTGGCCTGGTCGGTGAGGGCGTCTGCCTGCGCCGTGGCGGCGCCAGCGGCGAGGAGCAGGGCCAGGATCAGGCGGGAGGGGCGCAATTTCATGTTTTTATACCGCAATCCGGAGTGTTCTGGGTAAACCGGAGTCTAGCGCACCCTTTAGCTCTTTGTCCCTCTCCCGCCCCGGGCAATCGTGAGGAATTTCACAGAGCTTAACTTTCGAAGAATTCCTTGACCTTGTCGAACCAGGTCTTGGCGCGCGGGTTGTGGCGCGCCGCGTCCTTCTGCGTGACCGACTCGAACTCGCGCAGCAGCTCCTTCTGGCGCTCGGTGAGCTTGACCGGGGTCTCCACCACCACGTGGCAGAACAGGTCGCCGTGCTCGCGGCTGCGCACCCCCTTGATGCCCTTGCCGCGCAGGCGGAAGGTCTTGCCGCTCTGCGTTTCGGCCGGGATCTTGATGCGCGCCGAGCCGTCCAGGGTCGGAATCTCGATCTCCCCGCCCAGCGCCGCGGTGGCGAAGGACACCGGCATCTCGCAATGCAGGTCGTCGTGGTCGCGCTGGAACACCGTGTGTTCCTTGATGTGCACCTGCACGTACAGGTCGCCCGGCGGGCCGCCGTTCACGCCCGCCTCGCCCTCGCCCGTCAGGCGCACGCGGTCGCCCTCGTCGACGCCGGACGGGATCTTCACCGACAGGGTCTTCTGCTGCTTGATGCGGCCCGTGCCGCCGCAGCTGGTGCAGGGCGTGGGGATGATCTTGCCGCTGCCGTGGCAGCGCGGGCAGTTCTGCTGGATCGAGAAGAAGCCCTGAGTCATGCGCACCTGGCCCTGGCCGTTGCAGGTCGGGCAGGTGGTCGGCTGGGTGCCGGGTTTGGCGCCGCTGCCGCTGCACACCTCGCACTTGGCCATGGTCGGGATGCGGATCTTGGTCTCGAAGCCGTGCGCCGCCTGCTCGAGGGTGATCTCGAGGTTGTAGCGCAGGTCGGCGCCGCGGAACACGTTCGAACGCCCCTGGCGGTTGCCCGCGCCGCCGCCGCCGGCGCCGCCGAAGATGTCGCCGAAGATGTCGCCGAAGGCGTCGGCGAAGTTCGAGAAGCCCGCGCCGCCGCCGGCACCGGCCGCCGCGCTCGGATCCACGCCGGCGTGCCCGTAGCTGTCGTAGGCGCCGCGCTTCTGCGAATCGGAGAGGATCTCGTACGCCTCCTTGGCCTCCTTGAACTTCTCTTCGGCGTCCTTGTTGTCCGGATTGCGGTCCGGATGAAACTTCATGGCGAGCTTGCGGTACGCCTTCTTGATGTCGTCCTCGGAGGCGTCCCGGTTCACGCCCAGCACTTCGTAGTAGTCGCGTTTGGCCATGTACGTTCGATTCTCAGCGATGCGGATGCAGGGGTCGATAAACGCGAAAGGCGCGGGGCTTGCCGCCCCACGCCCCGCGCATGCGCTTCATGCGGTCAGAAGCTTACTTCTTGCCGTCCTTCACTTCGGTGAATTCGGCGTCGACCACGTCGCCTTCGTCCTTCTTGCCGGACTCGGATTTGCCGCCCTGCGCGCCGGCTTCGGCGTTGCCGCCGGCCGCCGCCTGCGCGGCCTGCGCCTCGGCGTACATCTTCTCGCCCAGCTTCTGCGAGGCCTCCGCCAGGGCCTTGGCCGCGGCCTCGATCCGGTCCTTGTCATCGGACTTCAGCGCTGCCTCGGCGTCCTGGCGGCCGCCTCGATCTTCTCGGCCTCGCCGGCCTCGAGCTTGTCGCCGTACTCCTTCAGCGATTTCCTCACCGAGTGCACGGTGGCTTCGCACTGGTTGCGCGCGTTGACCAGCTCGAGGGCCTTCTTGTCCTCTTCGGCATGCGCCTCGGCGTCCTTCACCATGCGCTTGATCTCTTCCTCGGAGAGCCCGGAGCTCGCCTGGATCTTGATCTTGTTCTCCTTGCCGGTCGCCTTGTCCTTGGCCGTCACGTGCAGGATGCCGTTGGCGTCGATGTCGAACATGACCTCGATCTGGGGCATGCCGCGCGGCGCCGGCGGGATGTCGGAGAGGTTGAACTGGCCCAGGCTCTTGTTGCCCGAGGCCATCTCGCGCTCGCCCTGCAGCACGTGGATGGTCACCGCGTTCTGGTTGTCGTCGGCGGTGGAGAACACCTGGTTCGCCTTGGTCGGGATGGTGGTGTTCTTCTGGATCAGCTTGGTCATCACGCCGCCCAGCGTCTCGATGCCCAGCGAAAGGGGCGTGACGTCGAGCAGCAGCACGTCCTTGACGTCGCCTTTCAGCACGCCGGCCTGGATCGCCGCGCCCACCGCCACCGCCTCGTCGGGGTTGACGTCCTTCCGCGGCTCCTTGCCGAAGAACTCGCGCACCTTGTCGACCACCTTGGGCATGCGCGTCATGCCGCCCACCAGGATCACGTCGCCGATGTCGGAGACCTTGACGCCCGCGTCCTTGATGGCGATGCGGCAGGGCTCGATCGAGCGCTCGATGAGGTCCTCGACCAGCGCCTCGAACTTGGCGCGCGTGATCTTCTGCGCCAGGTGCTTCGGGCCCTTGGCGTCGGCGGTGATGTAGGGCAGGTTGATCTCGGTCTGCTGGCTCGAGGACAGCTCGATCTTGGCCTTCTCGGCCGCCTCCTTGAGGCGCTGCAGCGCGAGCACGTCGTTGCGCAGGTCGATGCCCTGTTCCTTCTTGAACTCGTCGCAGATGTAGTCGATCAGGCGCTGGTCGAAGTCCTCGCCGCCCAGGAAGGTGTCGCCGTTGGTGGAGAGCACTTCGAACTGCTTCTCGCCGTCGACGTCGGCGATCTCGATGATCGAGATGTCGAAGGTGCCGCCGCCCAGGTCATAGACGGCGATCTTGGAATCGCCCTTGCCCTGCTTGTCCATGCCGAAGGCCAGCGCGGCCGCGGTCGGCTCGTTGATGATGCGCTTCACTTCCAGCCCGGCGATGCGGCCGGCGTCCTTGGTGGCCTGGCGCTGCGAGTCGTTGAAGTAGGCGGGCACCGTGATCACGGCCTCCGTGACCTCCTTGCCGAGGTAGTCCTCGGCGGTCTTCTTCATCTTGCGCAGGATCTCGGCGGACACCTGCTGCGACGCGATCTTCTTGCCGCGCACCTCCACCCAGGCGTCGCCGTTGTCGGCCTTGACGATGGCGTAGGGCATCAGGGCGATGTCCTTCTGGACTTCCTTTTCCTCGAACTTGCGGCCGATCAGGCGCTTGACCGCGTAGAGGGTGTTCTTGGCGTTGGTCACGGCCTGGCGCTTGGCCGAGGCTCCAACCAGGGTCTCGTTCTCGTCCTATAGGCGACGATTGACGGCGTGGTGCGCGCGCCTTCGGAGTTCTCGATTACTTTCGGCTTGCCGCCTTCCATGATGGCCACGCAGGAGTTGGTGGTGCCGAGGTCTATGCCGATGATCTTGCTCATGTCTTTTTCCTTTGCCGCAGAACTGGAGATGTAGTGGAGATGGAGGCGGGCGGCGGCTTTTTCAAGCGCCGCGGCCGCAGGATCGGGGAATCAGGACCTGGCCTTGGCCACGGTCACCAGGGCCGGGCGCACCACGCGCTCGTGCAGGCTGTAGCCTTTCTGCAGCACGGCGACCACGGTGTTGGGCTCGGCGTCGGCCTCGACGGCGGCCATCGCCTGGTGGTGGTGGGGGTCGAATTTGGCCTGCGGTGCCGGGGCGATCTCGGCGATGCCGGACTTCTCGAAGGCCGCCTTGAGCTGGCGCAGCGTGAGTTCCACGCCGCTGCGCAGGGTGGCCGGGTCGGCCGACTCAGCGGCCAGCGCGGCCTCCAGGCTGTCGATCACCGGGATACGCGCCTCGGCCATGCCCTCGACGGCGAACTTGCGCGCCGCGCTGACCTCGGCATGCGAACGCTTGCGCAGGTTCTCGGTGTCGGCCAGGGCGCGCAGCCAGGCGTCCTTCTGCTCCTGCACGCGGGCTTCGGCTTCGGCCAGCAGTTCTTCCAGGGATTTTTCCGGGGCGGGGGCAAGCTGCTCGCCGTGGGCCTGGGCTTGGCCGTGGGCGTCCTGCGGGGGAGGGGTGTCGTGCTGGCTCATGGGGACTTTCTGGCAAGGCGGAATGGGAATCTCCACGAGATGGGGATGGATTTCCCGGCTTCAAGGGTCGCGGCGCAAGTATTTGAAGCGCGTTACGATCCTCCCCCTTTCGCACCGAGCCGCCCGTGTCCGCCCGACCACCCGCCCTGCCGCGCAACCTGCCTTGCCCCTGCGACAGCGGGCAGCCCTACAGCGCCTGCTGCCAGCCCTGGCACGCCGGCCTGGCCGAGGGCCGCCACGCGCCCACCCCCGAAGCCCTGATGCGCTCGCGCTACAGTGCCTACGTGCTCGGCGGGATCGAGTATCTGCTGGCCACCTGGCATGCCTCCAGCGCGCCGGGCGACCTGGAACTGCCGCCGGTGAAATGGCTGGGCCTGGAAGTGCGGCGCAGCGAGCAGGCCGGGGACGCCGGGGTGGTCGAGTTCGTCGCGCGCTGCAAGGTCAACGGGCGCGCGCAGCGCATGCACGAGATCAGCAACTTCGTGCGCCAGGACGGGCGCTGGTACTACATCGACGGGCAGATGCAGGGTGAGGACGACCCACCCGCGTCAGGCCGCTAGCGCGGCGCGCCCAGGGCCGCGGCGCGCGCGGCGCGGCGCCGGCGGCGGCGGCCTCGAGCGCCGCCGGGGCGGGCAGCGCCGGGGACAGGGCCGCGCCGGCCAGGTCGGCCAGCGTGGCGATCCAGGCCGGGTCTTCGTTCAGGCAGTCGATGAAAGCGAATCCTTGCCGCCGGCATGCAGGAAGGTCTCGCGCGCGCCGATGGCGATCTCCTCCAGGGTCTCGAGGCAATCCGAGACGAAGCCCGCGCAGAACACGTCGACGCGCTGCACGCGCTGGCGGGCGCGCGCCTCCAGGCTGGGTTCGGTATAGGGCTGCAGCCACTCGGCGCGGCCGAAACGCGACTGGAAGGTCACCATGACCTCGGCCGCCGACAGGCCCAGCGCCTCGCTCAGCAGCCGCGCCGTGGCGTGGCACTCGCAGTGGTAGGGGTCGCCGCGGTCCAGGGTGTAGCGCGGCACGCCGTGGAAGCTCAGCACCAGCTTCTCGCCGCGGCCGTTCTTCTCCCAGTGCGCGCGCACGCGGCCGGCCAGCGCGGCGATATAGCCCGGGTGGTCGTGGAAGTGCTTCACGAAGCGCAGGTCCGGCAGGTGGCGGGTGCGCGCCAGGTGCGCGCCCAGCGCGTCGTGCACGCTGGCCGTGGTGCTGGAGGCGTACTGCGGGTAGAGCGGGATCACGGCGATGCGCGCGCAGCCCTCGGCGCGCAGCTTTTCCAGCGCCACGCCGACCGAAGGCTGGCCGTAGCGCATGGCGTACTCGACGCGCGGCGCCGGCTGGCCGCGCTCGCCCAGCAGCCCGGCCAGCAGCCTGGCCTGGCGCGCCGTGTGCACGGCCAGCGGCGAGCCTTCCTCGGTCCACACCTGGGCGTACTTCTTCGCCGATTTGGCCGGGCGCACTGCCAGGATGATGCCGTACAGGATGGGCAGCCAGACCAGCCGCGGAATCTCGACCACGCGCGGGTCGGCGAGGAACTCGGCCAGGTAGCGGCGCACCGCGCCGGCGGTGGGCGCCTCGGGCGTGCCCAGGTTGACCAGCAGCACGCCGTCGCGCGGCGTGCGGGCGTGCTCGAAGGACGGTTCCTGGCGGTACTTCACGGGCGCCCGCGCCTCAGTGCTGCGAGAGCGCGCTGGAGAGCAGCTTCGCGGTGACGTCGACGATGGGGATCACGCGGTCGTAGGCCATGCGCGTGGGGCCGATCACGCCGACCGTGCCCACCACCTCGCCGTTGACCTCGTAGGGCGAGGTGACCACGCTGACCTCGTCCGGGGCGTTCACGCCGGACTCGCCGCCGATGAAGATCTGCACGCCGTGGCCGCGCAGCGAGACGTCGAGGATCTGCAGCAGCGAGCCCTTCTTCTCGAACAGCTCGAACAGCTGGCGCAGCCGGCCCATGTCGGAGGACAGCTCCTGCACCGACAGCAGGTTGCGCTCGCCGGAGATCACGTAGGGCTCGCCGGTCTCCGAGACCGCCCGGTTGCCGGCTTCCAGCGCCGCGCTCATCAGCGTCATGAGGTCCTGGCGCAGGGCCGAGAGCTCGGCGTGCAGCTTGGTGCGCACATCCTCGAAGCTCTGGCCGGCGTAGTTCTGGTTGATCATGTTGGCGGCCTCGACCAGCTCGGCCGGCGCGTACTCGCGCTCGGTGAACAGGATGCGGTTCTGCACGTCGCCGTCCGGGGTCACCACGATCAGCAGGATGCGCCGCTCGGACAGGCGCAGGAACTCGATGTGGCGGAAGGTCACCGCCTTGCGCCGCGGGGTCATGACCACGCCGGCGAACTGGGTGAGCTGCGAGAGCAGCTGCGAGGCGGCCTGCACCGCGCGCTGCGGGTTGTCCGGGTGCAGCTGGTCTTCGAGGTGGTGGATCTCGGCGCTCTGCAGCGGCTTGGTGACCAGCAGCGAATCGACGAAGAAGCGGTAGCCCCTGGGCGTGGGCACGCGGCCGGCCGAGGCGTGCGGGCTGACGATCAGGCCCAGGTCCTCGAGGTCCGACATCACGTTGCGGATGGTGGCCGGCGAGAGGTCCAGGCCCGAGTACTTGGAGAGCGTGCGCGAGCCCACCGGCTGACCTTCGGCGATGTAGCGCTCGATCAGAGTCTTGAGCAGGACCTGTGCACGTTTGTCGAGCATGCGCTGATTCTACACAAGCGACCGCGCGCGGTCCGGCAGAGGGGGAATCCGCGTATCGCCGGCGCGGGGCGGTATGGTTTAATGCTGCGATGCCATCCGCACCGACACCACAGCCCGCTTTTCGCCGCATCGCCCTGATCGGCAAGTTCCAGAGCCCCGAGGTCGCCGAATCCCTGCATGCGCTGGCGGAGTTCCTGCGCTCGCGCGGCTGCGACGTCATGGTCGAGCAGGAAACCGCCGCCAACATCGGCAGCGCGGGGCGCGCCGCCAGCTACGCCGAGATCGGCGCGGTGGCCGAACTGGCGGTGATCCTCGGCGGCGACGGCACCATGCTGGCCGCGGCGCGCAACCTGGTGCGCCACCGCGTGCCGGTGGTGGGCATCAACCAGGGCCGCCTGGGCTTCATGACCGACATCGCCCTGCACGACATGCAGCGCTCGGTGGGCGACATCCTCGACGGCCGCTACGCCATGGAGGAGCGCTCGCTGATCGAGGCCGAGATCCTGCGCGACGGCAAGAGCGTGCTCCAGACCCTGGCGCTGAACGACGCGGTGGTCAACAAGGGCTCGCAGGGCCGCCTGATCGAGTTCGAGGTGCACATCGACGGCGAGTACGTGTACACCTTGCGCTCCGACGGCATCATCGTCGCCACGCCCACCGGCTCCACGGCCTACGCGCTGTCGGCGCAGGGGCCGATCCTGCATCCCTCGCTGCCAGCCTTCGCGCTGGTGCCGCTCAATCCGCACACGCTCTCGGCCCGCCCGGTCAGCGTCAGCGACCGCAGCAGCATCGAGATCGTGCTGCTGCACGCGGTGGACGCGCGCGCCCACTTCGACGGCCAGGCGCTGGCCGACATGGTGGCCGGCGACCGCCTGCGCCTGAAGCGCTCGGAAGACGCCATCCATTTCGTGCACCCGCCGGGTTACGGCTACTTCAACATGCTGCGCGAGAAGCTGCGCTGGAGCGAGTCGGTCGAGAAGAAGGCCGTCGAGCCCAAGACGCCGGGCCACTAGACCCATGCTGCGCCACCTTGCCATCCGCGATTTCGTCATCGCCGAGTCGGTCGAGCTGGAGCTCGCGCGCGGCTTCACGGTGCTCACCGGCGAGACCGGCGCGGGCAAATCCATCCTGGTCGACGCGCTGGAGCTGCTGGTCGGCGGGCGCGCCGACGCCGGCGTGGTGCGCGAGGGCGCCGAGCGCGCCGAACTGTCCGCCGAGTTCGATTTCGACCCCAAAGGCGCGCTGGCCGCCTGGCTGGAGGAACACGAGCTCGCCGGCGACCCCGGCGTGCTGCTGCTGCGCCGCCTGATCGACGCCACCGGCCGCTCGCGCGCCTTCGTCAACGGGCGCGCCGCCACCCTGGCCCAGGTGCGCGAGGCCGGCGAGTTCCTGCTCGACATCCACGGCCAGCACGCCCACCAGTCGCTGATGCGCGCCTCCTCGCAGCGCGCGCTGCTCGACGCGCACGCCGGGCTGGAGGCGCTGCTGCGCGAAACGGGCGAAGCCTTCCGCGCCTGGCGCCGGCTGGAGGCGCTGGCGCAGGAGGCGCAGGCGCAGTTCGCGCAGCGCGAACTCGAGCGCGCGGAACTGCAGGACAAGGTCACCGAACTCAAGCGCCTGGCCCCGGCCGAGGGCGAGTGGGAGGCGCTGTCGAACGAGCACTCGCGCCTGGCCAACGGCTCCAGCCTGGTGGCGGGCGCGCAGTCGGCGCAGGAAACCCTGTCGGAATCCGAGTCCGCCTGCCACGCGCAGCTGGTGGCGGTGTGCGCGCAGCTGCGCGGCCTGGTCGAACACGACGCGGCGCTGGCGCCGGTGCTGGAGATGCTGGACTCGGCCGAGGCCTCGGTGGGCGAGGCGGTGCGCGAATTGCGCCACTACGCCTCGCGCATCGAGCTCGATCCCGAAGCCCTGCGCGCCGTGGAGGCGCGCACCGAAGCGCTGCACGCCGCGGGCCGCAAGTACCGCGTCAAGCCGGGCGAACTGTTCCAGCTGGCGAAGGACCTCAAACAGCGCCTGGGCGAACTCGAGCTGGCGGTGAACCCGGAGGCGCTGGCCAGACAGGTGGCGGCGGCGAAGTCGACCTATACGGACACCGCGGGAAAGCTCTCGGCCAAACGCAAGAGCGCCGCCGCGGCGCTTTCCAAGGCGGTGACGGCCTCGATGCAGGAGCTGGCGATGGCGGGCGGGCGCTTCGCCGCGCAACTCAAGCCCCTGGAGGAACCGGCCGCGCACGGGCTGGAGGACATCGAGTTCGAGGTGGCCTCGCACCCCAGCCTGCCGCTGCGCCCGCTGGCCAAGGTGGCCTCGGGTGGCGAGCTCTCGCGCATCAGCCTGGCGATCCAGATGGTGGCCAGCCGGGTCTCGCCGGTGGCGACCTTGATTTTCGACGAGGTGGACACGGGCATCGGCGGGGCGGTGGCGGAGATCGTCGGCCGTTCGCTGAAGGCCCTGGGCCGCGACCGCCAGGTGCTGGCGGTGACGCACCTGCCGCAGGTGGCCGCGCAGGGCGACGAGCAGTGGACGGTGGCGAAGACCGGCGGCAAGGCCAGGCTGCGTTCCTCGGTCACGCGCCTGGACGCGGCCGGCCGCGTGGAGGAGCTCGCGCGCATGCTGGGCGGCACGGAAATCACCGCCACGACCCGCAAGCATGCCGAGGAACTGCTCGGCCGCTAGGCCCTGAAAGTTCGACTTTCGTTTTGCAAAGTCGGCTCCTGGAGCGGGTTTCCGGGCAGTTTGTGTATCGGTAAAGATACATCCCCGAATCAAGACCACCCCCCCCCCCCCCACGCCCCTGTGCGCCGGCCTCGCTGCGCTCGGCTGCCCTGCGCGCCTCGGACGCGCGGGGGCGCTGCGGAACTCGCGCCGCTGCGCGTCGCTCAGACAGTCCTCGCTTGCGGAGGCGCAGTGCGCCCCCGTCGCCCCGCGCGACCTGCGCTGCTCGGCGGCGCACCAAGGGGCGTGGGGGCGGGAGGGGGGGGGGGTTACGCGGGGGAAGAGCGACTAGGCCGTTTGGCCCGGGGGCGGTGAAACGGCGATCAACTGAGGTGTATGACGTCTAAAAGGGAGCAGGTCAGCTCCGCCTTAGCATGACCACGAAGGCACTCCTGACGCGGTCTCGGACACCGCCAGATACTCTCACGATGGGCCAGTTTCGCACGGCAAGAGGGCGCGCGCGGTTAACGCTTAACCCGAGTTTTGACGATGCGCACGGATTTTCGCGGGATCTCCTACTCGCCACGCCGCTTGGATGGCAACTGGATACGTCGTTGGCGTTTGGAAGACCCTCTGTCGGAAGGAGCGCTATGCGTACCAGTAACACCAAACACCTCTCGTGCCGCCGCCTGCCGGATGGCAAGGGCGGCAGGGTGCTGCATGCGTCGCTCGGTGGTGATCGCATATAGCTGCTCAATGACAGATTTGATGCGCCCGATTGCCCGAACGTCGTATTGCCTGCACACATAATCGGCGATCGCGGTTGGCGCCACGAACAGACCGACACCGCCTTGGCCGAAGGCTTTGAGCAAGGCGCTGTCGTCGAACTCGCCCACGATTCGGGGGTGCACTCGCTGCGCTTCGAACCACTGTTCGAGTGCCGGGCGAATCGCCACTTCTGCGCCAGGCATGAGAAACGGCGCGTTATCGACGACTTCCGGAAACGCCCCCTTCAGCGTTTTCAATAGAGCTTCGGCACCGAAGACGGTGACGTCGCTCGATCCCAGCAGGTGGTTGTAGGCGCGGACCTTCAGATCGGTGGGCATTGTGCGGTCGGCAATCACCAGGTCGAGCCGATGCACCGAGAGTTCGGCGAGCAGGGACACAAGCCGTCCCTCCTTGCAGATGAGACGCACCGCTTCCTCCATGTGAAGGGCCGGCTCCACGACGCGATAGGTCAATGACTTCGGTACCGAATCGGCAATACCGATCCGAAATGGGAGCACGGTCCTCGATCCCCGGTGACGCACGGCAGCGAGCAGTTCATCCTCGAGACCAAAGATTTCCTCCGCATAACTGACGATGCGGCGACCGACGTCGGTCATTTCGAGGCCACGCCCTGCGCGACGGAAAAGTCCGGTTCCCAGTGCTTCTTCCAGCAGGGCCAGCTGACTGCTGATCGACTGCGGGGTCACATGGAGTTGCGCGCTCGCGTGAGCGATGCTGCCGGATTTGGCGACCGCCCAGAAGTAGCGCAGGTGTTTGAAGTTGATCGTTGCCATGATCTTCCAACAATCAGGTATTTGCTGATTATAAGTTAGTAATATTCGATTTGTTGGAAGTGTCTGGATTGCCTAGAGTTGCATCGCAACGTCTACCGTATCAAGGTCAAGGAGACCGGATCATGCAGATCGACATCCAGGCAAGGGTTCAGGCTTACCGAAGGGCTACGGGCTCAGGCCGAGCGTCGAGTACGGTTTGCGCTCGGATCGAGCAGCGGCCGCGTGCGCAATGTTGTAATGCGGCTTGCGGACGAGAACGGCCCGCGCGGCGGTGTCGACAAGCGCTGCACGATCCGTGCGAATCTGCCTGGCGGCCCCCCCGTGATCATTGAGCAGCAGGAGGCCGATCTCTACGTCGCCATCGATCGCGCAGCCGATCGCGCCGCGCGGGCGGTGTCTCGCCGACTGGAACGGGCGTTTGGTGCGCGTCGCGATGCCCCGTCGGATGGTTTGTCGATCGAGTCATCTGAATCCTGAGGAAGGATCCGGCATAGGCCCTTACGTGAGCTTCTTCGTGATCGAGATCGCTCTTCTCAGTGCGCAGCGTGAGTGGTATCGCGCGGCGGATTCCACTTCAGCCTATGGGTTTATGAGACTGTCGCAATGCCCGAACATACGACGCAACGCAGGTGAGGACCGGTGCCGAGAACGTGACCGGCATCACGCGATTCTCCGGGCGGTTCGGCAGATGCGCGATGCTTGTCGGGCGCTGCCGTCTCCTGGAGCATGGCCGGCCTCGCCCTTGTGGATCGGGGCTGGCGTGGTGTGTCCGAACGGCAGTTGTCGGGCGCTCGAGACCGACCGCCAGCTTCTCGGGGCGCTGAATGCGCTGCAGCGGCCATGGCTGGATGCCATCCTGACGGGGGCCACGTGGCTTGGGTCGATCGCCGTACTGCTGCCCGTTGCGCTGTTGCTGGCGTGGCGCTTCAGGCGCCGAGGTCATCCCGGTGCGGCGCTTCTGCTGCCCGTCGCCGTGGGTGGCGCGTGGTTGCTCGCGCATGCGGGGAAGTTGCTGGTAGCTCGGCCACGACCGGATCTGTACCCGGCCTTGATCTCCATGCCTGCCGATCCTTCCTTTCCTAGCGCGCACACTTTGCAGATCACTGCATTCGCGTGCGCCTGGGTGCTGGCGGCGGGCTCACGGCCCGGATGGGCAGGCGTCATTGCTGCGGCAGTGATCGTTTTGGCGGTTGCGCTCTCGCGGCTTTACCTGCAGGTTCATTTTCCAAGCGATGTGGTGCTTGGATTGATCGCGGGCGCGACCTGGGCAGTCGGGTTGCGCCTCTCGCTGGGTGCGCGCGCATGAGACACAAGTTTCTCGGAACCGGCGATCCAGGCTATCACCCGGTGCGCAAATTGCGCACCGTGCTTTCCGGTCTTCGCTATGCCGTCATCTACGATTTTTCTGTCGCCTACAAGCTGGTGCTGTCCGCGCTGGTGCTGGCGGCTGCGTTCGCGCTCCGTGCGTGGGTCGACCTGTTGCTGATCCTGGTCGTTACCGCGCTTGTCCTCATCGCTGAGATTCTCAACAGCGCGATCGAGGCGCTCTGTGATTTCGTCGAGACGCGGCACAACGAGAAAATCAAGGTGATCAAGGACGTTGCCGCCGCCGCGGTCGGCATCAGCATATTCGTCTGGCTCGTCGTCCTGACGATTGAAACCAGCCGATTCTGGCAGGCGATGAGAGTGCCATGAGTACTGGCGCCCAAGAATGACGTTGCACTGTTCAATCCAAACTAACCCCAGGTAACGTGAGCATGACAGCTGAAGAGCGAAGAGCCATCCTATCCATTGCGCTGCAGGCCGCCTTTGCAGACGGCCTCAAGCACGAGCGTGAGCGCGAGGAAATTCGCAGCATTGCCCTGTCGCTGGCCGGCGAGGACGGCGCGGCCGAACTCGCTCCGATATATCAGGACGTTCTGCTCAAGAAAGTAAGGATCGAGGCTGCCGCAGCCGCGGTGACCGATCCGGCCATGCGCCAGCTCGCCTATGAAATGGCGGTTTGTGTCTGTGATGCCGATGGCCGCCAGAGCGAGGCCGAGCGGCGATTCTTGACAGACCTGAAAGGGCTGTTGCGTCTCGATCCCGGCGACGCGGTTGCGTTCGAGCGCGACGCGGACGCCATCGTGGAGCTGATAGAATCCGCCGCCCCCGTTCTGGCGGCGGGATCATTACCGAACCCAAGCGGCTCGGCGGCCACGGCACGCTCGAAGGTGTCCGCGGAAGAGCTCGACAGGTCCGTGCTCAATTACGCATTGGTCAACGGCGCGCTGGAATTGCTGCCGCAGTCATGGGCCTCCATGGCCATCATACCTTTGCAGATAAAGATGGTGTACGGCATCGGCAAGGCGCATGGGGTCGAACTCGACCAAGGTCACATCAAGGAGTTCATCGCCGCTGCCGGGGTCGGCCTCACCTCCCAGTATCTGGAGCGGTTCGCACGCAAACTCCTGGGAGGGTTGATAGGCAAGGCGGCGGGGAAGGCGGCAGGCAAGGTCGGCAGCGCCGCCACCGGCATTGCGGTTTCATTCGCCACCACCTATGCACTCGGACAGCTTGCCAAGCGCTACTACGCCGGCGGTCGGACGATGAATGCCGTTGTGCTGCGCGAGACTTTCCAGAGCCTGTTGGGACCTGCACGGCAATTGCAGGCGCAGTACATGCCTAGTATCCGGCAACAGGCCGAGAACCTCGACATGGGGCGGGTGATAGCCATGGTGCGAGGTGCCTGAACGCGATGGGTGTCATTTCATCCGCCCATTTGGAGACCGTTCTCCAGTCATGAATGGTCAGCATTGAATCCTTGAAGTCGTCACCGTAGCCGCAGACAAGCGAACGGCGACGCGACTCACTGCAACTCACTTGGAAGACTGTCATGCAATCCATCGGCTCTACACTCATGTGGGCCCTGTTCGCGGCGTTCGTGCTGGTTGCGCTGCTGGTCGACTTCTTCGCGATGAGCAAGCAGGGCGCGCACCGCGTCAGCACCCGCGAGGCCGCCATCTGGTCGCTGGTGTGGGTCGGCGTGTCTTTCGTCTTCATGGGCTGGCTGTGGTTGCACCTCGGCGGTGCCGGCACGGATGAGGCCGCGCGCTCCCTGGCCAACGACAAGGCGCTGGAGTTCCTCACCGGCTACCTGATCGAGAAGGCGCTGGCGGTCGACAACATCTTCGTCTTCCTGATGTTGTTCACCTACTTCGCCGTGCCGGCCGAGTTCCAGAAGCGCGTGCTGATGATCGGCATCCTCGGCGCGCTGGTGCTGCGCGCCGTGATGATCCTCGTGGGCGCCTGGCTGATCTCGCAGTTCCACTGGATACTGTATCTGTTCGGCGCCTTCCTGCTGTTCACCGGCATCAAGATGTGGTGGGCTGCCGGTCAGGAACCTGACCTGGACAATAATCCGGCGCTCAAGTGGATCCGCGGCCGCTTCAAAATCTCACCGGACTACGACGGCGAGAAGTTCTTCACCGTGGTTGGCGGCGTGAAGATGGCCACGCCGCTGCTGGTGGTGATCCTGCTGATCGGCATCGTCGACGTCGTGTTCGCGGTCGATTCGATCCCGGCCATCTTCGCGATCACGACCGACCCCTTCATCGTGCTCACGTCCAACGTGTTCGCGATCCTCGGCCTGCGCGCGATGTACTTCCTGCTTGCCAACATGCATGAGCGCTTCCACCTGCTGAGCTACGGCTTGGCGATCATCCTGGTGTTCATCGGCGTGAAGATGCTGTTGATCGACGTCTACAAGATTCCCGTGGTGTATTCGCTCGGTTTCACCGCAGTCACGCTGGCGGTGACGATGATCCTGTCTCTCAAGATACCGCCCAAGGGCAGGCCGGGCGGCGCCTACCCGTTCGGTGTCAAGAAGCAGGACGATCAGGCATAGGAAATTGAGCCTCGCCTGGAACTCGGCACCGTCTGGGAGCGCGGCGTGACCCGTCCCTTGCGCCACCTCGTCCTCATCCTCGGCGACCAGCTCGACGAAGACGCCTCCGCCCTCGACGGCTTCGACCCGGCGCAGGACCGGCTCTGGATGGCCGAGGTGGACGAGGAGTCGACCCACGCGCCGTCCTCGAAGCAGCGCACGACGCTGTTCCTGTCCGCGATGCGCCACTTCGCCGATCTGCTGCGCGCGCGCGGCTGGCCGCTTACCTATCGCCGCATCGATGAGCCGGGCAATGCCGGCACGCTGGCGGGTGAACTGGCCCGCAGCTTGGCCGAGTTGAAGCCGCAGCGCCTGGTGATGACCGCGCCCGGCGACTGGCGCGTGCTGCAGGCCCTGCGCGGCGTGGCGCAGGCTCCGGGGCTGGCGCTGGAACTGCGCGACGACCGGCATTTCTACTGCACGGTGCGCGAGTTCGCGCGCCATGCCGGCGCAAGTCCCTGCGCATGGAGTTCTTCTACCGTGAGATGCGCCACAAGACCGGCGTGCTGATGGAAGGCGGCAAGCCGCTGGGCGGGGCGTGGAACTACGACACCGAGAACCGCGGCAGCTTCGGCAAGGCGGGGCCGGGCCTGGTGCCGGCGCCCACGCGCTTCGCGCCAGACGCGATCACGCGGGAGGTCATGGCCCTGGTGAACACGCGCTTTCCCGGCAACCCCGGAACCAACGACCGCTACGCCTGGCCGGTCACGCGCGCGCAGGCGCTGCAGGTGCTGGAGGACTTCATCGCGCAGCGCCTGCCGTCCTTCGGCCTGTACCAGGACGCGATGTGGGCGGGCGAGGCCTGGCTGTACCACGCGCATGTCTCGTCTTCGCTCAACCTCAAGCTGCTGAACCCGCGCGA
>JADJPT010000011.1 GCA_016713125.1 Betaproteobacteria bacterium
GAGCCTCATCTTCTCGGGTTACTTCGCCGCCTCGATGGCGGTGACCACGATCGCGCCGTCCGCCTTCTCGGCGGTGAACATCACCTTGTCGCCAGCCTTGACCTTGTCCAGCAACGCGGCGTCCTTGACCTGGAAGACCATGGTCATGCCGGGCATGTCCAGATTCTTGATGTCGCCGTGCTTGAGGGTGATCTTTTTGGCTTCCTTGTCGATCTTGCGCACTTCGCCCTCGGTCATCGAGGCGGGCATGGCGTCCATCTTCATGCCGGGCATGCTCATGCCGCCCATCTTGCTGTGATCCATCGCCTGGGCGTGGGCGCTGATCGCAAACGGCACCGAGGCCGCAAAGGCCATGGCGAGCAGGAGGGGCTTGAAGATCTTCATCTGTATTGCTCCGTAGGGGTGTGAGAAAAAGTCTGCCGAGGGCACCGGGCACCGGCAGGTGCCGTGCGCCGCCGCAATGCCGTGACGGTCGTCAGTCAGTGCTTATGGCTGCCGTGCCCATCGTTCTTGGAAACGCCCGTCTTCAGCGCGACGTTGACGAGGCCCTTCATGCCGGCGTCGTAGTGGCCGGGCTGCAGGCAGGCGAAATCCACCTTGCCGGAGCTGGTGAATCGCCACACGACCTCGCCGGTCTCGCCGGGCGCCACGCTGACCATGTTGTCGTCGGCGTGTTCCATGCCTGGCATCTTCATCATCATCGCGTAGTGCTCCTTCAGCTCCTCGGGCGTGCCCAGCACCAGCTCGTGCTTGACCGCGCCGGAGTTCTTCACGACGAAGCGCACCGTCTCGCCCTGCCGGACCGAGATCTCGGCCGGCGTGAAGCGCATGTTGTCGGTCATGTCGATCTCGACCGTACGGGTGGCCTGCGCAACCTTGCCGGCTTCGCCCACGGGATTGCTGCCGTGGCCGGGGCCTGCCATCACTGCGGACGCGGCGAGCACGAGTGCCGACACGACGCCGGCCTTGCCAAATGTCTTCATGCGTGTTTCTCGAAGGAGCGTTGTGGTGGGCCTGGCGCGCCGGACTTCAGTTCCGATGCCCGTCGTTGAGCAGACCGTCCAATCAGGCCACCTCGTTGCCGACTGCCGGGACCTTGCGTCCATCGGCCAGTTCGAGAACCTCGCCTTGCTTCAGGTAGGCGGCACGGCCGTAGCGATCCTCCTTGGCCATCTTGCCGTCCCTGAAAACGTACAGGGTCGAACCGTCCTTCAGAGCCAGCACCTGCTGCGTGGCCTGCGGCAGGGCGTCGCGCGCGAAGACCGGCACGGAAACCCCGGCGGCCGCGAACGCGACGGCCAAGGTAAACAGAGTTGCTTTCATGATCGAACCTTTCGTGATGCAGTGAGGGATTCGCTCCCTCAACGTCATGCCACTTGGCATGCCGTGCACTCTAGGGAACCGCAACGGACGAACGGCCGACGAGCACATTACAGGTTCGTAAGCTTGTCTCGTGCCCGTGGCCGCGCAAGGATCCACGGTGAGATTCTTCCAGCGAGGGTGTCGCACCTCGGCGATTGCGCCGCTGGCCGCCGGGCACGCGCAGATCTGCCAGTTTCTTCAAGCCTGAATGCGCAATCCCGATGCACGCTACGGACATCATCAATACGCAAGCAAGAGATGCTGCCATCTTGGTCCGACGCGTGGCTTCTGGGTATGGGCGCAGCCTTCTTGCAGTTGGCAGTCGGCGAGTTTGCAGCGGCGGTCCATGGGACGCACACCTCGCCCCTGCGAGCCGTCGGCAAGTGGCTGATCGACGCACTGCCAACGCCCTTGATAGACGTGGGCATCGCACTCCTTCGTCGCGGCGACAAGCCCGCGATTAGCGCAACACTGGTCTTGCTCGGCATTGGCCTTCCAGCGCTGACGTCGCTGGCGGGAACAACCGCACTCTTGGCAGCGATTCTTGTGCAGGGATTCATCGGCCTCTATGCGTTGTGGCGCCTCGTCGAACTTCCCCGCAGGATCGCGTTCCCTCTCGGATCGCTGGCAATCGGTGCCGGATTGCTGGGTGTCTGGCTCGGCGCTGTCGCTTCCCTGACTCTCGGACTCGCGCTGGCAGTGCTCGCGCTGGCGATCCGCCGGCTCCGGCGCCGGCATAGAACCAAAGAGCCCGCGATCCTTCCGACGCTCGTGCCGCCGCCCCGGACGGCAGCCCCGCGAATCCCAGGGCTATCCGAGCTCTTTACTCCGGTCGACCGATTCTTCGTCACCGACGTGACGTTTCCAGCACCGTCCGTGGACACGCGACGATGGCAGCTCACGGTGCAAGGCCTTGTCGAGCAGCCGCTGTCGCTGACGTTCGCCGAACTGTTGGCAATGCCATCCGTTGAAGTGGACTCGGTCCTCATGTGCGTCCATAACCCGGTGGGCGGCCCCTTTGTCGGCAATGCGCGGTGGCAGGGAGTGCGGTTGACCGACCTGCTCGACCGCGCCGCCGCGTCGCGGCAAGCGGATCACGTCCGCCTTCATGCCGTCGACGGATTCTCGGCGGGAGTGAGCCTGTCACTGCTCGAGCAAGGCTTCGAACCGCTGTTGGTCTTCGCCATGAACGGCGCGCCGCTCACTCGCAAACACGGCGCCCCGGTTCGGATGCTTGTCCCGGGCATTCATGGATACGACGCGAACATCAAGTGGCTCGCTTCGATCGAGGTCACACGGTTCAGCGAGGCCATCGACTACGCCGAGCAAAAGGGTTGGCCCCGGGTGCCATCGCGCATGGCGCCGAATGCCAGGATCGACGTCCCATGCGTCTCGGCTCTGCTCGCGCCGGGCGAACAGATCGTGGCCGGCGTCGCCTGGAGCCCGCCGCATGGCGTCGTGAAGGTCGAGTTGCGAGTCGATGGCGGGGATTGGCAGGCTTGCTCGCTGGTGACCGCGCTTGGTCCCAACGCCTGGGCCCTCTGGGAAGCTCAGTGGGAAGCCACACCCGGCCGCCATACGCTGGAGGTTCGGGCCTGGGGTCGAGACGGCGTGCAGAGCGAAGCGCCCGCCGCCCCGTATCCCGATGGAGCACGCGGCTACCACTGCGTGGCGGTCGACGTCAGATCGGGGTGCACTCCACGGCCTCGCCAGCTGGGCTGGTGGCTCCTGGCGCAAGGACGCGCCAGATGGCTATTGGCCTGGTCCGGTGTCATCGCGTGGCGCCAGCGCCGCCGCTAGTAGCGTTGCCCCGCCCCGCTCTTGAATCCCGCCCACAACAGGTCCCGTCACATGTCCACGTCGCTTGAACTCGGAGAGTGTCACATCCTGCATATTTCCGAGGGCCCGATCGAGTACCGGGTCACGGGCCGGGGTCCGACGGTCGTGTTCTTGCACGGCATCATTGCCAACGGCGATGTCTGGCGCGGCGCGGTGGCAGATCTCTCGCGCGATCACTGTTGCATCGTGCCGGACTGGCCGCTGGGCGCGCACCGACTGACCATGAGGGCAGGCACCGACTTCTCATTGCCTGGCATCGCCGCGATGGTCGACGAGTTTCTGGCCGCCGCGGGTCTCGACCAGGTGGTGCTGGTCGCCAATGACACCGGAGGTGCCGTGGCACAGTACGTTGTCGTCGACCGCCCCGCGCGGATCGCAGCACTCGTGCTGACACCCTGCGACGCATTCGACAATTTCGTGCCCCTGCCGATCCGACACCTGCGCCTGTTCGGACGAACGTCGTGGGGACTCTGGGTGCTGGCGCAGACCTTGCGCTGGCGCTGGGTGCAACGGCTGCCCATCGCCTTCGGCCGGCTGACCGAGCGGGCCATCCCTGCCGAGATCATGCGGTCCTACACCGCTCCCCTGCGCGAACACGCGGGCACGCGCCGCGACTTCGCGGCGCTGGTCCGAAACATCCACCCGAGGTATACCTTGGCAGTCGCCGAGAGACTGGCTGGATTTGGGCGTCCCGTGTTGCTGGCGTGGGCGCGGGAACGGCGACGCTTCTTTCCGCTGGAGCACGCGCATCGGCTCGCAACCCTCTTTCCTGATGCTTTGGTGGAGATCATCGAGGACTCCGGGCCGTTCGTGACCGAGGATCAGCCACGGGCCGTGGCAGCGGCGATCAGGCTGTTTATCGACGATCGGGTCATGCCGACCGTCTCGCCCGCCCACCAGTTCAGTTGGCAAAGCAAATCGAAATCTGATCTCCGCGCCTGAACAACGACGACGGCGCGATGCCGAACGTGTCTCGGAACGACCGCGACAGGTGTGCCGAATCGCTGAAGCCGACCGCGTGTGCAGCTTCGGTCCAGGACGCCCCCTGAAGCACCGACTCCACCGCGCGCCGCAGGCGCAACCACACCACATAGCGGCGCAGCGGAACCCCGGTGTCCTCGGCAAAGCGGTGGCTCAGCCAACTGGGCGAGACGTTCAGTGCGCCCGCCAACGTTTGCAGGCGTACCGGCCGATCGATCTGGGCGCTCAGCAGGGCCAGGGCCTGTGCGATGCGCGGGTCGCGGCCACGGGCGCCCGGATCGGTGCCGTCCAGCCCGAGCCACGACACGCAGGTCGAGTCCGCAGCGTCGATCGACCCACCGTCCACCACAAGAGCCCTCAGGCTCTCTGCCGCGACTGGTGGCGGTTCAAACGCTGCGCTGCCATCGCAAGAGCCGATCCGAGTTTGAAGGGACGCGAACTCGGCGCATTCGGACTCCAGGTACAGCATCGCCACCGTCGACCCTGAGGCGTCGAACGCATGCGGTCGGTCCGGCGGGACAAAGAACCCATTCAATTCCTCCCATTCGCCCTGCGGCCCGCCTTTCAATCGAAGCCGGCCGCCAAGTCCCCAGCAGACCTGTGCGGCGTGGTGACGGTGCATGCGCGCATTGAGGCCGGGGCCGACATACAACAAGCGATGCGGCCACAGGTACAGGCGCAACGGGACTGTTCCGGCGTTCACGTGCTCCCCAGTCCAAACTCGTCGCTCGTCGCGGTTCCGCGTCGCTCACAAGGCCTTGGAGATTTCGAGGAGGGGCCTGAGCCCCGCGCCGAAGCGGCCGATGGCTGCGCGGTGCGTGCGCAGCTCACCGTACGGCAGGTAGCGGATGCCGAGTTCGGACACCCGCGAGAACGCCGGGCGCCGCAGTTGCTGGGCCACCTCGTCGCGCCGGTCGTCGGGCGCGACCAGGAACATCGTGGTGCCCGCAGCCACTGCGCTGCCCAGCGCCAGGTCCAACATGCGTACGATGCCCGAGTAGATGGAGGTCGAGTGCTCGACCTCGAAGGCGGCTGCGACGCGCCGGCCCCCGGCCTCGGGCCAGACCACATCGATCAGGCGCACCGACTCCGCGGCGCCATCGAGTTCGACGGGAAGGCGTTCCAGGCAGCCACCGCCGAGTCGCCCGTCCAGGTATTCGCGCGAACGATCATTCGCCGCAATCCACACCTGAAAGCCCAGGCCCAGCCCGAGATCGCGCAGCCAGCCCTGTATCTCGGTGTGCGTGGTGTCGCTCTCGCGTTCGAGCGCCCACTGCCGGTGCTGCGCCGCCGTCTCCTCACGCACCCGCGCGAGGTCGTCCTGCCAGGCCCGCGCCGCCAACGGGTCGTGCTCCCGAGGCGGCGCGTCGTAGCGGCCGGCGCCGATGTCGAACAGCAGCCCGGCGACCGCGCCAAGGTCGTTGGACAGGCGCGAGCGATGCTCGGCGTTCAGGCGCATGACTCCTTCGCGCATCGACAAGTAGTGGTCCCAACGCCCCAGCCTGACGTTGCTGCCGGTCAGCGCGTTGTAGCCTCGCACGATCGCGGTGTTGAACGGGACGACGAGCGTCGGGTGGATGAAGTAGAGGAGGTTGGCCACCGCCGGCCCCAGGCCCTTGACCTGCTGGCCGTCGAGCCGGCGGATCGCATCGATCACCGCCTCGGCGGTGTCGCAGCAGTCGCACGCGTGCAGCAGCCGCCCGAAGGCGCGCTGGTTGTCCTCGTTCTCGTAGATGTCCGGGATGCGCAGCTTGGGCTTCCACAGAAACGCGTGGTCCGCACCCTTGAAGATCTGCCGCTGCTCGGCGATCGACGACACGACGGTCTCCAGCGTCGAGCCCCGATACACGTTGCCGAAGCTTCCACCCTCGATCTCGCGCACGATCTGCCCGATGCCGCGCCGGATCGAGCGGAAGTTCTTCAGGCGCTCTTCCCACAGGAACCAGGTGCGGTACGTCGCATGGGGATCGGCCTTCCAACGGTCGATCAGGGCGTCCCGCTGCGCGGCAGGGGACATCGGCAAGACGGCTTGTTCCATGGCCGGCAAGCTTAGCGCCATCGCGCGTGGCGCCAGCGCGGCCGCGTGCGACGCGAACGCGGCATGTCGAGTGCCTGCAGCGTCTGCCGGTCGATCCTGACGACATCGTCATCAATCGGTCAGGTTCCGGTCGGTCAAGGCCGCGTACCGTGATGTCCTCCCCTGCAGCAAGCCAGGGGACACGTCGCTGCCAATCCCGGGAAGCGCGCACTTTGTAGAAGGAGCATTGACATGAGGACTATCGCAGTCTTGCTGGCACTCGCCGGCTTGGCAGTCGGCTCGGCGTCGGCGGCAACCGCCGGAATGGAAGGTGCGGGCACCGGCGTCCCGTTGGTCGTCGCCAAGCGCCTTGGCGGAAACACGCCCCCGACCGTCCCTGCCGAGGTGCGGCTGGCGGGCGTTCCGATGCGTCAAGCGACGGTGGGCTTGGGCGCGCAGCGACTGGCTGCGGTAATGCCCGTGGTGTCGGTGGTGAATGTGTCGGGCGTGCCTTTGGCGCGTGCCAAGCGACTTTGACGGCTGGGCTGCTCGTCCGGGTCACGCGCCATCAGGCGGGTGACCTGGCGCCGGCCAGAGTCTCGATGATCGGGCAGGCCTGCATGGGTCCGGCCTGCCTGCAGCGATGCAGCAACTCGGACAGCGCCCCGCGCATTCGATGCAGGTCCGCCAGCTTGTCCTCGATCTGGCCCAGCCGCGCCTGGGTGACCGACTGGATGGCCCGGCGGTTGCGGCCGTCTTCCAGGTCCAGCAGGCTGCGCACCTCGTCCAGCGAAAAGCCCAGCGCTTGCGCACGCTTGATGAACGCGATGCGGTCGATCGCCGCAACGGGATAGACGCGAAAGCCGCCGTTTGCCGCCGGCACACGCAGCAGTCCGCGCGACTGGTAGTAGCGCACCGTCTCCACGCCCACGCCGGCTGCCTTGGCAAGGCGACCGATGGTCAAGGGAGAGGGTGTCTCCAGTGACGGGGGGCCAGCGACCGCCCTTTTTTTCATGGCGGCATGGTACGTCCGGATTCCGTAGTTGACCCCAGAGCCGGTTTGACGACGATCAATCTTTCCGATGCAATTTCCGGCGAGACTTTCCATAGCGGATTCTGCAAATCTGCGCACGTACCTACTTGAACATGACCCTGACCTCCAGCCGCCACCACAAGCGCAGCATCGCCCTCACGATGTTGCTCGTGTGGGTGTTCGCGCTGCTGTCGGGAGTGGCGAATGCCTGTCTGACGGAACCGCGCGGCGAACTGGCGCATGCCGGCATCCAGGTTTCGCAGGCAGACCATCCGGCGCCAGCCACCGTGCAACCCCACGCGGCGGATCAAGCGCAGCACGACGAGCACCCCGACAAGGCACCGTGCCAGAAGTCCTGCGACGCGTCGTCGCAGACCCTTCTGAAGCAACTGCCCAAGGTCGACACGCCTGACCTACAGGCCCTGGTCCCTGTGACTCACAGGCAGGTCAACGACCTGCACATGGCGCCGGCCGCACAGGTCCGCGCCGCCCTTGCAGCGGTTCCACCGCCCTCACCCCCTCCGCGGGTGCAGTTCTCCCGGCTCGCGCTGTAGCGCGCGAACCGCGGGTCGCGGCGAAGGACGCTCCAGCGCGCCCCTTGCCGGCGGCCCGCCGCGCAGCCCCGACCTGTTGACTCCGTAGTCGACTACGGACCGCACAGTCGGACCGCGAGTCGCGGCATCACTCCCTCAACCGGCCACCAGCGGCCGCCCGTCCGATCGTTCTCTCGCTTCCAGGAGGCTTCCATGTTCCGTTTCCGCACCCTCTCCGTTGTCGCGGCTCTCGCGGCTGTTTCCGTGGCTTCGTTCGCGCAGGACGACCAGCACAAGGCCCATCACCCTGCCGGGGCGGCTTCCGCGGCGATGCCCGCACCGGCCACCGGCAAGCCCGCGGGCATGCCCGACATGGCCATGATGGACAAGCACATGAAGGCCATGCAGGCGATGCACGACAAGATGGCCAGCGCGAAGACTCCGGCCGAGCGCGAGGTCCTGATGGCCGAGCACATGAAGCTCATGCAGGAAGGCATGTCGATGATGGGGGGCATGGCGCCAGGGAAGGCGCCAGCCAACGCCGTCGCGCGCCAGCAGATGATGGAGAAGCGCATGGACATGATGCAGTCGATGATGCAGATGATGATGGACCGCATGCCCATGTCTCCTGCAGCACCGGGGAAGTGACCCTCGTACTCGCCCGAAAGCGCCGGTCGAACCCTTCGAATCGGACCCGCACAGGAGCCCCCCATGGATCATGACCACGACGAGCCAAACCGCCGAGCGCGCAGTTTCTGGCGCAGCCGATATGCCATCGGACTGCTGGTGTTTGCCGCGATCGGCCTGTTCTTCCTGCTGACCGAACACCGCGCACACACCCTGGGCGCCCTGCCCTACCTGCTACTGGCTGCGTCCCCGTTCCTGCACATCTTCATGCACCGCGGCCACGGCCACGGTCACGGTGATGCGCACGATGACAAGGGGCCCTCGAACGACCGCGCCGCAGGTCCGGAAGCGTCCGACGGGCGTACGCGGAAGACGCACCACCACCACTGAGGGGATCTGCAGATGAGCCACGACCAACCCGGCTACGGACTGTGGATGCTTGTCATCCTCAATTCGGCCATCTTCCTGATGTTCGCCTTCAGCTTCTTCAAGCCGCAGACCGGCCGCGACTGGCGCACCTTCGGGGCCTTCGCGGCCTTCGTGGTTGCGCTGTTCGTCGAGATGTACGGATTCCCGCTCACGATCTACCTGATGTCGGGCTGGCTGCAGACGAAGTACCCCACCCTGGACCTGATGTCGCACAACAGCGGGCACCTCTGGTCGACGCTGCTCGGCGAGAAGGGCGATCCGCACTTCGGGGTGCTCCACATTGCCAGCTATGTCTTCCTCGGGCTGGGCTTCTACCTGCTGTCCGCGGCCTGGAACGTGCTGTACCACGCCCAGCGCGCCAACCGGCTGGCGACGACCGGGCCCTATGCGCGCATCCGCCACCCTCAGTACGTCGCCTTCGTGATGATCCTGCTCGGCTTCCTGCTGCAGTGGCCCACGCTGCTGACGCTGGTGATGTTCCCGATCCTGGTGGCCATGTACGGACGTCTTGCCGTCACGGAAGAACGCGAGATGCGCGACCGTTTCGGCACCGAGTTCGACGCCTACGCGGCGCGAACGCCGCGCTTCGTTCCCGCACTGGGCGACCGCGCCTCGGCCGCCTGAGGCCGGTGATCGCATGCGAAAGACAACCGCCGTTGCACCGTGGTCCACAACGTAGTACGACCTTGCGGGAGACTACCGTGACGAACTCCGTCATCTCTGCCGATTCGCCAGACGATGCAGACCGCCGGCTCTGGCTCGGCGCGGCAACGGCTGCCGGCGGCGCGGGACTGGTCGCCACCACGGTGCCTTTCGTGGCCTCGCTCGCGCCCAGCGAGAAGGCGCGTGCACTGGGTGCGCCGGTCGACGTCGACCTGGGCAGCCTGCGCCCCGGCGAACTGCGCACGGTCGAGTGGCGCGGCAAGCCGGTGTTCGTGCTGCGCCGCACGCCCGAGATGGTCGACGCGCTGGCGCGGCACGACACCCTGCTCGCCGACCCGCAGTCGCGCCGGTCGGAGCAGCCCGAAACTGCGCGCAACGCGTTGCGCTCGAGCCGGCCCGACCTGGCAGTGATCGAGGCGGTGTGCACCCACCTGGGCTGCGTCCCCACCTTCCGGCCCACGCCCGGCAGCCCCGACATCGGCGCGCAGTGGCCCGGCGGCTTCTACTGCCCCTGCCACGGGTCGAAGTTCGACCTCGCCGGTCGCGTGTTCAAGAACGTACCGGCACCGACCAACCTGACCGTGCCGCCGCACCGTTTCCTCTCCGAGACCGTGCTGCTGATCGGCGCCGATCCGACCGCCTGAGGGACCACCATGTCCAAGAAGCACAAGAAGCAACGCAAGCACGACGGGATCAGTACCGACGACGGCGCAGGCGGAACGACCGCACGAACGCCCGCTGCCGAGAGCCCCTCCGACCGATCCCTGTCGAGGGAGGAATACGAGGCCCAACTTCACGTGCTGCAGGTCGAGCTGGTGAAGCTGCAACGCCACTTCATCCGCTGCCAGGACCGGATCCTGGTGGTGCTCGAAGGTCGCGACGCCGCCGGCAAGGACGGCAGCATCAAGCGCATCGTCGAGTACCTCAGCCCGCGCGAGACCCGCGTCGTCGCGCTGGGCAAGCCCTCCGACCGCGAGCGCAGCGGCTGGTACTTCCAGCGCTACGTGCCGCACCTCCCGGTCGCCGAGGAACTCGTGCTGTTCAACCGCAGTTGGTACAACCGTGCCGGCGTTGAGCACGTCATGGGCTTCTGCACCAAGGAGCAGCATGCAGAGTTCATGCAATCCGTGCCGAAGTTCGAGGAGATGCTGGTCGGATCGGGCATCAAGCTGCTGAAGTACTACCTCGACGTCAGCAAGGCGGAACAGGCCAAGCGCCTCGAGGAACGCCGCCGCGACCCGCTCAAACAGTGGAAGTCGAGCCCGATCGACGCAGTGGCCGTCAAGCATTGGAAAGCGTATTCCGCGGCACGCGACGCCATGCTGATGCGAACGCACACGGCGACAGCGCCGTGGCGCATCGTGCGCGCGGACAACAAGCGCCTGGCCCGTCTCAACCTGATGCGCGACATCCTCTCCCGGCTCCACTACGCCGGCCGGAAGGACAAGCTCGTGCGTCCCGACCCCGACATCGTGTTCGAGTTCTCTCCCGATTGCCTCGAGGCCGGACGCCTGGCCCGCTGACATCCCATCCAAAGGATCCTTCATGAAGACAAGCACCGTAGAAGTCGGCGAACTGGTCTCGAGCCTGAGCGCCGCCGGCGTGCAGCGCCAGATCGCGGCGCTGCCGGGCGTTCACCACGTCGACGTCAACTACGTCGCCGGCAGCGCCACCGTCCACTACGACGAGACGAAGACCTCGCTGGAGGACATCCGACGGCGCATCGTCGAGTGCGGCTACCACTGCCGCGGCGAGATGCTGCCCGCCCACGTCTGCCCGCCCGAGGGACATGCCGGTCACGCAGGCCCACGACACGCGCGCGCCCATGCCGGCATGCCGCCCATGGTCACGCTGCGCATGCCGCCGCGGCAGCTCGCCTCGGCCCCGGTCACCACGAAGGCTCCCGCCGCACGCGGGTCACGCGGCGCATGCCGGCCACGGCGGCGAAGCCGCGCATCAGATGAGCGACATGATGCACGACATGGGCCACGCGCCCGGCATGTCGATGCAGGACATGGCCAACGACATGCGCAACCGCTTCCTGGTCGCGCTGCTGTTTGCGATTCCGGTGTTCCTCTACTCGCCGATGGGCAAGATGTTCGGCGACTTCGCGACGCCGTTCGGGATGGATCGCAACCTCTTCCTGTTCATCGTCGCGACCGGCGCCATCGCCTATCCCGGCTGGCCGTTCTTCATCGCCGGCTGGCGTGCCGCGCGCAACAAGGTGGCCAATATGGCGACGCTGGTGGTGCTGTCCGTCGGCACCGGCTACGTGTTCAGCCTCGGCGCCACCTTCTTCTACGAAGGCGAGGTGTTCTACGAAGCCGCTTCCGTGCTGCTGGTGTTCATCCTGCTTGGCCACTGGCTGGAGATGCGTGCCCGTGCCGGTGCCTCCGATGCGATCCGCGCGCTGATGGATCTGGCGCCGCCGATGGCTACCGTCCTGCGCAACGGCGTCGAGACCAAGGTGCCGACCGCCGAAGTGCTGGTCGGCGAGACGGTGGTCATCAAGCCGGGCGACAAGATCCCGGTAGACGGAAAGATCATCGACGGCGCATCGCAGGTCGACGAATCGATGCTCACCGGCGAATCGATGCCGGTCAAGAAGGTGGTCGGCAACGCGGTGATCGGCGCGACCATCAACAAGAGCGGCAGCTTCCGCTACCAGGCCACCAAGGTCGGCGCCGACACGGCGCTCGCGCAGATCGTCAAGCTGGTGCAGGAAGCGCAGAACTCGAAGGCGCCGGGCCAGTTGCTCGCCGACCAGGCCTCGCAGTGGCTGGTGCTCATCGCCATCGTCGTCGGACTCGCGACCTTCGCGGTGTGGTTCTGGGTCCTCGGCCAGCCGCTGCTGTTCGCCCTCACGCTCACCATCACCGTCTTCGTCATCGCCTGCCCCGACGCGCTCGGGCTGGCGACGCCGATGGCGATCATGGTCGGTACGGGCCTCGGGGCGATGAACGGCATCCTGTTCAAGAACGCCGCTGCGCTGGAGAACGCGACCAAGCTGACGGTGGTCGTCTTCGACAAGACCGGCACGCTGACGCTGGGCCAGCCGGACGTCGTCGAGATGGTGCCGGCGCCCGGTACGACGGAGGCGCAGTTGCTGTCCACCGCGGCCGCGGTGGAGAAGTTCTCCGAGCACCCGCTCGCGCTGGCGGTGCTCAAGCGCGCCGGCCCGGACACGCCGGAGACGGCGACCGCCTTCACCAACATCGACGGCCAGGGCGCGCGCGCCAAGATCGGCGACGAGGTCGTGCTGCTCGGCAACCGCAAGCTGATGGAGGCGGAGCAGATCGGCCTCGCGGAACTGGCGGCCGAGGCAGCACGCCTGCAGGGCGGCGGCCGCACGGTCGTCCACGTGGCACGCGGCGGCCGCCTCATCGGCCTGATCGCGATCGCCGATGCCGTGCGCCCGACCTCCCGGGCCACGATCGCCAAGCTGCAGGAGCGCGGCGTCAAGGTCGCGATGATCACCGGCGACAACCAGGCCACGGCCGAGCGCATCGGCAAGGAACTCGGCATCGACATCGTGCTCGCCGACGTGCTGCCCGGCCAGAAGGCCTCGAAGATCAAGGAACTGCAGGACCAGGGTCACAAGGTCGCCATGGTCGGCGACGGCATCAACGATGCCCCGGCCCTCACGCAGGCCGATGTCGGCTTCGCCATCGGCGCGGGCACCGACGTGGCCATGGAAAGCGCCCAGGTGGTGCTGATGAAGAGCGACCCCTACGACGTCGTCGGCGCGATCGAGCTGTCGCGCGCGACGCTGCGCAAGATGCACCAGAACCTGTGGTGGGCGGTGGGCTACAACGTGATCGCCTTCCCGCTCGCGGCCGGCGTGTTCTATCCGTTCACGCTGTCGCCCGAGGTCGCGGCGCTGTCGATGTCGGGCAGTTCGGCCATCGTGGCGATCAACGCGCTGATGCTCAAGCGCACCAAGCTCGCCGGCATCCGCAGTCCGCACCCTTCCGCCGTCGCGCCGTCGCCGGTTGCGCAAGGCGCGTCGGCCTGAGGCGGACGCACCGCCGTCAGTCGCATGCACTCACAGGCCCATCTCATCCCACCCACAGGAGTCCTTTCGATGAACCGCCACCCAGCCGACCGGAGGGCCGCCGCCGGCCACGTCCTGCCCCGGCGTCGCTTCCTCCAGGGCACGGCCGGCATGGCCGCCATGCTGGCCTGGCCGCTCGGCGCCAATGCCGTCGTGAAGGAGTCGCACCGCGCTCTGCCGCTGTCGTCCTCGCGCGTCGACAACAAGTTCGAGCTGACGCTGGCACGCACCCAGGTCAACTTCACCGGCACGCCGGCCTCGGCCATCACCCTCAACGGCACGGTGCCCGGCCCGCTGCTTCGCATGCACGAAGGGCGCGATGTCACCATCTCGCTGACCAACCGGCTCGACGAAGTGACCGCAGCGCACTGGCACGGGCTCAAGGTGCCGAACAAGATGGACGGCGTGCCGGGCGTCACCTTCCCGGGCATCCAACCGGGCGAGACCTTCCAGTATCAGTTCGAGCTGCGCCAGAGCGGCACCTACTGGTATCACAGCCACGCGATCCTGCAGGAACCTGCCGGCTTCTACGCCCCGCTGATCATCGACCCGCTGGTGCGCGAGCCGTTCGGCTACGACCGCGAATACGTCGTGATGCTGTCCGAGTGGGTCGACACGCCGCCCGAGAAGGTGCTGGCGAATCTGAAGAAGGTCGAGGGCTACTACAACGACCGGCGCCAGACGCTGCCGGAACTGTTTGCCGCTCTGAAGACAGCGGCATCCTCCCAGGAGCGTGAGGCAATCTGGAACGAGCGGCTCGCCTGGGCGCGCATGCGGATGGACCCGACGGACGCGACCGACGGCGGCAGCCAGTGGCAGTTCCTCGTCCATGGCCAGCGCGTCGAGGACAACTGGACTGCGCTGTTCCGGCCCGGCGAGCGCATCCGCCTGCGCTTGATCAACGCGTCGGCGATGAACTTCTTCGACGTCTCGATCCCGGGGCTGGACCTGACCGTGGTGCAGGCCGACGGCCAGAACGTCCAGCCCGTCAAGGTCCGTGAGCTGCGCATGGGCAACGGCGAGACCTACGACGTGATCGTGCAGCCGAAGGAGCGCAAGGCCTACACGCTGTTCGCAGCGACCTCGGGGCGCATCGGTTTCGCCCGCGGCACGCTCGCGCCCGAACTCGGCATGGAGGGCGAGATCCCGCCCCTGGGCCCGCGGCCCGTGCGCAGCATGTCCGAGATGGCGGGTGCACACGGCGGCGCCCACGGCGCACCGGCCGCCGCGGCAGCGCCGACGGCGGCCGACCCCCACGCCGGACACGGAGCCGCACCAGTCGCGCCTGCCAAGGCCGACCCGCATGCCATGCATGGCGGCATGCCGATGCCTGGGGAAATGCCCGGCATGGGGGGCATGGCGATGGGCAGCCCCAAGGGGGCCGATCCACGCGCCGACGAGGTGAAGGACCGCCTCGCCTACGCCGATCTCGAGGCGCTTACGCCGATGCGGCTGCCGGCGGGTCCGGCGAAGAAGATCGACATGCGCCTGACCGGCGACATGAACCGCTACATCTGGTCGATCAACGACAAGAAGCTCTCGCAGGCGAAGTTCTTCGAGGCCCGTGTCGGTGAGCGGCTGGAGATCCGCCTGATCAACGAAACCATGATGGAACACCCGATGCACATGCACGGCGCGTTCTTCGTCGTGGACAACGGCAAGGGCGAGCGAGCGCCGCTCAAGCACACGGTCATCGTCAAGCCCGGCGAAACCATCACGGTGCACACCAGCTTCGACGAACCCGGACCCTGGGTCTTCCACTGCCACCTCTTCTATCACGCTGCCGCCGGCATGGTGCAGGCCATCGTCTTGAAGTGAGTCCGCCCAAGAACCCGAGCACAGACAAGCATGAACACGAAAAGAATCCAATGGACGCGTCCGCTGGCCGGCGCGCTGATCCTCTCGCTCGCCGGCGTCGCCGGCACTGCGCGCGCGATGGAAGACGACGCCGTCTTCCAGACCACCCGCATCGAGGTCGATGCCGGCCGCCGCAACTCCAAGGACGCGGCGGCGTGGCGCGCCGACGGCTGGATCGGCACCGACTACAACCGTTTCGCGTGGCGGACCGAAGGTTCACGCCGCGGCGGCCGACTCGAGGACGCCGAAGTACAGGCGCTGTACAGCCGCTATGTCGCGCCCTTCTGGGACTTGCAGGTGGGGCTGCAGCAGAACTCAAGCCCCAGGCGCGCAACTCCGGCGTGTTCGGGATTCGTGGACTGGCGCCGTACGCGTACGACGTCGACCTCGCCGCCTTCGTTCGCAGCGACGGACGTGTCTTCGCGCGCACCCGCGTCGAGTACGACCTGCTGTTCACGAACCGCCTGATCGCCAAGCCATTCGTGGGCGTCGACTGGGCGGCGCGATCGCTGCCGGCCGAGGGGATCAAGGCCGGCGCGACGTCGTCCGAGTGGGGGCTCAACCTGCGCTACGAGATCACGCGCGCGGTTTCGCCGTACCTGGAGGTCGGCCGCCAGTGGCAGCGCGAAGCAGGTGGCAGCACCAGCGTGAACTCAGTGCGCGCAGGCCTGCGGCTGGTGCTCTGAAACTCGTCGAGAACATCACGATGTCGTCTGCGCCCGGCCTCCATTCGCCGCCGTCCGAACCGGCTGGGCTGGGGCGCGTGCAACTCGCATGGCTGGCCGCCGCGGTCTTCGTTGTCTCAGCCGGGTACGGCGCGCTGATGCCGCTGCTGCCTGCCTGGCTCGAGCCGCTGATGGCAGCCGATGGTAAAGCCGAGGTCGCACGCCATGTCGGCCTGCTCAGCGGCTTGTACGCCGCCGGGGTGCTGGTCGGCGCGCCGCTGTGGGGCCTGGTGTCCGACCGCTGCGGCCGCGGACGCATCCTGGTGATTGGTCTGGTCGGCTATGTCGCCAGCCTGCTGCCCTTGTTGCGGGCCGACTGGGTCGGGCTCGCCGGCATCTACGCGTTGCGTGGGGCCTCCGGCTTCTTCGTGGCGGCCGTCGTGCCCGTGGTTCCCGCGCTGGTCGCCGAGTACACGCCGCAAGCTCAACGCGCCCGCCGGTTCGCGTGGCTCGGCGCGATGTCGTTGCTGGGCTTCCTGTTCGGACCGGGACTCAATGCCGCCGCCGCTCAGGTGTCTGCCACGCTCGCCGGCGTCGGTGCCGGCACCCTCGACCCGACGGATCTGGTGATCGTGATGTCGGCGGCACTGGGGGCGCTTATGATGCTGGGACTGGCCGCCACCTTGCCGCGCCCCGCGCCGGCCGCCTTCGAGGACGAGTCGCAGCGCGCGTCTGCCGATCGCAGGCGCGCGATGGCGCTGTGGGGGCTGAACGGCGTGGTCATGTTCGTGCTGTCCGGCTTCGAACTCGGCATCGTGCTGCAAGGCCAGCAGCATCCGACCTTGTCGTCGCGCGAGATCTCGCTGATGTTCGCCGAGTGCAGCCTCGTGATGCTCGGCGTCAACGCGCTGCTGTTCTTCACCGGGCTGCTCGAGCGCGCTGCCGGCCGCGGCGTGATGGCGGCCGGGCTCGTGCTGGCCATCGCCGGGCTGGCGATGCTGGCCCAGCACCGCAGCGACGCCTGGATGTACGTTGGCGTCAGTTTCACCGCCGCCGGCACCGGGCTCGTGCTGCCGACGATTTCCTACCTCGCGGCCGGAGCCTCCCGGCGACGGCTCGGCGCCACGATGGGCGGGCTGGCCGCGGCAGCGGGGTTTGGCCAGACGCTCGGCTCGGCGGCTGCCGGCTGGCTGTTCGGCGCCGTGGCCCAGCTCAGCTTCGCGTGGCTCGCGCTGCCGCTGCTGGCCACGCTGGGCACCCTGATCGTGCGACCCGCGTGGTGGTCGACCGAAGGACCGCCGCCGCGGTCGCCACGTGTTTCTTCCGACCCGCTTCCCAAATGACACCCCCAGGAGCCCTGACCATGCGCCACTTCCTCGTCGCCCTTCTTGCCGCGCTGACGCTCGCGCTGTCCGGCTGCGGCTACAACACCTTCCAGTCCACCGAGGAGCAGATCAAGGCCAGCTGGTCCGAGGTGCTGAACCAGTACCAGCGCCGCGCCGACCTGATCCCGAACATCGTGGCCACCGTCAAGGGCGAGGCCAACTTCGAGCAGGAGACGCTGACCAAGGTGGTCGAGGCGCGCGCCAAGGCCACCTCGATCCAGGCCACGCCGGAGCTGGTCAACAACCCCGAGGCGTTCAACAAGTTCCAGGCCGCGCAGGGCGAGCTGTCGAGCGCGCTCTCGCGCCTGCTGGTCGTCAGCGAGAACTACCCCAGCCTGAAGGCCAACCAGGGCTTCCAGGATCTGCGCGTGCAGCTCGAAGGCACCGAGAACCGGATTGCCGTTGCGCGTGGCCGCTATGTGAAGGCCGTGCAGGACTACAACGTCGCGGTGCGCAGCTTCCCGAGCAACCTGACGGCGATGGTGTTCGGCTACGGCGTCAAGGCCAACTTCAGCGTCACCGACGAGGCAGCGCTTGCGGTGCCGCCGAAGGTCGATCTCGGCGGCATCGGCGCCTCGGGTGCCAAGAAGTGACAGCAGCCCGCGTCCCGGTCGGACGCTTCCTGCGCTGGCTAGCCGTGCTCTGGCTCCTATGCTCTGCTGCACTCGGCGCGGCTGCCCAGGACCTGATCCCGGTGCCGCCTCTACAAGGTCGGGTGACCGACCTGACCGGCACGCTGACGGCACCGCAGAGCGCCGCGCTCGAGCGAACGCTGCGCGCGTTCGAGGAGCGCAAGGGCACGCAGATCGCGGTGCTCATCGTGCCGACCACGCGGCCGGAGGCGATCGAACCCTTCGCGCTGCGTGTGGTCGAGCAATGGAAGCTGGGCCGCCGCAAGGTCGACGATGGCGCGTTGCTGCTCGTCGCGAAGGACGATCGCGCCGTCCGCATCGAGGTCGGCTACGGAATCGAAGGCGCACTGAACGATGCCACGGCGGCGCGGATCATCGCGGAGGTCATCACACCCCGATTCAGGCAGGGCGACTTTGACGGGGGCCTCACGGCAGGGCTCGATCAGATCGTGCGCGTCCTCGATGGCGAGGCCCTGCCGCCGCCAACCCGGCGCGGGGCGGCAGCCGCTGACAACGGCCTGGGACAAAGCTGGCCCGTGCTGTTCATCGTCGCGCTGGTGCTCGGCGGCGTGTTGCGGCAGGTGCTGGGCCGGGTGCCCGGGGCCTTGGTGGTCGGCGGCGTGCTGGGCGTCGTCGCCTGGTTCGCGCTCGGCACGCTGGCCGTCGCAGCGACCGCGGGCCTGACCGGCTTCTTCGTCACGCTGCTGGGCATCGGCATGGGCGGCCACGGCGGCATGCACGGGCACGGCGGGCGCCGCGGCGGTGGCTTCGGCGGAGGCGGCGGGTTCGGCGGCGGCGGCGGCGGTTTTGGCGGGGGCGGTGCCTCCGGCAGGTGGTGACCATGGATCTCGCAAGACTCCTGCGCCACCTCGCGACGACCTCGGCGCGCGTGCGCCGCGCCTTCCCCGCATCCGCCCTGCGCTCGATCGAGCGGGCGATCGCCGCGAGCGAGGCCACCCACGCGGGAGAGATCCGGTTCGTCGTCGAAGGCGCGCTCGACGGCCTGCCGCTGCTGCGGGGCCAGACGGCGCGCGAACGCGCCATCGAGCTCTTCGCGCGACTGCACGTCTGGGACACCGAACACAACACCGGCGTGCTGATCTACGTGCTGCTGGCGGACCGGCGGGTCGAGATCGTCGCCGACCGGGGCATCCATGCCAAGGCCGGCGCCGAGGCCTGGTCCGTGATCTGCCGCGGCATGGAAACGCACTTCGGCGCCGGCGACTTCGGCCGCGGCGCGGTCCAGGGCATCGAGGCCGTCACGCAGCTGGTGACGCGCCATTTCCCGCTCACGCCCGGCGACCGCAACGAGTTGCCCGACGCGCCGATCCTGCTCTGAACACACACACCACAAGAGGACGTCATGCAACTGCAATTCCTCGGCGCCACCGGCACCGTCACCGGCTCGAAGTACCTGCTGCGCCACGAGGGCGCGACGCTGCTGGTCGACTGCGGCCTCTTCCAGGGCTACAAGCAACTGCGGCTGCGCAACTGGGCACCGATGCCCGTGCCGGCGGCGGGCATCGACGCGATCGTGCTGACGCACGCCCACATCGACCACAGCGGCTACGTGCCGCTGCTTGCGCGGCAGGGTTTCAAGGGCAAGGTCTACTGCTCGGAAGCGACCTACGAGCTGTGCCGAATCCTGCTGCCCGACAGCGGCCACCTGCAGGAGGAGGAAGCCGAGTACGCCAACCGGCGCGGCTACTCCAAGCACAAGCCGGCGCTGCCGCTCTACACCCGCGAGGACGCCGAGCGCTGCCTGAAGCAGTTCGTCCCCCGGCCCTACGGCACCCCGTGGAGCCCTGCTCCCGGGCTGCAGGCGCGCATGGACCCATCGGGGCACATGCTGGGGTCCGCCTTCGTGAAGATCGACGACGGTCGGCGCTCGATCCTGTTCTCCGGCGACATCGGTCGTCCGAATGACCTGGTGCTGGCCGCGCCGGCACGCGTCCCGGGCGCCGACTACGCCGTGGTCGAGTCGACCTACGGCGACCGCCAGCACGAGGCGAGCGACCCGTTGCTCAAACTCGGCGAGGTCATCAACCGCACGGCGGCGCGCGCCGGTGTCGTGGTGATCCCGGCGTTCGCCGTGGGGCGGGCACAGAACCTGATGTACTGCATCCACCTGCTCAAGGAGCGCGGCGTCATCCACCACCTGCCGGTCTACCTCGACAGCCCGATGGCCACCGACGCGACGCGCATCTACCACGCGCACCGCAGCGAGCACCGGCTGAGCCCCGAGCAGTGCGAGGCCATGTGCCACGCGGCGACGATCGTCAACAAGCCCGACGACTCGCGCGCGCTGAGCGCGCGGCGTGGACCGATGGTCATCATCTCCGCCAGCGGCATGGCCACAGGCGGGCGCGTCGTCCACCACCTCAAGGCCTTCGCGCCCGACCGCCGCAACACGATCCTGTTCGCGGGCTACCAGGCCGGCGGCACGCGTGGCGCCGCCATCCTGCAGGGTGCCACCTCGGTGCGCATCCATGGCGAGGACGTGCCGATCCATGCCGAGGTGGCGGCGCTGGACAGCCTGTCCGCGCACGCAGACGCCAGCGAAATCCTGCTGTGGATGCGCGGCTTCGACGCGCCGCCGACGCAGACCTTCATCACCCACGGTGAACCGGCGGCGGCCGACGCAATGCGCTCGCGCATCGAGCGCGAGCTGCACTGGCCGTGCCGCGTGCCCGACTACCTGGAAACGGTGGAACTGGCATGAGCCCGGACACGAGTGCGGACCCGAAACCCACGCACGGTGACGGCGCCGACAACACGCTGCGCGCCCGGCGCGTCGGCGTCGACACCTACCAGGAGCCGGTCGTCTACATGCGGCGCGATTGCGCGGTCTGCCGTTCCGAGGGTTTCACGACACAGGCACGTGTCCAGCTCACGGCGCGCTCGGGCAGCATCGTGGCCACGCTCAGCGTCGTGGACGGGCCCTGGCTCGGGCATGGCATCGCGGGCCTGTCCGAAGCGGCATGGGCTTCGCTTCGCCCCCGGCCGGGCGAGTGGCTCACGGTCAGCCATGCGCCGGTCCTCGATTCGCTCAGCCATGTCCGTGCCAAGGTCTACGGCCACCGCCTCGATGGCGGTGCCTTTCGCGCCGTCATCGGCGACATCGCGGCCGGCCGCTACTCCGATCTGCACCTGGCCACCTTCATCACCGCCTGCGCGGGCGACCGCCTCGATCTCGACGAGACCGTCTCGCTGACGCGGGCGATGATCGACGTGGGCGAACGGCTGGACTGGGGCCGCGATAGGGTCGTCGACAAACATTGCGTCGGCGGCCTGCCGGGCAACCGCACGACGCTGCTCGTCGTGCCCATCGTCGCGGCCTGCGGGCTGACGATGCCCAAGACCTCGTCGCGCGCGATCACGTCCCCCGCCGGCACGGCGGACACGATGGAGGTGCTGGCCCCGGTCGATCTCGACATCGCCGCGATGCGGCGCACGGTGGAACGCACCGGCGCCTGCATCGTCTGGGGCGGTTCGGTCCGGCTGAGCCCGGCCGACGACATCCTGATCCGCGTCGAGCGCCCGCTCGATCTCGACAGCGAGGGACAACTCGTCGCCTCCGTGTTGTCCAAGAAGGCGGCGGCTGGCTCCACTCATGTGCTGATCGACCTGCCGGTGGGACCGACGGCCAAGGTCCGCAGCGCCGAGGCCGCGCAGACACTCGGGCGCCGGCTCGTCGAGGTCGGCCAGGCCATCGGACTGCAGGTGGCGTTGCGCGTCACCGACGGCCTGCAGCCGGTCGGGCGCGGCATCGGCCCGGCGCTGGAGGCGCGCGACGTGCTGGCCGTGCTGCGCCGACAGGCCGATGCGCCAGACGATCTGAGGCAGCGCGCCTTGCGACTGGCCGGCGACATCCTCGAACTGGGCGGCGCGGCGCCGCAAGGCAGCGGCCTGCGCCTGGCGACCGAGGTTCTCGCCGACGGCCGAGCCTGGTCGAAGTTCGCCGCCATCTGCGAAGCCCAGGGCGGCCTGCGCGAGGTGCCGCTGGCGTCGCACCGGCTGGTCGTCGAGGCGCTCTCGGGGGGGCGCATCACGGCGATCGACAACCGCGTGCTGTCGCGAGCCGCCAAGCTCGCCGGCGCGCCGAAGGCACCGGCCGCCGGCGTCGACGTGCACGCCCGCCTCGGCGATGTCGTGCAGCCCGGGCAGCCGCTGTTCACGCTGCATGCGCAGGCTCCGGGAGAACTGGCCTACGCGCGGCAGTACATCGAAACCCGGCCCCCCATCTTCCAGATCTCGGAGCTGTCTTGAGACCGATCGTCTTCCATCTGCCCGGCGACGAGGCCTTTGCCGACCGGCTGGTGCGCACACTGCAGGCCGAACGTGCCGGCCTGGAACTGCACCGCTTTCCGGACGGCGAGTCGCTGGTCCGCCTGGATGCCGACGTGACGGGCCGAACCGTCGTGCTCACCTGCAGCCTCGCGCGGCCCGACGAGAAGACTCTGCCGCTGCTGTTCGCGGCCGACGCCGCGCGCGACCTCGGCGCGGCGAAGGTGCTGCTCGCGGCGCCCTACTTGGCCTACCTGCGGCAGGACCGGCGCTTCCATGCCGGCGAGGCGGTGACGTCGCGCTCCTACGCGGCGCTGCTGTCGACCGCCTTCGACGCGCTCGTGACGGCCGATCCGCACCTGCACCGCTACCACGCACTCGACGAGATCTACCGCATCCCGACGCGGGTCGTGCACACGGCACCGCTGATCGCCCGCTGGGTCGCGGCACAGGTCGAACGCCCGCTGCTGATCGGCCCCGACTCGGAGAGCGAGCAATGGGTCGCGGAGGTCGCCGCCGCCGCCGGCGCGCCCTGGACCGTGCTGCAGAAGATCCGCCGCGGCGACCGCGACGTCGAGGTCAGCCTGCCGGATGTGTCGGCCTGGCAGGACCGCCAGCCGGTGCTGGTCGACGACATCGTCTCGAGCGCACGCACCATGATCCAGGCGGTGGCCAGTGTGCGCCGCGTCGGACTGCCGGCACCGCTGTGCATCGGCGTGCACGCGCTGTTCGCGCCGGGCGCGTACGAGGAACTGCTGGCCAGCCGGCCGGCCCGCGTGCTCACCTGCGACACGGTGCCGCACGCATCCAACGAGATCAGCGTCGTCGAACCGATGGCGCGCGCGCTGGAAGAGTTGATGGAGGGAACCGCATCGTGAACAACAATCGACCGTCCCTTGTCTGGCGGCTGTGGCTGCTCATCGCGCAGGTGATCGCGGTGTCGGCCGGCCTGCTGATCGCCTGGAAGGCGTTCGGGCCCGAGCCCGTGGCGCCGGCCCGCACCGATGTCGTGGCGCTGCGCGAGGCGCCGCACGCCGACACGTCGGCCTCGGCACCAAACGGCAAGGCCGTCATGACGCGCCTCGAGGGGGGCTTTCGCGCGGCGGCGGCCAAGGCCTCGGCCTCGGTCGTCAACATCTACACGCGCAAGGCACCACCACGACAGCTGCCCGGCTGGCTGCGGCCCTATGGCGGCTCCGACGAGGAGGCGGCGCAGGGCCAGTCCAGCCTGGGCTCCGGCGTCATCGTCGCCGCCCAGGGTTTCATCCTGACCAACAACCACGTCGTCGAGGGCGCCGACGAGATCGCCGTGATGCTGCCGGGCGGCAAGGTGGCCGAGGCGCGCGTCGTCGGCACCGACCCCGAGACCGACCTCGCTGTGCTGCGTATCGAGGCCAAGGGTCTGCAGCCGATCACCTTCGCCGATCCGGCCTCGGTGCAGATCGGCGACATCGTGCTGGCCGTCGGCGATCCGTTCGGCGTGGGCCAGACGGTGACGCAGGGCATCGTCAGCGCGACGGGCCGCAACCGGCTCGGCATCAACACCTTCGAGAACTTCATCCAGACCGACGCGGCGATCAATCCTGGCAATTCGGGCGGTGCGCTGGTCGATGCGTCCGGCCACCTGGTGGGCATCAACACCGCGATCTACTCGCGCAGCGGCGGATCGCAAGGCATCGGCTTCGCGATCCCGGTCAGCCTGGCGCGGCAGGTGATGGAGCAGATCATCGCAACCGGCCGCGTCAGCCGCGGCTGGCTCGGCGTGAGCGCCCGCGACGTCATCCACGAGACCACCGGCGCTGCGGCCGGCGCCGCGCTCGTCGCTGTGCAACGCGGCGGCCCGGCCGAGCGCGCCGGCTTGCGCGCCGGCGACACCGTCCTGGCGATCAATGGCAAAGAAGTCGTCGACACGGCCGCGCTGATCAACGAGACGGCCGCACTGAACCCAGGCACCCAGGCGCAGTTCAAGATCCTGCGCGGCAGCGAGGCCGTCTCCCTGGCGGTCGAGCTGGGTCGGCGCCCGGTCACGCGCAAGCCATGATGGAGACATCCCGTGCTGCGCGGCGCACTCGAATCGGGGCTGATGCGCACGCTGCTGCGGCGGGCCGACAGCCGTGCGTTCCCGGTCGTGGTCGGCACCGTGGCGCTTGCCGCGACGCTGTCGATGTCGGTGCCCTTCGCAACCCTGCTGGTGGCGGCGGTGCTGATGGCGCGGCACCGCTGGGGCGCGATCGCCGTGGGGGCCAGTCTTGGCGCAGCGCTGGGCGCGGCCGTGCTGTACCTGGTGTTCCACCACCTCGGCTGGGCCCGGCTGTTTTCCGCCTACCCCGACGTCGTGCGTTCGTCCGCCTGGAGCGACGCCACCCGTTGGTTGTCCACGCACGGCGTCCTGGCCCTGCTTGTCATCGCTGCCACGCCGCTGCCGCTGACACCGGCGCTGATGTTCGCAGGCATCTCCCGGCTGCCGATCGCCGACGTGGTGCTCGCGCTGTGGATCGGCAAACTCGCGAAGTACCTCGTGTATGCGTGGCTGGCCTCGCGCTTCCCGGAGCGTGCGCTGCAGCGCGGTCAGCGCCATGCCGAAGCACTGCGCGCCATCGTCGCCCGTGCCCTGTCGGCCACGCCGGCTCGGCGGGACGACACCCCATCGTCCGGGGAACTGCGGTGATGACGCCTGGCGACCCGCCGTCCCGACCGACCGGCGTCCTGCTGCAGGAGTCATGCTGATGTGCTTTTCCGCGCAAGCCAGCTTCACTGCCGGCACCGTGTTGCTGATCGTCGGAGCGGCCACCGTGCGGCGCGCGCGTGCTCGCTCGGAACTGCCGTACGCCTGGATTCCGGTCCTCTTCGGCATCCAGCAACTGCTCGAAGGCGCGCTCTGGCTGACCTTCCCGGACCGCGCGCCGCTGCTCAACACCGTTCTGACGCACGCCTACTCGTTCTTCTCGCACGTGCTGTGGCCGATCTACGTGCCGCTGGCCGCGCTGGCGCTGGAGACCGTGCCCTGGCGGCGGCGGGTCCTGATCGCCATTGCCATCGCGGGCAGCGCCGTGGGCCTGTACCTGCTGGCCACGCTGTTCACGCTGCCGATCGTCGCCACGGTGACAGGCCAGCACATCGCCTACGAGTCGCCGCACTTCTATGCGCTGGCGGCGATGTCGCTGTACCTGCTGGGCACTTGCGCCAGCCTGATGTTTTCCAGCCACGTGCGGGTCGTTGCCTTCGGCGTGGCCGCGTTCGTGTCCGCGGTGGCGGCCTACGCCTTCTACGCGACCTGGTTCATCTCGGTGTGGTGCTTCTTCGCCGGGGTGCTCAGCGTCATCGTCTTGCTGTACTTCACCGATGCGCGCCGGACCGCTCGGAATCGCGACGCGGCGCGGGAACTCGAGGCACATTGATGGACCGGACGGAGGGCTTCAATCCCGCGCTCGGCTTTCACGCTCTCACGCCGCTGTACGACCGGGTGGTGGCGCTGACGACGCGCGAGCGGACCTTCAAGCGGGCGCTGCTCGACCAGGCGGCCATCGAGCCGGGCCACCAGGTGCTGGACGTAGGCTGCGGCATCGGCACGCTGGCGCTCGCAGCGCAGCGCCGACAGCCGGGGGTGCGGGTGTCGGCGCTCGATGCCGACGCCGCGATCCTCGCCATCGCAGCGCGCAAGGCACGGCATGCCGGCGCCGACATTGCCTTCGACCTGGGTCGCTCGTCCGCCCTGCCCTACGCCGACGAACGTTTCGACCGCGTCGTGTCGAGCCTCTTCTTCCACCACCTGTCGTGGGGCGACAAACTGCTGACCGCGCGCGAGATGCATCGCGTGCTGCGCCCTGCCGGCGAACTGCACGTCGCCGACTGGGGTCGCGCGGGCGGCCTGGTCAGCCGGACCGCGTTCCTGGCGGTCCAGCTTCTCGACGGCTTCGACACCACGAGCGACAACATCGCCGGGATGCTGCCGGTGCTGTTCGCTTCCGCGGGCTTCCGCCAAGTCGAGGAAACGCGCCGGATTCCCACCGCTCTAGGCATCGTCTCGCTGTACCGGGCGGTCAAAGGCGGCGCCGCGCCGCGCCAGCGCTCGGCGGGAGGCGCGGCATGAACGCCCTGCCCAGCGGGTCCGTGTCGCCTGAGAGGCCGGCTGCGGGCAGCCCGCCCGGGGCCTTGCGGGTGCTCTTCATGGACGTCGCCGGCGAAGATCAGGCCGCGCTCGAAGCGCTGTGCCCGAGCTCGTGGTGGCCGCGTTTCGCGCCCGACACCCAGATTGATGCGGACAATGGCGCCGCGGAGCTGGCCCAGGTGCTGTGCGTGTTCGTCCGCACGTCGGTGACACGCGAAGTGCTGCAGCGCATGCCCGCGCTGCGGCTGGTGGCGACGCGTTCCGCCGGCGTCGACCACATCGACCTCGACGCCTGCCGGGAACGCGACATCGCGGTCGTCCACGTGCCCGACTACGGAGCCGCCACCGTCGCCGAGCACAGCTTCACGCTGCTGCTGGGGCTTGCCCGCCATCTGTGCGCGGCACGCGGTCGGGCACTGCAGGGTCGCTTCTCGTACCGGGGGCTCACCGGCTTCGAACTGGAAGGCAAGGTACTGGGGGTCGTCGGCTTCGGTCGTATCGGAACGCACGTGGCACGTATCGCGCAGGGCTTCGGGATGAAAGTCCTGACCTTCGACCCGCGACCGCGACCGCAAGCCACGATCGACCTGGGGATCAACTTCGTCGGATGGTCCGAACTGCTCGAACGCAGTGACATCCTGAGTCTCCACGTCCCGCTGACCCCGGAAACGCATCACCTGCTGGACGACAACGCCTTTGCCCGCATCAAACCCGGTGTCGTGCTGCTCAACACCGCGCGTGGCGGTTTGATCGACGAAGAAGCGCTGCTGCGCGCGCTCGACCGCGGCACTGTTTCCGCGGCCGGCCTCGACGTGCTCGAGCACGAAGGCGGCGCCGCGCCCGAGGCGCCGATGGGCTGCGACGGCCTGGGCTGCGACCGCGGTTGGGAGTCGTCGCACCCGCTGCTGCGCCACCCGCGCGTGCTCGCAACACCGCACGTCGGCTTCAACACCCGCGAAGCGGTCGCGCGCATCCTGCACGAGACCGTCGACAACATCGCGGCGTGGCAGGCCGGCCAGACGCGACACCGCGTGGCCTGACATGCTGAATGCCGCACCGGCTCCTGCCAGGCCCTCGCAGCGCCGGTCCCCGGTCGGGCGCGCGCTACGGATCGGCCTGGCCTTCACCGGCTTCGTGCTGTGGTGGGCCTGGCACCGCGGCGTGATGCGTTGCGACGACCATCCCGTGGCCGAACGCTTCGCGGCCCTCCTGCAAGGGCTGGGCACGACCTTCGTCAAGCTCGGCCAGCACCTGAGCCTGCGCGCCGACCTGTTGCCTGACACAGCACAGCAAGCCCTGGCGCGGCTGCAGGATCATGTGGGTGCGTTTCCATCGGAGCAGGCGCAGCTGGCCGTCGAATCCGCGTTTGGCCGCCCCTGCTCGCAGCTCTTCGCACGCTTCGACCTGGCGCCGCTGGCCGCAGCCTCGGTGGCGCAGATCCACCGCGCCGCGCTGCCCGACGGCACCGAGGTCATCGTCAAGATCCGCCGGCCGGGGGCCGCCGAGGCTGTCGAATCCGACATGCGCATCCTGCACATGATTGCCACGGTCGCGCAGGCCCTGCTCCCACCGCTGCGGCGCTGGGGCCTCGTGGCGATCGTCGACGAGATCGCCGGCAACCTGCGGCTCGAGATGGACCTTGCGCGCGAGGCTCGCTTCGTGCGGCGCTTCGCCGATGCGTGGCGTGGATCGCCCGACGTCGACATCCCGGATGTGATCGACGGCCTGTGCGCGTCTTCCGTGATGGTGCAGCGCTTCAGCAGCGGTGTGCGCGTCGACGCCGTCGCCGAGGCCGAACGCGAGGCCTGCGCGCGCCGCCTCGTCGACAGCTACGTGACACAGTTCTTCGAGCACGGCCTGTTCCATGGCGATCCGCACCCGGGCAACCTGTTCGTGATGACCGACGGGCGGATCTGCTTCCACGACTTCGGCATCGTCGGCCGCCTGGACCGCCGCCTGCGCGGCGCACTGACGGCCTTCGCGCTCGCCTTCGTCGAGCAGGACGCCGACTGGGTGGTCGATGCCTGGCTCGACCTCGGCCTCGTGGGGGCCCAGGTGGAGCGCCGCGCCTTCCTGCCGGTGGTGCAGTCGCTGCTGGCCGATTGTGCGGAGCGGCCGCTGCGCGACTGGTCGCTGCCGGCCGCGCTGGGACGGCTGGTCGCCGCCGGCCGCTCACAAGCGGTACGCCTGCCCACGGACCTGCTCGTCCTGACCCGCACGATGCTGCTGCTCGAGGGCACGGTCCGCGCACTGGCACCTTCATTCTCGATCTTCGAGACGCTGTCGCGCCACGCCGCGGCCGGCTCGATCCGGCAAGCGCCGCAGCCCGAAGCATCGAAGCGGCTGGCCTTCGAGATGGGCAGCGCGGCGAGCGACCTGCCCGCGCTGGTGGCGCAGCGACTGCACGGCGCTCTCGCCCGGCAGCACCTGTTCGAGATCGCGATCGTGCCCGACGCGCGGCTGCAGGAAGGCGTCGACCGCGCCAGCCGGCGCGTTGCGCTCGCGCTCGTGACGCTCGGGCTGTACATCGCCTCCAGCCTGCTGATGCAGCACGCCGTGGGCCCTCAATTTGCCGGCATGCCGCTGCTCGCGCTGGCGGGTTATGCGCTTGCCATCCGATTCACGTTTTCCATCGCCCGCGGGCGCGCGCTGCGCTGACCGGGGAATTCAGCGTCAAAGGAGTGGACATGAACAGGATCAGGGTCGCCGTCAACGGCTACGGCGTCATCGGCAAGCGCGTCGCCGACGCGGTTCGCCTTCAGGACGACATGACGCTCGCCGGTGTCGCCGACATCGTCGACGACTACCGGCTGCAGGTTGCTGCCCGCGCCGGGCTGCCCGTGTACGCGGCGACGCCGCAGGCCGAAGCGCCGATGCGCGCAGCCGGCATCGCGGTCGCGGGCGACCTCGCCGAACTGCTCGCGCAGTGCGATGTCGTCGTCGACTGCACGCCGAAGAAGGTGGCCGCGATCAACAAGGGCGTGTACGAGGCGGCTGGTGTCAAGGCCATCTTCCACGGCGGCGAAGCGCATGCGCTGACCGGCCATTCGTTCGTCGCGCAGGCGAACTATGCGTCGGCGCTGGGGCGCTCGTCGACGCGCGTCGTGTCGTGCAACACCACATCGATCGTTCGCACGCTCGGCGCGCTGCGGACGGCAGGCCTGCTGAAACGTGCACGCGGTACGCTGATCCGGCGCGCCTCAGACCCCTGGGAGGCGCATGCCGACGGCATCGTCAACACGGTGGTCCCCGAAAAGGTCATTCCCAGCCATCAAGGCCCGGACGCGCGCACCGTCATCCCCGACCTCGACGTCGTGACGATCGCCGTGAAGGCCGCACACAACTCCAGTCATCTGCACACGTGGTGGGTCGAACTGACCCGGCCGGCGACGCGCGACGAGGTGCTCGCGGCGTTCCGGGCGGCGCCACGGATCGCGTTCGTGCGTTCGTCGGACGGGATCGTGGCTCTGAACAGCACGGTCGAGCTGATGTCCGACCTTGGCCGCCCGCGCGGCGACATGTGGGAGGTGGCGCTGTGGGAGGACGTGCTGGCCGTCGACGGCGACCAGGCGTACTACACCTACCAGGTCTTCAACCAGGCGATCGTGATCCCGGAAACCATCGACGCGATCCGGGCTCTGACCGGCATCGAGACGGACCCGGCGAGGTCCATCGCGAAGACCGATGCCTCGCTGGGACTGCGGCGCGATTTCCTGCGCTGACGCGGCAGGGTCTGGAAGGTTCCGAGTGTCCCTTGACCTGAATTTCCTCGGCAGCACAGCCGGTGCCTGGTGGGTGTTCTGGGTTGCCGTTGCCGGCTGGTTGATCTTCCTGGGGCTGGGCCCGTTCGGGAAGACCGGCAGTCGTCGCGGCACAGCTCAGGAGGAACTCTTGCGCCGCCTGGAGGATGGCGAGATCTCGCGGGAGGACTACGAGCGGCGCCTTCGCTTGCTCGGCGATGACCCGAGCCAATCGCGCTGAGCTGCATCAACACGCCGTGATGCTGTCTGCTCAAGATGCTGAAACCGGCGCAGCCTTTTTTGCACCAACGCAGGCATGGTCATGGCTTCTTTCCGCCGGCATGTGTCCGGCATGTATCCCCGCACCGACACCCGTCGGGCGCGGGCTTCCCATCACATCACGCAGGAGTCTTCATGAAAGCCATCCGTACGTTCACGGTCCTCGCCATGTTGGCAGCCGCTGTGCCGGCATGGGCGCAATCAACCGCGGCTCAGGCACCGGCAACGCCGTCAGCCTGGAGCCAGAACATGGACAAGCAGATGCAGTCCATGCAGGAGATGCGCAACAAGCTGCTCGCGGCACGCACGCCGGAAGAGCGCAGCAGGCTCATGACCGAGCAGATGAAGCTGATGCAGGGCGGCATGGACATGATGGGCGGCATGGGCATGGGAGGCATGCGCGGGATGGGACCGATGGGGGCCGCGAGTGCGCCGATGGACATGAACACGCGCCAGCAGATGATGGAAAAGCGCATGGAGATGATGCAGTCCATGATGCAGATGATGATGGACCGCACGGCGCCTGCGCCGGCGGCCAAATGACGGGAGCCGCACCGTGAAGAACTCCAACAGCCCCACCCGCACCGCCGCGCCGTCGGCCTACGGCTTCCATGGCGTGCTGCGGGAGCGCGACTTCGGTCGAGCTGTCGAGCAGGTCACGGCCGCCCTCAAGTCCGAGGGCTTCGGTGTTCTTACCGAGATCGACGTTCAGGCCACGATGAAGGCCAAACTCGGGATCGACGTGCCGCCCTACCGGATTCTGGGCGCCTGCAACCCGCCCCTCGCACACCGTGCGTTGACGGCCGAGCCGGACATCGGCTTGCTCCTGCCCTGCAATGTCGTCGTTCGCCAGGAGGCTGACGGTCGGCTGGTGGTCGGCTTCATGGACCCGGGGCCGTTCTGCGGTTGACCGCCCATCCGGAGGTCGCTGCAGTGGCCGCGGAAGTGCGAGGCAAGCTGCAGCGCGTGCGTTCGGCGCTCGACGGCACAGCGACCGACTGACGCAACGCGGATCGAGGAGCACTGATGTACTTCGGCAATGGCTTCTACATGGGCGGCATGCACGGGCTGTGGTGGCTCTTCTGGATCGTGCTGATCGGCGCATTGGTCTATGCGGCATGGGGTCGTCCGTCAGGGCGTCGGCGCGGTTTCAGGGAGACACCACATGAAGTGCTTCGACGACGCCTCGCCAGCGGCGAGATCGACGCGCAGGAGTACGAGCAGCGAAAGGCCTTGCTCGACCGCGATGCCGGCAGGTCGGGCTGAGCCGCTCCATGATGTGAGCTGTCGCGCGCGATGGACATGGTTGCACACTCCTTGTGGGCCGGCCTCGGGCGCCGTGGCAGTGTCGCGCCGTTGGCCCATCAGCGCCAGCCAGGCGCGCGCAGCCGTCGCGCTCGCGGCACTGCCCGACATCGGACACCTGATTCCCATCGCCCTTTGGGGACTGCTGGGCCACGGCAACTGGCAGGCGCTCCAGGGCTATGCATTCGCAACGCCGGGCGCCGAGCCCTGGCTGCCGGCCGAAGTACGGGTCTGGTCGCACACCTTGCACTGTGTGATGCACAGCGCCATCGTCGCCTCCGTCGTCACGATGCTCGCGTGGTATTGGTGGCGATGGCTGCTGGTGCCGCTGGCCGGCTGGTGGTCGCACATCGTGATCGATGTCTTCACGCATTCGAGCGAGTACTACCCGTCGCCGGTGCTCTATCCGATCACCGACCGCGGATTCGATGGCATCGCCTGGCCCACGCCCTGGTTCATGGCGCTGAACTACGCCGCGCTCGTTGTCGCCGGCGTCTGGCTCTTGCGGGTAACCCGCCGACGGAAGAACGTGCGTTCGGGACCCCACATCCCTTGAGTACGCAGCGCTGCAACGGGTCCACGCTCGGAGCGACCTCAACGAAAGGAGTTAGGAATGGCCTGGCTGACTGAGAACTGGATCTGGGTTCTTTTTGGCGTGGCATTCGTCGCCATGCACTTGTTCGGTCACGGAGGGCACGGCGGCCATGGGGGCCATGACGGCGGTCACGGCGGCCATGGCTCGAGTGGCGGCGGCAACGGCGATCCCAACAAGGCCCCCACCAAACAAGCCAGCGGGACCACGCCAAGTGCGTCAGCGGGCAACCCGCGAACCTCATCATCGCTAGGAGGACGTCATGCTCCAACATGAAGGTCGTTTCGTGGGCGCTGGCCACGACGACGTTGATCTCATTCCTGGTCTGCGTGAGCTACGGGCTCGCGACACCGGAGCCTGCACATGCACGCCTTCCTCGAACAGGTGCTGCCGGGATTCAACTGGCTTACATGGCAGGGATTCTTCATCGGGCTGGTGGAGAGCTTCTGTACGGCGCATACGCCGGGATAGGTGTATGTCCCGGTCTCAACTTCTTCATGCGGCGTTGGGGCGACGGGCGGTGACGACTTCGTCGCAGGCTGACTACCCGATGGTCTTGTGGCACCGCATCACTGCATGGCTGCAGCAACCCAAGAAGGCTTCGGGGCCGCTGACTGTTGCCGCCATGCTCGCGGCGTTCGTCATGGTGAATTCGCCGCTGCGACCGGCCTACCAACTGGTCCACCACACGCCGGTGGCGGTTCGGGTCGGCTCGTTGATGGTCGAGAAGCCCTTGATTCTGTGGATAAACGAAGGCTTGATGGTCTTCTTCTTCCTCCTGGTCGCGCTGGAAATCAAGCGTGAAGTCCTGGAGGGGCACCTCGACTCGCCGGCACGAGTTGCACTGCCAGCCCTCGCCGCATTGGGAGGGATGCTGGCCCCGGCTGCGATCTACCTCCTCTTCACATGGAGCGATGCGTCGGCCGCCCAAGGGTGGGCCATTCCGAGTGCCACCGATACAGTGCTCGCACTCGCCGCGCTGAGCTTGCTTGGTGCGGAGTGCCTCCGGCCGTGCGGACGTTTCTCCTCGCGCTCGCGATCTTCGACGACCTCGGGGCGATCCTCATCCTCGCGGTGCTGTTCACGAAGAACCTCTCGATCGCGTCCTCGTAGTTGCCGCCGGTGCGCTGCTGGTGCTGGCGGCCCTCAACCGCTGGCGTGTGACACGCACCTCGGCCTACGTCGCGGCAGGGGTCTTTCGGTTCGCCTGGGCGTCGCGCAGCTTCCGCACGGCGCACGCTGGCCGCAAATTGCCGGCGCCTCGATGCTGGCCGGCATCGGGTTCACCATGAGCCTGTTCTTTGCCGGGGTGGCGTTCGGCACGAATGACGCGTTGGCGCTTTCGGCCAAGGTCGGCGTTCTCGTCGGATCGGTGGCCTCCGCGGCAATCGGAATCACGTTTCTCGCCGCGCTTGCCGCGCTCGACACGAAGCTAGTGAGCATGAGGCGGTCCGGTGGTGACCTGACCGGACGAGGTGATCACTCGGGCCCGTCACGCTATCGCCGCATGCTTGGCGGGGGGTTCAAGTGCTCTCGACCCGCGGGACAGCTGACTTCATGCGCTATGAGATGGGCCCGGCCATGGGTAGTGCAAACGGCGGGCCAGACTCCGCCGGCTGGGTCGCCGAACTCGGCCACCTTCCGGTCGAGAGAACGTAAAGCAAGCTGGCCTTGCCGCGTACGGCCTACCGCAGGTTCAACGGCGGGACGAACGACTACGATGGATTTCGGCCGCAACGCCGCCGACAACAGCAACTGGTTCCTGATGGGGTGGTTCATGTTCTGAACTCTGGTCATCACCTGAAGAACCACTGCAGCTGCACCTGAACAGCGTTGGGCGAGGCAGCGAACTCGCTGCCCGCGGTCCCGGTGAAATGCTGCACGCCGAAGGTCAGATCCGTGGCCGGCGCGACGGACCACACGAGGCGGCTGTCGACCGCACGGCTGCGGTCGTCGGCATTGAGCACCGCATAGGTCATCCACTTCAGCAGCGGCGTGATCTCGTAGGACGCGAACAGCCCCGCGTAGCGCGTCGCGAGGCTCGTCAACCGTCCCGAGCGCAACCCCGCGAAGTCGTAGCCGGCCGGATCCCGCGAGCCGGCGCCGTTGTAGTACAGCTCGGCGCTCAGCGTGAGGCCGGTCGCAAAGGCATAGTCCGCGCCGGCCATCCACCGGTTGAAGCCAGGGCCGCCGCCCGGATCGAGCCCAGCCGCCTCCGCGCGGACGCCAACGTCACCGATCTGGCTGGCGACATCCATGCCGACGATGCCCAGCCCCCGCAGCCGGCCGGCGACCAGCGACCCGTCGACGCCGGCCGCATTGCCGTGCCACTGCAGCGCGCGGCTGGCCGGGCCGCGGTCCGGTGCAGGGGCGTAGACCAGCGACGCGCGCGACAGCGGCCCGAGCTTGGCCTCGAGCAACGCGGCATCGACGCCGACGCGCTCCTCGCGCTCGAGCGCAAGCGGGTTGACCGGGTTCAGGATGTCCAGCGGGCTCCAGAAGCGGCCGGTCCCCCACGCGATGCGCTGGCGGCCGAGCTTCAGATCGACGTTGCCGCGGGTCAGGGTCACGGCCGCCCTGTACAGGCGATGACGACCGTAGATATCGCCGCGCTCGATGTAGTTGGCGTCGGCCCGCCAGTACTGCAGCGACGCGCGATCCTTGAGCGCACGAAACTCCGCCGTGTCCAGGTAGCTGCCGAACAGGAGTTCGTTGTCGTACTGAAGGTCGAGGGCGAGGCCCGGGGCAACGTCACCCTTGGCCTCGACGCGCAGCCGGTTCAGGCTCAGCCCGTACGCTTCGCCGTTCACGGTGCGTGATCGCACAAACAGGCTCTTCACGCTGCCCGTCAGCCCCAGCCCTTCGGCCTGCGCAGGCGCGCCGACGGACAGCGCCGCCATCAGCATGATCGTGCCCACGAACTGGGCGGGCAGCATCACGCGGCGCATCACGTGTGGCGGATCGCGGCCGTCGGGTCGAGTCGTGCGGCCCGTGACGCCGGGTAGAGCGACACCGCGACGCTGGCCAGAAACAGGCCGAACCCGGGCCCGATCAGGCTCGCCCATTCGAGCCGCGGGTAGACGATGCCGGTGAGCCCGGGAATCGCGCTGTAGTCCTTGTAGAAGCGCGACAGGTCCAGGCCCACGCTGCCGAACACCGAGACGATGGCCGCACCCACCGTGTAGCCCACGACCGAGGCCAGCAGCATCAGAGCCACCGTTTCGTAGACGACCATGCGAACGATCGCGTCGGGCGGCGTGCCGAGCGCCATCATCACGCCGAATTCGCGAGTCCGCTCGGCCACGGCCATGAAGACGGTGTTCATCACCGCCAGCGCCACGACGAGGAAGAAGACCGCAACGACGACGGTGCGGATGGCACGGACCAGGCCCACCATGTCCGCCACGCGGGTCAGCAACTCCGGCCAGGTCGAGGCGACGAGGCCACGGCTCGCCACCACCGGTGCCAGTTGGCGGGCCACCGCGTCCACCTGGGATCGGTCCACGAGCCGCAGGTTGACCGATGAGACCCGGTCGCCGAGGCCGAGCATGCGTTGCGCTGCCGGCAATGTGACGAAGACCATGGCACCGTCGAACGAACTGCTCTCGGTGGCGAAGATGCCGCGGACGCGGAACGCGGCCGTCCCGAGTTCACCGGCCAGCCCCGGGGCCATGACGACGATCTTCTCGCCGAGCCTCGCGCCGATCTTCTCGGCCAGCCGCCTGCCGATGACGATGTCGCGCTCGGCACCGCGCGCGAGCGGCGTGCCCTCGACGAAGGTGCGGTGCAGGATGGTGATGCCCGGCTCGAGATCGGGGTCGACGCCGTAGAGCATCACCCCCACCGACTTCGTCGCGCTGCTGGCCAGCGCCTGCGCCTGCACGCGTGGCGCCGCCGCGGCGACGCCCGGCATGGCCTGCACCGCCTTCAGGACGCCGCCGGCGTCCTCGAAGGCCAGCTCGGGCGCCAGGTCTCGACGCAAGCCCTGGCGCTCGATCTGCAGGTGGCCGGTGAGGTAGCCGGTCGAGTTGCCGACGATCTGCTCGGCGAAGCCGTCGAAGAAACCGTACAGGAAGACGTAGGCCACGATGGCGAAGGCAGCGGCGAAGGCGGTGATGGCGCTGCGTTTGCGATTGCGCAGCAGGTTGCGCGCGGCGATCAGCACGAAGACGGGCCAGCGGCTGCGCCTGGCCGGTGCTGGTTCGCCTCGTCCCCGAACGCGTGCCTTGCCGCGTTCGCCGATGCCGCGGATCGCGGCGACCGGCTCCAGCGTCGCGGCGCGCAACGCCGGGTAGAGCGCCATCAAGAGCGCGATCACGAACACCATCACCGAGATGAACAGGCTGCGTTCGGCGCGCACCACCGGATAGATCACATCCTCCAGCCCGGGCATGGTTCGAAGGCCGGCCGCGAACGCGCCGAGATCGATGCCGATCCGCCCGAACGCCGCCGTGGCGCCCAGCCCGACCGCGTTGCCGAGCAGCAGCCCTGCCCCGCCAAGCAGCGCCGCCTCCGCGACCACGAGCCGGAACAGCAGCGACTGGCCGGTGCCCAGTGCGAGCATGATGCCGAACTCGCGCGTGCGCTCGAGCACTGCCATCAACACCGGGTTGGCCACGCCGGCGGCCACCATCACGAAGAAGATCGCCAGCACCACGATGCCCATCACTTCGTGGAATCGTGTGCTGACCGCCACCATCGGCAGCAGCACCGGCCAGCCCACCACCTCGTGGTCGGAACCGACGCGGATGGACAGGCTCTCGGTGGCCGCGGCCAGCGCGCCCCGGTCGCGCAGGCGCACCGCGACGGCCGTCACGGCGCTCGGCGCGGCGAGGAAGTCGCGCATCACCGCCATCGGCATCACGGCGACATAACCGTCCAGATCGTCGATCTTCGTGCGGAACACGCCGCGGACCGGCACCCGAGCGCTCGCCACCGAGCCGTCGTAGGCCTGCCCCACCAAGACCAGGTCGTCGCCGGCGCGCAGGGCCAGGGCCTCGGCCAGGTCCGCGCCGATCAGGATGCCGCTGTCGCCCGGCCCATCGAAGGCGCGGCCATCGACGATGGCCTTGGACAGGTCGCTGACCGCGGACTCACCCGCCGGATCGACGCCGAAGGCCGCGATGCCGCGCGAGCGGTCCGCGCGGCTCGCGAGCACGGTCGTTTCCAGCCGGACCGTCGCCGCGGCGACGGCGGGGTCGGCGCGTACCGCCGCGAGCACGCGGTCGCCGGCCCCGATGGCGCGGTCCAGGCTCGGGTCGTCGTGGTAGCCCTTCAGGTGCACCTGCGCATCGCCCGCGAAGTAGCGCGTGGTGTTGTTCACCATCTGGCGGTTCTGGCCGTCGATGAATCCCCAGAGAAAGGTCAACGCGGCGAGTCCGACCGCGATCGACAGCACCGTGATGCCGGAACGGCGGCGGTTGCGCAGGACGTTGCGCAGCGCCAGCTTCCAGATCATGACGCAGCCTTTCGCTCGTCAGCCTCGATGCGGCCGTCGCGCAGGCGGATCACGCGGCGCGCGCGCTCGACCACCATCGGGTCGTGCGTCGAGAAGACGAAGGTGGTGCCCTGCTCCTCGTTCAGGCGGCGCATCATGTCCATCAGCGCCGAGCCCGACTGCGAGTCGAGGTTGGCGGTCGGCTCGTCGGGCAGCACGATCATCGGCCGCGCCGCGATGGCGCGCGCCACCGCCACGCGCTGCTGCTGGCCGCCCGACAGTTCATTGGGCCGGCGGTTCTCGAGACCTTCCAGGCCGAGTTCGTGCAGCAGGCGCAGCGCCTCCTGGCGGCGCCGTTCCTCGTCGACGCCTTGCAGCAGCATCACGTACTCGACGTTCTCGAGCGCGGAGAGCACCGGCACCAGGTTGTATTCCTGGAACACGAAGCCGATGTGGCGCAGGCGAACCTCGGCAAGCGCCTTGCGGCCCAGGGACGTGATCTCTTGAGCGCCGACCCAGATGCGACCGCTCGTCGGGCGGTCGAGCCCGCCGATGAGGTTCAGCAGCGTCGTCTTGCCGGAGCCGGAGGGCCCGACCAGGGCCACGAAGTCGCCCTCCAGGATCTCGACGCTGGTCTCGTGCAGCGCCGGTACCGGAATGCTGTCGCGCTGGTAGACCTTCGTCGCCTTGTCGGCGCGGACGATGGCGGAGGGCGTTGGCATGGGCTTCATTCCGACGTCATCACGGTGTGCGGGTCGCCGAGCCCGCGCACGGCGGCCCATTCGTCGGCACGAAGCACCGTTGCCGGATCGACGCCGAGCGCGGAAGCGGCCTCGGCAGCGACGTGCGCCCAGGTGCAGCGGTTCGCGAACAGCATGCCGGCGACATCGAGCGTGCCGCCCCTCGCGACATAGCCCAGCGCGCGGGTCTGCTGCGGCCCGGTGTCGACGCGGCGCAGCACGCCGAGCGTCGGTTCGGGCCGCATGTGCGAGACGATGACGCGCGCTGTGGCTGCAGCGGGGAACAGCGGCTCCAGCGCCGCATCGCCGACCACGAAGGCGCGCTCGCGCTCGTCGCGCGGCAGCCGGAAGCGGCCGGGCTCGACGACGCAGGTGACCGCAGTGCGATGCCCGGCGGCATCGAGCCGGTCGGCCGCCAGCAGCGCCTGCTGCAACTGGTACGCGCCGATGGCGATCAGCAGCACCTCGGGCCGTTCGGGCGCTTGGCAGGCCTTCACCACGCACGCGCCTTCCTCGACCAGGCGCTGCGCCTGCTCGCCGGTCAGCCGGTTGATCATCGGCCGCTTGGGCACGACGAGTGTCCAGAACTGCCCATGGGTGCCGTAGGCGGCACGCAGCGCGGCAGCCGCGCTGTTCGCATCGACTGGGAACAGCACACGCGCGGTGTCGGACATCTCGCCCAGCAGCGCCTCGGCCAAGGTCGGGTCCTGGTGCGACTGCTCGTTCTTGCCGTTCTCCCAGGTGTGCGAGGTGGCCACCGTGACAACCGACAGCCACCCCTGCGGACTGCCCGCCTCCGCCTGGTGGCGGGCGAACAGGATCTCCTGGCGCAGCGCGCCGAGCATCTTGACGGCGAAGGCTTCGTAGGAGACCACGAGGTTGATGCCCCCCTTGTTGCCCAGCGCCGCGCTGACCACCGCCTCCTCGTTGAGCGCCGTGATCACCGCGCCGTCCACCGCTTCGGCCAGGCCGGGCTCGGGCATGAAGACGCGGTGCTTCAGCAGGTCCAGCGTCTGCCCCATCCGGTTGCTGCGCAGTTCGTCGGGGTTGCCGACGCGCGGCCGTAACTGGGGATTCGCCTGCACGATGGCGGCGAAGGCGGCATCCAGCGCGCCCATCGGCGACACCGGGCCGGCGCCGACGGCCTGCCACTGGGCCGCCGGCATGACGGGTGCATCGACCCGTCTGTGTGCCAGCGAGTGGTCGCGCTCGAGCGGACGCTGCTGGTCCCGATGACGGCAGAGCACGGCCAGCGCCTCGTCGAGTTCGTCAGCCGGCACGAACAGCGCACGCGCACCCTCGTTGAACTGCTGCCGCGCGAATGCGTCGATGCGCGGATTGCCGTCCAGCGGCAGGTTGTGGGCGGCATTCGTCCCGGCACCGGGAAAGCCGAATCCCTTCGGCGCCTCGGCGACGGTGTAGTGCAGCGGCACCGGGTACTGGATGCTCCCGGCGGCGACCGCCGCCGCGCAGGCCGCGAGCCGCTCTTCCATCGCGTGCACGGCCCAGGCGAACGCGGCCGGGTCGGTGCCGTCGATCTCCATCGGGTCGAAGCCGTTCAGCCGCAGGTGCTGGTGGAACCATTCCTGGCCGCCCTGCTGCTGCATCGTGCTGCGCTGCTCGATGCGGCGTCCGTTGAGGATCATGAACGGGGCGACGAAGCCACAGTCCTCGGCGCGCCACCAGCGCGGTGCCCAGTCGCTGCCGCGCTGCTCCTCGAAGGCGCCGTCGCTGAGGAACACCACCAGCCGCTCGCCCGGCAGCGGCATGTGCACGTACTGCAGTTCCGCGAAGCCGAGGTAACCGCCCTCGGACAGGCCACCGGCGGTGTTCGGCCCGACGTGGCTGCCCAGCGGCGAGGCCGGCCGCCCCGCCGCGTCGATCGCGTAGCTGTAGAAGTCGCGGGCAAAGCGCGTCAGCCCGCTCTCGCTGCGGTCGTAGCGTTCGGCGTGGCGCGGCGTCATGTTGCCGACGAGCAGATTGCACGCGTCGATGCCCGCCACGCAGTGCCCCTGGCCCATCAGCCAGCCGCGGGTCAGGCCGCTCAGCGCGTTCGCGGCGAGATAGCCGACGTAGGCCGGCACGATGTTCAGCGAGCCGCCGGTGTGGCCCTCGGCTGTCTGCTTGAAGTCCTCGGCCGCCATCTCGCGCCCGTCGGGATGGACCTTGTCGGCGTAGGTCATGTGCACGGTCAGCCACATGCCGGCCGCCGCGAGGCGGTCCGCGGCCCACAGCGTGCGGTAGACGCTCGCCGTGTCGCTCGCCTTGCCGCCGGCGACCAGCACTTGCGCGAGGTCGTGCACGCGCAGTTGCGTCTGGTCGTTGTGCACGATGGGTCCGAACCCGCGCGCCCAGCGCGCGAAGTCGGCATCGGACTCGCGGAACAGCCGCACGCGCTCGGCGACCCAGGGAAGGTTGTAGTTCATGGTTTCATCGCTTCTGCAGGTTGCGCTGGCTGAAGATCTCGTCGTCCACCGGCCGGTCGAACACCGCGTCTTTCAGCACCACCGTGGTCGAGTTGCCGGGCTTGGCGTCGGGCCGCATGTCCCAGCGGGTCGGCAGAACCCGCCCGCCGACCTTGCGCGCATCGGTGAACGACAACACCCGCACGCGCTCGCCGCGCTCGCTGAAGAACTCCTGCTTCAACGGCATCGTGTCGGCGCGCCGCACCCAGTAGACGATGCGCCCCCACACCACCGCCGCGTCGGGTTTCGGCACGGCCTCGACCTGCACGACCGCCTCGCCGTCGAGCTGCACCGTGGCGAGCACCTTGTGCGTGTAGTCGTCGAGGATGCTGCTCTCCTTGACGAGGTCGTCGTTCGTGAAGTCCGAGCCCATCCACGGCTGCAGCATCATCGACGGCGGAATCTTGACGATGCGCTCGACGTTGGGCAGGTAGTTCCACATCTCGGTGCCGATGCGCAGCGAGCCGATCCCGGCCTCCTTGGCCGGCGACAGGATGCGCACGAACGAGCGCCGCGGCCGGTCCATCCACAGGCGCAGGCCGAGCGTGCGCTGCCAGCGCGGCGTGGCGATCGTCATCTCGTACTCGCCCTGCACGGTGCTGCCCCACAGCAGCTTCTCGACCTTGTCGAGGATCTCGCGCCCCTCCGACGGCTGGGCCCGAACGCCCGGCACGGCGAGCGCCACCGTGGCGGCGGCCAGACGCAGAACCCCGCGGCGCGTGCTCACGACGCACCATCTGCCGGCGGCAGCGCCACCGCGGCCACGCGCAACTGGGCCGGAGCGGCCGTCGACGCCATCAACCGGTCGAGCATCGTCCGGTCCACGACCTCCTTCTCCAGCAGCAGCGCGGCCAGTGCTTCGAGCGTCTCGCGGTTCGCCCGCAGCGTCTGCGTCACGCGATCGCGCGCCTCGTCGAGCAGCCGGCGCACCTCGCCGTCGATCGCCTCGGCGGTCCGCTCGCTGAAGGTGCGCGGCTCGGGCAGCATCGGGCCGTTCAGGTACAGCGGCGCCGGCCGTGCGTCGTAGGTTGCCAGGCCGAGCGCCTCGCTCATGCCGTAGTGAGTCACCATGTGGCGCGCCATGTCGGTGGCACGCTGCAGGTCGTTCTCCGCGCCGGTCGAGACGTCCTCGAACACCAGCTGCTCGGCCACGCGCCCGGCCAGCAACACGTCGAGCCGGTCCAGCAGCTCGCTGCGGCGCATCAGGTAGCGGTCCTCGGTCGGCGACTGCTGCGTGTAGCCGAGCGCAGCGATGCCGCGCGGGATGATCGACACCTTGGTCACGCGGTCGGCGTTCTTGCGGAGCTCGGCGACCAGCGCGTGGCCGGCCTCGTGGTAGGCGACGAACTTGCGCTCGGTCGGGTTCATCACCCGGTTCTTCTTCTCGAGGCCCGCGACGATGCGGTCCAGCGCTTCCTCGAAGTCCTGCATGTCCACCGCGTCCTTGCCGCGCTTGGCCGCGCGCAGCGTCGCTTCGTTCACCAGGTTGGCGAGGTCGGCGCCGGCGAAGCCGGGCGTGCGTGCCGCGAGCACGGCGAGATCGACGGCCGGCGCCAGCTTGACGTTCTTCACGTGCACTTCCAGGATCTGCCGTCGTCCGATCAGGTCGGGCCGGTCGATTGCGACGTGCCTGTCGAAGCGGCCCGGCCGCAGCAGCGCCGGGTCGAGCACCTCGGGCCGGTTCGTCGCGGCGAGGATGATCACGCCGCGGTTGGTGTCGAAGCCGTCCATCTCGGCGAGCAGCTGGTTCAGCGTCTGCTCGTGCTCCTCGTGGCCGCCGGACAGGCCCACGCCGCGCGCCTTGCCCAGCGCGTCGATCTCGTCGATGAAGACGATGCACGGCGCCTTGGCCGCCGCCTGCTCGAACAGGTCGCGCACGCGGGCCGCGCCGACGCCGACGAACATCTCGACGAACTCCGAGCCGCTCAGCGACAGGAACGGCACGCCGGCCTCGCCCGCCACCGCCTTGGCCAGCAGGGTCTTGCCCGTGCCGGGCGCGCCGACGATCAGCACGCCCTTGGGGATCTTGCCGCCCAGGCGCTTGTACCGATCCGGGTTCTTGAGGAACTCGACGACCTCCATGAGTTCCTCGCGCGCCTCGTCGATGCCCGCGACGTCCTTGAACGTGACACCGGTCTCGGTCTGCATGTAGACCTTGGCCTTGCTCTTGCCGATCTCCAGCATGCCGTGGCCCATGCCGCCGCCCATGCGCTTCATCAGGAACCACCAGATGCCGAAGAACACCAGCGCCGGCGCGACCCAGGAGATCAGCGCGCCGAGCCACTTGCTCTCGCGCACGCTGCCGTAGCGCACCTTGGCGGCATCGAGCTGGGCCACCAGGCCCGGGTCGTTGACCAGCACCGTAGCGAAGCCGTGGTCGCCGCTGGTGCGCTTGAGCGCTTCGAGCTTCTCCTTCGGCAGGATCTGGTCCAGGCCTTCGGCGCGCAGCTTGCCGGTCGCGATGCCGTCGGCGATCACCACGTCGTCGAGCTTGCCCGCCACCAGCGCCTGCTTGAACTCGCTGTAGGTCAGCGTCTGCGTGTGCCGGGGGGTGAAGAACTCCTGCAGCAGGATCATGCCCACCAGGGCGGCCAGCACGTACCAGAGCGAGAACGTCTGCTTCTTGTCCATGAACAACACTCCTCCAGGGAATCGGGGTCAGGTGCCGGGGCGCCGGCGTGATCGTCGTTCCTCGAGGGCGACCTGGATGGCACCCCACAGGATCAGCACCGGACAGACGAGCATGACGGCGGCCAGCAGCGCACTCCACCAGGCGAAGCCGAAGGACCACAGCACTGCCGCGGCAATCACCACGGCGAGGATCGGACACACCCACATCCAGCGGTTGGCGAACTCGGGCCACTTCACGAATCTCATGGCAAGCTCCCCCGTCATTGCAGGCGCGCCCGCTTAAGCAGCGCCGAGTTGACGATCACCGACAGCGAGGACAGCGCCATCGCCGCGGCGGCGATGATCGGATTGAGCAGTCCGAAGGCGGCGATCGGCACGCCGATCGCGTTGTAGATGAAGGCCCAGAACAGGTTGCGCTTGATCGTGCGCATCGTCGCCCGCGAGAGTCGGATGCCGGTCACCACGTCGCGCACGTCGCTGCGCACGAGGATGATGCCGCCGGTCTCCTTGGCCACGTCCGAGCCCGACCCGATCGCGATGCCGATGTCGGCGGTCGCCAGCGCCGGGGCGTCGTTGACGCCGTCGCCGACCATCGCCACCACCTTGCCGGCCTGCTGCAGTTCCTTGATCACACGCGCCTTGTCGGAGGGCAGCACGTCGGCGATCACCCGGTCGATCTCCAGCGCGCGGCCGATCGCCGCCGCGGTGCGTGCGTTGTCCCCGGTCAGCATCACCACCTCGACGCCTTCGGCGCGCAGCGACCGCACGGCCTCGCGCGCCTCGGGCTTGATCGTGTCGGCGACCGCGATCACCGCGGCAAGTTCGCCGTCGCAGGCGAGCAGCATCGCCGTCTTGCCGTCCGCCTGGAAGCGCTCCATGTCCTGACCGACCGACGCGACGTCGATGCCGGCGCCCTCCATCAGCCGCCGGTTGCCGAACAGCACCTCGCGCCCGTCGACCTGGCCGCGCACGCCATGGCCCGGCACGGCCTCGAAGCCCTGCACCGTGCAGGGTTCGATCCCGGTCTCCCTGGCGCCGCGCAGGATGGCCTCGGCCAGCGGATGCTCGGAGCCGGCCTCCAGGCTGGCGGCCAGGCGCAACGCCTGGTCGTGGTCGCAGTGCCCGCAGGGCTGTAGATCGGTCAGGGCCGGCTCGCCGCGGGTCAGCGTCCCGGTCTTGTCGAACACGACGGTGGTGAGCCGCTCGGCCTTCTCGAGGATCTCGCCGCCGCGGATCAGGATGCCGGCCTGCGCGCCGCGGCCCACGCCCACCATCAGCGCCGCCGGCGTGGCGATGCCCAGCGCGCAGGGACAGGCGATGATCAGGACGGCGATGAAGGCCAGCAGGCCCTGCGGGAAGTTGCCGGCCAGCCACCAGAGCGCGAACGCGACGATCGCCGTGCCGACCACCGCCGGCACGAAGTAGCGCGTCACCTGGTCGGCGATGCGCTGGATCGGCGCGCTGCTGGTCTGCGCGTCCTCGACCATCTTGACGATCTGCGCGAGCGCCGTCTCGGCGCCGATGCGCGTGGCCTGGAAGCGGAAGCTGCCGGTGCGGTTCAGCGTGCCACCGATCACCGCCGCGCCAGTCTGTTTGTCGACCGGCATCGACTCGCCGGTGAGCATCGACTCGTCCACCGACGAAGAGCCCTCGAGCACCACGCCGTCGGTCGCGATGCGCTCGCCGGGCCGCACGACGATCGTCTCGCCCACCATCACCTGCTCGGCCGGGATCTCGACCTCCTCACCGCCGCGCAGCACGTGGGCGGTCGCGGGCTTGAGGTCGAGCAGCTTGCGCACCGCCGCCGAGGAGTGCTTCTTGATGATCTCCTCCATGTACTTGCCCAGCAGCACGAAGGCGATGATCACCGCCGAGACCTCGAAGTAGACGTCCCGCTCCTCGACCTTCACCGGCAGCACCGACGGGAAGAACAGCACGGCGACGCTGTAGAAATAGGCCACCGAGGTGCCGAGCGCGATCAGCAGGTCCATGTTGATGGACCGGTTGCGCAGCGCATTGAAGGCGCCGACGTAGAAGCCCCAGCCACCGATGAACTGCACCGGCGTCACCAGCAGGAACAGCCACACGCCCCAGGTGAACCAGGGCAGCGCCGGGATCGGCACCCAGGTCAGCAGCGTCGCGCCGGTGGCCAGCGCGATGAAGGCGCCGGCGCGCATGATCGCCAGCGCCAGCACGCCGGTCAGCGCGATGGTGACGCGCGTGCGCATCGACTTCAGCTCGGCCTCGGGCGACTCGAAGGTGCGCTGGCAGCCCGCGCTGCAGAAGTAGTAGCTGCGTCCGGACCGGTCAGTGCGCAGCGCGGTGGCCTTGTCGACCACCATGCCGCACACCGGGTCCTTCGCCTGGCCCGACTCGTCGCGCCGCAGCACCGTCTGCAGAGGGCGGCCCGCTGCATGCATGTCCGTATCGACGGCAGTTGCGGTAGCCGCAGGCGCGGCTTCGGATGCCCGCGCGGGAGCGCCAACGTAGCGTGTCGGGTCGCGCTGGAACTCGCTCAGGCAGCGCCCCGAGCAGAACAGGTAGGTGCGCCCGCCGTGTTCGGCGCGCCCCGCCGCCTTGGCCGGATCCACGGTCATTCCGCACACCGGGTCGACCGAACCGGCGGCCGACACCGCGGGTTCGTCGTGAAGCGCTGCCTGACTCATGTCCTTCTCCTGTTCGATGCGTGGAAGGGGTGTGCAGCGGGCGTCAAGGCGTGCGGCGCTCGGCGCCCTCCCACGCCGCCGCAGCGGCCGCGACAGCGGTCAGCCCGCCCGCGATGAGGAACGGCAGCGGCGGCGCCAGCGCGAACAGGCTTCCCGTCGCGGCGGCACCGACCGCCTGTCCGAGGTTGGCCGCCGCGGCCTGCCGGCCCATGGCCCAGCCCTGGCGCGCGCCGGCCGCACTCGAGATGCGCACGGCCAGCGAGGGGATGAGCACGCCGATGCCGGCCGCTGCCAGCACGAACGCCGCGGCGGTCACGAAGCCACCGTTCGAGACGGCCAGCAGGCAGAGACCTGCCGACAGCACCACGAGCGCAGCGACGACGAGCCGCGGCTCGCCCAGCCTGCGTTCCAGACGCGGCAAGGCCCAGAACTGCACGGCGATCATCACGCCGCTGCACAGCGCGAAGTACACCGACACCGGCAACGTGCCTGCTGCAGGCGCGCGGCGCACCGCCAAGGTCACGCCGACCTCGGCCACCGTGATCGCCAGCACGACGACGGCCGTCAACAGCAGCGAGCGGGCGATGCGCCGCTCGTCGCTCGACATCGCACCGCCCGGCGCAGGCGCCATGGCTTGGTTGGGCGGCAGCTTGAGCACGGCTGCGGCCGCCAGCAGCCCGACGACAGCGACCACGTCCAGCGGCAGCGTGGCGAACGCGCCGTTGCCGCCAGCCGCGCGGATCGGCGCCGCCAGCCCGTCTCCGAGCGCCGGCCCGAGCAGGAAGCCCAGCGCGGTGGCCGAGGCGATCCAGGCGAAGTGGCGCTGCAAGCGGGTCGGCGCCGACGCGGTGACGACGTAGGCGAACACCGCGGGGAGCACCGCCGCCGACGCCAGGCCGGCGATCGCACGCGCAACGTAGAGCCCGCGCAGTCCGGAAGTCCAGGTCAAGGCCCACAGCGCCGCACTCGACCCGGCCAGTCCGGCAGCGAGCACCCAGCGGCGGTCGATCCGATCCGCGAGCGCTCCCCAGGCAGGCGCGAACAGGAACAGCGCGAGCGTGTACGCGCCGGTGATCCAGCCCGTGTGGCTGTCCACGTCGGCCGCCGAGCTGACCCCCGTGCGCTGCACCAGCCCGGGCAGCAGCGGCAGTGTCACGCCGTAGGCCATCGACACCGCCATCCCGGCAGCGAGCAGCGCCGCGAAGGCGCCGGCCGGCAGATCCGATCGCGAGTCGGCTGCCATCGGCGGAGGAGGCGACGACCATGACCGCTCACCCACGGTAGAGATCGCGGCGGGTCAGCGGGACCGGCCACGCTCCGCCATCGCGCTTCGAGGCGACGATCTGGTAGATGCCCGTGCCTCCCGCCTCGAACTCGAGCGCACAGGCCGCCATGTAGAGCCGCCAGACGCGATAGGTCACCTCGTCGACTTCCTGCAGCGCCTCGTCGCGGCGCGCCTCCAGCCGCTGCACCCAGTGCCGCAGCGTCAACGCGTAGTGCGGCCGCAGACCTTCGACATCGTGGATCTCGAAGCCGGCCCGCTCCATCCCGAGCTGGATGTTGCTGACGCAGTCGAGCTCGCCGTCCGGGAACACGTAGCGATTGATGAACTCGGTCGCGACGGTCCGGTTCCAGCCCTCCTCGTCATGGGTGATGCCATGGTTGAGGAACAGCCCGCCCGGCCGCAGCACGTGCTGGACCGCGGCGTAGTAGGCCGGCAGGTTCGCCAGGCCGACATGCTCGAACATGCCGACGCTGGACACCTTGTCGTAGAGCGCCACGCCGTCGAGGTCGCGGTAGTCGCGGAGTTCGACCGTGACGAGGTCCTGCAGGCCTTCGGTGCGGATGCGCTCGCGCGCGTATTCGAGCTGCCGCTGGCTGAGCGTGATGCCGTGCGCGCGAACGCCGTGATGGCGCGCCGCCCAGCACACGAGCGCGCCCCAGCCGCAGCCGATGTCGAGCAGCGTTTGGCCGGGCTGCAGGCGCAGCTTGCGGCAGATGTGCTCCAGCTTGTTGCGCTGGGCCTGCTCGAGTGAGTCGTCGGCGGCCTCGAAGTAGGCGCAGGAGTAGACCCGCTCGGCATCCAGCCACAGACCGTAGAACGCATTGGACACGTCGTAGTGGAAGGAGATCGCCGCCCGGTCGGTCTGGCGTGAATGGCGATGCGCGAACCGCCGGGCCATGCGCGAGGCCAGTCCCCCGACCGGCTTCAGGCCGTCCTGCTCGGACACCCGCAGCATCAACGCGTCACGCCACAGCGCCAGCTTGTCGCGCCACGTCAGCGAGACCGTCTCGAAGTGGCTCTTCAGTGCCAGTGCGCTGTACAGGTCACCTTCGACATCGATGACGCCGCGGAAGTACGCGTCGGCCAGCAACAGCGGATCGGGCCGCAGCACGAGGCGGCGCAGCAGCGAGGGGTCGCGGATCACGAGCGTGTACTCGGGATGGGCTTCGAGTTCGTGCAGGATTGCATCGCCCAGCCTCAGCGCCGGTGGCCGTTCGATGCCTGCCAGCAAGCGGCGCAGGATGCGCAGCGCCGGAGCGTGCAGGTCCGGCGGCAGGGGCCGAGCGAGCGTGGTCGAGTGGTCCATCGGTTGGTCCCTTCAGTGCATGTCTTGTGGTTCGGCCAGGGTCGCGGTAAACACGTCGTCGACGCAAATCAGCGGTGCGCGCCGCAGTTCGTCCGTCACGGCCGTGAGGCACTGCCGGCTCGCTGCGTGGACGGTGAACAGCGGCTGGCCCGGGTCGACCCGATCGCCGATCCGGGCGTGCAGCACGACGCCGGCGCCGGCTCCTTGCGGTGCGCCAGCCAGCACCGCGACGCGCCGCACATGCGCGCCGTCCAGCGACCTCACGTGGCCGGCGTGCTCGGCCGAAATGGTGTCGGCGAGCGGTGCCAGCGTCGGCTCGCGCATCCCACCCTGGGCCTCGCACAGGGCCTGGAAGCGCGCCCATGCGGCGCCGCTGTCGAGCAGTCGCCAGGCGTCGAGCTCGCCATGTCCGGGTCGGCTCGCGCCGCACATCTCGAGCAACTGGCCGGCTTCGGCCAGCGCGTGCATTCGCAGGTCAACCGGCGCCGCCGCGGCGCCGCGCAGCACGGCCAACACGTCCAGCGCCTCGGGCGCCGGGCCGATGCCCAGACCCACCGGCTGCGTCCCGGCCAGACGGCGACGCGAACCTGTACGCCGACCACATCGCCGACTGCCGTGAACAGGGCTTTCAGGCGATGGAAGCGTTCGTCGTCGGGCACGCCGGTACCCCGTCCGACAGGCACGTTGACGAGCAGGCTCCCCACGCCGATGGCGACCCGGCGCGACAGTGCCGACGCGACCAGCCGAGCGTCATCCGCCGTGGGACTCCACGGCACGTTCGTTGCCACACCCGCGGCATCTGCCCGGGCGATGCACGCGCCCACGCGCGAGGTGATGCTCGCCGCAGTCGCACGATCGAGTTCCACCCCAGTAAGCGTCGCCACTGCGTCCGCGCTGCTCCAAGTTCCCCGTGCCGGACCGCAGCGAGAAGTGCGGCATCGTCGCGCCCGCTGCAGCCATGATCGCCGCAACGACCGGCGTCGTCCGGTGCCCGGGGATCCGATCCAGGCCATGCCGATCGACGACTTGTGTGGTGCCCCAGGCGAGTGCCGGACTCGCTTCGGCCGTCCAGGCGCGAGCGAGGGCGATGGCCCGCCGAGCCGCTGGGTCGCGGTGCGCCTCCGGCGTCCAGAGCTCGCGGGTCGGGCCAGCAACGCGGTTCATTCCTCGCCCCTTCGCCGAGCGGAGGCTCCGCGGTCGCGTCGCGCGGCCGAAGCCGGGTCCTGCGCGAACCCCTCGATGAGGCCACATACCGAGTGGCCGTCGGGCACGCCATCGGGGCGCCTCTTCCAGTCGGCCACCGCCTGCTGCATGCGCCGATGCAGGCGCAGGGCTTCGTCCAGCTGGCGCCCCTGCTCCGCCAGGCGCTGGTCGAGCAAGGTGCGCGCACGTGGACACGGCAGTTCGCCGCGTTGCCCCATCTCGACGAGTTCACCGGCGTCCCTGAGCGTGAAGCCCAGCGCCAGCGCGCCGCGGATGAAGCGCACGCGCGCGACACTGCGCTCCGAGAACGTGCGGTAGCCGTTCTCGGTCCGACCGTCCGCCTCCACCAGGCCGACGCGCAGATAGTGGCGCAGCGTGTCGGTGGTCACGCCAGCCTGCCGCGCGCAGTCGATCAATCGCATCGCACTTCTCCGTCGCCGCAGGGCCGCGTCGACTCCCGGGCAGCGAGTCTCGACCCGGGTGCTGCACATGGGTCAAGTCCCTGCGTGACCGGGCCGGCTTGCATTGCTCAGATCCGCTCGAGCGCCAGCGCAACGGCCTGGCCGCCGCCGATGCACAGCGTCACGATGCCGCGGCGCAGGCCGTCGCGCTGCATCGCGTGCAGCAGCCGGGTGGTGAGGACCGCTCCGGTCGCTCCGATCGGGTGCCCGTGCGCGATGGCGCCGCCCTCGACGTTGACCACGTCCTCGGCGAAACCGAGCTCGCGCTGGCAGGCCAGCGCGATCGCCGCGAACGCCTCGTTGATCTCGACCCGGTCGACGTCCCCGATGGTCCAGCCGGCGCGCTCGAGCGCCTGGCGCACGGCCGGCAGCGGCCCGAGCCCGAAGAAGTTCGGGTCCACGGCGCCGATGCCGAAAGCCGCCAGGCGCGCCTGCGGCTGCAGCCCCTGGCGCTCGGCCCAGCCGCGCTCGGCCACCACCATCGCGGCCGCGCCACTGTTGAGGCCTGGCGCATTGCCCGCGGTGATCGTGCCCTCCTTGCGGAAGGCGGGCTTGAGCCTCGCCAGCGACTCCACCGTGGTGTCGGGCCGGTTGTGCTCGTCGCGCGCGAACGGCACCGGCCCCTTGCGACCAGGCACCTGCAGGGTGACGATCTCGGCGTCGAACCGGCCGGCGGCCTGCGATGCCGAGAACGCGTGCTGCGAGCGCAGCGCCCAGCGATCCTGGTCCTCCCGGGAAACGCCGCACCGGATCACCAGATCCTCGGTGTGCCAGCCGGCATGCTGTCCGCTGATGGCGTCGTGCAGTCCGTCCAGCAGCATGCTGTCGAACAGCGTCACGTCGCCCATGCGCGCGCCCCAGCGCCCCTGCGGCAGCAGGTAGGGCGCGCGGTCCATGTTCTCCATGCCGCCGGCCACCACGCAATCGACCATGCCGGTGGCCACCTCGAGCGCTGCGCTGACGACGGCTTGCGCCCCGGACCCGCAGACGCGGTTGACCGTCAGCGCGGGCACTTCGACGGGCAGCCCCGCCGCGAGTCCGGCCTGGCGAGCCGGGTTCATCCGGTTCCCGGCCTGGATGACGTTGCCCATCACGAGCGACTGCACCTGGGACCCGGCGAGGCCGTTGCGCAGCAGCGTCTCGCGGATCACCGCGGCGCCAAGGTCGCTGGCAGGTACGTCCTTGAGCGAACCGCCATAGGTGCCGATGGGGGTGCGGACGGCGCCGCAAATGACGACTTCGTTGCTTGCCATGACGTTTCTCCTGTCGATCAATGCGTCTCGCAGGACGCGTGGTTCTCGTGGTCGCGCGGGCCGCAAACGCGGGCCGTGCAGGCGGCGCCCTGCAGCACGCCCTCGCCGGCACCGCGCAAACCAGCAGCGTTGGCCTCGTCGGTGTCCAGATGCAGTTCGAGCACCGCGCCGTCGTCGACACGCAGGGCGACATGGCGCAGCACCGTGCCGCGCGGCGTGTCGAGCGCGATCTCGATCTCGCCGCGGTCTTCGACGCCGAGCCGCCGGGCATCGGCGCTCGTCAGGTGCAGGTGGCGGCGCGCGACGATCAAACCCGTGGTGCGCAAGGTCCCTGCCGGCCCCGCCAGCGTGACCTCGGCGCTGCCCGCAAGATCGCCGGACAGGCGCAGCGGCGCCTCGATGCCGAGCCGGATGGCCTCGGTGCGGCTGACTTCGATCTGGTTGGCCGCACGGCAGGGCCCGACGACGCGCACGCGTTCGAGCCGGTCGCGCTCGCCGATCACGGAAACCGTTTCCTCGGCGGCGAAGAAGCCGGGCTGGCTGAGCGGCTGCAACACGCGCAGCGCGTGGCCGGCGCCGAACAGAGCCTCGACGGCAGCCTGCGTGAGATGCACGTGGTGGGCCGAGATCGCCACCGGCATCGAGGTGTCCTGCCGTGGCGCGCCGCGCTCGGCGTGGCGCAGCACTTCCGCGGTCTCGCGGGCGATGACCCACTGCTCGCGCGCCCGCACCGCCAGCACCGCCACCTGCGAGCGCGGTGCCTGCAGTTCGGCGACCGCGGCACCGGACGCGCCGAAGGATTCGTTGCGGTCCTCGTCGAGACGCACGCCGAGGAACTCCAGGCCCTCCAGGATGCGCCGTCGCAGCGCGGCAGAGTTCTCCCCTGCCCCGCCGGTGAAGGCGATGGCGTCGCAGCCACCCATCGCTGCGGCGTAGGCGCCGATGTACTTGCGCACCCGGTAGGCGTGAACCTGCAGCGCCGTCCGGGCGCCGGCATGCCCCTGGCGCGCTCGGGCCTCGATCTCGCGCAGGTCCTGCCCGATGCCCGACAGCGCCTTCAATCCACTGTCGTGGTACAGCGCCGCTTCGATCTGCGCCGGGTCGAGTCCGAGCGTCCGCGCGACGAACCCCGGCACGCCGGGGTCCAGATCGCCGCTGCGCGTGCCCATCACCAGCCCCTCCAGCGCCGTCATCCCCATCGAGGTGTCGATGGACCGGCCGCGGTCGATCGCGCAGACGCTGGCACCGTTGCCGAGGTGGCAGCTGACGATGCGCAGGTCCTCAGGAGCCCGTTCCAGCGCACCGCTCACCGCTTCGAGCACGTGCCGATGCGACAGACCATGAAAGCCGTAGCGGCGCACCCCGGCATCGCGCCAGGCCTGCGGCACCGCATAGAGCGACGCCTGCTCGGGCATGCCGGCGTGGAATGCGGTGTCGAACACCGCCACCTGCGGCAGGCCCGGCCAGCGCTCGCGCGCCAGGCGGATGCCGGCCAGCGCGACCGGGTTGTGCTGGGGCGCCAGCGGGGCGGCCCGTTCGATCTCGCGCTCGGTGTCCGCGTCGACAAGCACGGCCTCGTTCAGGCGGGGTCCGCCGTGCGCGACACGATGGCCGACGGCGTCGATCGCCGGCATGCCGGCATCGCGCAGTCTTCGTTCGATCTCGTCGAACGCCGCGGCATCGACCGCGGGGCGTTCGATCGTCGCCGCCATCAGCGGCGTGGCCGACACCGGGTCGAAGATGCCGAACTTGAGCGTCGCGCTGCCGGCGTTGAGCGAGAGGATGTGCATGGCCCTGCCCGTTGGCTTCAATGGAACACCATGCCTTCGACATGGAAGCCGGCATCGACGTGCACGACTTCGCCGGTGATCGCCGATGCGTAGGGACTGGCGAGCAGCAGTGCCACGCGGCCGACTTCGCAGCCGTCCACGGTGCGCCGCTGCGGCGACCGGCGCGCGGCCTCGTCGAGCAACTCGTCGAAGTGGGTGATGCCCGAGGCGGCCCGGGTGCGGACCGGCCCCGCGGAGATCGCATTGACGCGGATGCCGGCGGGCCCGAGTTCGTGCGCGAGATAGCGCACCGAGGCCTCCAAGGCGGCCTTCACCGGTCCCATCACGTTGTAGTGCTCGATCACCTTCTCGGCGCCGTAGTAGCTCACCGTGGTGAGGCTGCCGCCGTCGAGCATGAGCGGCTCGGCCAGGCGCGCCATGCGGATCAACGAGTGGCAGGACACCAGCATCGCCTCGGCGAACCCGGCGCCCGAGCAGTCGGCGAGGCGGCCCTGCAGGTCCTCCTTGCGCGCCGACGCGATCGAGTGGAAGACGAAGTCGAGCTTGCCCCAGCGTTCGCGCAGCGCGTCGAACACCGCTTCCAGCTGCCCGTCCTGCAGCACGTTGCACGGCAGCAGCTGCGCCTGCACCTCCTCCGCGAGCGGCGCAACAAAGGAACGGGCCTTCTCGTTGTAGTAGGTCATGGCCAACTCGGCGCCGGCGTTGCGGAAGTGGCGCGCGGCAGACCAGGCCAAGCTGTCGGCGTTGGCCACGCCGACCACGAGGCCTTTGCGGCCCGCCAGATCGATCACTTCCATGAAGTCCTCCTTGCTTGGTCGATGCGAAAGCCCGCGGGCGGTCAGCGCGGGCCGTCCCCGTCGCCGCCGCTGTCGGCGCGGACCACGAGGTACAGCAGCACAACGCACAGCCCGAGCAGCGCGTGCAGCCCCCAGCCGAGCACGTGGGCCCGGTGCTCCAGCACCAGCAGCAACAGCGCGACGCCGGCGAAGATCCAGAAGACCCACATCGGCCAGGCGCGGCTTGATTCAGTGCCGGTTGTCTTCCTCGGGGTGGTCATGGCCCGTCCCTCAGCGCTCGTTGCGGTGCGGTGACCACGCCTGGACCGCAAACTCGATCTCGTCGGTGCGCTGCGGCAGCCGCACCCAGACCCGGAATCGGTACGGGCCATCCTTGGCCACGCCGAAGACCTGGCCGTAGCTGGCCTGGTCGTTGACCTTCATCGGCAGCAGGTACTTCGCCGGCTCGTCGACGATGCCGGTTTCGCTGAGTTGCGCGCGCACCACCGCGTCCTCGATGCGACGGCCACTCGCGCTGTCGTAGAGCGCCACGACGAGGTGGTGCACCTGGCCGCCGCCCTTGGGCGGACCGCCGTGCAGTTCGGCCAGCGCGTGCTTGTCCGCCACGACCGCGGCCGGCACGAGCCCCCAGTAGAGGGTGACGCCGGACCGCTCCATCCGGCTCTGGGCCAGCGCCGGGCTCAGCATCGTGGCCAGCAATAGCAACAGCCACGTCGCGGTGAGGAATCGCCAGCCTTGTGCCGGCAGCGGGATGGTTCTCATGGCGTGACTCCTCTCGGCGATCGGCCTGCTGGTCATCGGGCATAGATCTGCTGGAACACCAGCTCGGCCCAGAGGTCGCGGCTCGTGCGCCACGACTCCCAGGCCTGCGCGCAGGCGTCCGCGCCGACGCGCTCCAGCTGGTACCAGGGGTTGGCCTTGCGGTCCGGGTCGTGCGCGCCCCACTGGTCGAGCCACTGCTGCGTCCACGGCAGCCAGGCCAGGGCCGGCGTCGCCTTCTCGGACCAGACCTGCCGGCTGACCCGCATCGGATGCAGTTCGCGCAGCAGGCGTGCCGATTCCGGCGTGACCGCCATGCGGACCCACGGCGAGACCCATTGCGCGTAGGCACGCTCGGCGGCCTCGGACAGCGCCTGCACCCGGTCGAATCCAGCCGGGTTGGCGTCAAACGGCAGATCCTCCAGTCGGCGTGGTTCGAAGCGGGCACCGGTGGCGGCGTCGCCCGGGGCGGCATCGTCGAGAACCATCTCATAGAGACCGGGTGCAAGTTCCTGGATCGTTCCGGCGTGGTGCAGGATGGCGCGGTGCTCGCGCCGCGCCACGCCCGCCGACACGAAGATGCCGAGGTGGCCCACCTGCTTGTGCAGCAGGTAGACGACCCGCTGGCCGGCAGCCACCAGGTCCTCGGTCGTCGCAAACACCTCCTTGAGCCAGCCCAGCGCCTGGTGCGGTGGCGTGATGTTGTCGCCGTAGGAGCTGAAGATCACCAGCGGCGCCCCGATGCGTTTGAGGTCGGCACGGCAATGGCCGTCGACCACGACCTCCCCGTCCTCGAGACGGTTGCCGACGAACAGCTCACCGGCGATGGCCAGCATCTCCTCGCGGGCCAGCTGGTAGAAGCCGTTCCACCAGCGCTCGAACTCCAGGAAACGGTCGTGCTCGGCCTCCGGCTGCGCAAAAAGCGTGTCGTACTTCCTGAACACGCCCTCGGGCCGCAGCGCCTCGAAGTTCTGCACCAGCCAGGCGCCGTCGAAGCGGCCGTTGCCCAGGTCCGACATCCAGTGCGCCGGCCAGACGCCGCCGGTGAAGCCACCGAGCAGGCGCATCGGGTTGATGCCGCGTTCGCCCGCCCAGTACGACAGCGGCGAACCGTTCAGTACCGCCAGCGCCGCGCGGTGCTCGCAATGCGACAGGGCCAGCGTGATCGCCCAGCCGCCCTGGCAGTTGCCGTAGACGATCGGCGCCTTGCCGCGATGGCGCTTGGCAACGATGTCGATGAAGGCCGCCAGCGTCTGCACGACGGCCCCCATCGTCTGTCCCTCGACCGGCTCCGGGTCGAAGACGACGAAGTAGACCGGATGGCCTTCGAGCAGCGCCATGCCGACTTCCGAATCGCGCTTGAAGCCGCCGATGCCGGGACCATGCCCGGCGCGCGGGTCGACCACGATCACCGGTGCTGCGCCCTTGCGCACGTGCTTCTCGAGCGCGTCGGTGCCGCAGCGCGTGACGCGCAGCAACCGGTAGTTCGACGGGGGATCGAGATCCCGACCGTCCGCCACCGGTTCGGACTCGAAATGCAGCAGGGGCGGCATGCCCGCGGCCTCGTGTGCGTTCATGTTGGCTGCACGTTCACGGAGCGTGGTGGCAGTCGCGGTGGCGCGCCACCATGCGTCCAGCCAGTAGCGGGCGACCAGGCGACCGGGCGTGAGCCCCGCAGAGGCAACCGCGGCGGCGGTGTTCGATGTAGGCATGACGTCTCAACCGCAGCAGCAGCCGCCACGACCCTTGGCGGCCGCACCGGCACCCGCGCCACAGCCGCCGGCCGAGTGCTGGTGCGCGGCCGGCGCGCCCGTTGAGGCGCCCGCCTCGTAGCCGGCCTCGCCGAGTGCGGCGACCAGTTCCGGCACCTGGTGCGCGGCGTGCTCGCCGCGGACACGCGCGATGCCGTTGCCGAGATCGACCTCGACGTCCTGCACGCCCGGGACGCGCTTGAGCGCCTTGGTGACCGACGCGACGCAGGACCCGCAGGTCATGCCGTCGACTTTGAGTTCAGTGGTTTGCATATCGGGACTCCTTTGGTTTCAGTGCTGGTGGCCGCCCTGGCCACCGGGGGGAAGCTGGCGCGCGTCATCCTTGGGCTTCGTGTCCGCCCCGCCGCCATGCCCACCATGCCCGCCGTGCCCGAACAGGTGCATCAGCGGGCAGGCCAGCAGGATCAGGAACGGCAGCAGTTGCCCGAGGTGCGCGTTGTGGCGGAAGAACATCCAGGCCACTGCGGCAGCCAGACCGATCCACAGCACCCATTGGTTGATGCGGGACCAGTTCGGGCCGGACGGGCGACCGTTGCCGTGTTCATGGGAGTGGTTCATGGAGGATCTCCTGGCTGCCTTGTTGCGTCGGTCACTGGTTCTTGTGGAACTTGGCGTGGTCGTGCACGGGCTTGGCTCTCGCCTTGGCCTTGGCGCCCGACGCCGCCTCGGCTGGCGCACAGGGCATGGACCTGGCCGAAGGCGCATTGCGCTCGGCGCCGTGGTCATGGCGCTTCATCGCGCCGGCATTGCAGTCCATGGGCATCGGCACGGAAGCCGCGGCAGCGGCAGCCGGGTCGGCCGCGGGACGTTCCTGCGCCACGGCGGCGGAGCGCCGAGCGCAAGGACGACAAAGGACGACAGCAGAACGAATGGGGTACGCACGGCAAGACTCCTGATGAGGAAAGGACACGGAACGGAAACCCGAGCGGGGAATGCCGCCGCCTCAAAGCGCCGCTGCGGGCGCGAGGGCGAACGGAAGACAGGACGCGGCGCGGATCAGATCCGCGCGGCGTCCGGGCGTGTCAAAGCGCGAGGCGCTGGAACGCGATGCGCGGCGGGGGCCCGCCGGGCAGGGTCGGCGAGTCGACCACCAGCCGACCCACTGTGGGCTCGGCCCGGCCGGCCACCGAAAGCGTGTGGGAGACCGGCAGCGCGAAACCCAGCGCAGCCAAGCCATCACCGACCACCTTCAACTGCGGAGCACCGATCGAAGACTTCTCGCAGAAGTCCAGGCAGTTGACCTTGGCGGGGTCACCTTGCTCATTGCCGTGTTGATGCTTCTGAACAGCGTCGGAGGCAGCCGTCGTCGCCACTTCGGAGCGGTGATGCGCCTGCTCGCCGAGGGCGCAGGCGTTGGCCACACCCATCGCGAGGCCGAACAGCCACACGAGCAGCACTTGGGCTGCCCATCGGCGGAGACGTCGGCGATCGCTGAACATGATGGTGCGCGGGCAAGACAAGGCAGATTCGTCGAATCGAGAATAGGCGCGGACTCGCCAGTGCCGTTTGATCGGCATCAACAACGCCTCCGTAGTCGACTACGGACTCCGGTCCTGTCCGATGACGCCAAGCGTGAGGCCCAGAGGTGGTCGTTTCAGCGCGTCGCAAACTTCGGCGCGCATGCATCCGACAGAAGCTTGCCGTCTCGCAATGCCGCTGACGGCTTGCCGTAATCAGCGAATGAACACACTCGGCTCGACGCGCTGGGGATCACTTCACGCTTCACTTTCGCAAGCCCATCAACCCGGAGAAATCATGCTCAAGAAGCTCGCAATCATGGCCTCGATGCTCGCAGTCGCAGGCGCCGCTTTCGCAGTCGACATGGGCAATGTCGCCCAGAAGTTCGATCTGAAGGACGGTTCCACCGTGTACGTGTTCAAGGACGGCAAGATGGCCATGGAGGATCGCCTCGGCCGGACCGTGGGCATGAAGGCCGGACACGTCATGGAAACCAAGGACGGCCAGAAGATCATCATGGTCGGCAACGAACTCGCCCGCCTCGAGATGATCAAGGCGGAAAAGCGCGGCAACTGACCTCGGCGGTCTCGCGGGCGGGCCCTAGCTCGGACGGTTGCCGAAGTTCAGCGCAGTACGAGCGCCGCTCCGACACCCACGAGCGCCATCAGCGCATAAGCCGGCAGCACCTTCAGCGCCAGCGATCGACTGTCGAGCACCCACAACAGCCCGAGCTTGGTGACCTGGTTGACGGCGGCCGCGAGAAAGACCGCCAGGCTCGCGACCGACGCACCGACAACCCCATCGCCCACCATCCGGCCCACCGACAACGTGATGGCATCGACGTCGACCAGGCCGGAAATCGCCGCCGTGACCAGCAGCCCGGCGTCGCCGAACCGGTCGGCGAGGAATCGACCGGCGAGCAGCACCGCTGCAAGGAACAGCGCGAACTGAACGGCTGCGGTCAGCTTCAGCGGATTCTGGGTCGACAAATCCGGCAGATCCCGCGCCTGCTCGCGCGTGGTCAGGTACGCACCGAACGCGGCCCCGGTGACGGCCATGGCGCCCAGGGTCCCGACTGTCGCTGTGCCGAGCGCCGGCGCAGCGACGGCGACGAGCACCGCCATGCGGCCGAACATGGCCGCGCACGCGAGCGTGGCTCCTCCGGCCGCCAGGGGCCGCCACTGCGGGGCTTCCTTGGCCCAGCGCGCCAGCGTCGCGGTGGTGGCGGTGCTTGACACCAGTCCGCCCAGCAGTGCCGTGAGGGTGAGCCCGCGCCGGGCCCCGAACCAGCGCATCAGGACGAACCCGAGGAACGAGAGCAACGCAAGCAGCACGACCGCCCACCAGAGCTTGTAGGGATTCAATGCCTCGAATGGGCCGAACCCGCGATCGGGGAGGACCGGAAGGATGACGACGCTGATCAGCAGCAACTGGATGCCGCTGGTCAACTCGCTTCGGTGAGCTTGCCGATGCCGCTGTGCATCGGCCGTTTGAGTTGCAGCAGTGCGACCGTCACCACGGCGACGGCGGAGGCGAGCAGTGTGCTGCCGCCTGCCGCCAACACGCCGACAAGGAACGTGGTGATGGCCGCCATCGCCGTGGTCAGGCCCATGACGCTGTGCATGCGGGCCGTCACGATGTAGCCGGCCAGGATCAGCAGCGCCACCACGGCCAGCACGGCGACCAGGACGATCGCTCCCCAACGTTGCGCGAGCAGACCGCTCAAGCCGCCGAGCAAGCCGATCAGCGCAAACGTGCGCAGGCCGGCCACGCGGTGTCCGTCGGGAATATCGCGCTGATGCCAGCCGCGTTCCAGTCCGATGAGCAGGCCCGCCGCCAGCGCGATACCGACGCCCATCAGATCCGACAGTGACACGCCGCTCATGGGCGCTCCTTCGCGTCCAGCCCCGCCGTGCAATCACATGGCTCAGCGGGGCTCACCGGAGCCTGTTCCTTGAGTCGCGACAGCCACTGCTCGATATGCTGCAGGCATTCCTGCGGCGCCCGCAACCAGGGATGGTGGTCCACGCCGTCGAGGACACGCATCTCCCACGTCGAACGCGCCACCGCGAGCTCCTGCGCGCCGGCCAAAGGCGCGGTCAGATCCGCACTGCCGTGCAACATCAGCACCGGCAGGATCTGCGCCGTCGCCTCCGCCTCGGCGCGCAGGTCATGGCGGTACAGCGCTTCCCACAACGACGAAGTCGACGACACCATGGTGTGCGCCACGAGGTCCTCGGCGACTTCGCGCGGGATGTCGCGAAGAAGACGCGGCAACAGGCGTCCGACGACGCGCCGCGTCAGGATGCACGCGATTGCGGTCGCCCACATGTTCGTGTAGATCCAGCCGCCGCGTTGCCGGGAGAACCAGGCGACCGCTCCTTCAGCGCCGCCAAAATTCGGAAGACTGATCAGTACGAGTCGCCTGACGACCGACGGATAGCGGGCAGCATAGGCAAGCGCCAGTGCGGCGCCGAGCGAGTGCCCGACCAGCGTCACGGAGCGCTCCCCGGTCAGGCTCGCATGCAGCGCCTCCACGTGGCGCTCGACGCTGTAGCGGAACCAGGGCTTCGGCGACTCACCGAAGCCGAGCAGATCGAGTAGAACAGTGCGGTGCCCCGACAGCGCAAACGAGACTGGCCCACAGGTCCAGTAGCGATGGGTCCCGCCCAGTCCATGCAGTAGGACCGCGCAATGTTCACCGTGCCCTGCGTCGAAGCGCTTCAGCGGCAGTGTCTCGGTCCCCATGCGCATCGGCCGCGACGGTGTCAGTTCTGGCGCTGCAGCCGAACGTCGATCCGCGCCCGGCCCGACGACTTGTTGCTCCACATCCAGCAGTAGTCCTCGCGCACCGCAACCCGCAAGGTGTCCTGCCCGGAACTCACCTGCACCTGTTTGGCCGGGAACTCGGCCTCCTTGCCCACGTGATAGTGAATGTTGAAGTCGACGGGTGCGGACGCGGCGAACTCCCAGCGAATGGCGTCTCCCGGCGCAAGCTTGCCGCACAGCTCGACGAACTTCCCTGGTTCGACGCTCGCACCGTGCAAAAACGCCCCGTCACGACTCCAGGCGATCTCGACGATGTGACTGGACGCGAAGGCTTGCTGGACCATCACCAGCGCCACGCCGGCCAGCGCAAACTTGGTTCTCTGCATGATTCGGTCCTTCCTGGGTCAACATCATCATCGACGTCGCAGGCGCAAACCCTTGGCGCGCAGCATGTTTCGAAAGCAGCCTCATCGTCGCTTTCGGCGCTTTACCTTCCGAGGCTTCGGCCGCTGCGGCTGGCTTCCTACGGCACTCCTGCGTCGGTTTTTCCAGGCAAGGAACAGGGCCAATCCGATGATGACCACAGCGCTCGCCAAGCCGCCGATCAGCATGAGCCCCAGTTCGGCGTGCGAAAGACTCGAGAGGTTCCTGAACTCGTGCGGCATCGGCTCAGCGCTGCTGCGACGAACTGCGGTTCATCTCGTCATGCTTGACCCGGATGCTGGCGGGCCACTGCGACTTGATCCAGGAGAGCGCGGCCACGATTTCATCATCGCTCAGGACACCCTCGTACGCAGGCATCGAAGACTCGTACGACGCCAGATTGGCCGCCTTGGCAACGCCCAACTTCGTGATGCGCACGAGCGTCTCATCGGGGTGGTGCCACGTATGCCCGGACGCATCGTGCGGCGGTGCCGGCAGGCGGCCTTGCGCGTCTCTCTGGCGCCAATTGGGCTGGCCCTCGAGCTTCGCCCCGTGACAGGCGGCACAGTGCGTCGCGTAGACCTGCCGACCCAGCGCCGTCACCTCGACATCGTCAGGTTTGAGCAGCCCGGTGCTTGCCGGCTTTGGCGCCAGGCTCGAGATGGCGACGACCAGAACCACCGTACCGATCGCGGCAGCAGCCAGGAGCAACCGGCTTCGTCTCATGCGCTCGTCCTGACCAGCATCACATCCGAGCATCCGAACGCAGGAGATCGCGCGCCTGCGTTCGGACCATCCGCCAGCTTGCAAAGGCCAGCCACATCCCGATGCCTGCGGAGGCCAGGCATGGGAGCCATTCCAGGTCGGGCCGCAATGCCGCGAACGTCACCGCGATGCCTCCCGCGACGACGGCCCAGAAGCGCGTTTCGGCCCAACGGGCCTGCCAGCCCACCTGGACAAGAACCAGAAGGGCGGCAGCGGCGGCGACCAACGCGAGCGTGGCGCGCGCATGGTGATGCCCCATCTGCCAGTAGCCCGCCAAGCCGGCCGCGATGACGGCGAACAGCGCAACAGCAGCCAGCAGCCCGAACAGGCCGGCGAAGAGACATCGCACACCGGCACGCCATGCATCCCATGGCGCGCCGTCGTCCATGCGCCACAGGAAGAGCCGATGCCCCATGGCCGCGGCGGCCGCGAGCAACACGCACTCATGCCAGGCCAGACCCGCGGCACTCAGCGTGGCAACGATGCCCACGCTGAGCGCCTTGGCAGCCGAGGAACGCATCGCGCCGTCCTCGCAGACTCAGCGAACCACCGTGAGGTCCGTGACCGTGAACTTGCCCGCCTCGTTGACGGCCTTGAACTTCACCTTGTCTCCGGCCTTGACCTGGCCGAGCATGGCCTTGTCGCGCACGTTGAACACCATGGTCATGGCCGGCATCTCGAGGCTCTTGATGTCGCCATGCTTCAAGGTGATCTTGGCCGCGTCGATGTCGACCTTTCGGACTTCCGCATCGGTCATCTCGTCGGTCGCTGCCGTCGGGCTGCTCGCGGCATGGTGACCCGCGTGCTCGTCGGCCTTCTGCTGTGCCCAGACGGGCGTGCTCAGGGCGATCAATGCCATCAGGGCGGGGAGTGCAAACTTCATGACGATCCTTTCTTGGGTCAACGATAAGAGCTGAAAACGCGCGTGCTGCCGTCCTTGGCGACGAGCAGCACGTCGAAGGGATCCCGCTGGTCGCCGTAGTCCGGGCCGTCCATGCCGGGAGAGCCGACGGGCATACCTGGCACCGCCAAGCCCACGGCGTCGGGCGCCTCCTTGATCAGGCGCAGCACATCGGCCGCAGGCACATGACCTTCGACGGCGTAGCGGCCGACCACCGCGGTATGGCAGGAGCCGAGTTTCATCGGCAGCTTCATGCGCGCGCGCGCCGCCGTGTTGCCGACGTCGTGCACCGTCACGCGGAAACCATTCGACTCGACGTGCTTGATCCACTCGTTGCAGCAGCCGCAGGACGGGCTCTTCCACACCTCCATGTGGATGGCGCCCGTTTGTGCACGCAGCAGCGTGGGCCCGAGCAGTGCGACGGCTCCGGAAGCCGCCAGCAGTGCCCGCCTGGCGATTCCGCGGCGCGTCACATCAATGCTTGAGCGCGCATGCCCGTCACCCTTGGCGCCCGACGCGGCGACCTTGATCTTGCCGACCATGCCTGCCTGATAGTGACCGGCGATCAAGCACGCGAAGTCGAAGTCGCCGGGCCGGTTGAAGGTCCAGACGATCTCGCCCGTCTTGCCCGGCCCGACGTGGGCCATGTACGGCTCGTCGTGTTCCATGGTCGGGAACTTGATCATCAGTTCGGCATGCTTGTCGTTCTCGGCCTTCGTGCCGATCACGAACTCGTGCATGACCTTGCCGGTGTTGCGCACGACAAATTTCACCGTTTCTCCCTGTCGTACCTCGATGCTGTCCGGAGTGAATCGCATGTTGTCGGCCATGCCGATTTCGATGGTCCGCTTGGCGGACTTGGCGTCGCCGGCGATGCCCCAGTCCTTCTGTTCCTTCTTGACCGGGCCGGCCTTCTTGGCATGGGCCTCGTCACCGTGCGCCATTGCGGAGGCGGAGATGGCCACGAGCGCAGCCGCGAGAAATTGCTTGAACTGCTTCATCAGGATTCCTTCTTGTTGCGGATTGGACAGATTGAGAGTCGGCTTGCGCCGCTCAGTTGTGGCCTGCGTGCCCGCCACCGGGCTTGCGCACCTTGACCTCGACCTCTTGGGCCGGTTTCGCGACCGGGGGCATCGAACCGGACCCATCCGCCTTGAAGCGTGCTGGGTCCGGCAGTTCGCCAGTGAACTCGTAGGCGACCGTGCCGGGCGGGTGCTTGTACCAACCCGGGTCGCCGTAGTCGCCGCGCTTCTGTCCCTTGCGGACCTTCACGACGCTGAACATGCCGCCCATGCCGACCGACCCGAACGGACCCTGCCCCGTCATCATGGCTGCGGTGTTGTCGGGCAGCGGCATCTCCATCTCGGTCATGTCCTTCATGCCGCGCTCACCCATCACCATGTAGTCGGGCACGAGCTTGGTGATCTGCTTCGCGACGCCGCGATGGTCCACGCCGATCATCGTCGGCACGTCGTGACCCATCGCGTTCATCGTGTGGTGGCTCTTGTGGCAGTGGAAGGCCCAGTCGCCCTCCTCGTCGGCGAGAAACTCGACCTGCCGCATCTGCCCGACCGCGATGTCCTCGGTCACCTCGTACCTGCGCGTGCTCTTGGGCGTCGGCCCGCCGTCCGTCCCGGTGACCAGGAACTCGTGCCCGTGCAGGTGGATCGGGTGGTTCGTCATCGTCAGGTTGCCGATGCGGATGCGCACCTTGTCCATGTGACTCACCACGAGCGGGTCGATGCCCGGGAAGATCCGGCTGTTCCAGCTCCACAGGTTGAAGTCCAGCATCGTCATGATCTTCGGCGTGTAGCTGCCGGGATCGATGTCGTAGGCGTTGAGCAGGAAGCAGAAGTCGCGGTCGACCTCGTCGATCAGCGGGTGCTTCGCCTTCGGATGCGTGACCCAGAAGCCCATCATCCCCATCGCCATCTGCACCATCTCGTCGGCGTGCGGGTGGTACATGAAGGTGCCGGGCCGGCGCGCCACGAACTCGTAGACGAAGGTCTTGCCGGGTGGGATGCCAGGCTGGGTCAGCCCGGTCACCCCGTCCATGCCGCTGGGCAAGCGCTGTCCGTGCCAATGGATGCTGTGCAACTCACCGAGCTTGTTCGTGACGAAGAGGCGCACGCGGTCGCCTTCCACCACCTCGATCGTCGGCCCCGGGCTCTGGCCGTTGTAGCCCCACAGGTGCGCCTTGAAGCCGGGCGCCATCTCGCGCACCACCGGCTCGGCGACGAGGTGGAACTCCTTCACGCCGTTGTTCATGCGCCAGGGCAGCGTCCAGCCGTTGAGCGTGACGACCGGGTTGTAGGGCCGGCCGGTGTTGGGCACCAGCGGCGGCATCGTGTCGGGCTTGGTTTGAATGACCGGCTCGGGCAGCGCCGCCATCGCGACTTTGCTGACCGCTGCGGCGCTCACCGCAGCGGTCACCGCGCCGGCGCCGCCGAGAAAGTTGCGTCGGGAAACCATGTTCGAGATCCTTGATTGAATGTGTCAGTGGCCGGCGCCGCCGCCATCCATCGCCGCGGCGGCGGGGCCGGCGGGCGCGGCCATCGCCGCCTTGCCGATGAGCGCCATGTCGAGATCCGACTGGGCCAGCCAGAAGTCGCGCAGGGACTCGATGTACGCGTTGACGCTCGTGATCTGGGAGCGCGCGTCGGCGAGGAGCTCGAACACTCCGATGATCATGCCGTTGTAGCGCAGCCCCTGTTCCTCCGAGATCCGCTTCTTGAGCGGCACGATCTCGTCACGCTGATGGCGCGCGATGTCGTAGGCGGAGCGGTAGTTGCCATAGGCTTCGCGCACTTCCGAGCGGGCGTTGATCGCCGTCTGCGCCGCGCGGTGCAGTGCCTGCATGTAGATCGCCTCGGCGCGAGCCACCCGCGCGCCGCCCCAGTCGAACAGGGGCAGTTCCAGGCCGATCTCCCAGCCCGTCTGCCGCGGAGCCTCGTTGGAGGTGTTGCGCACGAGGCCGAGTTCCAGCACGTTGATGAAACGTGTCGTGCGGGTCAACCCCAGATTCTTCGCGGTCTGCTCCGCGCCCAGCTTGGCGGCTTGCACGTCCAGTCGTTGAGCCATCGCAACGGCTTCGATGTCCGGCTGGTTGCGCGCTTCGGCCGGCAGGTCCGGCAGGCGCTCAGGCAACTGGAACTGGAGCTGATCGCCCCAGACGCCCAGAAGGCGCGCGAGCCGCTCGCGCGACGCACGCTGCGCCTGGTCGGCACGTGCGAGGCCCAGGGTGGCGTCCGCATAGAACGCCTGCTCGCGGGCCCGCGCCAGCTTGCTGAAGTTGCCGACCTGCTCCATGCGACGAGCCAGTTCGGCGCTGGCTTCGGCCGTCTGCTTCACCTGCCGCATGTAGCGCACCGTCTCCTCCGCCGCCACCGCCTGGAAGTAGGCCTTGCGCGCATCCGCGGCCAGCGACAACACATCCATCGTGACTTCGCGCTTGACCTGCTCGAAGCGGCGAGCTTCCAGTTGCGAGACCATGGGGAGGGTCAGCAGCCGCGCGAGGTTGAGGTGCAGCCCGCGCTCCAGCTCGACCTCGTCGCCCCGCCGAAGGCGCCCGAACGTGAAGCCGGGGTTCGGCAGGCGCCCGGCCTGCACGACTTCGGCCTCGGTGATGCCGAGGTCCTGGAATCGAGCCTGCAGGCCGCGGTTGTTGAGCAGGGCCACCTGAACGGCATCGTCGACGCTCAGCGGCTTCGCGAGCAACTCGCGCACGCGGCGATCGATGGTGTCGACGTCGGCATCGCTGCGCGCCCAGCGCACGTCCTTGCCGAGCTTCTCCTTGGCCGCAGACTCGATCGACGAGAACCCCGCGTCGGGCGAGAAGCTGGCGCATCCGGCCAGCACTGCGGAAGCCAGGACGACGACGAGCAGTCCCGAACGTCGCACGCTCGGGAGGTTGGGCGCGGCGCGCCCGAGGTAGGAAGGTGAATTCATCCGATTGACCTCAGTTCATCTTGTGCCCGCCATGACCGGCGGGTGCGCTTGCCGGCGCCGGCGTTGCCGGCTTCGGGGGCGCGTTGTTCGTGGCGGGCGCGTCCGGCTGCCGAGCCTCGCGCGCATAGGCCCGCCAGCCTCCGATGCGGTTGACGGTGTCGTTGGCTTCGCGCCAGGAAGCCACGGGCTGTTCAGCGTGACGCTGGTAACCCGCAAGCGTCGACTGAAACACCAGGGGCGGTACGGCGGCCGAGGAATCGAGTGGATCGGCTCTCTTGCCGGGCGCGGTCTGGGCCAGAGCTCGCAGAGCTGACCGCAACCAGGAATGCCGGCGCTAGCCAGCGGAACATGGCAATCTTCATGACATCCTCGCTTGAGTCGGACCGGATCGCCGCGCCTGCTGAGCAGGGGGACCGGTCTACGATGCTGGTCGAGCCGCCTCGATGGCGATCGACCAGGGTGGCGGTCAGGCGAGGGTCAGGCGGGGTGGTCGATGCGGTACGTCCGCAAAGACTGCTGGAAAGCGGATCTCCAGGAAGGCGACCGCTGTAGACGCCGATTCCGCGTGCGAGATGCCCACCCGCTCGAGCGCGGGCGCTGCGACGCTGCAACACGGTGCGCAGCTACTGCACTTCATCTTCAATTGCGGGGACTGCCCTGTCGACGATTCCGACGCAGTCTGAGGAACCTCGTTCACGGCCTCCGCTTCGCTGCCAGACTCGCCAGAACGGATGTCCTCACGGACTTCGCGGGAGTCGGCGTGCGCTTCGTGCGGAACGACCTCTGCCGACGCCCGGGGAGAATGGTGCCCTGGCCCGCAACCGCCCATAGTCACCGCAGCCAAGCCCTTCAGGGGGACGGCAGCAGCGATGAACCAGATGAGAAGGAGGCGAACCACACCCGACATGCCCGGAACTTTACCCTAGTGCATTGAGAAACATCAGTTTGCGCAGCAGTTTACGGATCGCTGGCCAACACGATCCGCTCAAAATGCTTACGGATTCGTAAGGTTCTCGCCGCTCTCGGCCTTCGTTGGTGGCCGTCCGCCGCAGTTGTCATCCGACATCCGCCACCATGCGAACTCGAAGCACACGATCCCGGCTTGCCTCGTCGCCAGGCATGAACTCGTACGTGCTTCCCCATGCCCAAACCGAACCGACGAGTTCAACGATGCGGATCTCGCCCGCAGCGCCCCGAACCATCGTCCGGGTCTCTCCCTCTGACCAGTTCGCCCGCAGGACATGTTCACCGGGCGGGAGCCTCAGCCGCACGAAGGATTCAGGCACCGTTTCGGCCTGCGCACCTCCGTCGACGGTCAGCTTGACGACGTTGGCGGCGTCGGCCCACCGCTTGCGCACCACGTAGACCGTGACTCTTTCCGCGGATGCAGCAAACCGCTTTGCATCCGCTTCCACGGTGGGCGGCGGCACGGGCGCACTGGTGCAGGTCAGCTTGTAGCGTGGCGCCTTGCCGACGCGATGACACCAAGTGCCATCGGCGTCTGCCGGCCGGACGGGCTTGGACACACACGCGGCGAGAAGCAGCGTGCCTGAGCCGAGTGCAATCAATGCAGCTCGGCGTCCCGCCGTGGACTGAATTCTTCCCACATGAAGCTCCGGAACTGGCACCTACACCGAGATCGGCGGTCCGCGCGAGCCCGACGATGGGCGGGATGGACGACGCTCCTGATCGGCCACGTCGTCTCGATGCCACCCGCCCTCCGCCGATCCATCAGCGATGCATGTGCGAGGTGGCGGTCGGGCCGCTCTGGTGACCGCTGCGGCTCAGCCCGCCGGGAACGTTGACAGCGCCTGCCTGGGAAGGCTTGCCGGCATTCGCAGCGTTGCGCGTGTCGCCCGGGACGCCGACGTAAACCGCCCCGGCTTCGCCACCGACATCGAGCCAGCCGTCGGCCGAGACCGGATTGCGCTTGGCCTGCATCGTCTCCGAGATGATCGATGCCCGCGTCTTGCCGGGATTGTTCGTCCCGACGAAGACCCAGCCCGCATCGCCACCGACTTCGCGCCAGCCATCCGCCGTGACCGGATTGCGCTTCCAGGCCTCGAGCTCCTTGATGACGTCTGCTCGCGACTTCGTCGACGGCATCGCATGGGTCGTGAAGCCGGCTTCACCCGCAACCGGGGTGATGCCGGAGGTTGCCAGCGCGGGCAGAGACACGGCACTCACCAGCGCGATCAGACTGAAACGGAACTTCATGATGGACTCCTGTGATGGGTGCACCTCTTGTGGAGGATTCACCGGTTGCGGTGCCTTCGTGCACCGTGGAGCCACTGTAGGAATCGCGCACCGACAGACTGCTTGCCGGTCCATTACATCTTCGTCATGCGGCGCCCCAACGACGCCCGCAGCCGGCTCGCATCGCTCGACCGCATGTCCTGTTCTGGCAATGCGGACGGCGCCGCTGGCGCCGTCCGCAACTGCTCGCCGCAGCACCCGTGCTGGCCCATTGAGGCCAGCGCGGGACGCCGCAGCGATCGCCCGTCAGAAGGTGTGGCGAACACCGAACTCGAGACCGGACGACTTCTCGCCGCCCAGCATGGCCGCCGGCGGCGTGTAGAGGACGGAGCTGCGCGCAGCGCCCTTGTTCGACACCTGACCGTAGGTCGTGTACATCGCGGTGCGCTTCGAAAGATCGTAGACGTACCCGACGCCCAGGCGGGTGCTGTCGTCGGCATCCGCGAACCCGGAACCAGCGGGGCCGCCCGAGCGATCCGCCCTGGTGTAGCCGACCTTCAGTGCGCCCGGACCGACAGGCACCGTGGCGCCGATCGACAGATCCTTGGTCTTGCGCGGGTTCCACTCCTTGACGTCGTACAGCGTGTGCAGGGTGGCGAAGCCGAACTTGTAGTTGAACTGGATGTTGTAGTTCTTGAAGTCCGGCGGTCGCACCGGTTTCGGTCTTGCCGTACGCGAAGCCGACGTTGATCGGACCCGCCTCGTAGCCCAGCCGTCCACCCACGTACTTGTTGCCGTTGACCCCCTCACCAGCGGCCATCTGCAGGTGACCGTACAGGCCGCCCATGCTGGGCAGGAAGTAGCCCACCGAGTTGTCGGCTCGCAGCACTGTAGTCGCGGGGCTTCCCAGGTTCGATCCGGCACCGTAGCTGAAGATGCCGCGCGAGCCGACGCCGACGATGCCGAACTCGTCGGCAAAGGTGTTGTACGCCGTCGGCGTGTAGTCCCGACCAATGCGCACTTCGCCAAAGTTGCCCATCAGGCTGAGCGTTGCACGGCGACCCCAAAATTTGTTCGCGTCGGCCGTGCCGGTGTCGAAGTTGATCTGGGACTCCAGGTGGAAACCGGCCTTCAGGCCCCCACCCAGGTCCTCCACGCCGCGCAGGCCCCACCGGCTGGTGGCGTTCGAGCCAGATGCCAGTTGCTTCTGGGATCCGGCGCTTCCGTTCTTGACTTGACGCACGGCGGCGTCGGCGATGCCGAACAGCGTGACCGACGACTGCGCGTAGGCGCCCGCTGCAAATGCAGACAAAGCGGCCAGGGTGAACAAGGACTTTTTCATGAGAGCAATCTCCGTTGTGGAACAAGGCAACACCTTCCACGCGACGAACGAGCCATCGGACTCGGATGAAGTGCGAGGCGCGCTGCGGCACGAGACGTGAAGGCGCTGGCAAGCAGCCTAGGGACGAGGTGCGGCCGAGGCGACCTGCTCGCGAGAAGCGGCCCGGAGGTGGCTAGCAGACCCTCTTCGGTTCGGCGGGCATCCGTCGCCGCCCTTCCACAGCAGCTTGCACAGCAGCCACCGCAAACGGCCCGATAGCGTCAAGGCCGGACCAGGCAACGGCCTCCGGCGCAGTTGCATGAAGGAGTCCCCCCGTGCATCAACATGACCGGCCGGTAATCTGCCGGCAAGCGTTTGGTCAGTCGTTTGTTCCTATCGTTTTCGGACCGCAAAGCGATGCTCGTTGCTAGCAACCCTCACGAGTTGCCGTTCCGGCCGTCGCATGCGGGCCCAGAAGAAGAGGACAACGACATGCGGAGACAAGACATTCAGCTGCTCGCCAGCGCCCGGCAAGGTGACCTCGAGGCGCGGTACGAAATCGGCAGACGCTATCTGCTCGGCGTCGAGGGCTTCTCGCTCCACACCGACACCGGGTTGGAGTACCTGACGCACACGTCGCTCGGGCCGTCGGAGCGAGCCGCCCGCACCATCGCCGATGCTCTTCCCCTGCACGAACTGGTGCGACGCAACCTGCTGCCTGCGCTGGTAAAGACGGCTCGCGCGGGGTCGACCGCGGCGCAGTTGAAACTCGGCGCGTGGCGCGCGCTCACGAGCGCCGATCCCGCTGAGCCGATGCGATGGCTCGATGCGGCCGCCGCCGCCGGCGACGCCGGCGCGTGCGCAGCAGTACATGCGCTGCGAAGCCGCCCGTCCAACGCGGCCGCCGCCGTGCTGGGCGCGTTGAAAGCAGCGCCAGGGATCGATCTCGCTCGCCTGGTGCCGCAAGCCTTGGACGCCGCGATCCGGTCGAGTGATCCCATGGAAATCGCTCGTGTGCTGAGCGGCACACTGACAGCGAACTCGCCAGTCACACCGGAACTGGCCGATGCCGTGTGCATGGCCCTCGCCCGCCTCGAAAACGACACAGAGCCTCGACTCTCGTGCGAGAACGGCGCTATCGAGTCTCTTCTCGAAGACTGCATCCGCCGCGGCAATACGACAGCGGAATTGCTTCTCGGTCGCGCGCTGAGCGGAGTCGGCACACGGGCGCTGCCGGCATCACTGCTGACGACGGGCCAGAACTTGCGTCGAGGCGCCGCGCTTCTGCTCCGCGCGGCCGATGCAGGACTGACCGCGGCATGGATGGTCCTCTACCGCATTCATGCAGACAACCGTTCGTCGGTCTCCAATCCGCAGATGGCGCGGTTCTTCCTCGAGAAGGCCGCACTCGCGGGCGAGCTCTGCGCCCAGCGGCGCCTCGGCGCGCTGATCCTGCGGTCGGCGACCACCGTGCACGAATCCGAGCAAGGCATCCATTGGCTCCACCAGGCCGCTCGCCGGCAGGATGCGCTTGCGGCCCAATTGCTCGGCTTGCTGGTGCTCCCGGTTGCAGGATCCGACGCCGAAGCCGACGCGGCCATCGATGCCGTACGCCGCGAGGACCCCTGGCTGGCCTGCCGCCTGCGGACGGCAAGGGACTTCGGTCTGACCAAGCTGGAGGCGATGAGCGTCGACATCGTCGCAGGGCTCAGGCCCTGGGGGCTGGTCGTCGGTCCCAACCCGTCCATTGCGCAGGCCAAGCTGGCGGCGCCTCGAGCCATCCCGGCACTTCGGCCCCAGGCCCTCGAGAACCTGCGTCGGTCCGTTTGGTTCTTCGAACAGTCGCGACAGGACGGATCGCCGATCGAGGGCGACCGCCGCAAGCGCACCCACCGTCTGCGCTACTGCCTCGAGCGATCCGGCATCGACGAATCCCTGTTCTTCGCGAAGGTCAGGTCGACGGTGCTCAACTCCCTGCGACAGGGACCCAAGTGGGCGTTCCATGCGCAGCAGCCTCTGCGCATGGCGCTGGCCGCCTAGGCACGGCAGTCGGCATCGCACCCCTTCAAGCGCTTCGCTGCGGCCTCCCATGCGAATCCTCGTCGTCGAAGACAACGCCAAGCTCGCGGGCCATCTTCGCCGGGGGCTCGCGGAGAGCGGCTACGTCGTCGATGTCGCAACCGATGGCATCGACGGGCGCCACATGGCGATCGAGGGCAACTACGACCTCGTTCTACTGGACGTGATGTTGCCAGGCGCGGACGGCTTCACGTTGCTCGAGACGCTCAGGCAGCACAAGGACACGCCGGTGATCATGCTGACCGCGGCGGACAGCGTGGAAGACCGGGTGCGCGGCCTGCGCGCGGGCGCCGACGACTATCTGGTCAAACCCTTCGTCTTTACCGAACTGCTGGCACGCATCCAGGCCGTGCTGCGACGCGGTGCCGCGGGTGCGCACCACGAACCCGACCGCATGGCGCTCGGAGATCTGGAACTGGACACCATACGTCGACGAGCGTTTCGCGCCGGCACGCGACTGGATCTCACGGCGCAGGAGTACACGCTGCTGTCCGTGCTGCTGCGCCACCGCGGTGAAGTCATGTCGCGCACGGTGCTCACCGAACTCGTCTGGGACATGAACTTCGACGGAGACTCGAACGTGGTGGAAGTCGCGATACGGCGTCTGCGCTCCAAGCTCGACGAGCCGTTCCCGATCAAGCTGCTCCACACGGTTCGAGGGATGGGCTACGTCCTCGAGCTGGACCGCGGCGACGAGACGGATGCGCGATGACCTGGCGCCATCCATCGATAGCGGCCCGGCTGACTGCCGGCCTTGGCGTGGTGGCGCTCGTCGTCTTCTCGACTGCAGGTTGGCTGCTGCAACGGGCCCTGGAGTCCGAGTTGGTCGAGGCGGATCGACTGAAGCTGGCGGGGAAGATCAGCGTTGTCCTTCATTTCATCGATGAGGCCCATCGCTCCGGCGATCGTTTGGCGCTTTTCCATCACCTCGACGACTTGCGTATCGGTCACGATGGCCTTCACGTATGGCTGATCACGGAAGCGGGTGACACGGTCTACGGCGCGTCGAGCGCCAACGGAACGACGGCCCCGCCGGGGCTTGCGCCCGGTGTCCGCGCGGATACAACGGAGACTGCCCTGCCATCGGCATCGTTGTGGCCGGCCGGCCGGCTGCGCGTGGCCATCGAGTCCGGACCCCGCGATGAGCTCCTTCGTTCGCATCTCGCGACGCTGGTCCTCATCTGTGCCTTGGGCGTCGGCTCGACCGTGCTGCTGAGCTGGTTCGCCATTGGTCGCTGCCTCAGGCCGGTGTCACGCCTCTCGGCGGAAGCAAGCGACATCACGCCCAGTTCCATGGGGCGGCGTTTGACCATGACCCCCGAAGGCACCGAGCTGACAGGACTGGTGCGCGCCTTCAACCATGCTCTCGACCGGCTCGAGGACGCTTACGCGCAATTGCAGGCCTTCAACGCCAACGTGGCTCACGAGCTGCGAACACCCCTCGCATCGTTGATCACGGGAACGCAGGTCACGCTTTCATCGCCAAGGTCTCGTGACGAGCTGCGCGAGGTTCTGATCTCGAACCTCGAGGAGCTGCAGCTGCTGAATGCCCTCGTCAACGATATGTTGTTCCTGTCTCGCGCAGATCGTGGCGACCGAGCGGAGGGACTGGAAGAGGTCGTGCTCGGGGCCGAGGCGGACAAGGCCATTCGCTACTGCGACGCATTGCTGCAGGAAGCAGGCGTGGTCGCGGAACGGTCCGGCGACGCCGCGGCGGTCTGCAACCCTCCCCTCGTGCTGCGTGCACTCGTGAACCTCCTCACCAACGCCATCCGCCACACCCGCGCCGGCGACACGATTCGGGTCCTCATCGAGCCGGACCATGGACTCATCGCCCTGAGTGTCCTCAACCCCGGGCTCGAAATACCGACGCAGGTCCGAGCGCAGATGTTCGACCGCTTCTATCGTGCAGACACCTCCCGCTCGCGAAGGCAAGCGGGCCACGGCCTGGGATTGGCCATCGTCGCGGCCGTCGCACGGATGCACGGCGGGACTGTCTTCGTCGAACGCATCGGCCAGGCCAATCGTGTCGGATTGACGCTGCCGGCAAGGGACAGCCAAACGACCGTCGCTCCAGTCAAGGGCTTCGGCGCGGTGGAGACGGCGTCCGCTACGCAGTCGCCGCACTCGACGGTACGTCCAGCCCGATCGTAGTGATGCCGTCAGCCGATCTGGCGAACGGTTCGCCTTGGTGCATTCGGGCAATGGCGGCGACGATGGCCAGACCCAACCCGTGGTTCGAAGCGCCAACCTGTCGACGAGAGCGCTCCACCCTGTAGAAGCGGTCGAACAGGCGCGGCAAATGTTCCTGCTCGATCGGACTCCCCTCGTTCTCCACCCAGATCCGTATCCGGCCACCTTCCGACGCAATCCGAACCCTTATGGTCGAGCCGGGAGTCGCGTAGCGGGTTGCGTTACTCAACAGGTTGGACAACGCGCGGCGCAGAAGCGATAGGTCAAACGCACCCGTCGCGTCGCCATCGCACACCGCTGACAGGCTTCGCTCCTGAAGCGCGGCCTCGTGGTACTCGATGATCTCGCCGAGTTCGGCAGCGAGGCTCGTCACCGGCGAACGGCGCGCTGATGCGCCGCGGTCTGCTTGCGAAAGGAACAGCATGTCGTTGACGATGATCGCCAGGCGCCTCAGATCCTCCAGGTTCTCCGCGATCACGTCTTGCAGTTCGGCGGCGGGTCGCTCGCGCTGCAACGCCAGTTCGCTCGAACCGATCAAGGTGGTCAGCGGTGTTCGAAGTTCATGCGCGACGTCGGCGTTGAAGCCCTCCAATTGCGCGTAAGCGCGTTCGACACGCATCAGCAACGCGTTGAAGCGCTCGACCAGTGGCCGGAGCTCGAGCGGCTGCCCCGCTCCGTCCAGCCGCAGCCCCGGTCTGCCCAGCGCGACCGCGTCCACTTGTGCGGCCAATGCCTGCACCGGCAGCAGGCCTCTGCGGACCAGCAAGAACCCTGTCACGCTGACGAGGCCCGCTGCGATCAGTGATGCCGCCAACAGGATCCAGCCGAGCCGCTGGAGCAGATCCTGGTCGCGGCTCACATCAAGCCCCAGGACCACCCGCACGCCACCGGCGGCGCCCGCGGGCCATGTGGCTTCCCACGACACCTGCAAGAACCGACTCGCCGAAGCAGCATCCCCACCCTCGGATGCCTGCGGAGCGCTGAAGAGAACCATCCCATCTCTGGACATGATGGACAGCTTCATGTCCTCATGGCCCGCGAGAAAATCCTTGAGCTTGTGCTGCAACTCTTCAGTCGCCGAGCTGCCCGCCGTCTCTGCGAGCGCATGGCGGACCACCGCGCTCTTCAATGCCAGTTCCTCGTGCTGACGGCTCTGCAGAACCCACAGAGTGACGGCATACACCGTTCCGGAGACGGCAAGCGCAGCGATCAGTCCCTGCAATGCCAGCCACCGGGACAGGCGCGTCCCAAGCGATTGGCCGTCGGCAAGGAGAGCACGCCACCTCACTCCTGGCGCTCCTCCATCACGTAGCCCATGCCGCGCACCGTGTGGATCAGCTTGACCTCGAAAGGTTCATCCAGCTTCGCACGCAGCCGGCGTACCGCCACCTCGACAACGTTCGTGTCGCTGTCGAAGTTGATGTCCCACACCTGTTCCGCCATCACGGTGCGCGACAGGACCTCCCCACGCCGACGCAGCAGAAGCACGAGCAGATTGAACTCCTTGGGTGTGAGTTCGAGCCGCTTGCCGGCCCGTGTCGCCTTTCGGCGTGCCAGATCGACCTCCAGATCCGCCAACCGGAGGCTGGTGGGAAGCTGTCCTTCGCGGTCTCCCCCACCGCGACGCAACAGGGCCTGGACACGAGCCGACAACTCGGAGAACGAGAACGGCTTGACGAGGTAATCGTCTGCGCCGCCGGTCAGCCCCTTGACCTTGTCTTCGACCGCGTCCCGGGCCGTGAGCATCAGGACCGGCGTCCTGCGCTGCTTGCGCAGTTCCGCGAGAACCTCGAAGCCGTCCCGTCCCGGCAGCATCACATCGAGGACGATCAGGTCGTACGTACCCTCGACCGCGAGATGGAGCCCGTCGATGCCGTCATGGGCCAGGTCGACCACATAGCCGCTCTCCGACAGGCCCTTTCGCAGGTATTCCGCCAAGCGGACCTCGTCTTCGATCACGAGAATCTTCATGGGCGGATTCTCCACCAGCCGTTGCGTCACCTCGATTACGAGTTGGTCATCTTCCAGTCCGCATCTGGTCAGCATGCAGTCCATAGAGTGAAGCCTCGCATCCATCAACAACTCACGAGGTTCACCATGCGCAGAAACTCCATCTTCACAGCCACCCGCGCGCTTGCAGCCGCCGCCGTCATGGCCGGCTCCCCGCTCTTTGCAGCGGCCCAACACCAGATGGCCCAGGGCGCGCCCGGAACTGCCAACACGACCGAATCGACCCGGCCCGCGGCGCTCACGCGAGAGCAGGTCCGCGCGGAGGTCGAAAGGGCGATGCGGGATGGCACGTGGCGCTGCCGGACCAGCAATCGCGGCTGGTGCTCGAACGAACCCGTGGCGACCGCCAAGCCCGACGCGGACAAGCGCCCGTAAGCTCGGCTGGGGCTGCGCCGTGACCACACGCCGGCACGTCCTGGCGCTTGCCGCATCGGCGACGTCGCTGGTGCTCCTGGGTTGTGCCAGTACGGAGTCAGATGTCAGCCGGCGCAGCGGCCCCTATTGCTATCGAAACGCCCGCAATCGTCCGATCGTCTGCACGTCGGAGTCGACCCCCGGTCTCGACGTCGAGGCCGAGGCCAAGCGCTTCGATGCAGATCCCGATGCGTTGACCATCTACGTGGTACGCAGCGGCTGGGGAGACACTCGCCACCTGGTTGCCGTGTCTGTGGACGATTCGCGCCCCATCGAAACCGTGCCCCAATCGATGGTCCGGATGCGACTCCGGGCTGGCATCCATCGAATCGCCTATGACTTCGAGCAAGATCATGGCGTCATCGAGGTCCGCGGTGCCGCTGGCCAAGTGAGATTCATACGGCTTTCAGGGGACTTCCGGGTCTGGGGCAGTTCGTTTGGTTGGTCGCAGGAGGACGAAGAGATCGCGAAACGGCGCGCACGCCGAACGAGGCTTGTCGGAGACCTGCGAATTCTGTAGCCCTCGCATGAGGATCCAGCGACGGTCGAATCTCTCTGGCCAAGCCCCCGGTACCCAAAGTCAAGCGGTCTGGCGCCCTCGTCGTCTCACTTGCAACCCCGTCGTCCTGCGGTGCCTGAGTCCGGCCGCCCCCGTAGGGCTCCTCTCCTGCTCCCGTCGTTCCTGCGCCAGCGAGTCGATGATCGGGCAATCGGGCCGGTCGTCACCATGGCAGCAATGCACCAGGTGCTCGAGCGTCGCCTTCATGGACTGGAGTTCCTCGAGCTTCTCGTCCAGCTCTTCGATGTGAGCCTGCGCCAGCGCGCGCACCTGGCGGCTCGGACGCCTGCGGTCCTGCCACAGCCCGAGCAACTCGCGGATCTGCTCGATGGAGAAGCCCAGGTCGCGCGACTGCCGGACGAACCGCAGCGTGCTGACTTCCTTGTCCGTGTATTGGCGGTAGCCGGATTCGGTTCGCACCGCTTCCGGAAACAAGCCGACGCTCTCGTAGTGGCGAATCATCTTCGCCGAGACACCCGAGGCCTTCGCTGCTTCGCCGATGTTCATGCTCATTTGCTGCCCCTCACACGGTCACGGATTGCGATTGCTCCGAGCGCTGCTCGGCGGGTGCGTCAGCGGCGCCACGCCAGCGCCGCAACGTCAACGCATTGGCCACGACGCTCACGCTGCTGAAAGCCATCGCCGCTCCAGCGATGACGGGATTCAGCATGCCCAGCGCCGCCAGCGGGATGCCAAGCACGTTGTAGCCGAAGGCCCAGAACAAGCCTTGCTTGATCTTGGAGTACGTGCGGCGCGAGACGTCCAGCGAGTCCGCCACGAGCCGCGGGTCGCCGCGCATGAGCGTGATGCCGGCGGTCTCGGTCGCCACGTCCGCGCCGCCGGCCATCGCATACGACACCGAAGCCGCAGCGAGTGCCGGGCCGTCGTTCAGGCCATCGCCGACGAACGCGACGACGGCACCGGCGTCGCGCAGTTCCTTCACCACGGCCGCCTTGTCACCGGGAAGAACTTCGGCACGAACCTCGTCGATGCCGAGTTCCTTCGCGACGGCTTCAGCCGCGCCCCTGTTGTCCCCGGTCAGCATGACCGTCTTGATGCCCAGCTGATGGAGCCGCGCCACCGCTGCAGCGGCGGTGCGCTTGATGGTGTCACCGAACGCCAGCAAACCGAGCAGGCGCCACTTCTTGCCATCCGACTCGACAAGCCACGAGACCGTCTTGCCCTGCCGCTCGAGCCGCTGAGCGTCGGCCAGCAGATCGCCCTCGTTCAACTGCAGCTCGCGCAGCATCCGCGTGCTGCCGAGGGCCAGTCTCTGGCCTCGAACAGTGCCCTCGACACCGCGACCGGGAAGCGCCTTCGCATCGTGGGCCTCGGGGACCGGCAGTCGCTCCTCGCGCACCTTGTCCATCACCGCCAGCGCCAGCGGATGGCTGCTCGACTTCTGGAGCGCGGCCGCAAGTCGCAGCACGTCGTCACGATTCGAACCATCGGCCGCCGCCACCGCAGCGAGCGACGGCTTGCCTTCGGTGAGCGTACCGGTCTTGTCGAAGGCGACCACCGTGACTGCATGCGCGACCTCCAGGGCTTCGGCGTCCTTGATGAGGATGCCGTGTCGTGCGGCGACCCCGGTGCCGGCCATGATGGCCGTCGGCGTCGCCAGGCCCAGCGCGCAGGGGCAGGCGATGACCAGCACGGCCACCGCGTTGATGAGCGCGTGTTCCCAGTCCCCCGTGACCACCGCCCAGCCGAGGAAGGTCGCCAGCGCGATGCCAAGGACGACCGGGACGAACACCGCGCTCACGCGGTCCACGATGCGTTGGATGGGCGCTTTTGCGGCCTGGGCCGACTCGACCATCCGGATGATGCGAGCCAGCGTCGTCTCCGCGCCGATGGCGGTCGTGCGAACGGTCAGCGCGCCTTCGGCGTTGATGGCGCCACCGGTAACCTTGTCGCCGATGGCTTTGGGCACCGGCAGGCTCTCGCCGGTGATGAGCGATTCGTCGATGTGGCTGCGCCCTTCGACGATTTCACCGTCGACGGCGACGCGGTCACCTGGCCGGACGACGACGAGGTCACCGACGACGACCTGCTCCACCGGAATGTCGACTTCCGCGCCGTCCCGGCGGACCCGGGCGGTGGTCGGTCGCAACGCGTTCAACGCGCGGATGGCGTCGGTGGTCTGCCGCTTGGCCCGGTGCTCGAGCCACTTGCCCAACAAGACCAGCGTGATGACGGCCGCCGAGGCCTCGAAATACAGGTGCGGCATGCCGTGCCTGGCGTGCTTGAAGAGCAGGTAGACGGACAGTCCGTAGGCCGCAGAGGTGCCCAGCGCCACCAGCAGGTCCATGTTGCCGGCCTTGGCGAGCATGGCTTTCCAGCCGGCCCGGTAGAAGCGCCAGCCCAGCCAGAACTGGACGGGCGTGGCCAGCACCAGTTGTGCCCATCCGCTCAGCATCCACTCGATGCCGAAGAGCGACAGCAGCATCGGCGCGACAAGCGGCAGGGTCAGTGCAGCGCTGACCGCCACTGGCCACCAGACCGGCAGCTGAGTGGTTGGGTGGGGCCTGTCCTGCTGAACGTCCTTCGCCGCGTAGCCGGCTTTCTCGATGGCCGCCTTCAGCGCTGAAACCGGCACGGTGGAAAGCGCCTGGATGGTCGCCTTCTCGGTCGCCAGGTTGACGGAGGCGCTGGACACCCCCGGAACTTTGCGGAGCGCTTTCTCCACGCGTGTGACGCAAGATGCGCACGTCATTCCTTCCACCACGAGCACCGTCTCGGAGGTGGCAACGTCGTAGCCCGCCTTGCGGACGGCCGCTGTCAGCGAGGCTGCCGTCACGAAAGCATCGGCGTTGACTGATGCCTCCTCCGTCGCCAGGTTGACGCTCGCCTCCTTCACGCCGGGAACCGCCTTGAGCGTCTTCTCGACGCGCATGACGCACGAGGCGCAGGTCATGCCGGTGACCTGGAGCTTGATTCCGAGTGGGTTGGACAGTGCGGCGGTGCTCATGGGTGCCTCGGTATGCCGTTCAGCGTTTGAGCATCTTCAAGGTTCCAACGATAGAAAGGTCAAGACTGTCGTTGGTCTCTGCCTACAGCCATCAGGGTCTCTTCAGTTCATCGGTTGACCTTCCAACAGTAGCAAGGTCGACAGTATGTCCGTCAACAACAGCCCCACTGGCGATAGCGATGATCACCTTCGAAGTCAACGACATGACCTGCGGCCACTGCGTCAGCACCATCACCAAGGCGCTGAAGGCCACGGACAAGGACGCCAAAGTCTCGATCGACCTGGCCTCGCACCGGGTGCAGGTGGAGCCGACATCGGCCGACGCCGAGGAACTGGCCGAAGCCATTCAGGACGCTGGCTACACGCCGGTGCCGGTGCAGGCCGGCCCAGCCGCTCCCGGCAAACCTGCAGGCGCATGCTGCGGCAGTTGCCACTGAAGGCTCTGGAGGCGCGTGAGAGGCATTGCGAGGCATGTCCCCCGCTGATCAACGTCGATGATCTATAGAGGTCTTCGCTCGCCCCTCGGCGAACATTGCCGGCGACACCGGCTTCCACGGAGGTCGTGAGGCGCTTGAGCGCGAGTCGAGCGACTTCGGCCAGTAGGCCAGCACTTGGCCAGATTCACGCTTCAGCCCCACGCAACTGACCGCGAAAAGCAGGGGGGCCTCGCACTGCCTTGCTCGTGTCGCAACAACGAGGATCGACTTGTTCCCATGGGAATCCTGCCGCACCCAGGGCCGCCGAGGAGGTCTGGGGGTCCCACGGAGTCAGCGTTTTAGCTGTTCACGCAGCAGCGTCAACACGGATGTGGCGATCTCGTTGGGCCGCTCCTGGGCAGCCCTTCTCTGCGAACGCGCCAGGGCCAGCAAAGGGTCCCGCTTGGCCAACTCGTCGAGCAACTTGTCGGCACGCTCGCGGATCTGCTGCAGGTGTTGCTCACGACGAAGCTTCTCATTCCGCTGGGACTTGTCCGTCATTCTGTGTCTCCCGGAGCAGGCGTCGGTAGCGTCGCCTGACGGTTTCGAAAGAAGTGCGTGTTGAGTTCTGGTTTGAAGTAGTGCTTGCGATCGACCCAGATGAATCCGTCACCCTTGGTGATGACGGCGACGTCCACCGGCCCACCCACTGTCTCGTCTTCGATCATCGACACCCGTTTCTGGAAGGAGCTCAGGTTGACCAGCGTCGAGGCCACATGCGCCAGTTCGTTCTTCGGCAAGTGCGCGATCGAAGCCAGTACCGGCTCATAGTGTCGAGCCTTCAGCAGATCCTGGAACTGCTCCACCAAGTCGGCGGCAGCATCAGTCGCCACATTGGCTACCGTGGCCCGGTAAGCTTCTTTGCGCTTCTTTCCAGCACCCGGGAAACCGTCGATGATCTCGTCAGGCAGACCCAACACGGTCTCCAGCACCGCCTTCGCGAAGTCAAGGTATAGCTGCGGATTGACGCCATAGAGGAAGGCCTCCACGGTGACCGACTGAGCGAAGGGCTTGATGACTGCCGGATGGTCGACATCGACGCGCAGCGTTTCCTCGAGAACGTACTTCAAATGCCCCTCGAACACGCCGCCGACCTTGTAAGACTGCAAGACCGGAAAGAACTGCTTCTCGCCGAAACCCGCCAACACCAGGCCCGAGTAGGTGTCTGTGACCATCTTCTGCTTCTGAATGACCAAGCGAGCCAGCCGCGTCAAGGACTGGACCTCGCCGGCTCCGAGGTAGGAGAAGCTCTCGCTGATCAGGCGATTGATCTCACCGGAGAGCCGAGTCGCGAAACTCATCGCCGTCGTCGACGGAAACGTCGCCCCATCCAAGTCCGGGCTCGCGTCCCATTCTTCGAAGACCCGCTCGATGCAAGGCGCCGCCGCCTCGCGCAGCGCCTTGTGTCCGTCATCGGCACCATCGGCAAAGTACTTCTCCAGCGCATCCCGCCGAACCTCGCGATCGATCTCCTTGAAGAGCACGCCCAACGTGTGCAGGAACATCACCTTCTGAACGTCCTCGGGAAACATGCCGTGTCCGCGGTTCAGATACGCGATCAAGGCGGCCGCGTACTCCTCCAGTGTGTCGTAGGCCGTGTTGCCCAGTTCAGCCCGGAAGGCCTTGATGATGGTCTCCCACGGCACCTGGAGCAGCGACGAACTGTTGTAGACCATGACCGCGACAGGTCGCACGTTGGACAGCATGAAGAGCTTGTCCGCGTGGTAGAGCTTGGTTCTGCCCCCGACGAGGACGCTGGCCGCACTGTCGCTGGCCAGCGCCACACCCAATCGGTTCATCACGACGCCTTCTGCGGTCATTCCCTCTCCCTCCCGTACCGGCCCAGGGCCTCAACCGCGCGAGCCCTCAGTGCGTCGCTTGCGACTTGTCTTGGGCCCGCTAAGCCGAGCCTTCAACAGTTCGACGGCCAGCGCCTCGGCCTCCTCCTGGCTCGGTGACTTGCCCGCCGCGAACGCGGCCGCGAGGTTCGGCGAGACCTCCGGGCGGGCGGTGACGAGTCGCTTCAAGTAGTCCATCAAAGGACCGGGGCCTCGCGAACTCCTACCGCTGTTGCGTGGCTGCGCAAAACTGGACCGATCAGCACGCGAGGCCAGGCTACGACTGGCGATCTCGCGCACTTCCAGGGCAGCCGCTGACAACCGTTCCGCAGGAGCCGACAGCAAGTCGTCGGCGTCAGCCGCCAGGATCATGGCCTCCATGGCGTCGATCAGTCGCTCAGGGTGGTTTGTCTTGATCATCTTGGCTCTCACACTTCAGTTGGCAGCAAGTAGCTGGTCAGGCGCCGGCGGATGCGACGCAATGTGCTGGCATAAGCCGTCGGGTCCAGCCCGAGCTGCGCCTGCACCTCGCCGGCCGAATCGCCACGGGCAATGCCCTCCAGGACGGCAAGCCCTATTGCGTCACCTGCGAACAGCGCTTCGATCTCGAGCAGCATCTGGCGGCCCGCCATCTCACGCTCCGGCGTAATGTCCGTCTTGGCCAGCACATTGACAATTCCCTGTTCGTCCCCCGGCTCATGTTCCCCGAGCGCACCGAACTCGACCAGGTCCGCCTGCCGGGTCTCCGAGGCAATACTGCGCATGCTCTGGGCCATGAACGCCACAAAGGGCACGTCGCGCGGCCAACGGCGGCGACCATCCAGAACCCGGATGAACGCCTCATGGAGCAGGTCCCGCCACTCCAGGCCGACTGCCCCCAGGCAGCGCAGGCGGGCGAGCTGGGCCAGACGCGCGGAGTCCACCGCGGAAAGCCGCTCCAAGACTGCAGCCACCTCATCGGTGGAGACGAAACCCGAAGCTGCTTCTGTGAGGTTGGGCGGGTTCACGAGACTGTATGCGCGCGACGGTCACGGGCTCGGACAGCAGGAGACAAGATTTTCTTGCAGGTGTCCGAGAGGCCCGGCCTCACGCGCATGCGTTGTTAGGTGCCAGGGCGGCGCCGGACTGAAAGAGGCTACACCATGAGCACCAACGAATCCCAAGCACCCGAATCCGGCGCGGACGACGATGCCCGCCGCAAGCGCGAATACCGCGTGATGATCGACAAGACCCTGTTTGTGTTGACCGAGCCTGTCGTGACCGGCCGTCAGCTGCTGGTACAGGCAGGAAAGCTGCCGCCGGAGCAGTTCGCGATCTACATCAAGCTTCCCGGAACCCAGCCCAAGCGCGTTGCCCTGGACGAGCCGGTCGACTTGCGTGCGCCTGGCGTCGAGCGCTTCGTGACACTCCCCCTGGACCAGACCGAGGGGCTTGATGCGCCGCGCCGCCAGTTCTCGCTGCCCGCCGAGGATCAGGAATGGCTCGACGGACTGGGGCTGACTTTCGAGCTGGTGACGGATCCCGGCCAACGCCGGGTGATCGTGCACGGCCTGCCCGTTCCCGCCGGATACACGGTGCCCAGCGTCGCGGTGAGCGTGCGCATCGAGCCGGGCTACCCCGACGTGCAGATCGACATGGCGTACTTCCGACCCGCCCTGGTCCTCGCGTCGGGCCGGCAGATCAATGCCATCTGTGATGAGCCCTTCGACGGCACGATCTGGCAGCGCTGGAGCCGTCACCGCACGCCGATGAACCCCTGGCGTCCGGGAATCGACAGCCTCAGCACACACTTCGCCCTGATCCAGGAGTGGCTCGAGCGAGAAGCGAACAAGGCCTGACCATGTCGGTCACCCTGACCCTGACCGCGCGGCAGCGCGCCGAACTGACTCGGCACTTGCTCCCCGAAGACGGCTGCGAGGCTGTCGCCATCCTCCTGTGTGGATTGGCATGTGGCGGCACGCCCTTGCGGCTTCTGGTTCGCCAGATCCACCTGATTCCCCACGAGGCTTGCGATCGGCGGCCGGACGCGGTGACCTGGCCGACCGAACTCATCGTGCCCTGGCTCGCAGTGGCCGACAAGCACGGCCTGGCCGTCGTGAAGATCCACGGCCACCGCGGCTATGACCGCTTCTCGCAAACGGACGATGAGTCTGACCGATTGCTCTTTCCTTCCCTCTATGGCTGGGTCGATGACGCACCCGTGCACGCCAGCGCGATCCTGATGGACGACGGCCGACTGTTCGGTCGCGTCGTGACCAAAGACGGACTGTTCGAGCCGCTGCAAGCCGTCAACGTCGTCGGTGATGACATCGAGCGATTTCACAGCGGCAACGGGACGGCCGCTGTCCCGGAGCACGGTCGCCGAATCGCCCAGACCTTCGGTGGCGGGACCTTTGAGCGGCTCCGGCAGCTCAAGGTCGGCGTTGTCGGTTGCTCGGGAACCGGCAGCCCGGTGATCGAGCAACTGGCGCGCAACTGCGTCGGCGCGCTGGTGCTCGTGGATCCGGACCACGTCGAGGACAAGAACCTGAACCGGATCGCCAACACCACGCGGGCCGATGCCGAACAGGGGCGGCTCAAGGTGGACGTCGCCGCGCGCGCCATCGCCGCGATGGGCTTGGGAACGTCGGTGCGAACGCTCGCATCCACCCTGTTCGACTCGGCCGTCGTGCGCGAACTCGCCAGTTGCGACGTGCTGTTCGGCTGCATGGACACCGTTGACGGCAGACACTTGCTCAACAAGCTCGCCGCCTTCTATCTGATCCCGTACTTCGACCTCGGCGTCAAGATCGAAGCCGATGGCCTCGGCGGTGTGAACCAGGTGTGCGGCTCGGTGCACTACCTGCAACCGGGCGGATCGAGCCTGTTGAGTCGACACGTGTACTCGCTCGAGCAGGTGCGTGCGGCGGGAATGATGCGAACCGACCCGCAGCAGTACCAGCGCCTGCTCGACGAAGGCTATCTTCGCGGAGTCCAGGAAGATCGCCCTGCTGTCGTCCAGCTCAACACCCTGATTGCCAGCCTGGCCGTCAACGAGTTGCTTGCCCGCCTGCATCCCTACCGACTCGATCCGAACGCCGAACATGCGGTGACCCGGATCAGCCTGAGCCACGGGATCTTCGAGCACGAGGCCGACGGCGAGCCCTGTTCCGTGCTCTCGCGACATGCGGGGCGGGGCGATGTCGAGCCGCTGCTGGATTGGCCTGAACTGAGTGGTGGCGCATGAGCTGGAAACTCGCCCTGCCCTCATGGATCCGGCGACTCACGCTGGGTACCGCGCGCTATCGCTGGGAGCGTGTCGAAGATGCCCCCGACGAACCTTCACCGGGCGTCGTCTACCTCATCGGCGACGGGGCCGAGGCATGGTCGGCGGCGATGGTCTGTCCTTGCGGCTGCCACGCGTTGGTGTCGCTGAGCCTGATTCCGACCGACAGGCCGCGCTGGAGGGCGAGCGTCAATCGGGCCGGTGAGATTTCGCTGCATCCGTCGGTGTGGCGCAAGCGCGGATGTCGCAGCCACTACAGCGTCATCCGAGGCAGGATCGTGTGGGCACGCGGTCGAGCCCGCGCACCGGACTGATACAGCGCCCCCGAGGCGCGACTGGCCCTCGGATCAGCTGAAATAGTCGCGCCAAGACATGCGCACCATGCCTGAAGGCGTGCTGCCGTCTTCCGGAGCGATCAGGACGGGCGCATCGTCTGCGAGCGTCGGCCTGGCCCTCGACTCCCAGTCTTCGAGAAACGCGCGGCTGAAGTAGCCGGCAACCTCGCGGTCGTGCACGATCAAGCCGGCGTCGCGGTTGCGCAGCACACCGTCCCCAGACCAATTGGCACTGCTGACCAGTACGGACGCCCCGTCCACGATGATGCCCTTGTTGTGCACGTTGCTCTGCACTCGAAACACCGCCTCGTTGAATCCGGCCTCCGCCAGTCGCCGGATCTTGTCGGCAGCACCGTTGTTGCCCACGATGATGCGCATGTCCAGCCCCGGCTTGTAGCTGAGTTCTGCGAGGCGCAGCAGAAGCTGGGTGAAGCGCTCGTCCGATGGCTTGTCCGAGTAGGTGATGTACGAAAACTGCAAGTAGATCGAACGGCGAGCCGAGGCCAACCAATCCGTCACCCGTCCTACATAGTTGTCCGGCGTCAACAGGGGCTGCACCTTGAAGCGCCGCGGCACCGAAGGCAGGGCCACCGGCGCGATCGGCTCAACGGTCGCGAGTACCGGTCCGGATTCGGCGGTCAACGATTCGATCGGCACGAGTACATCGGGAAAGCGCCACCCGCCCTGGGCGTCGAGGGCGACGCCGGGATCGCCCGCCTCGAGATCCGCCTTGGCGGCATCAAGGTCGTGGTGGATGTAGCGCTCGAACAGCTTGGCCAGGACTTCATCGTCCACGATGAGATGCCATTCACGATTGCCGGCGGAGTACATGCCCTTGGCCGTCGCGGGGTCGCCAATCGGATCGATGTCCGGCTGGCTTCGCTTGCTCCAGTTGCCGCTGGACAGCCAGAACGAGGCGTGGTCCCTAACGGCCACCTTCTCATGGTAGGCAGACGCGAAGCGGCGCCCTGACCCGCACTGGATGATCGCGCCGTCCAGCCGGTTCTTCAAGCGCCGTCTGATTTGCGCACGGATCTCGGTTTCCGGCGCGGTCATGCTGTCGTCCCAGGTGAGTGCGGCCTTGACCTCTCCATCGCGGACGGTGTCGATGAAGGTCTTGGCGATGTAGGCCGCATTGAAGTCGTACATCGCGACGGTCAGGGACGATTGGGTTGCTTCCAGGAATGGCTTCAAGACAGGCCACCCCGCGTCCGGGCCGAGATGACACAGCAAGGTGCCTTCCACCTGGTGTTCCATGTCGATGGGGTCGCCCTCGATGCCCTCGTACGACAGGCTGTCGGCATCCGCTGCCAGGTCGATCTCGGAGCCTTCGGTTGCAAGCTTGGCTTCAAGCTGCCGCCAGGGATCGGCCTGCAAGACAGCGACACGGAAGAGACCCAGTTGGCGCGGCACCCGATCTTCGACCAGTATTTCGGAAGGGGGCTTCTTGTGGGACACGAAGACCAGGATCGCCGGCTCGCGCAGGATGCGCCCGTCGACGACCGGAAAGCCTGGCTCCGCGCCCACGAATCCAGGCAGGGTCTTCAACTCGGGCAGATGGGCGTCGATGACTGCCCTGACAGCGGCCCTGGACGACGCATCAAGTCTTCGCATGCGGATCCCCTCCCGAATTCACTTCCCGTGCAGGCCCGACGTTCAAGCGTTTCCGGCGCAGCGAAACGGCGGAAACGCCTACGGCGCATGCATCAGTGCTTGTTGCGCCCGCTCGTCTGCTGAGACCGGCAGTCGCGGCCTCAGCGAATGCTGGGAAGAAGCTTCGAGATGGAGACGGACTCGACGGCCGGATCGGACTCGATGCGCTGCAGCGCCGAGGCAGGAACCTCGGTCGAGAACATCGCTGCCGAGATCTCGCCGCGAGGAACAAGATAGCTGGGCCGAGCGAACCCCTGCCGCAGCTTGACGAGCACGACCATCTTCTCGTCGTCGGACGGCCGACGTGACTGCACTGACGCCGACGGCGTCTCGAGTTTGCGCAACTTGGAAAGGTCGATCGCCATGGTCCGTCAGTTGGGGCCCCGTCGTGTGGATACAAGCTTGCGAACCAAGATCCTCTCGATGGAACTGAGCCAGCATAGCGCAAACCCCAAGACGCGTCCACGCCGCTTACCTGGCGTCAGATCGCATCCGCCGACGCCCGCCCAGCACCATAGCGCGGATCCCAGGCTCCCGCCGCCGGCGGCAGTTTCTCCGCACCGGCGGCTAGCTTGGCGCGGATGTCGTTGATCGACAGTTGGACCCCGTTTCGAGTTGCTTCGGCCAACATCAGCGCGACCAAGCCGGTGACCGCCGGCGCCGCCATGCTGGTCCCGGACTTTCGGACGACCCCCGTTCCGGTGCGCGAGTGCGCCGCGATCACGAACCCTCGGGCGCGGAGATCTCCGGCTTCTCTCGCCCATCTCGTGTGGGTCCCGAGGAGGAGAAACTGGAGATCGGAAAAGAGGTCTTGTGCGCGTCGTATGAACCCACCACGATCGACAGCCGCCCTGTCGAAATCGACCCCAAGGTGTGCGTTGGTACAGGCCGAGCGAACGACGACTGTGCGGAGTCCAGCCGCTCGACCCAGGCGTGGTAGTCGACCGCGTCGCCATCCACCGAGCGAAGCCGGATCGTCCAATCGCCACCGGCAGTGCCTGGCGCCAGATAGATACCCAACACGTTGTCGCCGTTGTTCGGCTCGGCAAGCCGACTGCTGGCGAAGACTGCCAGCTTTCCCTGCTCGTCTGCGATTTCAGCCGTGTTCCCCGGCTGGAGCGCGTCCAGTACTACGGTTCCGTCGGGGCCGATCAGGCTGAGCTCGAGCCGTTGAGCCCCGGAGAACCAAACTTCCGCCTCGCCGCCGACCTGGTCCCGGACCCGCCAGACGAGGTTCTCGACGACGCCGGACGCGGCAACCTGACCCGACGTGTGGATGCCGTCGCCCTGCGAGTTGCTGGCTGCGATCACGACGGCACGGTTGGGCTTTTCGCTGACCATGGCATCGATGCCCTGCTCGACCAGCGAACTTCCATCGTGCGGCCCGCCGTTGGTCCCGAGGCTCAGATTCACGACGCAAGGCCTGTCGCCGGCAAGGTCGAAGATGAACCGAATGGCCTCCAGCATCTGGACCGAGTCACCGAACGAGTTCTTCACCACATCGGGCCCCTGCCATGCGATGTCGTTCACGGATGCCTCGACGAACACCAGGTCGGCTTCGGGCGCCACACCGACCAGGCCGCTTCCGCGCCCGTTCCCGGCGGCAATGTCCATCACATGCGTGCCATGGGAACCTCGCTCGAAGGGCGAATCCGGACGAGGACCGTACCCGAGCGCGGCGTACGGATCGGACGAAAGCAGCGCCGCATCGATCTCTTGCTGGGTATGCAAGCGGCCGTAATTGAAGGGGCTGTCGGCCTGGGCGACGCCTGCCTGGTTCCAGATGGCCAGCAGTCGAGTCTTGCCGTTGGCCTTGCGGAAGTTCCGGTGGGCGAAGTCACCGCCGAAGTCGACGATTCCGACCACCGCTCCCGCACCGCCCTTCGGCTTGACGCCAGCTGGCAGGAGGTCCGCGCGGACACGCATGGTGCGGGTTGTCGCCTCCAATTGGGGCCGGACCAGCTGCGAGGCCTTGAGGCTGCGGACCGCAGCGTCTGCACGCACCACCTCGATCCTATCGATGGCCACTCGACCGGTGACGATGGCAGAACCATCGGGCGTCATCCCGAGTTGCGCTCCGGGGAGGACGTCCGGCAACTCTCGCCATAACGCCGCATCCGCGACTCGGGCGACGACCGCCACTTCGTTGCTGCTAGCCGAAGTAATCGACAGCGCCTGCTTGCCTCGTTCGCGATTGATGATGGCCAGCATCAACCTCGCATCCATCGTGGCAGGTCGGCCGCCGGCCATTCGATGCAGGCCTTGCAACTCACCCTGAGCGATGCCCGCGAGTCGGGCGGGCAAACCACCCAGAAACCCGGCTTCGCTTGCAGCGAAGCCCGCCACAGCACTCACGGCTGGCGCTGGATAGCCCGTCGCGGCCACGCCGCTTAACGGCAACGTCACCACCGGATCGCCGGTTGCCGCCATCGCTGCGGCAGCAAGTCCACCAGCGTCGACGCCCGGAACACCCACCCATCGGCCGCCCTTCTTGACTTGCACTATGGCGCGATCTTCGAGCGACTGGTCCTTGGGAGCCTTGTTGGTTCTGGTCAGGAACGAGTCGATCACAGAACGGCTCAAACCGTCGAGCACAACCCGAGCGTCATTCCCGAGAGGGAACTTGAGAGCAAACGATGCTGCCGGTGCCGCGACCTGCGCCCCGCCTCTGAAGGAGCCTGTCGCCTTCTTGGCGACAGGCTTGGCCTGGGCGGCGCGTTTGGCCGTTGTGGTCTTCGGCGCGGCCGGCTTCTTTGCCGCCTTGAGGGCAGTTTTGCCCGTACGAGCCTTCTGCTTGGTCGCCATCTTGCCCCTCCTCGAGTTCTTGCGTCGGTCCCCCGGCAGACCTCGTCAGCGTACGTCGCACGGACCTCGTCGAGTCGAGCGACGCGCTCGACCAACTCTAGACTGGTGCTCCTTGCCGCATTGCGCATCCTGCGATTGGATGACGCGACGACATTCTGCCGCACCCGTGTGACGGGTCCATCGTTGCATAGCCGGACTGGCCGGACGAACGCTCTGATCTTCGAGGGCGTGGCGAGGACTGCCGCGTGCGCGTTGCGTTGCAGGGCGGACCAGCTTGTGGCGGATGCGCCCAGTGGCTTCGGGGACCCGGGAAGAGGTCGCCTTCCGTGCGGCAAGTCTGCCCGTGCTCGAGGCCTCAGCGAGCGCATGGAATCGGGCAGCCCCACCCTAGCCGCTGTCCCCTCTGTTCTGGTATGCCGGCCGGATCAGATTGCGCGAACCGCATCGAAGAGTCTGCACTATGCAGTTCGGCGATTCGAACACTTTGAATTGCCGCCGGACTGCATAGCACCGGCGTGCACAAACTGCTGGGCCCAAGAGCCCGAACATAAGCCCGATTGCATGATCTCGACGAACGGAAGCCCGTCGGGTCGACAGGCGGCGCCGCCGAACGCGCATGACGATGAGAGTGAAGCCTTGAGGTGTCTCTGACAAAACATGACAGGCCTGTCATGTTCCCGACAGACTTCTGTTGATTGCGGCTGCGTAGATTGCGGGCGGCCTCCAACCCCGACGCAGGTTCGACACGCTTTCGTGTCCGGCGCCCCGTCCTGCCTACCCAACCCATGAAATCCTCTGCTCTACTGCTGGCCCTCTCGACGCTCGGCACTTATGCGCACGCAGCGCCTGGGTCGGCAGATGCGCCACTGACCGGCATACCGATGAACGCCGCCAAACGGCTCGATGCGCGCGCACATTCCGACGGCCAGACGCAAGCCGCCAATCTGTCGGGTGTACCGATGGCGGTTGCCGTGCGTCGCGGCGCTGCAACGCACCCGGACCAGGCGTCGCCGTCCGAACGAGCCTTGTCCGGCATCTCGATGGCCCTCGCCAAGCGGCTTTGAACTCGGTCCGCCCCATGGGCTGATCCGATCCGGAATACACGGGATCTGGAGAATCCGAAAGTGCCCAGCCACGATCGCGCGCCCCCGCAACGGAGCAGCAGCCGATGCTGAACCGCACAACGTCGCGGTTTGCCCGGCCGGCGCTGCGGGCCGGGGCCGCTCCTGCCAGTCTAGAATCTGAATCATGCGTCGTTGGGTGTTCGCATTCCTGTTGTTCGTCGTGCCGTTCCAGTTGGTCTGGGGCTCGGCGGCGCCGTATTGCGCGCATGAAACCGGTGTCTCGACCAAGAAGCACTTCGGCCACCATGAGCACAAGCACCAGGCCGGCGGCGAGCTTGTCTCGGCCACCGACGATGCTGACGACGCCACCGGCGCGTTCCATGCCGACTGCGAGAGCTGCCATCTGGGCTGCTCCGCGTTCATGCCCGCGGCCACCCCTGCCGTGGAAGCGCTGCCTCATGGCAACACCATGGGGCACCCGGAACCTCGTTACGACTCCCACATTCCGGCCGGCCCCCAGCGCCCGGATCGAGCCTATTCCGCTCCTGCCGCGCGATTCGGCGGCGGCGTGGTGATGGTCTCGCTCGCGGACTGACCGACGACATCTCCCACATCGCCCCGAATCGCTTCTGTCGTGAGACCAGAAGGATGATTCGATGCGATTCCCACTCCTGGCGCTGGCCTTCGTGCTGGCTGCCTCGACCGTACCCGCGCGTGCGCAGACCACCGCAGGCGTAGGCCCGCTGACGCTTGCCGAGGCGCTGCGGCTGGCAGAAACCGCCAGTCCCGCCCTGCGCGCCCGCGAGGCCCAGTTGGCAGCCGCGGAAGGCTCCCGTCGCGAAGCCGCGTCGCTCCTCTTCAACAACCCCGAGCTCAGCGTCGAGCGCACGCGGCGCCGCGCCACCGCGCCCGACGGCAGCGCCAGCGAGTGGGGTCTGGGCATCGCCCAGCCGATCGAGATCGGTGGACAACAGGCCCGCCGCCGCGAGGCCGCTTCCGCATCGATGGAGGCCTTGCGCGCCGAGATCGAGGATGCGCGGCGCCAGGCACGCGCCGAAGCGGCCCTGCGATTCCACGCGGTGCTCGCCGCGCAGCGGCGGGTGCGGCTCGAACAACGTTCGGTCGAGCTGTTCGACAGCACCGCGCAGGCGGTCGCCAAGCGGCGCAGCGCGGGCGAAGACACGCGCCTGGATGCCAACGTCGCGCTGATCGAGGCCGAGCGCGCCCGCAATGCGCTGGCGGTGTCGCAAGAGCATCTGCAGGACGCCAAGGGCGAACTCGCCACCGCCCTGCAACTGCCGCCCTCGGCCGTGCCCGAGGTGGTCGGCGACCTGGGCGTGCCGAGCGGCGCGCCCCTGCCCTATGGCCTCGAGCAACTGCTGGCATCGGCGCAGGCCTTGCCCAGGCAGCGCGCCCTGGCCGCGCGCGAAGCCGCCGCCCGTGCACGGGTCGGCGTCGAACGGGCCAGCCGCTATCCGGACGTCACGGTCGGGCTGAACGTCGGCCGCGAAGGCCCGGCCGATGGCCGCGAGCGCGTGACGACGCTCTCGCTCTCGGTGCCACTGCCCTTGTTCAAGCGCAACGATGCCGCGATCGGTCAGGCGCTGAGCGAGGCGACACAGGCCGAGATCGAGCGTGCGAGCGCGACGCGCGACGCCAGGCCCAGGTGCGGCGCCTGTGGAGCCGGCTCGACAGCCAGCGCGAGCGCGTGGCGCGCCTGCAGCGCGCGATGCTCGCCGCCTCCACCGACAACCAGCAGCTCGCCGCCAAGTCGCGGCAGGCGGGGCAGATCGGCCTGCTCGACCAACTGCTCGTCAACCGCCAGGCGCTGGACGCCGAACGCGACCTGAACGAGGCGCTGGCCGAATTCCACATCACCCGAATCGAACTCGAAAACGCGGCCGGCTGGTCGCAGGAAGGAAGCGCACGATGATCACGCTGCAAGACGACGCGGGGCGTCCGAAGCGCCTGGCCACGGTGGTCATGGCCGTAGCCGTCGCTCTCTCGCTCGCCGCCTGCGGCAAGGGCGGAGCCAAGGACGAACATGCCGCCGAAGGCGACAAGCATGCCGAGCATGCCGGCGAAAAGAAGGACGAGCACGCCGAAGGCGCCGAGGAACTGACCCTCACCGCCGAAGAGGCGGAGCGCGCCGGCGTGAAGGTCGAGGCGATCAAGGCCGAGGCGCTCGGCGAAACAATCCAGGTGACCGCCACGATCCGGCCCGACCAGGATCGTCTGGCTCGCGTCGCGCCGCGCATCGAAGGCCGCATCACCTCGGCGCCGGCCAAGCTGGGTGACCGCGTGCGCGCCGGGCAGACGCTGGCCACGCTCGACAGCGTCGATGTCGCCGAGGCCCACGCCACCTGGACTCAGGCCCAGGCCGAGCTGCGCATCGCCGAGGCCGACTTCAAGCGCGCCGAGTCGCTGAACGCCGAGGAGATCATCCCGCGCAAGGACTTCCTGCGCGCCCAGGCCGACCGGGACAAGGCGGCCGCCGCCGTGCGCAACGCCGCAGATCGTCTGCGCCTGCTCGGTGGCGCGCAGGCGGCCAGCGGAAGCGGCGTCGCCGGCTTCGCCGTCACGGCGCCGTTTGCCGGCACCGTCATCGAGAAGAAGGTGACGCTGGGCGAACTGGGCAGTCCGAGCGAGGCGATGTTCACCATCGCCGACCTCAGCCGCGTCTGGATCCAGGCCGACCTGCCCGAAGCGGCGCTGGCCAAGGTTCGGATCGGGGCGAACGCCAAGGTGACGGTCCCGGCCTACCCCGGCGAGACCTTCAGCGGGCGTGTAGGCCACATCGGCGCGATGCTCGACAAGGACACCCGCACCATCGCGGCCCGCATCGAGGTCGCCAACGCCGATGGCCGCCTGAAGCCCGAGATGTTCGCCACAGCGACCATCGAGGCCGGCGGCGACAAGCGCGATGCATCGCTTGCCGGACGCGGCCATCGTGCTGCTGGAGGGCCAGCCGACCGTCTTCGTCTATGAGCAGGGGGCGTACGAGGCACGCCAGGTCGAACCGGGCGAGCGTGTCGGTGGCCGCACGGTGCTCAAGTCGGGCATCAAGGCCGGTGACCAGGTGGTCACCTCCGGGGCCTACGCGCTCAAGGCACGCAAGCTGAAATCCCAGCTCGGCCACGGGCATTGAGAAGGACCACGGACCATGCTCAATGCAATCGTTGATGCCAGCCTGCGCTACAAGGTGCTGGTGCTGGTGGCCTTCGCCGTGCTGATCGGCCTCGGGGCCATGGCCTACCGGCAGGTGCCGGTGGACGCCTTCCCCGACGTGACGCCGGCGCAGGTGAACATCTACACCGAGTCCCCCGGCGTCGCCGCCGAGGACATCGAGAAGCTGCTCACCGTTCCGATCGAAGCCGCGATGGCGGGCCTGGCGGACGTGGAAGTCGTCCGCTCGGTGTCGCTGTTCGGCCTGTCCTACGTCGGCGTGTACTTCAAGGACAACGTCGACATCTACTTCGCGCGCCGCCTGGTGGGCGAGAAGCTGCAGGAGGTGAAGGGCCGCCTGCCCGAGGGCTACGGCGAGCCGGAGCTCGGCCCGAACAGTTCGGGCCTGGGCCAGGTGTTCTGGTACACGATCGAGGACGCCGACAAGAAGCTCAGCGCGATGGACCTGCGCACGCTGCAGGACTGGACCGTGCGGCTCATCCTTCGCACCGCGGCGGGTGTCGATGACGTGACAACCTGGGGCGGCCACGAAAAGCAGTACCAGGTGCAGATCGACCCGCGGCGACTGGTCAAGTACGGGCTGTCGTTCAAGGAGGTGATGGAGCGGCTGGCCGCAAACAACAAGCAGGTCGGCGGCCAATTCCTCAACATCGGCGTCGAGCAGTACCTGGTGCGCGGTCTTGGCCTGGTGAGCAACGCGGCCGACATCGGCACCATCGTCGTGGCCGAGCGCAACGGCGCGCCGATCTACGTGCGCGACGTCGCCGACGTCAAGGAGGCGCCCGCCGTGCGCTTCGGCGCCGTCACGCGCAACGGCCAGGAAACCGTGCTGGGCATCGCGCTGGCGCGCATCAACGAAAACGCCGCAACGGTGGTGAAGGCGGTCAAGGAGAAGCTGGCCATCGCGCAGGCCGCGCTGCCCAAGGGCATCGAGCTGAAGGCGGTCTACGACCGCACCGAGATCGTCGACAAGGCGCTGGCGACCTCGACCAACGCGCTCATCGAAGGCTCGATCCTGGTCGCGGTGATCCTGTTCCTGTTCCTCGGCGAGTTCCGCTCCGCCATCGTCGTGATCGTCACGCTGCCGCTGGCGATGCTGTTCGCGTTCATCTGCATGCAGCGCGTCGGCATGTCGGCCAACCTGATGTCGCTGGCCGGTCTGGCGATCGGCATCGGGATGATGGTCGACGGCGCGGTGGTGATGGTCGAGAACGCCTTCCGCCTGCTCTCGCACGCACGCGAGTCGGGCCGGCCGATCAACCGCACCCACGTGGTGCTGGAAGCGGCGCGCGAGGTGGCGAACCCGGTCGCCTTCGCCATCCTGATCATCATCGTCGTGTTCCTGCCGCTGTTCTCGCTGACGGGGCTGGAAGGCAAGCTGTTCAAGCCGATGGCGCTGACCATCACCTTCGCGATGGCCGGCTCGCTGCTGCTGTCGCTGACGCTGGTGCCGGTGCTGGCCGCGCTGATCCTCAAGCCCAAGGAGGAGAAGGACACCTGGTTGGTCCGCAGCGCGAAGAAGCTCTACCTGCCGCTGCTGGACTGGGCGCTCGACCGCAAGAAGACGGTCGTCGGCGCAGCGGTCGCGCTGCTGGTCGGCGCGCTTGCCCTCTTCCCGCTGCTCGGCAAGGAGTTCATGCCGACGTTGCAGGAGGACGCGATCATGTTCCGCGTCGTCGGCATCCCTTCGACCTCGCTCGACGAATCGATCCGCGTGGCCAACGTCATGGACGCCGCCCTGCGCAAGAAGTACCCGCAGGTGAACTCGGTGCTGGCCACCATCGGCCGCGCCGAGAAGGGCGAGACGGCCGACGTCAACTACATGGAAGTCCTGCTGGACATGAAGCCCAAGGACGAGTGGCCGACGAAGCAGTCGTATGCCGCGCTCGGCCGCGAGATGCAGGAGTTCCTCGAAGGCGAGGTACAGACCGCGGTGTTCGGTGCCACCCAGCCGATCCAGATGCGCGTGGAGGAACTGATCTCCGGCGTGCGCGCGACGCTGGCGCTGAAGGTCTACGGCGAGGACCTGGACAAGCTCGAGGAGCTGTCCGCGCAGCTCAAGGGCGTGGTCGGCGCCGTGCCCGGCGTGGCGGACCTGTCGGCCGAGGCCAACAAGGGCAAGCCGCAGATGGTCATCAAGGTGGACCGCCAGGCGGCGGCCCGCTACGGCCTGAACGCCGACGACATCCTCGCCATCGTGCAGGCCGGCATCGGCGGCGAAGGCGGTCTCGACGCTGATCGAAGGCACGCGCCGCTTCGAGATCGCGGTGCGGCTGCCAGAGGAATTCCGCAACAGCCCGTCGGCCATCGCGGCGATCCCGATCCGCACGTCCGAAGGCGCGATCGTGCCTTTCGCCCAGGTGGCGAAGATCGAGCTCGCCGAGGGCTACACCTTCGTGCGCCGCGAGGCGCTGCAGCGCTACGCGGTGCTGCAGATGGACGTGCAGGGCCGCGACGTCGACAGCTTCGTCAAGGACGCCAACGCCGCGATCCAGGCCAAGGTGAAGATGCCCACCGGCTACTGGGTGGAATGGGGCGGCGCCTTCGAGAACCAGCAGCGCGCGATGGAGCGCCTGGGCGTGATCGTGCCGCTGACCATCGGCCTGATCTTCATCCTGCTGTACACCGCGTTCAACTCGGTGCGCCACGCCACGCTGATCATCGCCAACGTGCCGTTCGCGATCATCGGCGGCATCGTCGGGCTGTTCATCACCGGGCAGTACCTGTCGGTGCCGTCGGCGATCGGCTTCATCGCGGTGTTCGGGGTGGCGATGCTCAACGGCATCGTGCTGGTCTCGTTCCTCAACGACCAGCGCAAGCATGGCCTGTCGATCCGCGACGCCGTGCGCCAGGGCGCCGCGCTGCGCCTGCGGCCGGTGCTGATGACGGCGTCGGTGGCGATCCTCGGGCTGGTGCCGATGCTGATCTCGTCCGGCGTCGGCGCCGAGACCCAGCGCCCGCTGGCCACCGTGGTGATCGGCGGCCTGATCACCTCGACGCTGCTGACGCTGCTGCTGCTGCCGCTGATCTACGAATGGTCGGAGTCGCGCGCCGAAGCGAAGCAGCGCGCGCGCGACGCGGCCGAAGACGCCGAACAACCGCCAGCAGTCGTGCTACCGCAACCCACCCAGGAGACGCCATGAAGGAAATCAAGGCCTACGTACATCGCAGCCGCATCGCCGACGTAATAGCGGCATTGAAGGACAACCCGGCCTGGGGCGGCGAGCGCGGTGGCCGCCGCCACAACCTGGCCGTCTACATCGTCAAGGGCTCGCTTGCTGCCGCTGGACAGCGACGAGAAGCACTACTCGATGGACCTCGGCGACGAGGTCGTCAACGAATACAAGCTGGAACTGCTGTGCGAGGACAGCGAGGTCGAGGCCCTCTCGGCCGCGCTGGTGGAAGCCGCGCGCACCGGCCAGGCCGTCGCCGGCTGGATCACCGTCATCGACGTGGTCAGCGCGACGCCGATCCACTGATCGCAGCCATCTCTTTCACCCACCCCCAAGGAATCTCGATGAAGCACCTTCTCACGACTCTGCTGCTCGCCGCCGCCGCGGCCCTGCCCGCCTTCGCCGCCGACGACCACAAGCCCAAGCATGGCGGCGTCGTCGTCGAAACCAAGGCCGGCGACATGGAACTCGTGGCCAAGCCCGACCTGATCGTCATCCACGTCAGCGACCACGGCAAGCCGATGAAGCTGACCAGCGCCACCGGCAAGGTCACGGTGTTCAACGGCAACGACAAGACCGAGGCGCCGCTGGCGCTGGCGGGCGACAAGCTCGAAGCCAAAGGCAGCTTCAAGGTCGGCGCCGGTACCAAGGTGCTGGCCGACGTGGCGCTGAACGGCAAGCCCGCGGTCGCCGCGCGATTCACGCTGAAGTAGACCGGCTGACCATCGCGCCCGACTGTTTCCATCGCACCGAAAGGAACGCAATCATGAAACCCTCACGCCGCCGCGCTCTGCTCTTTGCCGCGGGTAGCTCTGCGCTGCTGACGGCCGGTTGCATGACCAAGCCACTGCGGCCGGCGAACGCCGATGGCACCTATTGCTACCGCATCGGCAGGAGCTATCGCCCGACGCTCACCTGCACGCCGACACCGATCCCCTCCGAGGCGGTCGAAGCCGATGCCAAGCGCTTCGACCCGGCACCTGGCCAGCTGACGGTCTATCTGGTGCGCAAGCGCTGGGGTGATGCCAAAAATGTGGTGCGGGTCAGCAGCGATGGTGCTTCATCGGTCGATACGGTGCCTGAGTCCTTCGCGCGCTGGCGCTTGCCTGCCGGCAGTCACCGCCTCGCCGTCACGTGGCCCGAGGGCTCGGCCACCCTGGACATCGCCGGCGCGGCGGGGGAAGTTGTCTTCGTCGAGGTGATCGGCAGCGTCTGGGTCTGGGGCAGCAACTACCGCCTTGAACGCGGCGATGCCGCGGAGTCCCGCCAGCGTGCGATGCCGCTGCGGCTCGTGGCCGATGTCGGGTGAGGAGCGCCCCCGCCGACGGGCGCCAGCCGCCGGCCCGGTGCGCCTCCAAACCCGGTACGCGGACTTGGCATGCGCAGACTACTGTCCGACACGAACCTGGCCCAGACGATTGCCTGGATGTGGCTGGGCTTTCTCGTCGCCGGCTTCGTGGCTTGGTTCGCCTACCGGTATTGGCGCAGGCGTCATCCGCTCCCGGTCCCCGCGCCAGAACGCAGTTGCAGCCAGCGCCGGGAACAGCGACTCGCGAAGAGCCAGGGCGCCGCGAAGCGCAAGCGGCGAGGCGGCTCCGCCAAGAGCCATCCACGCCGCCACGGATGAGGCCGAGGCTCAGCCGCCGGTCGTCAGTTCCATGCGCGCCCGGCGCTGTTTGGGCGACTCGCTGCGCATCTCGTCGATGACCTGCTGGCGCGACTTCGCAGGGCCGGCGTTCTTGATCGGCAGGGGCGCGCCGCGCTGGATCAGCGCCAGCGTTCCGTCCTTGCGCGCGGCTTCGAGCTCAGCCAGCACCTCAGCGCGTGACTTGCCATTCTTGGCGCGATCTTGTCGAAATGCAGGGCGCCTTTTCCTTGGCTGCGAAGTTCCGGCGAGCAACCTGCCGCGGGATGCCTGACGGCATGAGCCGCAATCTAGAGACCGCGCACCAACAGAACCGGGTCGAAGTGATGACAGTTTGGACAGGCTTGCCGCGCCACCACGTCGAGGGCACCGCGCACATGAAGCTGCTCGTGATCGACGACGAGGTCAAGCTGGCCGAGTACCTGCGCAAGGGGTTGACCGAAGAAGGCTTCGTGGTGGACCTCGCCCACAACGGTATCGATGGCCTGCACCTCGCGATGGAGTCCGACTACGAACTGATCGTGCTCGACGGCATGCTGCCCGGCATCGACGGCCTGGGCCTGCTCGCGGCGCTGCGGCAAAGCAAGCAGACGCCGGTGCTGATGCTGACCGCCCGTGTGCGCGTCGAGGACCGGGTGCGCGGCCTGCAGAGCGGCGCCGACGACTACCTCGTCAAGCCCTTCGCTTTCTCCGAACTGCTGGCCCGCATCCAGGTGCTGCTGCGCCGCGCACGCCCGGCCCGCGCAACGGACGGCGCGACCGTGCTCGGGTTGGCTGACCTCGAGATCGACCTGATCCGCCGCAAGGCGGTCCGCGCCGGACGCAGGCTCGAACTCACCGCGCAGGAGTTCGGTCTGCTCGCGCTGTTCGTGCGCCGGCAGGGCGAGGTGCTGTCGCGCACCGAGATCGCCGAACAGGTGTGGGACATGAACTTCGACAGCGCGACCAACGTGATCGATGTCGCCATTCGCCGCCTGCGCAACAAGCTCGATGCCCCCTTCGAGCGCACCTTGCTGCACACCGTGCGCGGCATGGGTTACGTGCTGGAACTGCGCGACGAATGAGCCGCAGCCGCATCGGGTCGCTGGGCCGCCGGCTCTCGTACTGGTTGGCTCTACAGAGTCTGGCCGGCCTGGTCGTGGTGTGCGCAGCGGTCTATGGCGCCACACACCTGGGTTTCCAGGCCCGTCAATCGGAGCAACTCGTGCAGAAGCAGGTGCAGCTTCGCCATCTCCTCGCGGAGTCATCGCACGACGGTGACGTTGCCACTCTCAAGCACAAGCTCGACGACTTTTTCATCGGTCATCCCGACATGGCTCTGGCGCTGACGCGCTGATGGATCGGAGTTTTATCGGCGCTCGTCATCGGCACCGACCGGCGACGTGCGCGTCGCACGGTTCGCAGTGCCTGAGCCCGCGCCGGGGCAGGGGTCGCTCGATGCCGTCCTGGCGCTGGACATCCGCGAGGATGCCGCACTGCTGCGCCGCACCGGATTCACTCTCGCCCTGGCTGCGCTGGCCGGGACGCTGCTCGTATCGGCCGGTGGCTTCCTGCTCGTGCGCCTTGGCCTGCGTCCCCTGCGCGACCTGGTGAACCAGACCCGGCAACTCGCGGCCGACACACTGCATCGACGGCTGGACGGCTCCGCGCAGCCTGAGGAACTCGAGCCGCTGATCGCGCAGTTCAACGAGTTGCTCGGCCGGCTGGAACTGGCCTACGAGCAGTTGGAGGGCTTCAACGCCGATGTGGCCCACGAGCTGTGCACGCCGCTGGCGACGCTGATCGGCAGCACCGAGCTGGCATTGCGCAAGGCCCGCGATGCCGACGAGCTGCGCGAAGTGCTCGGCTCCAATCTGGAGGAACTGCAGCGCGTTGCCGGCATCGTCCACGACATGCTTTTCTTGTCGCAGGCGGATCGCGGTGCATCGGCGCGACGCGTGCCGACCGCCAGCCTGGCGGCGCTGGCGCAGCAGGTGTTCAACTATCATGAGGCAGCGCTCGTGGATGCCGGCCTGACGCTGGAAGTCGTCGGCGATGCCGAGGGCAGCTTCGACACTCCTCTTTTGCAGCGCGCCCTGTCCAACCTGGTCGGCAACGCCACGCGCTATGCGCAGCGCGGGTCCATCGTGCGTGTCGAGATCGCCCGGGCTCCGCCCGGCGAGGTGCAACTGCGGGTGGTCAATCGCGGTGCCACCATCGAGCCCGACCATCTTCCCCGCCTGTTCGACCGCTTCTACCGTGGCGATCCCTCGCGCAGCGATGCTGATCGCAATCACGGGCTCGGGCTGTCCATCGTGGCGGCCATCGCGCGCATGCACGGGGGCAGACCGCTGGCGACCTCGTCGGGCGGGTTCTCGACGATCGGCATGATCCTGAAGGACGCGGCAACCGAGCCCGGCCTGTCTGGCCTGCCGGAACCCGCCGCTGGCCAGGAGGCGATAGCCCTCCTCGCCTGGGCGGTGAACGCCACGGCCCGATCCGGCATCGAAGCCACGATGCCCTGCCGCCAGGGCAGACCAAGCCCGAGGAGTCCGCGATGCCGTGCTCGGCTCAGGCCTGCTGTCCGGCGCCGTTCTCGCTTGCCTTGCAGAGGCCAGCCCGGCGCAGCGGCAACTCGTCGAGGTAACGCTGCCGGACGACCGCCCTCTGGTCCGCCAGTTGACCGCGCCACCGCGCGAGTTCGTCGAACTGTGCACCAGGCTCAAGGCCGGAATAGTGCTCGACTGGGAATTCGAATCAGTAGCGCCGGTCGCGTTCAACAGCCACTTTCACGAGGGAGGTGCGGTGAAGTACCCGGAAGGCATCTCGGCCGTGACGGCGGCAAAGGGCCGCCTCGAACCAGGCGCAAGCCACGACTACTGCTGGCTGTGGTCGAACCCCGGCACCGAGCCCGTGACCATCCGGATTCCCATCACGCCGTTAACCGCACTCCGTTCAGGGGTTGCCGGCCTTCTTGATCTCCTGCTCGACGAGCGCCTTCAACTGCGCCTCGCCGAACTCGCGCAGTGGCGTGCCGTTGACGAAAAACCCGGGTGTCCGATCCACCTTCAAGGCTTGCATGTCGGCGATGTCCTGCCGCAGCAACTGCTCGATGGCCGGCCCCTTGGCGTCCGCCTTGGCCTTCACCATGTCCAGGCCGATGTCACCGATGAGGTCCCAGATCATGTCGGGCTGGGGGCGGTCATGCGCGGCCCACTGGGGCTGGGCAGCCAGGGCCCGCTCGAGCGCCTCCCAGTACTTGCCCTGCTGCCGCGCCGCCTCGAGGATCTTGACCGCCGTGTCGGACCCCTGATGCAGCGGCGCATTGCGCACCACGAGCCTGACCTGGCCGAAGCTCGCGTTGACCATGCGCTTGACGATCGGATAGAAGGCCCGGCAGGTCTCGCAGGACGGATCGAAGAACTCGACGATCGTCACCTTGGCCGCCGGATTGCCGAAGACGGGCGAGTGCGGCCTGACCAGCGCATCGCTGTTGATCTGCGCCGCCTGCTTCACTTCCTGGTTCGAGCGGTTCGTGAAGACCGCCACGCCGGCCACGAAGGCCAGAACGACCGCCAAGGCAGTGCCCAGAACGATCCATTTCCTGCTCATGTTCTTGCCCTCCGCGCTTGCCATCCACAACGCAACCAGGATTCCCGTGAACGCCGCCAGCGACAACAACGGAATCGGCACCACGCCGGCCACCTGGACGTCGGCGTCGGCGCAGGACGATCCCTTGCCGCACGGCACCAGCCCCTCGGACACCACGCCCCAGAAGACCAGCAGGTGGTAGGCGGCGATGCCCCATCCCACGCCGGCCAGCGGCAGCGCGTAGCGAACGCTGCGCGCGTCCGGCGCAAACAGGCCCATGCCGAGCACCAGCACCAGCGGGAACATTGCGATGCGCTGGTACCAGCACAACACGCAGGGCGTCTTGCCCATCACCTCGCCGAGAAACAAGGCACCGGCCGTGGCCACCAGAGCCAGCAGCCAGGCCAGGAACAGCGGTGTCCAGAACGCGGCATGCCGGCCATCGCCGTGCAGCGTGATCGGATGACGTCCGCTCATCGTGCCAGTGGAGCGAAGCCAGCCGTTGCGTTCGCCTCGACGGTCGACACGCTGCCGTCGGACGCCGTGAACGAGAGCGTCAACGGTACGCGCTCCCCTGCCTTGATCTGCTTCTTCAGGTCCATCATCATGATGTGCAAGTCGCCAGACTTCAGTTCGATCGTCTGGCCGGCCTTCAAGGGCACACGATCGGCGGCCCGCATCCGCATGATGCCCTTGTCCATCGACATCTCGTGCACTTCGACGATGCCGGCGACCGGGGAACTGGCTCCCGTCAGCACGACATCCTTCTGGGCCGTCAGCCGCATGAAGGCGCCGGTGGCCGACTGGTTCGGCACGGTGGCGCGCGCCCAGGCGCCGTCGACCGTCACCTGCGCATGGACCGCCGACACTGCGACAACCGCCAGCAGCGCCACGAGCGCAGCGCGCCGGCATGGGGAACAGCGAATCTCATCAGCGGTATTCTCGTCTGGGACTCTCTTGGCGCGTGGGCGTCACGTCGCGTTCTCGCGCCCGGCCCCGCGCGGCGGCCCCCCGAACGAGGCGAGCACGAGCAGCGCTGCGCTGCCGACGATGAAGATGTCCGCCAGATTGAAAGCGGGCCAGTGCATGTCGCCCCAGTGCAGGTCGAGGTAGTCGACCACTGCGCCAATGCGCAACCGGTCGGCAACGTTGCCGAGCGCGCCGCCGATCAGGCCGACATAGGCGGCCGTCTCAAAGCGGCTGCGAACGCCGCGCCGCAGCAGTACGGCGAGCACTATGCTGACGGCAAGCCCGATGGCGGTGAGCGCGTGGCGCTGCCAGCCGCCTGCGTCGGCGAGGAACGAGAACGACGCGCCGGGGTTGAGGACATGGACAAGATTGAACCAGGCGGTGACGGTGATGCCCTCGCCCAGCGGCAGATTTGTGGCCACGGTCCACTTGACGCCTTGGTCCAGCGCGATAAGCAAGGCGGCGACGCCCATGAGCAGCCACCAGCGGCCGCGCGAAGCGGCCTTCGCTGCACGTGGTTCTGCGCAACCGGCGGGCGCGGGCGTCATCGGTCGCGTTCCTCGATCAGCCGCTCGAGTTCGGGCGGGATCGCCATCGGCTTGAACGCGCTGACGTTCGCACCGCCGGTGTTGCCGACCGGCAGGCGTCCCATCAGATGGCCGACCGGGACGAGCGCGATGCGCATCAGCTGGCCTGCCACTTCGCGCCGGTCGCCCGCGCTCCAGCCGACCCGAAGCATCTGCCAGTGCACCCGCAGGTGCGGGACGAAGTCGAGCTGCCCCAGCACATGCGCCCGCTCGAGTGCGGCAAACGCGCTCTTTGCGTCGCCAGCGGCCCTGTGCTGGCGGGCCTGGGACATCGCGGCCTCGAAGGCTTCGATGCGCAGTGATCCTGTCTTCGACATTACTTGCCCTCCCCTTTCTTCAGCAGCCGCAGGCCGTTCAGCACGACCAGCAGGCTGGCGCCCATGTCGGCGAACACCGCCATCCACATCGTCGCGTTGCCGAACACCGCGAGCACCAGGAACACGGCCTTGATGCCCAGCGCCAGCGTGATGTTCTGCCACAGCACGGCATGCGTCGAGCGCGACAGCCGCACCGTCTCGGCGATGCGGCGCAGGTCGTCGTTCATCACCACCACGTCGGCCGCTTCCATCGCGGTGTCGGTGCCCGCTGCCCCCATCGCCACGCCGATGTCGGCCTGCGCCAGTGCCGGCGCGTCGTTGATGCCGTCGCCGGTCATCGCGGTCGGGCCGTGCTGAGCCTGCAGCGCCTTGATCGCTTCGAGCTTGTCTCTGCGGCAGCAAGTTGCCCCGCGCCTCGGCGATGCCCGCCTCGTGCGCGATGGCCGTGGCCGTGGCCTGGTTGTCGCCGGTCAGCATCACCGGCGTGATGCCCAGCGCCTTCAGCTCGGCCACCGCCTCGCGCGACGACGCCTTGATGGTGTCGGCCACCGCAAACAGGGCCACGGGCCCGGTGTCGGAAGCCAGCAAGCTGACCGTGCGGCCGGCCTCTTCGTGCGTGCGAGCGCGGCCTCGAGCGCCGGCGAGCACTGGCCGCGCTCCTCGATCAGCCGGTGGTTGCCGGCTTGCCCTCCGTGATCGTGCCGGTCTTGTCGAGCGCCACCGCCTTGAGCTTGCGCGCCTCTTCCAGGTAGATGCCGCCCTTGATGAGGATGCCGCGCCGCGCTGCGGCTGCCAGGCCGCTGACGATCGTCACCGGCGTGGAGATCACCAGCGCGCAGGGGCAGGCGATGACCAGCAGCACCAGGGCCTTGTAGATCGCCTGCATCCAAGTCCAGCCGAGCAGCCAGGGCCCGAGCAGCGCCACCGCCAGCGCGATCACGAAGACCGCCGGCGTGTAGACAGCGGCAAAGCGGTCGACGAAGCCCTGCGTCGGCGCCCTGGTGCCCTGCGCCTCTTCCACGGCGTGGATGATGCGCGCAAGCGTCGAGTTCGACGCCAGCGCGTTGACTTCGAACTCGAAGGTGCCGGTCTCGTTGATAGTTCCCGCGAACACCGGATCGCCCACCGCCTTGTCCACCGGAATGCTCTCGCCGGTCACCGGCGCCTGGTTGATGCTGGTTGTTCGGGCCATTGCCCGATGGCGAAGGCGCCGGTGACGGCCACGGTCATCAGGGCGTTGATGTTCAGCCGCCCATGGCGCAGAGCCGTCAGTCATTTCTTGTAGACGTCGAAGCCGGCGAGCCAGATCGCGACCGCAGCCACGGCCAGGCCCGCGCCACGCCAGACCATCGTCTCCGGCGCGAAGTAGCCGATGAGCTCGGCGCCGATGGCCAGCAGCAACGCCATCCCCGGCCAGCTGGGCAGCTGCCCCGCAGGACCTCGTGCTCATGGCCATCACCGGCCGCGTGCGCCGCCTCGGCGCCGGGGTCGGCCACCGGCTGCGGGTCGAAACCCGCCTTGCGGATGGCCTCCAGCGCAGGCGCGACGGCAGCCTCGGCGCATCGAGGGTCAGGCAGCCGCTGCCCAGCTGGAAGGTCAGCGCCCGCACACCGGCCACGCCCTCGAGCGCCCGCCGGATCTCGGCCTCCTCGGCGGCGCAGTCCATCGTCGGGACCCGAAAGCGCGCCGCCAGCCCATCGGCCCGGCGGTCGGGCACCGCGGCGGCAGCTGCGGGCTGGGCAGCCGGCGCATCGCAAGCACCGCAGCGGTCCGACCAGCCGCTGACGGTGATGTCGTGGTCGTGAGGTGACCGTGCGGAGGCGTGGCGGGGCTTTCGGCACGGTTCACGGAGGGTTCCTGGCGGGATCCTCGATAACCTTGCCGCCATTGCAAACCCTGAAGCCGGTATAGAGTCAAGGCCTTATCCACATCAGGAGAGGGAAAGGGCATGCCATGAAGATCGGCACCTTGGCAGAAGCCACCGGCACTCCGGTCGAAACGATCCGCTTCTACGAGCGCGAAGGCCTGACTGCCGCCGCCAGCGCAGCAGACAACAACTACCGCATGTACACCGCTGCGCATGCCGAGCGGCTGGCCTTCATCCGCCACTGCCGCAACCTGGACATGGCGCTGGACGAGATCCGCGCCTACTTCGCGCTGCGCGATGCGCCGCCCGCGGACTGCGGCGAAGTCAACCGCTGCTGGACGCGCACATCGGGCATGTCGCGCAACGCATCCGCGAGTTGCACGCGCTCGAAAAGGATCTGAAGGCGCTACGGGCACGCTGCAGTTCGCCGCATCCTATCGACGAGTGCGGCATCCTGAATCAACTGGACAGCGCCTCGGCACAAGGCCCCAAGGCAACAACCCACCGACACATTCGCGGCGCTCACTGACGCACACCCGCGGCCGCGGTCGCCACCGCCGCCTTGGACGAGCTTCTGCCAGGCCAGGGCATGTCGGCATAGAGCACCAACATGACGGTTCTGTCATCGGCCGGTCCCAGTTCTGTTGGCAAGCGATTTCTAGAGTTCTGCCTGATGCCACCAGCGGCATTGCCAGCCATGCAGCGGCATGGCCGGGAAACATCAGACAAGGACAAGTCATGCAGAAAAACCGACTCTTCGCCGTCATCGCCCTGTGCGGCTTGGCCGCCGCACCGCTCGCCAGCCTCGCCGCCGGCGCAGATACGTTTGCCAACGGGCAGTCCTACTACGGCCAACCGACCTCGCCGCAAGCCGACACGCGTTCTGTCGATCTGGGATCGGCCAGCAGGATCAACGTCGCCTATGGGGAGTCGGTGACTTTTCGCAGCGGGGGTCAGCTGTTCACCTGGACTTTCAATGGGCTCGACCGTCGTGCGGTCGATGTCACCAAGATTGCCCCGGCAGGCTTCCCCACCAAGCCGCTCGTGGTTTATGTCGGTCTGAACCCGGCCAACCGCAGATAGTGCGCGCGGGCGCGGTGCCGGGGCATGGCGACCTGGCACGGCGCGTGAACTTCTGACCCTCGATTGCTCGCTGCAGGCTCGCATGGATCCTATCCTCTGGGGTAGGATAGAGCCCATGCAAGAGAGCCATTCCCACCCCGGCTATGTGAATGTCGCGAAGCGCCTGAAACGCGCCAGCGGGCATCTTCAGAACGTCATCGCCATGGTGGAGTCCGACCGCGAGTGCATCGACATCGCGCAACAGCTGCACGCTGTCGAACGCGCAGTGGCAGCGGCCAAGCGCGCACTGGTGCATCAACACCTCGACCACTGCCTGGACGATGCACTGCTGGGGCAACCCCAGGCCGTCCGCGTGGCCATGGCGGACTTCAAAGACATCACCAAGTACCTTTGATCGCAGCCTGATCACCGCACCCCTGCCGCGCCCGCACCCATGGTTCTTGCCCTTCGCCCAACCCACAGCGCGACGCCGAACGCCGGCCTGACGCTGGGCCTGGGGCGTCGTTTGGCGCAGTTCTTCCGCTGGGCGTTGGTCTTGTTGCTGGTGGCGGACATCGTGGGCACCCCGCTGCACCGACACCATCACGATTCCGGCATCGACGGCAGTGCGCTGCATGCGCAACTTGCCGAGCCTCAGCACACCGCGCACCACGTCGAAGAAGACCATCGCGAGCTCGACTTCGTGCATGCGGTCACAACTGTGCGCGCCGAATCGCGTGCATCGGCGCCCGACGCGTGCGCTGACGCCGATCTTCAGGATGTTGCCCTGGCCTCCGCCTGGGCAATCCCGTTCCGAGGGTCGCCCGTCACCGCCCGCCTGTCGTGGAACGAAGCCGCCACGGCGCTTCACCGACTCCACCGAAGCCTGCCACCGGCAGGCCGCGCGCCGCCGTTGCGCGCCTGAAAAGCCGCCCAGCCGACTATTCAGCGGCTCGCTCCATCGACGGGCGAGCCGGTACCCCGTGGAGTTCTCATGCCTCATCGCCTCAACCGGCGCGCGCTGCTGCGCTGCGCCCAGGGCCTCTTCGCCCTGACCGCTGTCTGCACAGCATCCGCCCAGAATTCCAGCGACTTCGCCGTCACGCCCGCCCAGATGCAGTCGCTGGGCGTGCGCTTGCTGAAGCTGGAACAGCCAGCCGCCATCGGAGGCCAGGCATTCCCCGCCCGCGTGGTGCTGCCACCCAGCCAGGAGTACGTGCTCAGCGCGCCGGTGGCCGGTGTGGTGGATCAACTGCTGGTCAGCGAGAACGACAGCGTCCAGGCCGGGCAACCCCTGCTGCGGCTGGTGAGCCCGGAACTGGGTGAACTGCAACTCAAACTGAGCGAGGTGGCCTCCAAAGGTCGGCTCACTCAGGCCACGCTCAAGCGCGAGCAGCTGTTGTTCGCAGAAGGCATCGTCCCCCAGCGTCGCGTGCAGGAAGCGGAGTCCGCCGCCCTCGAAGAGCAGGCGCGCCAACGGCACGCCGAGGCGGCATTGCGCCTGGCCGGCATGGACGCTGTCGCCATCAAGCGCGTGGCCGAAGGCGGCGCGATGCAGGATGCGCTGGTGCTGCGTGCACGCGCACCCGGCATCGTGGTCAAGCTCGAAGCCAAGCCCGGCATGCGGGCGCAGGGTGCCGACGCCCTGGTGCGCATTGCCGACACGCGCAAGCTGTGGCTGGACATCCAGGTGCCGGTGGACCGCCAGCCGCAGATCGCCACCAAGGGTGCTTCGGTCACCGGGGTCGATCGGGAAGTGACTGCCACGCCGCTGGGCTTCGGCGCCACGGTCAGCGACAGCCAGACCGTGATGCTGCGGGCACAGGTCACGCGCGGCGCGCAGACGCTGCGCCTGGGCGAGTTCGTGCAAGTGCGCGTGCCCTTTGCCAGCACCGAAGACGGTTGGCCGGTGCCCGTGCCGGCCGTCGTGCGGCAGGACGACAAGGCCTTTGTCTTCGTTCGTACCGCGCAGGGTTTCACCGCCCTGCCGGTGACGGTGCTCGACAGTGCCGGCCAGTCGGTGCGGATCAAGGGTGCGCTGCGCGCTGGGCAGGAAATTGCCATCGGCTCGGTCATCGCGCTGAAGTCCGCCTGGCTCGGCAAGGGCGGGAGCAACTGAGATGCTGGCCCGCCTTGTTCAATTCGCGCTGGCACAGCGCCTCTTCGTGCTGATCGCCGGCCTGGTGCTGATGGCCGGCGGCTGGCTGGCCTTCAAGGACTTGCCCATCGATGCGTTTCCCGACGTGTCGAGTACGCAGGTCAAAATCATCATGAAAGCCCCGGGCATGACACCCGAGGAGATCGAAAGCCGCATCGCGCTGCCCATCGAAGTCGAGATGCTGGGCATCCCCAAGCAGCGCATGCTGCGCTCGGTATCGAAGTACGGCATCGTCGACGTGACGATCGACTTCGACGACGGCACCGACATCTACTGGGCGCGCCAGCAGGTGGCCGAGCGCTTGTCCGGGATCGCCGGGGACCTGCCCGGCGGCATCAGCGGCGGCATGGCGCCCATCACCACGCCGTTGGGCGAGATGTTCATGTTCACCGTCGAGGGTGAAGGTCTCTCGCTGGAAGAACGTCGCAGCGTGCTGGACTGGGTGATCCGGCCTGCCCTGCGCTCTGTCGTGGGCGTGGCCGATGTGAACGCCTTGGGTGGCAAAGTGCGCAGCTTCGAGGTGCTGCCCGATCCAATGAAACTGTCCGCGGTGGGCTTGTCGACGGCACAGATCAAGTCTGCCATCGAGGCCAACAACCGAAACGACGGGGCCGGCCGCCTGGGTGAAGGCGGCGAGGTACTGCTGGTACGAACCGAAGGCAGCATCAAGACGCAGGACGATCTGCGCGCCATCGTCGTCAAGAACGACAAGGGCATGGCGGTGCGCCTGGGCGATGTGGCGCAGGTGCGTGAAGGCAGCGTCACCCGCTACGGCGTGGTGACCAAAGACGGCCGCGGCGAGGCCGTGGAAGGGCTGGTGCTCGGCCTGGCCGGCGCCAACGCGCAGAAGGTCGTCGAAGGGGTCACGAAGAAACTCGAAGACATCAAGCCCACCCTACCCAAGGGTGTCGAGATCAAGGTCTTCTACAACCGCGCCACGCTGGTCGAGAAGGCGGTGGGTACGGTCTCGAAGGCACTGATGGAAGCCACCGTGCTGGTGCTCGTGCTGCTGGGCGCCTTCCTCGGCAACCTGCGTGCAGCCGTCACCGTGGCGATGGTGCTGCCGCTGTCGGCGCTGGCCACCTTCATCTTGATGCGCACGACCGGCATGTCGGCCAACCTGATGAGCCTGGGCGGCCTGGCCATCGCCATGGGCATGCTGGTCGATGCCGCCGTGGTCGTGGTGGAAAACGTGGTGCAACACCTGAGCCACGACAAGGCCTCGGAGAAGCTGCCGCGCCTGCACGTCGTGTTCCGTGCCGTGCGCGAAGTGGCGGCGCCGGTGTCGGCCGGCATGCTGATCATCATCGTCGTGTTCTTGCCGCTGCTCACGCTGCAGGGGCTGGAAGGCAAGTTCTTCGTGCCGGTGGCGCTGACCATCGTGTTCGCGCTGATCAGCTCACTCGTGCTGTCGCTGACAGTCATCCCGGTGCTGGCTTCCTACCTGCTGAAGAAGGTCAGCCACGAAGACCCTGGCTGCCGCGCCAGCTGCTGAAGCTGTATGAGCCGACGCTGGCCTTCGCGCTGAAGCGCCCGACGCTGGTGTACGTGGCGGCCGGCCTGATGCTGGCGGTGGCTGCGGGCGTGTACACCCAGGTCGGCAAGACCTTCATGCCGACGATGGACGAAGGCGACATCATCGTCGGCATCGAGAAGCTGCCGTCGGTGAGCCTAGAGGAGACCGCCGGGCTCGACTTGAAGATCCACCAGGCCCTGATGAAGGCGATCCCCGAGATCACCGGCGTGGTGGCGCGTGCGGGGTCCGACGAGATCGGCCTCGACCCGATGGGGCTCAACCAGACCGACACCTTCCTGGTGCTCAAGCCGCGCGAAGCTTGGCAGGTCCAGAGCAAGGAAGCGCTGATGGACAAGATCCGCGGTGTGCTCGACCAGTTGCCCGGCGTGGCCTACAGCTTCACCCAGCCGATCGACATGCGCGTGTCGGAGATGATCATCGGCGTGCGCGGCGACGTGGCGATCAAAGTCTTCGGGCCCGACCTGACCACGCTCAACGACCTGGCCGGCCAGATCGAGAAGCTGATGAAGACGGTGCCGGGCAACCAGGACGTCTACACGGTCGAGAACGACGGCGTGCAGTACCTGCGCGTGGTGGTGGACAGGCTGGCGGCCGGACGCTACGGCCTGTCGGTCGAGGATGTGCAGGACGCCCTGCGCGTGCAGATCGAAGGCCAGCGTGCGGGCACGGTGATCACCGGCGGCAGGCGCATCCCGATCCTGCTGCGCGGGCCCGATGGCGTGCGGATCTCGCCCGCGGACTTTGCAGCGCTGCGCATCAGCACGGCTGACGGGCAGAGCGTGCCACTGCAATCGCTGGCCAAGCTGGAACGCGACAGTGGCCCGGTGAAGATCGAGCGGGAACTGGGCAGCCGCTACAGCGTGGTCATCGCCAACGTCAGCGGCCGCGACCTGGTGGGCTTTGTCGAGGAGGCGCGTGCCAAGGTCACGCGCGAGGTCAAGCTGCCGCCCGGCTACCGGGTGGCCTGGGGCGGCCAGTTCGAGAACCAGCAGCGTGCCGCCGCGCGGTTGATCCTGGTGGTGCCCGCGTCGCTGGGTTTCATCTTCATCATCCTGTTTTCGACCTTCGGTTCGGTGCGCCAGGCTCTGCTGGTGCTGTCGAACATCCCGTTTGCACTGGTGGGCGGGGTGGTGGCGCTGTGGGCCACCGGCGAGTACCTGTCGGTGCCGGCCTCGGTGGGCTTCATCGCGCTGCTGGGCATCGCGGTGCTCAACGGCGTGGTCCTGGTGAGCTACTTCAACCAGCTGCATGCCGAAGGCTTGTCGCTACTGGACAGCGTGACCCAGGGCGCCAAGCGGCGCTTGCGGCCGGTGCTGATGACGGCGGCGATCACGGCTTTCGGCCTGATCCCGCTGCTGTTTGCCACCGGGCCGGGCTCGGAGATCCAGCGGCCGCTGGCCATCGTCGTCATCGGCGGTCTCATCACGGCCACGGCGCTGACGCTGATCCTGCTGCCCATCCTGTACCTGCGCTTCGCCCACGCGAAGCCTGGCGCGGCCACGGCCGCACTGGAGATGAACCATGTCTGAGTTTTGTTTGGTACTCGTGTGCCCACCCTCGATCGAAGAGAAATTGCTCGATGCGCTGCTCGTCAGCGCGGGCAACGAGATCTTCACGAGCACGCCCACCTACAGCCACGGCACGGCCCACGGCCGCATGGCCAACCTGGAACAGGTGATGGGGCGCAGCCACTCGGTGAGGGTCGAGATCCTGGTCACCGAAGAAGAGATGACCCGGCTGCTGCAGACCCTGCCCGAGTCGTTCAAAGGCACGGGCCTGCGCTACTGGGCCTGGCCCCTGGCCGCCGAAGGAGAGATTGCATGAAGCACTGGATTGCAGCAGCCGGCATGGCGCTCGCCCTACCGCTGAGCTGGAATGCGCACGCCGCAGGCGTGGCCGCCCCACCCGACCTGCCGGCGACCGCGCAGGCGCGTGCGGCCATCGATCAGGATCCGGCGGTGGTACAGGCCCTGCGCAGCCTCGAAGCCTCCGGCCACAGCGCGGCCATGCTGGAAGCCGGACCCTACGAATGGACCGTGGGCGGCACGGCACAACGCCGCCGCATTGATGGCGCAGGCAACTCCAACGAATGGTCAGTGCATGTCGAGCGGCCGATCCGCATTGCGGGCAAGGCCGGCCTCGACCGCCGGCTCGGCCAGACCGGGCTCGAGCTGGCCCGGGCGCAGCTGGCCGTCGCCCGCACCGAGGCCGCCCGCAACCTGTTGGACGCCTGGATCGACTGGCTCGCGGCGCGCCAGGCGCGCGAGGTGATGGACGACCAGGTCCGGGCGGCGGAGGAGAACCTGCGTATCGTCAACCTGCGGCAGAAAGCCGGTGACGCGTCACGCCTGGAATCAAACGTGGCCCAGAGCGATCTCGCGCAGGCGCGCCAGCAGGCTGCGGTGGCCACCACCGCGGAGGCGAAGGCACTGGCGGCACTGATGATCCGCTACCCCTCTCTGCCTGCAGATCCAAGGCCGCTGCCGGAGCCGGCCCCGTTGGCTTGGAACGAGACCCAGTGGCGCGAGCGCGTGCTCGAAGCGCATCCGCTGCTGGCGGCGGCTACGCAGGGCGTGCGAAAGGCTGAACTCGCCGCGGACCGGGCCCGTGCCGACCGCACGCCTGACCCGACGGTCGGCGTCTTCACGTCCTCGGAGGCGGCGCGTACCGAACGCGTGGTAGGCATCAGCCTGAGCATCCCGCTGGGCGGTACCTACCGCGAGCAGTCCTCGCTTGAAGCGCTCAAGCAGGTTGATGTGGCACGTGCCGCGCTGGACCGACAACGCCGTGAGCTCGAGCTGGCCGTCTCCGGGCAGGTTCAGGAAGCCATCGGCAGCGTCGAGCGCTGGCGCCTGGCCGAGCAAGCCGCCGCTGCGCTGCGCGAGACCTCGCGCCTGACCCAGAAAGCCTACGCCGCCGGCGAAGCGGACGTACAGACCCTGCTGCTGGTGCGTCGCCAGGCACTGGAAGCGACCTCGGCGGCCCAGACCGCCCGCGCAGAAGCGGTGAGGGCCCAGTACCGACTGCAGATCGATGCCGGGCAGCTGTGGCGCTCAGATCTACCTTGACCCATTTGCTCGGCTTGCCGGGCCTTGCTCAACTTGGAGAACCACGATGCTTGCCAAACGCTTCCATCTCACCCTGCTCATCGCTTCGGTCGCGCTGCTGGCCGGCTGTGCCACACCGCCCCCGCCCGACCCCACCGCCGAACTGCCGCACTGCTACAAGACCAACAAGGGTCGCGTGATCGCATGCACCAGCGGGACGGTCCCTAGCCTCAACGCAGATGCCGAGGCCAAGCGTTTCGTGCCGGATCCAAAGGCCCTGACCGTGTATGTCGTGCGCCGCAATTGGGGCGACGGCCGGAACTTCGTGAAGGTGCAGGCGGACAATGGTCCTGTGGTCGACACCCTGCCCAACACGATGGTGCGCATCAAGCTCCAGCCTGGAGCGCACTCGATCTCGTTCGAGTTCGAGGGAGCGCGTCAGAGCAAAGCCGTGGACGGCCGGGCCGGCGATGTGCGCTTCGTCCGCATCGACGGCATGGTCTGGTCCTGGAAGAGCACCTACCAGTGGGCAGACGAGCCCGAGGGGGAGATCCGCGAGCGGGCGCTCAAGGCTCGACTTGTGGGCGATGTGGTGGTCCGCTGAGCGACGAGGCCATGACCGCATGAACGCGCCGAAACCGGGCCGAGCGGCAAGTGCCGGTGGGCTGCCCTCCGGAGTCGGGGCGGCGCTGTTTGTGACGGCGCTCTTCGGTGCGGGCACGCCGCTGGCGAAGTCGCTGATGGCCGGCGTCGGACCGTGGTTGCTCGCTGGGCTCCTGTATTTGGGCTCCGGCCTCGGATTGGCAGTGCTTCGCGCGGTGCGGCGTGCTCCTGCGGCTCGCCTTGAGCGGGCCGTGGCTGTTTGGCGCGGTATTGGCCGGCGGCGGCGTCGGGCCGGTCCTGCTGATGTTCGGCCTGGCGGGCATGCCAGCCTCGGGCGCGTCACTTCTGCTCAATGCCGAGGGGGTATTCACTGCGCTGCTGGCCTGGTTCGCCTTCAAGGAAAACTTCGATCGCCGCATCGCGCTCGGGACGCTCGCCATCGTCGCGGGCGCCCTGGTGCTGAGCTGGCCCGGCGACGCGCAGTTCGGCAACCTCTGGCCTGCGCTGGCGGTGCTGGGCGCCTGCCTGTCCTGGGGCATCGACAACAACCTAACCCGCAAGGTGTCGCTCGCCGACGCGAGCTGGGTGGCGATGGTGAAGGGGCTTGCCGCCGGGTCGGTCAACCTGGTCATCGCGCTGGCGCTCGGGGCGAGCCTGCCGCCTGCCGCCTGCCGGCATGCTGGCCGGGTCGGCCGTGCTGGGCTTCTTCGCCTATGGCATCAGCCTGATGCTGTTTGTCGTGGCACTGCGCCACCTGGGCACGGCGCGCACCGGCGCGTACTTCTCGGTGGCGCCGTTCTTCGGCGCCTTGCTGGCGGTCGTCTTGCTCGGCGAACCCGTAACGCCGGGACTTCTGCTCGCCGGTACGCTGATGGCGATCGGGGTATGGCTGCACCTGAGCGAGCAGCACGCACACTCCCATCGTCATGAAGCGACGGAGCATGAGCACGAGCACGAACACGACATGCACCATGACCACCACGCCGCAGGCGAGGACCTACCGATCCGGCACACCCACCGCCATCGCCATGCGCCGCTGACCCATGCGCATGAACACTTTCCGGACGAGCACCATCGGCACTCGCACTGAGTGCCGAGCGCCTGGCCGCCGCCAGGCGCTCGGCGTCAGTCGGCGGCTGCTCTCCCGTCGCCCATCACCCTGCGCAGCACGAGAGCTGCTTCACGTCCGTGTTGAAGGTCTGGGCCGCGAGCTTCAGGCCTTCGACCATCGTCAGGTACGGGAACAACTGGTCGGCCAGATCCTGCACCGTCATGCGGGCGTGGATGGCCAGGGCCGCCGCCTGGATGAACTCGCCGGCGTCGGCTGCAACCGCCTGCACTCCCAGCAGCCGGCCGGAGCCGGCTTCGGCCAACAGCTTGATGAAGCCGCGGGTGTCGAAGTTGACGAGGGCGCGCGGCACGTTCTCCAGCGTCAGCGTGCGGCTGTCGGTCTCGATGCCGGCGCGATGCGCCTCGGCCTCGCTGAGGCCCACGGTCGCGACCTGGGGATCGGTGAAGACGACCGCGGGCATCGCCTCGAGATCGATCCGCGCGTCGCCGCCGGTCATGTTGAGTGCCGCCCGGGTGCCCGCCGCGGCCGCAACATAGACGAACTGGGGCTGGTCGGTGCAGTCGCCAGCAGCATAGATGTTCGGCGCACCGGTGCGCATGTGATCGTCCACGCGGATGGCGCCGCGTTCGTCGAGGCTCACGCCGGCGGCGTCCAGGTTCAGGGCGCGCGTATTGGGCGTACGCCCAGTGGCGACGAGCAAGTGGTCGGCGCGCAGCTCGCCGTGATTCGTCGTCAGCACGAATTCACCGTCGGCATGAGTGACCCGGCTGGCCTGCGTCTGCTCCAGCACCGTGATGCCTTCGTCGCGGAACACCGCCGTCAATGCCTCGCCGATGGCCGGGTCCTCGCGGAAGAGAAGCCTACTGCGCGCGAGGATGGTCACTTGACTGCCCAGGCGGGCGAAGGCTTGCGCCAGTTCCACCGCGACCACGGACGAGCCGAGCACGGCCAGCCGCTGCGGAATCGCATCACTGGCCAGGGCCTCGGTCGAGGTCCAGTACGGCGTGTCCTTCAAGCCCGGGATCGGCGGCAATGCTGGGCTGGCACCGGTGGCCACCAAGCAGCGGTCGAAAGCGATGTCCTGTTCGCCGGCGTCGCGCAACGCGACGCTCAGCGTCTGCCTGTCCTTGAAGCGCGCCGTGCCGTGCACCACGGTGATGGCGGGCGTGCCGTCCAGGATGCTTTCGTACTTGCCGTGGCGCAGTTCGTCCACGCGCGCCTGCTGCTGCAAGAGCAGCCGATCGCGCCGCACGGTCGGCGCGATCGCGGAAATGCCGGCATCGAACGGACTCTCACGCCGCAGGTGTGCGACGTGCGCGGCGCGGACCATGATCTTCGAAGGTACGCAGCCGATGTTGACGCAGGTACCGCCGATCGTGCCGCGCTCGATCAGCGTGACGCGCGCGCCTTGCTCGACGGCCTTCAGCGCAGCCGCCATCGCCGCACCGCCGCTGCCGATGACCGCGAAGTGCAGTGCCTGAGCGTCCCCGGCCGTTTGCGGTGGACTGCCTAGCCCTTCGCGCACCCTGCCGAGAGGGTCGGCCGGCGGCGAAGATGACGGCAACGAAGGCGCCTCTCCGTGTCGCGCGCTATAGCCCACTGCCGCCACCGCTGCCGCCAGCGCCGAGGTCGACGTGGCTGCGTCGACCTGCAGCGTGGCGGTTCGGTCAGGGTACGACACCGACACGGAGCGCACGCCAGGCACTCTCTGCAGGGCACTGCGGACATGCTCGGCGCACGAGTGCACGTCATTCCGTCTATTTGCAGTCGCGTCATCGGGGTTCGTCCTGGTTTGGGGGAATTCGTTTACGGAGCCGCCGTCCCAGTTGCCTCTACGGCTTGGCAGTGGACGGGTAGCCTGCGTCTGCGGTCGCCTTGGTCAGCGCCGCGACGCTGGCTTTGTTGTCGTCGAACGTCACCACGGCCTGCTTCCTGTCGAAGCTCACGTCGGTCTTGCTCACGCCCGGGACCTTGTTCAACGCCTGCTTGACGGTGAGCGGGCACGCCGCACAGGTCATGCCGGGCACCGACAGCGTGACAGTCTGCGTGCCGGCCCACGCGGGGGCGGCGAAGGCGGTGGTCAGGGCAGCGATGGACAGCAATCTGGTCATCATGACGAGGTCCTTTCAGTAGAAGAGAGGCAGCACGTACGGGAACGCGAGCGCGACCAGCACGACCGCTGCGACGATCCAGAACACGATCCGGTAGGCGCGCCGCACCTGCGGCACGGCGCAGACCTCGCCCGGCTGGCAGTCCTGTGCCGGACGGAAGATGCGGCGCCAGGCGAAGTACATCGCCACCAGCGCCGCACCGAGGAACAGCGGCCGGTACGGCTCGAGCGCGGTCAGGTTGACGATCCAGGCGCCGCTGACACCCAGGGCCACGAGCACGAGCGGCCCCAGACAGCAGGTCGAGGCGAGCAGCGCGGCGATCCCGCCAGTCACGAGAGCGCCGCGGCCGTTTCGGCTTTGTGACATGACGACGATCCTTTCCGAGGCTTTGCGAACGGAGTAACCTTACTTCCGTAGTCCAGTACGGAGTCAAGCGGCATGGACCAAGCCCTCGAGAGCCTCACCATCGGCGCGTTTGCCGAGGCGGCCGGCGTCAACGTCGAGACGATTCGCTTCTATCAGCGCAAGGGCCTGCTGGCCGAGCCGGACAGGCCATACGGCAGCATTCGCCGCTATGACTTGGGCGACGTGGCGCGGGTGCGCTTTGTGAAGTCGGCCCAGCGCCTGGGGTTCAGCCTGGACGAGGTGGCCGGCCTGCTCCAACTAGACGGCGGCACGCACTGCGACGAGGCCCGCCACCTTGCCGAACAGAAACTCGCCGACGTGCGCGACAAGCTGGCCGACCTGCGCCGCATCGAGAAGGCGCTTGCGCGGCTGGTGCAGGACTGCTGCGCCGCACGGGGCACGGTGTCGTGCCCGCTGATCGACGCGCTGCAGCGCCAGTGAAGCGGCGGCGAGTTCACGCCCGTGCTGCCAGGGTTCCGCGGTGCCCCCAAGCGATCGCGCCCTCTGTCGACATCAGGCAGCATCAAAAGCCCCTTTGAATTTACGATTCCAAATGACGTCCTGATAAGAACACTTCTCAGGACGTCAGTTGATGACACGAGTTGCCTCGCTGGTGTAGCGGAAGTGCGCAAAGAGGGCTTCATCCAGCACCCACCGCCCAGCACCGTGACCATGGCCGTGGCGCACGGTCCCTCAGACCAGTTCCTGCACCAGGGTCGCCATCGACGGCCTGGCCCGCGGGAACTGCTCGCGTACCGCGCTGCGTTCACTGATGCCCAGCACCAGCCCGACCTGCTCCTCGTCAGCGCCGCGGTCGTACAGGCGTGCGACCACCGTGCGGCGGATCGACAGTGGGGTCGCCCACTCCAGCTCTGCGTAGCGGAACAGCTTGCGGTAGGTCTCGAGGATCGGGCGGCAGAGGCAACGCCGCCGACCTTCGGCGTCGTACTGCGTGATGCGGAAGCCCTCGCCCGTCGCGCTAAGGAACAAGGGGCTGTCCGGATCAAGACCGCGGAAGGCGACGCCGTCCGCGATGCCATGGCCCCGAGCCACTCGTTCCGCCAGATAGGCGTCCAGCGCGTCGTCCAACTTGCGGCTGGCGAAGTAGAGCGGTCTTGATTTCCCGGAGATGCTGGCGCTCGCCGGCAGTTCCGACTCTCGGCGCACCTCGCCGCCGGCCTGCAGGTAGTCGCGCAGCCGCAGCCGCACGATCTCGAGCGGGCGCGCGCCGGTGACGAACAACGTGTAGAACAAAGCCACGTCCCGCGCGGGCTGGGCGCTGCGGCCCCGGATGCGCAACACCGCCCGGGCGATCTCGTCCGCACTCACCACCCGATCCTCTCTCGGCGTGTGACCAGCCACCGGCTCGAATCGCTCCAGGGCGTGCAGGATGGCGGCGCGCCGCTCCCGCAGGCGGCGCACGAACGCCGTGGCGCCGTCGTTCATGCCTTCGATGCCCACTTCCCTGCACAGGCGGATCGCCACCGCCTTGACGCGCCGCTCGACGGCCGTGCGCGTGATGCCGAAGTCCGCAGCCACCGACTCGTAGGTGCGGCCGTCGATCACCGCGCGCAGCATGGCCACCGCCTGTATGGCGGCGGCCCCCGTGGAACCTGGTTCATCGTCGTCCATGGCATGCCCTCCGACTGCTGTCGAACATGTCCATCGTTCCCCAGGCCCCCTGCCCCGACAGCCAAAACCACGCGGCCCGGCCCGTGATATCGGCACCGGCTCACCCGCCTTCGACCTCCAGTGGCAATTAGCGGTTTAGTTACCGGGTGCAACCCAAGCACGCACATCGCGCCGTTTCCTGCGCCAATATCACCGAGCCACTCCATGGGAACGTCGGTATCGAAATGCTAGGTTGAACGCGTCGCGGCCGATCGACGTTTAGGGAGTTTCGTCGGCGCGCAGAAACGCTGAACAGGGGGCGAACAGAATGCTCGATCGCGATCAGCTGGAAACCTTCGCGACGGTGGCCGAGGCGCACAGCTTCGAACGCGCTGCGACCCTGCTCAACATCACGCGCGGAGCGGTCTCGCAACGCATCAAGGCCCTCGAGGAGTCGTTGACGACCGTGCTGCTCGTTCGCGAGAAGCCCGTCGTGCCGACTGCCGCGGGCGAGATCCTGCTGCGCCACGTCAAGGCGCTGCGTCTGCTCGAAGGCGCGACGCTGAACGAACTCAAGCCCCAGGCGGGCCCGCATGTGCCCGTGCCGCTGGCCATCGCGGTCAATGCCGACTCGCTCTCGACCTGGTTTCCGCGCGCCTTGTGGGAGCTGCTGCTGCGCCGGCAGGTGGCGCTGGAGATCGTCACCGACGACCAGGACCACACCTCGGGGCGCCTGGCACGTGGCGAGGTCATCGGCTGCGTCTCCACGGACGCCAAACCCGCGGGCGGCTTTCTGGCCGAATGCCTCGGCGCGATGGAATACCGCTGCTACGCCACGCCGGCCTTTGCGGCGGAGTACTTTCCGAAGGGACTGAACGTGCAGGCAGTGCTCATCGCGCCGGCCATCCTGTTCAACCGCAAGGTTCACTGCACGACGACTTCCTGAAGCGGCGCTTCGGCTTCGCGGTGGAGCGCTACCCGCGCCACTACCTGCCCTCACCGATGATCCTGATGGAGGGTGTTGCCGCAGGAGTCGGCTACGGGCTGGTGCCGAGCCTGCAGGCCGCCGCAGCGGCCGAGCGCGGCGAGCTCGTCGACCTCGCGCCCGATGAGCCGGTGCTCGTCAACCTGCACTGGCACCACTGGGAACTGGAGCCGCCGCTCTCGCGCGAGATCACGGACCTCGTGGTCCGCCACGCGCAGGCTCAACTGCTGCCGCGCGCGGAGCAGCAGCCGCCCGAGACGGCGGCGTCAACGCCGAAGCCCGTCGACGCCGATTGACCTAGGCCCACCCACCGCGCAGATCAAGCCCACGAGGGCGGACACGCCGAGTCCGCCGACCAGCGACACGGTGTCCGCATCGGCGTCAATCCAACCCGCCCATCCTGCCAGGTAGGCAGCACCGGACACGGCCAAACCGGAACCCATCACGAGGCCGGCCTGGGCCGCTGGCAGCCTCGCTCCGCGCAGCAGCAGCACGAACAGCCAGCCGACGCTGGCGAGGTAGACCACGTTGACCGACACCATGGTCTCGACGATGCCTTGCCCGCGAGCGGCCAGCAGGCCTCCCGCGGCCAGGGCCGCAATCGACCAGCCGGGGTGGTTCGTGTCGCGCGCGCTGGGCGCCGCGGCTGCCGTCGCGCTGGCCATGGCCCGCACGATCGCTGCGCCGGATCCCAGCGCCGCCGTCGAGAGGGCGGCGAGCAGCAGCGTCTGCGACCCGGGCCATAGCCCATTGGCGGCACGCCCCAGCGCAAACGGGATCACCTGTTTCGCGTCGGTCAGCCCGTCCAGTTCGCCCGTGCCCCGCAGCGCCAGCGCCAGGGCCGGCGGCAGGAAGGCCACGGCAATCAGCACGACACCCGCAAGCGCGCAGCCGGCGACGGCAACGAGCGGCCGGCGCGCAGCCAGCACGAACTGATGGTAGTCCGCGCCCAAGCAGACGAGCAGCCCGACCGCCAACACGATGGACACCAGGCGTGCCGTGCTGAACCCGCCGAGGTCGCTCACGAACCGTGGCGCTGCCTGCGCGTACAGCGCCAAGCCGCCCGCGTCGGCCAGCGCGTAAAGCAGCACCAGCGCACTGGCCAGCAGGCAGGCGGCGAACAGGCGCGATGCGACCCGCAGGTCGAGCCGGGACGCACCCAGGATCAGCGCCAGCACCAGCGCCTGGGGGACGAACCCCGGCAGACCCATCACCCGCGCGATGGCGACGCCACCTGCGACCTGGGCCGCGAGCACACCGCTCATCCAGATCAGGGACAGCAGCGCGACGGCACGCTGAATCGGCGGGCCGAAGGCCTGCCCGAACAACTCCCAGACCGGCACGCCGAGTCTCCACAGCCGGCCGGCGAAAGTCGCCAGCGCGAGCATCCCGAGGGCAGTCGCGACACCGTACAGGCCGCCCGCCATGCCCTGCGACAGCGCCATCTCCCCCGAGCCGAACAGGAAGCCGATGCCTTAGCTGGCCGAGACCAGCAAGGCTGCCACTTGCAGCGTGCCGAGCACCCGTGCCGTCATGATCTCGCCTCCCGTTCCCAGGCCCGCACGACTGCGGCAGGCCCGGCGAAGTACGCGTCGCAGACCGTCCCATGCGCCCGGTACGCGGACATGCGTCGGAAGAGCGCATGCGCGCGGGGCAGGTGGTAGTACGGCACGGCCGGCAGCAAGTGATGGGTCAGGTGATAGCCGTTGTTGCGCGGGTGGATCAGCCAGCGCGCCGGGCCGCGCACGGCCATGTCGCGCGTGAAGCTCAGGATGCCGCCCGGCCGCAGGCCGAAGTGGTCGCACATCTCGCGCAGTGTCGTGATCAGGTGAAAGGCGGTGGCCCGCGCCAGCAGCCACAGGCCAAGGAACGCCAGCGTGAAGTGCGTGCCGGTGAACTCGACCAGCAACGCAAGCGCGCTGACCCACCAGGCCACGATGCCGGCCCGGCTAGACCATGACACGCCCGCGGCCCCGAGGTGACCGAAGAAGTTGCCCCACCAGGCACGCAGCGAGAAGACCTGGCGCAGATAGCTCGCCAGCCAATGGCACGGCAGTGTTTCCGGCGGATCGATCAGGTCGGGATCACCACCTGCCGCGCCCAGTTGCATGTGGTGCTTGAAGTGGTCAGCTCGATAGCTCTCCATCGACGCGAACACCAACGGTGCGACGAGCAGCCCCGCGATGGCATCGTTCACGCGCAGCGTTCGGCAGAGGTTGCGATGCCCGGCATCGTGCAGGATGTTGCCCAGGGCGCGCTGCCGGTTGGCGATGACAAGCAGCGCCAGCGGCAGCGTCTCCAACCCGACCCACACCACGGCCGCCGTCGCGGCCAGGATGGCGGCCCAATCAAAGGCGATGTCGCCGAGGGGCCGCGCCCAGTTCAGTCGCAGCAACTCGCGGTGCGCGCCGCCGTCGCGCTGCAACTGCGCGCGCAGTTCCGACTGGTCCCCGAGGACTTCCGAATGCGTCAACATGTCCGGAAACTCCTTCCCCGAGCGGCATCGCCTCGTGCGTCCCACCGGCGTCGCGCCAGTTGAAACGCCTTTGCAAGGCCCGGTTATCGACGCTAGCAGCGCGCCGTGCCTCCCACATGGCGTTTAGCAACTTTGGCCCCCGGTGAGCTTCGCTAAACCGTCGTCTCGAACCGCGAGATGCCTCGCCGAATCCTCATAATCAGTTACAGAAACCAGCCTTCCCACACACGCAAGGAGAGCCCCGGATGAGTGGCGAACGCGACCTCGATACCCTGCGGCGCGAGATGGCCCCGCAGTTGCACCCCGAGACCTTCGTCTACTGCAGTTTTCCGGACTTCCGCATCCCACCCGGCCTGGAGCCGATCTGCACCTTTCGCGAGGCCGAGGGCGTCACCGCGATCGTGGAGAAGGCGCAGGCCGAAGGCTCCGCCGTGCCCTACGTCTTCGAGTCGCACCTCATCACGCTCACGGTGCATTCGGCCCTGGACGCCGTGGGATTCATCGCGACGCTGGCCGGGCGGCTGGCGGACGCCGACATCCCCTGCAACGTGGTCGCGGGCTACCACCACGACCACCTGTTCGTGCCGACGCGTCACTCGCAGCAGGCGCTGAAGGTGCTGGCGTCGATTTCGGCACCGCCGCGGCCGCCTGCGCGGCCCGCCGTCTAGCTGCCGCCCTGCTCGCTGATCCAGCGCCGCACATCCTCGGCACGCCAGGCCGTGATCCCGGCCGACAGCTTCACCGGGCTCGGAAACGAGCGCGCACGGACCTGTCGCCACAGCGTGGACTTCGAGATCGGCAC
>JADJPT010000012.1 GCA_016713125.1 Betaproteobacteria bacterium
GCGCTTTTCCTGCAGCTCGAGCGCGAAGGACACGTTGGCCGCCAGTTCGCGCAGCAGGCGCACCTCCTCTTGATCGAAAAAGCCGGCATCCGCGGCGTGCAATCCCAGCACGCCGACCGCACGCTCCTCGACCAGCAGCGGGAAGCTGCCGACGGCGCCGACCCCGCTGGCGAGGAAGCGCTCGCGGTGCCGCACCTCGGGATCCGATCGCACGTCGTTCCACAGCTCCGGCGCGCCCCGGCGCAGCGAGCGGCCGATGATGCCGCTGCCGGCGGCTTCGTCCTGGCGCGCCGAGGCGAGCACCGCACCCGCGGCGCGCGAGATGTCGCCGGTGCCGTGGCAGCCGCGCACGACGACGTCCCCGGACGCCTCGTCCAGCATGCTCATGTGCGCGCCGCCGAATCCGCCGCTGCGCACGGCGATGCGGCAGACGTCCTCGGCCAGACCGTCGAGGTCGCGCATGCGCACCAGCGCCAGGTTGATTCCGCTGGTGAAATCGCGCATGCGCGAGAGCCGTTCGATGCGCGCGGCCTGCCTGCGCAGGGCCTCCCGCTCGGCCCGCTCCTGCACCGCGCGCTCGACCGCTGCGGGCAGGCGCATCAGGTTGGACTTGAGCACGTAGTCGGTGGCGCCGTTCTTCAGCGCGCGGATCGCGTACTCCTCGCCGATGGTCCCCGACACGAAGATGAAGGGCGTCTCGGGCTCAGCTCGCGTGCCAGCGCGAGGGCCGACATGCCGTCGAAGCCCGGCATGGAGAAGTCGGACAGGATCAGGTCGGGCAGGAACTCGACCAGCGCCAGGCGGAACGCAGCCTCCTGGTCGGCGATGCGGCTCTCGACGCGCAGGCCGGCGCGCCGCAGCTCGCGCGTGGCGAGTTCGGCGTCGGTGGGAACGTCCTCGACGAGCAGGACGCGGACGGTGCGGTCCATGCGCTCAGCCCCCCCCGGCGTCGCGGTCCGGCACGCGGTTCAGCTGCATCCAGAACAGGCCGATGCCGAGCACCGTGTCGCGAAACACCGCGGATTCCACCGGCTTCACGACATAGCCGTTGACGCCCAGCGCGTAGCTTTCGACGATGTCGCGCTCGTCATCGGAGGAAGTCATCATGACCACCGGGATGGCGCTGGTGCGCGGGTTCGCCTTCAGGTGCCTGAGAACTTCGATGCCACCCACCCTCGGCATGTGCAGATCGAGCAGGATCAGCCGCGGCACGTGGCGCGCGTCGCGTTGCGCATAGGCGCCGGCGCAGAAGGTGTAGTCCAGCGCCTCCGCGCCGTCGCGCACCCAGTGCACGCAGTCGGTCAACAACGCCTTGCGCAGCGCGCGCAGCGTGATCTCCGCATCGGAGGGCGTGTCCTCGACCAGCAGGATTTCGGACCGGTCCAGCTCACCCATTTCCCTTGCCTCCGTCAGGAAGTGAAAAGTAGAACGTGGCGCCGCGCTCCAGGGCACCCTCCGCCCAGACCCGGCCGCCGTGGCGCATCACCACGCGACGCACGATCGCCAGCCCGACCCCGGTGCCCGGGAACTCCGCCTCGCCGTGCAGGCGCTGGAACACGCCGAACAGCTTCTCGACGTAGCGGGGATCGAAGCCCACGCCGTTGTCGCGCACCCAGTAGACATGCTCGCCGGCCTCGCTGTGCGAACCGACCTCGACCAGCGGCGCCTCGCGTCGCCCGGCGTACTTGAAGGCGTTGGACAGCAGGTTCACCCAGACCTGGCGCAGCAGCGCGGGATCGCCGTACGCGTCAGGCAGCCGGCCCGGTTCGAAGCGCGCATGCGGTGCCGCGGCCTTGAGCTCCGCCGCCACGCCGCCGGCCAGCGCCTGCATGTCGACCCGGACCGGATTCAGCGCCTTGCGGCTGAACTTGGAGAACGCCAGCAGGTCCTCGATCAGTTGCGTCATCTTGCGCGCGCCGTCGCGCACCACGCCGAGCAGGCGGCGGCCCTCGTCGTCGAGCCTCTCGCCGTAGTCCTCCTCCAGCATTCTCGAGAAGCCGTCGATCGCGCGCAGCGGCGCGCGCAGGTCGTGCGACACCGAGTAGCTGAAGCTCTCCAGCTCCTCGTTCACCTCCTTCAACCTGTCCACCGACTCCTCCAGCCTGGCGTTCAGTTCCAGGATGGCCTGCTCAACGCGCTTGCGCTCGCTGATGTCGTTGACCGTCGAACGGCTGACCAGGTAGTTGCTGTCCTGATCGCGGATCGTGGTGGCGTTCAGGGAGGCGTGAAAGCTGCTGCCGTCCTTGCGCCTGTACTCGAACTCGATGTCCTGCAGCCAGCCCTGGCGCTTGAACATCGGGAAGGCGGTGGCGCGAAAGTAGGCGGCGCTCTCCTCAGTCATGATGTCAGGGTGCCGCAGCTTGCCGACCACCTCCTCGCGCGCGTAGCCCAGCCAGGCCAGCCAGGTGTCGTTGATGCGCACGAAGCGTCCCTCGGCGTCGACCGAGTGGTAGCCGCACGGGGCGTTGTTGTAGAGGTCCTCGAGTTCGTCGACGGCGCGTTGCGCGGCGGTCTGCGCTTCGGCGCGCCGGCGGATTCGCGCAGGATCAGCAGGAAGGCCGCCGCCAGCATGCTCAGGCTGAGCAGCGAGCCGAACACGATGGCGAGCTTGGTCAGATGCGCGCCCTCGGACGACACGCGCTTGCGTTCCTCGAGCAGGTCGCTCTCTTCGCGCAGCATCTCGCGCAGCGCGTCGGCGACGGCGTCGACCGAGGGTGTGGCCTGCCCGAGGCGGCCGAGGATGGCACCGGGACGCTCCAGATCGCCCTCGCGCTTGGCCTGCAGCGAGGAGCGCAGTTCGGCCAGATCTTCCAGCACCAGCGCCGACACGCGATCCACGCGCAGCTGCTGCGCGGGATTGTCGACCACCAGCGCACGCAGGCGCGCCAGGCGCATGGGCAGGTCATCCGCCACGCGTTCGAACTCCGACAGCGCGGCCGGCCGCCCGGCGGCGAGGAAGATCCGCCATTGGGCATGGGCGCGCGCGTGCTCGACCCGCACGGTCTCGACCTGATACTGGACTTCGTGGGTGCGCGCCACCTGGCGCGCGAATCGGCCTCGAATTCGAGGATGCTGCGATAGGCCGCAATGCCGGTCAGGATCAACAGCAGGAATGCCGCGATCACCCCGCCATACAGCAGACCCCGTTCCGGAGAGGACGGCCCTGCCTGCGCGCAACACCCCCTCAATCGCGATCCCCGACACGCAATACCCCGCGGAACAATTCGATGCCTGTCGCGGCGGAGAGCAGCGCCGCCAGCGAACCCCGGATCAACATAATCGAATTGCGTATGCCGGTCTGTAGGGAAACCTTGATCCGGCCTCGAACCTGCGGGTTATTCCAGGCCGGTGATCCCGTGCCTGATCGCGAACTTCACCAGCGCCGGGAGGTCCTCGACGCCCAGCTTGTGCATGAAGCGGCTGCGGTAAGTGTCCACGCTCTTGGGCGACAGTCCCAGCTGCTCGGCGATCTGCGCGCTGGTGCGACCTTCGACGACCTGGCGCAGCACCTCGCGCTCGCGTGTGCTGAGCAGGCCGAGCGGATCGGCGGCGCTGCGTTCGCTTATGAAATCGTCCAGCGCCGCGCTTTCCACGCCACGGCTGAAGTACGGGCGCCGCGCGTGCAGCGCCCGCACCGCGCCGACCACCTCGCTGCCGGCGGACTCCTTGAGCACGTAGCCGCGCGCCCCGGCGCGGCGCGCCTGGTACACGTACTCAGGGCTGGCGTGCATGGACAGCATCAGGATCTGCGTCTCGGCGCAGGCGTCGTGGATCAGCCGCGCGGTCTCGATGCCGTTCATGCCCGCCATGGCGACGTCGATGATGGCGACATCCGGCTGAGCCTCGGTCGCATAGGCCAGCGCCGAGGCGCCATCGCCGAAGCTGCCCAGCACGCGCATGTCCGGCTGCGCGGTCAACAGCGAGGCCACGCCATCGCGCACCACGGCGTGATCGTCGACCAGGATCAGGCCGATGTTCATGACGGCTGCGCCTCGCTCCGCAGCGGCACCCGTGCGGTCACGCAGGTGCCCTGCGCCGAGGATTCGATGCTCAGCGAGCCGCCCACGGCCTCCATGCGCTCGCGCATGGCCGGCAGGCCCCAGCCGCCGCGCCAGATCTCGCCGGACTGCGGCCGCTCGGCGATGCCGGCACCGTCATCGGTGACCGTCACGCGGATGCATGCCGAGTCGCACGACACCTCGATGCCGGCGCTCTGCGCCCCGCCGTGCTTGGCGGCGTTGGTGAGCGCCTCCTGCACCACGCGGAACAGCGCCAGCTCGACCTCGCGCGCCGGGCGCTTCGCCGGTTCGCCCCGACCCAGCCGGATGCGCAGGCCGGTGCGCGCCTCGAACGCCTGCGCGTACCAGCGCAGCGCGGGCACCAGGCCGTAGTCGTCCAGCACCGGCGGATGCATGTCGACCATCACCTCGCGCACCATCGAGATGGTGCTCTCGACCAGCGGCCCCATCTGCGTCAGGCGTTCGGCGGCCTGCGGCGCGATCGCCTCGGGCAGATGGCCGCGCACAAACTCGACGCCCAGGCCGAGGATGGTCAGATTCTGGCCGATCAGGTCGTGCAGCAGCGCCGCCAGACGCCGCTGCTCGGTTCGATCATGCGCCCGCAGCAGCCGGTACTGCAACTGGCGATTGCGCTCGGCGAAATGGCGCAGCGTCTCCTGCACCTGCATCCGGTCGGTGATGTCCAGTCCGACACCCGCCACGCCGACTCTGCCGTCCGCGTCGCGGAACGGGAACTTCACCACCAGCCAGTGGCTCAGGTTGCCGTCCGGGTCGGTCGAACTCTGCACGGCCTGCAGGGCCTGCCGGCTGGACTGCACCTCGAGATCCCTGGCGCGCCGCTCCGCGGCGGCCTCGGCCGGCCAGGGTTCGAAATCGTCGCGGCCGAGGAACTCCTCGCTGGACCGGCCCAGCGCCTTCTGGCAGTTCTCGCTCAGGTAGGTGTAGCGCAGCTGCGCGTCCTTGATCCAGGCCACGCCCGGCAGGTTCTCCATGAACAGCTGGAAACGGCTTTTCGCTGTCGCGCAGCGCGCGTTCCGTCGATCTGCGCGCGGTGAGGTCGCGCAGGATGATGTGCACCGCCTGGCGGCTCTCGTGGACAAACGGGGCGGCGATGGATTCGACCCAGACCAGGCGGCCATCCGCGCGTCGCAGGCACAACTCGACCGGCGGCAGCGCCTGGCGCGTGTGCTCCAGTTGCCGGGCGCGCTCCATGACCAGTTCACGGTACTCGGGCAGCACGAAATCGGTGAACTGGCGGCCGACCAGCTCGCCCTCGCTCTGCAAGCCCAGCAGGCCCAGGCTGGCCGGGTTGGCATAGACGAGCACCTTGTCGACGCGCACGCAGATCGCATCGGCGGACAGCTCGACCAGGTTGCGGTAGCGCTTCTCGCTCTCGCGCATCTCGCGTGCATGTTGCGCGAGCAGGGCCTCGAGACGCGCCGCGACCGGCCGGTGGTCGATGTCCGTGCAGGTGCCGAACCAGCGCACGATGTGCCCCCGTCGTCGCGCATCGAAGCGCCGCGGCCACGTGCCAGCGCCAGCTGCGGTCGCTGCCGCGCATCAGGCGATACTCGATCTGGTAGTCGTCGCCGCTGCCCAGGCAGGCGATCCAGGCCTGCATGCAGCGCTCCCTGTCCTCCGGGTGCACGATCTCCAGCCAGCCCCAGCCCACCAGTTCCTCGAGCGTGCGGCCGGAAGAGGCAATGGCGCGGCGGTTGAAGTAATCGAGGTGGCCGCCGGCACGCGTCGACCAGACCATGTGCGGGACGATCTCGGCCGCTTCGCGCGCGATATGCGAGATCCCGGCGTCGACCACGCCGATGCTCCCCGACCCGTTCAGTGCGCCTGCGCATCGCGACCGCCGCCCACGGTCGCCGGCCGCTAGCCGTTCAGTTCGGCCAGCACCCGCAGGTGCTGCACCACGCTGCGCGCGAGCGCCGAAAGGTCGTAGCCGCCCTCGAGGATGGAGACGATGCGTCCGCCGGCGTGCCGGTCGGCGACGTCCTTGACCTGCTCGGTGACCCAGGCGTAGTCCTCGTCCTTGAACGCCAGCGAGGCCATGTCGTCCTCGATATGCGCGTCGAAGCCCGCCGAGAACAGCACCAGCTGCGGCGCGAACGCCTCGAGCGCGGGCAGCCAGTCGCGCGTCACGGCCTCGCGGAACTGCCGGCTGCCGGCGCCGGCCGGCAGCGGCACGTTGACCATGTTCTCGGCCGGACGGTCGGTGCCGCTGTAGGGATAGAACGGATGCTGGAAGGTCGAGGCCATCAGCACGCGGCGGTCGCCCTCGAAGATGTCCTCGGTGCCGTTGCCGTGGTGCACGTCGAAATCGATGATGGCCACGCGCTCCAGGCCGTGCACGTGGATGGCGTGGCGCGCGGCGATCGCCACGTTGTTAAAGATGCAGAAACCCATGGAGCGCGCGCGCGTGGCGTGGTGGCCGGGCGGACGCACGCTGGCGAAGGCCGAGGCCACCTCGCCCTTCATGACCAGGTCGGTGGCCAGCACCGCGGCGCCGGCGGCCAGCAGCGCGGCGCGCAGGGTGTGCGGGTTCATGGCCGTGTCCGGATCGAGGTGCACGGTGCCCGATTCCGGTGCGGTGTCGCGGATCAGGCGCACGTAATCGGCCGGGTGCACGCGCTCCAGCTGCTCGGCGGTCGCCTCGTCCGCCTCGTAGCGCGGCAGGTACTGGCCCAGGCCGGAGGAGATCAGCTGGTCCTCGATGGCGGTGAGGCGCGCCGGGCATTCCGGGTGGTAGGTGCCCATGTCGTGCTTCAGGCAGTCGGCGTGGGTGATGAAGGCTGTGGTCATGTGCGAAAACTTTTCCTGGTGCGCGGGAACCGTGAAATCTTTTGCGAATCATAGCGTAAACCCGCCTCGCGCTAGCCGCTGCGCGCCCCCGCCCGGTAGAATGAGCCCATGCTGATCAAAACCTCCCCGTTTCGCCCCGCGCAGGACGCCGCCGGCACCCCGGTGCAACGCGTGATCGACGCCGCCGGCGGCATCATCCTCGGCAAAGAGACACAGATCCGCCTGGCGCTGGCCTGCCTGCTGGCGCGCGGCCATCTGCTGATCGAGGACCTGCCCGGCGTGGGCAAGACCACGCTCGCGCAGGTGGTGGCGCGCTGCCTGGGGCTGGAGTTCCACCGCATCCAGTTCACCAGCGACATGCTGCCGGCCGACATCATCGGCGTCTCGGTCTACGAGCGCGACAAGGGTGTGTTCACCTTCCATCCGGGGCCGATCTTCTCGCAGGTGATCCTCGCCGACGAGGTCAACCGCGCCACGCCGAAGACGCAGAGCGCGCTGCTCGAGGCCATGGAGGAGCACCAGGTCACGGCCGAAGGCGAGACGCGCCGCCTGCCCGAGCCGTTCTTCGTGATTGCCACGCAGAACCCCACCGAGCAGGTGGGCACCTTCCCGCTGCCCGAGTCGCAGCTGGACCGCTTCCTGATGCGCATCGAACTGGGCTACCCCGGTCGCGAGGCCGAGCGCGCGCTGCTCGCCGGCAGCGACCGGCGCACCATGCTGGCCGCGCTCGCCCCGGTGCTCGCGCCCACCGAACTGCTCGGCCTGCAGAAGCAGGTGGACGCCGTGCACGTGGCGCCCGCGCTGCTCGATTACGTGCAGGCCATCATCGAACACACGCGCCGCTCCTCGGACTACGTGGCCGGACTCTCGCCGCGTGCAGCCCTCGGCCTGGTGCATGCCGCGCGCGCCTGGGCGCTGATCGAGGGCCGCGACAAGGTGATCCCCGAAGACGTGCAGGCCGTGCTGCCCGGCGTGGCCGCGCACCGCCTGCGTCCGGCACACGATGCGCAGCGGCGCGTCGACGTCGGCGCGCAGTTGCTGGCCGCCGTGCCGATTCCCTGAGCGCGGCGCAACGGCTGGCGAACGCGGCGTGCACAGCGGCCCGGAGAACGCCGACAACGGCGGCACCCGCATGCAAGTCACGCTGGAGCGCGAACACGACTCCCTGAACCTCGGGCGCGAGCCGCGGCCGGCACCCGCCGGCGCCTCGCGCTTCGCAGCGCTCGGCACGCGCCGCGGACTGCTCACGCTGATGGGCATCGCCGCCGCGCTGATGCTCGCCATCGGCGCCTGGACCTACCGCACCGTCGAAGCCTCGCTGCGCGAACTGCGTTCCGACAGCATGCAGGGGCCTGCTCGACGCCCAGGTCAACGCCCTGCGCGTGTGGATCGGCGAGGAGATCGCCGATGCCGAGCGCATCGCGCGCGATCCCGCGGTGCGCGGCGCGGCGCTCGCGCTGGTGGCGCGCGGCGCGCTGGCCGGTTCCGCTCAGGCCTGCGACAGCATCGAGCGCACGCGCATGGACGCGGTGCTGCGTCCGCTGCTGGTCGACGAGGGCAGCGCCGGCTACAACGTGATTTCGCCCGAAGGCCGGCTGCTCGCCACGCGCTACCCCGATTACTGCGGCCTGCAGGTGCACCCGGTGCACTTCCGTCCGCTGCTGGCCGAGGTGTATGCCGGCAAGTCGAAGTTCCTGCGCCCGCTGCGCGACACCGAGCGCGTCGCCTCGCCGCCCACCCTGCGCGAGGGCGGTCCGCTGGCCTGGCTGGAGACCCCGCTGCGCGACGCGGCCGGGCGCGTGACCGCGGTGCTGGGCATCGCCGAGCCTGCCGAGGCCGGCTTCACCGCCATCCTCGCCTCCGCCCGCCCGGGTCGCTCCGGCGAGGTGTACGCCTTCGATGCGCGCGGCTACATGCTCTCCGAGAGCCGCTTCCTGCCCACGCTGCAGCGACTGAACCTGGTGCCGGAGGGCGCGGGTGCGCTGCTCGCCGCGCAGGTGCGCGAACCGACCGCCGACGAAACCGGTACGCGCCCGCTCACGCGTCTGGCCGCCGCGGCGATCGCCAGCCGCGGCGCCGGCGACGCCGCCGCGCAACAGGGCGGCCTGCTCGACCCCTACCCGGGCTACCACGGGCCGGCGGTGGTCGGCGTCTGGCGCTGGCTGCCCGAACTGGACGTGGGCGTGGCCTTCGAGATCGACGCCGAGGAGGCCCACGCGCCGCTGCGCTTCCTGAAGCTGGCCTACGCGGCGGTGCTCGCGGCGCTGGCGGTGGCGGTGCTGGCCGCGCTGGGCAGCGGCCTGTTCGCGGCCGAACTGCGGCGGCGCTTCGGCCTGGCGCCGCGCGCCGGCGCCTACGCCATCGAGCGCGAGATCGGCGCCGGCGGCATGGCCAATGTCTACCTCGCGCGGCACGCGCTGCTCAAGCGACCGACCGCGGTGAAGATCCTCAAGCCCGCGCGCGCCAGCGACGAGATGATCGCGCGCTTCGAACGCGAGGTGCAGCTGGCCAGCCGGCTCTCTCACCCGAATCTGGTCGAGATCTACGACTACGGGCGCACGCGCGACGGGCGCTTCTACTACGCCATGGAGCACCTGGACGGCATCACGCTGGCGGCGCTGGTCGAGCAGGGCGGCGCGGTGCCGGTGGCGCGCATGGTGCACCTGCTGCGCCAGCTGTGCGCCGGGCTGGCGGCCGCGCACGCGCAGGGACTGGTGCACCGCGACGTCAAGCCGGAGAACATCATGGTGTGCCGGCGCGGCGGCGAATTCAACGTGGTGAAGATCCTCGACTTCGGCCTGGTCAAGAACATCGCCGATCCACACACGCGCGACCTGACGCGCTCGCTGCGCATCCTGGGCACGCCGCTGTACATGTCGCCCGAGCGCATACGCTCGCCGGGCGACGTCGACGCGCGCGCCGACATCTATTCGGTGGGGGCGCTGGCCTACTACCTGCTCACCGGCGAGAAGCTGTTCGCCGCCGAGGACGACCTGGCGTTGTCGCAACGCATCCTGAACGAGGAGGCGCCGCGCCCTTCGCTGCGTGCGCCGCACGCGGTGCCGGTCGAACTCGACCTGCTGGTCACCGCCTGCCTGGAGAAGCGCCGCGAGGACCGCCCGCAGCGCGCCTCGGACCTGGTCGAGGCGCTCGACGCGCTGGCCGCCGAACACCGCTGGACGCAGGCCGATGCCGCCGCCTGGTGGGGTGCACGGCCCGCGGCCTGATTCGGGAATGTATCTTTACCGATACAGGAACTGCCGGGAAAGCGGCTCCAGGAGCGGACTTCTCGAAACGAAAGTTCGAGAATCGATGTCCGGAGCCTAGACCACCAGGCCGACCATCGCAGCGGTCAGGCAGGTGGCGAGCGTGCCGGCGAGGATGGATTTCATGCCCAGCGCGACGATCTCCGCGCGGCGCTCGGGACACATGGTGGCCAGCCCGCCGATGAGGATGCCCAGGCTTCCGAAGTTGGCGAAGCCGCACAGCGCGTAGGTCATCAGCAGCCGCGAGCGGGGCGCCATCGCCTCGGGCGGCAGCCTGGCCATGTCCAGGTAGGCGACCAGTTCGTTGACCACGGTCTTGGTGCCGAGCAGCGCGCCGGCCGCCTGCGCCTCGGCCCAGGGCACGCCGGCCAGCCAGGCCAGCGGTGCGAGCAGCCAGCCCAGCATGCGCTGCAGCGTGAGCGGCGCGCCGCCGGCTTCCGGCAGCGCGGCCAGGCCCAGGTTGACCAGCGTGACCAGCGCCACCGCCACCAGCAGCATGGCGACGATGTTGATCAGCAGCGCCGCGCCGTCCAGCGTGCCGCGCGTGATGGCGTCCATGCCGCCCTGATAGGGGTCCTCGAGCACGATGTGCCCGCCGGTGGGCGCGCCGACGTGCGGCACCATCAGCGCGGCCACGGCGATGGCCGCCGGCGCCGAGAGGATGGAAGCGATCAGCAGATGGGCGACCGCGCCCGGCACCACCGGCGCGAGCACGCTGGCGTACAGGAACAGCACGGTGCCCGCGATCGAGGCCATGCCGCCGGCCATGATGGCGAACAGTTCGCCGCGCGAGACGCGCGCGAGGTAGGGACGCACGAACAGCGGCGCCTCGACCATGCCGACGAACACGTTGGCCGCCGCCGACAGCCCCAGCGCGCCGCCCACGCCCAGCGCACGCTCGAGCAGCCAGGACACCGCGCGCACCACCACCTGCAGCACGCCCCAGTGGAACAGCAGCGCGGTCAGCGCGCTGATCACCAGCACCAGCGGCAGCACGCGAAACGCGAGGATGAAGCCGAGGTTCGGATCGGTGGCGGCGAACGGCGCGGCCCCGCCGCCGAGGTAGCCGAACACGAAGGCCGTGCCGGCCTGCGTGGCCTGCTCCAGGCCCAGCATCACGTTGTTGAGCGCGAGGAAGGCCTCCTTGGCCGCCGGCAGCTTGAGCAGCAGCAGCGCAAGGGCGAACTGCAAGGCCAGCGCGCCGGCCACCAGACGCCAGGGCGCCCGCCGGCGCGACTCGGAGAAGACCCAGGCCAGGAAAAGCAGGCCGGCCACGCCCGCCAGCCCCTGCAGCATTGCGCCTGCGCCGCTGCCCATGGCGAGCGCGCCCGCACTCAGCCCGGGAATGCGGCGGCGATGGTGGCCTGGATGGCCTGCGCGGCGGCGCGCGGGTCGGCCGCGTCGCGGATCGGCCGACCGACCACGATGTAGTCGGCGCCGTTGGCGAAGGCCTGCGCGACATCCACCGTGCGCTTCTGGTCGTCCGCGGGCTTGCCGGACTGCGCCGCGGCGGGACGTATGCCCGGCGTGATCGCCAGCAGCCTGGCGCCGTGCGCGGCCTTGATGGCGGCGACTTCCAGCCCCGAACAGATCACCCCGTCGCAGCCGGCGGCCAGCACGGCGCCGGCGCGCGCGTGCACCAGTTCGGCCACGCTTTTCGTCGCGCCCATCTCGGCCAGGTCGCGCGCATCGAAGCTGGTCAGCACGGTTACGCCGAGGATCTTCACCTCGCCCTTGGCCGCCGCGGCGGCCTCGAGGATCGAGCGGTGCGCGTGCACGGTGGCGAAGGTCACGCCGCGGCCGGCAAGGTTGGCGACGGCGCGGCGCACGGTCTCGGGAATGTCGTAGAACTTCAGGTCCGCGAACACCTTGTTGCCGCGCGCGGCCAGCCAGTCGAGCAACTCGAAATAGCCGCCCGAGGTGAACAGCTCGAGGCCGATCTTGTAGAAGCGCACCGCGTCGCCGAGCCTTTCGACCAGGGCCCGGGCCTCGGCCACGGTGGCGACGTCGAGTGCGACGATCAGGCGCTCGCGCCGGTCGATGGCGGCGATGGTCGGCAGGGAAGGTGAGGACATCGATGCTCCGAAAGGCGGGTCGTGGGGGCGCGCTCTGCACCGCGCGCGATAGGCGTCGCGGCCGCCGCTATGATACCGTCCTGCTCCCCATGGCCGACATCCTCGTACTCTATTACTCGCACGGCGGCAGCGTGCGCCGCCTGGCCGAACTGATCGCCGACGGCGTGGAGCGCGTGCCCGGTGCCGCGGCGCGCCTGCGCACCGTGCCGCGCGTCACTTCGGTGACGCAGGCACTCGAACCCGAGGTGCCGGCTTCCGGCGCGCCGTACTGCACGCTGCGCGACCTGGAGGACTGCGCCGGCCTGGCGCTGGGCAGCCCGACGCGCTTCGGCAACATGGCCGCCCCCATGAAGTACTTTCTCGACGGCACCGCCGGCCAGTGGCTGTCGGGCGCGCTCGCCGGCAAACCGGCCTGCGTGTTCACCTCCACCGGCAGCCTGCACGGCGGCCAGGAGAGCGACCCTGCTGTCGATGATGCTGCCGCTCCTGCACCACGGCATGCTGGTGCTGGGCCTGCCGTACACGGAAACGGAACTGTCTTCGACGCGCAGCGGCGGCACGCCGTACGGCGCCAGCCACCACGCCGGCGTGTCCGGCGACCTGCCGGTCAGCGACGAGGAACGCGCGCTGTGCGTGGCGCTGGGCCGGCGCCTGGCGGCGGCCGCGCTGAAGCTGCGGGCCTGATGTCCGCGCCGGCCCGCCCCGCCGCCGACGCGCTGGTGCGCGCCGCCGCCAACCTGGCCGCGGCCAGCCTGGTGGGCCTGATCTTCCTGTGCCTGGCCTGGGGCTGTGGCTGGCGCCGATACGCCCCGGCGGCTCGCTGCTGGCGCTGAAGGCGCTGCCGCTGCTGCTGCCGCTGTTCGGCGTGCTGCGCGGGCGGCGCTACACCTTCCAGTGGTCGAGCATGTTCATCCTGCTGTACTTCAGCGAAGGCGTGATGCGCGGCTGGGGCGACAGCGGGCTGTCGCAGCGACTGGCCTGGGCCGAGATCGCGCTGAGCGTGGTGTTCTTCGCGGCGGCCGTGGCCTACGCGCGGCTCAGCGGCGCCCGCGCGAAGTAGGGACGCCGCTCACGCCGCGCGGCTCAGGCGTCGTCGGTCCACAGCCGGCGCCAGCCGGCGTGCCCCAGCTGGCGCAGGGTGAGGATGTTCTTCTCGTAGATGCGGCCGGCGTCCGGATGGGCGTCCAGCGCGCGCTCCACGCTGGACTCGCGCAGCAGATGCAGCGTGGGATAGGGCGAGCGGTTGCTGTAGTTGTCGATGTCGTCCTCGCCGGTGCCGGCGAACTGGTAGCGCGGGTGAAAACTCGCCACCTGCAGTTCGCCCTCCAGGCCGAGCGCCTCGATGGCCGCGTCGGCCACCTCGAGGAAATCGTTGTAGTCGAGGAAGTCGCCCATCGCCTGCGGATGGATCAGCAGCGTGGTCTCGCACTGCGCCGGATCGGCCGCCTGCAGCGCGAGCAGCTCCTCGCTGAGGTCCTGCAGCAGCGCATCGGCGTCGCGCGCCGCGGAGACGCGGTAGCGAATGCGCTCCTGCAGGTGTACGGGACGCGCGAACGGGCACAGGTCCAGACCGATCACCGCGCGCTCCAACCAGCGGCGCGTCGCGGCGACCACCGCCTCCGCGGAGGCCTCGCCCGCCCCGCCCTGGCCTGCCGGCTCGGCGCTCAAAGCTGCGGGTTGATGCGTTCGGCCTTGCTCGCGAGCTTGTTCAGCGCACCGATATAGGCCTTGGCCGAGGCGACGATGATGTCGGTGTCGGCGCCGACGCCGTTGACGATGCGCCCGGCCCTGGACAGGCGCACGGTGACCTCGCCCTGGCTTTCGGTGCCCTGGGTCACGGCGTTGACCGAATAGAGCAGCAGCTCGGCCCCGCTGTTGGCCAGGCCCTCGATGGCCTTGAACACGGCGTCCACCGGTCCGTCGCCCCCGGCCTCGGAGGATTTCTCCGCGCCGGCCTCGCTCATCACCACGCTGGCGTGCGGGCGCTCGCCCATGCCGCTGCCCTGCGCCATGTGCACCAGCTTCCAGTGCTCGGCCGAATCGGGCATCCCGGCGTCGGTGACCAGGGCCTGCAGGTCCTCGTCGAAGATCTCGGATTTCTTGTCGGCGAGGTCCTTGAACCTGGCGAACGCCTTGTTGTAGGCATCCTCGTTGTCCATCTCGATGCCGAGCTCCTTGAGGCGCTGCTTGAACGCGGTGCGCCCCGAGAGCTTGCCCAGCACGATGCGGTTGGCCGACCAGCCCACGTCCTCGGCGGTCATGATCTCGTAGGTCTCGCGTGCCTTGAGCACGCCGTCCTGGTGTATGCCCGAGGCGTGTGCGAAGGCGTTGGCGCCGACCACGGCCTTGTTGGGCTGCACCACGAAGCCGGTGATCTGCGACACCAGGCGCGAGGTCGGCACGATCTGCGTGGCGTCGATGCCGGTCTCGAGCTTGAAGAAGTCCTTGCGCGTGCGCACCGCCATGACGATCTCCTCGAGCGAGGTGTTGCCGGCGCGCTCGCCCAGGCCGTTGATCGTGCACTCGACCTGGCGGGCTCCGCCGATGGTCACGCCGGCCAGCGAGTTCGCCACCGCCATGCCCAGGTCGTTGTGGCAATGCACCGACCAGATCGCCTTGTCGGAGTTGGGGATGCGCTCGCGCAGGTCACGGATGAATGCGCCGTAGAGCTCGGGCACCGCATAACCCACGGTGTCGGGGATGTTGATGGTGGTCGCGCCTTCGGCGATCACGGTCTCCAGCACGCGACACAGGAAATCCGGGTCGGAGCGGCTGCCGTCCTCGGGCGAGAACTCGACGTCCGGGCAGGCGTTGCGCGCAAAGCGCACGGCGAGCTTCGCCTGCTCGAACACCTGGTCCGGGGTCATGCGCAGCTTCTTCTCCATGTGCAGCGCGCTGGTGGCGAGGAAGAGGTGGATGCGCCAGGACTCGGCGGCCTTCAGCGCGTCGATGCCGCGCTGGATGTCCTTGTCGTTGGCGCGGCACAGCCCGGCCACGGTGGAGTTCTTGACCACGCCGGCGATCGCCTGCACGGCCTCGAAGTCGCCGTTCGAGGCGGCCGGAAAGCCGGCTTCGATCACGTCCACGCGCATGCGCTCCAGCGCGCGCGCGATGCGCAGCTTCTCCTCGCGCGTCATGGAGGCGCCCGGGCTCTGCTCGCCGTCGCGCATGGTGGTGTCGAAAATGATCAATTTATCGGTGCTCATGGCTGCTCCTGGTGTGGCCGCGTGTTCGAAAGGTGTGAAGTGGATGTATGTGTGCCTTTGCTCCGGGCCTTGCGGTCGGGAGGCGGGGCACTGCCAAATTGGGGGGGTTATTTTGTGCGCGCGGGGCGCAGCAGCAGGCCAGCCAGCGACAGGAGCGCCAGGCTGAGTAGGGCGGAACCGAGGAAGTTCGCGATCTGCATCGTTCCAATATAGCGACAAAAGCCGGCTTCCGCAAGCCTGCCCGCTGCCGTCGCTCAGGCCGACATCAGCACCATGCGCTGGTTGGCCTGCTCGATGCGCGCCACCAGCACACGCATGACCGCGCTGACGAAGGCGGCCTGCACGCGGTCGCTGGCGGCCTGCATGCCGGGGGCGGAGATCTCGATGGCGTCGCAATCGGTCTGCGCGGTGACCGACGAGCTGCGTGTCCTGGCGCCGCGCGCGCCGAAATAGCTCATCTCGCCGAAGCAGTCGCCGCGCCGGATCTTGCCGACCTCCTTGCCCTTGACCGTGACGTCGAGGATGCCGTCGACCAGAACGAAGATCGAATCGCCCTCCTCCCCCTCGCGCAGGATGGGGGTGCCGGCCTCGATCTCGTGCCAGGTGGAGACCTTGAGCACCTCCCACAGCGCGGCATCCTCGAATGCGCCGAAGAACGGCAGGGTCTGCAGCGCCTCGAATTTCTCGGTGTCGGTGGTGTCGTGCTCCTCGCTCTTCAGCAGTTCGAACGCCTGCGAAAGATCCCGGCAGAACTCGGACCACTTGCCGTAGCGCCTGGTGCGGTCCTTTTCGAGTGCACGCAGCACGATCTGCTCGACCAGTTCGGGCACCTCGGGCCGGTGCTTCGCGGGCGGCTCGGGCTGGGCGTTGACCACCGCCATCGCCAGCTCCATGGCCGTCTCGCCGCCATAGGGCATGCGGCCGGTCAGCAGGCGGTACATCACCATGCCCAGCGAATAGATGTCGGTCTGGTGGTTCAGCGGTTCGCCGAGGATCTGCTCCGGCGACATGTAGGCCGGCGAGCCGACGATCCCGTCCTCCTCCTGGGCGCGCGCCAGCACCTGGGTGGTCTGTCCGTCGGTCTCGACCTTCATGGCCGCGCCGAAGTCGGTGATGCGTATGTCGCCCTGCTCATCGAGCATGATGTTGGCCGGCTTGATGTCGCGGTGGATCACGCCGCTGTGCACGGCGATGTCCAGCGCGCGGGCGCACTTGAAGACGATCTCGATGATGCGGAACACCGGCAGCAGCGTGTCGGGCTCGCAGTACTTCTCGAGCGTGCCGCCGCCCACGTACTCCATGACGATGTAGCGGTACCTGGCCTCGGTGACCGCGTCGTAGATGGCGCAGATGTGCGGATGGTTCAGGGTGCCGACCAGCGCCGCCTCGACCACGAAGGCGCGCTCGCGCATGCGCCGCGTGTCCTCATCGACGTTGGGCTCGTCGAACATGACCTTGATCGCCACTTCCTTGTCGGCGAACGGGTCATGGCCAAGCAGCACGCGCGAAGTGGCGCAGCGACCCAGTTCGCGACGCAGGACGTACTTGCCGAGTTTTTTGTCCGCCGTTTCGCTCACGCCGCCTCCCCGCAGCGCTGTTGGCGCCTCAGGGCTTGAGGCGCGGACCGCGTCCCATCGCCCACAGCACGTAGCCCGAGCATGCGTAGGCGACGAACAGCAGGAACAACACCATCGGCGGCTTCAGCGAAGCCAGCGACAGGCCGGCGACGACGGCGAGGATCACCGAGAACGGCACAGCCTTGCGGAGCTCGAGGTCCTTGAAGCTGTAGAACGGCAGGTTGGTCACCATGGTGATGCCGGCGAACAGCGTCATGCTCCAGGCGATCCAGCGTATCCATTCGACGCGGTCGATGCCGAAATCGTCGATCACCCACACCACGCCGGCAACCACCGCGGCGGCCGCCGGGCTGGGCAGGCCCTGGAAGAAGCGCTTGTCGACCACGTCGATGTTGGTGTTGAAGCGCGCCAGGCGCAAGGCCGTCGCCGACGCAATAGACGAAGGCGGCGATCCAGCCGAGCTTGTCCATCTCCTTGAGCGCCCATTCGTACATCACCAGGGCCGGCGCGGCGCCGAAGGCCACCATGTCGGCCAGCGAGTCGTACTCGGCGCCGAACTCGCTGGAGGTGCGCGTCCAGCGCGCCACCCCCACCGCCATGCCGTCGAGCACCATGGCCACGTAGATGGCGATGGCCGAAACCTCGAAGCGCTGGTTCATGGCCTGCACGATGGCAAAAAAGCCGCAGAACAGCACGCCGGTGGTGAACAGGTTGGGCAGCAGGTAGATGCCGCGCCGACGCAGCGGCATGCGCCCCTGGGGGGGCGCTTCGGCTGGGCTGGGATCGGGCTGGTCGGCCATGTCTATTTTTTCTGGGGCAACCGCGCGAGCACGGTTTCCGCAGCGTACACCTTGTCGCCGATCGCGGCACGCGGTTCGGCGTCCACCGGCAGGTACACATCGACGCGCGAGCCGAAGCGGATGAAGCCGTAGCGCTGGCCGCGGAGCAAGGCGCTGCCGGCACCGACGTAGCACAGGATGCGGCGCGCGACCAGGCCGGCCACCTGCACGCAGGTGACCTGCGTGCCGTCGGCCAGCTCGATGAGCAGCGCGTTGCGCTCGTTCTCCAGCGAGGCCTTGTCCAGCGCGGCGTTCAGGAACGAGCCCGCGTGGTAGTCGACCTTGCTCACCGTGCCGTCCACCGGCGAACGGTTCGAATGCACGTTGAACACGTTCATGAACACGCTGATCTTCAGCGCGTCGCGGTCGCGGTACGGGTCGCGCGCGCGGCCGACCACGACGATGCGTCCGTCGGCGGGCGAAACGACGGCCTGCGGATCGGACGGCACCTCGCGCGGCGGGTCGCGGAAGAACTGCAGCACGAACAGCGCGATGATCCACAGCGGAATCGACCACAGCCAGCCGGCGAACGCGCCGACCGCCAGGGAGACGACCACGGCAATGGCCAGGAAAGGCCAGCCTTCGCGCGCAATGAGGGGATGCGGGTAGTGGGCAGCCAACTTATTTTTCCGCCTTGTCGACCGCATCGCGGTTCTTGTTCTCGCCCTGCTCGAGGGCTCTGGTGGCCGAATTGACGGTGTTGTCCATGGCCTGCTTGGGCGCCGCCCCGACCTTCCTGGCCGCCTCCGACTCCGGCACCTTGTCCCCGCAACCGGCGAGACAGGCCAGAAGAACAGCAAATGCCAGATTCTTCATAAAGCGCTCCGCTTCAGGTTGCGAGGGGGTGCGGGGGAACCACAGGGTTCCCCGGTTCCCGGATCAGTTCTTCGACTTGTCGACCAGCTTGTTCTTCTTGATCCACGGCATCATGTCGCGCAGCTTGCCGCCGACCTTCTCGATCTCGTGCTCGGCGGTGATGCGGCGACGCGAAAGAATGGTCGGCGCACCGGCGCGGTTCTCGAGGATGAAGCTCTTGGCGTACTCGCCGGTCTGGATGTCCTTGAGCACGTCGCGCATGACCTGCTTGGTCTGCTCGTTCACGACGCGCGGCCCGGTCACGTACTCGCCGTACTCGGCGTTGTTCGAGATCGAATAGTTCATCGTGCCGATGCCGCCCTCGTACATCAGGTCGACGATCAGCTTGAGTTCGTGAAGGCATTCGAAGTAGGCCATCTCGGGGGCGTAGCCCGCCTCGACCAGGGTTTCGAAGCCGGCCTTCACCAGTTCGACGCAGCCGCCGCACAGCACGGCCTGCTCACCGAACAGGTCGGTCTCGGTCTCTTCCTTGAAGTCGGTTTCGATGATGCCGGCCTTGCCGCCGCCGATTGCCGAGGCGTAGGACAGCGCCATCGCACGACCCTTCTTGGACGGGCTCTGGTAGACGGCGATCAGGCAGGGGACGCCGCCGCCGGCCGCGTAGGTCGAGCGCACGGTGTGGCCCGGCGCCTTGGGTGCGACCATCCAGACGTCGAGGTCGGCGCGCGGCGCGACCTGGCCGTAGTGGACGTTGAAGCCGTGCGCGAAGGCCAGTGCGGCGCCCTTCTTGATGTGCGGCTCGACGTCGGACTTGTAGGTGGCGGCGATGTGCTCGTCGGGCATCAGCATCATGACGATGTCGGCGCCTTTGACGGCCTCGGCGGTTTCGGCGACCTTGAGGCCGGCCTTCTTGGCCTTGTCCCAGGACGCGCCGTTCCTGCGCAGGCCGACGGTGACCTTGACGCCGGATTCGTGCAGGTTCAGCGCATGCGCGTGACCTTGCGAGCCGTAGCCCACGATGGTGACTTTCTTGCCCTTGATCAGGGAGAGGTCGGCGTCCTTGTCGTAATAGACTTTCATGGTTTTCCTCGGTTTCTGGTGATGTCTGCTTGATTGTCCGTGCGGGTGCGGCCGGCGCGCCGAAACTGCCGGGGCGCCGTACCGCCGATGCTCAGACCCGGAGTACGCGGTTGCCGCGGCCGATGCCGGAGGCGCCGGTGCGCACGGTTTCGATGATGGCGCCCGCGTCGAGCGCCTGGATGAACGCGTCGAGCTTGGCGCAGTCGCCGGTCAGCTCGATCGTGTAGGTGTTGTCGGAGACGTCGATCACGCGGCCGCGGAAGATGTCGGCCATGCGCTTCATGTCCTCGCGCTCCTTCAGGCCGGCGCGCACCTTGATCAGCATCAGTTCGCGCTCGATGTGCTCGGCCTCGGACAGGTCAACCACCTTGACCACCTCGACCAGCTTGTTCAGCTGCTTGGTGATCTGCTCGATGACGTCTTCGGAGCCAGTGGTGACGATGGTCATGCGCGACATCGAGGGATCCTCGGTGGGCGCGACGGTCAGCGATTCGATGTTGTAGGCGCGCGCCGAGAACAGGCCCGAGACGCGGGACAGTGCGCCCGCCTCGTTCTCGAGGAGGATGGAGATGATGTGGCGCATCAAAGGTCCTCTGAGCCCAGCAACATTTCGGTCAGGCCCTTGCCGGCCTTGACCATCGGCCACACGTTCTCGGTCTGGTCGGTGATGAAATCCATGAACACCAGGCGATCCTTGAGGCGCATCGCCTCGCGCAGCGCACCCTCGACGTCGGCCGGCTTGTCGATGCGCATGCCGACGTGGCCGAAGGCTTCGGTCAGCTTGACGAAATCAGGCAGCGCGTCCATGTACGACTCGAGTAGCGGCCACCGTAGTCGAGCTCCTGCCACTGCCGCACCATGCCCAGGTAACGGTTGTTCAGGTTCACGATCTTGATCGGCATGCGGTACTGCTTGCAGGTCGAGAGCTCCTGGATGCACATCTGGATGCTCGCCTCGCCGGTCACGCAGGCGACCGTGGCGCCGGGATTCGCGTACTGCACGCCCATCGCCGCGGGCAGGCCGAAGCCCATGGTGCCCAGACCGCCGGAGTTGATCCAGCGGCGCGGCTTGTCGAAGCGGTAGAACTGCGCGGCCCACATCTGGTGCTGGCCCACGTCGGAAGTCACGAAGGCGTCGCCGCCGGTGGCCTCCCAGAGTTTCTCGATCACGAACTGCGGCTTGATGATCTCGGAGTTCCGGTCGTACTTCAGGCAGTCCTTGCCGCGCCACTCCTCGATCTGCTTCCACCAGGCGGCCAGATCGGCGGCGGCAACACGCTTGGAACCGGCGCGCAACAGCTTCAGCATCTCCTCGAGCACCTCCGGCACATGCCCGACGATGGGCACGTCGACCTTGACGCGCTTGGAGATCGACGAAGGGTCGATGTCGATATGGATGATCTTGCGCGGGTTCTGCGCGAAGTGGTCGGGGTTGCCGATCACGCGATCGTCGAAGCGCGCGCCCACGGCGAGCAGCACGTCGCAGTTCTGCATCGCCATGTTGGCTTCGTAGGTGCCGTGCATCCCCGGCATGCCGAGGAACTGCTTGTCGCTGGCCGGATAGGCACCCAGGCCCATCAGCGTGTTGGTCACCGGATAGCCCAGCAGCCGGACGAACTCGGTCAGTTGCGGCGCGGCGTCGGACAGGATCACGCCGCCGCCGGTGTAGATCATCGGGCGCTTGGCCTCGGTGAGCAGTTGCACGGCCTTCTTGATCTGGCCCGCATGCCCCTTGACCACCGGGTTGTACGAACGCATGGCCACGCTTTCCGGATACAGGAACTCGTGCTTGGCGGCGGTGATGTCCTTGGGAATGTCGACCAGCACGGGGCCGGGCCGCCCCGAGGTTGCCAGATAGAAGGCTTTCTTGATCGTCGCGGCGAGGTCCTTGATGTCCTTCACCAGGAAGTTGTGCTTCACGCAGGGGCGCGTCACGCCCACCGTGTCGACTTCCTGGAAGGCGTCCAGCCCGATGGCGTGCGTGGGCACCTGGCCGGACAGGATCACCATCGGGATGGAGTCCATGTAGGCCGTGGCGATGCCGGTCACCGCGTTGGTCACGCCGGGACCGGAGGTCACCAGGCACACACCGACCTTGTTGCTGGCGCGCGAATAGCCGTCGGCCGCATGCGCGGCGCCCTGTTCGTGGCGCACCAGCACGTGCTTGACCTTGTCCTGCTTGAAGATCTCGTCGTAGATGTTGAGGACCGCGCCGCCCGGATAGCCGAAGACGAACTCGACGCCCTCTTCCTGCAAACAGCGGACGACGATTTCGGCGCCGGTGAGCTCCAAGCCTTTGACTCGATCCATGGGGGTTCGCGGAATCAGGGAAAACCTTGAAGATTAATGACTTGTTGCGATGCGGTCAAGAGCGAAAGGCCCGGCACACGAAGTGCCCGGAGCGATGCCGCGGGGGTTTTGATACCATCGCTGAAATATTCGGTCCTGCGGTCCTGAACGGGCCGAACAGGAACACAAGGGGACATCCTGGCTTCACCGAGCGAACTGTCGGCATTTCTTGCCGGCGTCGAGCGCCGCGCGTACAAGCAGGCGGTGTTCGCGGTCCGCGATACCGAGTCTGCGCTCGACATCGTCCAGGACGCGATGCTCAAACTGGCCGAGAAGTACGGCGACCGTCCCGCCGGCGAACTGCCGCTGGTGTTCCAGCGCATCCTGCAGAACGCCATCCGCGACTTCTTCCGGCGCAGCAAGGTGCGATCGCTGTGGACCACCCTGCTCGGTTCGATCGGCGCGGGCCGTGACGGCGAAGACGACTACGATCCCCTGGAAACTTTGCAGGTCGATCCGCAGTCAGAACATTACGCACAACCCCCGGCCCAACTGGAGCGCAGCCAACTCCTTGAAATTCTTGAGCAAGAGATCTCCAAGCTGCCGACTCGTCAACGCGAAGCCTTCCTCATGCGTTACTGGGAGGAACTGGATGTTGCGGAGACCGCCAGAATCATGGGCTGCTCGGAGGGTAGCGTGAAAACGCATTGCTCCCGGGCAACGCATGCTTTGGCGGCCGTATTGCGTTCTCGCGGCATATCACTATGATGAAGATAGACTTTTCCGGATACGACATGAACGAACTGCGATTCGGCGAGAGGGTGCGGCAGACCCTGAACCAGGGCATGCCGCTGAATGCGGAGATTTCCGAGCGCTTGCGCGCGGCGCGCGAGCAGGCCCTGCAGCGCCAGCTGCTTGCCCGGCCCGAGACTGCGCCCGCCTGGGCCGACAACGTGCTCGGCCGCTTCGGCGGCCTCGGCGGCTTCTCGCTGCGCGTCCTGGTTCCGTTTGCGATGCTGGTGATCGGCCTGCTGGCGATCCAGGCCTGGCAGGAAAAGCTGATCGTCGCGGAGGTCGAGGAGATCGACGCGCAGTTGCTGACCGACGACCTGCCGATCGACGCCCTGCTCGACAAGGGCTTCGAAACCTGGCTCAAGAAGCGCTCCTCGCTCTGACGGGGATCCGTCCCCGGTGAATCCGCCCGCGCCCCGCACCCTGCTGCACCGCCTCGCGGCGCTGCTGTGCATGCTCGTGCTCGCCGGCAGCGCATGCGCCGCACCCGCGGCCAAGAAGAATCCCTCCTGGGGTGAACTGAGCACCGAGCAGCAACAGGTGCTGAAGCCGCTGGCCAGGGACTGGGACAGCCTGGACGCCTCGCAGAAGTCCAAGTGGGTCGGGCTGGCCAAGCGCTATCCGGCCATGCTGCCGGCGGAACAGAAGCGCCTGCAGACGCGCATGGAAGCCTGGGCCAAGCTCACCCCGGAACAACGGCGCGTGGCGCGCGATAAGTACCGCAAGATCGGCAAACTGCCTCCCGAGAAGCGCGAGGCGGTGACCCAGGAATGGCGCGAATACCAGCAGCTTCCCGAGCACGTGAAGAAGAATCTCGCCGCCGAACAGAAGAAAAAGCCGGCCAAGACGCAGACGCGGGCCGAAGTGCGCAAACGCACCAAGACCGCCAAGCAGGCACCGCCGGCGAACGCGCCCGCTCCGGCGCCGGTGATCGAGGAGGCTCTCGCGGCGCCGGCCGAACCTCTGCCGCCGCCTGCCTCGGCCGCCATCCCGGCTGCCACCCCGGCCGCGGACTGAATCCCGCTTGATTCCGCCCGCCCAGTCCGCCCCCACGGCGGCGACGCCCGGGCTCGCACGCCGCTTCGCCAGCATGCTCTACGAGGCCGTGTTGCTGTTCGCCGTCGCGTTCCTCGGCACCTGGCTGTTCCAGTTCGCCGCAGGCAGTACAGAACTTGCAGGCTGGCGGCGCTTCGCCCTGCAGGGCTACCTGGGCGCACTGTTCGCGGCCTATTTCCTGTGGTGCTGGCTGCGCGGCGGGCAGACCCTGGCCATGAAAGCCTGGCGCATCCGCCTGGTCTCCGCCAGCGGCGGCGGCATCGCGCCGGGCCGGGCCCTGCTGCGCTTCGCGCTCGCCCTGCTGACCGTCGGCGGCTTTGCGCTGGCGGTGCTGGCGGCGGTGCGCGAGGGCAATGCGCTGCTCAGCCTGGCGCTGACTGGACTGGCCGGCACGGGACTCGCCTGGGCGCTGGTCGACCGCGACCGGCAATTCCTGCACGACCGCCTGGCCGGCACGCGGCTGGTGCTGGTGGAGCCAGGCAGCGACTGAACGCCCGGTGCCGAGCGCTCAGCGCCGCTCGACCCACCACATCATCAGCATCGCCGCCAGCAGGAAGCCCAGGCTGGGGACCACCGCCGAAGCCACCGGCGGCCAGTTCTGCAACAAGCCCACGTGCGAGAACAGGCTGTTCAGCATGTGGAAGATGCCCAACATGATGCCGAGGAACACCTTCACGCCGACCAGTCCGGCGCGTGCGTGCATGTAGGCGAACGGCAGGGCGAGCGCCATCATCACCAGCGACGCCAGCGGGTAGACCAGCTTCTTCCACATCGCGATCTCGTAACGCTCGGTCTTCTGCCGGTTGCCGGCCAGGTGCTCGGTGTACTTGTACAGACGCCAGGCCGACATGCGCTCGGGCGACACGATCAGCACGTTCAGAAGATCCGGGTTCAGGCCCGAACGCCATTCGGCCTCGGCCATGCGCTGCACGCGTGGCCCCTCGGCGGTGAATTCGGTGCGCGCGACTTCATGCAGGCGCCACAGGCCGGCGCCCTGATACTCGCCGCGTTCGGCGGCGCTGACCTGTCGCAGCTTGTAGTCGGCGTCGAACTCGTAGATGGACAACCCGGTCAGCACGCTGTCCTGGCGCGCCTCGCGCACGTTGATGAACGAGCGCTCGTCCTTGAACCACAAACCGGATTTCATCTGCTGGCCGATCAGCGAGCTCTTGGCACGCAGCTTGAGTGTCTGTGCGGCCTGCTCGGTCAGCGGCGCGACCCATTCGCCGACAACGAAAGTGGCGACCACGAATACCAGGCCGACGCGCCCCAGCATGCGCACGGCCTGCAGCGGTGAGAGGCCGGCGGCGCGCATCACCGTGTACTCGGAGTTGCTGGCCAGGTGCGCAAGCACGTACAGCGTGGCGATCAGCACCACCACCGGAAACAGTTCATAGGCATGCGCCGGCACCGATAGCGCGACGAAATACACCACTTCGCGCAGGTGGTACTCACCCACGCCCAGGTCGCCGAGTTCGTTGATCAGGTCGAAGAACGCGAACAGGGCGAGAAAACCCAGCAGCACGAACGCCGTCGCGCCATAGATCTGGCGGGCCAGGTAGCGGCTCAGGGTGCGCGCGGCCACGCTAGCGCCTGAACCACATGCGCAGCCAGCCCATGCGCTGCGCGAACAGCACGGCCAGCACGAGGAGCATCACCGCGTGCACCAGCCACCAGCCCAGCGAAAACGGCAGCCGGCCCTGCGCAACGCGCGCCTGGCTGAGCGAGATCAGGTTGGAGTAGATGATGTAGGTCAGCAGCGCGAGCAGCAGGTTCACCGAGCGCCCGGCACGCGGGTTCACGAAACTCATGGGTATCGCCGCCAGCGCCAGCAGCAGCGCCGACAGCGGCAGGCCGATGCGCCACATCAGTTCGCCGAGATTGGCATTGGTGGGGAACTCGATGAGCGCAGAGGTCGACAGCGTGCGGTGCGTGGCTTCGGGCAGATCACCTTCCTTGGCTTCGATGCGTGTCAGGTACCGCTCGAACTCCATTACCCGGTAGTCGGCCTGTCCGGGCGTGCCCTCGTAGCGCCGGCCGTTGACCAGCACCAGGAAACGGTCGCCGTTCTCGGCCACCTCGACATACCCTCTCTGGCTCACCATCACGCCCAGCTTCTGGTGCTGGATCGAATTCACGAACACGTTCTGCACGGTGCCCGAATCGCCGGCGATCGATTCGACGAAGAACACCCGGTCCTTGTTGGTCGATTCGCCGAACACCCCCGGATCGACCCGCGAGACCTCGTCGCGGCTGTCCACGCGCGAGCGGTACTCCTCGCTCTTGCTCGCCGCCCAGGGGGAGATGAACAGCGACAGGCCGGCGATCAGCACCACCAGCGGGCCGGCGAAGGTCAGCACCGGTCGTATCCATGCCGCCACCGAGAGGCCGGAGTTGAACCAGATCACCATCTCCGAATCGCGATAGCTGCGCGTCAGGGTCAGCAGCACGGTAATGAACACCGTAAGCGAAAGCAGCACCGGCAGCACGTTCAGCGCGAAGAAGCCGAGGAAGGCGATCACCGCGTCGGAAGGGATCTTGCCGCCCGCAGCCTGGCCCAGCAGCCGGATCAGGCGCGTGGTCAGCGCGATCAGGAACAGGGTCATGAACACCGCGCCCGCGAGGCTGGCGAACTCCTGAGCAGCGCGCGTTGAAAGATCATCGTTCGGCGGCGGGCTTGTGCGTGGAGTGGTGGCTAACGGGTCGGGGGCGGAAAGCGGGGAGGATCGCATTCCCGGGCGGCGCGAATCATGCGAAGATTGCCTTCGCCGCAGACGCACGCAAACCTCAAGGAATACGCGATGGAATTTAGCATAAAAGCCCTCAGCCCCGAGAAGAAGAAAACCGCCTGCCTGGTGCTCGGCGTGCATCAGGCCGCGGGCGCGGCCGGCACGCCGGTGCTCACGCGCGCGGCGCAGGTGGCCGACCGCGCTTCGGCCGGCCATATCTCGAAACTGCTCGCGCGCGTGGCGACCTCTCCGGACGCAGCGGATCGACGCTGCTGCTGCACGGCGTGCCGGGCCTGGCCGCCGAGCGCGTGCTGCTGGTCGGACTGGGCGAGTCCGGGGAGTTCGGTGATAACACCTACCGCGACGCGCTGCGCGCCGCGGCCAACGCGCTGAAGGAACTGGGTGCGGCGGATGCCACGCTGGCCATCGCCGACCTCAAGGTGGCGCGACGCACGCTGGCCTGGAACGTACACCAGGCGGTGGGCGTGTTCCGCGAGGCCTACTACCGATTCGACCGCCTGAAGACGCAGAAGAAGGCGCCGGCGCACAGGCTCGCCGCGGTGACGCTGGCGGTGACCTCCGGCGCCGTGCCCGCGGCGGCCGAGCACGCCTTGAAGGAAGCCGTGGCCACCGCCGACGGCGTGGAACTGGCCCGCACGCTGGGCAACCTGCCGCCCAACATCTGCACGCCGGCCTACCTGGCCGACGAGGCGAAGAAGCTCGCGCGCGAGTTCAAGCTGCAGATCGAGATCCTCGAGCAGCGCGACATGGAAAAGCTCGGCATGGGTGCCCTGCTCGCGGTCACGCGTGGCTCGCGCCTGCCGCCCAAGCTGATCGTGCTGCGCTACTCCGGTGGCGCGAAAAAGCAGAAGCCCATCGTCTACGTGGGCAAGGGCATCACCTTCGACACCGGCGGCATTTCGCTCAAGCCGGCCGGAGAGATGGACGAGATGAAGTACGACATGTCCGGCGCCGGCAGCGTGCTCGGCGCGATGCGTGCGCTGGCGGGCATGCGCGCTCCGGTCAACGCCATCGGCCTGATCCCGACCTGCGAGAACATGCCCGGCGGCAACGCCACACGCCCGGGCGACGTGGTCACCACACTGTCCGGCCAGACCGTGGAGATCCTCAACACCGACGCCGAAGGCCGGTTGATCCTGTGCGACGCGCTGACCTACGCGGAGCGCTTCGAACCCGAGGTGGTGATCGATATCGCCACGCTGACCGGCGCCTGCGTGATCGCCCTAGGTCACGTGGCTTCGGGACTGTTCGCCAACGACCAGAAGCTCGCCGATGAGATCAAGGCCGCAGCCGACGAGGCGTGCGACAAGGTCTGGCAGATGCCGCTGTGGGAGGACTACCAGGAGCAGTTGCGCTCCAACTTCGCCGACATGGCCAACATCGGCGGTCGCCCGGCAGGCAGCGTGACCGCCGCCTGCTACCTTGCTCGCTTCACGCGCTCGATGCGCTGGGCGCACCTGGATATCGCCGGCACGGCCTGGAAGAGCGGGCGCGAGAAGGGCTCGACCGGACGACCGGTGGCCCTGCTCACGCGCTTTGCCCTGCGCCACGTCGGCCGCAAGGCCTGAGTTTCCGGCCTTCCCGCCGAACGCCCCGCCTTGACCTCGATCGACTTCTACTTCAACGCCGGCGACAAGCTGCAGGTGGCTTGCCGCCTGGCGGCCAAGGCCGCGGCGCAGAAGAAGCGCCTGCTGGTGTTCGCCGCCGATGCGCAGTCGGCGCGCGCCCTCGACCGCATGTTGTGGACCTGGCAGCAGTTGTCCTTCGTGCCGCATTGCCTTGCGCAGGATCCGCTCGCCGCGCATGCACCGGTGCTGATCGCCGCCGACGCCGCGCAGGTGCCGCAGTTCTCGCCGCCCGAGATCCTGATGAACCTGGGCCATGAGTGCCCGCCGCTGTTCGAGCGCTTCGACCGGCTGCTCGAGGTGGTCGGCAGCGGCGAGGAGGACCGCGCGCACGGCCGCACGCGCTACAAGTTCTACAAGGAACGCGGATACGCCATCGGCCACCACGATCTCGCCGGGGAGGCCGCCGGTGGACGGCACTGATCGGCCGGGCGAGCCGGCGATCGGCGAGGATCCCGAGTCCAACCCGCTGGTGCAACGGGTGGACGCGCTGCTGCGACGCCACCAGGAGCAAACCGCAGCGCAGCGCGCGGTCGTCGTAGAGGAGCCGCCGGACCCGGTTCCGGCCGCGCCACCAGCCGGGCTGGTGGAGGAGGACTTTCCGGTACTCACCGAAATCGTCGACCCCGCGCTGGCCGCGCACTCCCTGCCGGTGCTCGCGCCGGCCGCGGCGCCTGTGCCGCAACCCGAGGCGGCCGATCCCGAGCAGGTCGCCGCGCTGCTCGAGGCGACGGTGCTCGACAAGCTGCTGCCCGAGATCGAGCGCACGCTGGACCAGCGACTGGCGCGCAACATCTCCGACCTGCTCGAGCAGGTGCTGCACGGCCTGCGCGCCGAGCTGAGCGTGAGCGTGCGCCAGATGGTGCGCGAAGCCGTGTCCGCGGCGGTGGCACGCGAACTCGCGGCACGCAGCCTGCGTGCGGACGACGCGCCTGGCGGGGATCGCGACTGAGCCAGGCCTGAGCCGGGGCGCGCAGCCCGGGGTTGTATAATTCGCGCCTTCCGCTTTTCCCCGCCGCAGCAAGGCCTTAATGTCCCTAGAAAAGAGTTTCGAGCCCGCCTCCATCGAGCGCCACTGGTACGCCGAATGGGAGGCGAAGGGCTATTTCGCCCCCGCCGCCGCACCCGGTGCGCCGGCCTACTGCATACAACTGCCGCCGCCCAACGTGACCGGCACGCTGCACATGGGGCACGCCTTCCAGCAGACGCTGATGGACGCCCTGGTGCGCTACCACCGCATGCGCGGCCACGACACCAACTGGGTGGTGGGCACCGACCACGCGGGCATCGCCACGCAGATCGTGGTCGAACGCCAGCTGCAGGCCGAGGGCAGGACCCGCCACGACCTCGGGCGCGAGCCCTTCGTCGAACGCGTCTGGGAGTGGAAGCAGGAATCCGGCTCGACCATCACCCGCCAGATGCGTCGCCTGGGCGATTCGGCCAACTGGAGCTACGCCGACACCGAGGGCCAGCAGGCCGGTTACTTCACCATGGACGCGAAGATGTCGCGCGCGGTGGCCGAGGTATTCGTGCGCCTGCACGAGGAAGGCCTGATCTACCGCGGCAAGCGTCTGGTGAACTGGGATCCGGTGCTGGGCACCGCAGTGTCCGACCTCGAAGTGGACAGCGAAGAGGAAGACGGGAAGATCTGGGAAATCCGCTACCCCTACGCCGACTGCAGCGGCGCGCTGACCGTGGCGACCACACGGCCAGAGACCATGCTGGGCGATGTGGCGGTGGCCGTGAACCCGAAGGACGAACGCTACGCCGCGCTGCTCGGCAGGCAGCTCGCCCTGCCGCTCACCGGCCGGACCATCCCGGTGATCGCCGACGATTACGTCGACGCGGAGTTCGGCACCGGCTGCGTGAAGATCACGCCGGCGCACGATTTCAACGATTACGCGGTGGGACTGCGCCACAAGCTCGCTCCCATCGTGGTGCTCACCCTCGAAGCGAAGATCGCCGACACGGCACCGGAAGCCTACCGAGGCCTGGACCGCTTCGAGGCCAGGAAGAGGGTGCTCGCCGACCTCGAGGCCCAGGGTCTGCTGGTTTCCGAGAAGCCGCACAAGCTGCGTGTACCGCGCTCGGGCCGCACCGGCGTGATCGTCGAGCCCATGCTGACCGACCAGTGGTTCGTGAAGACCGAAGGCCTGGCCGAGCGCGCTCTGGAGGTGGTCGCCAAGGGCGAGGTGAAGTTCTATCCCGAGCACTGGACCAGCACCTACAACCACTGGCTGGAAAACATCCAGGACTGGTGCATCTCGCGCCAGCTCTGGTGGGGCCACCAGATCCCGGCCTGGTACGACGAGGCCGGCAACGTCTATGTGGCGCGCAGCGAAGACCAGGCGCGCGCGCAGGCCGCCGCAAGGGGCCACGCCGGCCACCTGCGCCGCGACGAGGACGTGCTCGACACCTGGTTCTCCTCGGCGCTGGTGCCGTTCACCTCCCTGGGCTGGCCGGAGAAGACGCCGGACCTCGAAAAATACCTGCCCTCCTCGGTGCTGGTCACCGGCTTCGACATCATCTTCTTCTGGGTCGCCCGGATGATCATGATGACCCTGCACTTCACCGGCAAGGTGCCGTTTCGCGACGTCTACATCAACGCCCTGGTGCGCGACGCCGAGGGCCAGAAGATGTCGAAGTCCAAGGGCAATACGCTCGACCCGCTGGACCTGATCGACGGCATCACGCTCGAGGCCCTGCTCGCCAAGTCAACCGTCGGGCTGATGCGCGCGGAGCACAAGCAGAAGATCGAGAAGTACGTGAAGAAGAACTACCCGGCGGGCATCCCGGCCTTCGGCACGGACGCGCTGCGCTTCACCTTCGCTTCGCTCGCCAGCTTCGCGCGCACCCTGAACTTCGACCTGTCGCGCTGCGAGGGCTACCGCAACTTCTGCAACAAGCTGTGGAACGCCACGCGCTTCGTGCTGATGAACACGGAGGGCAGGGACTGCGGTGCGGACGAGTCCCTGCCCGTCGAGCTGTCCTTCGCCGACCGCTGGATCGTCAGCCAGCTGCAGCGCACCGAGGCCGAGGTCGCCCGCGGCTTCGAGGAGTACCGCTTCGACAACCTGGCCGGCGCGATCTACCGCTTCGTCTGGGACGAGTACTGCGACTGGTACCTGGAACTGGCCAAGGTGCAACTGCAGCACGGCAGCGTCGAGCAGCAGCGCGGCACGCGCAGGACGCTGGTGCGCGTGCTGGAGACGGTGCTGCGCCTCGCGCATCCGGTGATCCCCTTCATCACCGAGGAACTGTGGCAGGCGGTGGCGCCGCTCGCCGGCCGCAGGAACACCGCCTCGATCTGCCTGGCGTCCTACCCGCAATCGCAGCCCGGCAAGATCGACGCGGCCGCCGAGGCCGAGATGGCCCTGCTCAAGAGCCTGATCGACGCGGTGCGCAACCTGCGCGGCGAGATGGGCGTGGCGGCCGGCCAGCGCGTGCCCCTGCACGCGGCCGGCGATGCCGCGACGATCGCGCGCTTCGCGCCCTTCCTGCAGACGCTCGCACGACTGTCCGATGTGAAGGCGGTGGCCGAACTCCCCGCCGACGACGCGCCGGTGGCGGTGGCCGGCGCCTTCCGCCTGATGCTGCACGTGGAGATCGACGTCGCCGCGGAACGCGAACGACTGTCCAAGGAGATCGCACGCCTGCAGGGCGAGATCGCCAAGGCTGGCGCCAAGCTGGGCAACGCCTCGTTCGTCGAACGCGCCCCGGCCAAGGTGGTCGAGCAGGAGAAGGCGCGGCTGGCCGAGTTCGAGGCCACGCTGGGACGCCTGCAGCCGCAGCTCGACAAGCTCGCGGCGCGCTGAGCCCGCCACCATGCAGGAGGACGCCGCCTACGCGGACTGGAAGCGCTACCAGGCAGCCAACGCGTTTCGCTACGGCAGGAAGGACGCCAAGTACTATCGCGGCCAGTTCGCCGGCCAGCGCTTCAGGGGCGCGCGGCTGCTCGAGCTGGGCTACGGCGCCGGGCAGTTCCTTGCCTGGGCGCGCGACCAGGGCGCCGAAGTCTGCGGCACCGAGATCAACACGCCGGCCGTCGAACACGGCCGCGCCGCAGGCTACGAGGTGCACCACGGACCGGTCGAGGAGATCGCGGCGCTGCGCGAGCGGGAGTTCGACCTGATCGTGGCCATCGACGTGCTCGAACACCTGGACGACGCCACGCTGGCGCGCACCCTGGACTGGATCGTCGCCCACCTCTCGGTCGAGGGCCGGTGCATCGCCCGCGTGCCCAACGCCGCCTCGCCGTTCGGCCTGCCGGTTCAGGCCGGCGATCTCACGCACCTGCAGACGCTCTCGGCCGAGAAGTTCCGCCAGCTCTCGCACCGCCACGGTTTCGAGCTGCTGTCCTGCCGCAACCAGTATCGTTCCTGGGCCGGCGGCTTCCCTGCGCTGCGCCAGGCGCTGGCGCGCACGGCGCGACGCGCGACCGAGGCCTGGCTGCGCTTCATCCTCGAACTGCGCGACGCGCCCCTGGACATGAACATCGTCGTCACCCTGCGCCGCAAGCGCGACACAGGGCCGCGATGAACCGCTCCTTCCGGGCGCTCAGGCACCGCAACTTCCGCCTGTTCATCCTCGGGCAGGGCACCTCGCAGATCGGCACCTGGCTGCAGCTGATCGCCACCAGCTGGCTGATCTACAAGCTCTCGGGCTCCGCCTTCCTGCTCGGCCTGGCGACCTTCGCCATGCAGATCCCGATCCTGTTCCTCTCGCCGGTGGCCGCAGTGTGGATAGACCGGCTGCCCAAGCGCCGCGTGCTGTTCGCCACGCAATGCGTCGCGTTGCTGCAATCGAGCACCATGTTCGTGCTGGTGCTCGCCGGGCACATCGAGGCCTGGCACCTGGTGGCGGGCAATCTGGTGCTCGGCTTCGTCAATGCCTTCGACGGACCGGGCCGGCAGTCCTTTCTGATCGAGATGGTAGAGGGCAAGGAGGATCTGCCCAACGCCATCGCGCTGCAATCCACGATCATGAATGGCGCACGCTTCGTCGGCCCCATGGTGGGCGGCACGGTGATCGCGGTGCTAGGCGAATCCTGGGGCTTCGGACTGAACGCCGTGTCCTACCTTGCGGTGCTCGCCGCGCTCGCCGCGATGCGCGTCAAGCCGCGCCCGCACGAGCGGCGCGACGAAGCCTGGCTCACGCAGTTCACCGCCGGCTTTCGCTGGGCCCTCGGTTTCCTGCCCACGCGCAGCGCGCTGCTGCTGCTGGCGGTCACCAGTTTCTCGACCCAGCCCTACCAGTCTCTGATGCCCTGGTTCGCCAAGGAAGTCTATGGCGGCGATTCGCGCACCCTGGGCTGGCTGATCGGGGCGGCCGGCTGCGGCGCGGTCAGCGGCATGGTGTACCTGGCGACGCGCCCCAGCGTGCGCGGCCTGCTGACCCTGCTGCCGGTGGCCAGCGCCAGTGCCGGCGCCACGCTGATCGCGTTTTCCTTCAGCACCTCGCTGTGGATCGCACTGCCTCTGGCCTGGGTCATGGGGCTGGGCATGATGCTGACCGCGGCCTCGACCAACACCATACTGCAGACCATCGTCGAGGATCGGCTGCGCGCGCGCGTCGCCGCCATCTACATGATGTGCTTTCTCGGCATGAGCCCGGTCGGCGCACTGGTGGCCGGCTGGGCCGCACAGCATCTGGGGCCGCCGGTGGCGCTGGCGATGGGCGGCGGGATGGCCATCGCCGGTGCGGCGCTGTACGCGCGACGGCTTCCCGACATACGTCGGGCGATACGCCCGGTGTACGAACGGCTGGGCATCGTGGCGCCGGGCCAGCACCAGAAAATATAATATATCAAATATAACAATTGACCTGAAACCGGCTCCTGTAGCGGGTTTCACAAATTGAATCTTCGAGATTTGCGCACCGGACGGAACCGGCGCGGGGTCAACGCGGCGCCGACTCCAGTGCCTGCGCGGCAGCGTCCTCGGCCAGCGCGATCGCCTCCAGCTCGGCCTGCGTCGGCCAGGCCGTGTCGAACTGCCAGCCGTGCTGGACTTCCAGCGAGTAGCGGAACGCGGCCAGCATGCGGCGCGCGCGGCCTTCGCGATTGAGCGCCTCCAGCCACGGCTGGTCGCGCAGCAGCGCTCCCGAGGCCGGCGCCTCGGGATCCAGTGCCGGCATGTCCGGCACCAGCGCACCAAGCACCGCCGCGTAGCCGCCGAATGCGCGTGCCGTGCCGCAGGCCGCGCGTGCGCCGTGCAGGCGCACTTCGCCGCCGTCCAGCCAGGCATGTGCGCCGAATCGCCGGAACGCGGCGACCACCGGGGTCAGGCCCCAGGACAGCCAGCGATCGCGCCGGCCCGGCGCCAGATGCGCGGGCGCCAGCACCGCGAAGGCGAACTCGCCAGGCTCCACCCATACGCCGTCGCCCAGGCGCATGGCCTCCGCCGCTCGCCCCCATAGCGTCAGCGGCACCCCGCGGCCGCTGGCGGCGCGCGTGTAGCCCTCGCAGGCCGCCGTCAGGTCGGCGGCCTGCACCGGGCCCAGGTGGATCCAGCGTGCGGCCTGGCTCATGCCGGCTCCCCGCCTACTTCTTTTTCATGAAGAAGGTGAATTCCTTGCCCGAATCGGACTGTGCAAGCAGTTCGTGCCCGGTCTGCTTGGCGAACATCTGGAAATCCTTGACCGAGCCGGGATCGGTGGCGTCGATCTTCAGAACCTGGCCGCTGCTGAGCTCAGCGAGCTTCTTCTTGGTGCGCAGGATGGGCAACGGGCAGTTGAGCCCGCGCGCATCGAGCTCTGCGTCGTAGTGCATGGCGTGTCACCTCATGGGGTCGAGTGCCCCGCGGTTATAAAGCAGGCCCCGGGGGAATTCAAGCCTGCGGCGGCGCCTGCCGGCGCGCGGGCCTAGACGCGCCGCGCGCCGTGGTACAGGGCGACCGTATGCTGCGCCTCGGCGAAGAACAGCCAGCGCTCGGCGAGCAGGCCGGCCAGGCACAGCAGCGCGGCACCCAGCGCCGCGTCGGGAAACGCGGCCGCCAGCAGCGCCGGCGCCGCGAAGCCGAACGCCCAGACCGCCGCGCGCAGGCGCGCGGCATGCGCGCGCGCCAGGGTGAACACGAACTCCGCGCTGAGGAAGGTGCCGTGCGTGTGGCCGGCGTCGAGGAGCTTCACCTGCGCGGCGGTCTTCACGCCCAGGGCGTGGCCCAGCGTCGCGCCACCGTCGCGGCGCGTGCGCGCGTAGTAGGCGAGCTTGGCCGCGGCACCCGCGCTGAGCAGCGCCAGCGCGAGCACGACATAGGGCGCGATGCGCGTCTGCCCGCGTTCGGCCACCCACAGCAGCAGCAAGGCACCGGAAGCGTGGCCGAGCAGCAGATAGTTCAGCGGCGTGAGGGGCGTATGCCACTGCCGGATCGGCTTCAGACTGCCGTAGATCATGGCGGTGCAGTACAGCACCGTCCAGGCCAGCGCCACCACCAGCAGGGCGGCGAAGGCGCGCCAGGGCTGCTGCCAGAACACGCCGGCCAGGTACAGCGCGCACAGCGGAAAGAAAGCCGCGGCAAACACCGCTTCACGCGACAGCCAGGAAGTGGCGAAGCGCGTGAATGCGCGCCAGGCGTTCTTCGGATTGGCCAGATGCAGCGTCGACGAAACCAGCCCGGCGGCGACCAGCACCAGACCGAGCATGCCGCCGCTCAGGATCTGCGCCACGGACAGGCCGCCGCCCAGCTTGAACAGGTCGGCCAGCGCGAGCAGCGCCAGCAGCCCCAGCCCTGCGCCGGAGCTGACGGTGAAAAAGACGATGGACAGTGCGGGACGCATGGCTCAGCGCTCTATGAACTTGTTGACCCAGCCGGCCACACGCTGCGCCAGACCGGGCGCAGACCCGTTCTCCTGCGGCGAGGCATGTACCGGCACCTTCGGCATCGGGCGCGGCGGCAGGTAGCGATTGACCGGCTTGTAACCCAGCTCAGGCAGCATGCCGAAGCCCTCTCGCTCGGCCACCAGCTTCGAAACGTTCGAGCCCGGATCGTCGAAATCGCCGTAGTGGCGGGCGTGTGTCGGGCAGGCCAGCACACAGGCCGGCTGGCGGTCGCCCGGCGGCAGCAGTTCGTCGAAGATGCGATCCGCGCACAGCGTGCACTTCTTCACCGTGCCCGAGGATTCGTCCAGCTCGCGGGCGCCGTAGGGGCAGGCCCAGGTGCACAGGTTGCAGCCCATGCACTTGTCCTGGTCGACCAGCACGATGCCGTCCTCGCGCTTGTACGAGGCGCCGGTCGGGCACACGGTCACGCAGTCGGCATCCTCGCAGTGCATGCAGGACATCGGCACGTTCAGGGTCTTGTTCTGCGGATACTCGCCGGCCTCGTAGTGGCGCACGCGGTTGAACCAGACGCCGGAGGGCTCCTTGCCGTAGGGCTCGTAATCCGACAGCGGGCCGGACAGCGCGGAGCCGCCGTTCCACTCCTTGCAGGCCACCGCGCAGGCATGGCAGCCCACGCAGGTATCCAGGTCGATCACCAATCCGAGCTTCATCGCTGCGCTCCTTGCGGACGTCCCCAGCGGATCACGGATGGTCGCGCATCCTCGTCGCCGGGCAGTCGGGCGAGCGGCGCGAACTGCGGCCAGACGCCGGTCTCCGCGGCCTTGTAGATCTTCACGCGCAGGTCGAACCAGGCCGCCTGGCCGGTGATCGGATCGGAGTTGGTCAGGCTGCGCTCGCCGGCCCGGTGCGGCAGGCTCTCGGAGATCAGGTGGTTGAGCAGGAAGCCGTGCGTCGATTCCGAGGCATCGCGGTCCAGGCCCCAGGCACCGGACTGCTTGCCGATCGCGTTCCAGGTCCACACCGTATGCGACTCCACGCCCTCCATGGTCTTCAGCTGGCAGCGCACCTTGCCGTTGCGCGACTCGACCCAGACCCAGTCGTAATCCCTGAGTCCCTGCGCGGCCGCGGTCGCGGCATTCATGTACAGGAAATTCTGCGCCAGGATCTGGCGCAGCCAGGCGTTCTGCGAGTCCCACGAGTGATACATCATCATGGGCCGCTGCGTGATCGCGGAAAAGGCGTAGCCGCCCTCGCCTGAATTGTCCGCTTCCAGCGCGTCATAGTGTCGCGCCCCATCCAGCGGCGCATACCAGTCCGGCAGCGGATCGAAGTAGCGCACCAGGCGTTCGCGGTCTTCGGGTTCACTCGGACACGGCCCCTCGTACAGGCCCTGCCCGGCGAGCCGGAATTTCTGCAGTGGCTCCGAGTAGATCTGCATGACGATGGGCTCGACCTTGCCGATGAACCCGGCCTCGACAGCCGCCTGCTGGTAGTCGCGGTTGGCGAAGCGCATGTACTTCTGGTTGTCGGCCCAGTGATGCGCGAAGAAGGCCTGGTTGTCGATGTAGGCCTGCCACTGCGCGGGGTTGGGCGCGCCGCGCAGCGGTTTGTCGCCATTCTCGCCGCGCCAGCCGGCCAGGAAGCCGATGCCCGGCGCACGTTCGTAGTTGACGATGAAGTCCGGGTAGTCCCTGAACTTGCGCCCGCCCGCGGCGGTGGTGAAGGCCGGGAACTTCAGCCGGCCGGCGATATCCACCAGCACCTCCTGGAACGGTCGCACGTCGCGGTCCGGCGCGAGCAGCGGATGGCGGATCGCGTCGGCCACCGCATCGGGTTCGGAGATCGGCCGGTCGAGCAGCGAGATCGCGTCGTAGCGCTCGAAATACGTGGTGTCCGGCAGCACCAGGTCGGCGAAGTTCACCGTCTCGGAGTGGAACGCGTCGGACACCACCAGGAACGGGATCTTGTACTCGCCGTCCGGCCCCTTCTCGCGCAGCATGTCCTGCACGCCGCCGGTATTCATCGAGGAGTTCCAGGCCATGTTGGCCATGAACAGCATCAGCGTGTCGATCGGGTACGGGTCGCCGGCGACGGCGTTGGCGATCACCATGTGCATCACGCCGTGCGCGGCGATCGGCGACTCCCAGGAGTAGGCCTTGTCGATGCGCAGCGGACGGCCGTGCGCGTCGATGGCGAGGTCCTCGGGCCGGGTCGGAAAACCCAGCGGCGTGCGGCCCAGGGGCGTGTCCGGCGCATTCATCACCGCCGCGTCGTTCTCGGGCAGCTGCGCGGGCGGAATGGGCTTGGGAAACGGCGCGCGCGCGCGGAAGTTTCCCGGCCCCTCGAGGGCGCCGAGCAGCATCTGTATCAGGTGCAGTGCGCGGCAGGACTGAAAGCCGTTGGTGTGCGCCGAGACGCCGCGCATCGCGTACATGGCCACCGGCCGTCCGACCACCTTGTCGTGCCGGCGGCCGTAGACGTCAGTCCAGGCGATCGGCAGCTCGATGGTCTCCTTGAACGCCACATGCGCCATCTCCAGCGCGATGCGCTCGATGACATCGGCCGGCACACCGCATTGCGTGGCGACACGCTCCGGCGAATACTGCGCATCGAGATAGCGCTCGGCCGCCAGGCTCATGACCGTGCGCAGCGGGCGACCGTCGGGCGCCGTGTACTCGCCGAACAGGGCCGGGGCCACGCCCGCGTCCAGTCCGCTGGCGGGTGCGTTGCTCTTCTGGTCCCAGACCAGGGGTTGCCCTTGTCGTCGCGCAGGAACAGGCCGTCGCCCTTCTTGCCCGGCGTCTGCACCACCAGCCAGGGCGCGTTGGTGTAGCGGACCAGGAATTCCCAGTCGATCAGCTCGCGCTTGAGCAGCACGTGCACCATGGACAGTGCGAGCAGGCCGTCGGTGCCGGGCCGCACCGCCAGCCATTCGTCGGCGATCGCCGAATAGCCGGTGCGCACCGGGTTCACCGACACGAACTTGGCGCCGTTGCGCTTGAGCTTGTCCAGTCCGATCTTGATCGGGTTGGAGGCATGATCCTCGGCCACGCCCCACAGCATGAAGTACTTGGCGCGGTCCCAGTCCGGCGCACCGAACTCCCAGAAGGAATAGCCGATCGAGTACAGGCCGGCGGCCGCCATGTTCACCGAGCAGAACCCGCCGTGTGCGGCCCAGTTCGGCGTACCGTACTGCTGCGCCCACAGGCCGGTCAGCGCCTGCATCTGGTCGCGTCCGGTGAAGAAGGCGAGCTTCTTCGGGTCAGTGGCGCGAATGTGCGCGAGGCGCGCGGTCAAAGTCTCGAGGGCTTCGTCCCACGAGATCGGCACGAACTCGCCCGCACCGCGCTCGCTGCCGGGCTTCCTTTTCAGGGGCTGGCGCAGCTTGGCCGGCGAATACTGCTTCATGATCCCGGCGGAGCCCTTGGCGCACAGCACGCCCTGATTCACCGGATGGTTCTCGTTGCCCTGCAGGTAGCGCAGCCGCCCGTCCTCGAGCGTCACTTTGACGCCGCAGCGGCAGGCGCACATGTAGCAGGTGGTGTACTGGAAGCGCGTGGCAGCCGGCGCGTCGGTGGCATTCGTGGCGGTCGGGGCGGATACGGACGGATGCACGATGCGGTTCTCCGGAAGGGCGTGGCACGGCGCTGCGGACGTAAGCCGCAGTGCAGCGCATTCTGCGCAGCGGCGCGGCGACGGACAACCGGGAAATTCTGATTTTCGGATAAGCCGCCTTGATTCGGGCGTTTATGCCTTCCGGGAGGCCGGGCGCGATTGTGCAATAATCGGCGCGAACTTTTGTCAGAAACCCGCCGCAGCCTCGGCACGGCGCCAGACCCCAAGGCAATGTCCAAGGCCGTTCCCGCCCAAGACAAACACTGGCTCGCGATGGTCGCGACGCTGCCCACCGACGACCCCGCCGTACGCATGCGCGTGCTGCGCACGCTCGAATCGCTGGGCGCCGCCATCATGCGCGACGGGGTGTTCCTGCTGCCGGACTCCGCCGCCAACCGCCAAGCGGTGGAACACCTGGCAGACTACATCACGCGCAACGCCGGCAGCGCCTTCGTGCTGCAGGCCACCCCCCTGGGCGGGCAGGATGAAGGCCTGCGCGCCCTGTTCGACCGCTCGGCCCGCTACCAGGACCTGGTCAAGACCGTCGAGAGCCTCAAGGTCGGCTTCGGCGTGGCCGACCCGAGCGCCATCGCGCGCGTGCTGCACAAGCAGAAACAGGAGTTCGAGACCATCAGTGCTCTGGACTTCTTTCCCAACGCCGCCAGGGATCGCGCCGGCCAGGTGCTGACCGAAGCAGAGGCCGCGGTGCGCAAGCTGATGTTTCCCCCAGGGGCGGCGCGGGCGCGCGCCCGGGCGAGCGCTTCCTGCGCAGGATCTGGGCCACCCGCCGGCCATTGTGGGCCGATCGCCTCGCCTGCGCCTGGCTGATACGCCGCTTCGTCGATCCCGAAGCCACGGTGATCTGGCTGGACAAGTCGCAGGACTGCCCGGACAGCGCGATCAGCTTCGCATTCGAGGGGGCGCGCTTCGGCAACAGCGAGACGCGAGTGACCTTCGAGGAGATGCTCACCCAGCTGGAGCTGGCGGGCAATCCCGCGCTGAACAAGATCGGCGCCATCGTGCATTTTCTGGAAGCCGGCGGCACTTCGGTTCCCGAGGCCGCAGGCGTGCAAACCCTGCTGCAGGGTGCGCTGCGACGCTCCACCGCCGACGATGAACTGCTGCACGAGGTCGAGAAGACTTTCGACCTGCTGTACGAAGCCTACTGCGAGCCGGCGGGCCGAAAGTAGGCTCGACGCCGGAGACGGCGCCGCCCGGCGCGCTAACGCGGCAGCTTCGTTTCCGCAGCCAGTTGAGAGCGCAGGTCCTTCAGGCGCGCATCCACCACCGACAGCTCGTAGAAATCCGCGTCGCCCGCCGCCTGCGCCAGTTGCAGCTGCTCGACGGCCGCCGGCAGGTTGCCCTGCAGGGCGTGGAACTCGGCCTGCGCGCGATGCTGGGCCAGGCGCTTGCCCATCAGGGAATGCGCGCGTGCCTGCAACCCGAACAGGCGCGCGTCGCGCGGATAGACGCGCATCTGCTCGTTGACCGCGGCCAGCGCCTCGGCGCCGCGCCCGGCATCGAGCAGCGCGCCCGCATAGGCGTAACCGACCGCCCGCGAGTAGGGGATTGCGCGCGAGGGCCTCGCGCAGCGCCGCGATCGAGCCGGCCATGTCCCCGAAGCCTGCAGCACGCGCGCACCCAGGTGTCGATCATCGCGCTGCGCGCCGGAGAGGCGCGCAGGATCGCCATCTCGGCACGCGCCTCGGCCACCTGCTTGTTGCGCAGGTAGGCCGAGATCAGGCCGTAGCGGGCCGCCGTCTCGCTGACGAAACGCCGCTCGCGCAGCGCGGAGGCGGCCTGCACCACGGCCTCGCGCGGGTCACCCGCCTCGGCGCGCAGTTTGGCGCACCAGATGGAAATCCTGGCTGTCGGCGTACTGCCGGTAGGGGGCGTTCTGCGCGCGGTTCTGCGCCTCGGCCACCCGCTCGGTGGTCACCGGGTGGGTGCGCAGGTAGCCCGGCGCCGTGCCGTCGTCGGATGCGCGCGTGTAGCGCTGCAGCTTCTCGAAGAACGACGGCATGCCGCGCACGTCGAAGCCGGCCGCGGCCAATGTCTGGTAGCCCACGCGGTCGGCCTCGCGCTCGAAGTCGCGCGTATAGCTGATCTGCGACTGCACCGCCGCTCCCTGCGCCGCGGCGATCGCCCCGGAAGCGAGGTCGGGGCGCGAGCGCGCCGCGAGGATCGCGGCGGCCATGGCGATCATGGTCGGCAGCTGCATCTGCTGTTGCGCGCCGTACAGGCGCGCGATGTGGCGTTGCGTGACGTGCGCGATTTCGTGCGCCAGCACGGAGGCCACTTCGGACTCGGAGTCGGCCGTGGTGATCAGACCGGTGTGCATGCCCACGAAGCCGCCGGGCAGCGCGAAGGCGTTGATGGCCGGGTCGCGCACGGCGAAGAACTCGAAATCCATGCGCGCGCCGGGCGAGGCCGCGACCAGCCGGGCGCCGAGCGCGTTCAGGTATTCGCTGATCTCGGCATCCTCGACATAGGCCGGGTCGCGCCGGAGGTCGCGCGTGATGGTCTCGCCGATCTTGCGCTCCATCTGCGGCGAGAGCACGCTCGAAGACGCATCGCCCAGATCCGGCAGCGAGTGCTGGGACCAGGCGCGCGGGGCAACGAGGGCCAGACCGGCCAGCAGGCACAGGATTACACGCATCCTAGTATGATACCGCCCGGTCCGCAGAGTTCCGCGGAACGCCATCTTTCTGGAGCGCATGCATGGCCAAGCCGAAGCCGGAATCGAAGCCGAAATCGAGCCCGGCGACCCGCCTCACACACTTCGACCGCAAGGGCGATGCCCACATGGTCGATGTCGGCGGCAAGGACGAAACACTTCGCGTCGCCGTCGCCGCCGGACGCATCGAGATGCAGCCGGCAACCTTCAAGGCGATCGCCGCCGGCAGCCTGAAGAAAGGCGACGTGCTGGGTGTCGCGCGCATCGCCGCGATCCAGGCCGCCAAGCGCACGCCCGACCTGATCCCGCTGGCCCATCCGATCGCCATCACGCGCGTGGCCGTGGACTGCGCTCGACGCGGGGACCTGCTCGGTCGGCATCACCGCCCGGGTCGAGTGCCGCGGCCGAACCGGCGTGGAGATGGAAGCCCTGACCGCGGCCGGCGCCGGCCTGCTGACCATCTACGACATGTGCAAGGCCATCGATCGCGGCATGGTCATCCGCGACCTGTTGCTGCTGGAGAAGCGCGGCGGCAAGTCCGGTGTATACGTGCGTCGTGCGACAGCAGCCCGACGCGCATGACGCGGCGCCCTTCACCCGACCACCCGAGCCCGCCATGCTGCGCGTACTGAAGACCGAGACCGAGAAGACCGAGGCGCGTCGGCGACTCGAGGAGCGCGGCCTGTCGGCGCTGCCGGGGACCGGCCGGGCGCTGCTGCAGCGATTGGGTCTCTCGGGATCGGTTCCGGTCGGCGATATCGTGAAGAGCTGGGATGTGCTGGCCACTGTCGAGTTCGTCGAGTCGCGCTTTGCACACGACGCGGCCTTGCTGGACATAGGCGCCTACGCCTGCGAAGTTCCCGTCGCGCTGCACCGTCTCGGCTACCGCAGCCTGACCGCAGTCGACCTGGATCCGAAGCTGCTGAAGATGCCGCACGCCGACGCGATCCGCTATCAAGTGTGCGATTTCATGCGCACGCCCTTCGGGGACGCGTCGTTCTCGGCGATCACATCCATTTCGGTGATCGAGCACGGGTACCAGCCCGAGCACCTGCTGCGGGAGGTGTCGCGCCTGCTCGCACCGGGCGGCTGCTTCGTCGCCTCGTTCGACTACTGGCCGGAGAAGATCGACACGGCTGACATACGCATGTTCGACATGAGCTGGACCATCCTGTCGCGCACCGATGTCGAGGAGCTCGTCCGGCTGGCCGCGAACTTCGGCCTGTATCCGGTCGGTGATCTGTGCTTCGATGCCGGTGACGCACTGATCGAGTGCGCCGGCAGGAAGTACACCTTCGGCTGGCTGGCCCTGGAAAAGCGCAACGCGAATGCGTGAGGCTGTCGTAGCTGCAATGTTGCTGCTATGCCTTGCCGTGCCCGCCGACGCAGCCGAGCTGCAGCGCCTGGATGCGCGACAGCCCCCGCCCTTGCGCCTGGCCGATGCGACCGGCAGACAGCACGAGCTGGCGCAATACCGCGGCAAGGTGGTGCTGATCAATTTCTGGGCCACCTGGTGCGCGCCCTGCCGCGAGGAGATGCCCTCCCTGGACCGGCTGCAGAAGCGCCTGGCCAAGCGCCCCTTCGTACTGTTGACGGTCGACGTCGGCGAGGACGAGGCGCGTGTGCAGCGCTTCCTCGATTCGCTGGGCTTGCGTTTCGGCGTGCTGTATGACCGCGACGGCGCCACCGCCCGGGCCTGGCGCGCGCGCATGCTGCCTGCCAGCTTCGTGCTCGATGCCGAGGGGCGCATGCGCTACCAGCTCTACGGCGCGACCGAGTGGGACGCCGGCAAGGCCTTCGATGCGATCGCCGCCCTGTTGCCCTCGCGCGGACTCGAATCGACGGCAGGCGCCGCTTCCACGGGCACCTCCGTCCTACTCGATCACTCAAGCAACTCATGGAATTCGTATGCGCGCCAACCTGGGTAAATGGATCGTCGTTCTTCTCGTCCTGGCCGGCGTCGGCGGCGGCTGGTGGTGGATGCAGACGCGCGGCGCCGACAGCCAGCCGCGCTTTCGTCTGACCAAGGTCGAGCGGGGACCCCTGACTGCGGTGGTGGTCGCCAGCGGCACCCTGAACGCCGTCACCACGGTGCAGGTCGGCTCGCAGGTGTCCGGCCAGATCAAGGAGATCAACGCCGATTTCAACACCGTGGTGAAGCAGGATCAGGTGATCGCCCGCATCGACCCCTCGACCTTTGAACTACGCGTCAACCAGACGCGCGCCGACGTCGATTCTGCGCTGAGCGCGGTGACGGTGGCACGCGCAGCTCTGTCGGCCCAGCAGGCCGAACTGGGCCGCGTCAAGGTCAACCTCGCCGAAGCGCAGCGCGACCTCGAGCGCAAGAAGATGCTGGTCGGGAAGAACTTCATTTCCCCTTCCGAACTCGACAAGGCACGCACCCTGTTCGAATCAACGCGCGAGCAGCAGAAATCCGTCGAAGCGCAGATTCGCGTGAACGAAGCGCAGATCGCCAGCGCGCAGTCGGCGGTCAGGCAGCGCGAAGCGCTGCTCAAGCAGGCCATGGTCGATCTTGAGCGCACCATCATCCGTGCGCCGGTGGACGGCACGGTGATCCTGCGCAACGTCGACGCCGGGCAGACCGTGGCGGCCAGCCTGCAGGCCCCGGTGCTGTTCACGATTGCCCGCGACCTGCGCGACATGCAGGTCGAGGCGGCCATCGACGAGGCCGACGTGGGTCGCCTGCGGGTGGGGCAGCAGGCCAGCTTCACGGTCGACGCATTCCCGCGCCGCAACTTTGCCGGCGAGATCCGCCAGATCCGCAAGGCGCCGCAGAACGTGCAGAACGTGATCAGCTACACGGTGGTCATCTCGGCCGCCAATCCCGACCTTTCCCTGCTGCCCGGCATGACCGCGAACGTGCGTATCGTGGTCGACCAGCGCGACAACGTGCTCAAGGTGGCCAACGCCGCGCTGCGCTTCCGGCCAGCCGGGCGCGAGGAGGCCAAGGCGGCGGATGCACCGCCCGCGGCGCAGCCGCAACAACCCGGCAGCCAGGCCGCACAGGCCTTTCGCCAGCGCCTGATGCAGGAGGTCAAGCCCGACGATGCGCAGAAGCCGCAACTCGAGCAGATTCTCGACGATACGCGTCAGAAGCTGGCCGGCGTGCGCGACATCACCAACGAGCAGGAACGCCGCAAGCAGGTCGAGCGCATCCGCACGGAATCGCGCGCGCGCATCGCCGAGATCCTCAAGCCCGAGCAGAAGGTGATCTACGAGCGCATCGTCGCCGAGCTTGCCGGCCGCAGCGGCGGCACGGGCCGGGTCTGGCTGCACGGCGCAGACGGCCAACCCCGCCCCGTGGAACTGCGCCTGGGGCTGACCGACGGCACCAGCACGGAGATCGTGTCCGGCGACCTGAAGGAAGGCGCGGAGGTGATCCTCGGCACGGGTGACGCGGCCGGTGCCCAGAAGAAGGGCGGCGTACCCGGGCCGCGGCTGTTCTAGGTTTGCGACCCGGTTTGCGACCCGCCATGGCCGGCCCGCTCATACACACGCGACCTGGGCCGGACTTACCGCGTCGGCGACAACACCATCCAGGCGCTGCGCGGGGTCACGGTCGATATCCGGGCAGGCGAAATGGTGGCCGTCATGGGCCCATCCGGATCGGGCAAGTCCACCTTCATGAACATGCTCGGCTGCCTGGATCGTCCCAGCGCCGGCGAGTATGTGCTGGGCGAACGGCGCGTCTCGGACCTCGAACCCGATGAACTGGCGGTGGTGCGCAACCAGAAGATCGGCTTCGTGTTTCAGAGCTTCAACCTGCTCGCCCGTACCAGCGCGCTGGAGAACGTGGCGCTGCCTCTGGTCTACGCGGGCGTGGGCACACGTGAGCGCAACCAGCGGGCGCTCGCCATGCTGGACACCGTGGGATTGGCGCACCGCGCCGACCACCAGCCCGCGCAGCTCTCCGGCGGCGAGCAGCAGCGCGTGGCAATCGCCCGCGCCCTGGTGACCCGCCCGCTGCTGATCCTCGCCGACGAACCCACCGGCGCGCTCGATTCGCGCACCAGCCTGGAGATCATGGCACTGTTCCAGTCGCTGAATCGCGAAGGCATGACCATCGTGCTGGTCACGCACGAGGCCGATGTCGCGCGCTTTGCCAGACGGGTGCTGCGCTTTCTCGACGGCGAACTGGTGGAAGACACGGAAGTCCGGACACCGGACGACGCCGCGGCCATGCTGGCCGGGCAGTCGGCGTCCGCACGGACAGCGGCTCAGGCGACGGAGTCGCAGGCCGGGAGCGCTGCATCGTGAGCCTGGCCTCGCTGCTGCGCCTGGCGCTGCGCGCGCTGGCCATCAACAAGCTGCGCAGCATGCTGACCATGCTGGGCATCATCATCGGCGTCGGCGCGGTGATCGTCATGGTGGCCGTAGGCGCCGGCGCGCAGGCCAAGGTCGACGAGCAGATCCGTGCCCTGGGTTCCAATCTGTTGCTGCTCACTTCCGGGGCGACCACCTCGGGCGGGGTGCGCATGGGCTTCGGCTCGAACCTCACGCTCTCCGAGGACGACGCGGCGGCACTGAACCGGGAGATGCCGGAGATCGTCGCGGCACCCGCGCTGCGTGGCAGTGCACAGGTGGTGTGGGGGAACTCGAACTGGTCGACCATCATCTTCGGCGTCACGCCCGAGTACCTGGATGTGCGCCAGTGGGCGCTGGCGGCGGGGCGCGTTTTCGAGCCTTCCGAGATGAGCGGCGCCGGCAAGGTCTGCCTGATCGGCCAGAGCGTGGCGCGCCAGCTGTTCGGCAACGCCGACCCCCTCGACCAGGTGATACGCATCAAACGTGTGCCCTTCACCGTGATCGGGGTGCTGGAAGGCAAGGGCCAGAGCCTGATGGGCACCGACCAGGATGACCTGATCCTGATGCCTATCAGCACGGCGAGAAAGCGCGTGCTGGGCGGCAACATCGCCAAGCTGCGCAGCGTGGGCACCATCTGGGTGAAGATGGGCGATGCGCAGGACTCCAAGGCGACCGAGGAGCAGGTCCGCGCCCTTCTGCGCCAGCGGCACCGGCTGCAGCCGGGCCAGGACGACGATTTTTCGCTGCGCAACCTGTCCGAGGTGATGGCCGCCCAGGAAGCCTCCAGCCGCGTGCTGGCCATCCTGCTCGCCGCCGTGGCCTCGGTGTCGCTGATCGTCGGCGGCATAGGCATCATGAACATCATGCTGGTCTCGGTCACCGAGCGCACGCGCGAGATCGGCCTGCGCATGGCCGTGGGCGCGCGCACGCGCGACATCCTCGGTCAGTTCCTGGTCGAGGCGGTGACGCTGTCGCTGATCGGCGGTCTGATCGGGATCGCCATCGGCATAGGCGCCTCGCTGGCGATCGGCTCGCTGGCCGGCTGGCGCATTCTGCTGTCGCCGGAATCGATCCTGCTGGCCGCCGCCTTCGCGTTCGCGATCGGCGTGTTCTTCGGCTTCTACCCGGCACGCAAGGCCGCGCGGCTCAATCCGGTCGAGGCGCTGCGCTTCGAATGAGACTTACGCCCGCGAACGCCGCGGGACGTCCGTATTATGATTCGGCATCCGCGCGCGGCCCCGGCTCGCGCGCCATCAGCGTCCCTGGAGACCATGGCATGGCACGTTACCGCGAGATTCCCGGTTGCCGCATCAGCGGCAGCAAGCACCTCATCTCGGTCCTCGACCTGGGCATCCAGTCGCTCACCGGGGTTTTCCCCAAGTCGAGGAGCGAATCCATCACGGCAGGCCCGCTCGACCTGGTGTGGTGCCCGGAGAGCGGCCTGCCGCAGTTGCGCCACTCCTACGAACCGGACGAGATGTACGGCGAGAACTACGGTTACCGATCGGGACTGAATCAGTCCATGGTGCAGCACCTGACGCAGAAGGTGCGCTTCCTCGAACGACTGGCGGCTCCGCGCGACGGCGACGTGATCCTGGACATCGGCAGCAACGACGCCACCACGCTGAAGGCGTACGAAACCAAGGGCCTGCGGCGCATAGGCATAGACCCGACCGGCAGGAAATTCGCCGAACATTACCCTGCCGAAATCCGCCTGGTGCCCGATTTCTTCTCCAGCGCCGCCTATCGCTCGATAGAGTCGAAACCGGCGCGCATCGTGACCTCCATCGCGATGTTCTACGACCTCGAGTCGCCGGTCGAGTTCGCGCGGCAGATCGAATCCATCCTGGCCGACGACGGCATCTGGCATTTCGAGCAGAGCTACATGCCATCCATGCTGCGCATGAACTCCTACGACACGATCTGCCACGAGCACCTCGAGTATTACTCGCTGGGGGTGGTGAAGCGCATCCTCGACCAAGCCGGGCTGCGCATCGTCGACGTGGTCATGAACGCGGTGAACGGCGGCAGCTTCGCGGTTACTGCCGCGAAGGCCGGCAACCGCAGCCTGAAGACCAACGCAGCGGTCATCGACTGGCTGCTCGAGCAGGAGGACCGCATGGGCCTCGGCACGCCGCGTCCGTTTCGCGAGTTCGAGGAGCGCGTGTTCCGCCACCGCGACGACCTCACCCGCCTGATCCGCAAGCTGACGGCCGACGGCAAGAAGGTGTTCGGTTACGGCGCCTCGACCAAAGGCAACGTGGTGCTGCAGTTCTGCGGGCTGACGGAGAAGGACATCCCGGTGATCGCCGAGGTCAACACCGAGAAGTTCGGGCGCTACACGCCCGGCACAGGCATCCCCATCGTCTCGGAGCTGGAGGCACGCAAGATGAAACCGGACTACTTCCTGGTGCTGCCCTGGCACTTCAAGGAAGGCATCCTGCGCCGCGAAGGCGAGTATCTCGCCGGCGGCGGCAAGATGATTTTCCCGTTTCCGGAGATCGAGATCGTCTAGCCCGGCTGAAATTCAGCGGGATGCGCCGGGACGCGACCTCAGCTTGCCCAACCGGTACATCCCCTGCAGGAACATCGCACGCAATGCGGCAAGCACGCGTTCGCCGGGCCGCAGATCTTCCAGGGGCACGTAGACATCGTTGGGCGGCAGGTATTTCCATAGCCCGTAACCCTTGTGCCGCATGTAGCTGCGGTATCCCGGAGAATTGAACAGGTTCTCGATCACCATCGCACGCGGCCGGTATCTGGCGAAATCGAGACCTTGTAGAACCTCCAGCTCCCAGCCTTCGACATCGATGGAAAGCAGGTCGATGCGGGTCAGGTCGGGCGCATCTTCGCGCAGAATCGTATCGAGCCGGCGCAGACGCACGCGAATCCGGGTGATATCCAGATTGTCCTTGAGTTTGGCGTACTCGTCCTTTATCGCCAGCGAGGAAAATGATTCGAAGGAAACCTTACCCTGCTCGTAGGCCGTGCCGTGCGAGTCCACAAGGCAGAACTCAACGTCGTCCTCGTCATGGTCGCCACAGGCATATTGCAGCACCTCATGTCCGCGCTCGCGATGAAGTCGGCAGAATTCGGGATTCGGCTCAATTGCGATCACTTTCCACCCCGCTTCCCGAAACGAAGCGCTGATCGAAAGAAAATCCGGTTGCGCCGCGCCCACGTCAACCGCAGTACCTTGGGTGACATCGGCGAAGAAGCGTTTCCGCACAAGCAGATCGACATCGCCTTCGGCGCGATTCACGCGCTGGGTGCTCATTGGACGGCCATCGCATGCATCGATGAAGTGGGGCCGCAACTATAGCCGTCCCGGCGGGAGGCGACAATCACGGCGGACTCCCGACATCGCGACTGAGCGCCTCGGCACCGACGCGACAACGCGGCACGAATGAGAACACCCGCAGCACCAGCAGTGCCATGCCACGCAACGGACGCGCCGGAACGCGCGCCACCGCACTTGCCAGGGCGCGGTGCCATGCGCTGGGCTCGTGCCCGACGATGCAGGCCCGGAAAGCCTCCAACCCATAGTCGCCCTTGGCGCGCTGCGCCAGCAGCATCAGCGTGTTGCGCCAGGGCCGCCTGGCCACCACCCGGCGGCGCTCGGCCTCCGGAATCCAGTCGAAGGACCAGATCAGATCGGGCCAGTTGCGCATCCAGATCCGGAACGCGCGCGGCGCCCAGGTATGGTTCATGAAGCGTATGCGTATCAGCGGCCTGGCGAGCGCTACCGCCACGCCGGGCAGGGGTGCCTGGAAGATCACGCCCACATGTGCGAACTCGCTGCCGACATAGGGCGCGTGCGCGCGCGCCAGCCAGATTTCACGCCGAATCACCACGGCGCCAATATAGGAGACGTGGTGCGCAACGGTGCGGAAGAGGTCGACCGCCTCCGCGGAGGAGAAGCTGCGGTCAGTCTGCAGACGCAGGCGGCTGGGCACCAGGATCTCGTCCCGTTCGGCCAGCCAGGTCATGCCATCCACCACCAGCAGGTCCGGACGGTGCGACTTCAGGGACGCGAGCACGCACTCGACCGCATCCGGAACCAGCAGGTCGTCGTCGCAGAAAAACCAGCAGTAGGTGCCGCGTGCGGCCCGCAGACCGGCGTCGTAGTCTCGATCGACGCCGCCCTTGGCCGCCAGCCTCAGATAGCGCACCCGCGCGGACTGCGCCATCACCTCCTCGACGACGGCTCCGGTGTGATCCGCGGAGGCGCCGTCCACCACCAGCAACTCGACCTCGTCGGTCGCCAATTGCGGGACAATGCTTGCCAGGGTCTCGCGCAGGCAGTCGGCGCGCTCCAGGGGTGGCGATGCAGATGCTGAGCAGAGGGACGGGCATGTGCGCACTCACCGGCCGTCCGCCCCTCTTCGACCGGATGCGCGGGCACGCCAATCGAGCAGCGCGAAATGCACGGCGCCGAGCAGGCGGGCGACGGGCAGCGGCGTGTGGCGATAGGCGTACAGCGAGAGGCGTCGCCGCCAGCCCGCGCCGCCGTGCAGCAGGACTGCGATACGGTCGAGTTCGGCCATGCTTTCCCTTTCCGGCGCCTCGGCGACCTTGATTCGCGCATACAGGAGGTAGCCGATGCCGACCTCGGTGCGTAACAGGCGGATCACTTCAAGGGTTTCGGTTGTGCCTGCGCCGAAAAACCGCTCGGCCAGGCGCGCAAAACCCCACACCCCGATTCCCAGCCTGTGCACCAGGCCGCGCTGCATGAACGAATCGTTGTCCCCCCGCTTGTCGAGCAGGATTTCCGCTGTGTAGCACACAGTGAGTCGGCGCTCGCACAGGGACAACAGGCGCGCGACGTGGCCCCAGCAACTGCCCATGAACTCCTCCACCGCAGACACCGAAAGCCAGGTGTCCCGTCGAAGGATCAGGCCGCTCATGAAGCTGAACAAGGCTTCCGTCGTCGCGGCCGCCTGCAGATAGGCCAGTCGCTGGCCTGCATCCGCCAGGTCTGCGGTGCGCACGACGTCGTCGCGGAACACCGGATGGTCCCCCAGATGTCGCATGTGCAGGTCGCAGTTCGCGTGCCTGCAGATGTAGAGGTCGCAATCACTCTCCGTCCAGCGCAGCACGCTCTCGATGGCACCGGGTCGCATGATGTCGTCCCCGCTGAACAGCCAGCAGTAGCGGCCCGTGGCGAGTTCCACCGACCTGGCCATGTCCGCATCGATGCCGCCCTTCCTGTCGAGCCGAACGTAGCGCAGGCGCGGATGGCGGGCCTGACGAGCCGCAACCACGGCCTGCGTGTCGTCGGTCGAAGCGCCGTCGACGACGATCACCTCGACACCCTCATGCGTTTCGGCCTGGGGCAGGATGGAATCCAGCGTCTGCCCTAGGAAGGCGCCGAAGTTGTAGACCGGCAGACAGACCGAAAGGCGCGGCGGCGCACTGGTTTCAGAGGATGTTTGCATAGACCTTCTCGTGTTGCGCGGCGATGTCTTCCCAATCGTCGTGCGGACGGGCCGCGCGCCGGCTGCCCAGATGCGCAGCCAGGCCGGCGCGCAGTGCGCCCACGTCACCGCAGGGTGCGAGCAGCAGATTCCGTTCGGCATCGTATCCGTGCCGCGCTTCGTCGCGTGCGGTGGCAAGTACCAGGGTGCCGCTGGCCAGCGCCGCATTCACCGAAGTGTTCCAGTCACCGACGCCATCGGGAAACGGGAACACCGCCGCATCGCACGCCGCCAGCATGCGACCGGCCTCGACGGTCGGCAGGTATCCGGTCGAGGTGACATGGCCAGCCCAGGGGCCGGAGCGACTCGTCTCGAGTATGGCGCGCTGGTAATCGTTGCCGGGGTCAAGCTCACCGACGAACAGCAGATGGTGCCGCTCGGGATCGGCGATCTCGAACAGAAGGTGGGCACCCTTGTTCGGGTAGGCGAAGCCGAGGAAGGCGACGATGGGACGCCCGCCCGACAATCGCCGCCTCTCGTCCTCGCGCTCGGCGGCGCTCATCACCACCGCCGGAATGGTGCGGCCGTTGGGGATATGCAGAACGGGTCTTCCGGCAAGGCAGCGCGCGATGCGTGGCGGAAGGCGCGCCGGCAGATCGGCGCGCACGTGGATCAGGACGTCCAGTCCGAGCAGATTCGCCGGCGTGACCAGTCCGCACTCGCTGTAGTGCTCATGCCAGGTCTGCACGACCGGCAGACGGTGAATGCGGCGTGCCAGAAACGGGACAAAGGGCGAGATGTCCCGCCGCGTCGGGTACTGTATGTGCACGAGGTCGGGACGAAAGGCTCGTATCGCGCCCGACAGCGCCCCTGCGGACACCCTGCCATGCGATGCATGCAGCAGTTCGGGACCTTCGGATTCGCGCTGCGCCTGTGATGAAGCCGTGAGCACGCCCAATTGAACGCGGCCGCGTCTGGCCAGGCGCTCAGCCAGGTGGCACGTGTAGTCACCCACGCCGCAGCGGTCCGGAGGATAGGCCGGCGAAACCATCAGCACCCGCATGCGCGACTCATCCGGCATGATTGATCCGCGAAGCGCGCCGATCGAGAAGTTCACGCAACATCGCGCGCGCACCCGGCGTGCAGGCAAAAGAAATCAGCATGGCGAGCGCCAGAACGCCCAGCAGAACAAAGGCACCGACCGCAGGCCGGACGGCAGCGGAAGGCACGAACCACCAGGCTGCGGCGAGCAGCGCCACGGCGGGCCCCTGGTGCTTGAGCAAATCGAGGTAATAGCCCGGCCACGCGGCCGAACCCAGGCACAGTCTGTAGGTCAGCGGAAGGCCGAAGGCCATGTAAAGCCCGTTGACGAGTATTCCGGCGGATGCGCCGCCAGCAAGACCGAACCTCTCCGTCAGCAGAAAAATGGCCGGAACGAGCACCAGGCACAGCGCCGCGCAGATGCTCAAGGCCAGACGCGTATTACCGCGCGCCAGCTGCAGGGCATACGGGATGGTCATCAGGCCATTCAACAGCGCACCGACCAGCAACAGCTGAAACAACGGAGCCGCGCGCAGCGCCGTCTCGTTGGCGCCTATCCAAAGCAGCATGATCTGGTTGGCAAAGATCGCCAGAAACAGGGCCAGGGGCACCAGCAAGGCGGCCATCAGTTCCCCGGACATACGGAAGAACTTGTGCAGACCGTCTTCGTTCCCGCCGGCCGCGAGTTCGCACAGCCGGGGCATGGCCGCGTTGAAGACCGGCAGCGTGACGACCTGCAAGCCGGCGACCAGGACCTGTGCGACAGAGTAGTAGCCGTACGCCTCCAGAGAAACGAGTTTGCTGAGGATGATCTTGTCCGACTGTGCGAGCACGATGCCCATCAGGGTGATGCCCGTAACACCGGCGGAGAAGCGCCAACTGTCCAGAAGCACGCGGTGATCGAAGCGAGGCCCCGCATCCTGCGACGGTAACGCACGCCAGGCCAGCACGCGCATCCAAGCGTACTGGACCGCAGCCGCCAGGCACTGCCACGTCAGGAAGGTGCCGATGCTCGCATCGAACCAGGAGAGCGCCAGCAGTGCCCCGGCGTTGGCCACCGTCACCATGACGGCGTTGACTGCGTTCAGGCTGACCTGGCGCTGCAGGCCTTGCAGCACCGCAGTGTAGGGAGCCGCGACCCAGCGCAGCGCGAACAGCACACCCATCAGTCGCAGCGCATTCTCCACTTCCTGCTCGCCGAGACTGACGGTATTCAGCCAATGCCGCGCGATGACAGGCGCGCATAGCGCGACGGCTGCGCCGATGGTGGCACCCGCAACCAGGAACACCCACTCGAAGGTGCGCAACACGTCGCCGCCCCGACGCCCCTGCGGCACCACCCCGAGCAAGGCCATGGTTCGGGTCAGCGTGGGCGTCAGCCCGAGATCCAGTATGCCCAGCGTGGCCAGCATCGCTGCATAGAAGCCGATCAGCGCAAACGATTCGACGCCCAGACGCGACACCAGCAGAGGGACGACGGCCAGTTGCACGACCGCAGTCCAGCCGGCACCCAGGATGTTCGCCGAAACGTTGCGTGAAAACGCGCTCACTGCAGCCGCGGCGTCCGACTCACTGCCGATCGGACCCGGAGGACCGCCGGCCTTGGGCCCCGGCAATATGGTCGGCGAACAGCACGTACAGTTCTCGCGCACGGCGATTCACCGTGTCGAGGATCAGCCCGGTCGCGATCGAGGCCAGCCCCAGCATGCAGCAGGCGACGGCCAGCACCGCCCGCGCCACGCCCTGCACCTGCCCGCTGGACAGGAACTGTTCGACCACCAGCACACCGAGTGCCGCGCCCACGACGAGCAGCGCCGCGCCCGGCAGGCCGAAGAACTCCAGCGGACGATAGTCCTTGTACAGCCCGAGTATCGCGCCGAGCACGCGCCTTCCGTCGAGCAGGGTGTTCAGCTTCGAAGTGCTGCCTTCAGGCCGCTCGCCGTAGGGCACCGGGACCTCGACGATGGGCAACCGGTGCTCCAGGGCGTGCAGCGTGATCTCGGTCTCGATCTCGAAGCCCTTGCTGAGCACCGGCATGGTCTTCACGAAGCGCCGGCTGAAGGCCCGGTAGCCGGTCAGAACGTCCGACAGACTGGTCCGGAAGAACGTGTTGATGCAGCGCAGGACCAGCTTGTTGCCGAACACGTGCATGGCTCGAAAGCTGCCTGCGCCGTGATTCTCCAGGCGCGTGCCGACCGCCATCTCGGCGCGCCCTTCCAGGACCGGCGCAATCAATTCGCGCACCCGGTCGGCCGGATAGGTGTCGTCGCCGTCGACCATCACGATCAGATCGCAATCGAGCTCGCGGAACATGGCGCGCACGACCTCGCCCTTTCCGCGCCCGGCAACGAAATGCACGCTGGCGCCGGCCTGGCGCGCGAGCTCGCCGCTGCCGTCGGCACTGTTGTTGTCGAATACGTGTATGGCGGCCTCGGGCAGCGCGCGGCGAAAATCCGCGATGACCTTGGCGATTGTGATCGCCTCGTCATAACAGGGGATGGCCACGGCGATGCGCACGGACCCCGGATCGATGACTGCGTCTCGCATCACTGCCCCCCGCGGGCCTTGGCGACCCAGTGCTCGCCCCAGCGCTCGGAAGCGATGCGTTCATAACCCGGAAAATGCCGGGCGACCAGAGCCGCATTCGGGCTGGCCAGGGAATGCGTCAGTACCACGCGCGGACTGCGCAGGAACGGGTCGTTCTGCATCAGATCGGCCGGGTAGAACCCGTGGCTGAGGTTGACGAACACCAGCTCCGGCCGCGACGCGGACGCCGGTTTGGCGAGCGGCGGCACCATGTTCAGATGACGGGCTATGAATTCGTCCATCTGGTTCAATCGGACTCCGTTGACGACGATCAGCGACAGCAAGATACCCCAGGCGGCCATTCCGCGCAGTTCGCGCCCGCCGTCACCAGGCCAGCGCTCCAGCGCCAGACCGGCCAGCACCGGCAAAGCGAACCAGACCGGGTGTATGTAGCGGAATCCCCAGCCATGGCCCTGATCCACGGGAATGAAGCAGTGGACGAAATAGGTGAAGGCCAGACCGGCGGCCAACAGGCGAACCGGCGTCTCCGTGCGCGCCTGCCGATAGCCGATCACGGCCAGCACCACCAGGCCGGCTGCGCTCCAGGTCCAGATCTTGGTCAGCCAGGCGACACGCACTTCGATCAGACCGAGATTGACGATGGAGAAGTTGCTCAGCACGTGGGCGAGCAGCAGTTCCAGCGCACCGCGCTGCGGTCCCGCATCGGCGGCGACGGCCGCCGCGGCAACGGGACTGGCCAGGCCGGCGAGGTGATAGCGCCAGCCAAGACCGATCAGCAGCCACAGAGGCAGATAGGCCAGCAACAGCGCGAAGCAGGCCTTGAGCGTGCCGCCGCGAAACGCCAGCCAGACGATGAAGGGCACCGCCACCAGGAAGTGCGGCAGCGGCTGGTGCAGCGTGAGCGCGAACGAGCCGACCAGGCCCGCGACCAGCGCGCGCCTCACCGTCGGCCTGAGCAGCAGCAGCACATAGACGGCATTGAACAGGAAATGCGCAGACATGGAGTAATAGGAAATCGCGGATGCAATCACCGCCGGCGATGCGAGCGTGAACCACACCGCCCAGCCTGCAGCACGATCCGACCCCGTCGCCGCGCGTGTAAGGGCGTGCACCGTCGGGATGGCCAGCGCACCGATCAGCGGATTGGCCGCCCAGGGAACACCCAGCCAGACGAAGGGCGTGAGCAGGATGGCGAGACCCGGCCAGTAGCTGCTGGCCACGGCGCCGGTTTCCCGCGACACGGTCAGGAACATGCCCTGGAAACCGCGCGGGATCAGGCGATTGAGCAACTCCGGCGGAAACATGCCGTCCAGACGTCCGGCGGCGAATGCCTGCGCCTGGAAGAGGACGCTGTACTCATCCATGGACAGCGGATGGTTGCGATACACGAACAGCGAACCCAGGCACAGCACGGGGAAGGCGATCGCCGCGATCCGCCACGGATGCCGACCGGCGGCCTCCAGCGCCTCGAGCGCGAGCGTATTCCTGCGCAGCAGAAAGGCGAGCGGGACCAGCAGGAAGAAGATCAGGTTGCCTTCGACGTCGTAGGTCTTCAGCAGATACCAGAAGATGGGGCTGAACCCCGGTGGCAGGGGAAAATTCGGGCTGTCGAGAAACCAGAATACGAGCGCAGACCCGGCCATGCACCAGAGCAGAAGCTGGAACGGCGGGGGAACGCAGGGACAGCGAGCGAAACGCGACAGGCATCATGGATCGACCCTTCTTGCGGCTGCGCTCGATGGGTTATCCTCGCGTGGCAGACGGGCGTGTCGGTTGACGCACGGCAGCGAAACCGGCATCGAGACCCGCCTCGGAAAGTATAACGGCATAACGGCAGGCAGCATCCCCCCATGATCACCCCGCATCCCCGACGCGTCGCCGTGGTTCACGACTGGCTGCTCGATTTCTCGGGCGCCGAGCGGGTGCTCGCGGAGATCCTGCGCTGCTATCCCGACGCCGACCTGTACGCCTTGTTCGACCACATGCAGGATCGCGACCGGGCGCGGCTGGGCGGCCAGCGCGCACGCACCACCTTCCTGCAGAACATGCCCGGCATTGCTTCCCGCCACCAGCTCTACCTCCCGTTGATGCCGCTGGCGATAGAGCAGCTCGACCTCACCGGGTATGACCTGGTGATCTCGAGCAGCCACGCGGTCGCCAAGGGCGTGATCGTCGCCCCCGACACCCTGCACGTGTGCAGCATCTACTCGCCCATGCGTTACGCCTGGGACATGCAATTCACGTACCTTGAGGCCGGTGGAATGCAGCATGGCCTGAAGGGCGCCCTCGCCCGCGTGCTGCTGCATCGATTGAGGAACTGGGATCACCGCTCGGCCGCCGGCGTCGACCGCTTCGTCGCCGATTCGCGCTTCGTGGCCAGGCGCGTGCTCAAGTCCTACCGGCGGCATGCGGACGTAATCTACCCGCCCGTCGACACCGAGCAGTTCGTGGTCGGCACGGACAAGGGCGACTACTACCTGACGGTGTCCCGGCTGTGGCCGTACAAGCGCGTGGACCTCATCGTGCAGGCCTTCGCCGCGCTGCCCGATCGCAAGCTGATCGTCATCGGCACCGGCCCGGACTTCGCGCGCCTGAAGCGCATGGCCACGCCGAATGTCGAGCTGCTCGGCTACCAGCCCGAGCCGGTGGTGCGCGAGCACATGCAACGGGCGCGCGCCTTCCTGTTCGCGGCGATCGAAGACTTCGGCATCGTCCCGGTCGAGGCGCAGGCCTGCGGCACGCCGGTGATCGCGCTCGGTCGGGGCGGGGCCGCCGAAACTGTCCTCGACCTGGACGGCACGGCGCCACCCACCGGCGTGTTGTTCCGCGAGCAGACCCCGCAGGCTCTGACAGAAGCGGTCCGCCGCTTCGAGGCCGAAGCACATCGATTCACCGCCGCGGCCTGCCGCCGCCACGCGGAAAGCTTTGCCGCCGGGCGCTTTCGCGCAGAGTTCGGTACTTACGTCGAATCCGCCTGGACCGAGTGGAAAGCCAGGCTGGGCTGACGGTTTTGCGTCAAGTAACTGACGAAATTTGTCACTCGAATACCCTCCCACCCGGGAAAACGTGATTTATTTCCTGAATTCAGCCGTTTGTACCCCTTCATATGCCGGGCACGGAAGCTGCTTTACCCCGTGGGCATTCCCGGAATGCGTGCACGAATAAACCCTTTCGAAAGGAGTTCCACCATGAAACGAGTACAACAAGGCTTCACGCTCATCGAACTGATGATCGTGGTTGCGATCATCGGCATTCTCGCCGCCGTCGCACTGCCCGCGTATCAGGACTACACCAAGCGCACCCACGTGTCCGAAGGCCTGACTCTGGCCGCCGGCGCGAAGGCCTCCATCGCCGAGTATTACGCGGCGAACGGCACCTGGCCGGCGAGCAACGCCGAAGCCGGTCTGGCCTCGTCGATCACCGGCAACTCGGTGGACAGCGTGGTCGTCGGCACCAGCGGCGCCGATGTCGAAATCACCATCACGTACAACTCGAAAGTCGCCGCGGGCACCACGGTGATCCTGTCCGGCGCGGCCAGCGACAGCGGCATCAAGTGGACCTGCAAGAAGGGCACCACGAACGAGAAGTACCTGCCGTCCAACTGCCGCAACGCCTGATCCTTTCAGTCGCGCGCAGTACAGAAAGCCGTGGCGGCTCGTCCGCCACGGTTTTTTTCGCCCTCTTGATCCGCGTTCGTGATGCACGCCACCCCGGTTGCGGGGCAACGCGTCCGCGGCTTGCCCGATGCCTGGTCGGTTGCCATCCTGTGCATCCTGCTGGCCGCACTGTGGCTGCTGGCCCACCCGTACCGCGGCATACGGCACGACGGCGCCCTGTATATCGGTCAGGCGCTGCTGCGCCTGGAACCGCAAGCCTTCGCGCATGACCTGTTCTTCGCCTACGGCTCGCAGGACCGTTACTCGGCACTCTCGCCCCTGTACGCCTGGACGATCGGCCTGTTCGGCACCGGGCCGGCGGCGCGTGGGCTGCTGGTGCTCACGCAGATCGCCTTTGCCGCCAGCGCCCTGCTGCTGCTCCACCGCCTGCTCGGCGGTGGCCGGCTGTTCTGGTTCTGCGCGGCGTCCCTGTTCGTCATGCCCGCGTTCTATGGCGGACTGTCGGTATTCGCCTACGCCGAAAACTTCCTGACCGCACGCAGTTTCGCCGAGCCGTTGCTGCTGCTCGCGCTCTGGCTGCTGCTCGGCGGACGCTCGCTGGGGGCCATGCTGGCCTGCCTCGCGGCCGGCGTTTTCCACCCCCTGCTGGCGCTGCCCGCCCTGGCCCTGTGCTGGATGCACGCGTCCCTGCAATACCCCCGCCTGTGGCTGCTCGGCCTGGCAGCCGGGCTTCTGCCGGCGCTCGCCGCGCTCGATATCGGGCCTTTCGCGGCGCTGTTGCGAAGCTACGACGCCGAGTGGCTGGGCATCGTCCGTCAGCGCAACGCCTTCGTGTTCCCTACGCATTGGGGCCCGCTCGACTGGTCGCGCCTGGCGTTCGACACGGTGATCGCCGGTCTCGCCGCGCTGGCGACCACAGGCGCGGGAAGACGTCTGTACATTTCCGCCCTGGCCGTGTGCTGGGCGGGAATACTGGCCGCAGTTATCGGTGCGGATCTGCTGAACAACGTGCTGCTGACCGGGCTGCAGCTGTGGCGTGCGCACTGGATACTGCACCTGCTGGCAATGGCCTCCCTGCCGTACGTGGTCTGGCAGGCCTGGCAACAGGGGCCGAACGGCCGCCTGGCTTCGATACTGCTCGTCGCGGCGGCTTTCGGCCTGCGCCTGCCGGGCGGCCTTGCCGCGCTGGTGCTGGGTGCGCTGCTGTTCGCCATCCCTGCGCAGCGCATCACGCTGTCCTTGGCGGTACGCAATGGGCTGCTCCTCGCCGGCGGCCTCGCCGCGCTGGCCGGGATCGCCGACCAGATTTCCCTGAGCTATCACTCCCGCGTGACCCTGCGCGGCGACGAAGCGCTGGACTTCGGCGTGGCCATGCTGGCATCCCCGGCCGATGCGGCACTATTGCTGGTTGCGACACTATGGCTGGTTGCTCGCGCCAGGATCCTTGCGATGTTGCCGGCCCTGTGCCTGGCTGCCACCGGCATCGCCACCTGGGATCAGCGCTCCCCGTGGCTGCGCCATATCGAGGACGCTGACCACAGCGCCCACCCGTTCTTGCGCGCCATACCGCAGCAGGCGCAGGTCTACTGGTTCCAGGATCTGCTGGCATCCTGGCTGGTGCTGCATCGTTCGAGTTACTTCACGCCGGGCCAGGGCTCGGGGGCGTTGTTCAACCGCCAGACGGCGCTGGAGTTCGAGCGCCGCGAGGAGGTGGTGAAGCCGCTGGAGTTCCAGGCCACCACCTGCAACATGATGGCCATGCTGACCGGGGACCGCGAGGCCTGCGGGATCTCCCTGGAGGCGGCGCGGGACGTATGCGCCGAATCCGGAGGGCTGGATTTCCTGGTGCTGGAGAACGCGCTGCCGGTGAGCGCTGCGGCGGCATGGACCTTTGCCCCGACCGGCGCCGCCGATCGCAACTTCCACCTCTATGACTGCCGCACGGTTCGCGCGGCTTGAACGGCGCGCGCGCGCGTTGCTCGGCGCAGCCCTCGCCGGGGAGTTCCTGCGCTATTTCGCGGCCAGCGCGGCCGGGCTGTGCGTGGATTTCGGGCTGTACGTGGCTCTGACGCGCTACGCCGGCTGGCACTACCTGGCCTCGGCCGCGGCGGGGTTCTGCGCCGGCCTGGCGACCGTCTATGCGCTGAGCGTGCTCTGGGTATTCAGCCAGCGCCGTCTGCGCAACGGCTGGCAGGAGTTTGCACTGTTCGCGCTGATCGGCCTGGCCGGACTCGCCCTCACCGAGCTGGTGCTGTACGCTTGCACCGGTCTGGTCGGGCTCGACTTCCGCGTTTCCAAGCTCATCGCCGCCGGCCTGGTGTTCCTGTTCAATTTCGGCTGCAGAAAGCTGCTGCTGTTCACCCATCCACGGCCATGACCCTCAAGGCAGACACCGTCATCATCGGCGCGGGCCCCGCGGGCCTGACCGCCGCACACGAACTGCTGCGCGCAGGCCGTGGCGATATTCTCGTGCTCGAGGCCACCGCGGATATCGGCGGCATCTCCAAGACTGTCGCGCACAACGGCAACCGCATCGACATCGGCGGGCACCGCTTCTTCTCGAAGTCGGACTGGGTGATGAACTGGTGGCAGGACATGCTGCCGGTGGCGGCGGGCGAAGACCGCAGCTTCGAGATCGCCTATCAGGGCAGCCGCCGCGATTTCGCCCCTGCTGCCACGGCCGGCGCCGATGCGAATGACGTCATGCTGGTGCGCAACCGCCTGTCCCGCATCTACTTTGGCGGCCAGTTCTTCGACTACCCGCTCAAGCCCAGCATTGGCACTGCGCTCAAGCTCGGCCCGCTGCGCTGCGCGCGCTTCGGAACCAGCTACGCGTACTCGATGCTGTTTCCGCGCAAGCCGGAGAACACACTCGAGGACTTCCTGGTCAATCGCTTCGGGCGCCAGCTCTATCTGCAGTTCTTCAAGGACTACACGGAGAAAGTCTGGGGCGTGGCTTGCGACCAGATCAGCGCCGAGTGGGGTGCGCAGCGCATCAAAGGCCTGTCGATCGGCAAGGCCGTGATGCACGCACTTGCCCGGCCTTTCCGCCGCGACGCCGGGCGCAATACCGCCACCTCGCTGATCGAGAAGTTCCTTTACCCCAAGTACGGTCCGGGCCAGATGTGGGAGGTCGCCGCACGCAGGCTGGAGGCCTCCGGCGTGCGACTGCTGCGGCAGGCCGAAGCCGTGCAGATGGAACGACGCGACGGCCGGATCACGCGCCTCACCTTCGAGGAGAAGCCTTCAGGAGCGCGCCACACAGTCGAGTGCAACAACGTGGTCTCGACGATGCCGGTACGCGAGCTTGTCGCCGCGCTCGGCGACGAGGTGCCGCAGAACCTGCGCGAGATCGGCAGCGCCTTGCAGTACCGCGACTTCATCACCGTCGGCCTGCTGTACCGCAAATTTCGTCCGCGACGCGAGTCGGTGGATCCGCGTACCCATCGCGTGGCGGACAACTGGATCTACATCCAGGAACCCGGTGTGAAGGTCGGCCGACTGCAGATCTTCAACAACTGGAGTCCGCACATGGTGCGCGACCCGGACACGGTCTGGGTCGGGCTCGAGTATTTCTGCCTGGAGGACGACGATCTCTGGCGACTCTCGGACAGCCAACTGGTCGAACTGGGCATCAAGGAGATGCACAAGATCGGCCTGGCGGATCCTGGCGATGTGCTCGACGGCATGGCCTTGCGCATGCCCAAGGCCTACCCGGGCTACTACGGCGAGGCCTACGCGCGCTTCGGCGAACTGCGTGCCTGGTTGGATCAAGTGCCCAATCTCTACCTCGTCGGACGCAACGGCATGCACCGCTACAACAACCAGGACCACTCCATGCTGTCGGCGCGCCTGGCAGCGGAAGCCATCGTCGCCGGATCGCCGGACAAGTCGCCGATCTGGAGCGTCAACATCGACGACGAGTACCACGAAGAAGTCGGCAAGTAGCGACCGCATGTTGACGGCCGATCCCGTCCGCACCGGCGGCACCAAGCGGCATGTGGGCAGGTTCCACATCCTGTTATTGGTCGCGGGTATCGCGACCGCGTGGCTGCTCGCCCATCCGTACACCGGGATCCGGCACGACGGCCGCCTGTACCTGGGCATGGCGCTGGCCCAGTTGGATGCGCAGGCCTATGCCAGGGACTTGTTCTTCGCCTACGGAGCGCAGGATCGCTACACGCTGTTTCCCAGGCTGTATGCAGTCTTGATAGACCTGATGGGCGTGCCCGCGGCGGCCAAGTTCCTGTTGCTGGCCTGTCAGGCCGCCTTCATCGCTTCTGCCGCAGCCCTGCTGCGCACCCTGTGCAGGGGAACGCTGTTCTGGCTGGCACTCGCCGCCGTCTGCTGCCTGCCCGGCGGCTATGGGCCGCGCGGCATATTCGCGTTTGGCGAGACCTTCCTCACTGCACGCAATCTGGCGGAGCCCCTTTGTCTGGCCGCTCTGGCCCTGCTGGTGCACGGACGCACGGGCTGGGCTGCATTAACGCTGGTGGGCGCCGGACTGATGCATCCGCTGATCGCCCTGCCGGCGGTCGCGACGGGCTGGCTGTACCTGTGCCTTGCCGATCGCCGCTGGTGGTGGCTGGCCGCGGCCGCACCGCTGGCCTTCGTACCCGCCACGCTCGGCATCGCCCCTTTCGATGGCCTGCTTGCGCGCTACGACGCGCCGTGGCTCGCCATCGTGCGCAGCGGTCTCGCCTTCCTGTTTCCGTCGCATTGGAGCAACGAGGACTGGATGCGGCTGGCCTACGACGCGCTGCTGGTCGGCCTGGCCTGGCGACTGGCGAGCGGAAATGCGAAGCGCTGGCTGCTGGCCGTGGCCCTGTCGGCGGCGGGCGGGGTCCTGCTGTCCGTGCTCGGCGCCGATCTGCTCTCGAACGTGCTGCTTACCAGTCTGCAGAGCTGGCGCGCGCTGTGGCTGTTGCACCTGGCAGCAATCGCCGCGCTGCCCCTGCTGGTCTGGCGATACTGGATGGACGAACCGCAGCAACGCCTGCTTGCCGCCCTGCTGGTGGCGGCCTGGCTGTGCCTGAGACACGACACCGCACTGCTGGCCCTGCTCGCCATCGTCACGCTGCACGCCGCCGGGTCACGCGCCGCGATCGCCGACCCACGCATGCAGAGGCTGGCGCTGGCCGGTATCGGCCTGCTCGCGCTGGTCGGCCTCGCCGATCAGCTTTCGGTACTGGCCACGCAGGATGAGGTGATGCGCCTGCTCGACGCCCGCCCCCTGTTCGCCAAATTCATCGTCCACCCATTGGTGCTGATATCCGGGTTTACCGCACTATTCCTCGCCTTGCGGGGCGGGCGCCCCCTGGCCGCGGCAGCCGGCGCGGCCGCCCTGTTGCCTGCATTGGCCGTCGCAATTGCCGCCTGGGATCAGCGTCCTGCATGGGAGAGCGGCATTGAGGATACGCACCCCGCTCCGCATGCCTTCGCGCCCGCGATCGGCTCCGGCGAGCAGGTCTACTGGCGCGACGAGCTGCTGATGGTCTGGCTGGGGATGGGACGACCGAGCTACTACTCGCTGGCGCAGGGCTCCTCACTGACCTTCAACCGCGCGCAGGCGCTGGAACTCGACCGCCGCGGCAAGGCTCTGTCGAAGCTGCGTTTCCAAGAGACGCTGTGCGGAGTCATCGCAACCGTCACCGAGGGCCAGGGCGGGTGCGTGATCGGACCAGCCATCCTGGAGCGAACCTGCCGCGAAGCCACCGGGCTCGATCACATCGTGCTGCCGCATCGCATCGCAGATCTGGCCTCGGCGCAATGGGACTATCGTGACCCGCAGGGCGAGACCAGAGCCTATTACCTTTACAGCTGCCCGAAGCTGCTCGCGAAGGTCGTCCCGGCTGACTGAGCGTGCGCCGGGCTGCGGCTTTTTCCGCGAAGAAATTGCGGAAATTCGCAACCAAACTGCCCTGGAATCCGCGTCGGAAGCAGATTTCGGAAAATCAATGTTGCGAATTCATCTCAGGGCACGTAGCCCGGAATACGCGATACGTCGACTTCGTCGATCTGCTCGGGATCGAGAAATTTCTCAGCGTAACGCAGGTAGACCTTCTGCCGCACGAACACATCGAACAGATCCGGGTCGATGTGGCCGTTCAGGCGGAAATTGCCGAGGATATCGAGCGACTCGGACAGGGTCTTGCCCTTCTTGTACGGCCGGTCCTTGGCGGTCAACGCCTCGAAAATGTCGGCGATGCCCATGACCCGCGCCTGCACGGACATCTGATCCCGCGTAAGGCCTTTGGGGTAGCCCTTGCCGTCCATGCGCTCGTGATGTCCGCCGGCGTATTCGGGCACATTCTTCAGATGCCGCGGCCAGGGCAGCGCCTCGAGCATCTTTATCGTGGCGGTGATGTGGTGGTTGATGACCTGGCGTTCGGCCGGCGTCAGCGTACCGGCGCGTATGGTGAGGTTGGCCAGCTCGTCCTCGGTGAGAAAACTGGCCTGATGCCCGGCCACGTCGGTCCACCGGTATTCGGCGATGCGACGAACCCGCTCGACGTCGGAGTCGCGCATGCGCTCTCCGCCGACGTTGCAGGCACGCAGGAACGCCCGATCCTCGTCGATCTGGCGCATGCGCTCGCGATGACGGACCTCCAGCTCGGCCATGTCTCCTCGGTCTCCGCTGGCGGCATGCACGAGCTTCTTCTTGAGCAGATCGATCTCCGCATCACGCTTCAGGACTTCGAAGCGTGTATCGAGCAGATCGATGCGATCGAACAGCGTCTCGAGCTTGGTGGCCTTGTCGACGATGTGGACGGGCGTGGTGACCTTGCCGCAGTCGTGCAAGAGGCCGGCGATCTTCAACTCGTAGCGATCCGCATCGCTCATGCGGAAGTCCTTCAACGGCCCCTGACGGGTCTCATTGACGGCTTCGGCGAGCATCATCGTCAGGTTCGGCACCCGCTGGCAATGCCCCCGGTGTAGGGGGACTTCTCGTCGATCGCCATGTTCATGAGATTGATGAACGACTCGAACAGTTCCTCGAGCTGGTTGATCAACATGCGGTTCGTGAGCGCAATCGCAGCCTGTGAGGCCAGAGATTCGGCCAGTCTGCGATCCGACGAGGAGAAAGGGACGATCTGCCGGGTCTGCTGATCGGTTGCGTTGATCAACTGCAGAACCCCGATGATCTCGTTCTCGTGGTTGCGCATCGGAACTGTCAGGAAGGACTGCGAGCGGTAGCCGGTCTTGGCGTCAAAGGCCCGCGTGCCGGAGAAATCGAAGCCATCGGCGGTGTAGGCGTCGGGAATGCTCACCGTCTGTCCGGTCAGCGCGACATGCGCCGCGATCATGCTGTGATTGGGCTTGCCGTCCTTGTACAGCTGAATCGGATAGAACGGCACCGGTGTTCCGGTGGTTCCGCCGAGGTAGTACTTGAGCGAGGAGGTTCGCACGATCTCGAACCGCAGCGTGCGTTCTTCGGTGACACGGTAGAGTGTTCCGCCATCGGCGCGCGTGATGGTCTTGGCGGCCACCAGAATGCTCTCCAGCAGCCGGTCCAGGTCGCGCTCGGCGGACAGCGAGGCCCCGATCGAGTTCAACTGCTCGAGTCGCTGCACCAGGTCGTCGGCGGCCGATACAGACTCGACCGGGAGACTGAGAACCTGCGTGGTGTCCGGCTTGCCGCTCATGTGCTGCGTCCGTTGCCTACTTGATGCAGACCGCGCGCACCTGCTTCATGTCGGTCAGCCCCATCATCACCTTCTCCATGCCGTCCATCTTCAGGGTCGACATGCCTTCCTCGACGCATTTCACGAACAGGTCGGAGACCCGCGCCTTCTCCTGGATCAGGCGTTTCACGGGATCGGTGGCGACCATCAGCTCGTGCAGGCCGGCGCGACCCTTGTAACCGGAGCCGCCGCAGTTGTCGCAGCCCTTGGCACGCGGAAACAGCAGCTTGCCGTCCGTGCCGTACTCCTTGATCCACAATTCGTAGAGCTTCTTGGCTTCGCCTGCCGGGTCTTTCTTCCACGGGTCGGTCTGACGCAGGTCGGTGGTGTACTCGTTCATGAACTGCTTGATCTCGTCGGCGCTGGGCGAGTACATCTCCTTGCACTTGCACAAACGCTTGGCCAGACGCTGCGCCAGGATGCCGAGCAAGGCATCGGCGAAGTTGAACGGATCCATGCCCATGTCGAGCAGACGTATGACGGCTTCCGGTGCCGAGTTGGTGTGCAGCGTTGCGAACACAAGGTGACCGGTAAGCGAGGCCTCGATGCCGATATGCGTTGTTTCAGCGTCACGCATCTCACCGACCATGATGATGTCCGGATCGGCTCGCAGGAACGCCTTCATGACCATCGGGAAATCCATCACCTTCTTGTTTACCTGCACCTGGCGCAAACCCTTCTGCGTGATCTCGACCGGATCCTCCGCGGTCCAGATCTTGGTATCCGGGGTGTTCAGAAAGCCGAGCACCGAGTGCAGCGTGGTGGTCTTGCCCGAACCGGTCGGGCCGCAGACGAAGAACAGGCCGTAAGGCTTGGAAACCGCCGTCGTCAGGTTGTTCTTGTTCTTGGTCGTCAGGCCGAGCTTGTCCAGTGGAATCGGTTCGCCGGCCGCAAGAATACGCATGACGATGTCTTCGACGCCACCCGCTGTCGGAATGGTGGCCACCCGCAGTTCGATGTCGAGCGGACCGAACTTCTTGAACTTGATCTTGCCGTCCTGCGGCTTTCTCTTCTCCGAAATGTCGAGGTCGCACATGATCTTCAGGCGCGCGACGATGGCGTTCCGGTAAGAGGCCGGCACTTCGATGTAATGGGCGAGCGAGCCGTCGCGACGGAAGCGCACCTCCGTCTTCGCCTTGCCCGGATACGGCTCGATATGGATGTCCGAGGCGCCCTGGTTGAAGGCATCGATGATGATCTTGTTGACCAGCTTCACGAGTTCGTTGTCGGCCGCCGCGGAAACCTCGTCGGTCGCGCCGCCTTCGCCCTCGGCCTCGTCATCGCCCAGGCTGGACAGCAGGTCGCCAATGTCGCCCGAATCGACTACTTCCTGCCCGTAGAACTGGTTGACCGTCTCCTTGAACTCCTTCTGCGTGGTCACGCGGAAGATGATCTTGGCCTTGGGAAACACGTTAGAGGCGATGCGCGAGGTGCGGATCCGTTCAGGATCGAGACACAGCACGACCAGGCCGTCCTTGCCATCGTCGATGGGCAGCCACTGGTTGGCATCGACGTACTCGCGCTTCAGGTTCTTCAGCAGATCCATCGGCTTGACGCGATCCTGCTTGAAGGCCTCGTACGGGACGCCGAAAAACTTGGCGAGCGCCTCGCCGATCGACGGAAGCTTGACCTGAAACTCGTCGGTCAGGACCTGCTCGATATCGACCGCCTTCTTTCGCGCGGAGCGGGAGGCAAGCTCGAACTCGCCAGCTGAAAGAACCGCATCGGAGATCAGGTAGTCGTACTTGGTCTTTACGAGTTGCGGTTTCTGGCGCTGCTTGAAGGCAATGGCGAGCGTCTGCGCAAGTTCGGCAACGCCCTCTTCGGTCAGCGGGCCGAACGGCATGCCCGCCTTGTTGTTGATGATCTGTATGACGCCGATCAATTCGTTGCCTTGCTGGTCGAGCACCGGAGCGACGAGCATCTGCTTGGTGCGATACCCGGTGCGTTTGTCGACCTCCTGCAGGAAGCGCAGATTCGGGTTGATCGCCTTCAGTTCCGTCTCGTCGTACACGTCGCGGATATTGATGGCCTTCTTGGCCAGCGCGACATAGCCGGCTATCGAATGCTCGGCGATAGGCAGCTTCAGATCCTTGAACGAATTCAGTCCGGTTTTCACCTTCGAGACGATCGACTGCTTGTCCTCCCCGACCGAGTAGATCGTCAGGCGGTCGGCATTGAACAGAGCGCAGATGTCGGCGCTGACCTCCAGCATGATCTCGTCGACGTTGTTGGTCGCGTGGATCTTGTTGGTGACCGCCTGTAGTTGCTTCTGAAAGGCAAGCCGCGCCTGCACATCGACCTGCGGTGCAGCTTGCGGACTGAGAACGGCGCTCATCGAAAACCTCCGGAACCGGGCATCGGTGCAATGGCCGGGCAATGGATGTCTATCCTAGCCCCTGCCCGCGTGCAATTCAACAAAATCATTGATTCCAAATGGACTTTCCTCAACCAATCCGTCGCCAGAAGGCCTGGCGCAGGCACTCAGAACTCGAATACCTGACCGTTGCTCAGCATGCCGGGCTTCCAGCGCCCGGCGCAGGCAGCGACCTCATGCATGATCGCGTCGCATTCGCCCGGTTTGAGATGAGTTATGTGGATTTCGGCTTCGCGCTCCAGCTTGGACAGTTCCGAAGCCAGCGTGTCCGGGCACAGGTGCTGCGACATGTCTGCGAGCTTCCGCTCGGCATTGGGGAACGCGGTCTCGATGATCAGGTAGCGCAGATTGGTGATGCGGTTGACTTCGTTCCACAGCGCGTCGCAGGGACCTGTGTCGCCGGTGAACACCAGGCTTGCACGGCCACTGTCCAGGCGATAGCCGACCGCCGGAACCGTGTGGCTGGCCGGCAGAGGCGTGATCTGCCGGTCGCCCAGCCTCACGGTGCGCGCAAGCTCGATCTCGCTGTAACGCAGGTACGGCGCGTCTGCGCTCGGAATCTGCGTGAAATCAGGCCACAACGCCCAGTTGAACAGATGAGCCCTCAGGATGTCCAGGGTGGCGCGGGTCGCATGCACGGTGAGCGGCGAGGAACGCATGCCACCCACGGTATCCACCAGGAACGGAATGCTGGTTACATGATCGAGGTGCGAGTGCGTGACGAACACATGGTCGATGCGCGCAAGCTGATCCAGGGAAAGATCGCCGACGCCGGTGCCCGCGTCGATGAGTACATCTTCGTCGAGCAGCAGCGACGTGGTGCGCAACTGCGGACCGCCTATGCCTCCGCTGCAGCCGAGAACCCTGAGTCGCACCGCACGCCTACTTGGTCTTGAACGCCGTCACGCCATCCCAACCGTCGCCCGGTGGGTTTGCGCGCATCAGGGTAACGCGATGCGAAAACTCCTTGTACAACTTGTGCTCAGGACTCATGCGCATCAGGTTCAGAAGCGCGACCTCCGCCTGATCCCATTCCTGGGCGCGGTAATGCTTCAGGCACTGGTTCCACAGCTTGAGTTCGTCCAGCGTCGCCTTGTCGACTTTGCCCTCGAAACCGACGACTTCGAAGATCGCGACCGGCTCATCCTTGCCCTTGACCTTGACCTTGTCGAGTTCGCGGAACACCACGTCCTTGACACGCTCCTTGGTGCCGATGCCGGCGATCACCCCCACTCCGTACTCCCGCGTCAGGCCTTCAAGACGCGAACCCAGGTTCACCGGGTCACCCATCACAGTGTATGCACGACGGACTTTCGAGCCCATGTCGCCGACGCGCATCATGCCGCTGTTGAGGCCTATGCCGATGCGGATCGGCGGCCAGCCCTTGGAGAGGACCAGTTCATTGATCTCCTTGAGCTTCACCTGCATCTCCAACGCCGCGATGACGCCTTGCCTGGCGTGCTCCGGGTCCGACACCGGAGCTCCCCAGAAGGCCATGATCGCGTCACCGATGTACTTGTCGAGGGTTCCGCGGTTCTCTCGGATGACGAGACTCATCGACGTCAAATACTCGTTGATGAAGGAGGCCAGATCCTTGGCGCTGAGCGCTTCGGATATGGAGGTGAACCCGACGATATCCGAGAACAGTACCGTGAGGTCTTCGCTCTTGCCCTCCATGCTGTACTTCTCCGGATCCTCTGCCATCTTGTCGACCAGTTCCGGCGGCACGTACTGGCCGAACAGCTCCGTGAACTGCCGCTTGGAACGGGATTCGACGAAGTATCCGTAAGCCATGTTGATGGTGAACAGCGCCACCGTCATCACCAGCGACGAGGCCAGCGGCAGCACCATGTTGCCTTCCGTCCAGATGACCAGATTCAGGCCGATGATCAGCACCATGCCCGCCCCGGCCACCATCACCGAGCGCAGAGGGCTCAATATCGGCATCAGGAACGCCAACGCAACCCCGCCGATCAGCAGCAGAACAACCTCGGCGCCAAGCATGAATGGGGCTTCTGCTTGATCGAGCGATCGAGCATGCCGGCGATCAGGTTGGCGTGCACCTCGACTCGGGATAGACGCTGTCCACCGGCGTGGAACGCAAATCAAGCAGACCGGGCGCTGTGGTGCCGACCAGTGCGATCTTGCCTTTCAGCGCGCCGGCGGGCAGCCGATCGCTGAGCACGTCCGCGAGGGATATGTACCGAAAGCTGAACTTTCCGCCACGGTAGGGAATCAGCGCGCTGGCGGTTTCGTCCACGGGGATGGTGAGCGGCCCCACTTTTAGCCACTCCAGCCCGGAATAGCCCTTGTGAACCATGCGCTCTGCGGGGTAGCCCGGCTCGACCTTCGGGAAGCCGAGCAGTGTGCGCACCATGGCGAGCGACAGCGACTCGTAATATGCACCGTCGTACTCGGCGATCATGGGCACGCGACGCACGACGCCGTCGAAATCCACCAGCGGGTTGAAATGCCCGGCATTGGAGGCCGCCTGCTGGAACGGCGCGAGATTCCCGCCGTATCCCATCCAGGTGGTGAATGCGATGTTGCGGCCCGCGAAGGTGCCTTTCGGCAGAACCGGCTCCGGGATCGCGGCAATTCGCTTGGCGTCCTTCTCGCTGTTCAGGTAATAGCCGAGCACCACCGGCCTGTCCTTGATGGCTTTGGCGAACAGCCCGTCGTTGTCCAGCTGCGGCCTCAGTCGCTCGTACGTCTCCAGAAAGCCCGGAATCTGCTTGAGCTCCTTGACCGCTAGTTCATCGAGTCGCTTGATCCCCGAACTGAAGTCGGCCTCGGCGAACACCACGTCGAAGCCGACGATGGCGATCTGATACTTGTCGAATAGCTTGTCGACCAATCTGGCCATGACATCGCGCGGCCAGGGCCAGCGGGCAACTTCCTGCAGACTCTTCTCGTCGATGTCGAGGATGACGATCCGATCATCCAGCGTGCCCGGCATCGTGACGCGCAGCCGCGTGTCGTAGATGATGTTGTCGAGCTGGGTGATGATCCCGATCTGATAGAAACGCGCCGCATGTCCAATGAACAGCAGGACGATTGCCAGACCGAGAACGATCCGGACGATATGCTGTTTCACTCAGCCTCCGGCAGTGTTGGGGGCCGGAGCAGACTCAAGCCTTGATGAAGAATTCCATCTTCACGCCGGCGAGCTCGATCACATCGTGATCCTTCAGCGCATGCGGAGCCGCACCGATAGACTGGCCGTTGACCGTGGGATGGTTGGCACCCTCGACGTGAGTGATGAAGTAGCCCTGCGGTCGCCGCGTCAGCACGGCAACCTGCACCCCAGGCTTGCCCAGAGTCGTCAGCGGCTTTTGCAGTTCAAGCTCCTTACCCGCATTCGCCCCTGACAGCAGCTGGATGGCGCCCAGCGGCTGGGCTGCCCGCGGCGGCGCGGGCGGCGCGGCAGGCGCTGGAGCGGCGGCAGGTGGGGCGCCGGAGGCAGGTGCCGCCGGTTTCTCGGCCGTGCCGGCGGCCTGCGCTGCCGTTCCGACGGACTGCAGGGCGGCTGCCCGTGCGGCTTCCGCGACCTGCGGCTGCGAGCCGCCTCCCGCAGCCATCGCGCGCGCCTGCTCCGCCGCAGCCTTCATGGCGGAGGGACGCAATACCATGGTCTTCTCGAAGTCGGCCTTCTCGGCCGGCGCCGCGGCCCCCGGCTCGGCGATGTACTTGAGCTTGTACTTGCCGAGTTCGACGACGTCGTTGTTCTGCAGGAAGTGCTTCTTGACAGTGTTTCCGTTGACCAGGGTGCCGTTGGTACTGCCCAAGTCCTCGAGGAAGGAGTCGTTCAGGATCGTGACGATGACGGCATGCTCTCCGCTGACGGCCAGATTGTCGATCTGGATGTCGTTGTGCGGCTTGCGGCCGATGGTGGTGCGCTCCTTGGTCAAGGGAATTTCCTTGAGCACCAGGCCATCCATGCTGAGTATCAGTTTCGCCATAACAGACCCCGAAAGGTTACTTTAACCACGCAAAGAACTTGCCCATGACTCCACGCGCGGCCGGATACTCCTTTAGGACTCGCACGAGTATAACCGATACGTTGTCGCGCCCCCGTTGTCGTTGGCCATCTGCACCAGCTGCTGGGTGGCCAGCTTGAGGTTGGCGCCTAGCATCGACAGCGTCATGCTTATGTCTTCGTCTGTGACCATATCGCACAGCCCATCGGAACATAGCAGGTAGATATCGCCCGGCTGGGCGTCGTATTCGTGTATTTCCGGCTCGACCTCCGGGTCGATGCCTACTGCCCGGGTGACCAGGTTCTTGTGCTGCGCGTGCTTGGCCTGCTCGGCGGTGATCAGACCGGAGTCGATCTGCTCCTGGAGCAGCGAATGGTCTCGCGTCACCTGCGAGAACTCCTCGCCGCAGGCGGTAGACCCGCGAGTCGCCGATGTGGGCGACCAGAACCTTATTGTCGTAGAACAGGCAGACGATCAGGGTCGTACCCATGCCCGAGTACTGCGGCTGGCTCTGCGCCGCCTGGAAAATCGAGGTGTTGGCCTTGAGGATCTGCTCGCGGAGCATCCGGGTCGCGATCGGCTTGCCCGCCTCGTCCGTGGCGTTGGGCTGGACGCTGGCCAGCACCTGCGCAAGCTCCGTGGTGATCACCGTGGTCGCCATGCCACTGGCCACCTCGCCGGCGTTGTAACCGCCCATCCCGTCGGCAAGCACCACGAGCCCGTTCGCGGCATCCGACGCGATCGAATCCTCGTTGTGCGAGCGAACCATGCCGGGGTCCGTGGCGCTCGCAATCTCGAGAACTTGACTCAGATCCATGGCACCGTCAAAGCTGGATATCGACCCCGCCGCCGGTCTCGGCAGCGGGCGCGGAGCCGTCTGCCGCAGCGCGCAGTGCGGCCCGAACTCCTCGCAGGTCTGGTAACGAATGTCGGCGTCCTTGGCCATTGCGCGTTCGATGAACGCGACCAGCCCCGGCGAGACATTCGGGTTGACTGTCAGGATGTCGATCGGCGGCTCGTTGGCGATCTTGAACATCAGCTGCGCCATCGACTCGCCTTGAAATGGCAACTGCCCGCAAAGCATCTGGTACAGGCTGACGGCCAGCGAGAACAGGTCCGAGCGACCGTCAATCTTCTTGCCCGCCAGTTGCTCCGGGGACATATACGACGGGGTGCCCAACACCATTCCGGTCTTGGTCTTCGAACTGTCCGTGAGACGCGCGATGCCGAAGTCCGTGACCTTGACGGTGTCGGTTTCGAGGTGGTACATGATGTTCGCAGGCTTGATATCGCGATGCACCACCGACTGCTTGTGCGCGTAGCCCAGGGCATCCGCAGTGCGTGCGATGATGGACACCACCTGTGCCTCGGGAAGCAGCGCACCGGGCTTGGTGAACGGCACGAGATCGCCGCCCTTCAGCAGCTCCATGGCGATGTATGCGAGGTCGTGCTCCTCGCCCGCGTCGTAAATGGTGACGATGTTCTGGTGCTGCAGGCGACCGGCCGTCTCGGCCTCGCGGAAGAACCGCTCCTTGACCTCTACCAGTTCGTCGGCTTCGAACTCCTGCGACAGCGCCATCGTCTTTATCGCAACCACGCGGCCGATCTTCGGATCCTTGCCCAGATACACGACGCCCATCGCGCCCTTGCCGAGTTCCTTCTCCACCTGGTAGCGGCCAAGCATCGGCTTCTCAACCTGACCCTCGCCAAGGATGCTGGTGTTGGTACGCCCGCCGCTGGAACCGCCAAGTATCACGGTTTCGGACAACTGCTTGGCGCGTGAAACCTTGCTTTCGATGTCTCGGAACTTGGGATTGTGCTCGGCCATGTGACGGAACACGGACTCGGCCTTGTTGAATTGGCGCTTGCGCTCGAAGTCGAGCGCAAGGTTGTAAAGATTGTCCATCAGGCCGTCGGACAATGGCACCTGGCGAAACTTGTCCCAAGCCATGTCGAGCTGGCCCTGACCCTGATAGGCCAGGCCAAGCATACGATTCGATTCGGCGGAGCTTTCATCCGACTTGACCTTGGCGCGCTCGGTCATGATGAAGCGCTTGGTGATCAACGCCACGTGCCCGATCAGGAGCAGGACACAGGGAACCATCAGCTGGATCCAGGTCGCCTGCATGGTGATCAGCACGAAGTGCACGACCAGCAACACGACCAGGATGCCGCCGGTGATGGCGGCTGCGTGCCCGGCCTTCAGGCGCGGCAGCAGAACGATCAGGTAGGCACCGATCAGCAGGAACAGGACCTTCTCGACCGCCCACCCCCAGGTCGGCGCGACGAAAAAGTGTTCCTGAAGAATCGACGAAACCGCGTGTGCCAACGTCAGCACCGGCGGCATCGCCGGGGACACCGGCGTCACCGAAGTCGTGCCGACCCCGGCTGCCGTCGGGCCGATCAGCACGATCTTGTCGCGATACTTGTCTGCCGGGATCTTGCCGGTGTAAACGTCGTAGAACGAATCGACCTGGAAGGCGGGGCGACCGTCGCGGTCCTTGTAGAAATACGTGTACATCTGCAGCGCGGGGTCCGTGCCAATGCGCAGCTTGCCCAACGTAACGCCTTCACCGAGGCGCAGCTTGATATCCGCCGGCCCAAGATTCAGGCTGCGGGCCGCGATCATCATTGAAAGCGACGGGTAGAACTGGTCGAAATGCTGCACCACCAGCGGCTCGGTGCGCGTGCCGCCGTCGATGTCGGGATTCGCGTTCAGATGTCCCAGTCCGGCAGCAGCCTTGCCCAGTGCCTCGATCGGCACCTGAACCGCAGCCGTCGGCAGCGGCAGGGAATCGCCACCGGCGGCTCCTGCCACGGCATTCTTCTGCACGTACTCGGCCAAAGGCTTGTCGGGCTTGCCGCGCGGTTCGCCAAGCGTGAACAGCATGGGCAAAAGCACGTTCCTGGCGCGATCGAAGCTGTCGGCCAGTTTGCGGTCGGTGTTCAATGCCGCCTCGCCCTCGCGCAGAAGCGTGATGAACTGACCCAGCTCACCGGCAGGAACCGCGGCGGGCGCCGGAACCGAAGCGGCCGGATCGGTCGTTGCGGGAGCGGGGGCGGAGTTATCCGCCGCTGGCGACTTCTTGTCGGCCAGTTCGAGCAACTTGAGGATGTACTGGTAACCGGGATCCAGCTGCGGCTCGGTGAAGAACACGGTATTGCCGATCACCTTGGCCTTGGCGCCCGCCAGGATGTCGGTCATCTTGGCGTGGATCTCGCGCGACCACGGCCAGCGACCCAGGTTGGCGATCGACACGTCATCGATCGCGATCACGGCAATCCGATCGAGTGGGGTACGCGAAGACGCCGACACGCCCATGTCGTACGCCTTGCGCTCCAGGCTCTGCAGCAGATCGCTGCCGCCTGCGAACAGCATCAACACGACGACGACCAGGCCGAAGAACCAGTCGGTCTTCCAGAATCCCGATTTCATGCGTACTCCCAGAGTCTTTTTTTATTCGTCGTCAGGCGGGCGAAGCTTATCGGGAAATTCTACGCGCACTGCGCCCGCGCACGCCGGCCGAAGAACCGGAATTCTTCGAGTTATCAAGCAGAAGCACACTGCTGCCGAAAATGCACTGACACACCCTGGATGCCCCGCCGGCGCCACCCTGGCGCCGCCATCCAGATCAGGATGCAGCCTCCGACAACCCCCGAAAAACAGAAGCCTAATGCTCATTCTTGCAGTTAATTATAAGCTGCGTCAAATTTTTCCGGACAGTGATCCGCCGGGCGAAAGCGGCGCACAAATGAAACGGCCGCGCAAGACACCCTGCGCGGCCGCGGCACGAGGCGCCGATTCGAGGGGCTTAGCCGCCGAGCAGCGAGCCGGGCTTGAGGCCCAGCGCCGCGGCGACCTCCGCACCGGAGGCTTTCTTGCCATCGGCAAGCTTGGCCTTGAGCACTTCGATCCTTCCACCTTGCGCGGTGACGGTGAAGCTCTTCTCGCCGATCTCCGCCACCTCGCCGATCTTGCCCTTCACGGCGCCGAACGTACGCACCGGATGCTTCCTGGCGTCGAACAATTGCACTTCCTTGCCTTCGAAAGTGGTCCAGGCGCCAGGCGCCGGATTGCAGGCGCGAATCAGGTTGTAGACGACGTCTGCGTGGTTGGCCCAGTTGACCCGCGATTCGGCTTTGCGGAACCAGCCTTCGTACGTAGCGAGTGCTTCGTCCTGGACGACCTCGCGGTGCTTGCCGGCCACCACCAGTTCGGCCGCTTCCACCATGGCCGCCACCCCCATGGGGAACAGCCGGTCGAAATACACCGAACCCAGTGTGTCGTCCGGGCCGATCATGGTTTCCTTCTGCAGGATGATCGGACCTTCGTCGAGGCCGTCGGTCGGCCGGAAGATGGTCAGACCGGTCCGGGTTTCGCCCAGCGAGATCGGCCAGTTGATCGAGGACGGCCCGCGATACTTCGGCAACAGCGAAGGGTGGTACTGGATGGTGCCGTGTCTGGGAATGTTGACGAACTCCTGCGGTGCGAACTGCAGGACGTAGGCCATGACCCCGATATCGACGTCCAGCGACTTCAGCGCCTGCTCGGCTTCCGGCCCCTTCAGGGACGGGAACTGAAACACCTTGACGCCTTTCTCCTCGGCGGCAACCTTGAGAACGTCGGGGCGCGCACCAGGCTTCTCCGGCGCACAGAACACGGCGGCCACGGTGTCGCCACGCGCAAGGAAGGCCTCGAGGACGGCCTTGCCGAAATCCTGCTGGCCGATAATTGCAATCTTCATGGGAACTCCTAGGCTGCTTTCTTGGGGGGAGCGGAAAATGCGCCGGCCGATTTCAGCGCGCCGACCTTGCCATCGTCATAGCCGAGCACGTCCTTCAGCACCTCGTCGGTGTGCTCGCCGAGCAGGGGTGAGCGCTCGATCCTGGCCGGCGAAGCCGACAGCTTGATCGGCATGCCGACGTTCCACCACTTGCCACGCTGCGGATGGTCGAGTTCGACGTACATGTCGCGACCGCGGATGTGCTCGTCGTTGGCGAGGTCCTCGGTCGACATGATCGGCCCGCAGGGAACGTCGAGCGGGTTGAGGATGGCCATGAATTCGCGCTGGTCGTGCTTGAGCGCGAATTCGCCTATCAGTTCCCACATCTCCGCCTGGTTCTTGCGACGCTCGCCGATGGTGTCGAACTTCGGGTCCGTCGGCAGGTTGGGCTGACCCAGCTCCGGTCCGATGCGATTGGCCAGCGCCGTCCACACCGCCTCCTGCACGACGATGTAGATGAAATCGTTGGGGCCGCCGGGTTTGCAGCGCACGGCGTTGCCGAGTTGGCCGCCGCCAGAGTCGTTGCCGGCGCGCGGCGCGGCGCCCATGCCCTGGTGGGTGGGCACGGAATACTCGGAAAGGGAGCCTCTGGTCAGTCGCTGGTGGTCGCGAAACTTCACCCGGCACAGGTTCATCACGCCATCCATCATGGCGACTTCCACATACTGGCCCTGGCCGGTACGGTTGGCCTGGTGCAACGCTCCCCAGCAGGCCGATCGCCAGATGCAGGCCGGTACCGGAATCCCCGATCTGGGCGCCGGTCACGAACGGCGGGCCGTCTGGCGTGCCGGTGGTGCTCATCGCACCGCCCATCGCCTGCGCAACGTTCTCGTAGGCCTTGAACTCGGCGTACGGCCCCGTGGAACCGAAGCCCTTGATGGATCCCATCACTATCTTCGGGTTGATCTCGTGGATCTTCTCCCAGGTGAACCCCAGGCGGTCGAGCACGCCGGGACCGAAATTCTCCATCACGATGTCGCACTTCTTGACCAGATCGACGAACACCTGCTTGCCTTCGGCGCTCTTCATGTTGACCGTGATCGAGCGCTTGTTGCAGTTCAGCATGGTGAAGTACAGGCTGTCCGCGCCCGGCACGTCGCGCAGCTGGCCGCGGGTCGCGTCGCCCTGCGGCGGCTCAAACTTGATCACATCCGCCCCCATCCAGGCGAGCAGTTGCGAACAGGTCGGACCCGCCTGCACGTGGGTCATATCGAGAATCCGGACTCCCTTGAGTGCTTCCATTTCAGTTCTCCAATATTTCTTCGGCAGGCGGGGGGCTGTTTCCCCCGGCCAAAACCTCGGACTTACTTCTTCTTTGCGCTTTGCGGATTCAGGCTCGTGATGCGGCCGCTTTCGGTGCCGGCGGTTTCATCGATGACAGCATTGATCAGCGTCGGCATGCGCGAGCGTATCGCCTCCTCCATCGCCTTGCGCAACTCGGCCGGAGTGGTGGCATGCACGCCCACGCCGCCGAAAGCCTCCATCAGCTTGTCATAGCGCGCGTTCTTGACGAACACGGTGGGCGCGACATCGGGCCCGCCGGTCGGATTCACGTCAGTGCCACGGTACACGCCGTTGTTGTTGAAGACCACCACGCATACCGGCAGGTTGTAGCGGCAGATTGTCTCGACCTCCATGCCCGAGAAGCCGAAGGCGCTGTCGCCCTCGATCGCGATCACCGGCTGGCCGCTGACTACCGCGCCGGCGACGGCGAAGCCCATGCCGATGCCCATGATGCCCCAGGTGCCGACGTCCAGGCGCTTGCGCGGCTTGTACATGTCGACGATGCTGCGCGTGAAGTCCAGCGCGTTGGCGCCTTCGTTGACCAGGATCGCATCCGGGTTGGCCTTGACGATGTCGCGCACCACATTCAGCGCGCTGTGGAAGTTCATCGGCACGGGATCCTTGGCCAGAGTCTCGGCCATCTTGGCGATATTCTTGTTCTTGCGCTCGGCGATGGCACTGAGCCACTCGGCCGGCGGCTTGGCCCAGTTGGCGCCGATGCCGGCCAGCAGTGCCGAAACGCAGGAGCCGATGTCGCCCACCACCGGCGCGTCGATGGCCACATTGCTGTCGGCCTCCTGCGGCGAGATGTCGATCTGGATGAACTTCTGGCCGCCCCAGTCCTTGTGGCCCTTGCCGCCCCAGGTCTTGCCCTTGCCGTGGGAAAGCAGCCAGTTCAGGCGGGCGCCGACCAGCATCACCACATCTGCCTCAGGCAGCACATACGAGCGCGCGGCGGCAGCCGACTGCTCGTGCGAATCGGGCAGCAGGCCCTTGGCCATGGACATCGGCAGGTAGGGGATGCCGGTCTTCTCGACCAGGGCACGGATGTCGGCATCCGCCTGGGCGTAGGCGGCGCCCTTGCCCAGCAGGATCAGCGGGCGCTTGGCGCCCTTGAGAAGGTCCAGCGCTCGCTGCACGGCGTCGGGCGCCGGAATCTGGCGCGGCGCCGGATCGACCACCTTGATCAGCGAACGCCTGCCGGCAGCCGCATCCATGGTCTGCGCGAACAGCTTGGCCGGCAGGTCGAGGTACACGCCGCCGGGGCGTCCGGATACCGCGGCGCGGATTGCGCGCGCGATGCCCACGCCGATGTCCTCGGCATGCAGCACCCTGAATGCAGCCTTGCACAGCGGCTTGGCGATGGCCAGCTGATCCATCTCCTCGTAGTCACCCTGCTGGAGGTCGACGATCTCGCGCTCGCTCGAACCGCTGATCAGGATCATCGGAAAGCAGTTGGTGGTGGCATTCGACAGCGCGGTCAGCCCGTTCAGGAAGCCCGGCGCCGACACGGTCAGGCAGATGCCGGGCTTCTGCGTCATGAAGCCGGCGATGGCGGCGGCGTTGCCCGCATTCTGCTCGTGGCGAAACGAGATCACGCGCATGCCTTCGGCCTGCGCCTTTCGGGTGAGGTCGGTGATCGGTATTCCGGGCAGGCCGAAAATGGTATCGATGCCGTTGAGTTTGAGGGCGTCGATGACCAGATGAAAGCCGTCGGTCACTTCACCGTCGACCAGCTTGGTGTCGGATGCGACCTGCGTCTCCACAGAACCCATTGTGGTCTCCTTTGATTTACTGCGGAAAAGTGGCGGTATGGTAGGGAGACGCCCCGCGATCAACCTTGACTGCGGTCAAGGTTTTTTCGTCTAATGCTCGACTCTTGGCACCACGCACCTCCGACATCCCTTCGATGGCATCCATAGCGACCCACGCGCAGCGCAACACGATCCGGTTGCAACTCAAGCAGAACCTGATCCTGGACGTGATGCGCCCGGACGACTGGGATGCGCTCGAGCCCCTGCTCGACGTGGTCGATTACCGGAAAGGGGATCTCCTGGTCCGTCAGGGCGACACGGAAATGGAACAGTTCTTCGTGCTCGACGGCATGCTCAAGCGCGTGGTTTCGAACGCCGAAGGTCGGGAAATGATCCTGCGCTTCGCCGCCGAGACCGACATGGATACCTCGTACGCGGCCTGGCGCATGAAGACGCCGATCCCCTATTCGATCGTCGCCGTGACCAAGGTTCGCGCGGCGAAGATCGCCATGCCGCAGTGGGTCGAGTTCCTGGAACAGCATGCCGAAGTGAAACTGCGCTTCGAGCACGAGGTCATGAAGCTGATGTCGGAAGTGATGGCGCACACCATCACGCTGCACCTGCTCGACGCCCCGGGCCGGCTGTCGAGATTCCAGCGCAAGCACCCTGAGCTCACAGGCCGCATCCCGAAGAAGGAGCTCGCCGCCTATCTGAACCTGACACCCGAGACGCTCTCGCGCCTCAAGCAGAAGCTGGGCGACCCGGAGTAGCGCCGGGCCGCCACTTGCCGCCGGCGGCTATTTGCCCTTGGCCTTGGCGATCAGCATCGAGATCACCGGCCAGGCCAGCAGGAACAGCGCCAGACCCGTGATCGAGCCGACCAGCCCGTTCGAGAAGAAGATCGACATCTGCCCCTCGGAAACCAGCATCGCCTGCCGGAACGAGGCTTCGGCGCGGTCACCCAGCACGATGGCCAGCACCAGCGGTGCGAGCGGGTAGTTGAGCTTCTTGAACACATAGCCGAGCACGCCGAACATCAGCATCATCCAGACGTCGAACATGTTCGTCTTGACGGTATAGGCGCCGATGGCGCACACCACCATGATCACCGGCGCGATCACCGCAAAAGGAATCCGCAGGATCGCAGCGAACAGCGGGACGCAGGTCAGAACCACGATCAGTCCGGCGATATTGCCCAGGTAGATGCTGGCGATCAGCCCCCAGACGAACTCCTTCTGCTCGACGAACAGCATCGGGCCGGGCTGCAGGCCCCAGATCAGCAGGCCGCCGAGCAGCACAGCGGCGGTCGGTGAGCCTGGCACGCCCAGCGTCAGCATGGGCAGCAGCGCCGATGTGCCGGCGGCATGCGCCGCGGTCTCGGGCGCAACCACGCCCTCGATCTTGCCGGTGCCGAACTTGGCGCCGTCCTTGGAGAAGCGCTGCGCACCCCCGTAGGCCATGAACGAGGCCGGCGTGGCGCCGCCGGGCACGATGCCCATGAAACAGCCGACGATGGAGGAGCGCATCGAAGTCGCCCAGTAGCGCGGCAACTCCTTCCACGTCTGCATGACGACCTTCATGTTGATCTTGGCATCCGCACCCTTGAAGGCCAGGCCCTCTTCCATCGTCAGCAGAATCTCGCCGATGCCGAACAGGCCGATCACCGCGATCAGGAAATCGAAACCCGACAGCAGTTCCACCGACCCGAAGGTCAGCCGCAGGGTGCCGGTGACCGGATCGGTACCCACCGCCGCCAGCGCGAAGCCGGTCATCATGGCTGTCAGGGTCTTGGCCGGCGGCTCCTTCGACATGCCAACGAACGCGCAGAACGTGAGCAGGTAGACGGAGAAGAACTCAGGGGGACCGAACTGCAGCGCGAAGCCCGCGACGATCGGCGACAGGAAGGTAATCACCACCGTGGCGATGAAGGCGCCGACGAAGGATGAGGTGAACGCCGCCGTCAGGGCCGCGCCGGCGCGGCCCTGCTGCGCCAGCGGATAGCCGTCGAAAGTCGTCGCCACCGACCATGGCTCGCCCGGAATATTGAACAGAATTGAGGTGATCGCGCCGCCGAACAGCGCCCCCCAGTAAATGCACGAAAGCAGGATGATCGCCGAGGTGGTTCCGCCGGGCGACTGCGCCATGGAAAAAGTGAGGGGGAGCAGAATCGCCACGCCGTTCGCGCCACCGAGTCCGGGCAGCACGCCGATCACGACGCCGAGTATCACGCCCACAAACATCAGGCCGACGTTCTTCAGCGACAGGGCGACGCCGAAACCCTCGATCAGAGACCGAATCTCTTCCATTTCCGTCGATCCCCTAGTTCAGGCCGAGCGCGGCCTCGAGGGGCCCTTTGGGAAGCGGCACCTTGAACCACATCTCGAACACGAAGAAAAACACGCCCATCACGCCGACCGAAACCATGCCGAGCTTGAGCCAGGAGTACTTTCCCTGCCAGCGCATGAAGAAGCCGATGAACAACATGGAAGAGACGTAGATGCCGAGCAACCCGATCAGGCCCACGTAGACGACCGTCGGCACGAAAACGGCGAGTACCAGCTTGAACTGAGCTGAATCGACGAACACCTTGTCGCGTTCCGGCCGGATGGTGAGCGCCTTGAAGAAGGTCACCAGCGAAGAAACGCAGATGATCAGTCCCAGATAGAACGGAAAGTAGCCCGCCTGCGGGCCGTCATCGGCCCAGCCCGTACCCAGCCTGCGGCTGTCGAAGATCACCAGCGCGCCCAGCGCGAAGAAGAGCGCTGCGACGACCAGCTCCACCCCCTTGGTACCGATCGCGCCATGCCGCGCGCCGCCCTTCTCCATGTGCACTGCCTCCCCGCCCGTCGTTGTTGTAACACCGCGGCCGACGGCCGCGGTGTGCACGCTTAGGACTTACTTCGCGCCGGCGATGAACCCGGCCGACTTCATCAGCGAGACGTGACGCGCCTCTTCCTTCGCCACCCAGTCGGCGTACTCCTTGCCGGCCAGCGCGGTGGTGTTGAATGCGCCCTTCTCGATGAACTCCTTCCATTCCTTCGTCTCGCGCACCTTGGCGATCAGGTCGGTGTAGAACTTCACCTGGTCGGGCGACACGCCGGGCGCCATGAAGATGCCGCGCAACATCAGATAGTCGAAGTCCAGGCCCTGCTCCTTGCAGGTCGGGATATCCGACCAGCTCATCGTCGCGGTGACCTTCTCCTTGTACGGCATGCGCTTGGGATCGAACACGCACAGCGGACGCAGTTTGCCGCCGCGCCAGTGCGCCACCGCCTCGATCGGGTTGTTCACGGTCGCGTCGGCGTGGTTGCCGACCAGTTGCACGGCAACGTCGCCGCCACCGCGGAACGGGATGTAGATGAACTTGACCCCCGCCGACTTCTCGATGCCGACCGTGATGATCTGGTCTTCCTGCTTGGAACCCGTGCCGGCCATCTTGAACTTGCTGCCCTTTGCCGCGGCAAGGAATTCCTTGACGTTCTTGTACGGCTTGCCCGCGTTCACCCACAGCACGAACTGGTCGAGCGCCAGCATCTGCACCGGCGTCAGGTCGCGCCAGTTGAACGGCACCCCGGTCGCCAGCGGCGTGGTGAACAGGTTGGACAGGGTGATGATGATCTTGTGCGCATCGCCGCTCGCGCCCTTGACGTCGAGAAAGCCTTCGGCGCCCGCCCCACCCGCCTTGTTGACCACCACCATCGACTGCTTCATGAGGTTGTGCTTGGCGACGATGGACTGAATCACCCGCGCCATCTGGTCGGCACCACCGCCGGTGCCTGCCGGCACCACGAACTCCACCGTCTTGCTGGGTTCCCAGGCGTGAGCCGAAGATTGGAACGCGAATCCGGCCAGGGCCGTGGCCAGGGCTGCTGCGGTGACGCCGAACTTCCTGCTGAGCTTGATTTTCATGTGTCCCTCCTCCAGTGTGCGATCAATCGGTTTGTAGTAACGACTGCGCCGACCATTCGCGACGCGCGCCGTCAATCGCTCCCTTGATTCTTCACTCCCGTACGAACTTCCCCCCTTGACCGCGGTCAAGATTCCGCGGGACAGTCCTCAGTGCCCCACCTCGCTGCTCACCTGCGCATGCGACTCCGCGCGCCTGGCCAGCCAGGTGCCCAGACCCAACACCAAAACGGCGCCGACGATCGCGCTCACGCGCATGTCGTGCAGCCACGCGGCGTTGGCGCCGACCCAGTCCTTGATGGCAGGATCGCCGACCATGATGTCGCCGGCGATGTATCCCAGCAGCGTGCCGCCCAGAGTGATGATGATCGGGAAGCGCTCCATCAGGCGCAGCATCAGCGTGCTGCCGAAGATCACGATGGGGATGGAGATCGCCAGACCCGCGATCAGCAGCACGGTCTTCGCGGCAGCCGGGCCCTGTTCAGCAGCTGCGGCGACGGCAATCACGTTGTCCAGGCTCATGACCAGGTCGGCAATCAGGATCGTCTTCACCGCCTCGAGCATGTTGTTGCCGGCCTTGATGTTCTCCTCGCCCTCCTCCGGCACCAGGAGCTTCACGCCGATCCACAGCAACAGCACGCCGCCCACCAGCTTGAGGTAAGGCAGTTGCAGCAGCGCGACGGCGAAGATGGTCAGCACCACGCGCATGATGATTGCCGCGGCACTGCCCCAGAACACCGCCATCTTCTGCTGCTTGGCCGGCAGGGACCTGGCGGCGAGCGCGATCACCACCGCGTTGTCGCCCGACAGCAGCAGGTTGACCCAGATAATGGCGCCCAGTGCCTTCCAGAAATCGACGTGGGACAACATCTCCATCATGGTGAATTCCTCTCTCTCAATTACGATCCGTAATCATCGGAATTCTACCCTCAACGGGTGCGTTCCGGTCACCCCCGGGGCGGCGGTTTCGCCGCCCCGCGAGCTTGCGGGGGATCAGAACAGGCCGACCACCTTGCCGTCCACGATGTCGATCTTGCTGGCCGAGGGCACCTTGGGCAGGCCCGGCATGGTCATGATGTCGCCGCAGATCATCACCACGAACTCGGCGCCGGCCGCCAGGCGCACCTCGCGCACGTTCACCACGTGGTTCACCGGGGCGCCCCGCACGGAGGCATCGGTCGAGAACGAGGACTGGGTCTTGGCCACGCACACCGGGTAGTGACCATAACCGTCGTCCTGCAGCTTCTTGATCTGGTTGCGGACCTTGGTGTCGGCGGTGACCTCGGAGGCCCGGTAGATCTTCTTGGCGATCTTGTTGATCTTGTCCCAGAGCGTGTCCTGCTCCTCGTAGACGAACTGGAAGTTCGATTTCTGCTCGCACAGATCGACCACGATGTTGGCCAGTTCGGCAGCGCCCTTGCCGCCCTCGCCCCAGTGGGTGGCGAGCACCACTTTCACGCCCAGCTTCTCCATGCGCGAATACAGCACGTCGAGCTCGGCCTTGGTGTCGGAGTTGAACTTGTTGATCGAGACCACGCAGGGAATGCCGTAGTTCTTCTGCACGTTCTCGACGTGGCGCTCGAGGTTGACGATGCCGCGCTCCAGCGCCGCGACGTCCTCGTTGGTGATGGTCTTGAGGTCGGCGCCGCCGTGGTATTTCATGGCACGCACCGTGGCGACGATCACCGCCGCGCTCGGGCGCAGGCCGGACTTGCGGCACTTGATGTCGATGAACTTCTCGGCGCCCAGGTCGGCGCCGAAGCCGGCCTCGGTCACCACGTAGTCGGCCAGCTTGAGCGCGGTCTTGGTGGCGATCACCGAGTTGCAGCCGTGCGCGATGTTGGCGAACGGCCCGCCATGGATGAAGGCCGGGTTGTTCTCCAGCGTCTGCACCAGGTTGGGCTTCAGAGCGTCCTTGAGCAGCACGGTCATCGCACCGTGGGCGTTCAGGTCACGCGCGTAGATGGTCTTGCCCTCGCGGCTGTAGCCGACCACGATGTTGCCCAGGCGGTTCTTCAGGTCCTCGAGGGAATTGGAGAGGCAGAAGATCGCCATCACTTCGGAAGCCACGACGATGTCGAAGCCGTCCTGACGCGGGTAGCCGTTGGCCGTGCCGCCCAGCGCGATGGTGATGTCGCGCAGCGCCCGGTCGTTCATGTCGACCACGCGCTTCCACTGGATGCGGCGCACGTCGATGCCGAGCTCGTTGCCGTGGTTGATGTGGTTGTCGATCAGCGCGGCGAGCAGGTTGTTGGCCAGCGCGATCGCCGAAAAGTCGCCGGTGAAGTGCAGGTTGATGTCCTCCATGGGCACCACCTGTGCGTAGCCACCGCCGGCCGCGCCGCCCTTGACGCCGAACACCGGACCCAGCGAGGGCTCGCGCAGCGCGATGATGGCCTTCTTGCCGATGTAGTTGAGCGCATCGCCAAGGCCCACCGTGGTGGTGGTCTTGCCCTCGCCCGCGGGGGTCGGGCTGATGGCGGTCACCAGGATCAGCTTGCCGTCCTTCTTGTCCTTCAGCGAATCGACATACTCCAGAGACACCTTCGCCTTGTAATGGCCGTACGGCTCGAGGTGATCCTCGGGGATGCCGAGCTTCTCCATGGCGATCTTGGAGATGCGCTGCATCTTGGCTTTCTGGGCGATTTCGATATCGGACGCCATGGGGTGATCTCCTCCGGTGAGACTTTTCGGTTTATGAAAGCAGAGCGGCTGGAAGCGGCCCGCCGCGGATGCGACGAACTATAGGGGCGCGCACGCAGCCGCGGCCTTGACGAAAATCAAGGCCGCGGACGCGGGTATTGAAGGAATGCGGTCGCGCGAGGCCGACCGGCGCGGGTATCAGCCGTACAGCTGCCCCATGGAACGGCCCTTGCCGTAGCCTGGGTCGCCGGGCGCCTTGCCGCCTTTCGCTATCTTGACGGCGCAATACTTGAACTCCGGGATCTTGCCGAACGGATCGAGCGCCGAATTGGTCAACAGGTTCGCCGCCGCCTCGTAGAAGGCGAAGGGGATGAACACCGCACCGCGCGGAATGGCATCGTCGGCGCGGGCGTACAGCGCGATCCTGCCGCGGCGCGATTGCACGGTGATTACATCGCCCGGCTTGGCGCCCAGCCCGGCGAGATCGAGCGGATGGATCTGGCAGGTCGGTTCCGGTTCGATCGCATCCAGCACCCCGGAGCGCCGCGTCATGGCGCCGGTGTGCCAGTGCTCGAGCTGGCGGCCGGTGATCAGCACCATCGGGTAGTCGGCGTCGGGTTGCTCGTCGGCGTGGATGATGTCGGCCGGCACGAACCTGGCGCGGCCGGTGGCCGTGGGGAACACCTCCGTGAACACCACCGGCGTGCCCGGGTCGCCCTCGTTCTCGCACGGATACACGACCACCGAGTCGCGTTCCAGGCGCTCCCAGGTGATGCCGGCGATCGAGTGCATGCCGCGGCGCATCTCGTTGAACACCTCGCGCGGATGCGAATAGTTCCAGTCCAGGCCGATGCCGCGCGCGATCTCCTGCAGGATCCACAGGTCCGGCTTGGCCTCTCCCGGCGCCTCGATCGCCTTGCGGCCCAGTTGCACCATGCGGTCGGTGTTGGTGAAGGTGCCGTCCTTCTCGGGGAACGCCGTGGCCGGCAGGACCACGTCGGCCAGATAGCAGGTCTCGGTCAGGAAGATGTCCTGCACCACCAGATGCTGCAGCCTGGCCATGCCGGCACGGGCGTGATCGACGTCGGGGTCGGACATGGCCGGGTTTTCGCCCATGACGTACATGCCCTTGATCTTGCCCTCGTAGGCCTGGTTCATGATCTCCACCACCGTCAGCCCCGGCTTGGTGTCGAGGTCGGGCTTGTTCCACAGCGCCGCGAAGCGCTTGTGCGCCTCGGGGTTGTCGACACGCTGGTAGTCCGGATACATCATCGGGATCAGCCCCGAGTCGGAGGCGCCCTGCACGTTGTTCTGGCCGCGCAGCGGATGCAGGCCGCAGCCGGGCCGGCCGACCTGCCCGGTCATCAGCACCAACGCGATCAGGCAGCGCGCATTGTCGGTGCCATGCACGTGCTGCGAGATGCCCATGCCCCACAGCACCATCGAACCCTTCGAAGTCGCGAACAGCCGCGCCACTTCGCGGATCTTCTGCGCGGGGATGCCGCAGATCGGCGCCATCAGCTCTGGCGAATAGGCCTTCGAGTTCTCCTTCAGAGCCTCATAGCCGCTGGTGCGGTCACGGATGAAATCCGCGTCGACCAGACCTTCCTCGATGATGGTGTGGATCATGGCGTTCAGCATCGCCACGTCGGTGTCGGGCTTGAACTGCAGGAAATGCGTGGCGTGGCGCGCCAGTTCCGTGCGGCGCGGGTCGGCGATGATCAGCTTGGTGCCGTTCTTCGCCGCGTTCTTCATCCAGGTCGCCGCCACCGGATGGTTGACCGTGGGGTTGGCGCCGATCACGAACACCACCTCCGCCTTCATCACGTCGCCGACCTGGTTGGACACCGCTCCGGACCCGACGCCTTCGAGCAGCGCCGCCACCGAGGAGGCGTGGCACAGGCGCGTGCAGTGGTCGACGTTGTTGGTGCCGAAGCCCGGGCGGACCAGCTTCTGGAACAGGTAGGCTTCCTCGTTCGAGCCCTTGGCCGAACCGAAACCGGCCAGCGCGTACTTGCCGTCGCGGTCGCGGATCTCGCGCAGCCCCTTGGCGGCGAACTCCAGCGCCTCCTCCCAACTCGCCTCGCGGAACACCTCGCTCCAGTTGGCCGGATCGACCGTGAAGCTGGCGCCCTTGGGCACCCCCGGCTTGCGGATCAGCGGGCGGGTCAGACGCTGCGGGTGGTGCGCATAGTCGAAGCCGTAGCGGCCCTTCACGCACAGACGCCCGTGGTTGGACGGGCCGTCGCGGCCGGTCACGTATTTGATGGTGTTGTCCTGCACGTGGTAGGTCAGCTGGCAGCCCACGCCGCAGAACGGGCAAAGCGATTCGACGGTCTTGTCGATCTCGGCAAGGCCGGCCTCGCGCGCCGGCATCAGCGCCCCGGTCGGGCAGGCCTGCACGCACTCGCCGCAGGCCACGCAGGTCGACGCCCCCATGGGGTCGTCGAGGTCGAACACGATCTTCGCGTGGTCGCCGCGGAACGCCAGGCCGATCACGTCGTTGACCTGTTCCTCGCGGCAGGCGCGCACGCAGCGCGTGCACTGTATGCAGGCGTCCAGGTTGACCGCGATCGCCGGATGCGACACGTCGGCACGCGGCTGCTCGCGGGCCGGGAAGCGCGGCAGGCCCATGTCGAGCTTCCTCGCCCACTGGTCGAGCTCGGAATCCTTGCGATAGTCCTTCTCCGGCATGTCCGAGAGCAGCAGCTCGAGCACCATCTTCTGCGACAGCAGGGCCCGCTCGCTGTCGGTGGTGACCTCCATGCCTTCCTTCGGATACCGGCAGCACGAGGGCGCCAGCACGCGCTCGCCCTTGATCTCCACCACGCAGGCGCGGCAGTTGCCGTCCGGACGGTAGCCGGGCTTGTAGCAAAGGTGCGGGATCTCGACGCCGTTCTTCTTCGCCGTCTCGATGATGGTCTCGTCCGGACGACCCACCACCGTCTTGCCGTTCAGCTTGAACTCGATCGGCATCGTCGCCAGCTGCTTGTTGGTCACGCGATCCATCACGCCACCTCGTTCGGGAAGTATTTCATGACGCACAACAGCGGGTTCGGGGCCGCCTGGCCCAGGCCGCAGATCGAGGCGTCGATCATCGCCTTCGACAGTTCGTCGAGCAGCGGCTTGTCCCAGCGCGGTTGCTGCATCAGCGCGAGCGCCTTGGCGGTGCCCACGCGACACGGCGTGCACTGGCCGCAGGACTCGTCCTTGAAGAAGCGCAGCAGGTTGCGCGCCGCATCGGTGGCGGTGTCCCGGTCCGACAGGATCACCACCGCCGCCGAGCCGATGAAGCAGCCGTGCGGCTGCAGCGTGTCGAAATCGAGCGGAATGTCGCCCATCGCCGCCGGCAGGATGCCGCCCGAGGCGCCGCCGGGCAGATAGGCATAGAACGCGTGGCCTGCCTGCATGCCGCCGCAGTACTCGGCGATCAGTTCGTTCAGCGTGATGCCGGCCGGCGCCAGGTGCACGCCGGGTTTGTTGACGCGGCCGGAGACCGAGAACGAGCGCAGTCCCTTCCTGCCGTTGCGCCCGTGCGAGGCGAACCAGGCCGGGCCCTTCTCGACGATCTCGCGTACCCAGTACACGGTTTCCATGTTGTGTTCGAGCGTGGGCAGCCCGAACAGGCCGACCTGCGCCACGTACGGCGGACGCAGGCGCGGCATGCCGCGCTTGCCTTCGATCGACTCGATCATCGCCGACTCTTCGCCGCAGATGTAGGCGCCGGCACCGCGCCGCAGGTGGATCGGCGGCAGTGCGCATGGCAAGTCCTTCTTCAGCTTTGCCAGTTCGCGCTCGAGCACGGCGCGTACGCCGTGGTACTCGTCACGCAGGTAGATCCAGATCTCGCCCACGCCGGCCGCCCAGGCGGCCACCAGCATGCCTTCCAGGAACCGGTGCGGATCGCGCTCCAGGTACCAGCGGTCCTTGAAGGTGCCGGGTTCGCCCTCGTCGATGTTCACCGCCATGTTGTGCGGACCGGGTTCGGCGGCCACCAGCCGCCACTTGCGGCCGGCCGGGAAGCCCGCCCCGCCCAGGCCGCGCAGGCCCGAGTCTTCCATGATCTTGGTGAGCTCTTCGCGCGTGCGCTTGCCCGCCAGGCAATCGGCAATCAGCCGGTAGCCGCCCGCCTTGCGGTAGGCCGCATAATCGATCAGGCGGCGTCGCAGCGCGTCTTGCCGGCCTTGACGGCCGCCTCCACCGTCGCCGTCGTCGCACGTTCGACCGGCCGCTGGTGCACGATGGCCACCGGCGCGGCCTCGCAACGCCCCACGCAGGGCGCGGGTATCACGCGCACGTCCTTGCCGAGGAGCCGGGGCAGCCTGGCCAGCAGCTGGTCGGCGCCGGCCATCGCACACGACAGCGAATCGCAGACGCGCACGGTCAATGCGGCAGGCGCGTCCTCGCCTTCCTTCACGATGTCGAAGTGGTGGTAGAAGCTCGCCACCTCGTAGACCTCGGCCTGCGCCATGCCCATTTCCGCGGCGAGCGCGGCCAGGTGTGCCGCCGAAAGATGGCCGTAGCGATCCTGCACCTTGTGCAGGTGCTCGATCAGCAGATCGCGCCGGCGCGGCTGCGTGCCGAGCAGCTTGCGCACTTCGGCCAACGCCTGCGCGTCGACGGCGCGGCCCTTCGGCCGCGCCATGAATTTCACGGGCTTCAGCGGAAAGACCTTGTCTGGACCGCCCATATTCCTTGCCTCCTAGGTTTGGGCCGGATTATGCGGCAGACCTGCACATCGAAATCTTGACGCTGGTCAAGCCCCGCCCGCCACGACCGGGTGCGGGCACGGCTGGAGGGGCATCATTTCAGTATGCGCAGCAGATTGTGGTGTGCATCGGTGAAGGTCGGCAGCGCAGGCCGGTCCTGGATGGGCTCGGCGGCCTCACGCAACCACCGGGAGGCGAGCAGCGCCGCGTTGCGCGTGACGATCACCTGGTCGGTGGACGAGCGCCAGTAGCCCGGCCCCTGCGGATCCTCGTCCGGCGAATCCGACACCAGCACCGCCTGCATGCCCAGTTCGGAGGCCAGGCGCTTGATGACCGGCAGCAGATCCACGTAGCGATTGGTGGCCTGGAACACGATCGCGCCGTCCGGCTTGATGTGGCGCGCATACAGCGCCATCGCCTCGCGCGTGATCAGGTGCATGGGAATCGAATCGCCGGAAAAGGCGTCGATGCCCAGCACGTCGTAGCCGCGCGGCGCCTCGCGCTCCAGGCTCAGCCGCCCGTCGCCGAGCACCACCGACACGCGCGCCGGCGTGTCGGCGAGGAAGGTGTAGTCGCGGCGCGCGATGTCGATCACACGCGGACTGATCTCGTAGAACACCATGACGTCGCCCGCATGCCCGTAGGCCGCGATCACGCCGGCCCCCAGGCCGATCACGCCGATGTTGCGCGGCTGCCCGGGCGCCGCCTCGCGCAACGCCGCGAACAGTCGTCCGTAGCCCGAGGTCGGTCCGAAGTAATCGGCCGGCGTGTTCTTGCAGGTTTCGCCGAGCAGCTGGCCGCCGTGCATGATGGCGCCGTGGTACATGGCGCGATACGGCACCGGGTTCAGGTGGTCGTGAGTGCGCACCACGCCGTAGAAATCGCGCTCCATCACGCGCATGCCGCTGGAATAGTCGTACGCGCCGCGCACCACCAGCGCGAGGGTCGCCACCACCACCGCGGCACCCGCCCAGCGCAGCGCGCCGGCCAGCCGCAGCGGCAGCAGCAGCGCCAGCAGCACCAGCGCGATGCCCAGTTCGAAATAGCCCGGCAGCAGCAGCGGCGCGGCGATCGCCACCAGCACCGCGCCCAGCGCCCCGCCCACCGACATCATCAGGTAGAAGCGCGTCAGGTGGGCCGGGTCGGGCTTGATGCGCGCCAGTTCGCCGTGGGAGACCATGCAGGCGACGAACAGGCCGGAAAAATACAGCGGCACGGCCACCGCCAGATGCAGCGAGCCGATCTCCCAGGCCATCCACGGCGTCAGCACGCCGAGCAGCGCCAGCAAAGGCATGCGCAGGTACCAGCGCGGATGGTCGAAGGCGAGAATGAAGCTCAGCAGGTACAGCGACAGCGGCAGCACCCACAGGAAGGGCACGCTGGAGATGTTCTGCGTCACGTGGTTGGTGACCGCCAGCAGCATCACCGAGCCCAGTGCCGAGAGCGCCAGCCAGGCCAGCTGGACACCGCGCGTGGGTGCGGCGAGGCGCGCCGCTTCGGCACCGGCATGCGCACCGCCCGTCCCGGCCGCGCCGGCCACTGCGGCGGCCGAACCCGCGGGAATCTCGCGCACCGAGTTCCAGGCGGTCGCCGCGCACAGGATCACCAGCCCGGCGTACAGCCCGGACCACAGCCAGCCCAGTTGCGGCAGCGACAGCGCCGGCTCGAGCAGCAGGGGAAAGCCCAGCAGCGCGAGCAGCGAGGCGAAGTTCGACAGCGCAAACAGCCGGTAGGGCACGGCGCGGCTGAAGCGCCGCCAGTACCAGGACTGCAGCAGCGGCGTGGTGGTCGAGAGCAGGAAGTACGGCAATCCGATGGTGGCCGTCAGCAGCAGCAGGATGCGGCCGACCGGCGCCTCGTCGCCCTGCGGCTTCCAGCCGGCCGAGGCGAGGATGGGCAGGAAGGCGCAGGAGGCCAGCAGCAGGACCACGTGGAGCATGGCCTGGCGGCGCGGCCCCAGGCGCGTGCCCAGGTCCGCATAGGCGTAGCCGCCCAGCAGCACGGCCTGGAAGAACACCAGGCAGGTGGTCCACACCGCGGCCGACCCGCCGAACCAGGGCAGGATCTGCTTGGCGATGATCGGCTGCACGAGGAACAGCAGGAACGACGACAGGAAGATGGTCGCCGCATAGGGCAGGATCGCCAGGCTGCCGGCGCCCGAGGCAGTCGAAACGGGGCCGCGGCCTGCGTCGCGGCCCCCGAGGCGGAGGGCTCCAAGAACGGTCCGCTTACTTCAGCACGGACTTCAGCGTGCGTCCCATCTCGGCCGGGTTCATGGTCACCTTGATGCCGCAGGATTCCATGACCGCGAGCTTCTCCTGCGCCGTGCCCTTGCCGCCGGAGATGATCGCGCCGGCGTGGCCCATGCGCTTGCCCGGCGGCGCGGTGACCCCGGCGATGAAGCCGACGACGGGCTTCTTCATGTTCGCCTTGATCCAGCGCGCACACTCTTCCTCGTCCGAACCGCCGATCTCGCCGACCATGATCACCGCCTCGGTGGCCGGGTCGTCGTTGAACATCTTCATGACGTCGATGTGCTTGAGGCCGTTGACCGGGTCGCCGCCGATGCCCACGCAGGAGGACTGGCCCAGGCCCAGCTCCATCAACTGGCCTACCGCTTCGTAGGTCAGCGTGCCGGAGCGCGAGACGACGCCGATGCGGCCCTTCTTGTGGATGTGGCCGGGCATGATGCCGATCTTGAGCTCGTCCGGCGTGATCACGCCCGGGCAGTTCGGTCCGACCAGGATGGTCTTGCTGCCCTGCATCTTGTAGCGCGTGCGGATCATGTCGCGCACCGGGATGCCCTCGGTGATGCAGATCACCAGCTCGATGCCCGCCTCGACGGCCTCGTCGATGGCGGCCGCCGCGAAGGGCGGCGGCACGTAGATCACCGAGGCGTTGGCGCCGGTCTTCTCGCGCGCCTCCTTGACGGTGGCGAAGATCGGGATGCCCTCGAAGGACTCGCCCGGCTTCTTCGGGTTCACCCCGGCGACGTAGCAGTTCGGCCCGTTGGCGTAGGCCTGGCTCATTTTGGTGTGGAACATGCCGGTCTTGCCGGTGATGCCCTGCGTAAGGACGCGGGTGTTCTTGTCGATCAGGATGCTCATCAGTTCGCTCCCTTGGCCGCGGCGACGACCTTCTGCGCGGCGTCGGCCATGTTGTTCGCCGAGATGATCGGCAGGCCGGAGTCGGCCAGGATCTTCTTGCCCAGGTCCACGTTGGTGCCCTCGAGGCGCACGATCAGCGGCACCTTGAGCTGCACCTGCCGCGCTGCGTCGACGCAGGCGGTGGCGATCACGTCGCACTTCATGATGCCGCCGAAGATGTTGACCAGGATCGCCTGCAGCTCGGGGTTCTTGAGCATGATCTTGAACGCTTCGGTGACCTTCTCGGTGGTGGCGCCGCCGCCCACGTCGAGGAAGTTCGCCGGCGCACCGCCGTACACCTTGATGATGTCCATGGTGGCCATTGCCAGGCCCGCGCCGTTCACCAGGCAGCCGATGTTGCCCTCGAGCTGCACGTAGTTCAGGTCGAACTTGGAGGCCTCGACCTCGGCCGGGTCCTCCTCGTCGAGGTCGCGCATGGCGACGATCTCCGGATGGCGGAACAGCGCGCTGTCGTCGAAGTTGAACTTGGCGTCGAGCGCGATCACCTTGTTGTCGCCGGTGTAGATCAGCGGGTTGATCTCGGCCAGCGAGGCATCGGTCTCGTCGAAGCACTTGTACAGCGACTTGAGCAGGTCCTTCGCCTGCGCCAGCGCCGCCTCGGGCACGCCGATCTTCTTCGCCACGTCCGTGGCCTCGGCGTCGGTCAGACCCTTCCCCGGATCGACGAACACCTTGTGGATCTTCTCGGGGGTGTGTTCGGCGACTTCCTCGATGTCCATGCCGCCCTCGCTGGAGGCCATCAGGCACACGCGCTGCGTGCCGCGATCGACCACCATGCCGATGTAGAGCTCCTTCTTGATGTCGGCGCCCTCCTCGACCAGCAGGCGGCGCACCTTCTGGCCCTCCGGCCCGGTCTGGTGCGTGACCAGCTGCATGCCGAGGATCTCGGTGGCCTTGGCGCGCACTTCGTCCAGCGACTTGGCGACCTTCACGCCACCACCCTTGCCGCGACCGCCGGCATGGATCTGCGCCTTCACCACCCAGACGCCGCCGCCGAGATTCCTGGCCGCCTCGACCGCCTCGTCGACGGAAAAGCACGCGACGCCGCGCGGCGTCGCGACGCCGTATTTGCGGAACAACTCCTTGCCCTGATACTCATGGATCTTCATCTTCTCCCTGCCTCCCCGCTGGAATGTGCTGCCAGGATATGCTGCATGTGCCTTCTGCTTCGATCTTGGGTCAGCCGGCGCGCCGGCTCATTGACCGCAGTCAAGCCGCGCCATCCGGCTTGCGGTACCACTTCGGATACCAGCGCCGCACGGTGGCCGAGGAACTCTCCAGCGCATGGCACTGGTCGATCTGGAACGGCTTGCGGCCGTCGGGGCGCTCCTCGCGCCGCTCGCCGGCGAAGGCCTGGATCGCCGCGGTGGGGAAATAGCCCAGCATCTCGGTCAGGTGTGTGCAGCCGCGCGTCTTGCCCACGAGTTCGCGCGCCTGACTGCGGAAACCCTGCTTGAGGTTCAGCCCCACCAGTTGCCGGTAGGCCGGCGCGATGGTCTCGCAGCCTTCGGGATAGGGCACGGCATCCGAGGCCGCCACGGCGTCGACGATGTTCATGTGCGTGTCTATGGTCAGGCGTATCCACATGTCGTGCACCGGCTGGCCGGCGCGACGCACGCCGCTTTTCAGGTCGTAGTCGTGGTTCTTGACGTCGGTCAGGTGGCCTTCGATGTCCCATAGGCCGTCCGCGCGCTTGTAGCCTTCGAAGCGCACGCGGCGGGTATGGGTGAGCTCGCGCTCGACATCGGAAACGGGCAGGGGCATTGCGGGGCCGATTCTAACATCCGGGCGTGCCGCGCCTCCCCCCGCGGCGCGGCCGTGCGCATTGCGCAACGCTCACGGGATCACACCACGCGCACGCCCGCCAGATCGAAGCCGAAGGGCTGGGAAAGCACCTGCTCGATGGCCTCGGCCACCCCCATGCCGTGGTTCAGCACCTGGTCCACGGCGTGCGAGATCGGCATGCGCACGCCCAGGCGCGCCGCCAGCATGGCCACCGATTCCGCCGAATGCACGCCTTCCTGCACGGTCACGCGCTCGGCCAGCACTTCGGCCAGCGTGCGGCCCTCGCCCAGCGCCATGCCCAGCGAGGTGTTGCGCGAACTCGAACTGTTGCAGCTCAGGTCCAGGTCGCCGATGCCGGCCAGGCCCATGAAGGTCTCGAAGCGCGCACCCATGCTCACGCCCAGGCCGGCCATCTCGGCCAGGCCGCGCGCCAGGAAGGTGGCGCGCAGGTTGGCGCCCAGCTGCATGCCGGCGGCGAAGCCGCAGGCGATGGCCAGCACGTTCTTCATCGCTCCGCCGACCAGCGCGCCGGTCACGTCGTCGGACAGGTAGGTGCGAAAGCGGAACGAGCCCATCTCGTGGGCGATGCGGCCTCCCAGCGCCAGGTCGTCGCAGGCGATGGTGACCCCGGTGGGCAGGTCGGCGGCGATCTCATGGGCGAACGAGGGCCCGGACAACACCGCCAGCGGCGCCTCGGGCAGGCTTTCGGCGATCACCTGCGACATCAGCATGCAGGTGCCGCGCTCGATGCCCTTCGAGCAGGTCACCACCGGCGTGCCGGCCGCGAGCACGGCGCGCAACTGCGCCGTCACCCCGCGCATGTGCTGCGCCGGCGGCGCGAGCAGCAGGAAATCGGCGCCCTCGGCCGCGCGCGCCAGGTCGCCCGTCGCGACGATGCCCGGCACCAGCGGCACGCCCTTCAGGTAGACCGGGTTGCGCTCGTCGCGATTCACCGACTCCACCACCTCGGGCTCGCGCACCCACAGCGTGGTCTCGTGCCCCTTGCGCCTCACCACGCAGGCCAGCGCCGTGCCGAACGCGCCGCCGCCGATCACCCCTATCCTTGCCATGACTTGTCCCCTCCCCTGTGGGCCTGCTTGCCAGTGATTTCGATTCCGCCGACTCAGATTCCGGTCGCCTCGGCCATGGTCAGGCGCCAGCGCCGGTAACGCGTGGCCAGCGCCGCGTCCCACACCGGCGCGAACACGTCCTCCCCGGCGCCCGCAGCGTTCCATTGCGCCGGCCGGCCCGCGGCCAGATAGCCGATGCCGCGCGCGGTCGCCTCCGGGTCGTCGCGCCGGTGCACCGGCAGCCCGCTGATCGCCGCCAGCCGGCGGCACAGGCCGTCGAAACGCGACACGCCGCCGCTCACGCGGATGCGCCGCGCCGGCGGCAGCGTCGCCGCCATCTCCTCGATGTTCGCCTGCAGTAGGAAGGCCATGCTCTCGACCACCGCCACCGCGCGCTGCCAGGGCGCGCCCGCGGCGTCTCCCGCGCCGCCGCCCGCGGCGACGAAGCGCGAGGCGAAATCGGGTTTCCAGAACGGACCGCCCAGCCCGGCGATGCCGTTCAGGAACAGGGGCAGGTCGCCGCCCGCGGCGTCGGAGGCCCCCTCGGCATCGTCCAGCCACTGCGGCAGGCGCTCGACCGCGTCGGCCAGTCCCGGCTGCGCGGTCAACCACTCGAGCGCGGTGCCGGCGCCGTTGACGTTGCCCTCCACCGTGTACAAGGTGGTGCGGCCGTCGTCGAGGATGATGCCGGTCAGCTGGCGCGGCACCCAGCCCGGGTCGTGCGCCACCGCGCGCTGCACGAACGCGCTGGTACCGATGTTGACGTAGGCCGCATCCTCCTCGGGCCAGCCGAAGGCGAACACCGCGGCCGACTGGTCGCCGTTCAGCGCCAGCAGCGGGATCGCCGCATCACCCAGGCGCAGCGTGCCGTAGCGATGGCAGGTCGGCACGCTGGCCGGCAGGAAGCCCTCGGGCAGGCCGAACAGGCCGAGCAGCGCGGGGTCCCAGTCGCGCGTGCGCAGGTTCCACAGTTGCGTGCGCGCCGCGCACTGCGGGTCGGACAGGAAGGGCCGCTCGGCGCACAGCCGGAAGGCGAGGAAACTCGCCTGCGGTCCCCAGCACAGCGTGCCGGCCTCGCGCGCCGCGCGCACCGCCGGCAGGTTGTCCAGCGCCCAGCGCAGCTTGCTCGCACCGTAATGCGCCGACAGGAACAGGCCGGTCTTGCGATGCACGTCCTCGGCATGCGGCTCGAACTGGCGCAGCCAGCGGTGCGCGCGCCGGTCCTGCCAGCTGAACAGCGGCGACAGCGGCCGGCCGTCGCGCCGGTCCCAGCAGATGCAGCTCGCGCGCTGGCTGGCCAGGCCCGCCGCCACCACCCGGTGCCGGCGTGCGCCCAGCGCCGCCAGCGCCTCGCGCGCCGCGGCGAAGATCGACTCGACCATCTCCTCGCCGTCCTGCTCGGCCCAGTCGGCCTGCGGCCGCACCATGCCGATGTCGCGCGCGCCCTGCGCGAGCACGCGCGCGCGGCCGTCGAGCACCACCGCACGGCTGGCGTGGGTGCCCTGGTCGATGGCCAGGTAGAGCGGAGCGTCTTGATTGTCGTCGGCGTCACGGGAGCCGCCGGTGTCGCCGGTGTTGCGGATGTCTTCGGTCATGGCGCGGCTAGCCTAGCGCAAAGCCGCGCGGCGCGTTTGCGCCGGATCAAGCCCGCGCGCCTGCCTGCGGCGCGGCGTCGCGAGGCAGGATGGGTTGCTAGAATCGACGCATGCGCACCATCCTCGCCCTCGACCAGGGCACCACCAGTTCGCGCGCCGTGCTGTTCGACGAGGAAGGCCGCATCCTCGCCGGCGCGCAGCGCGAGATCCGCCAGATCTACCCGCAACCCGGCTGGGTCGAGCACGATCCGCGTGAACTGTGGGAAAGCCAGCGCGACACTGCGCGCGAGGCCCTCGAGAAAGCGGACGTGGGCGCCGAAGACGTGCTCGCCGCCGGCATCGCCAACCAGCGCGAGACCACCCTGGTGTGGGACCGGCAGACCGGCGAGCCGCTGTACAACGCCATCGTCTGGCAGGACCGGCGCACCGCCGCGCTGTGCGAGCAGTTGCGCGCTTCCGGCGTGGAGGAGACGGTGCGCGCCAGGACCGGCCTGGTCCTCGACCCGTACTTCAGCGCCACCAAGCTGGCCTGGATCCTCGACCACATCCCCGGCGCGCGCGAGCGCGGCGAGCGCGGCGAACTGGCCTTCGGCACCGTCGACACCTGGCTGGTGTGGAACCTGTCGCAGAGCAAGGTGCATGTCACCGATCCGTCCAACGCCTCGCGCACGCTGCTGTTCGACATCCACGCCGGCGACTGGGACGCCGAGCTGCTGCGCATCTTCCGCGTGCCGCGCGCCATGCTGCCCGACGTGCTCAGTTCCTCGCACGTGGTGGGCATGATCGCCCCCGAGATGCTCGGCGCACCGGTGCCCATCGCCGGCATCGCCGGCGACCAGCAGGCCGCGCTGTTCGGCCAGGGCTGCCACCGCGCCGGCATGGCCAAGAACACCTACGGCACCGGCTGCTTCATGCTGCTGCACACCGGCGCCGAGGCGCGCGCCTCGACCCACGGCCTGCTGACCACCGCCTGCGCGCAGACCGGCCGCAGCCGCGACTCGCGCGACGTGGCCAAGGAGTACGCGCTGGAGGGCAGCGTGTTCGTCGGCGGTGCGGTGGTGCAGTGGCTGCGCGACGAACTGGGCTTCTTCCGCTCGGCGCACGAGATCGAGGCACTGGCCGCCACCGTTCCCGACAACGGCGGGGTCTATGTGGTGCCGGCCTTCGCCGGCCTGGGCGCGCCGCACTGGGATCCGTTCGCGCGCGGCGCCATCGTCGGCCTGACGCGCGGCTCCAACCGCGCGCACATCGCGCGCGCGGCCATCGAGGCCATCGCCTTCCAGAGCGCCGACCTGCTGGAAGCCATGCAGAACGACGCCGGCGCCCCGCTCACCGAACTGCGCGTCGACGGCGGCGCGGCGGCCAACGACCTGCTGATGCAGTTCCAGGCCGACCTGCTCGGCGTGCCGGTGCTGCGCCCGCGCGTGCTGGAGAGCACCGCGCTGGGCGCCGCGCACCTCGCCGGCCTGGCCATCGGCCTGTGGAACACGCCCGAGGACATGGCCGCGCAACGCCAGATCGAGCATCGCTTCACGCCGCAGATCGGGCGCTGGGACGCCATCGAGCGCACCGCGCGGTGGCGCGAGGCGGTGCGCCGCAGCCTGAAATGGGAAGAGCCGACCTGAGTCTGCCTCGGGCGCGGCGCCGCGCCCCATCGCTGGCACGCGCATTGCTCCGGATCGGGCACTTTTCCCAACGGAGTCACCATGAAGCGCCACGCACTCGCCGTTTCCGCCGCCCTCTGCACAACGCTGCTCTGCTCCGCCGCCCTGGCGCAGACCTGGCCGACCCGGCCGATCCGCGTCATCGTGCCCTTCCCGCCCGGCGCGACCATGGAATCGGTGGTGCGCATTCTCGCCGAACCGCTGACCAGGTCGCTGGGCCAGCCGATCATCGTCGAGAACCGTCCGGGCGCCGGCACGGTGATCGGCGTGGACGCCGCCGCCAAGTCGGCCGGCGACGGCTACACCTTCGTCTCGGTGGCCAACAGCTTCACGGTCAACGTCACGCTGGTGCCGAAGCTGCCTTACGACGCGCTGAAGGACCTGCAGCCGGTGGGCCTGATGGCCAAGACCGCGAACGTGCTGGTGGCCCACCCCAGCGTGCCGGCCAACACGCTGAAGGAACTGGTCGAGTACGTGAAGAAGAATCCGGGCAAGCTCAGCTATGCCTCGTTCGGCAACGGCACCACGGCGCATTTGGCCGGCGAGATGTTCAAGAAGCAGGCCGGGCTGTTCATCGTGCACATCCCCTACCGCGGCCTGGCCCCGGCGATGGCGGACGTGATCGGCGGCCAGGTCAACATGATGTTCACCAACCTGCCCGAGGCCGTGCCGCAGATCGCCGCCGGCAAGCTCAAGGCCTACGGCACCACCTACCTCACGCGCGCCGCGCTGGCGCCCGGCCTGCCGACGCTGAACGAGCAGGGCTACACCGGCTTCTACACGGATTCCTGGTACGGGCTGCTGGCCCCGGCCGGGGTGCCGAAGGAGATCGTCGCGCGCATGAACGCCGAACTGAACAAGGCCATCAACCTGCCGGCCACCTACGACACGCTGGTCAAGCGCGGCCTCGATCCGATCCCGGGCACGCCCGAGAAGATGGGCGAGCACCTGCGCGCCGAGATCGCCAAGTACGCGAAGATCGTCAAGGACGCCAACATCAAAATCGACTGAGCGTCGTCCCGCCGGCCCTGCAATACTGCAACTTTTCGGCCGAACCCCGCGCCGACAGCGGGGTTCGAGGCGAAATACTGCCACTGGTCGCGGCTTGCGGGAGGCTCAGGCCGCCGCCTGCACGCCCCACACGCGGCGCGCGGACTCCGGGTAGTTGACGGCGATCTCCTGCGCCACCGGGCCGCGCAGCAGTTCGAGTTCGATCGCCTCGGGCGCCGGGGTCTCCGGCACCGTGGCGGGCGCATCGTAATCGAAGCCGGTGTTGGCGCGGATCTCTTCGGCCGTATGCCCCGGGTGCACGCTCTCCAGGCGGAAGCGTTGCGCCTCCTTCTGCCAGGCGAACAGCGCGCGGCCGGTGAGCAGGGCCTGCGGGCCGCCGGCGCGCCACACGCCGGGCGGGCTCACGCCGGGCGCCGAGATGAAATCGACCTTCGGCACCAGCACGCGCGCGCTGTGCTCCTCGCGGAACAGGATGGTGCGCTTCGCGGTGAAGTACATGAAGGCCGAACCGAACGAACCGGGAAAACGCGCCTCGACTTGCGGGTAGGTGCCGGTGCCGACCAGGTTGATGTTGGCCTGGCCGTCGATCTGCGCCCCACCGAGGAAGAACACGTCGATGCGGCCCTGCCCGGCCAGGTCGAACAGCTCGCGCGAGCCGTCGGAGAACGGGTTGCCGCGGCGCTTCTGCAGCAGCGACAGGCGCGGCTTGCCGTAGCGTGCGCGCAGCAGCAGGCAGGCCGCCGCCGGCATCGGCGAGGCCGCGCCCACCGCCACGTGGCCGGCGTCGCCGATCAGGCGCGCGAACACGCTGATCAGCAGTTCCTCGTTGCCGTAACTCATGCGCCGGCCTGCCGCGCATCGACCAGCAGGCGCGCGACGCGCAGCTGTCCGCGCTTGCCCTTGGCTTCCGATTCCTCCACGGCGCCGAAGCGGAACGCGCCCGACGCCTCCTGCATCACCGTCTCGCTCACCACGATCTCCCCCTTGCCCGCCAGGCTCTCGATGCGCTTGGCGGTATTGACGGTATCACCGATCACATCGTACTGACGCGTCTCGCTGGCGCCCAACATGCCCTCCATGAGCTGGCCGGCATGCACGCCCATGCCGACCGCGATGCCCAGCTGCGCGAGCCCCGGCTGCAGGCGCTCGCGCAGCGCGGCGGCGGCGGACAGCGCGTCGGCGGAGTGCGCGAACAGCGCCATCACCTCGTCGCCGGTGAACTTGTACTTCAGCGCATGGTGCAGGTGCAGGATCTCCTCGGCGCCCTGGTACAGGTCGTTGACGAACGCCGCCACCGTCTCCGGGCTCTGCGTTTCGCTCCAGGCGGTGAAGCCGCGCACGTCCATGAACATCACCGCGCGGCGCTCGCGGCGCAGGCGCAGGCGCTGCGGGTCGTCGATGCTCGGCCAGCAGGGTATGCCCCAGCAGCCACTGCGAGTACTGCTTCAACTGGCGCGAGAGCACGCGCAGCGAATCGAGATAGCGCGCGGCGCCGACCTCGGCCACCCCGGCGATCAGGCCGAGCAGCAGCATGGTCAGCGCGACGAAGCGATGGCCGGTCGAGGCGAGGAACTCCTGCAGCGGCTGGCGCGCCAGCAGGTGCACTTCGAGCACCACGTACATCACGAACACCGTGATCGAACGCGTCACGGCGATGCCGGCCAGCGCCATGGCGCGCAGCGGCTGCGAGCGCGTCAGCGCCGCGGCCTGCAGCAGGCCGATGGCCAGCGAGAAGATCCAGTAGGCCCAGTGCTGCGGCCCGGCGAAGAAACGCATGCCCTCGACCAGCACCTCGATCGCCGTGTAGACCGCGGGACCGCACAGGTTGGCAAGCACGATGCGCGTGCGGCTGGCCGAGGCCCAGAACGCCAGCGCGGCGCCCTGCACCAGGCCGCCGAGCAGGATGGCGTACAGGTCCGGCGCGACGAAATAGCGCGCCGGACCCTCGGCGAACAGTTCGGTCAGGATGTTCAGCAGCGGGAAATGCAGCGCGTTCTCGAACAGCGCGCGCAGGTAGCGCTCGGTGGCCGAGCCTTCGATGCGCCCTTCCAGTCGCGCCTGCTGCAGGGGAGCCGCCGCCAAGCCGGGACCCGCCGGTATCAGGCCGTGACGGCGGCGCGACGCAGCACGAACTCGTCGAGATACTTCTGAAAGCCCTCGCGCGTCTTCGCCGCCCTGGCGTACACCGCCAGGTGGGCGTCGTCGATGCCGTAGGCGCCGAGCACGCCCATCGGCCAGGCGCCGCGCTCGGCGCGCGCCACGCCGCTCACGTACACCGAAGAGAGCACGCCGGGGGCGAGCATCTCGTCCTCGAGCATGTCGCCGGGCTTCAGCTCTTCATAGGTCACGAAGCACTGCTTCGAGGCATGCGCGATGGTCACCAGCTCGCGGCGCCGGCCCAGCCAGACGTTGCCGGCCTCGTCGGCCCAGCGCGCATGGAACAGCGCCACGTCGGGCGAGATCGCCTGCGCGAGCAGGATCGGATCCTCCTCGCCGGCGTAGGGGTTGTGGATGGTCTTCCAGTCGGGCCGGTGCCTGACCAGGTCCGAACCCAGCACGCCGCGCAGCGGCATGAAGGGCACGCCCTTCTCGGCGGCCTGCAGGCCGGCGTGCACCATCGGACAGGTGGCATCCACCATCCTGATCTCGCCTTTCTGCACCGCCTCGGTGAAGCGCGGCGCCATGCCGGCCTCGCCCAGCGACACCGCCGAGGTCTCGACCTCGCGCACGCAGCCGGCGCCGATCAACAGGTCGGCGCACATGCCTAGCACCGGCACGCCGAGCAGTCTGAGATTCTTCGCGCGGCGGCGCACCAGCGCGCGCACCACTTCCATCGCGGCCAGCGAGTAATCCGGCGGCAGGGCGACGAAGGCGCCGTCCGGAATCTGCGCGGCGATGGCGTCGGCGTTCGGATAGCTCGCGGTGATGTTGGAACTCAGCGAAGTCATGTGCGGTGCTCCTCTTCAGCCCGTTCCACCCACGGTCAGCCCGTCGATGCGCAGCGTCGGCTGGCCGACGCCCACCGGCACGCTCTGGCCTTCCTTGCCGCAGGTGCCCACGCCCGAATCGAGCGCCATGTCGTTGCCGATCATGGCCACGCGCGTCAGCGCGTCCGGGCCGTTGCCGATCAGCGTCGCGCCCTTGACCGGGTGGGTGACCTTGCCGTTCTCGATCATGTAGGCCTCGGCCGCCGAGAACACGAACTTGCCGTTGGTGATGTCCACCTGCCCGCCGCCGAAGTTCACCGCGTACAGGCCCTTCTTCACCGAGCGCAGGATTTCCTGCGGGTCGTGGTTGCCGCCCAGCATCACGGTGTTGGTCATGCGCGGCAGCGTCAGGTGGGCGAACGATTCGCGCCGGCCGTTGCCGGTCACCGGCATCTTCATCAGGCGCGCGTTCAGGCTGTCCTGGATGTAGCCGCGCAGCACCCCGTCCTCGATCAGCACGGTGCGCTGCGTCGGGTTGCCCTCGTCGTCGATCGACAGCGAGCCGCGGCGATCCGGCAGCGTGCCGTCGTCGACCACGGTGACGCCCTTCGCGGCCACGCGCTCGCCGATGCGCCCCGAGAAGGCCGAGCTGCCCTTGCGGTTGAAGTCGCCCTCCAGGCCGTGGCCGATCGCCTCGTGCAGCAGGATGCCCGGCCAGCCCGGCCCGAGCACGACCGGCATGGTGCCCGCCGGCGCCGGCCTGGCGGCCAGGTTCACCAGCGCCTGCGAGACGGCCTGCCCGGCGTACTCGGCCAGTTTGGCGTCGGTGAACATCGCGTAGTCGGTGCGTCCGCCGCCGCCGGAGGAACCGGATTCGCGTCGGCCGTCCTGCTCGGCGATCACCTGCACCGAGCAGCGCACCAGCGGACGCACGTCGGCGGCCAGCACGCCGTCCGAGCGCGCCACCAGCACCACCTCGTATTCGCCGCCCAGGCTGGCCATCACCTGGGTGACGCGCGGGTCGAGGGCGCGGCACATCTTCTCCAGGCGCTCGAGCATGGCGACCTTGGCCTCGGAGGGCAGCGACTGCAGCGGGTCGACCGGCGCATAGCGCGGCACCTGCACGCGCAGGCGGCCGGCTCCGGGGGCCGCGACGCTCTTCGACTGCCCGGCGCGCGCGATGGCGCGCGTCGCCAGCGCCGCGTCGTTGAGCGCGGCCAGGCTGATGTCGTCGGAATATGCGAAGGCGGTCTTCTCGCCGGAGATCGCGCGCACCCCCACACCCTGCTCGATGTTGAAGCTGCCGGACTTGACGATGCCTTCCTCGAGGCTCCAGCCCTCGCTGCGCGTGTACTGGAAGTACAGATCGGCGTAATCGATGCGGTGCGCGTGCAGCGCGCCGAACACGTCGGCGAGCCGGCCCGGCTCGAGGTCGTAGGGCGCGAGCAGGCAGGATTCGGCGGTGGCGAGCAGGGTCTGCTGGGACGGCATGGGCATTGGATTCAGACGAGGAAGCAGAGAGGCATCATAACAAACGGGGCGCGCACGCCGCGCTGCGCAGTCCACGCTTCGCGCAAGGTCTCAGCGCGGCGGAGCCTGCGGTCCGGAGGGCGGCGGTCCCTCGGGCTGGCTGGAGGCGCCCGAGACCTTGGCGACCTTGGGATCGGTCCAGGTGCCGGTCAGCGCGTAATCGAAGGCAAAGATCTGCCCGAGCGGGTTCTTGAACATGCGCTGCGCGATCATGGTCGCCACGCCGGCCACCGGATTGAGCAGCCCCACCACCGTCGAGGCCGTGTCGCCCAGCTGCGGCACCACGCGCACATGCAGGTTCTGCGTCTCGCGCGCCAGGTCGGTCTCGCCGTCGATGTCGACTTCGGCGGCCGGGCCGCGCATCTTGAAATCCTTGGTGCGCATCACGCCCTTGTCGATATGCATGGAGCTGGTAATGCGGTCGAAGGCGAAGCCCTTGGAGAACACGTCGCGGAAATCCAGCGCGATGCGCCGCGGCAGCATCTGCATGCTCATCAGCGCCACCAGCTTGCCGATGCCCGGCTCGATCTCGAGGAACTGGCCGTTCTCGGCCTGCAGGGAAAGATCGCCGGACAGGCTGGGATAGTCGAGGCCCAGCGGATCGCCGTTCCAGTTCAGGCGCCCCGACAGCTTGGCGGTGCCGCCCTTCACCGTGTCCTTGGAGCCCAGGCGGTCCAGGTATTTGCCGGCGTCGTTGACCTCGAGGGCGAAATCGAGCGCGGTGCGCGCCGGCGTCGCCGCGGCGCCCGACCCGCCCACCGTCCACAGCCCCTTGCCGGTCAGCGAGGCTTCCGGGTTGAGGCTGGCCAGGCGCTCGATGCGCCAGTTGCTGCCCTCGGGCTGCGCCACCACCTCGACGCGGCCGAACTGCTTGCCGCGATAGTTGAAGCGCTCGGCCACCAGATCGACGGCCGGGTAATCCTTGGTGCCGCCGGCCGCGGCGGCACGCGCGCCCGGCGCATCCGGCGGCGGAGTGAAATAACTCAGTCGCGCGGTCAGCCGGCCGCGCCCTTCGCTGCGGTAGCCGATGTCGCCCGACATCTCGGAGGCGGTCATGCTGGCCTGCCAGCCGCGCGCGTCGGCACCGGCGCGCAGGGCCAGGTTGCTGATGCGCTTGCCGTAGACGTCCAGCGATCCCAGGCGCAGGTCGAAGCTCGCGGTGGCGGGCGCGGCGGTCGGTGGCGTCGCCGCCGCCGGGGCCGTCACGGCAGCCGGGGCCGCCGGAGTCGTCGCCGCTGCGGCCGCCGTCCCGCCGGACAAATCGGCCGCCGTCAGCAGCGGCAACCAGGCGTCCAGGTTCAGCGACGGCAGGCTGCCCGACAGCAGCAGGCCGTTACGTTCGGGCAGGCGCGCCGCCTGGTTGAGTCCCACGCCGGTGCGCTGCACCACCGTCGCGGCGCCCTCGCGCCGGCGCTGAAACTCGGCGCTCAGGCTGCGGCCGGCGACGCCGGCGCACCAGGCACGCCGACGCCGCCCACCGACAGGCTGATGCGATCGCCGTTCTCCTCGGGAACGATCTCGACGCGCAGCGGCAGCGCTTCCTGCGCCGGCTTGGCCAGCGGCGCGGGCAGTTCGCTCGCCACGCCGCGCAGGCTGGATTCGAACACCACGCGCGTGTTGCGGCCGCGCGATTGCAGCGTCGCCGCGTACGGCGCGCCGCCGCTCAGGTAACGCTTCCAGGGATGGTCGAAGTAGCCGCGCATGCCGGCCACGGTCGCCTCGCCGCGCGCGTTGATCAGCAGCCCGCCTTCCGGGCGCGAACCGCCGGAGACGTTCACCGTGCCGCCGAACAGGCTGCCGCGCACGTCGCGCACCGCGAGCGTGCTCTCGGTGAACTCGATGCGACCGGCGGCGCGCTCGATCTGCGGCAGGCGGCTGTCCACGGTCAGCGTGTTGGCTGCGAACTGGTAGGCGCCGGCCAATCGCGGTTTGGCGGCGCCCTCCAGCGGCAGGTCGAGCTTGAGCCGCAGCTGCCCGCGCCCCGCGGCCTGCATGCCGTCGGTGGCGCCGTCTATCATCTGGCGCACCGGGCTCTGCTGCACATAGCGCAGGAAATCGCCGGTCGGGCCCTCGGCCGTGCCGCTCAGCGCGAGTTCGGCATTGGCCTTGCCCAGCCTGGGCAGACTGACGCGCACGCCCGAAAGCGCCGCGCCGAGGATGCGACCCTTGCGGCCGACGATTTCCATGCGGTCGCGCTCGAACAGCAGGTCGGCCTCGATGCCTTCGATCCTCGGCCAGCCTTCGACGTAATCGAGCAGGCCGTTGGAAACTTTGGCCGCGACCTGGAACTGCCCCTTGGCCGGATCGATGAACGGAAAATCCTTCAGATCGCCCCGCAGGCGCAGGCGCACGTCACTGGCCGATCCGCCCAGCACCGCGCGCCCCAGCCAGCCGCGCGTGGCGGTGCCGGACGCAAAGGGCATGTATTTCCAGATATTGCGCGCATCGGCGCGCGCCAGCTGCGCCGACAGGTCGATGGTGCCGGGCCCGCTGCCGGTCCAGGTGTAGCGGCCGAAGGCGCTGCCCGCCAGGTCCGGATTGGAGAATGCGAGATTGGCCAGGTTGAACTGCAGCGGCAGGCCGCCGGCCCCGGCGCCGACCTCCCAGCCCACCTGCCCGACCAGGGAATCGAGCCTGATGCGCGGCTCCGGAAACACCTTGGGCAGGTCGAATTCGGACTTCTGCGCCGACAGGTAGAGCGTGCCCCTGCGTTCGGTGGCGTCCAGCGAACCGGTCAGGCCGGCGAAACCCGGAATGCGGCCCCAGGGATTCATCGCCAGGTCGGCGAAGCGCGTGCGCGCCGTATAGGCGCTCGGTTGCGCGGGCTCGCCGCGCCAGTCCACTTTGGCCTCGAACAGCCTGCCCTGCGGCGCGAGCTCGGCCAGCCGCGCACGCAGTTCGGCCGGGAACGGCAGGGCCTCGGCCACCAGCGCCAGCGGCGCGAACTCGAGCAGGTTGGCGCTGAACGAGCCCTTCATCAGCGCACCGCCGGCCGGATGCTCGACCGACAGGCGCAGGGTGGCGGGCTGCTGGGCGGCGCCGCCCGTGGTGCGGAACCCCAGTTCGCGCGAACCCAGTTCGTAACCCTTGGGCGTATAGCGCCCGGACAGGCGTCCCTGCAGGTGCGCCAGCTCGAGCATGGGCAGGCCGCTGCCCAGCCTTGCGGACACGTCGGCCAGCGCCACGTCGGCGACCGCGCGGCGCAGGCGCCCCTGGAACAGCGTGAGCCACACGCGCAACGCACCCTGGCCGCCGCGCACGTCGACCGGATAGTCGACCCAGGCGCGCCACGCGGCCAGGTCGGTGTTGCCCAGCTCGGCGTAGACGCGCCCGTTCCAGGCGCGCAGTTCCTTCACGCTGTGCCCGACCCGCGCGGCGCGCAGGTCGATCGAGGAACCCAGCTCGCGCGGCGGGCGCGCCGACAGGCCGATGGCATGTTCGTCGTCGTCGTTGGCAAGGCGGAAATCGAGCGAAGTCAGGCGCAGTGGCGGGGCGCCGCGCTGCTCGTCTATCCATTCGATCTCGGCGTTGCGGATCAGGATCTCCTTCTGGCCCAGCACCCAGTCGGCCAGGCTGCCGTCGCCCTTCTCCTCGGCGAGGCGTATGCCGGCCACCGTGATACCGCCCTGCACGTCGCGACGCACCGAGAGCTTGAGGTCGTCGACTTCGAAGGAGTGCAGGCGCAGGTCCATGAACAGCAGGGAACGCCAGGAGATCACGTTGATCACGCTGGGCAGCAGCAGCGCCTCGCGGCCCTGCTTGTCGAACAGCCGCACGTTGACCAGATCGAGCTGCGGCCGCAGGCCTCGCCAGTCGGCGCTGATGGTCTCGACGGTGACCGGCAGGCCGACGGCCCTGGAGACCGTCGCCACGATGTCGTCGCGATAGCGTTCGACGTTGGGCAGCAGCCAGTAGCGCAGGCCGAGAAAGAACACCGCGATCAGGAAGAACGCGGCCCACAGAAAGACCTCGATCGAACGCAGGAAGATGCGCACGCTGGTCATGGCGTGGCGCGCGGCGAGTTCCCAGCCGCCGGGAGAGGAGCGTTCCGACACTGGGTCCGTGCCCGTGCTGGTGTCAGACCCGGTTTGCATGGTTTCATTGTAACTGCAAAGCCCGCCCCGGACACCCTCGCAAGGCCCTCTGAAGCCCGCGCCCTTCGCTCATGAACACCCCCACTTCACCGCTGTCCGCGATCGCGGGCAGTTCGCGTTACGCCGCGCAACTGATGCAGGCGCGGCCGCATCTGGCCATTGAACTGGACAGCGAAGGCGGCGCGCCGTTCTCGCGCCAGGCCATGCAGGCGGCGCTGTCGGACATGCACGGCGCCGACGAGGAAAGCGCCAAGCGCATCCTGCGCGAACTGCGCCAGCGCGTGTTCCTGCGCGTGCTGGCGCGCGACCTGGCCGGTCTCGCGCCGCTGGCCGAAGTCTGCGAGGCGATGAGCGACCTGGCCGAAACCGCGATCGCCGCCGCGCTGGACTGGGCCGAGGCCGGACTGGCGGCCAGCTGGGGCCGGCCGCGCGACCGCGAGGGACGCGCGCTGCGCATGAGCGTGGTCGGCATGGGCAAGCTCGGCGGCCGCGAACTGAACGTGTCCTCGGACATCGACCTGGTGTTCGTCTATGCGGAGGAGGGCGAAACCGACGGCCGCGGCGCCGACCCGGACCACCCGCGCACGCTCAGCAACCACGAGTTCTTCGTGCGCCTGGGACGCAAGCTGATCGCGCTGCTGTCCGAACCCACCGGCGACGGCTATGTGTTCCGCGTCGACATGCGCCTGCGCCCCGACGGCGACAGCGGCCCGCTGGCGATCGCGCTCGATCCGCTGGAAACCTATTTCGTCGCCCACGGCCGCGAGTGGGAGCGCTACGCCTGGATCAAGGCGCGCGCGCTGCCCGGACCGGGCGAACCGGACGAGGACGAGGCGCGCCGCAGCGCGCTCGAAGCGGTGCGGCGGCCCTTCGTGTTCCGCAAGTACCTCGATTACGCCACCATCACCGCGATGCGCCGGCTGCACGCCGAGGTGCGCCGCGAGGTGGCACGACGCGAACTGGCCGAACACATCAAGCTCGGCCCGGGCGGCATCCGCGAGATCGAGTTCGTCGCCCAGGCCCTGCAGCTGGTGCGCGGCGGCCGCGACGCCGCGCTGACCGTGCGCCCCACCTTGCAGGTGCTGGCGCGCCTGGCCGAGCGCAGGCTGCTGCCGCAGGCGGCGGCCGACGAACTCTCGGCAGCCTATGTGTTCCTGCGCAGGCTGGAACACCGCCTGCAGTATCTGGACGACGCGCAGACCCACACGCTGCCCGCCGACGCCGGCGACCGCGCCCTGATCGCCGCCATGCTCGGCTTTGCCGACTGGGCGGCCGCGGCGCAGGAGATCGCCGCGGTGCGCGAAACCGTAGCGCGCCATTTCGGCGCAGTGTTCGCCGAGGCGCAGGACGAAGCCTCGGGCCTGGACGCGGTGTGGCAGGAGGATGCCGAGGCGGTCGCGCAGGTGCTGCAGGCGCACGGCTTTCGCGAACCCGCCGCCACCGCCGCGCGTGTCTCCGCCACGCGCTCCAGCCAGCGTTACGCCGCCCTGCCCGCGGACTCGCGCCAGCGCTTCGACGCGCTGGTGCCGCGCCTGGCGGCGGCGGCGGCCAGGACCGCGCAGCCCGACGCCACGCTGACGCGCGGCCTGGACCTGATCGAGGCGATCGCGCGCCGCGCGGCCTACCTGGCCCTGCTGGCCGAGCACCGCCAGGCCCTGGAGCGGGTCGCGCGCATGATCGGCGTGTCGAGCTGGGCGGCGGAGTTCGTCACCCGCCACCCGCTGCTGCTCGACGAGCTGCTCGACGACCGCGTGCTGTACGCCGAACCCGACTGGCAGGCCTTCGCCGGCGAACTGGCCGCGCAGACCGCGCTGTTCGCGGGCGACACCGAACGGCAGATGAACGTGCTGCGCGAAGCGCACCAGTCGCAGGTGTTCCGCCTGCTGGCGCAGGACCTGGCCGGCCTGCTGACCGTGGAGAAGCTGGCCGACCACCTGTCGCTGCTCGCCGACCTGCTGCTGGCGCGCACGCTGGACCTGTGCTGGTCGCAGCTGCGCAACCGCCATCGCGAGGACGCGCCGCGCTTCGCCGTCATCGCCTACGGCAAGCTGGGCGGCAAGGAACTCGGCTACGCCTCCGACCTGGACATCATCTTCGTCTACGACGACCCGCACCCGGGCGCTGCGGAAACCTACGCGCGCCTGGCGCAGCGCCTGAACAACTGGCTGACCAGCCGCACCTCCTCGGGGCAGTTGTTCGACACCGACCTGCGCCTGCGCCCGAGCGGCGCCAGCGGGCTGCTGGTGTCCTCGATCGAGGCCTTCACGCAGTACCAGGAGAACGAAGCCTGGGTGTGGGAACACCAGGCGCTCACCCGCGCGCGCCATTGCGCGGGCGACGCGGCCGCCGGCGCGGCGTTCGAAGCGGTGCGCGAGCGCATCCTGCGCCGGCCGCGCGAGGCGGCCGCGCTGGCCGCCGAGGTGCTGGCGATGCGCGAGAAGATGCACGCCGCGCACCCCAACGCGAGCGGGCTGTTCGACGTCAAGCACGAGCGCGGCGCGATGATCGACATCGAGTTCATCGTCCAGTACCTGGTGCTGGCGCACGCGCACCGGCACCCGCAGCTCACCGCCAACCTGGGCAACATCGCGCTGCTGAAGATGGCCGCCGAACTGGGCCTGATCGACGCCGCGCTGGCCGAGCGCGTGCGCGACGCCTATCGCGAGTTTCGCAAGCTGCAGCACGCGCTGCGCCTGGCCGGCGCGCAGTACGCGCGTGCCGCACGCCGGCGTTGAAGCGCACGCGCAGGCCACGCGCGCTGCGGGCGCAGGTGTTCGGCGCGGCCGGCGAGGCGCCGGGCTGAGCGGCGGGAGGCGAGGCGGGGTGTGCTTGTGCGTGCGTGGCGCGTGCGCGGCTACGGCGCGCGCATGAACCAGATGTCGCCGTAGTGCGCGTGCGCGTTGTCGCCGGTGTTGTCGGCATCGCTCATCACGCCCACCGAGATCACGTCCCAGGCCTCTTCGCCGAAGGCCAGGCGGTAATCCTCGATCACGTTGCGGCGGAACGATTGCCACTTGCCGATGCTGTCCTCGCCGCCGCCGGCGACGATCATCTGTATGCGGTCGGTGTGCGGATTGGGCAGCACCGTGCCCGGCGCGTGACTGTGCGACCAGACGTACATCAGCGTGGCATAGGGCAGCTCGCGGCCGGAGATGGCCTTGATCAGGCGCATCTTTGCGCGCGTGCCCACATCCAGCGACTGCGGGTCGCCGTGGAAGGTGACCACCAGGCGCGCCGGCGAATCCTCGCGGCTGGCCAGGCGCTTGTCGGCCCCGGCGACCGCGTCGTCGACGCGCCAGCGCCATTCCACCCAGGGATGCTTGCGCAGGTCGATGCTTATGTCGCGGTACAGGCCGGAAGCCGAGGCCTCGGCCCTGGCCTCCAATGCCACGCCGTGGCCGGTGTCGACCAGCGTGTACTCGGTGCGCGGCTTCGAGGGCAGGATGATGTAGGGCTTCCAGCCCGGCGGCAGCGGACCGTCGCTGAGGCGCCGGGAGAAACGGCCGACTTCGACCAGCAGCGCCGGCTCGGCGGCGGACCCGCCGGCGGTACGCTCGGGACCGCCATCGGAACCGAGCTGCGCGCAGCCGGCGAGGGCGACGCATACAGTGGCCAGGACAAAAAGCTTGCGAACTGTGGGCATGAACGGGCGCCGTGGGACCTTGAGTTGGTTAAAATAGCATTTTCACGCTGAAACTGGAGTCACACCATGTCGATGGCCGACCGCGACGGATACATCTGGTACGACGGCAAGCTCGTTCCGTGGCGCGAGGCGACCACCCACGTCCTCACCCACTCGCTGCACTACGGCCTCGCCGTGTTCGAGGGCGTCCGGGCCTACAACACCGTCAGCGGCACGGCGATCTTCCGCGTCGAGGAGCACACCGAGCGCCTATTCAATTCGGCGCACATCTACATGATGAAGATCCCCTACACGCGCGAGCAGATCATCGAGGCGCAGAAAGAGGTGGTGCGCGCCAACAAGCTCGAGGAATGCTACATCCGCCCGATCGCGTTCTACGGCTCCGAGAAGATGGGCGTTTCGCCCAAGGGCGCCAGGGTGCACGTGGCGATCGCCGCCTGGCCGTGGGGCGCCTACCTGGGCGCCGACGGCCTGGAGAAGGGCATCCGCGTGAAGACCTCCTCGTTCGCGCGCCACCACGTCAACGTCTCGATGTGCCGCGCCAAGTACTCCGGCACCTACGCCAACTCGATCCTGGCCAACGCCGAGGCGCTGGACAACGGCTATGACGAGGGCCTGCTGCTCGACGTCGACGGCTTCGTGGCCGAGGGTGCCGGCGAGAACATCTTCATGGTCAAGAACGGCAGGATCTACGAACCCGAGCTGACCAGTTCGCTGATCGGCATCACGCGCGACTCGGTGATCCAGCTCGCCGCCGGGCTGGGCTACAAGGTCGAATCGCGGCGCATCACGCGCGACGACCTGTACATCGCCGACGAGCTGTTCTTCACCGGCACCGCCGCCGAAGTCACGCCGATCCGCGAAGTCGACGGCCGCATGGTGGGCGCCGGCAAGCGCGGCCCGGTCACGGCCAAGCTGCAGAAGGCCTTCTTCGACCTGGTCAAGGGCAAGAACAAGCGCCACGCCAAGTGGCTGGCGCCGGTGGCGGCGAAGAAGGCCGCCGCCAAACGCGCGGCCAAGCCGGCCAAGCCCGCGGCGAAGAAGAAGTAGGTCGGTCATGGCCGACGCCGCACGCGATCCGCAGCGCATCGAGGTGACCGAGAAGGACCTGCCGGTCCACTGCCCGCCGCCCTCGGCGCCGCTGTGGGCGCGGCATCCGCGCGTGTTCCTCGATGTGACCAGCCACGGCAGCATGCGCTGCCCCTACTGCGGCACCGAGTTCGTCTACAAGGGCGCCGCGCCCAGGGGCCACTGAGGCAGTGCGTGGCCGCCCGGCCACGCGTGCTTCGGTTTTCCGCCCCGGCCCCATGCCGCGCATGCCGCGCATCCTCGTCGTCGCGCCCAACTGGATCGGCGATGCGCTGATGGCGCAGCCGCTGCTCGCGCGCCTGCACCAGCGCCTGCCCGGCCTGAGATCGACGCGCTGGCGCCGCGCTGGGTGCAGCCGCTGCTCGAGCGCATGCCCGAGGTCGCGCAGACCATCGAGAGCCCGTTCGGCCACGGCGAGCTGCGCCTGCGCGCGCGCTGGCATCTGGGCCGCGATCTGGCGAAGCGCGGCTACGACAAGGCCATCGTGCTGCCGAACACGCTGAAGAGCGCGCTGGTGCCCTTCTTCGCCGACATTCCGCTGCGCGCGGGCTACGTGGGCGAGTCACGCTATGGCCTGCTGAACGTGTTGCACAAGCTGCCGAAGAAGGACCCGCCGCCCATGGTCGAGCGCTACCTGGCGCTGGCCGACGTGCCGGGCGCAGCGCTGCCGCCCATGCCGGCCACCCGGCTCGCCGCCTCGGGCGCCAATCTGGCGCGCACGCTGGCCGAGCTGTCGCTCGCGCCGCCCTCGGACGCGCGTCCGGTGGCCGCCCTGTGCCCCGGTGCCGAATACGGTCCGGCCAAGCGCTGGCCGGCCGGACACTTCGCGGCGCTCGCTGCCGATCTGGGCGAACGCGGCTATGCGGTGTGGATCCTCGGCTCGGCCGCGGACCGCGCCATGGCGCAGGAGATCCTGGCCGCGCGCCCCGCCATCGCCGCCCACACCACCGACCTGTGCGGCCGCACCGACCTGGGCGCGGCCATCGACCTGCTGGCGGTCGCCAACGTGGTGATCAGCAACGACTCGGGCCTGATGCACGTGGCCGCGGCGCTGGACCGCCCGCTGGTGGCGCTGTTCGGCTCCTCCAGCCCCGCGCACACGCCGCCGCGGCCGCCGGAAGGCTCGCGGCGCACGCGCATCCAGTACCTGGGCCTGGACTGCAGCCCCTGTTACGCGCGCGAGTGCCCGCTGGGGCATTTCCGCTGCATGCGCGATCTGCAGCCGCAGCGCGTACTGAGCGAGGCGCTGGCGGCGGCGGCCACGCCGCGGACAGAGGCCGGCGCAGCGGCGTGATAGCATCGCGCCGCTTTCGCAGCCCTCACGCAGAACTCCCATGAGACAGTCTTCGTTTCCCACCCCGCAGGACGCCGAGAACGCGTTCTACGACGCGCTGGAACGCGCCGACCTCGAGGCGATGATGGCCGTATGGGCCGAGGACGAGGAGATCGTATGCGTGCATCCGGGCGGACCGCGGCTGGCCGGCCACCGCGCGGTGCGCGAGTCCTGGCGCGGCATCTTCGCCGGCGGCGGCGGCATGCAGGTGCACGTCACGCAACTGGTGGCCACCGAGGCCGTGATGCTCGCGGTGCACAGCGTGCAGGAGAACTTCGCCGTGTCCGGCGAGAAGCGCAGGATCGCGCCGGCGGTCGCCACCAACGTGTACATCAAGACCGCGGCCGGCTGGCGCATGGTGGTGCACCACGCCTCGCCCGCGCCGGGACAGGCCGATGCGCGGCCCGAAGCGCCGAAGACCCTGCATTGAGCGCACGGCGCCCGACCACGCAGGACCGGCGATGAACGACTACCGCGCGCCGCACTGGCTGCCCGGCGGCCACGCGCAGACCATCTACGCCGCCCTCAACCGGCCGCCCATGCCGGCCTACACACGCGAGCGCTGGGACACGCCGGACGGCGATTTCGTCGACCTCGACTGGGCGGGCCCGCGCGAAGCGCAGAACACGCTGCTGCTGTTCCACGGCCTGGAGGGCGGCTCGGGCAGCCATTACGCGCGTGCCATCGTCGCGCAGGCGGCGCAGGCCGGCTGGCGCTGCGCGGTGGCGCACTTTCGCGGCTGCTCGGGCGAACCGAACCGGCTGGCGCGCGCCTACCACTCGGGCGACGCCGAAGAGATCGACTGGATCGTGCGCCGCGTGCACGCCGCATCGGCCGCACAGGCCTCCCGGTCCGGACTGCCGCCGCCCCGCTTGCATCTGGCCGCGGTGTCGCTGGGCGGCAACGCCACGCTCAAATGGCTGGGCGAGCGCGGCGGCGAAGCCGCCGGCCTGGTGCATCGCGCGGCGGCGATCTCCGCGCCCTTCGACCTGGCCGCCGCGGGCCGCGTGCTGGAGCGCGGCTTCAACATGGTCTACACGCGCATGTTCCTCGCCACCATGAAGCGCGCCGCGGCCGCCAAGCTGGCGCGCTTTCCGGGCATCTTCGACGCGCGCGCCATGCAGGCGGCGCGCACGCTGTACGAGTTCGACAACGCGGTCACCGCGCCGCTGCACGGCTTTCGCGACACCGACGATTACTGGTCGCGCGCCAGCAGCTGGCCGCTGCTGGCCGGGATACGCGTGCCCACGCTGGTGCTGAACGCGCGCAACGACCCCTTCATGCCCGCGCAGTCGCTGGAACGCGCACGCGGCGCCTCTTCCGATGTGATACTCGAGTTTCCGGAGCAGGGCGGCCACGTCGGCTTCCCGTCCGGCCTGTTGCCCGGCGGCCGGCACTGGCTGGCGGCACGCCTGATGGAGTTCTACACCTCATGAACAGCGTCCCCGCAGAGATCTTCCGCGCCTACGACATCCGCGGCATCGTCGGCCGCACCCTGACACCGGCCGTCGTGCGCGCCATCGGCCAGGCGCTGGGCACGCTGGCGCTGGAGGCCGGCGGCCGCGCGATCGCCATCGGCCGCGACGGGCGCCTGTCGGGTCCCGAACTGTCGGCCGCGCTGGCCGAGGGCATCGCCGCCAGCGGCGCCGACGTCCTCGACGTGGGCATGGTGCCCACCCCGGTGACCTACTTCGCCGCCCACCACCTGGGTTGCGGCAGCGCCGTGATGCTGACCGGCAGCCACAATCCGCCGGACTACAACGGCATCAAGATGGTGATCGCCGGCAACACCCTGTCGGGCGAGGCCATCCAGGCGCTGCGGCAGCGCATCGAATCCGGCGCGGTGCGCAGCGGCCGGGGCAGCATCTCGCCGCGTGACGTGGCCGAGGCCTACCTGGCGCGCATCGTCGGCGACATCCGGCTGTCGCGGCCGATGAAGATCGCCATCGACTGCGGCAACGGCGTGGCCGGCGGCCTGGCCCCGGCGCTGTTCCGGCGCCTGGGCTGCACGGTCGAGGAACTGTTCTGCGAGGTCGACGGCCGCTTTCCCAACCACCATCCGGACCCTTCGCACCCGGAGAACCTGGCCGACCTGATCGCTCGCCTGCGGACCTCGGACGCGGAGCTCGGCCTGGCCTTCGACGGCGACGGCGACCGCCTCGGCGTGGTGACCAAGGACGGGCAGATCATCTACCCGGACCGCCAGCTGATGCTCTATGCGCAGGACGTGCTGTCGCGCAACCCCGGCGCCACCATCATCTACGACGTCAAGTCCACGCGCCTGCTCGGCCCGTGGATCGAGAAGCACGGCGGCGTGCCCATGATCTGGAAGACCGGGCATTCGTTCATCAAGGCCCGGCTCAAGGAGACAGGCGCACCGCTGGCCGGGGAAATGTCCGGCCATACCTTCTTCAAGGAGCGCTGGTACGGCTTCGACGACGCGCTCTATACCGGCGCGCGCCTGCTGGAGATCGTGTCGCGCGCGCCGGACGCCAATGCCGTGCTGCGCGCCCTGCCCGATGCGCCCTCGACGCCGGAACTGAACTGGAAGCTGGCCGAAGGCGAACCGCACGCGCTGATCGAGCGGCTGCAGAAATCCGCGCCGTTCCCGAACGCCGAACGCATCCTGACCATCGACGGGGGTGCGCGCCGAATACGCGGACGGCTTCGGTCTGGCGCGCGCCTCGAACACCACCCCGGTGATCGTGCTGCGTTTCGAGGCCGACACTCGCGAGGCGCTGGCGCGCATCCAGGCGGAATTCCGCGCCGCGCTGCAGGGACTCAAGCCGGGGGCGACGCTGCCCTTCTAGCCGGCGGGCGCCGGGGCCGCCGATGGCGCCGCAGCCTTGGCCAGTTCCTTGCGGAAACGGTTCAGCTCCTGCAGCGTCTGTATGGGCCGATCGAACAGCTTGGACATGTTCAGCAGCAGCATGTCGATGACCTTCTTCTCCCAGGCCGCGTCGAAGCGGATCTGGTCGTCCAGCCAGTGCTCCAGCCAGGCCGGATCGGGCAGCTTGGACTGCACCGTGTCGTTCGGGAACATCGACTGGTTCACGTGCAGGTTGGTCGGGTGCAGCGGCTTGCCGGCACGCCCGGCCGAAGCCATCAGCAGGGCGATCTTGGCGAACGCGGCCTTGACCTCGACCCCGCCGCGCGAGATCGCGCGCTTCATGTACTGCAGATAGGCGCCGCCGTGGCGCGCTTCGTCGCGCGAGATCAGGTCGTAGATCTTCTTGATCACCGGCTCGGTGTGCCACTCGGCCGCGCAGCGGTACCAGTGGTTCAGGCGGATCTCGCCGCAGAAATGCAGCATCAGTGTTTCCAGCGCAGGCGCCGGATCGAACTGGAAGCGCACCGCGTGCAGCTCCTTCTCGGTCGGCACCATCTCGGGGCGGAAGCGACGCAGATACTCCATCAGCACCAGCGAGTGCTTCTGCTCCTCGAAGAACCACACCGACATGAAGGCGGAGAAGTCGCTGTCGTCGCGGTTGTCGCGCAGGAACATCTCGGTGGCCGGCAGGGCCGCCCATTCCGTGATGGCGTTGAACTTGATGGTGAGCGCCTGCTCATCGGACAGCCTGGCGGGATCGAAGTCGTCCCAAGGCACGTCGTCGGCCATGCTCCAGCGCACGCGCTCCAGCGATTTGAACAATTCCGGATAAAGCATTTTTCGTCCTGGCATGGTGACCTCCCGCGATTGATGCTCGGTGCGCGGAACGCAGGTTGCATCGCAGATGTTACGACCATGCGGGGACACCGCAGGCCGTCCCAAGTCGATATCCTAACTCGGAGCAGGCACTAACATGACTATGGCGTCAGAGTCGCCCGGGACCTGGCGTCACGCCATTCCTCCAGCGCCGGACCGATGCCCTGCAGGCCCGACAGGCAAAACACGCCCCGCGGCAGGCGCCGCGCGCGTTCCGGTCCCATGCCGCCGCACCACAGGCCGATCTGTGGCGGGAGCGCGGCACGCAGCAGACTGAGGCTCTCCAGCATCTGGTTGGCGGGGAAATTCCCGCTGAACGACAGGGCCAGCAGGTCGGCCTGCTTGGCCAGGGCCGCGGCCGCCAGATCGCCGATCGGCGTCTGCAACCCCAGCGAGACGCACTCCGCCCCCTCCAGGGAGAACACCGCCTCGGCCATCAGCAAGCCCAGGCCGTGCTGCTCGCCCGGCAGCGTGCTGAGCAGCACGCGCGGCGTGCCGGCCGGACCGGAGATCTGCGCAATCGCCCCGCGCAGCACCGCCTGCACCTGCTCGGTGAACAGGTGTTCCTCGAACACGCGGATCTCGCCGCGCATCCAGGCTTCGCCGACCAGCTGCAGCAGGGGGCCGCAGGTCTGCGTGACGAAGCGATACAGGCCGTCGCGCACCACCGCCTGGCTCAACTCGCGACGCAGTTCCGAGGTCTGGTGGGTTTTGACCAGGTACATGGCCAGGTCGTGTTCGACCGGCAGCGGCGTGGCCTCGCCGATCGACTGATCCATCAACACGCCGAGTTCCTCGGTCGACATGGGCAGCAATCGCCCCGGCCGCAAGCCGCGGTCGAGCAGGCGGCGCACCAGGCGCAGCTTTAGCACCTGCTCATCCGGATAGACCCGTTCTCCGTATGTATTGCGCTGGGGGCAGGGAAAACCGTAACGCCGCTCCCAGACGCGCAACACGTCCTTGGACAGCCCGGTTTCCTGCTCGACGGCGGAGATGCTGAGGGCTGCGGACGGTTCCAGGCTCACGACGCTCATTTGTCCAGGACAAAACGTTGACATAAGGGATGTTTATCCGCATTATCCTCAAAACACAGGTATTTGACTAGGACAAAACATGCTGATCGAGATTCTGAGTGGCGCCTTGCTGGCCCTGGCCCAGCCTCCCGCCGCCGGCGGCGCCGTCGACAAGTCCGCCACGCCCCCGATGGACGCCGCGGCGCAAGCCTGCCGCGTCGAACCCGGCGACGCGCGCATCGAACTGCTGGTCGAGGCGCACGCGCGCGGCTGGGCGCGCCTGCCCCTCGCGCCCCAGCGCCCCGCGCCTGTGCGACTGCTGTCTTCGCTGCCGGGAAAAGGACACGGAGCAATGCAGGTCCTGAGTACCCTGTTCGCGCCGCGCCTGTTCGCCCTGGCGCTGCTGTGCGCCGCGACCGGTACGGCGTGGGGCGCCTGCGAGGGCATGCTCAACCGCACGCTGGCCGGCATCGACGACAAGCCGCGCTCGCTGTGCCAGTACACCGGGCGCGTGGTGCTGGTGGTGAACACCGCCAGCCAGTGCGGCTACACGCCCCAATATGAAGGTCTGGAGGCGCTGTACCGCAAGTACCGCGCGCGCGGACTGGTGGTGCTGGGTTTTCCGAGCAACGATTTCGGCGGCCAGGAGCCGGGCTCGAACCGGCAGATCGCCGAGTTCTGCATCAACGAATACGCCATCGAGTTCCCGATGTTCGCCAAGACCAGCCTGCGCGGCGCGCAGGCCAACCCGCTGTACGCGGACCTGGTCAAGGCCACCGGCAAGCCGCCGCAGTGGAATTTCCACAAGTACCTGGTCGGCCGCGACGGTCGCAGCGTGCAGAGCTTCGACTCCCGCGTCGCGCCCGGCGATCCGCGCCTGATCGCGGCGCTGGAAAAGCTGCTCGCCGCACCCTAGCCGCACCCCGGCCGTCCGCAGGACGGCAGCGCGCGGGTTGCGCGCTTCGCCTCACCCCCTCACCGCCTCAAATGCAGTCCATATCGAAGAAGGAATCCGACGTGAACGCACCCGAAAAGATTTTCATTGCCGATGTGCAGGCTTTCGCCGACGCCCGCAACATCGCCATCGACGACGTGGGCATACGCGGCCTGCGCTACCCGCTGACGGTGGCCGGCCGCGACGGCGCGGCGCAAGCCACCGTGGCCGAGGTCGAGCTGACCGTCGGCCTGGCGCCAGAGGTCAAGGGCACGCACATGTCGCGCTTCGTCGAGCTCATGGAAGGCTGGCAGGTGCCACTGTCGGCCGCCGCACTGGGTCATCTGGCGCGGGCCATGCTCGAGCGCCTGGGCGCGGAGCGCGGCGCCATTTCGCTGAGCTTTCCGTACTTCATCCGCAAGACGGCGCCGGTGTCCGGCGTGCAGAGCCTGCTCGACTACCAGGCCGCCGCGCGCGCCATCGCGGCGGCCGACGGATCGGTGGAGACCCGGCTCACGCTCACCGCGCCGGTCACCAGCCTGTGCCCCTGCTCCAAGGAAATCTCGGCGTACGGCGCGCACAACCAGCGTTCGCACGTGACCATCGAGGCGGTGGTCGACGCGCGCACTCACGACCTGGTCTACGAGGAACTGGCGGCGATCGCCGAACAGGGCGCCTCGTGCGAGATCTACGGGCTGCTCAAGCGCCCGGACGAGAAGTACGTGACCGAGCGCGCCTATGACAATCCGAAGTTCGTCGAGGACCTGGTGCGCGACATCGCGCTGGCGCTCGACGCGCATCCGGCCATCCGCGCCTACGTCGTCGAAGCGGAGAACTTCGAGTCCATCCACAACCATTCGGCCTACGCGCGCATCGCGCGCAGCAAGTAGCGGCCGCCCGCGGAGCACGCCCATGCGCATCGCCGTCGTCGGTTCCGGGATCGCCGGCCTGTCCGCCGCCTGGCTGCTCGCCCGCGAGCACCAGGTCACGCTGTTCGAGGCGGCCGACCGGCTCGGCGGCCACACGCATACGGTGGACGTCACGCTCGAGGGCCGCACGCACGGCGTGGACACCGGCTTCCTGGTGTTCAACCAGGCCACCTACCCCAACCTGGTGCCCATGCTGCGCATGCTGGAAGTGCCGGTCGCCGCCAGCGAGATGAGCTTCAGCCTGTCGCTCGAGGAACCGCGCATCGAATGGTCGGGCAGCAGCCTGGCGACGCTGTTCGCGCAGCGCTCCAACCTGCTGCGCCCGGCGTTCCTGCGCATGCTGCGCGACATCCTGCGCTTCAACCGCGAGGCCACGGCCTGCGCCGATCGCGAGGACGCCGGCCTGCCCGGGGCCTCGCGCACGCTGCGCGATTTCCTGCAGCAGGGTCGGTACGGCGCGGCGTTCCGCGACTGGTACCTGGCGCCCATGGCCGCGGCGATCTGGTCCTGCCCGACCGAAACCATGCTCGAGTTTCCGTTCGCCGGCTTCGCGCGCTTCTTCCGCAATCACGGTCTGCTCAAGCTGGCCAACCGCCCGCCCTGGTACACGGTGGCCGGCGGCGCCCGCCAGTACGTCGACAAGCTCGCCGCGGCGCTGCCCGACGTGCGCCTGTCGACGCCGGTGCGCGCCATCGAGCGCGACAGCCGGGGCGTGCGCGTGGTGAGCGAATCCCTGCGCGGCGTGCGCGCCGTCGCGGCGCAGCGCAGCGCGAGCGGCGAAATGTTCGACGCGCTGGTGCTCGCCTGCCACAGCGACCAGGCGCTGAGCATCCTCGGCGCCGGCGCCAGCGCGACGGAGCGTGAGGTGCTGGGCGCCATCCCCTACCAGCGCAACCGCGCCGTGCTGCACACCGACGCCACGCTGCTGCCGGCGCGACGCGCGGTCTGGTCGGCGTGGAACTACTCGGCCGGACGCGATGCGCCCGACGGCCGCCCGGTCAGCGTGCACTACCTGATCAACAGGCTGCAGCCGCTGCCCTGACGCAGCCGGTGATCGTCTCGCTGAATCCGCATCGCGAGCCGGACGCATCGAGCGTGATTGGCGAGTACGACTACGATCACCCGGTGTTCGGCGCCGGCGCCGCCGAGGCGCAGGCGCGCCTGCCCGCGCTGCAGGGCCTGCGGCGCACCTGGTATTGCGGCGCGTGGACGCGCTACGGCTTTCACGAGGACGGCCTGGCTTCGGCGGTCGACGTCGCGCAGCGTTTCGGCATCTCCGCGCCCTGGGTCGCGGCCGGTGCCGGCACGAGCCTGAAGAAGGCGGCCTGATCGTGCACGAGGCCGGCACCGCGGCGCGCATCGGCACCGAGGCCGACGCCGAACTGCTGACCGGCACGGTCATGCACCGGCGCCTGCGCCCGGTGGAGAACCGTTTTTCCTACGGTGTGTTCTTCCTGCGCCTGCGGCTGTCGGCGCTGGAACGCACCGGCAACGCGCTGTTCTCGCTCAACCGCTTCAACCTGGCGAGCTTCCACTACCGCGACCACGGTGCGCGCGACGGCACCCACCCGCTCACCTGGATACGCGCGCTGCTCGCCCGCGAGGGTCTGGCCTGCGCCGACGGCGAGGGCTGGCTGCAGTGCTTTCCGCGCGTGCTGGGCTACGTGTTCAACCCGGTGAGCTTGGTATTGCCACGACCGCGGCGGCGCCCTGCGTGCCATCCTGGCCGAGGTCAACAACACCTTCGGCGAGACCCACGCCTACCTGCTGGCGCAGCCGGACGGCGCGCCGATCGCCGACGGCGACGAGATGCAGGCGCGCAAGGTGTTCCACGTTTCGCCCTTCTTCCCGGTCGCCGGCGGCTATCGCTTCCGCTTCGGCATGCGCGAGGGCCTGCGCATGGCGCGCATCGACTACTACTCGGACCCCGGCGCTGAGGCGGGCGAGGCGGCGCAGCCGCTGCTGCTGACCGCCGTGTCCGGGCGCGCGCAGCCGCTGCGCGCGCCCGCGCTGCTGCGCGCCTGCCTCACGCACCCGATGATGACCGTGGGCGTGGTGGCGCGCATCCACTGGCAGGCGCTGCGGCTGTGGCTGCGGCGCGTGCCGTTCTTTTCCAAACCCCGACCCCCTCTGGAACGAGTCACACGATGAGCTCCACACCCAGCGCACTGAACGCACGCCGCACCACCCCCGCGCGCCGCACCGGCATGCCGCTCGCGGCACGCACCGCGCTCGGCTTTCTCGAGCGCCTGGACACCGGCCGCCTGCATGTCGGGCTGCCGGACGGCTCGCAGGCCAGCTTCGGGCCCGGCGGCCTGGAGGCCGACATCGAGTTCCACGACTGGGCCGCCTTCGGCCGCATCCTGCGCGACGGCGACATCGGATTCGCCGAGGGCTTCCTCGACCGGCAATGGGACACTCCGCACCTGCCCCTGCTGCTGACGCTGCTGGCGGCCAACCGCGCCGCGCTGGACAAGCCGCTGTACGGCAGCTTCGCCGGCCGCCTGGTGCACCGCATCGCCCACCTGCTGCGCGCCAACACGCGTAGCGGCAGCAAGCGCAACATCGCCGCGCACTACGACCTGGGCAACGATTTCTACGCCTTGTGGCTGGACCCGGGCATGAGCTACTCGAGCGCCCTGTTCGGCGCCGACACCGGCCTGTCGCTGGAGCGCGCAGGAGGCCAAGTACCGGCGCATCCTGACCAGCTCGCCCCGGCCCCGGGCAGCCGCATCCTCGAGATCGGCTGCGGCTGGGGCGGCTTCGCCGAGATGGCGGCCGCCGACCGCTGCGCGGTCACCGGCCTGACGCTGTCGCGCGCACAGCTCGAGTACGCGCGCGCGCGCCTGGCCGCGGCCGGGCATGCCGGGCGCTGCGCCATCGAGTTCCGCGACTACCGCGACATCCGCGAGCGCTACGACGCCGTGGTGTCGATCGAAATGGTCGAGGCGGTCGGCGAGCGCTGGTGGCCGACCTACTTCGCGCGCATCGCCGACGCGCTGCCGCGCGGCGGCAAGGCCGTGGTGCAGTCGATCACCATCGCCGACGAGCTGTTCGAGCGCTATCGGCGCGGCAGCGATTTCATCCAGCAGTACGTGTTCCCCGGCGGCATGCTGCCCTCGCGCGCGCGCTTCCGCGCGCTGGCCGCGGCGGCCGGACTGCGCACCACGCAGGAGTTCTGCTTCGGCGCCGATTACGCGCGCACGCTCTCGCTGTGGCGCGAGCGCTTCCTGGCGCAGGCCGGCGCGGTGCGCGCGCTGGGCTTCGACGAGCGCTTCCTGCGCCTGTGGGAGTTCTACCTCGCGTACTGCGAGGCCGGATTCGCGGCGGGGTCCACCGACGTGGTGCACTTCAGTTTCGAGCGCACATGAGGCGCCTGGGCGCCGTCCTGGCCCTGCTCGCCTGCACGGCGTTCGGCGCGGCGCGCGCCGAAGCGCCGCCGGCCGTGGTGCTGCAGCACGCGCCGGGAGTGGAGATGCGCGGCAGCGGCACCTTGCGCTGGCTGGGCCTGCGCATCTACGACGCGGTGCTGTGGGCCGCACCGGCCAGGCCCGCGGGCACGAACGGCACCACCGGAACCACCGGCACAACCGTTGCCGACTTCGACTACACGCGACCGTTCGCCCTGCAACTGCGCTACGCGCGCAGCCTCAAGGGCGCGGCCATCGCCGATCGCTCGGTGGAGGAGATCACCAGACTCGGCCTGGGCAGTCCGGCGCAACGCGCGCAATGGGGCGCCGCCATGCGCCGCCTGTTTCCGGACGTGGTCGACGGCACCACGCTGGCCGGCGTGCACCTGCCGGGTCGCGGCGCGCGCTTCTACCTGAACGGCCAGCCGCTGGGCGAGATCGCCGACCCGGCCTTCTCGCAGGCCTTCTTCGCCATCTGGCTGGACGCGAAGACCAGCGCACCCGAGCTGCGCTCCGCGCTGCTCGGCGCGTCCTGAGCCGCACGGCGCGGACCCGGCATGGCTGAAACCGTATCCGTGCCGGACAGCCCCAGGTCGGAACCGCTGCGCGCCCGCGCGCTGGCCGCTTACGGCCTGCTGGCCCTGCCGCTGGCCACAGCGGCCCTGCCCATCTACGTGCACCTGCCCAACCTGTACGGCGGCGTGCTGGGCATGAACCTGGCGCTGCTCGGCGCCGTGCTGCTGGCCGCGCGACTGGCCGACGCCTGCATCGACCCGCTGCTGGGCGCGCTGAACGACCGCATGCAGAAGCCGCGCCTGCTGATCGCGCTGGGCATGCTGCTGATGACCGCCGGCGTGGCCATGGCCTTCAACCCGCCGCAGCAGCGCGAACTGCTCGGCGTCTGGCTGGCCGCCGCACTGGTGCCGATCTACCTGGGCTACAGCATGGCTTCGATCAGCTACATGGCCTGGGGCGCGCTGCTCGGCGACACTCCGCACCAGCGCACGCGCGTCACCGCCTTCCGCGAAGGCCTGGGCCTGGCCGGCGTGGTGCTGGCCAGCGTGCTGCCCGGCCTGCTCGGCGCGGAAATCGACCAGGGCCTGGCGCGCTTCAGCCTGCTGCTGGCCGCGCTGGCCGTGGTCTGCTCCGCGGTGACCCTGCTCGGTGCGCCGCGCCCGCCGGCCGGCGCGCGCCAGCCCTTTGCGCTGCGCGCGCTGTTCGAGCCGTTCGCCAATCCGCGCTTCACGCCGCTGTTCGCGGTGTTCATCCTGAACGGCATCGCCAGCGCGCTGCCCGCCACGCTGGTGCTGTTCTTCGTCAACGACGTGCTGCAGCTGCCGCGCGACGGCGGCGTGTTCCTCGCCGTGTACTTCCTCGCCGGCGCCGCCAGCCTGCCGCTGTGGGTGGCCTGCGCGCGGCGTTTCGGCAAGCCGCGCGCCTGGCTGGCCGCCATGCTCGGCGCGGTGCTCGCCTTCGCCGGTGCGCTGTTCCTCGGCCCCGGCGACCTGGCCGGCTTCATGGCCGTGTGCGTGCTCTCGGGCCTGGCGCTGGGTGCCGACCTGGCCCTGCCGCCGGCCATGCTCGCCGACGCCATCCACGAGGCCGACGACGCGCCGCGCGCCGGCGCCTACTTCGGCCTGTGGAACTTCGCCACCAAGCTCAACCTCGCACTGGCCGCGGGCCTCGCCTTGCCACTGCTGCAATGGTTCGACTACGTGCCGGGCGACGCGGGCAGCGTGCAGCCGCTGCAGTTCGCCTATTGCCTGTTGCCCTGTCTGTTCAAGCTCGCCGCCGCCGCCCTGCTGTGGGGCCGGCTGCAACCCCGCAACCGCCGAGGAACCTCGCCATGAAGAAAACCCCGTACGCCCGCCTGCTCGCCCTGTTGCTGGCCCTGCCCCTGCTGCTCGGCGGCTGCGCCAGCGTCACCCCGGCCGATTACGCCGGGGAGAAGCCCACGCTCGACCTGTTCGACTACTTCTCCGGCACGGTGGACGCCTGGGGCCATTTCAGCGCGCGCTCGGGCAAGGTGGAGAAGCGCTTCACGGTGGTGATCCGCGGCAGCGTGGCCGGCGACACCCTGACCCTGGACGAGGACTTCAGCTATTCCGACGGCAGCAAGTCCAGACGCGTGTGGACCATCGTGCGCCAGGCCGCCGGCCGCTACACCGGCACCGCCGGCGACGTGGTCGGCACCGCGCAGGGCGAGTCGCGCGGCAACGCGCTGCGCTGGACCTACGTGATGGCGCTGGAGGTCGACGGGAAGACCTATCATGTGGACTTCGACGACTGGATGTACCTGCAGGACGACAAGGTGATGCTGAACAAATCCGTGATGAGCAAGTTCGGCCTGCGCCTGGGCGAGGTGATCCTCGCCTTCCGCAGGCGCGGCTGAGGGGCGCCCGCGGCATGGCCCTGCTCACCCCGCTGAATCCGCCCATCGCCGCCTTCGCCGGCCTGCGCGTCTGGCTGGTCGGCGCCTCCACCGGCATCGGCGCGGCGCTGGCCGAGCGGCTGATCGCCGCCGGTGCGCGTGTCGCGGTCTCGGCGCGCTCGGCCGACACCCTGCAGGCCACCTACGCCGGACGCGCCACCATCCTGCCGCTGGACATGACCGACGCCGCGGCGCTGCAGGCGGCGGCCGGACGGCTGCAGGCCGAATGGGGCGGCTACGACCTGGTGCTGGCCATCGCCGGCACCTACGCGCAGATGCGCGCCGACCGCTACGACGAATCCGCCGCGCTGCGCATCGTCGAACTCAACCTGTCCGGCGTGTTCAAGCTGTGGGGCGCGGTGCAGGCGCAGTTGCTGGCGCAGGGCGCCGGCGGCTTCGGCATCGTCTCCAGCGTGGCCGGCTACGGCGGGCTGCCCAACAGCATGGCCTACGGCGCCACCAAGGCCGCCTGCAACAACCTGGCGCAATCCATGTACCTGGACCTGAAACGGCGCGGCATCGCCGTGTACCTGATCGCGCCGGGCTTCGTCGCCACGCCGCTGACCGCCGGCAATCCCTTCCCGATGCCCTTCCTGATCAGCGCCGAACAGGCCGCGCAGGAGATCATGGACGGCCTGGCGCGCGGCGACTTCGAGATCCATTTCCCGCGGCGCTTCTCGCGCCTGCTGAAGTTCCTCAACCTGCTGCCGCACCGGCTGTACTTCTGGCTGGTCGGCAAGGGCACGGGCATGTGATGGGCGCGCCGCCGCCCGACCTGGACGCGCTGGTCGCCTGGTTCGAGACGCTCACCCCGAACAGCGTGGCGCGCACGGCGGAGTTCTACGCCGCCGACGCGCAGTTCAAGGATCCGTTCAACGAGGTGCGCGGCGCCGAGGCCATCCGGCGCATCTACGCGCACATGTTCACGCAGGTCGTCGAGCCGCGCTTTCGCGTGCTCGAGCGCGTGCAGGACGCCGGCGGCGCGCTGCTGGTCTGGGAGTTCGGCTTCCACGGCAGGCCCGGCGCGGCGCCCTCGGTGGTGCGCGGCGCCTCGCACCTGAAGTTCGCCGCCGACGGCCGCATCGCCGTGCACCGCGACTACTGGGACACCGGCGAGGAGCTGTACGCGCACGTGCCCCTGCTCGGCGCGCTGCTGCGCCTGCTGCGCCGCAGGCTCGCCGCACCGCAGGCGTGAGCCGCGGCCGGCTTGCCGTTTCCGGCAAGCCAACTGCCCTAAAACCCCCTGCAGGAGCGGACTTCGTGAAACAAAAGTCCGACTTTCAGAGTGTCCCGACTACTTTGCGCCGGTCTGGCGATCGTGCTTCTGGCGCGCGATGTGCCGGCTCTGCACGTTCTCCTGGTGGTGCAGGCGGGCGCGCTCCTGGCGGGTCACCACGCCGTCGGCCTTGGCACGGGCCTCCGATCTGTCGATGCGTTCCTGCTTGCGCTCCAGGCGAGCGGCCTCGCGGGCGTTGAGCTGGCCCGACTGCACGCCCTGCTCGATGCGGCGTTCCTGATTCTCCTGGCGCTGGTCCAGGCGCGGCGTCGACTGCGCCAGCGCGGGCAGCGCGGCGAAGCCGAGGATGGCGGACACGGCGGTGAAGGCGACGGCTTTGCGGTACATGGCGTTTCCCCTTTGCATTCGGCATGTGGACATCCCACGCCTGCATTAAGGCGCAAAGCCCTGTAACAGTCGGCAGCAGTGTGTAACGGGCTGTTAACGGTGCCGCGCAGCCGCCGTGGCGCCGCGGCGCCCGGTTCGCTTCAGTTGGCGTCGGCGAAATCCGGCACGATCAGGTCCAGCCGGTCGGTGATCAGGCAGTCTGCCCCGGCGGCCAGCAGCCTGCGCGCCTCTTCCGGGATCGTTCACCGTCCAGCAGGCCAGGCCGAAGCCCGCTGCACGCACCTCGGCGGCGCGCACCGGATCGAACACCTTGCGGCTGCAGTGCATGGAGAACGCGTCCAGCTCGCGCGCATGCGCTCACGCCAGTCGGCGGGAATCAGGCGCACGATCATGCCGCGGCGCAGTTCCGGCGCCGTGTCCCGCGCCGCGGCCAGCGCCTCGGCCGAGAACGAGGACAGCAGCGGCAACGGCGCGCCCGGCGGCGCGGTGCGCCACAACTCGCGCGTCAGACGCGCGACCTCGCGGCCGGTGGCGGCCTCGTGGCCCTGCGCGGGCTTGATCTCGACGTTCACCCACAGCCCCAGCTCGATGAACAGGGCGGCGGCCTGCGCATAGGTGGGCACGCGCTCGCCGCGCCAGCGCTCGCCGCTCCAGGCGCCGGCATCGAGCCCGGCGATCTGCGCATACGGCGTCTCGGCAACCGCGGCCTTGTAGCCGGTGGTGCGCTCGAGGTTCTCGTCGTGGATCAGCACCGGCGTGCCGTCGCCGGCCAGCATCACGTCGATCTCGAAGCCGCGAAATCCGAGTTCTGCGCCGTGACGGATCGCGCCCAGGGTGTTCTCGGGGGCAAGGGTGCCGCCGCCACGATGCGCGAGGACGCGCGGGTACGGCCATGCGGTACTCATTGCGCCTGCGCCCCGGCGCCCTGCGCCGCATCCGCCGCCGGCCGGTAGCGTTTCTTCAGCCGCACGTAGATCGTCTTGTGCACGCGCGCCACCACATGGCCGGCGCGATCCTTCACCTCGAGCGTGAACTCGGGCAGCACCTTGCTGCCGCCGGCGGCCTGCGCGCGGATCGCCTCGACGCGCGCCGCGTCCAGCACGAAATGCGCGCGCGCCAGGCCGCGGCCCGGCGTCAGGTACTCGATGCCTCCGGAATGGTCCCAGACCAGGTAATGCGGCCCCAGCCTGTGGGTCAGCATCAGCGCGAAGAAGGGATCGGTCATCGAGTACAGGCTGCCGCCGAAATGGGTGCCGAAATAATTGCGGTTCCAGACCCGCAGCCGCATCTCGACCAGCACCTCGCCGTAGTCCGCGGCGATGCGCCGCACGCGTATGCCCGCGCCCAGGTAGGGCGGCCACAGGCACATGCCCAGGCGCAGCAGGCGCGCATCCATGAACTACTCGATCTCGATGCGCTTGCCGGTCTCGGCATCGAACAGGTGCATGTGCTTCGGTGTGAAGCGCAGCGCGAGGTGCCCGTCGCTGGCGGCCATCGAGCCGTGCAGGCGGGCGGCGACGCGCGCGCCCTTGCGGTCGGCGCCCAGATGGCCGTAGACCAGCACGTCGGAACCGAGCAGTTCGATGAAGTCCACGTCCGGCACCAGCAGCGCGGCGGCCTCGTCACAGGGCTCCAGGTGTTCGGGGCGCACGCCGAGCAGCAGCTTGCGCCCGTCGAACTTCGGCAGCGCGGCGGGCAGGCCGACGCGCGCCCCGGCGTCGGCCAGCAGCACCGCACCGCCCTCGGCCAGCGTGCCGGGTATCAGGTTCATGGGCGGCGAGCCGATGAAGCCGGCCACGAAGGTGCTGGCCGGCCGGCCGTAGACCTCGAGCGGCGCGCCGATCTGCTCGGCATGTCCGGCGTTCATCACCATCATGCGCTGCGCCAGGGTCATCGCCTCGACCTGGTCGTGGGTGACGAACACCGTGGTGGTGCCCAGGCGCTTGTGCAGCGCCTGCAGTTCGGCGCGCATCTGCACGCGCAGCTTGGCGTCGAGGTTGGACAGCGGCTCGTCGAACAGGAACACCTTGGGCTCGCGCACGATGGCGCGGCCCATGGCCACGCGCTGGCGCTGGCCGCCCGAGAGCTCGCGCGGCCGGCGCCCGAGCAGCTTGCTGAGTTCGAGGATCTCCGCCGCGCGCTGCACGCGCGTCTCGATCTCGGCCTTGGGCAGGCCGCGGATCTTAAGGCCGTAAGCCATGTTGTCGTGCACGCTCATGTGCGGATAGAGCGCGTACTGCTGGAACACCATGGCGATGTCGCGGTCCTTGGGTTCCAGGTTGTTGACCACCCGGCCGTCGATCGCGATGTCCCCGCCGCTGATCTCCTCCAGCCCGGCGATCATCCTGAGCAGCGTGGATTTCCCGCAACCCGACGGGCCGACCATGACCACGAACTCGCCGTCGGCGATGTCCATGCTCACGCCGTGGATGATCTCGGTCGTGCCGTAGCTCTTGTAGACGTTCCGCAGTTCGACTTTTGCCATTATTTTTCCGTATCCACCAGGCCTTTGACGAACCAGCGCTGCATCAGCACCACCACCAGCGCCGGCGGCAGCATGGCGAGCACCGCGGTCGCCATCACCAGGTTCCATTCGTTGGCCGCGTCGCTGCCGACGATCATGCGCTTGATGCCGATCACCGTCGTGTACATCGACTCCTCGCTGGTCACCAGCAGCGGCCACAGGTACTGGTTCCAGCCGTAGATGAACTGGATCACGAACAGCGCCGCCATGGTGGTCTTGGACAGCGGCAGCACCACGTCGAAGAAGAAGCGCATCGGCCCCGCGCCGTCCATGCGCGCGGCCTCGGCCAGTTCGTCGGGGATGGTCATGAAGAACTGGCGGAACAGGAAGGTGGCGGTGGCCGAGGCGATCAGCGGCAGCGTGAGGCCGGCGTAGGTGTTGAGCAGGCCGAGGTCGGCGATCACCTTGAAGGTCGGGATGATGCGCACCTCGACCGGCAGCATCAGCGTGACGAAGATCATCCAGAAGAAGAAATTCCGCATCGGGAAGCGGAAATACACGATCGCGAAGGCCGAGATGATCGAGATCGAGATCTTGCCCAGCGGCACGACCAGCGCCATCACCATGCTGTTGAACAGCATCGAGCCAACCGCCGCGTGCGAGCCGGTGGTGGTGCCGGCGGTCAGCACCTGCGCGTAGTTCTCGAAGAAGCGGTTGCCCGGCAGCAGCGGCATGGGCACCGTCAGGATCTCCTCGAGCGACAGCGTCGAAGCGACAAAGGTCACGTACAGCGGGAACGCGACGATGATCGCGCCGAGGATCAGCACCGCGTGCGAAACGAACTTGAGCAGCGGCCGGTGCTCGACCATCAGTACTGCACCTTGCGCTCGATGTAGCGGAACTGGATGGCGGTGAGGCCGATGACGAGGACCATCAGGATCACCGACTGCGCCGAGGAGCCGCCGATGTCGGCCGACTTCACCCCGTCGTGGTAGACCTTGTAGACCAGGATCTGGGTGGCCTGCGCCGGCCCGCCCTGGGTGGTGGCGTCAATCACGCCGAAGGTGTCGAAGAAGGCGTAGACGATGTTGACCACCAGCAGGAAGAAGGCGGTCGGCGACAGCAGCGGCAGCACGATGGTCCAGAAGCGCCGCGCCGGGCCCGCGCCGTCGATCGCCGCGGCCTCGATCAGCGTCTTGGGGATGGCCTGCAGGCCGGCCAGGAAGAACAGGAAGTTGTAGCTGATCTGCTTCCACACCGAGGCGATGACCACCAGCAGCATGGCCTGGTCGCCCTTGATGATCCAGTTCCAGTCGACGCCGAAGCCCTTGAGCACGTAGGTGACGATGCCGATGGACGGCGCGAACAGGAACGACCACAGCACGCCTGCCACCGCCGCCGCCACGGCGTAGGGCCAGATCAGGATGGTCTTGTAGGCCAGCGCGCCGCGGATCACGCGGTCGGCCATGGTGGCGAGCAGCAGGGAAAGACTGATGCCGCAGCCGGCGACCAGCAGGCTGAACACCGCCGTGGTCTTGAACGACTGCAGGTAATGGGGATCGCGGAACAGGGCCGCGAAATTCTCCAGGCCGACGAATTCGCTGTGCATGCCGAATGCGTCCTGCAGCTGGAACGAGAACCAGACGGCCTGCGCGGCCGGCCAGAAGAAGAACACGATGGTGATCGCAAGTTGCGGCGCGACCAGCGCGTACGGCAGCCAGGCCGAGCGGAATACGACGCGTTTTTCCATTGCCATGCCGGACCTTGCGCGCGCTCCCCGGGAGGCTCCGCTGCGGAGCCTCCCGGCGGATCATTGCCTTACTTGTTGGCTGCCTGGAACTTGCGCAGGATCTCGTTGCCGCGCTTGACCGCGTCGTTGAGCGCCGTCTTGGCGTCCTTCTTGCCGGCGAACACGGATTCGAGCTCTTCCTCGATCACCTCGCGGCCCTGCACGAAGTTGCCGAAGCGCAGGCCCTTGGAGTTGGCCGTGGGCGCCTTGTTGGTCAGCTGCTTGACCGGCATGTCGGCCCCGGGTTCTTGTCGTAGAACCCGGACTTGCGCGTGAGCTCGTAGGAGGCCTGGGTGATGGGCACGTAGCCCGTGCTGGTGTGCCAGTCCATCTGCACCTCGGGCTGCGACAGATAGGCGAGGAACTTGGCCACGCCCTTGTACTCGGGCGCCTTCTTGCCGCCCATCACCCACACCGAGGCGCCGCCGATGATCGAGTTCTGCGGCGCGCCCTTGACGTCGTCGTGGTAGGGGATGAAGTTGATCGACCACTCGAACTTCCCCGCCTTCTTGATGCCCGCCTGCGCGCCGGTGCTGCCGCTGAACATGGCGCACTCGCCGCTGGAGAACTTGGCGTCGCCCTGGTTGGTGCGGCCGGCGTAGGTGAACAGGCCCTTCTTCGCCATGTCGCCGAGCATGCCGATGTGGCGCACGTGCAGCGGCGAGTTGATCGAGAACTGCGTGTCGAAGCCGCCCATGCCGTTCTGCTTGGTGCCGATCGGCACGTTGTGCCAGGCGCTGAAGTTCTCGATGTGCATCCACGACGGCCAGCTGGTGGTGTACACGCACTGCTGGCCGGCGGCCTTGAGCTTCTCGGCCGCCGCAATGACCTCTTTCCAGGTCTTGGGCGCCACCGGCTCCAGGCCGGCCTTCTTGAAGGCGTCCTTGTTGATGTAGAACATCACCGTGGAGCTGTTGAACGGGAAGGACAGCATGTTGCCCTTCAGGTCCGAGTAGTAGCCGGTGACGGTGGGCAGGTAGGCCTTGGGATCGAACGGCTCCTTGGCGTCGGCCATGACTTTCGCGACCGGCACGATGGCGCCCTTGGCGGCCATCATGGTGGCGGTGCCGACCTCGAACACCTGCAGCAGGTGCGGCGCACTGCCGGCACGGAAGGCGGCGATCGCGGCGGTCATCGACTCGGGATAGCTGCCCTTGTAGACGGGCACCACCTTGTAATCCTTCTGGCTGGCGTTGAACTTGGTCGCCAGGCCGTTCAGCGCCTCGCCCAGCGCGCCGCCCATCGAATGCCACCACTGGATCTCGGTCTGTGCCTGCGCGCCGGCCGACCACAGGCCGGTCGACAGGGCGACAGTTAGTGCCGCACTCAGGGTCTTGATGCGCATCGCAATCTCCTCAGGGTGAAATAGGTGTAGAGAGCCGGCGAGTCTAGGTCCGCCTTGTTACCGAAATACTACAACGATCGCGGCGACCCGGCGCCAGTGTTTCAGCGTCCGGCGGCCCCGGCGCGCTCGCGGCGCCGCTCCTGCCTGCCCGGGCGCTCGGCCGGCGCCACCGGCCCGGCCGCCGCCTCGAAGCGGCGCAGGATCTCGTTGCCGCGCGCGGCGGCCGAGTCCAGCGCGTCTTTTGAGGTCTTCTTCTGCGCCCACACCAGTTCGAGTTCCTCCTCGATCAGCGCGCGGATCTGCGGGAAGAAGCCCAGGCGTATGCCCTTGGAATCGGCGGTCGGGTTCTTCAGCAGCAACTGGCCGATGGCGATCTCGTGGCCCGGGCGCTGCGCGTAGAAGCCCTGCTTCTTGGTCAGTTCGTAGGCCGCCGTGGTGGTCGGCACGTAGCCGGTCTTCTGGTGCCAGGCCGCCTGCACTTCGGGGCGCTTCAGGAATGAGAAGAATTTCGCCGTCGCGCGATACTCGTCGGCCTTGTGGCCGCCCATCACCCACAGCGCCGCTCCGCCGATCAGCGTGTTCTGCGGCGCGCCCTTGACGTCGTCGTAGTACGGAAAGCCGGCCACGCCGAAATCCAGCTTGCCGTCGCGCTGCAGCTCGGCGTAGGTGGCCGACGAGGCGGTGAGCAGGCCGCACTCGCCGCGCTTGAACATCGCCTCGGCCTCGTCGCCGCGTCCGGTATAGGTGAAGTAGCCGGCCTTGGCCCACGAAGACAGGGTGCCGATGTGGCGCATCATCACGTGCGTATTGAACACCAGCTTGGTGTCCAGGCCGCCCAGGCCGTTGCCCTTGGTGGCGAACTCCAGGTTGTGCCAGGCGCTGCTGTTCTCGAGCAGCACCCACGAGGGCCACGAGGTGGCGTAGCCGCACGGCAGCTCGGCCTTGTTCAGCAGCGCGTCGATCACGCCGACCATCTCGTACCAGGTCTTGGGCGG
>JADJPT010000013.1 GCA_016713125.1 Betaproteobacteria bacterium
ATTTCGTCTGCGCCGACGACGCGCACGGCGCGCCGATCATGCTCAAGGCCGAAGCCGAAGGCCTGACCCCCGAGAAGCTGGTGGAAGGCATCGCCGCCGGGCGCAGGCAGTACCTGGACGGCTTTCACGTCTCCTTCGACAACTGGCACTCGACCCACTCGGCCGAGAACACCCAGCTCTCGCAGGACATCTACCGTCGTCTCGATCGCGCCGGGCTGATCTACAGCAAGCCGGTCGAGCAGTTCTACGACCCGGTCAAGGGCATGTTCTGGCCGACCGCTACATCAGGGCGAGTGCCCGGAAATCGGCGCCAAGGACCAGTACGGCGACGCCTGCGAAGTGTGCAGTTCGGTCTACACGCCCACCGAGCTGAACAACCCCTATTCGACGCTGTCGGGCGCCACGCCGGTGCTGAAGTCCTCCAAGCACTACTTTTTCCGGCTCTCGGACGAGAAGTGCGTGGCTTTCCTGCGCGAATGGCTGGACCTGCCGGGCCGCCTGCAGCCGCAGGTGGCCAACAAGGCGCGCGAGTGGCTCGAGGGCGAGGGCGACAAGGCGCTGGGCGACTGGGACATCTCGCGCGACCCGCCCTATTTCGGCATCCGCATCCCGGACATCCCCGAGGAGAAGTACTTCTACGTCTGGCTGGACGCGCCGATTGGCTACCTCGCCAGCCTGAAGAACTACTGCGCCAGACAGGGCCTGGATTTCGAGCAGGTGCTGGCGGCCTCCGAGCAGGTGCATTTCATCGGCAAGGACATCATCTACTTCCACACCCTGTTCTGGCCGGCGATGCTCGAGTTCGCCAACCTGCCCTACAAGGTGCCCGACCACGTCTACGTGCACGGCTTCATCACCGTGTCGGGCGAGAAGATGTCGAAGAGCCGCGGCACCGGCATCAGCCCGCTGCGCTATCTGGAACTGGGCATGAACCCGGAGTGGCTGCGCTACTACATCGCCGCCAAGCTGAACGCCGCCGTCGAGGACGTGGATTTCAACCCGGACGATTTCGTCGCGCGCGTGAACAGCGACCTGGTCGGCAAGTACGTGAACATCGCCAGTCGCTGCGCGGGTTTCGTCACCCGGCGCTTCGAAGGCAGGCTGCTCGGCGCCGAGGGCGGCAGCCCGATCGTCAGCCAGATGCAGGCCGCCACCGGCATGCTCGCCGAACTGTACGAGGGGCGCGAATACGGCAAGGCGCTGCGCGAGATCATGCTGCTCGCCGACCGGGCCAACGGTTATGTCGACCAGCACAAGCCCTGGGAGCTGGCCAAGGCCGCCGGCCGCGAGGCCGAGCTGCACCGCGTCTGCAGCGACGCACTGCAGATGTTCCGCCTGCTGACGCTGTACCTGAAGCCGGTGATGCCCGGGCTGGCCGTCGACGTCGAGGCCTTCCTGAATGTCGCGCCGCTGGCCTGGAAGGACGCGGGCGCGCCGCTGCCGGCGGGCCACCGCATCAACGAGTACAAGCACCTGATGACCCGCGTCGACCCCAAGCAGCTCGACGCGCTGTTCGACCTGCCCGCCGCCGCCCCGGCCGCCGCGACTGCGGCTCCGGCCAAGGAGAAGAAAGCCGTGTCCGCCCCCACCGCCGCCCCCGCCGCTTCGCCTGCCGCCACCGCGGCCGAAGCCACGATTTCGATCGACGACTTCGCCAAGGTCGACCTGCGCGTGGCGCTGATCGCCGAGGCCGAGGCGGTCGAAGGCGCGGACAAGCTGGTCAGGCTGACGCTGGATCTTGGCGGGGAATCGCGCACGGTGTTCGCCGGCATCAAGTCGGCCTACGCGCCCGAGGCGCTCAAGGGCCGGTTGACGGTCATGGTGGCCAACCTGGCGCCGCGCAAGATGCGTTTCGGCCTGTCCGAGGCATGGTGCTGGCCGCCTCGGGTGAAGCCCGGGCATCTTCCTGCTGTCGCCGGATTCCGGTGCGCAACCCGGCATGAAGGTGAAGTAGCCGATGGGCTATGCGCTGAAGCCCGCGCACCAGTCCCGGCGCAGGCGCTTCATTGCGCGCCTGCACCATTGCGGCCCTCCGCGACGAATCGACGCGCACGCGAGTCGATCCCGTCACCCGAACCCGGAGTCCAAATGGCCTCATTCCGCATCCAGTTCCGCCCGCGCCTCGTCGATGCCCTGCGCGGCTACAACGGCGCACAGTTCTCGCAGGACCTGAGCGCCGGCGTCACCGTCGGCATCGTCGCCCTGCCACTGGCCATGGCCTTCGCCATCGCCAGCGGGGTCAAGCCCGAAGCGGGCATCTACACGGCGATCATCGCCGGCTTCCTGATCGCCGCCCTGGGCGGCTCGCGCGTGCAGATCGGCGGCCCGGCCGGGGCCTTCATCGTCATCATCTACGGCATCGTCGAGAAGTACGGACTCGCCAACCTGCTGATCTCGACCATCATGGCCGGCGTCCTGCTATTCGCGATGGGCGCGGCGCGCCTGGGCAACCTGATCCGCTTCATCCCCATCGCCGTGGTCATCGGCTTCACCAACGGCATCGCGGTGCTGATCGCCCTGTCGCAGGTGAAGGATGCGCTGGGCCTCAAGGTGCAGTCGATGCCCGCCGACTTCTTCTCCGCGCTCAAGGTGATCGGCCAGAACCTGCATACCGCCGACTGGAAGCCGGTGCTGATCTGCGTCGCCGGCATGCTGCTGATCGGACTGTGGCCCAAGTCCTACCAGCCGAACGCCGCCAACTGGCGGCGCGTCGTGGCCATGGTGCCGGGCACCATCGTCGTGCTGGTGCTCGCCACCCTGCTGGTGTCGGGCACCGGCATGGGTGTGGAAACCATAGGCTCGCGCTTCGGCGGCATCCCGCAGGGCCTGCCCTCGTTCGCGCTGCCCAGCTTCGGCTGGGACCTGGCCAAGCAGCTGGTGGCGCCCACGCTGACCATCGCCCTGCTCGGCGCGATCGAGTCGCTGCTGTGCGCGCGCGTGGCCGACAGCATGACCGAGGACCGCCACGACCCCAACCAGGAACTCATGGCACAGGGCATCGCCAATTTCATCACGCCGTTCTTCGGCGGCATCGCGGCCACCGGCACCATCGCGCGCACGGTCACCAACGTGCGCAGCGGCGCGCGCACCCCGATCGCCGGCATCGTGCACGCCTGACCCTGCTGGCGGTGATCCTGGTCGCCGCGCCGCTGGCCGAGAACATCCCGCTGGCCGCGCTCTCGGCCATCCTGCTGATGGTGGCCTGGAACATGGGCGAGTGGCGCGAGTTCGCGCGCCTGCGCCAGTTCAACACCACCTACCGCACCATCATGCTCTCGACCTTCCTGCTGACGGTGATCTTCGACCTCACCGTCGCGGTCGAGGTCGGGCTGGTGCTGGCCAGCCTGTTCTTCATCTACCGCATCTCGAGCATCACGCGCATCGAACCCATCGCCGACGGCGTGGAGATGCAGGGCGCGGTCGAGGGGGTGCAGGCCTACCGAATGTTCGGCTCGCTGTTCTTCGGCGCGGTTTCCAAGCTCGAGGCACTGCTGGATCCGGCGCGCCCGCAACCCAGGGTCCTGGTCCTCGAGATGCACCAGCTGATCAACATGGACACCACCGGACTGGATGCGCTGCATGCCCTGCACAAGGCGCTGGCCAAGAACGGCAACCGCCTGGTGCTGGCCGGCTGCACCGAGCAGCCGCTGTCGCTGATCCGGCGCAGCGGCTTCCTTGACACGCTGGGCGCCGACAACGTGCAGCCCGACCTGCCCGCCGCCCTGGCGCGCGCCCGCACCCTGATCGAAGCGTAGAAAAGCGCCCCGTCGCCGCAAAAGAAAAAGGCGGCCTAAGCCGCCCATGCCGGGGATGCCTTGCGCACGTTCGAACGAACCGGAAGCGAAGCGCCCAGGGGGTGCGGGGGATCCGGGAGGGCCCCGCGCAGCGGAAGGGGCCCGGATCCCCTGCTACTTACTTCCCGCCGCAAGCCACCGGCATCGCGTCGCGCGTATAGCCGCTGCAGCTCCAGGCGACCTTGCCGCCGGCCAGCGCCGGCTTCAGCGTGATCTCCAGTCCGTTCTTCTCGTTCCAGCCGCGGATCACGCCGTTGCCTTCCACCACCCACTTCAGTTCGCCGTGCTTGGGGTCGGTCTTGTTGGCGAGCTTCACTTCCGCGCCGGACCCGGCGAGGTTGCCCGATTTCTCGGCGGCGGCGGCCACCTTGGCCTTGGCCTCCTCGGCGCCTGCCACCAGGGCGGCGCCGGCTTCCTTGGCCTTGCCGCCTTCCATCTGCGGCAGCACCACGGCCACCGCCAGGAATCCGATCAGGGCAAGCCCTGCAATGACCAGCAATCCGGTGCGCATGTGTTTCCCCTTGTTCTGTGCTGCGGGCTATACGAAAAGTCAGAAAATTTCAGCGGCGAGATTACCACACGCCCATAGGCGGTTCACACCCCGGAGGAACGCAGCGCTAGGCGAGCGCGCGCGCGGCGAGCGCCGCCGCCTGCGCATTGGACGCCGCCACCAGCACGCCTGCGGCACGCAGCGTGGCGACCTGCCGCGGATGGCTTTGCGGATCGCCATCGGTGCCGCTCACCGAGGCGATCACCATCGCATGGCCGGCCGGCGCCGCGGCCAGCGCATCGGCGATCAGGCCGGCCGGGTCGGCATGCGCGCCGTAACCGATGACCAGATCGATCAGCACCACCGCCACCGAACGATCGGCCAGAACACTCTTTAACAGATCGTTGCGCAACTCGGGATCGATCATCGGATGCGGGCGGCCGCGCGTGTACTCGTCGTCCCCGAGGTCGATCAGGCTGTGCCCGGCGACATCGGGGCCGGCGGTCTCGCCCGCACCGGGAACCGGCACGTTGGACTGCACCGACAGGCCGGCCGCCATCAGCACGATCTGCGCCTCGCTGCACAGGGTGCCGCCACAGAACAGGCCACGCAGCCAGCCCTTGCGCGGCGCGCGGGCGCGGCGGACTCCGTCGCGATCGCATGACCGAGCACGGCTTCGACCGCCGCCGCCAGCGTGGCCGCCTGGGTCACGTTCCCCGGCAGACTGATCGGTGCCGCACCCAGCAGGCACAGCGTCACGGGTTTCGAGCTGCGCCCGGCGCGCGCGACGATGCGCTCGGTCACCGAACGGGCCGGCGGCTTGGAGATGATCACGATGTGGCGCGTGGCCGGGTCGGCTTCCAGCGCGTCGAACGCGGCCAGCGTCATCAGACCGCCCACCGCCTCCTTCAGATCGCGCCCGCCCACGCCGATGCCGTGCGAGACGCCGCGGCCGTTGCGCGCCAGCAGGCTGCTGACCTCCTGCAGCCCGGTGCCGGAGGCCGAGATCAAGCCGACATCGCCGCGCGGCACTACGTTGGCGAAGGCGATCGGCGCGCCGCCGATCAGCGCCGTGCCGCAATCCGGCCCCATCATCAGCAGCCCCTTGGCGATCGCCAGGCGCTTGAGCTCGACTTCGTCCTCGACCGAAACGTTGTCGGAGAACATCATGACGTGCAGTCCGCGTTCCAGGGCGGTGCGCGCTTCGGCGGCGGCGAACTCGCCGGGCACCGAAATCACCGCAAGGTTGGCATCGGACAATGCGTCCAGGGCCGCGGCCAGGCTGCGCACCGCGCTCACACCACCTGCGGCAGTGCCCTGCGCGCCGCCGGCCAGCAGCTTCTCGGCTTCGACCAGCGCCCGGGCGGCGGCATCGGCATCGACGGCGCGGATCGCCACCACCAGATCGTCGGCCTGCGCCCTGGCGCCGTCTGCATCCAGCAGGCCGGAACCCTCGAGCAAGGCGCGGTTGGTCGGCGTGCCGATCATCAGCGAGGCGGCCTCGACCCCGGCCAGCGCGCTCACGGCGCGCGAGATGCGCATCAGCGCCACGGAATCGGCGTAGAAACCGCGGCGCACGTGGTTGACGACCGCGCTCATGCCTGCACTCCCATGCCGGTGGCGAAAGCTAGCAGCGCCTGCTCGAAACAGGCGAGCGGCGCGCGCGACACGCCGGCGCCCACCTGCCCCACCCCGGGCAGCCGGTGCGCGATGCCGGTGTTGATCGCCGGCTGTATGCCGGTATCGACCACGCGGCGTATGTCGATGCCGGTGGGCACGCCCTGCGCGTCGAGGGCGGGCATGGTCCAGCGCGGATTGCGCGTCAGCGTGATCTCGCCCATCGAACTGGTGAACGCCAGCGCATCCGGGTGCTGCCGGCGCCGACGAAGCCGACCACCGAGGGCGCGGTGGCCATGGCAAAGGCGCCCACGCCGATGGTTTCCATGATCGCCGAATCGCCCATGTCCGGATTGGCGTCCTTCTCGGAGTAGCCCGGGAAGTACAGGCCCTGCGGCATCTCCACGGGTGCGGTGAACCAGGCGTCGCCGGTGCCCGAGACGCGCACGCCGAAATCGGTGCCGTTCCTGCACATCGCGGTCACCACCGTCGAACCGGCGATGCCGCGCACCGGATCCATGATGCTCTTGCCCATCACCATGCCGATGTTCAGGAAAAACTGCTCGTTGCCGGCGATGAAGGCGAGGATCTTCGCCAGGGTTTCGCCGTCGGCGACCACCCTGGCCAGCTGCGGCGCCAGCGCGCGCAGGGTCAGCGCCGAGCAGGCGACGTTCCTCTGGTGCATCTCGTCGCCCATCGCCAGGCCGCGCGAGATCAGCGGCACCAGATCGAGACCGCCGGTGTCGCGCAGGGCCTGGCCGAAAGCCGGGCCGAACACGTCCGCCAGCCAGCGCAGGCGCTCGATCACCGAGGCGTCGTTGGCGCCGAAGCGCATCACCTTGCCCAGGCCCTCGTTGATCATGCAGTAGGCGCGATTGCCGAAGGCGCGGTTCTCGACGACCATCACCGGCATCGAGCGCGTGGTCATGCCGGTCATCGGGCCGACCGCGTCGAAATGGTGGTTGGGGTGGAACTGCACCCCGCCCGAAGCGGCCAGCCGCGCGGCGGACTCGAGGTCCGGCGCCCAGCCTTCGAACACGATGGCGCCGGCCACGGCGCCCTGCATGGGCCCGCACATGCGCTGCCAGTCGATCGGCGGCCCGGCGTGCAGGATGATGCGCGCCTGCGGATCGGCCAGGCCGGCGATCACGCTGCCGGCCGGCTGCACGTCGACCAGCACCGGGGTGGCGGCCAGCATGCGCTTGAGCGCCTCCTGGTTGGCCGACGCGATCTGCGCCTCGTGCGCGGCCAGGCGCGCCAGCAGTTCGGCCAGGTGGCGCTTGCCCTGTGCGGGCGGCCGCCAGTCGACCTGCACGACCGGAACGTGCTGCGCGGCCAGATCCTGCGCAAATGCGGACAAGCCGATGTTGACGACGCGCGGCGCGCCTGAGAGCAGCTTCTGGATGGACATGGCGTGACCCGGGTGAAGTGATCCGGCCGGCGCCGACGGTCGCTGAACGCGGCGACTCGGCGAACCTGCGCGGAGAGATTCGAAAAATTATACCGGCGCGCTGCTATGATCGCCAAAATGAGTTCCACACCCGGAAAGCAACGCAAGAGCGGCGCGAACGACGCGGGCGGTCCTGCGCCGCGCCGGCTGGTGGTCGCCATCGGCGGCAACGCCACGCATCCCGAGAACATCCGCGGCACCACCGAGGAGCAGGAGCAGGTCGCGGCGCGCGCCGCGCGCTCGCTGGCCCCGCTGCTGATGCAGGACAACCGCATCGTGCTCACGCACGGCAATGGCCCGGTGGTCGGCAAGATCCTGCTGCGCCAGTACTACGCGCGTGAGCAGGTGCCGCCGATGCGCCTCGATGTCTGCGTGGCGCACAGCCAGGGCGGCATCGCGCACCTGCTGATGCAGGGTCTGGAGGACGAACTGCACCGCGACGAGTACGAGCGGCGCGTCGCCTGCGTGATCACGCGCGTCGAGGTCGATCCCGAGGACCCGGGATTCAAGAATCCCTCCAAGCCCATCGGCCCGTTCTTCTCCGAAGCAGAGGCTCGCAACCTCGAGCAGCAGCTGGGCTGGACCATGATGGAGGACGCCGGCCGCGGCTGGCGCTACGTGGTGGCCTCGCCGCGGCCGCGGCGCATCCTCGACCTCGAGCTGATCGGCGCGCTGTCCGACCAGGGCATCGCGGTGATCGCCGGCGGCGGCGGCGGCATCCCGGTGGTGCAGCGGCCCGACGGCTCGCATGCCGGCGTGGCTGCGGTGATCGACAAGGACCTGACCTCCGCGCTGCTCGCCAACCAGTTGGGCATCGACACGCTGATGCTGCTCACCGCGGTGTCGCAGGTGGCGGTCGATTTCGGCAAACCCGGGCAGCGCTGGCTGGACACGGTGAGCGCCTCGGAGATGGCGGCCTACATGAAGGAAGGCCATTTCGCCAAAGGCAGCATGGCGCCCAAGATCGACGCCGCGCTGCGCTTCCTGGCCGGCGGCGGCAAGCGCGCCATCATCGCCCACCTCGACGAGGCGCTGCCCGCCTACGAGGGCAAGGCCGGCACGCAGATCGTCGCGGGCTGAACGCCGGCATGCGCGTGCCCGGCGCGGCGGTCACCTCGGTCAAGGTCCGCAGCGCAGGTCGCCACGCGCTGGCCGCGCGTCGCGGTCGCGCCCCGGCACGCGTGCTCGCCGCCTTCGAGCGCAGCCTGTACTTCGAAACCGAAGCCGGCCTCGCCTGCCTGGGGACGGCGGCACTCGGCAACGGTCCGCTGAACGCCTTGTGCGACACGTTGCCACGCAGCGCACCGGGCGACCTTCTGCTCGTCGATCTGGCCGACGCGGTGCTGTGGAAGCCGGCCGCCCTGCCGGCCTGGCGTCCGGCCACCATGCGTGATGCCCTGGCCCGCCTGCGCCTGGCCGCGGCGCGCGGCGCGCCGCGCGAGGGCTACGCCTTCCTGCTCGCGCCGCTGGCGCTGCGCGACGCTCCGCTGGCCGGCTCGCAGGCTTCGGCCGACGCACTGGCTGACTGGATCACGACCGCGGAACGCGCGGAACACCCCCTGCAGGCGGGCAGCACCCTGCCGGTGCCGCAGGCGGTCGCGGCGCTGATCGGCCTGGGTCCCGGGCTCACGCCGGCGGGAGACGACCTGCTGGGCGGCGCGCTCGCCGCCTTGCGCGCCGCCGGTCGCAATCGGGCCGCGGAGGCGCTGGCGGCATACGTGCTGCCGCGGGCCGCCACCGGCACCAGCCGCATCAGCCGCGCACACCTGGCGTGCGCGGCGCAGGGCGAATGCGGCGAGGCCGTGCACGACATGCTCGCCGCCCTGCTGTCCGGCGCGGCGGATCTCGAGGTGCCGCTGGCGCGCGTCGCCGCGGTCGGCCACACCTCGGGCTGGGATGCGTTGAGCGGCGCCGCCCTGGCCTTTGCGGCGCTGCGGGAACGCAAATAAAGTTGAACTTCTGTTTCGCGAAATCCGCTTCTGGAGCGGGTTTCAGGGCAATGCAGTCGTCAAATCCGACAACTTTTACTCGTAGGACGGAGCGGCGGCCCCGGCATAGGTGAGCTGCACGTTGTGCGGGCTCAGCCATTCGCCGAGCTGGCTGAGCAACAGCTCGTCGGGGCGCACGCGCCACTCCGCACCCAGCACCACGTCAACCTCGGCGGTGCCGTTGTGGTAATGGACCATCACGCGGCAGCCGCCGCCCTGCCCGCCGGCGCGATAGGGCGCGAGCAGTTCCTTGAGCTTGTTCGCGTCGGACTGTCCGTTCATGGCGATGCGCAGACGCTGGCCGTAGCGCGCGCGCAGCGTGGCCAGGTCGAGCAGGTCCTCGGAGGTGACGCGCATGCCGCCGGAGAAGTTGTCCTCCTGCACCTTGCCGTTCACCACCAGCAGCGAGTCCTCCTTGAGCTTGTCGCGATGGCGCTCGAACAGTTCGTTGAACACCGTGATCTCGACCTGCGCCGAACCGTCGTCCAACGTCACCACCATCATCTTGCCGCGCCGCGTCATCTGCGCGCGCGCTGCGGCGACGATGCCGGCCATCCACACCGTGCCCTGGGTGGGCGCCAGCCTGGCCAGCGGGGTTCGCGAGAAGCCCTCCAGGTCGCGCGCATAGACGTCGAACAGGTGCCCGGAGAGCGTGAAGCCCAGCGCGACCTTCTCTTCGATCAGTTTCTGCTTCAGGTCCCAGGCGCGCGTCTCGACCAGCTTCAGCGCGGCGCTGCGCGACTCCGAGGGATCGCCGAACAGGCTGACCTGCGAGGCCTGGCGCTCGTCCTGCTCGGCCGCCTCGATGGCCAGGCCGACCGACGCGAGCAGGGCGGCGCGGTTGGGCTCCAGCGAATCGAACGCCCCGGCGCGCACCATGGCCTCCATGGCACGGCGGTTGACGGTGCGCTTGTCCACGCGCCGGCAGAAATCGAACAGGTCGGCGAACGGCCGCTCCTTGCGCGCCGCCATGATGTTCTCGATCGCCGACCGGCCGGTGCCGCGGATGCCGCCCAGGCCGTACCGCACGGTCTTCGCGTCGATGGGGACGAAGCGGTAGTCCGAGGCATTGACGTCCGGCGGCAGCACCCGGATGCCGTTGGCCACGCAGTCTTCCTGCAGCGCGCGCACCTTGTCGGTGTCGTCCATGACGGCCGACAAGTTGGCCGCCATGAAGGCCGCCGCGTGGTGCGCCTTCATGTACGCCGTGTGATAGGCGACCAGCGCGTACGCGGCGGCATGCGACTTGTTGAAGCCGTAGCCCGCGAACTTCTCCATGTAGTCGAAGATCTCGTTCGCCTTGGCCTTCTCGATGCCCTTCTCCGCGGCGCCGGCGACGAAGATGGCGCGCTGCTCGGCCATCTCTTCGGCCTTCTTCTTGCCCATCGCGCGGCGCAGCATGTCGGCGCCGCCCAGCGAGTAGCCGGCGCAGAGCTGCGCGGCCTGCATCACCTGCTCCTGGTACACCATGATCCCGTAGGTGGGCTTGAGCACGCCCTCGAGCAGCGGGTGCACGTACTCGACGCGCTGGCGTCCGTGCTTGCGCTCGATGAAGTCGGGGATCAGGTCCATCGGTCCCGGGCGGTACAGCGCCACCAGCGCGATGATGTCCTCGAAGCGGTCGGGGCGGGCGCGCTTGATCATGTCCCGCATGCCGCGCGATTCCAGCTGGAACACGGCGGTGGTGTTGCCGGCCGAGAGCATGTCGTAGGCGGCGCGGTCGTCGAGCGGCACCTTGTCGAGGTCGAAGTCCCGGTCGCCGAGCAGGCGCACGTAGCGCACCGCCCAGTCGAGGATGGTGAGCGTGGTGAGCCCCAGGAAGTCGAACTTCACCAGGCCGACGGCTTCGACGTCGTCCTTGTCCAGCTGCGAGATCACATTGTCCGTGCCCTCGGCCGCGTACAGCGGGCAGAAGTCGGTGAGCTTGCCCGGCGCGATCAGCACGCCGCCGGCATGCATGCCCACGTTGCGCGTCAGGCCCTCGAGCTTGCCGCCCAGCTCGAGCAGTTCGCGCACCTCGTCCTCCTTCTTCTCGCGCTCGGCCAGCAGCGGCTCCATCCTGCGCGCGTCCTCCAGCGTGATGGTCTTGCCGGGCTGGAAGGGAATCAGCTTGGCGATCTGGTCGCAGAAGTTGTAGCCCAGGTCGAGCACGCGGCCGGTGTCGCGCACCACGGCGCGCGCGGCCATGGTGCCGAAGGTGGCGATCTGCGAGACGCTGTCGGCGCCGTACTTGTTGCGCACGTACTCGATCACCCGGTCGCGCCCGTCCTGGCAGAAATCGATGTCGAAGTCGGGCATCGACACGCGCTCCGGATTCAGGAAGCGCTCGAACAGCAGCTCGTACCGGATCGGGTCGAGGTCGGTGATGCCCAGCGAGTACGCCACCAGCGAGCCCGCGCCCGAGCCGCGCCCGGGCCCGACCGGCACGCCGTTGTTCTTGGCCCAGTTGATGAAGTCCGCGACGATCAGGAAGTAGCCGGGAAAGCCCATCTGCACGATGGTCTTGATCTCGAAATCCAGGCGCTCGCGATAGCCGGGCTCGGCCGCGGCGCGCGCCGCGGCGTCCGGAAACAGCTTGGCCAGGCGCAGGGTGAGGCCCTCGTGCGCCTGCTGGCCGAGATAGTCGTCCAGCGTCACGCCCTCGGGCGTCGGGAACAGCGGCAGCCGGGACTTGCCCAGTTCCACCGCCAGGCTGCAACGGCGCGCGATCTCCACCGCGTTCTCGAGCGCCTGCGGGATGTCGGCGAACAGCGCCGCCATCTCGTCCTGGCTCTTGAAATACTGCTCCGGGGTGAACAGCTTGGGCCGGCGCTGGTCGCCCAGCACATAGCCCTGCGAGATGCACACGCGCGCCTCGTGCGCCTTGAAATCGTCGGTGTCGAGGAACTGCACCGGATGGGTGGCCACCACCGGCAGCCCGAGCCTGCCGGCCAGTTGCACGCTGCGCGCCACCAGCGTCTCGCCGTTGGGAAACCCCGCGCGCTGCAGCTCGATGTAATAGCGGCCGGGGAACATCCGCGACCACTCGAGTGCCAGCGCCTCGGCCGCGGCCGGGTTGTCGGCCGCCAGCGCGATGCCGACCTCGCCGTAGGCCGCGCCGGAGAGCGCGATCAGGCCTTCGCTGCCGCCGTCGGCCAGCCATTCCTTGCGCAGTCCGGCGCGCGCGCGGTGCTGGTTGCCCAACCAGGCCCGCGAAAGCAGTTCGGACAGGCGCAGGTAGCCGGCACGCGAAGCCGCCAGCAGCAGGATGCGCGAAGGCTTGTCGCGCTCGGCCTCGTTGGTGACCCAGCAATCGGCGCCGATCAGCGGCTTGACGCCCTTGCCGCGCGCAGCCTTGTAGAACTTCACCAGGCCGAACAGGTTGCACACGTCGGTCAGCGCCAGGGCCGGCATGCCGTCGGCCGCCGCGCGGGCCACCGCGTCGTCGATGCGCACGATGCCGTCGGTGACCGAATATTCGCTGTGCAGGCGCAGGTGCACGAAGCGCGGGGCGCGTCCTGCGTCGTCTGTTTTCGGGGTCTCGGGCGTGCTCATGGGGCGGGAAAATTTTAACACCCGGGCGCCGCGCCACGGGTTGCACCGCAGCGTTAATTGCTAGTATCGCGTCCTTCATGCGCGCCGCCACACACAAAGCCTTCCCGCTCGGCGCCCTGCTGGCGCTGTTCGCCGGCGCCACCTGCATCGGCATGTCGCCGATCTTCGTGCGCGTATCGGAAACGGGACCCACGGCGACCGCCTTCTGGCGCGTCGCGCTGGCCGTGCCCGTGCTGTGGGCGCTCTGGTTCGCGTTGCAGGACAAGCCGGCCCGGGGTGCCGCGGCAGCGCGCGCACCCATCTCGTGGCCGCTGCTGATCGCCGCCGGCATCGCCTTCGCCGGCGACCTGGGCTTCTGGCACCTGTCGATCAAGCTGACTTCGGTGGCCAACTCGACGCTGCTGGCCAACCTGGCGGCGATCTTCGTGACGCTGAGCGCCTGGCTGCTGTACCGGCAGGCGCCGAGCCGGCTGTTCGCCGCGGGCCTGACGACGGCGCTGGTCGGCGTGTGCATGCTGGTCAGCACCAGCATGGCATTCTCGCCGACGGCGCTGGCCGGCGACGGCCTGGCCGTGGTCACCGCGATGTTCTATGCCTGGTACCTGCTGACCGTGAAGCGCCTGCGCGACGGCGGCGCGGCCACGCTGTACCTGATGGCGGTCACCACCACGGTGACCGCGGTGATCCTGCTGCCCGTGGCGCTGGCCACCGGCGAGCAGATGCTGCCCGGACAGCACCGCGGGCTGGCTGAAGCTGCTGGGCATCGCGCTGATCTCGCACTCCGCAGGCCAGGGCCTGATCACCTACGCGCTCGCCCACCTGCCGGCGGCGTTCTCCTCGGTGAGTCTGCTGTTCCAGCCGGTGATGGCCGGCGTGTTCGCCTGGGTGCTGCTGTCCGAACCCCTGGTGCCGCTGCAGATCGCCGGCGGCATCGTGGTGCTGGTCGGCATCTGGCTGGCGCGACGCGGCTCCTAGCGGGCTGCGGGCAGGCCGCGCTAGACGACGATGGTCTGCGGCCCGTCGTCGCGCTTCTCGATGCGGCCTATCGTGTGCACGGTCTCGCCCGCGGCGGCAAGCAACTGCGCAGCCTGCGCGGCGTCCCCGGCGGCGACGATCACCACCATGCCGATGCCGCAGTTGAACACGCGATGCATCTCGTCTTCGGCCACCCCGCCTTCGCGCTGCAGCCACTCGAACAGCGCCGGACGCTTCCAGGACTTGCCGTCGATGACGGCGCGCACCGCCTCGGGCAGCACGCGCGGCACGTTGCCGGTGATGCCGCCGCCGGTGATGTGCGCCATGCCCTTGACCGGCAGCGCCTGCAGCAGCGCCAGCAGCGGCTTGACGTAGATGCGCGTCGGCGCCATGATCGCGTCACCGAACGGGCGGCCGTGGAAGTCGGCGCCCATGTCGGGATTGGCGCGCTCGATGATCTTGCGGATCAGCGAATAGCCGTTGGAGTGCGCGCCCGAGGACGCCAGGCCGAGAACGATGTCGCCGGGCACGATCGACTTGCCGTCGATGATGCGCGGACGCTCGACCGCGCCAACGCAGAAGCCGGCCAGGTCGTACTCGCCGGCCGGGTACATGCCCGGCATCTCGGCGGTCTCGCCGCCGATCAGCGCGCAACCGGCCAGTTCGCAGCCCGCCGCGATGCCGCGTATGACTTCGGCGGCAATGCCCTGCTCGAGCTTGCCGCAGGCGAAATAGTCGAGGAAGAACAACGGCTCGGCGCCCTGCACCAGCACGTCGTTCACGCTCATGCCGACCAGGTCCACGCCCACCGTGTCATGGCGGTTCAGCGCGAACGCGAGCTTGAGCTTGGTGCCCACGCCGTCGGTGCCGGAAACCAGCACCGGCTCGCGGTACTTCTTGGGAACCTCGAACAACGCGCCGAAACCGCCGATGCCGGCCAGCACCTCGGGGCGCATGGTGCGCCGCGCGTACGGCTTGATTGCTTCGACCAGGTCGTCCCCGGCATCGATGTCCACGCCCGCGTCGCGGTAGGAGAGGCCTGGTTTCATGCGTCTGTCGCCTTGCTCGGATTCCTGGGGAAGGGCCGCGCACCGCAGGGGCTTCGCTCTGGGTCCGCGTGATAGAGTTACGTGTTTTTCCTCTCGTATTTTACGTTAAATGACAGGGCTTGGCTTGGCCAACGGGCGTGTCTGGGCATGGCTCGCCATCGCGTTCGCTGGCGTGGCGCTGCTCTACGTCCTGTCGCCCATCCTCGCGCCTTTCCTCGCCGGCGCCATCCTCGCCTACATCCTGAATCCGCTGGTCGGACGCCTGGCCGCCAAGCGCGTGCCGCGCAGCCTGGCGGCCGGCATCGTTCTGCTGCTGGGCATCGCCGCGATGGTCGTCGTGCTGCTGCTCATCGTGCCGCTGTTCGTGCGCGAGGGGCGCATGCTTTCCGAACGGCTGCCGGATTTCCTCAACTGGCTCAATCTTCACGCCGTGCCATGGATCCGCGAGCGCACCGGCGTGGAACTGAGCCTGGACATCGCCAGCCTGCGCCAGTGGGCCGGCGAAGCGCTGCAGACCAAGGACGACCTGCTGCCGCGACTGCTCGATTCTGCCAAGATCGGCGGGCTCGCGCTGCTCGGATTCCTCGCCAACCTCCTGCTGGTGCCGGTCGTGCTGTTCTACCTGTTGCGCGACTGGAACGTGGTGATCTCACGCATCGACGGCATGCTGCCGCGCCGGATGCACGCCAAGATCCTGCAGATCGCGCGCGAGATCGACGCGGTGCTGGCCGAGTTCCTGCGAGGCCAGCTTACGGTGATCCTGGCCATGAGCGCCTACTACGCCCTCGGGCTGTGGTTCACCGGCCTGGAGTTCGCGTTGCCGGTCGGACTGATCACCGGGCTGCTGACCATCGTGCCCTACGCCGGGCCGGTACTCGGCTACACGCTGGCGGTGATCACCGCGCTGCTGCAGTTCGACACGCCGACCGGCATCCTGCTGGTGGCGCTGGTGCTCGCAGCGGGCCAGATGCTCGAGAGCCTGGTGGTCACCCCGCTGCTGGTCGGCGAGCGCATCGGCCTGCACCCGGTGGCGGTGATCTTCGCGCTGCTGGCCTTCGGCCAGCTGTTCGGCTTCTTTGGCGTGTTGCTCGCGCTGCCGGCCAGCGCCGCCCTGCTGGTCGGCCTGCGCCACCTGCGCCTCGTCTACCTGCGCAGCCCGCTGTTTCTCGAAGACACGCCCGCCGCGCCGCAGGCGGCCGAGGACGGCGACGGCGAACCGCGGTGAGCATGCGCCAACTGGTTCTGGAGATCGCGCCGCCGCGCGCACCGACGCTGGACAACTTCGTCGCCGGCGACAACGCCGAACTGCTCGCGCACCTGCGCGCGATGGCCGGAGGCGCCAGCGCGGAGTCGATGGTCTACCTGTGGGGCGACGCGGGCTGCGGACGCAGCCACCTGCTGCAGGCGACGCGCGCCGCCGCGCGCGAGCCGCAGCGCCTGTGGATCGCCGACGACGTCGATCGCCTCGCCGCGGACGCGCAGATCGACCTTTTCAACCGCATCAATGCGGCGCGGGAGGACGGCGGCGCCGTGCTCGCCGCCGGCCCGCTGCCGCCGGCCCAGCTCGCCCTGCGCGAAGACCTGCGCAGCCGCCTGGGCTGGGGACTGGTCTACCAGGTTCGCCCGCTCAGCGACGAGCAGCGTGCGGTGTACCTGCGCGAGGAGGCCGCGCGGCGCGGCCTGCGCATCGCCGACGAGGTGATCTGGTACCTGCTCGCGCATGTGCGCCGCGATCTGCCCACGCTGGTCTCGCTGATGGCCCACCTCGACGGCTATTCCCTGTCGCACCGGCGGCCGCTGACCCTGCCGCTGGTGCGCGCTGCGCTGTCAGAACTGGAAGCGCAGGCATGACGGTGGCCTCGGCATCCCGGCTGACACTGTTCGACCTGGACAACACCCTGCTCGCCGGCGACAGCGACTACGAGTGGGGACAGTTCCTGGTCGACCGCGGCGTGCTCGAGCGCGACGAGTACGAGGCGCAGAACCAGGCCTTCTACGAGCAGTACAAGGCCGGCGTTCTGGACATCCACGAGTACCTGGGTTTCGCCCTGGGTCCGCTGGCGCGCCACACGCCCGAAGACCTGGCGCGCTGGCACGCCGATTTCATGGACACCCGCATCCGGCCGATGATGGCCGCACCGGCGCGGGCGCTGGTGCGGCGACACCTGGAGGCGGGCGATCTGTGCGCCGTGATCACCGCCACCAACAGCTTCGTGACCGCGCCCATCGCCCGCGAATTCGGCATCCCCCACCTGCTGGCCACCGAACCCGAGCAGGTGGACGGCCTGTTCACCGGCAAGGTCGCCGGCACACCATGCTTTCGCGAAGGCAAGATCGTGCGCCTGCACCAGTGGCTGGGCGGGTTGGGCCACGCGCTCGCCGATTTCGAGGCCAGCACCTTCTACAGCGATTCCCTGAACGACCTGCCCCTGCTGTCCATCGTCACGCACCCCGTGGCGGTGGATCCCGACGACACGCTCGCCGCCGAAGCCGCGACCCGCGGCTGGCCGGCGATCTCTCTGCGATAGAATCCGCCCCGCATGATCAAGAAGTTCATCCGCAAGGTCCTGGGCCTCAAGGAGGCCGGTCCGCAGCGCGTCCCGCGCTCGCGGCACGGCATCGACCGCAATCGCATCAGCCCTGCCGCCCTGAAGACCTGCGCCGCGCTGCACGAGGCCGGTTTCTCCGCCTACGTGGTGGGTGGCGCGGTGCGCGACCTGCTGCTCGGCGCCACGCCTAAAGACTACGACGTGGCCACCAACGCGCGGCCCGAGCAGGTCAAGCCGCTGTTCCGTCGCGCGCTGCTTATCGGGCGGCGTTTTCGCATCGTGCACGTGGTGATCGGCCAGGAGACGGTCGAGGTGTCGACCTTCCGCGCCGCAGACGACGGCAGCGCGGAAAAGGACGAGCACGGGCGCGTGCTGCGCGACAACGTGTTCGGCACCCAGCAGGAGGACGCGCGCCGCCGCGACTTCTCGGTCAACGCCCTCTATTACGACCCGGCCAGCGAAGAGGTCATCGACTTCCACGGCGGCCTGGCCGACCTGAAGAAGCGCACCATGCGCCTGATCGGCGACCCGGAGACGCGCTACCGCGAGGATCCGGTGCGCATGCTGCGCGCGGTGCGCCTGGCGGCCAAGCTGGGACTGTCGATCGAATCCTCCTCGCGCGCGCCGATCAAGAAGCTGGCGCGCCTGATCGAGAACGTGCCGCCGGCGCGCCTGTTCGACGAGATGCTCAAGCTGCTGATGTCCGGACACGCCAGCGCCTGCCTGCGGCGCCTGCGCGACGAGGGCCTGTCCAAGGGACTGCTGCCGCTGCTCGACGTGATCCTCAACCAGCCGCTGGGCGAGCGCTTCGTGACCCTGGCGCTTGCGCAGACCGACGAGCGGGTGAAGACCGACCGGCCGGTGTCGCCGGCCTTCCTTTTTGCCGCCCTGCTCTGGCACGAGGTGCTGGCGGCCTCGAAGGCGCATGAGAAGCGCGGCGAGCGTCCCGCACTGGCGCTCGAGGCGGCCATGGACGAAGTGCTCGAGACCCAGTGCGAGAAGCTGGCCATCACGCGCAAGCTCACGGCCACCATGCGCGAGGTGTGGGGCATGCAGTCGCGCTTCGAGCAGCGCTCCGGGCTGCGGCCTTACCGCCTGCTCGAATCACCGCGCTTTCGCATGGCCTACGACTTCCTGGCACTGCGCGCCGCGAGCGGCGAAGTGCCCGAGGAACTGGAGGCCTGGTGGCGCTCGTTCCAGTTCGCCGATGCCGAGACGCGCGAGGCCATGCTGCAGCCGGACACCGGTCCGGCCAAGAAGCGCCGCCGCAAGCGCAAGAAGCGCCCCTCCGGGCCGGGCGGCGGCGAAGCCGAATCCTCGCCGGAGTGAGCGTCCGGTGAGGACCCGCGCCTACATCGGCCTGGGCGCCAATCTGGACGATCCCCGCCGCCAGGTGCTGGCCGCCCTCGAAGAACTGGCCCGCCTGCCCGACACCGAGCTCACCTCGCGCTCATCGCTGTGGCGTTCCGCGCCGGTCGGCCATGCCGATCAGCCCGAGTACGTCAACGCCGTGGCTTGCGTCGATACCGCGCTTGCCGCCGACGCGCTGCTCGAACGGCTGCAGGCCATCGAGCACGCCCACGGACGCAAGCGCAGCTTCGCCAACGCGCCGCGCACCCTCGACCTCGACCTGCTGCTGTACGGCGGCCAGACGCGCGACACGTTGCGCCTCGCGTTGCCGCATCCGCGCATGCACGAGCGCGCTTTCGTGCTGCGCTTGCTGGCCGAGATCGCGCCGCAGGCGCAGGTGCCGGGGCGCGGACCGGTCGGCGAGCTGCTGGCCGGGGTCGCCGGCCAGCACTGCGAGCGGGAGGCCTGAGTGCAGATCTCGACCATCGCGATCACCACGCTGATGCTGGCGGCCTCCAACGTGTTCATGACCTTCGCGTGGTACGCGCACCTGAAGGACATGTCGGCCAAACCCTGGTACATCGCCGCGCTCGCCTCCTGGGGCATCGCGCTGTTCGAGTACCTGCTCCAGGTGCCCGCCAACCGCATCGGCTACACGCAAATGTCGCTGGGCCAGCTGAAGATCCTGCAGGAGGTCGTCACGCTGGCCGTGTTCGTGCCGTTCGCCGTCTTCTACATGCAGCAGCCGCTGAAATGGGACTACCTGTGGGCGGCGCTGTGCATACTCGGTGCCGTGTACTTCATCTTCCGGGCCTAGCCATGAACCGACCCCTGGACAAGTTGCGCTATGTGGTGGTGGAGGGCCCGATAGGCGTGGGCAAGACCAGCCTCGCCCGCCGGCTGGGTGAGAGGCTGTCGGCCGAGCTGCTGCTCGAGGAACCGGGCGACAATCCGTTCCTCGAGCGCTTCTATCAGGACATGGCGCGCTTCGCGCTGCCCACGCAACTGTTCTTCCTGTTCCAGCGCGCCAAGCAGCTCGAGCCGCTTGCACAGCTCGACATGTTCGGTCGCGTGACGGTGTCCGACTTCCTGATCGACAAGGACCCGCTGTTCGCGCGCATCACCCTGTCGGGCGACGAACTGGCGCTGTACGGGCGCATCTTCGAGACGCTCAAGCCCCAGGCGCCGCAGCCGGACCTGGTGATCTACCTCCAGGCGCAGCCCGACACGCTGATCGAGCGCGTGCGCAAGCGCGGCATCGCCTGGGAGCGCCCGGTCAGCGAGGAATACCTGGCCTTGCTGGCCGAGACCTACACACGCTTCTTCTACCACTACAGCGCCGCTCCGGTGCTGATCGTAAATTCCGAAAACCTCAACTTCATTGATCGCGACGCCGATCTTGATTTACTGTTGCACCGCATCGAGACCATGCGCAGCCGGCGTGAGTTCTTCAACAGCGGCGGCTGACCGAGGCCGGACGATAACGACAAGGACGGGACCCATGCCCAGACTGACCCTCAGGGATCTCTCGAAGCTGCACGCCGAGAAATCCAAGATCACCATGCTCACCGCCTACGAGGCCAGCTTCGCGCGCGTGATGGACGCCGCCGGCGTGGAAACGCTGCTGGTCGGCGATTCGCTGGGCATGGTCGTGCACGGCCGCGATTCCACGCTGGCGGTGACCCTGGAGAACATCGCCTATCACACCGAAAGCGTGGTGCGCGGCGCGCAGCGCGCCTTCATCCTCGCCGACCTGCCGTTCGGCGCATACCAGGAGAGCCCGCAGCAGGCGCTGCGCAGCTCCGCGCGCCTGATGGCGGCTGGCGCGCAGATGGTCAAACTCGAGGGCGGCGCCTACATGGCCGGCACCGTGGCCTTCCTCGCCGAGCGCGGCGTGCCGGTGTGCGCGCATATCGGCCTGGTGCCGCAGTCGGTCCACGCGCTGGGCGGGTTCCGGGTGCAGGGCCGCGACCCGCAGGGCGCGCAACGCATCATCGACGACGCCAAGGCGCTGGCGGCGGCCGGCGCCTCGATCGTGCTGATGGAAGGCATTCCCGCCGCCGTGGCCGGCGCGGTCACGGCGAGCATCACGGTGCCGACCATAGGCATCGGCGCGGGCCCCGACTGCTCCGGACAGGTACTGGTCATGCACGACATGCTGGGCGTGCCCGTCTACCCGCCGAAGTTCGCCAGGAACTTCATGGACGGCGCAGGCAGCGTTTCGGCCGCCATCGCCGCCTACATCAAGGCGGTCAAGGACGGCAGCTTCCCGGGTCCGGAGAACTGCTACTGATGCGCATCGTCCGCAGCATCGCGGAACTGCGCGAGGCGCGGGCGGCGCTGGGCGCGCTGGCCTTCGTGCCGACCATGGGCAATCTGCACGCCGGTCATGTCTCGCTGGTGGCGCTGGCACGCACGCGCGCGCCGCGCGTCGCGGTCAGCATCTTCGTCAACCGGCTGCAGTTCGCGCCCAGCGAGGACTTCGAACGCTACCCGCGCACCTTCGAGGACGATTGCGCAAGGCTGCGCGCCGCCGGCGTAGACCTGCTGTTCGCGCCGGACGAAACCGTGCTTTACCCGCAGCCGCAGACCTACATCGTGCAGCCCCCGGCGATCGCTGAGGAACTCGAGGGCGCATTCCGCCCGCGCTTCTTCCACGGTGTGGCCACGGTGGTGCTCAAACTGTTCAACTGCGTGCAACCGCAGGTTGCCGCCTTCGGCATGAAGGACTATCAGCAACTGATGATCGTCCGCAACATGACTGCGCAGTTCGACCTGCCGATCGAGATACTGGCCGGGGAAACGGTACGCGAACCCGACGGCCTGGCGATGAGTTCGCGCAACAACTATCTATCGGCCGCGGAGCGCGCCGAAGCGCCCAGGCTGCACGCGCAGCTGGCCATGGTTCGCGATGCGATACGCGGCGGCGTGCGCGATGTCGAAGCGCTCGCCCGAGGTGCAGCGCAGGCGCTGCACGGCGCGGGCTGGACGCCGGACTACGTCAGCGTGCGCAGGCGCGCCGATCTGGCTGTCGCGAGCGATGCGGACGGGCCGGGACGGCTGGTGGTGCTGGGCGCCGCGAAACTCGGCGCGACGCGTCTGATAGACAATCTCGAGATCTAGGCGCGGGGTTCGACCCGGCGCCATCAGCCCTGCGCGATCAGCCGGGATAGGGGTCGAACATCAGCGACCCGACCGGGCAACCCATGGCCTTCGCGATCTGGTCCATCGCGTCGTCGGTGATGGCCACCGCCTGGAAATCGGCGTCGCCGCCCTTCGAGGCGATGAAGGCCTTCGCCGAATCCTCGGTCGACCAGGTAACCACCGGATCCGGCGAGACGCCCTCCACCTGGCGGCAGATCGGAAACCCGTCGGACTTGTAGACGATTGCGAACATGCAGATCCCCCCGTGGATCAAGCCCAAGCGCTGTCCGGGCTGCAAAACTGTACCGCATGTGCGGGCCGTTTTCCACTTTCGCCGCTCCGCGAGCGGTTCGCCCCCGGTCGCGCTCAGTAACCGGCCACCGCCCCATCGCCACGCGGATCGAAGCCGCCCTCCAGGGCCCCGTCGGGATGTCGCACCAGCGCACCGGCATGGCCCATGGTTTCCTCGAAGTCGCCAAGCACCTCGAGGTCGTGGCCGCGCGCGCGCAACTCTTCGATCAGGTCGGCACCGAAGCGCGATTCGAGCTTGAGCGTCTCCGACACCGAGCCCCAGGTGCGTCCCAGCAGCCAGCGCGGCGCGCTCACCGCGCGCTGCACCGTCTGGCCGAACACCGCGTAACGCGTGAAAACCGCAGCCTGGGTCTGCGGCTGGCCGTCGCCGCCCATGGTGCCGTAGACCATGGTGCGTCCGTCGGTCAGACGTGCCAATGCCGGATTCAATGTGTGAAACGGCTTCTTGCCGGGGGCGAGCGCATTGACCGCGGCGGCATCCAGCGAAAAACTGCAGCCGCGGTTCTGCCAGTTGACATGCGTGCCCGGCAGCACCAGCCCCGAACCGAACTCGTGATAGATGCTCTGGATGAAACTGACCGCGCGTCCCTCGCCGTCGATCACGCCCATCCAGATCGTGCCGCCGGGCTTGGACTTGCCGCCCCACGGGCGGGCCTTGCGCATGTCGATGTTCGCCGCCAGCGCCGCGAGCCGCGCGTCGTCGAGCAGCGACTGCGGCTCCAGCTTCATCCAGGCCGGATCGGTCACGTGCTTGTCCCGGATCTCGAGGAAGGCCTGCTTAGTCGCCTCGACCACCGCATGCACGTGGTCGGCGCTGTCGGCCGCGTAATTCTGCAGACCGAGCCGGTCGAGAATGCCGAGGATGGCGAGCGAGATCACGCCCTGCGTGGGCGGCGTCATGTTGTACAGCGTACCCGTCGAGTGCGCGAGTTCGAGCGGCACCACCTGCCTGGCCCGGTGCGCCTCGAGGTCGGCGAGCACCAGCGGGCTGCCGGCGGCGGCAAGATCTGCCGCCATCGAGCGCGCCAGGTCGCCGCGGTAGAAATCGCCCAGCCCGGCCTCGGCCAGCCTGCGCAAGGTGGCGCCCAGGATCTTCTGTGCGTACAGCGCGCCACACGCCGGCACCTCGCCGCCGGGCATGAAGCGCGCGGCGAATCCCGGCACAGACTCCAGTTCGGCGCGCTTGCCGCGCGTGTTCGCCTCCTGGCTGGCGGTGACCGGCACGCCCTGCTCGGCGTAATGGATGGAATCTTCCAGAAGGCGGGCCAGCGGCAGACGGCCGCCCCATTGTTCCGCCGACATCCGCAAGGCCAGCTCCCATCCGGAGATGGTGCCGGCCACGGTGTTGGCAGCCAGTGGCCCGCGCGGCGGGATCGTCTTCAGGCCGCGCTCGCGGTACCAGTCGATCGAGGCCGCCGCCGCCGCCGGACCGCAGGCATCGATGGCAACCGGCGCCGCGCCGGGCGCCGCGATCACCCAGAATGCGTCCCCGCCGATGCCGGTCATGTGCGGATAGACGACCGCAATGGTCGATGCGGCGGCCACCATGGCCTCGATGGCGTTGCCGCCCTCGCGCAGCACCGCTGCGGCGGACTGGGCGGCCAGCGAATGCGAGGCGACCGCGATGCCGCGTCGCGCGTAACTCGTGTTGATCATGGCCTGCCTTGCGCTCAAAAGAGCGGATGTTCCGCGTTTGGCGGCGAGCCTGCAAGCGCGCTGATCTACAATCCACGCATCCATACCAGGCATACGGGAGCAGCACATGGGCGACAAGGACGCCGACGAGCAGTTCTTCGTTTCGGACATGTTCCGCGGCAGGGAAGGCGGCCCTCGCCAGCGGCCCGACCTGGGCACGGTGCGCGAGGCTGCGCGCGACATCCCGGTATATCGCGAATGCGATGTGCTTGTGGCGGGCGGCGGCCCGGCCGGCACCGCGGCCGCCGCGGCGGCCGCGCGCATGGGCGCCGACGTGGTGCTGCTCGAGCGCTACAACCATCTGGGCGGCCTGTCGACCGGCGGCCTGGTGATCTGGATCGACCGCATGAGTGACTGGGACGGTCGTCATGTGATCCGCGGTTTCGCCGAAGAGGTGTTCGCGCGACTGCCCAAGGATGCGGTGGCCGGACCGGAGCCGCGCGAATGGGGTTCGCGCGACCCCGCGCGCGCCGACTGGTGGTCGCACCGCACCAGCGCCTTCCATGGCGTGATCACCTGGTCACCGACCATAGACCCGGAGCGGCTCAAGCTCGCCTCGCAGGACATGCTGCTCGAGCGCAAGGTGCATCTGCTGTACCACGCCTGGATCGCCGCACCCCTGGTCGAGGACGGCGCCGTGCGCGGCGTCATCTTCGAGAGCAAGTCGGGCCGCCAGGCGATACGCGCCAAGGTGGTGGTCGACGCCACCGGCGACGGCGACCTGATCGCCATGGCCGGCGGGCGCTGCGATACCGACATCGAGGAGAACGACATCCATCACTGCATGAACACCGCCTGGCTGTTCGGCGGCGTGGACATGACGCGCTGGATAGATTTCAAGGCCGGGCAACCCGAGCAGTTCGCGCAATTCATGCAACTGGGTCGCGAGCAGCTGCGCTTCTTCGAGCGGCCCTTTGTCTCCCTGGCGCAACGACATCGCCCTGTACATGGGGCCGCGGCAGTCCGGGTACTCGGCGCTGGACGTCGACGACCTGACCACGGTGGAAATCCGCTCCGGGAACTGATGGCGCTGCACCTGGAGTTCTACCGCCGTCACGCCCCGGGCTTCGAGCGCGCCCACCTGCTGTACGGCGCACCACAACTGGGCGTGCGGCATGCGCGGCGCGTGGCCGGTGTGTCGCGGGTCACGCGCGCCCAGTGGCCCACCGGGCTGGTGCACCCGGACGAGATCGGCGTTTCGCCCTCGCTGTCGCCCAAATTTCCGAACATCTCCATCCCCTACGGCAGCCTGCTGCCGGAGACGCTGGATGGTGTGCTGGCCTGCGGCCGGCACATCGCCTGCGACGCCACCTCCCACAGCTTCCTGCGCGAAGTGCCGCAGTGCTGGATCACCGGACAGGCCGCCGGGGCGGCCGCTGCAATCGCGGCCAATCGCAGCCTGGCGCCACGCGCCATCGACGTGAGCGAACTGCAGGACGCGCTGCTCGCGCAAGGTGTCCACCTGCGAGCGCAGAGGCGTGCCGCGGCGGCCTGAAGCCCCGCTGCCATCACAAAAACAGATTTACCCGGCTGTCCTGCCGCGTCGCTGCCGCGCAACACGGCAGGCCGGCTTGCGGGATTTGCAAAGTCTCTCGTTGCGCAAGTCCTTGAACCCGCGTCTAATTATTTTCGGGAGGGTCGGGTTTGTGCGCAGCCTCGATTTACCGCGCCGTCCGACCTAGGCTAACGCCCCCGCTCCGGGGGCTCAATCGCGAAGGAAATACCATCATGAACCAGCTGCGCGAAGCCTCGCTTACGAACACCGGCCTGCGGACCCCGTACGGCAAGACCAACTCGCAGTTCAGCGCCGAGTTCGACCCCTCCACCGGGGCCATCTGGGGCTACTTCAATCCGAAGGGCACCGCCTGCTTCAGCCTCGGGCTGCTGAAGGACATCCGCAACCACGACAGCGCACTGGAGACGAATGCCGGGCACGTGAACTTCGAGGGCGCGATGCACAAGGTGAACTACTACGTGATGGCCTCGCGCACGCCGCGCGTGTTCAACCTGGGCGGCGACCTCGCCCTGTTCGTGCTGCTGATCAAGTCGCGCGACCGCGAGGCGCTGCTGCACTACGCCAAGCTGTGCATAGACAACATGTATCCGAAGATCATGAACTTCTTCCGCCCCGACCTGACCACCATCTCGCTGGTGCAGGGTGACGCGCTGGGCGGCGGCTTCGAGTGCGCGCTGTCCTCCGACGTGATCGTCGCCGAGGAGTCGGCGCAGATGGGTCTGCCGGAGATCCTGTTCAACCTGTTCCCGGGGATGGGCGCCTACTCGCTGCTCGCGCGCCGCATCGGCATGCGCGCCGCCGAGGACATGATCCTGTCGGGCAAGATCCTGCCGGCGGCCGAACTGCACCGATTGGGCATCGTCGACATACTGGCCAGGGACGGCGAGGGCGAGGCGGCGGTGCAGCAGTGGATCGCCAGCACCTACAAGCGACGCAACGGCTACGCGGCGGTGTACCGCGCGCGCCAGCTGGCCAACCCGGTGACGCGCGCCGAACTCGACGCCATCGTCGAGACCTGGGTCGATGCGGCGCTGCGCATCGAGGACCGCGATCTGAAGATGATGGGCCGCATCGTTCGTGCGCAGATGCGCCGCATGGCCGGCGAGGCGGTCACCGACATCACCGCGGAGGCCCTCGCCGCCAGCGCCTGAACACCGTCTCTACTGGTCTATCAGGGCCTCGAACCCGCCCGGGCCGAACATCTGCGCGAACTGGTAGAAGTTCACCTGGGTGGAGTTGATGATCGCCTGCTGCGCCGCCGGATCCTCGATGGTCTTCACGAGGATGTTCATCTGCGCGACGTGGTCGGCGTCCATGGTGGCGTGAGAGGAGAGGAACTTGAATCCGCCCGCCTCGACGTCGCGGCCGATCGCCTTGGCGATCGAATCCGAAACGCGCCCGCCGTAGACCGAGGCGACGACTTCGAGCATGTAGAGCATGCCCATCACGGAGCAGGGGTGCCTGCGTTCGGCGCTGTAGTAGTTGAACGCGATCATCGCCTGGACCGGCGCGCTGGGCGGCGTGGTGCGCGCCGCCTCGACATCCCCTCCCACGGCCTGGATGTCTTCCAGCACCCAGTCCTCGTGCCCCTGCTCCTCTTCGATGCGCTCGTACAGGTCGTAGCGCACGTGCTTGAAGTCGTCGCCCAGGCGCGAGGCGGCGGTAGCCATGATCGGGCAGAAATGCCAGACAATGTGGTAGAGGTCATGCAGGAATGCTCGGTACTCGGCCAGCGACAATCCGTGATGGATCATCGTGTACATCTTGGGAACCGCCTCGAGTTCCCTGCGGCGCAAGTCGGTGGATTCGATCAGCGTGAGGAAGAAGGACATCGCGCGGGCTCCTGGTTGCGAAGCGCCGATTGTAGCCTGCGTCAAGCGCGCACAGCCCCGCTCAGCCTGCGGATTTGCGACTTTCTTCCAGGTAGTTTCCGATCGCGTCGCGCACCGCGTCGAACTCCTCGCCGAGCGAACGCAACAGTCCCGCCGACTGCAGCTTGATCTCGCCGTCGGACAGATTCCCCATCGAGGTGCACAGCCGCGTCAGCCGCTCCGCACCCATGCTGGCCGCCGAACCCTTCATCGCATGCAACAGATTGCGGAACTCCGCGGTGTTGCGCGCCGCGAGCGCGAGCTCGACCTTCTTCAGCAGCGCGAGGTTGTCGGCAGAGAACACGCCGAACAGCCGCTCGAGGAACTCGCGTCCGGAACCGAGTTCCTCGAGGTGGCCGAGCGTCTCGTGGTTGAGCACCTGCGCGGGCGCCAGCGCCGCGGCCGCCGGCGCGGACCGCGGCGCCACATGCGGGTGCGCCTGCGCACCAACAGCGGGCATCGGCGCGCCGACACCGCCGGCGTACTCCTGTATCGCCTCGAGCAGCCGCAGCGCCTCGACGGGCTTGGAGATGAAGGCATCGGCGCCCGCCTCCAGGCATTCGCGACGCGCATCCGGGGTCACATCGGCCGAGAGCACCAGCACAGGCACGCGCTCCAGGCCGCGCCCCATCAGGCGGATGGCCTGCAAGGTCTCGATACCTCCCATGCCCGGCATGTTGCGGTCGAGCAGCACGATGTCGTATTGCGCCTGATCGAGCGCATCGAGTGCGTCCTCTCCGTCGTTGACCGCGGTCACCGCGTGGCCGCCGCGCTCGAGGATACGGCTGATCACCTCGCGGTTGGTGGCGTTGTCGTCGGCCACCAGCACCCGCAGCTTTCGGCCGCCCGCACCGCGCTTGGCATAGTCCTCGAGGCGAACCACGCCTTCGTGCATGTCCTCCCCGGCCGAGACGGAATGCAGGACGTTGAACAACTGGCGTTTCTCGAACGGCAGTTCGAGCACCGCCGTGTAGCCGGCCGACAGCGCGGCAAAGCGCGGCAGATCCACGCCGCGCGCCGCGCACAGCACGGCCGGCGGCGCCGGGTTGGGCGCCGCCCGGCGGAACTGTTGCGCGAGCTGTCGCCCTACGTTCTGGTCCGCCGCATACACCAGAGCGCTGTGGTACGGCTGCGCCAGGCTGATCTCCTCGGCCAGTCGCCGCGCCCCCTCCTCGACCGTGGCCACGGTCAGGGCCGACGCGCCCCATGACGCCAGCGCCTCGGCGATCGGTCCGGATTCCTCGCCCGGGAAACCGATCAGCAGCACGCGCGCACCGCCCAGCTCGCCGCCGGTGGCGTCCGGCTGCTGGGGCTGCTTATCGAGCTCGACCTCGACCCAGAACGTGGTGCCCAGGCCGACCGCGCTCTCCAGGCCTATGCGTCCGCCCATCAGGTCGACCAGCTGCTTGGCGATCGTGGTGCCCAGACCCGTGCCGCCGAAGCGGCGCATGGTCGAGCGTTCGGCCTGCGTGAAGCTCTCGAAGATGCGCTTCTGCGCCTCGGGCGCGATGCCTATGCCGGTGTCGCGGATCGAGAACTTGAGCTGCACGCGACTATCGGTCTCGTCCTGCGCCGACACATGCACCGTGACGCTGCCGCGCTCTGTGAACTTGACCGCGTTCACCGCCAGGTTGATCAGGATCTGGCGCAGATGATGCGGGTCGCCGCGCACCGCCGGCGGCACCTGCGGCATGATCGATACCACGAACTCCACGCCCTTGGCCGCGGCCTGCGCGGAGATGATGCGGCAGGTGCTGTTGATCAGCGCGTGCAGGTCGAAATCGGTCTTGTCGAGTGAGAGCTTGCCGGCCTCGATCTTGGAGAAGTCCAGCACGTCCTCGACGAGACCGAGCATGACCTTGGAGGATCCGCGCAGGGTCTGCAGCATGTCGGCCTGCTCGCGCGTGAGCTGCGTGTCGCGCAGCAGGTCGGACATGCCGATGATCGCGTTGAGCGGCGTGCGCATCTCGTGGCTGACCACCGAAATGAAGCGGCGCTTGGCCTGGTTGGCGGCCTCGGCGTGCGCCAGCGCGTCGAACAGCTTGGTGACCAGCGAACGCACATACAGGCTGAGCATGACCAGGCCGATCAGCAGGCCGATGCCGAACGAGCGGTGTTCGCGCCAGAAATCACTGAAGTACAGTACTGCGGAGAAGCCGGCGATCGACAGGCCCAGTGCGTACACCAGGTAACGTGCGCCGAAACGGAAGCCGTTGGCCAGCGTGACCCAGACATAGACCAGGGAAGAAAGGCGCGCCGCGCTCACCGAAGAACACCAGGCACCAGGTCAGCATGCCGATGTCGGCACAGGCGGCCAGCACGCGGCGCAATGGCGACACGCCCTCGTCGGCGAGGATGCGGCTGAAGATCAGCGCGGCCACCGCCAGATAGACGCCGAACACGTAGACATGCAATTCGTCCGAACGCAGCACCGCGTCGGGCAGCAGGTAGCCGAGGATGGAGGCGCCGATCACCACGCGCACGATTGCCTGCTCGTGTTCGGTGTCGGGACGCATGGCAAGCCGCGCCCGCAGCCGGCGGATCGGGTTCAACGGGTCCATCAGGAAGCGGGCTGCGCCGAGGAAGGATCGCCGAGTTCGCGCTGCACCCGGGCCACCTCTCCGGACGCACCTGCGAACGCTGCGACCAGGCGCGGATCGAAATGCAGCCCCTTCTGCGCGTCCAGATAGGCCAGCGCGTCGACGGTGCTCCAGGCCTTCTTGTAGGGACGCACTGCGGTCAGCGCATCGAACACGTCGGCCACCGCCACCACGCGCGCGCACAACGGGATATGGTCGCCGACCAGGCCGTTCGGATAGCCCGATCCGTCGTACTTCTCGTGGTGGCCGAGCGCGATCAACGCGCCCATGCGCACGTATTTGGACGCGCTGCCCTTGAGGATCTCGTGGCCGATCACCGGGTGCTTGCGCATGATGCCGAGCTCGGGCTCGTCGAGTCGCCCGGGCTTCAGCAGGATCTGGTCGGGAATGCCGATCTTGCCGATGTCGTGCAGGGGCGCGGCCAGCTCTATCGTCTCGGCTTCGTCGTGCGACAAGCCGATGGCGTCGGCGATCAGCCGCGAGTAGCGCGCCATGCGGATCAGGTGGTTGCCGGTTTCCTCGTCGCGGAACTCGCCGGCCCGCGCCAGGCGCAGCAGGGTCTCCTTCTCGCGCTCGCGGATCTCCTGCGTGGCGTCCTCGACCATGCCTTCGAGCAGGCGCTTCCTGTCCTCCAGCGCCAGGTGCTGGCGGCGCAGCGTGATCAGGTTGCGGCAGCGCGCCAGGCACTCGCGCGCATCGATGGGCTTGATCAGGAAATCGGTGATGCCCGCATCCAAGGCCGAATAGCGGATCTTGCGATCGTCATGGACCGTGACCATGACCATCGGCACGTGCTCGTAACCGGGCAGGCTGCGCAACCGGCGCACGAACTCGATGCCGTCCATGTCGGGCATCGAGTAGTCCACCAGCACCAGGTCGGCGATGTGCTTGGTGGCCCACAGCACGGCGTCGATCGGGCGCTCGAAAGGCTGCACGACGATGCGGTCGTCCAGCCCGCGCACCACCTGTTCGAGGATGGCGCGGCCGGTCGACTGGTCGTCGACGACGATGACCGTATTCTTGAGAGACGGCAGCATGTGGACCTGCGCCTTGTTCATGGGTTGTCTCCGTCCGCCGGAACGGGCAAGACTACGCCGCGACTCCGGGCGTGTCCAGCAAGTGCTTGCGGATACAGGATATTTCGGACGAATTGGACAATCGGAACGTTTCGCCTCGCAGCCGCATCCGGTACCCGCATGCGTGACTTAACGGCCGGCGCCGGGGAATCTTGAGCGGACTGCGATCTTTGGGAGGGGTGGTGCCGGAAAAGGGACTCGAACCCTTACGATGATTAGTCGGCGGATTTTGAGTCCGCTGCGTCTACCAATTCCGCCATTCCGGCGCGGGGCGTGATTATCGCGGAGTTCCGGCGGCGCGCATAGCGTCCGCTGCGCGGCCCGCGGGACGGCCGCGCGCCGCCCTCTATAATCCGGGCCCCATGCGCGTTTCCGAATTCGACTACTCCCTGCCCGCGGACCTGATCGCCCAGCATCCGCCGGCCGAGCGCCGCGCGAGCCGGTTGCTGCATCTGGACGCGCCGGCCGGTGCCTTGCGCGACCTGCGCTTCGCCGACCTGCCGGCGCTGGTCGGCCCGCGCGACGTGGTGGTGCTCAACGACACGCGCGTGGTCAAGGCGCGGCTGACGGCGCAGAAGTCCAGCGGCGGCCGCCTGGAGGTGTTCGTCGAGCGCATCGAGGACGAGTACGAGGCGCTGGCGCTGATCCGCGCCAGCAAGACGCCGCGCCCCGGCAGCGAGATCCTGATCGACGGCACGGTGCGCGCCACCGTCCTCGAACGCCAGGGCGAGTTCCACCGCCTGCGCTTCGCCGCGCCGGTGGCGTCGGTGCTCGATGCGCACGGCGCGCTGCCTTTGCCGCCTTACATCACGCATGCGCCCGACGGCCGGGACATGGAACGCTACCAGACGGTATATGCGTCGCGCCCCGGCGCGGTCGCCGCCCCCACCGCCGGGCTGCACTTCGACCAGCCCATGCTGGCGGCGCTGGAGTCGGCCGGCACGCGGCTCGCGCGCGTGACCCTGCACGTGGGCGCCGGCACCTTCCAGCCGGTCAAGTCCGACACCATCGAAGGGCACCGCATGCACAGCGAGCGATACGAAGTGCCGCAGGCCACGGTCGACGCCATCGCCGCCGCGCGCGCGGCCGGCGGGCGCGTGCTGGCGGTCGGCACCACGGCACTGCGCTCGCTGGAAAGCGCGGCGCGCGGCGGCGCCCTGCAGGCGAGCAGCGGGGAAACCGACCTGTTCATCACCCCGGGCTACGCGTTCCGCGTGGTGGACCGGCTGCTGACCAACTTCCACCTGCCGCGCTCGACGCTGCTGATGCTGGTCTCGGCGTTCGCCGGCGTGGACGCGATCCGCCGCGCCTATGCGCACGCGGTGGCACAGCGTTACCGCTTCTTCTCCTACGGCGATGCCATGCTGATCGAACGGGCCGCCGCATGAAGGCTCCGGCATGAAGTTCAGCGTCCTGAAAACCGACGGCGCGGCACGGCGCGGCTTGCTCGAACTCGCGCATGGCCCGGTGCAAACGCCGGTGTTCATGCCGGTGGGCACCTACGGCTCGGTCAAGGCCATGTCGCCGGTCGAACTGCGCGAGGTCGGCGCCCAGGTGGTGCTCGGCAACACCTTCCACCTCTGGTTGCGGCCGGGCCTGGACGTGGTCGAGAAGCACGGCGGCCTGCACCGCTTCATGGGCTGGGACGGCCCCATCCTCACCGATTCGGGCGGATTCCAGGTGTTCAGCCTGGGCGCCATGCGCAAGATCTCCGAGGACGGCGTGCGCTTCGCATCGCCGATCAACGGCGACAAGCTGCTGCTCACGCCCGAGGAATCGATGCGCATCCAGCGCGTGCTCAATTCCGACATCGTCATGATCTTCGACGAATGCACCCCGTTCCCCGCCACCGAGCGCGAGGCGGCCGATTCGATGCGCCTTTCGCTGCGCTGGGCCGAGCGCTCGAAGCGCGCCCATGCGGGCAACCCGAACGCCCTGTTCGGGATCGTGCAGGGCGGCATGCACGAGGCGCTGCGCGACGAATCGCTGGCCGGCCTGGAGGCGATCGGCTTCGACGGCTACGCGATCGGCGGGCTGTCGGTCGGCGAGCCCAAGCAGGACATGCGGCGCATCCGCGCGCACGTCGCGCCGCGCCTGCCCGCGGACAAGCCGCGCTACCTGATGGGCGTGGGCACGCCCGAGGACCTGATCGAGTCGGTGGTGGACGGCGTGGACATGTTCGACTGCGTGCTGCCCACCCGCAACGCGAGAAACGGCTGGCTGTTCACGCGCCACGGCGACGTCAAGATCAGGAATGCCGTGCACCGCGACGATACCGCTCCGCTCGACCCGGACTGCGGCTGCTACTGCTGCCGCAACTTCTCGCGCGCCTACCTGCACCACCTGCAGCGCGCCAACGAGATCCTCGGCGCACGCCTGAACACCATCCACAACCTCTGGTACTACCAGGAACTGATGGCCGAGTTGCGCGCGGCGATCGAGGCCGGCGACCTGGCGCAGACCGCAACCCGCCTGCTGGCTGCGCGCCGCCGCCTGCGCGAAGAGCGCATCGACGCCAGCCCGGAACCGCCCCGGCAAGCACCCGGCTGAAGCCGAGGGCGGATTCACGCAAGCTGCTATAATTCTTCGCTTTTTCCAGATTCTTCCAGGAGTTTCCAGTGCTGATTTCATCCGCTTTTGCGCAAGCCCCGGCCGCCGGCGGCGGCGACGCCGGCTTCATGGGCCTGCTGCCCATCATCCTGATGTTCGTGCTGCTGTATTTCCTGATGATCCGACCGCAGATGAAGCGCGCCAAGGAACACAAGGTCATGCTCGAGGGCCTGCAGAAGGGCGACGAGGTGATCACCGCCGGCGGCGTGCTCGGCCGCATCACCAAGCTCACCGACGCCTACGTGACGATCGAGATCGCCGCGAACACCGAGATCAGCGTGCAGAAGGCCGCCGTGCAGACCCTGCTTCCCAAGGGCACGCTGAAGTCCGTCCAGTCATGACCCGCCGGCCCGTACGGGCCGCCACCTGCGCAGGCCATCCGTGAACCGTTTCCCCACCTGGAAGTACGCGCTCGTCGCGATCGTCGTCGCGCTGGGCTTCCTCTACACGCTGCCGAACTTCTTCGGCGAGTCGCCCGCGGTGCAGGTCTCCAGCGCGCGCGTCACCGTCAAGGTCGATGCCGGCGTGCTCGGCCGCGCAGAGGACGCCCTGAAGAAGGCCAACGTGGCCTACTCGGCCGCGGCGCTCGACGGCGCCAGCGTGCGCATGCGGTTCGCCGACACCGACACGCAGCTGAAGGCCAAGGACCTGATCACCCAGGCGCTCAACCCGGATCCGGCCAACCCCAGCTACGTCGTGGCGCTCAACCTGCTGTCCTCCTCGCCGACCTGGCTGACCGCCATCAACGCCCTGCCCATGTATCTGGGCCTGGACCTGCGCGGCGGCGTGCACTTCCTGCTGCAGGTGGACATGCAGGCCGCGGTCACCAAGCGCCTGGAGAGCCTGGCCGGCGACGCGCGCAGCCAGCTGCGCGACAAGAACATCCGCCATTCGGGCATCACGCGCGAGGGCCAGACCATCCGCGTGCGCTTTCGCGATGCCGACGCGCGCGAGAAGGCCAAGCGCGTGATCCAGGACGGCATCGCCGACCTCGCGCTCACCGAGAGCCAGGACGGCGAGGAGTTCCGCCTCACGGCGACCATCAAGCCCGAGGCGGTCAAGCGCACCCAGGATTACGCGCTCAAGCAGAACATCACCACCCTGCACAACCGCATCAACGAGCTCGGCGTCGCCGAGCCGGTGATCCAGCAGCAGGGCGCCGACCGCATCGTCGTGCAGCTGCCCGGCGTACAGGACACCGCCAAGGCCAAGGACATCCTGGGCCGCACCGCCAGCCTCGAGATCCGCATGGTCGACGAGGAGCGCATGAACGCCGATACGCTCGCCGCGGCGGCGCGCGGCGAGGTGCCGTTCGGCACCGAGTACTACGTGGAGAGGAACGGCGCGCCCATCCTGGTCAGGAAGCAGGTGGTGCTGACCGGCGACCGCCTGACCGACGCCCAGCCCGGCTTCGACTCGCAGACCCAGGAGCCCGCCGTGCACCTGACCCTGGACGGTCCGGGTGCGCGCATCTTCAAGGACGTCACTCGCGAAAGCGTGGGCAAGCGCATGGCCATCCTGCTGATCGAGAAAGGCCGCGGCGAGGTCATCACCGCGCCGGTGATCCGGTCCGAGATCGGCGGCGGTCGCGTGCAGATCTCCGGCCGCATGAGCACCACCGAGGCCAACGACACCGCGCTGCTGCTGCGCGCCGGCTCGCTGGCCGCGCCGATGGAAATCGTCGAGGAGCGCACGGTCGGCCCCAGCCTGGGCAAGGACAACATCGAGAAGGGCTTCAACTCGACGAAATGGGGATTCCTCGCCATCGTCGTGTTCATGTCCGTCTACTACGCGATCTTCGGCCTGATCTCTTCCGTTGCGCTGGCCGCCAACCTGCTGTTCCTGGTGGCCCTGCTGTCGCTGCTGCAGGCCACGCTGACCCTGCCCGGCATCGCCGCCATCGCGCTGACCCTGGGCATGGCCATCGACGCCAACGTGCTGATCAACGAGCGCATCCGCGAGGAAATCCGCGGCGGCGCGACGCCGCAGGCGGCCATCTCGGCCGGCTACGAGCGCGCCTTCGGCACCATCCTCGACTCCAACATCACCACGCTGATCGCCGGCCTCGCGCTGCTGATCTTCGGCTCCGGCCCGGTACGCGGCTTCGCCGTCGTCCACTGCCTGGGCATCATGACCTCGATGTTCTCGGCCGTCACGGTATCGCGTGCCCTGGTCAACCTCGCCTACGGCCACCGCCGACGGGTGCAGAAGCTGTCGATCGGCGACACGGCGTGGAAATGAGCCCGGCGACGCACGCGGCCAAAGGAAACTGAAACATGGAATTCTTCAAGATCCGGCGCACCATCCCGTTCATGCGCCATGCGCTGGTGTTCAACATCATTTCGTTGATCACCTTCCTGCTGGCGGTGTTCTTCCTTGCCACCAAGGGCCTGCACTACTCGGTGGAGTTCACCGGCGGCACGGTCATCGAGGTCAGCTACAAGGAAGGCGCCGACGTCGACCGCATCCGCGGCGCCCTCGAGAAAGCCGGCTACAAGGACACCGCGGTGCAGAACTTCGGCTCCTCGCGCGACGTGCTGATCCGCATGCCGCTGGTGCAGGGGCAGTCCAGCGCCGACCTGTCGCAGAAGGTCATCGCCACGCTGCAGGCCGAGAACAAGGAGGCCGAGTTGCGCCGCGTCGAGTTCGTCGGCCCGCAGGTGGGCCGCGAACTGGCCGAGAACGGCGCCCTGGCCCTGCTGATCGTGTCGATCGGCATCGTGCTCTATCTGGCGCTGCGCTTCGAGTGGAAATTCGGGCTTTCGGCCATCATCGCCAACCTGCACGACGTGATCATCATCCTGGGCTTCTTCGCCCTGTTCCAGTGGGAATTCTCGCTGCCCGTGCTGGCCGCCGTGCTGGCGGTGCTCGGCTATTCGGTCAACGAATCGGTGGTGGTGTTCGACCGGGTGCGCGAGAACTTCCGCAAGATGCGCAAGGCTTCCACGCCCGAGGTGATCGACGCGGCGATCACCGGCACCATCTCGCGCACCATCATCACGCACGGCAGCACGCAGATCATGGTCACCACCATGCTGATCTTCGGCGGCCCGGCGCTGCACTACTTTGCGCTGGCGCTGACCATCGGCATCTGCTTCGGCATCTACTCGTCGGTGCTGGTCGCCAGCCCGCTGCTGATGTGGCTCAAGGTCGACCGTTCGCAGTTCGTGAAGGTCAAGAAGGCCCGCAGCGACGACGAAAACGACGGCGCGGTTGTTTGACCCCTTCGGGATCAAACAACCGAGGGCAAGTCACGAATGGGGGAACCCTACGGTTCCCCCATGCCCCCTCCCCGACCTGAAACGGATCAAGCGAACGCCCTGCGCCCCGCTCTTTCGATATCCAGACCCTCGTCCGGTATCCGACGGCGCCCTACTCCTTCAGTATCTGCACCAGGTTGGAGAAGTCGTCGGTCCAGGTGCGCCACTCGGGCTTCTGCTCTATCGACAGCGACGCCTCCTTGATGCCCGGCGCCTCCAGCGCCTTCGCATCGCGCGCCACCAGCACCCAGTCGCTCTGCGTGCTGTCGTCGCTGTCCTTCTCGTAGACCATCCTGGCCGCCGCACCGTGCTCCTTCGCCAGACGCGCCACTACCGGCGCCAGGTCGAGGAAGCGGTTCGAAACGTGGAAGGCGATGATGCCGTCCGGTTTCATGTGCCGCAGGTAGACGCCCAGCGCCTCGCGCGTGATCAGGTGCACGGGGATCGAGTCGCTCGAGAAGGCATCCACCGCCAGGATATCGAAGCGCTGCGCGGGCTCGCGCTCCAGGTTCAGCCGCGCATCGCCCAGCACCATCTCCAGCGTCGCCTCGCTGTCCGCGAGGTAGCCGAACTTGGTGCGCGCCACATCGACCACCGCCTGATTGATGTCGTAGAAGCGGTACACGTCGCCCTTGCGCCCGTAGGCGGCCAGCGTGCCCACCCCCAGGCCGATCACCCCGACGCGCACCGGCCGGTCCTCGCGCGCGAGGATGGCGCGTCCGATGCCCGAAGTCTTCTGGTAATAGGTGGTCGGCGTCTTGCGGAAATCCCTGCCCGTCATGTGCTGCTCGCCGTGCATGATCACGCCGTGCAGAAGGCGGCGCAGATGGTCGGGCTGGCCCTCGGTGCCGTACTCCTTGACGCGCAGCACGCCGTAGAAATTGCGCTCTGAAACCACCACCCCGTCCTGGAACTTGAACGCATCGTAGGAAAACGCGAAGGCGGCGCCCAGCACCAGCCCCAGGCTGGCCGCGTGGGCGTAGCCGCCCAGGCCGCGGTACAGGATGGCGGCCAGCAGGCAGCAGGCAGTCAGCGCGATGCCCAGCTCGTAGTAGGCGTTGAACACCAGCGGCGCAACCACCGCCACCAGCAGGCCGCCCAGCGCGCCGCCCACCGAAACCCACAGGTAGAAGGCGGTCAGGTGGCGGTTGGCCGGGCGCAGCCGGTACAGCTCGCCGTGGCAGAACATGCAGGCCACGAACAGGCCCGAGAGGAACATGGCCAGCTGCAGGTAGAGATCGAACTGGAAGCGCGAATCGACGGCCAGCCAGACCATGCCGCCCAGCCAGACCAGCACGAAGCTCCAGGCCCACTGCGGCCGGTACAGGCCCTGACCCTCGAAGCACAGGATGAAGGTCAGCAGGTATAGCGTGAGCGGCGCCAGCCACAGCAGCGGGATGGCGGCCACGTTCTGCGTGATGTGGTTGGTGACCGAGAGCAGCAGCACCGAGCCGGTCGCCGACAGCGCCAGCCACAGGCCGATATCCTTCCCGCCCGGCGCCGGCCCGTCGTCCTGCGCCTCGGCCCGCGCCAGCGGCGCCGCCACGCTGCGCGCCGAGACCCAGGCCAGCACCGCGCACAGAACGGCGAAGGCGGCGAACATCCAGGACCAGATCGCCACCTGCTGGCCGTTGGTGAAGTTCGGTTCGACCAGCAGCGGGTAACCGATCAGCGCCAGCAGCGAAGCGAAGTTGGAGACCGCGAACAGGCGATACGGGTTGGCGCCGGGCCGCGTGCGCGAAAACCAGGCCTGCAGCAGGGGGCTGGTCGAAGAGATCAGCAGATAGGGCAGCCCCACCGTGGCGGTGAGCAGCAGCAGGATCCGCGAGATCGGCTCCTCCTCGCCCGCGGGCTTCCAGGCCGCATCCGGCGCGATCGGCAGCACGGCGACGGCGGCAGCCAGCAGCACCATGTGCAGGATGGCCTGGGCGCGCGGCGCGAGCCTGGCGTTGGTGGCGTGCGCATACGCGTAACCGGCCAGCAGCACGCACTGGAAGAACAGCATGCAGGTGGTCCACACCGCGGCGGTGCCGCCGAACCAGGGCAGGATCATGCGCGCGATCAGCGGCTGCACCAGGAACAGCAGGAACGAGGAAAGGAAGATGGTTACGGCATAGAACATGGTGTGGGCTGCCCGTGGGACGAGGTGAGCGTGAGAGACACGCGTGGCTTCTGGATCGGGCGCACGCGGGCGCGCGGCCCGCGGCGACTTCGCAGCGCGCTCAGATGCGGCGCGCGAGGGCCGCGGCGTGGCCGGTGTAGCCGGCCGGCGTCAGCGCGAGCAGTTGCTTCCTGGCCTGCGCGGGAATCGGCAGCTTTCTCACGAATGCGGCCAGGCGCGCGGCGTCTACGCCCTTGCCGCGCGTGAGGGCCTTGAGCTTCTCGTAGGCCTCGGGCACGCCGTAGCGGCGCATCACCTGCTGGATGGGCTCGGCCAGAACTTCCCAGTTGGCGTCCAGGTCCTCCGCCAGCCGCTCGGCATTCACCTCGAGCTTGCCCAGACCGCGCAGGCAGGAAACATAGGCCAGCAGGGTGTGGCCCAGCGCGTTGCCCAGGTTGCGCAGCGCCGTGGAGTCGGAGAGGTCGCGCTGCCAGCGCGACACCGGCAGCTTGTCGGCCAGGTGGCGCAGCAGCGCATTGGCCACGCCGATGTTGCCTTCCGAGTTCTCGAAGTCGATCGGATTGACCTTGTGCGGCATGGTCGAGGAGCCGACTTCGCCGGCCTTCAGCCGCTGCTTGAAGTAGCCCACCGAGATGTAGCCCCACAAGTCGCGGTTCAGGTCGAGCAGGATGGTGTTGGCGCGCGCCCAGGCGTCGAACAGTTCGGCGAAGGCGTCGTGCGGCTCGATCTGTATGGTGTAGGGGTTGAACTCCAGACCCAGGCCCTCGACGAAGCGGCGGCAGAAGGCCTCCCAGTCGACTTCCGGGTAGGCCACCGAATGCGCGTTGTAGTTGCCCACCGCGCCGTTGATCTTGCCCAGCAGCGAGACTCCGGCAATGCGCGCGCGGGCACGCTCCAGGCGGTGCACCACGTTGGCCATCTCCTTGCCCAGCGTGGTCGGGCTGGCCGGCTGGCCGTGGGTGCGAGAAAGCATCGGCAGCGCGGCATGCCGGTGCGCGAGCTCGCGCAACACGGCGATGATCTGCTCCAGCCTGGGCAGCATCACCTTCTCGCGCGCGTCGGCCAGCATCAGCGCGTATGACAGGTTGTTGATGTCTTCCGAGGTGCAGGCGAAATGGATGAACTCCAGCGAACGGCCCAGCTCGCGGCTGGACCCCAGCTTGTCCTTCATCCAGTACTCGATCGCCTTGACGTCGTGGTTGGTCTCGGCCTCGATCTTCTTGATGCGTGCGGCGTCGCGCTCGGAGAACTTGTCCACAAGCCTGTCCAGGGCGGCCACCGTCTGCCGGCCGAAGGGCTTGAGCTCGGCGATGCCGGGCTCGGCGGCCAGCGCCTTGAGCCACTCGACCTCGATCTTGAGCCGGTAGCGGATCAGCGCGGCTTCGCTGAAATGTGCGCGCAGCGGATCTACGGCACGGGCGTAGCGCCCGTCCAGGGGGGACAGCGCGAGCAGGGAAGTGTTCTGGGCGGTGGCGGGCATGCGGGGCCGCTGGGCGGGATTTGCGGACAATCATTATAACTTCCGCCACCGCGTCGCACGCTTGCGTTGCGGTGCCGAATGTTATAATTCGCCCGGCAAAATCGCTCCGCAGCCTTCCCGCAACGTTCGTCACTCCGGTATTTCTCCCCCGATGAAACTCTACGGCTCGGTCCCGAGTCCCTTCACGCGCAAAGTGCGCATCGTGCTCACCGAAAAGCGCATCGAGTGCGCCTTCGAACTGGTCGACGTCATGGCCAAGGACACGCCGGTCAACGCGCACAACCCGCTGGGCAAGGTTCCCGTGCTGGTGCTGGACGACGGCACCACGCTCTACGATTCGCGCGTCATCGTCGAGTTCCTCGACAATGTCTCGCCGATCAGCCGCCTGATCCCGGAAGAGAACCGCAACCGCATCGCGGTGCGCCGCTGGGAAGCGCTGTCCGACGGCGTGATCGACGCCGGCATCCTGGTGCGCTACGAGCAGGCGCGCGAGGCGAAACTCAAGAGCAAGGCCTGGATCGAGCGCCAGACCGGCAAGATGCAGCGCGGACTGGTCGAAATGGCCGCCGAGCTCGGCGACAAGCCCTGGTGCCACGGCAACGGCTTCACGCTGGCCGACGTGGCCTTCGGCTGCTGCCTGGGCTGGCTGAGCTTCCGCTTTCCGCACATCGAATGGCGCACCGACTACGCCAACCTCGCCCGGCACTACGACAAGCTGGCCGAGCGCCCGGCGTTCGCCGACACCGTGCCCACCGTCCCGGCCTGAAAGTCGAACTTTAGTTTGGCGAAACCCGCTCCTGGAGCGGGATTCAAGGCAGTCAGCTTGCCGAATCAGGCAATAAGTCCGCCGCCCAGGCAGACTTCCCCGTCGTACAGCACGGCCGACTGCCCCGGCGTCACGGCCCACTGCGGCTCGGCGAACTCGAGGTCGAACTCGTCGCCGTCGACGCGCGTCACGCGGCAGGTCGAGTCCTTCTGCCGATAGCGGCTCTTGGCGCCGTGCACCGAACCCTCCTCGGGCGGCGCCCCGGACACCCAGCTGGCATCCACGGCGGCGAGCCGGCGCTTCAGCAGCAGCGGGTCCTCGTGGCCCTGCACCACGATCAGCGCGTTCTCGGCCAGGTCCTTCTGCGCCACGTACCAGGCCTGCCCGTCGCTGCCCTTGCGGCCGCCCAGGCCGATGCCCTTCCTCTGGCCGATGGTGTAGAACGCCAGTCCGATGTGCTCGCCGACGGTCTTGCCGTCGGGCGTGCGTATCGGCCCGGGCTCGCGCGGCAGGTAGCGGTTCAGGAACTCGCGGAACGGCCGCTCGCCGATGAAGCAGATGCCGGTGGAATCCTTCTTGGCCGCGTTCGGCAGGCGCGCCTCGGCGGCAATGCGGCGCACCTCGGTTTTCTCCAGCTCGCCGACCGGGAACAGCACGCGCGACAGCTGCGCCTGGTCCAGGCGGTGCAGAAAATAGCTCTGGTCCTTGGCGTGGTCCAGACCGCGCAACAGCTCGAAGCGGTTCAGTCCGTCCGCCGCCAGCGCCGCGCCCGGCACCGGCTCGGCGCCGGCCGCCACCGCATAGCGAACCTCGCGCACGCGCGCGTAATGCCCGGTGGCGATGCGCGTCGCGCCCAGATCCATGGCGTGGTCGAGAAAGGCCTTGAACTTGATCTCGGCGTTGCACAGCACATCCGGATTGGGCGTGCGCCCGGCCGAGTACTCGGCGAGGAAACTGGCGAACACGCGATCCTTGTTCTCTAATGATACGTCGACCGCCGAGATCTACACGCCGATCACCTCGGCGACCGAGACCGCGTCGATCAGGTCCTGGCGGGTGGAACAGTATTCGTCGTCATCGTCGTCCTCCCAGTTCTTCATGAACAACCCGGTGACCTGGTAGCCCTGGCGCTTGAGCAGCAGCGCCGTGACCGCCGAGTCCACCCCGCCGGACATGCCGACCACCACGCGACCGCGATCGGCCATGCTCAGGCGAACTCCGCCGAGAACACGTCCAGCGGGAAACGCCGGCCGGCCAGGTAGTCGTCGACGCAGCGCATGACCAGCGGCGAGCGGTGCATGTCGGCGCGCGCCGCCAGGTCTTCGCGGCTCAGCCAGTGCGTGGCGACGATCTCGGCGTCCAGCTTGCGCGAGGCGTCGAAGCCCCGCAACTCGCCGGCGAAGGCGAAGCGCAGGAAGGTGGCGTTCGCCGGGGCGTAGATCCAGCGATAGATGCCGACCAGGCAAGTGGGCGCGAACAGGTGCGCGCTCTCCTCCAGCGTCTCGCGCACGCAGGCCTGCACCAGCGATTCGTCCGGATCGAGATGGCCGGCCGGCTGGTTCAGCACGCGGCGGCCGTCCGAAACCTCCTCGACCAGCAGGAACCTGCCTTCGCGCTCGATGACCGCCGCCACCGTCGCCGCCGGCTTCCAGAGCGCCATGACTACCGGCTGTTCTTGCGGATGAACTCGGCCATCCGCGCCACGCCCTTCTCGATCGCCTCGTTGGAGGCGGCGTAGGAGAAGCGCACATGCTGGCCTTCGCCCGGCACGCGCGAGCCGAAGTGGATGTCGGCCAGCACGGCCACCCCGGCCTCGTGCAGCAGACGCTTCCTGAACTCCTCGGAATCCTTCGCGCCCACCATGCGGCAGGCCTCGGTCACGTTGGGCCAGGCGTAGAAGGCCCCGCCCGGCACCTTGCAGCTCACGCCGGGCACCTTGTTCAGCAGGCCCACGATCAGGTCGCGACGCGCCTTGAAGCTGGCCTTCATCATCTCGGCGGCGTCCTGCGGACCGTTGATGGCCTCGACCGCCGCCCACTGGCTGATCTGCGAGGCGCAGGAGTCGGTGTTGGTGACCCAGCGCGTGAACACCGGCGCGAGCACCGGGTTGGAGGCGAAGCCGATGCGCCAGCCCGTCATCGCCCAGGTCTTGGACGCGCCGTCGGAGATGATGGTCCGCTGGTACATGTCCGGCAGCTGGGCGATCGAGAAGAACTCGCCCGTATAGGCGAGGCGCGAGTAGATCTCGTCGGCGTAGATCCACACCTGCGGATGCCGGCGCATGACCGCGGCGATGGCCTCGAGGTCCTGCCTGCCCAGCAGCCCGCCGGTGGGGTTGTGCGGGTAGTTGAGGATCAGCAGCCGCGTCTTGGGCGTGATCAGCTTTTCCAGCTCGGCCGGATCGAAGGCGAAGTCGCGCGCTTCGCGCAGGTGAATGGGCACCGGCCGGGCGCCGTTGGCGATGATCTGCGACTCGTAGATCGGGAACCCCGGGTTCGGATAGATCACCTCGTCGCCGGCGCCGAAATCGGTGGTCGACAGGATCGCGTAGGCGATGAAGGGCTTGGCGCCCGCCCCCACCACCACGTCCTCGGCGCGGATCGGCAACCCGCCGCGCATGCCGGACATGTACTTCGCCGCGGCCTCGCGCAGTGGGTCGATGCCGGCCGACGGCGTGTAGCCGTGCTTGCCCTCGCGGATCGCGCGTATGCCCGCCTCCTGCACATGGGCCGGGGCCGGGAAATCGGGCTGGCCGATGCAGAAGGAGATGATGTCCTTGCCCTGGCGCGCCAGTTCGGTGACCTCGGCGAGCACCACGAAGGCGTTCTCGGTGCCCAGGCTCTGCGCACGGGAGGACAGTTGGGGCAGGGATTGCGTCATGGCGTGGTCCAGGCGGAAAAGCCGGCATTTTACAGGCAGGCACCCGCCGTACCGGCCCGCAGTGGATGCAGGTCGCGGGCGGCGGTGCACGCCGGGCCCCGGTTCAGCTGCCGACAATGCGTTTGTCGACCAGTTCGATGCGCCGGTCGCAGCCCGCGGCCAGGCGCGGGTCGTGCGTGACGATCAGGAAAACGGTGCGCTGCTCGCGGTTGAACTCGCGCAGCAGCACGAAGATCTCGTCGGCGGCGTGCGTGTCGAGGTTGCCGGTGGGTTCGTCGGCCAGCACCAGCGGCGCGCCCATGGCCAGCGCGCGCGCGATGGCCACGCGCTGCTGCTGACCGCCGGAGAGCTGCGCGGGCCGCTTCTTCGCCTGCGCCGACAGGCCGACGCGATCGAGCAGCATGGCGGCGCGCTCGCGCATGGCGCGGTCCACGCGGCCGCGGTCGATCAGGCAGGGCATGTAGATGTTCTCCAGCGCCGTGAAGGCCGGCACCAGGTGGTGGAACTGGAACACGAAGCCAAGGGTGCGGCCGCGCAGCCGCGTGATGCCGGCGTCGTCCAGCCGGCTCGTATCCTCGCCGTGGATCAGGATGCGCCCCTCGCTGGGCCGCTCGAGCAGGCCGATGGCGTTCAGCAGCGTGCTCTTGCCGGAACCCGAAGGTCCGATCAGCGCGGCGAACTCCCCTTCGGCCAGCGACAGGTCGATGCCGTGCAGCACCTCGGTGCGCAACTCGCCTTCGCCATAGGACTTCTTCAGGCCCTCCAGGCGCAGGATCGGGACCGGCCCGGGCTCAGCCACGGATCGCCGCCACCGGGTCCATGTGCGCGGCGCGACGCGCCGGCGCCACGGCCGCGATCAGGCCGCTGAGGATGGCCACCAGCATGGCGCCGCCGAAGGTCGCGGGGTCCACCTCCGGCACGAACAGCCGCGTGCCGTCGGCGTTGCGCATCAGTTCGACAGCGCGAACAGCAGCCAGCCGCCGAGCAGGGCGCCGAGCACCGAGCCGATCGCGCCCACCACCCCGCCCTGGATCAGGAACACCGCCATGATCTTGCCGCGCGGCGTGCCCATCGCGCGCAGGATGCCGATCTCCTTCTGCTTCTGCACCACCGAGACCACCAGCACGCTGGCGATGCCCAGCGCGACGATCACCACCACGAAGAAGCGGATCATGCGGTTGGTCATGGTCTGGTTCTGCAGCGCGGCGAGCAGCTGCGAGTTGGTCTCCATCCAGCTCTCGGCCAGCAGGCCGGTGCGCGCGGCGATGTCGCGCGCGATGCGCTCGGCGGAGAAGATCTCCTGCACCGTGACGTCGATGCTCGACACCCCGCCCGGCAGGTCGAGCAGGTTGCGCGCCGCGGACAGGGGCACGAACACCCAGCGCCGGTTCAGGTCGCGCGTGCCGATGTCGAACAGGCCGGCGATGGTGAAAGTTTCGTCGCGCCCCTCGGCGGTGGCCACGCGCAGCTTGTCGCCGACCGCCACGCCCAGGTCCTCGGCCAGGTTCACGCCGATCAGCGCGGCGCCCGGGGCGATGCGGTACTCGCCGGCCGCCATCTTCTCGTCGAGCTTGACGATGCGCGCGTAGCGCTCGGCCTCCACGCCCATCAGCACCACCGCTTTGGAAGCGGTGCCGCGCACCGCCAGCGCGGCGCCCGGAAACCATCGGCGAGACCGCGGTGACGCCGGGCGTGGTCTCGATTTCAGTGTAAATGCGCTGCCACTGGTCGATCGAACGCAGTCGCTGGGCGCGCTTCTCCACGCGCGCGGCAATGTCCGCGCCGTCGCGCTCGAGCACCCTGCGCGCCACGTCCTCGGGCGGGCGCACCACCACGTGCGCCTGCGAGCCCAGCGTGCGCACGATCAGGCTCGACTGCAGGCCGTTGATCAGCGCGTTCAGGGCGATGATGATGGCCACGCCGATGGTCACGCCGGCCACGATCAGCAGGGTCTGCATGCGGCCCTCGCGCAGGAAACGCAGCGCGATGATCCATTCGAAAGGCATCGCCTCGCCCCGCGGCCTAGCGGATCGCCTCGGTCGGCGCGCCGGTCTTCTGCTGCGCAGCCGGCGGCGTGGCGTCGGCGCGCACGCGGCGGCCCTCGAGCACGCCGGTCACGTCGCCCGGAACCACGGACTCGCCCTCGGTCAGGCCGGCGGCGACCTCCACGCTGCCTTCGCCGCGCAGCCCCAGGCGCACGGCCTGGCGCTGCGTGCGGCCCTCGCGCACCACCAGCACCCAGGGGCGCTCGCCGGCCGCGTCGCGCACCGCACCGGCCGGCAGCACCAGCGCGCCCGCCTTCTTCGCCGCCACGATTTCCGCCGAAACCGTCATGTCCGGCTTGAGGAAGGTCGCGCCATCGGCGTTCCCGACCCGCAACCTGACCTCGACCGTGCCGCGCTGCGCATCGACCACCGGCGCGATGTAGAACAGTTCGGCGCTCACCGGCCGGCCCGGATAGGCGTCGGCGGCCACTTTCGCCGCCTGCCCGATCTGCAGGTAGGCGAGATTCTTCTCGTCCACCAGCAGGCTGACCTGGGTTTCCCCGGCCACCGAGATCTCGTACATCTGCCGACCCTGCGCGACCACGTCGCCGGCTTCCACCAGGCGCTTCAACACCGTGCCGTCGGCCGGTGCACGGATCACGGTATTGGCCAGGCGCGCCTCGGCCACCTCCAGCGCGGCGCGCGCCTGCTCGCGGCGCGAGCGTGCCAGCGCGTACTCCGCGCCCTTGGGCCGGTTGGCCACCGCCTGTGCCAGCGCCGCGTCGTGGTCGGCCTGCGCCGACTTCAAGGTGCGCTGCGCCTCATCGAGGCGCGACCGGCTGAAGAATCCCTTGTCGAACAGCTGCTGCGTGCGCGCCGCCTCGGCGTGCGCCAGGCGCAGCCCGGCCTCGGCCTTGTGCAGGCCTTCCTCGGCCACCGGCCCGGTCTGCGAGGCCAGTTGCGCCAGACGCGCCTCGGCCTCGGCCAGCGCCGCGCGCGCCTGCGCCACGGCGGCGCGCTGCTCCTCGCTCTTCAGCACTGCCAGCACCTGGCCGGCCTTGACCACCGCCCCCTCGCGCGCGTCCAGCCGCTCGACCGTGCCGACCAGCACGCTGCCCAGCGCCACGCGCGCCGGCGTGATCAGCCGCCCGGTGGCGACCACCGTCTGCACGATATCGGCCTTGCGCACCGTAACCACACTCACGGCCGGCCCCAGGCGCCAACGCGCGAGGCCGGCGGCCAGCGCCAGCAGCACCGCAAGGACCAGCCAGAACTTCGGGGTGCGCCAGTTGAGCATCGCGGCATTCTACGCGGCACCCCGGCGGCGGGCTTGATCCTGATCAGCGCGCGCGCTGCTAATATGCGGGCCGCACAATCATCCGCCCCTCCCCCGCAGGATCCGCCTCGAGGTCCACCATGCTCGTCAACTGCGTCGCCTACCAGGACGGCCGCAAGATCGCCGAGGTCCCGAAAGAGGACATCAGCGATGGGTCAACCGCCCTGACTGCTTCGTCTGGGTCGCGCTGCGCGACGCCAGCGACGCCGAGCTGGCCGAGATGCAGCAGGAGTTCGGCCTGCACCCGCTGGCCGTCGAGGATGCCCGCCACGGCCACCAGCGGCCGAAAATCGAGGAGTACGGCGATTCGCTGTTCGCCGTGCTGCACACCATCGAAACCTGGGCCGAGGACATCACCATCGGCGAGGTCGACGTGTTCGTCGGCAGGAACTACGTGCTCTCGGTGCGCACCCGCACGCAGCGCGGCTTCAACGACGTGCGCGAGCGCTGCGAGCGCGAACCCGAGCTGCTGCGCCATGGCTCGGGTTATGTGCTGTACGCGCTGATGGACGCCATCGTCGACCGCTACCTGCCGGTGCTCGACGCGCTGGAGGACGAGCTCGAGGGGATCGAGGAGCGCATTTTCGCCGGCGGCTCGGCGCGCGCCAACATCGAGGCCCTGTACGACCTCAAGCACAAGCTGATGGCGATCAAGCATGCGGCCGGCCCGCTGCTCGACTCGGTGGGCAAGCTGTATGGCGGGCGCGTGCCCGGGGTCTGCCATGGCATGCAGGAATATTTCCGCGACGTCTACGACCACCTGATACGCATCAACCAGTCGATCGAGTCCTTGCGCGAGATGGTGACCACGGCGATCTCGGTCAACCTCTCGCTGATCACCCTGTCCGAGGGCGAGACCACCAAACGCCTGGCCGCCTACGCCGCGCTGGTGGCGATCCCGACCATGATTGCCGGCATCTACGGCATGAATTTCGAACATATGCCGGAACTCAAGATGGCGCTCGGTTATCCTGCCACGCTCGCGGTGATGGTGGTGATCGACGGCTACCTGTTCTACCGCTTCAGGAAATCGGGATGGCTGTGACTGCGGATACCAAGACGAACAACGCGAACGACGCCCTGGCCTACGCCGGGCTCAAGGTGGTGGACGCCAGCCAGGGCGTGGCCGGACCCTATTGCGCGATGCTGCTCGCCCAGCACGGCGCCGAGGTGATCAAGGTCGAGCCGCCGACCGGCGACTGGGCGCGCTCGCTGGGCACGCGCTATGCCGAGCAGAGCGCGCTGGCCCTGGCGGCCAACCGCGGCAAGCAGAGCATCGTGCTCGACATGAAGAAGCCCGCCGCGGCCGAAGCCATGGCGCGCCTGTGCAAGGACGCCGACGTGTTCCTCGAGAGCTTCCGCCCCGGCGTCGCCGGCAAGCTCGGCCTGGGCTACGAGGCGCTGGCCAAGGACAACCCCGGCCTGATCTACCTCTCGGTCAGCGGCTTCGGCCAGAGCGGCCCCTACGCCGAGCGCCCGGCCACCGACTCCGTCCTGCAGGCCTACACCGGCATGATGGCGCTGAACCGCGACAGCGCCGGCGCGCCCAACCGCGTCGGCTTCCTGGTGGTCGACATGCTGACCGCGCTGTACGCCTTCCAGGGCGTGGCGGCGGCGCTGGCCGCGCGCGCGAAGAACGGCGCCGGCAAGCGCCTGGACATCAGCCTGGCGCAGAGCGCCGGTGCCTTCATCAGCCAGAAGATCATCGAGGCCGCGCTGGAGGGCGAGAACCCGCGCGTGATCAACGCCCCGGCCGGCGCCTACCGGACCGCCGATGGCTGGATCATCGCCGGCCTGTCCAAGGAGACCCACTGGCAGAGCCTGTGCAAGGTGATGGGCCGCGAGGACCTGCTGGCCGAGCCCAGGTACGCCAGTTTCGAGAAGCGCGCCGACTGCCTGCGCGAACTGCAGGTCATCGTCGCCGCCGAGATGGTCAAGCAGCCCAGCGACTGGTGGCTGGAGCGCCTGAGCGCCGAAGACGTGCTGTGCAACCGCGTCAACACCATCGGCGACTGGCTGCAGGACGAGCATGCCGCGGTCAATGCCTGGGCGCCGCGCACCGAAGCGCCGGGCGCCGGGTTGATCCCCGCCCTGGCCGTGCCCGGGGTCGTGCCGCCGGCGCCGGGCGACCCGCGCGCGCACTGGCCCGGCCTGGGCGAGCACACGCGCGCCCTGCTCGCCGCGCACGGCTACACGCAGGCGCAGATCGACGCCATGCTGGCCGCCGGCGCCGCCGCGCAGCGGCCATAAAAGTCGAACTTTGAATTCGTGAAACCCGCTCCTGGAGCGGGTTTCACGTCAATCGTCTTGCGTAAAACGGCAATTCTGCCGCCCAGCCGGCGGCCTCACGCCACCGTGCGCAGCACCTCCGACACCGTGCCGAAGATCTGTTCCAGGTGCTTCTGCTCGCAGATCAGCGGCGGGCAGATCGCCACGTTGTCGCCCACCGGGCGCACGAACACGCCCTTCTCCCAGCATTTCTCGAACACCTCGAAGCCGCGCGCGCCGACCGCACCGGCGCGCGGCGCCAGCTCGATGGCGCCGATCAGCCCGAGGTTGCGCGCATCGATCACGTGCGGCCGGCCCTGGAAGGCATGCAGGCCGTCCTCGAAGACCTGCGCCAACTGGTTGGGCCGATCGAACAGCCGCTCCTCGGCGTAAGTGTCCAGCGCGCCGAGCGCCGCGGCGCAGGCCAGCGGATGGCCCGAGTACGTGTAGCCGTGGAAGAACTGCACGCCGCCGCCGGGCGAGTCCATGAAGGTGTCGTAGATGTGCCTGGCGACGATCACCCCGCCCAGCGGCACCGCGCCGGAGGTCACCCCCTTGGCGAAGGTGATCAGATCCGGGGTGACGCCGAAGTACTGCGAGGCGAAGGGCGTGCCCAGGCGCCCGAAGCCGCAGATCACCTCGTCGAAGATCAGCAGGATGCCGTGCCTGGTGCAGATCTCGCGCAAGCGCTGCAGGTAGCCCTGCGGCGGCACCAGCACGCCGCCGGCCCCGGCCACCGGCTCGACGATCACCGCGGCGATGTTGGAGGCGTCGTGCAGCGGGATGATGCGCTGCTCGAGCTCGTCGGCCAGCTCCGCCCCGCCTTCGGCCGCGCAGCCGCGCGTGAACGCGCGCCTGTTCAGGTCGTGCGTATGGCGCAGGTGGTCCACGTTGCCCATCAGCAGGTTGCCGAAGGCCTTGCGGTTGGACGGAACCCCGGACACCGACAGGCCGGCGATGTTCACGCCGTGGTAGCCCTTCTCGCGGCCGATGAAGCGCGTGCGCGTGCCTTCGCCGCGCAGCCGGTGGTAGGCGCCGGCGATCTTCAGCGCGGTGTCGACGGCCTCCGAGCCCGAGTTGGTGAAGAACACATGCTCCAGCCCCTCGGGCGCCAGTTCGGTCACGCGACGCGCGACCTCGAAGGGCAGCGGATGCCCGGTGGAGAACGAGGCCGCGTAGTCGAGCTCGCCGGCCTGGTGGCGGATCGCCTCGACGATCTTCGGTCGCGTATGGCCGGCGTTCACGCACCACAGCGTGGCCAGGCCGTCGAGCACCTGGCGGCCGTCGGCCAGCCGGTAATGCATGTCCCTGGCGCCGACGATCATCTTCGGCGCCGCCTTGAAACGCCGGTTGTCGGTGAAAGGCATCCAGTAATGTTCGAGGCTCCCGGGCTCGGACATGATCAGATCCCCCGCTCGGCAAAGACTTCCCTGGCGATCCTGAAGCTCTCCATCGCCGCCGGCGCGCCGCAGTACACGGCCGCATGGATGAAGATCTCGCGGATCTCTTCCTTGGTCACGCCGTTGTTCAGCGCCCCGCCGATGTGGATCTTCAGCTCGTGGCCGCGGTTGAGCGCGGTCAGCATGGCCAGGTTCAGCATCGAGCGCTGCTTGTGCGTGAGCCCCTCGCGCGCCCAGGACGCCGCCCAGGCATGCGCGGTGAGGTACTCCTGCAGCGGGCGCGAAAAATCGTCCGCGCCCTCCAGGGCCTGGTTCACGTAATCCTCGCCCAGCACCTGCTTGCGCACGGCCAGGCCGCGCTCGAACATCGGCTTCAGGTCTGCGTCCATGAAACTCTCCTGTGTTGCAGTGTGTATGCGTGCCGGCAGTAGGATCAGTCCACTGCTTCGCGGTACGCATGCCAGCTGGCATGGCCGATCAGCGGCAGGACCAGCACCAGGCCCAGATAGAAACTCGCGAAACCCGCGGCGGTCAGCGCGACGATGATCGCGCCCCACAGCAGCATGGGACGGAAATTGGCGCGCAGCACGTTGAAGCTGACGATCATCGCGCTGACGGTGTCCATGTTGCGCCGGTCCAGCAGCATGGGCAGCGAGACCGCCGAGGTGGCGAACACCATCAGCGCGATGCCCGAGCCGGCCGCCAGATAGGCGAGGATGAACACCCAGGGGTCGGGCGACTTCGCCAGTTGCTGCGCGATCGCCGCCCAGGTCGGCACGCCGTGCGGAAAGAACAGCGCCACCACCACCACCGAAACGCGGATCCAGATCGCCAGCGAGAGCATCAGGATCAGCGCATAGAAGCCGATGGCCGGGAAGTTCGCCCGCCAGGCCGAGAGCGTGGGCGCGAGCCCGATCTGCTCGCCGGCCGCGCGGCGGCGGCTCAGGTCGTAGATGCCCACCGCGAAGAAGGGCCCGACCAGGAAGAAACCGGTCACGAACGCCAGGCCCGCCGCGCCGGTGGCGTAGCGCGTGAGCACGAAACCCATGACCGCCAGCACCGCGCCGTAGAACAGGCTGGCCCCCGGCGCGGCGCGCAGGTCGCCCCAACCCGCGCGCAGCCAGCGCCAGGGCGCGTCCATGCCGAAGCGGCGCACCTGCGGCCAGACGAACTCCTGCTCTGCGCGCTGCGTGATCTCGTCGTTCTCAGACACTGCGCGCCCGCCCCTCCCAGTACGCCGCGCGCACCTTGCGCTTGGCGATCTTGCCGCTGGGGTCGCGCGGCAGGCGCATGCTCACCACTTCGCGCGGGATCTTGTAGCCGGCGATCTTCTCGCGCAGCCAGGCCTGCACGCGATCGGCCTCCACGCTGGCGCCCGGCTCCGGCTCGATCGCCGCCATCAGCCGCTCGCCGAACTCGGGATCGGGGATGCCGAACACGGCGCAATCGAGCACGCCGGGGCAGCCGATCAGCGCCTGTTCGATCTCCGCCGGATAGATGTTCACGCCGCCCGAGATCACCATGTCGGAGGCGCGATCGCAGATGTAAAGGTAACCGTCGGCGTCGAGGTAGCCCATGTCGCCCAGCGTCACCAGGCCGTCGCGCTCGATCGCGGCGCGCCGCCTCGTTGCCCTGGTAGGTGAAGTCGGCATAGGCCGGCTGGCGCATGTAGATCAGGCCGATCTCGCCCGTCGCGCAGGCACTGCCGTCCTCGGCGAGGATCCTGACCACGCCCTCGCCGGCGGGCCGGCCCGCGCTGCCCGGCCTGGCCAGCGCCTCGGCGCTGGAGATCACGGTGATCAGCCCGCACTCGCTGGAGGCGTAGGCTTCGAACACCACCGGCCCCAGCCATTCGATCATCGCGCGCTTGACCTCCGGCGGGCAGGGCGAGCCGGTGGAGGCGATGAAGCGCAGGCTGGAGGTGTCGTATCGCTCACGCACCCCGGCCGGCAGTTTGAGCAGCCGCACATACATGGTCGGCACCATGTAGGCCACGTCGATGGCGTGCTCGCCGATCAGGCGCAGGGTCTGCTCGGCGTCGAAGCGCGGCTGTATCACCAGGCGCTCGCCGCGGCGGATCGCGTTCTGCACCATCACCGAGGGCGCGCTGTGGTAGAGCGGCGCCGGCATCAGCACGCGCGAGCCCTCGGTCACGCCGAAGCACTGCGCCACCAGCGCGTCCATCCTGCGCTGCGCTGCGGCGGCATCGGCGAGCGGCACGGGCAGGCGGCGCACGCCCTTGGGCCGGCCGGTGGTGCCCGAGGTGTAGACCATGTGGCCGCGCGGCGCGACCCGCGGCCCGGCATAGGGCGATTGCCGCGCCAGCCAGGATTCGTAGTCGAGCGCGCCCGGCGGCAGGCCAAAGTCCGCTTCGGCACCCGCCGCGGCAGCCGCGACCAGCACGCGCACCCCGGCCGGAATGGCGTCGCGCACCGCCTCGAGCAGGTCGGCCGCCACCACCAGCAGTTTCGCACCGCTGTCCTCGAGCAGGAAGCGCGCCTCCTCCCGGGTGAAATGCCAGTTGATCGGACAGTAGTACACGCCGGCCGTGCGGCAGGCGAGGATCACGTCGCAGTAGATGGGGTCGTTGCGCAGCAGCAGGGCCACCACGTCGCCCTCGGCCAGGCCGAGCGCGAGATAGCCCCCGGCCAGGCGGGCGGCGCGTGCCTCGACTTCCGCTCCGGGACGCAACAACGCTTCGCAATACAGATCGGCAGCCATGCCGCACTCTGCAAAGCCCGAGCGGCTACAGGCCGGCGCAGATGAAACTGTCGACGCGCCCGCCGGCCCCCTGCCCGATCACCCTAAAGTCCGCGCCGCGCCGGCCGTAAACACTTGCACAGCCACCGCACCACGCAACGCAACGCGCCAGGGAATATCCGTCATGAGACCGTCGCCGCTGACCTCGATCTTCGCCATCGCGCCCAGCGCCTTCGCCGATGGCGTGGAGGGCGGAGCCGCCGCGTCGGGACCCGGCACGCTGGGCGAACTGCGCGTCGAAGTCGGCCTGTGGAGCCAGCAGTACATCCCGTCCTTCTCGCCGACCGAGATCGAGGCGGTGGCCGACTGGCTGAACCGGAATTTCTACAACCTGGACGACTGAACCAGGAGAACCAGAACTGACCCCCGGTGACCTCTCTCCCAGGTCTCTTCCCCCGGGGTAATGTGGGGCGCCGGGCGAAAGCCCGGCGCTTTTTTTTTGCTTCAGCGCTTCCAGGGCACGCCGGCCAGCTGCCAGGCCATGAAGGTGGCGGCGGCCTGCGGCAGTTCGTCCCGGGCGCACTCGGCTGCGCGCGCCGCCAGCACCCGCACCAGCGCCCTGTCCTCACCCAGCGGCCCGGCCAGCTCGACCAGCATGCGCGCGTCGTTGAGCTTGCCCAGCACGTCCTGCAGACCGCGCAGCGGCCGCAGCCAGGGCTTGATCCCGCCTCCCGCCAGCAGCGGCGCGCACAGTTCGACCGCGTAACGCAGGCGCTTGCCCTCGATGCGCAGCGCATGGCGCTCGTCGGCGTCCAGCCGCGCCAGTCGCTTGCCCTGCCTGAGCACCAGCAGGCGCTGGCGCTCGAGCGCGCGCAGCATCGCGACCTGCGCATTGCGCGAGCGCGGCCAGGTCCCGCCCTCGGCGCCGCCGCCGGCCAGCGCCGCGGCCAGGGCCTCCACCTGCGCCAGGCTGCGGGCGAACTCCGCGCCGCCCAAGAAGCGCCGCAGCGCGGTGTTGGCGCGCGCTCGCGCCAGCTGCGCGCGTCGCGCCACGCGCTGCATCTGCACGCGGCCCAACGCCTGCTCGAGTTCCTCGCGCCGCAACGGCAGCAGCGTCGACTGCACCACGTCCCAGTCGCGTGCGGCACCCAGCGCGCGCGCCAGCTGGCGCAGGGCGCGACGCACGGCGCGCAGGTCCCCGGCCGGCGCCACCCGCGCGAGCTGGCGCTCGAATATGCGCAGCGGGGCGCGCATGCGCCGCACCGCGACGCGCGCCTCGTGCACGAACTCGGGATCGCGCCGCACGCGCGCGTCCAGCGCGCCGGCCGCATTGGCGCGCAGCACTTCGACGCCGGCCGCGAGCAGGGCCGCGACCTGCGCGGCGAGCGAGGGCTGCGGCTGGTCCGGCACGCGCAGCGCGGTCGGCGCGGGCGGCACCCGTCCGGCCACGGACTTGCCCGGCGGCTTGCGAAGAGCCATGGATCGTCGCCGGACCCGCCGGCTCAGGCCGCGTCGCGCGAGGACTTGCGGAAATGCAGCGGGTACAGGCGCTCGACCACCGGCCCGTCGGTGGCCCAGGCGCGGCAGCCATCGAGGAAGTACGGACGCTTGGCGGCGGCTTCCGGGTCGGTCTCGACCTGCACCTGGCGCGGTGCGCCGGCCTTGCGCCGCTTCGGCCAGCTGCCCAGCGTCTGGTAGGCGACCGTGGCCATGGGGAACAGCAGTTCCTTGATGTGCGTGCAGCCCTTGGTGCCGCCCACCGCCTCGTTGACCGCACGGCGCCAGCCGCCGCCGATCTTCGCGCCCACCAGGCCCTGGAAGGACGGCGCCACCGTGTAGCAGGGCGCGTACGGCGCCTCCAGCGTCGCCACCTCGATGGCCCGCACCACCATCTCGTCGTCCAGCGTGAGCCGCACCTGCATGTCGTGCACGTGCAGGCCCGGTGCGCGCAGGCCGCGATAGGGCTCCTCGACCTCGTAGGTCTTGGTGTCGACGATGCTGGCCTCGATGTCCCACAGGCCGTCGTCGCGCTGGAAGCCCTCGCAATGTATTCGGCGGGTGTGCATGTGGCGGCGCGGTGCAGGCGGGGACAGGGTGCTCATGGCGAACCTCGAAACGGTGCGGCGGAAGGGGATCGTATGCGGTGCGTCGGCGGGAAACGGTCGCGACAGGCGGAAAGTTTAACATTCCCCTATGGAAACCGGCTTCCCAAGCGCCATTCCGCGGAGTAGAGTTGCCGAATAAGGCAAATAATCCGGAGACGCGCATGGCCAGGGCGAAAGCAGGGAAAAAGATCGCAACCAGCATCCGCTTGCGTGCGCAACTGCGCGAGCGCATCCGCGACCGCATCGCCGACCTCGAACTCAAGCAATCCGACGCCGCCGATTTCATGGGCATGTCGGTGAGCCAGCTCTCGCGCCTGGTCAACGACCACGACGTGCTGAGCCTGGACCGGCTGGTCGAGGCGGCCGAGGGCATCGGCCTGAAGATCGAGATGAAGGCGGTGCGCCCCTACGCCCGGGATTGAGGCGCGGCCAGCGCGCCCGAGCCGGTCCGCAACACCACAGCAGGAGAAGACTCATGACAATCGACAGCGAACGCGTCAGCGTCTACTCGGGCGAGAACCGGGATAGCCTGCCCATCTATCCGCTGGACGTCTTCCAGCCCACCGAGAAGGGCGAGGCCGAGGTGCGCAGCGCGCAGACGCAATGCTCGGCCGAGGCGCTCGAGCTGCTGGTGCTGATCGACGGCCAGGCCAGCGTCGGCGACCTCGAGCAGCAGTTGCCGCACATCGAAGCCGGCGCGTTGCGCAAGGTGCTGCGCGAGCTGCTCAGCGAGGGGTTGATACGCCAGAGCACCGTCGCCGAGGAGACCGGCCTGAACCTGGACCTCGACGCCTACTTCAGCACCGATGCCGTGCCCGCCCCACCGGCCTCCGGTGCCAGCGCCAGCGCCGATCGCGAGGCCGCCAACGGCAGTCCGGCGCTCGCGCGCGACGGCTATTACGTCAGCATCGCGCGCCTGCACATCCCCACGCGCAAGCTCGCGCCGGGCGAGCAGCCGGTCGTGCTGCTGATCGACGACGACCCCGATTTCTGCGCCCTGGTCTCGCATGCGCTGGGCCGCGCCGGGTTCGTCGTTCGCGTCGCCAGCGATCGCGAGCAGATCCTCGCCGAACTGCGCAAGTCGCCGCTGCCCGAACTGCTGCTGCTCGACGTCAACCTGCCGGGCACGCACACCAACGGCTTCGAGGTCCTCGAGCGCATGAAGAAGTTTCCGGGCCTGCGCAACGTGCCGGTCATCATGACCACCGCAGAGGCCACGCGCGCCGCGGTCAAGCGCGGCCTGGTCGAGGGCGCCGACGGCTACATGACCAAACCCTTCAAGACCGACATTCTGGTCAAGGGCGTGCGCGCGGTTCTCGGACTGGAGTAGGCGCGCCGGACGGCGTCAGGATCCGCGCTTCTTCTTTTCCGCGAACTTCCTGCGCGCCGCCACCGCTTCGTCGCCGTGCGCGGCCAGCGCCAGCTGGTCGCGCGCCATGAACGAGGCGAGGCGGTTCAGCGCATTGGCCGTGACGTTGATCGCCTCCTTGCTCATCCTGACCGCCGTCTCCGGCAGGTCGGCAATGCGCGCGGCGAGCCTGAGCGCCTCGGCATAGGCCTGCCCGTCCTCGGCGACGTAGTCGGCGAGGCCGATCTCGAGCGCCTCGCGGCCCGTGAACCGGTCGCACAACACGATGGCGCGCTTGGCACGGGCCGGGCCCAGCAGGCGCACCAGCCGCGGCAGCGCGCCCCATGACAGCGGGATTCCCAGCGCGATCTCCGGCAGCTGGAAGTAGGCCGACCTGGCCAGCACGCGAAAATCCGCGCACACGGCGAGCGCCGTGCCCCCGCCGATGCAATGGCCCTCCACCGCGCAGATGGTCATGGCCGGGATGTCCTCCCAGGCCTGGCACATGCGCTCGCCGATGTACGGGAATGCGCGCCGCTCGGCGACCCCGGCGGTGGACAGATCCCAGCGCTTGGGGTCCTTGAGGTCGGCGCCGGCGGTGAAGTTGTCGCCGGCCGCGGCGAGGATCACCGCACGCACGTCCGGTTCGTCCTGCAGCCGGCGCGCGACCGCGGTCAGCTCGTTCATCAGGTCGATGGACAGCACGTTGCGCACCTCGGGACGGTTGATGCGCACCGTCCAGATGCCGTCGCTGTCGCCGACCTGCAGTATTTCGCTCATGCCCGTCCTCCTTGACCTGGTGGCGAACGCCACCTTAACCCCGGCGCGCGCATTCGCACAGGCGGAGAATCGAATTTGCATCTGTTCGCCGCGCCCGGCTTGGGATAGCGTGCAGGCGCCGGACACCATAAAAGAACAGGAGGAGACATGAACGAGATTCGCCGTACGCGCCCGTCCCTGCTGCGCCATGCCCTGCTCGCGCTGCTCGCGCTGCAGGCCTTTTGTGCTGCAGCGCAACCTGCGGCCTGGCCGTCCAAGCCGCTGCGCTTCGTGGTCGGCTACCAGCCCGGCGGCGGCACCGACCTCACCGCGCGCCTGGTGGCCGACCGGCTGACGCCGGCGCTCGGCCAGCCCGTGGTGGTCGAGAACCGCCCCGGCGCCGGCAGCAACATCGCCGGCGAACTGGTGGCGAAATCCGCCGCCGACGGCTACACCCTGTTCATCTCGGCCGGCGCGATGTCGACCAATCCCAGCCTGTACCCGAACATGCCCTTCGACCCGGTCAAGGATTTCGCGCCGGTGATTGGCCTGTCGCTGCTGCCCAACGTCATCGTGGTGAGCGCCGCGCTGCCGGTGCGCAACATCCAGGAGCTGATCGCGCATGCCAAGGCGCATCCGGACAAGACCGCCTGCGCGTCCTCGAGCATGGGCAGCACCGGGCACCTGTCCTGCGAGCTGTTCAACCTGCAGGCCGGCACGCGCATCCTGCACGTGCCCTACAAGGGCAGCTCGGGCGCGGTGGCCGCGGTGCTGGCCAACCAGGTGCCGGTCCTGTTCGACCAGATCCCCGCGCCGCTGCCGCATATCCGCAGCGGACGCATGCGCGCCATCGCGCTGACCGGACCGACGCGCAACCCCAACCTGCCCGATGTGCCGACCACCGACGAATCGGGGATGCCCGGCTTCCACGCCAACACCTGGGTGGCGATGTTCGCGCCGGCCGGCACGCCGCCGGCCGTGGTGGCGCGCCTGAACGCGGAAGCCGATCGCATCCTGAAGACGACCGAGGTGCAGCAGCAGCTGAACGCCATGGGCATGGAGGCGATCGGCGGTCCACCCGAGCGCCTGGCACAGATCCTCGCCAGCGACACCGCCAAGTGGGCGCGCGTGATCAAAGCGGCGAACGTGAAGCTGCAGTGACGCCGCGGTGAAGACCAAGCGCAGCCCGGCCGAGGAGCGCGACACCGACCGCCAGTTCGCCACCACGCTGTCGCGCGGGCTGCAGGTGCTGGCCGGCTTCACGGCCGCCGAGCCCATCCTCACCAACAAGGACATCGCCGAGCGCACCGGGCTGCCGCGGCCGACCGTCTCGCGCCTGACCTACACGCTGACGCGCATGGGCTACCTGCAGCACCACCCGCACCTGGGCAAGTACGGCAAGTACGAACTGGGTTCGGCGGTGCTGTCGCTCGCCTATCCGCTGCTCGCCAACCTCAGCGTGCGCCAGGTCGCGCGCCTGCCCATGAAGGAGCTCGCCGACTACGCGCGCGGCTGGGTGTCGCTGGGCATCCGCGAGCGCCTCAGCATGGTGTACATCGAAACGGCGCGCTCGCACGGCCTGCGCAACTTCAAGCGCGACATCGGCCAGACGTTTCCGATCGCCAACTCGGCCATGGGCCGCGCCTACCTCGCGGCGCTGCCGGCGCGCGAGCGCGAGGCCATGATCAACCAGCTGCAGGTGAAGACGCCCGAGCTGTGGAACGCCTACTCGGCGCAGGTCGAGCGCAGCCTGCAGGACTACATCGAACGCGGTTTCTGCCTCGGCCAGGGCGACTACGACCCCAACACGCACACGGTCGCGGTGCCGATGCGCCGCCCGGGGCTCAACCAGGTGATGGTGTTCAACTGCGCGGTGCGCGTGGAGAACCTCGCCCCCGGCGCGCTCGAAGCCGACCTCGGTCCGCGCCTGGCGCAGATGGTGCGCTCCATCGAGGGCGCGCTGGACATGGGTTAGGGGCGCGGGGGCGCCCGGGTGCGACCCGGGCGGAAGCCTCCCGGACTCAGGCCGCCCTGGCCGCCCCGCTCGCCAGCATCGCCTCGATCGCCTCTTCGCCCAGCCCGGCCTCGCGCAGCACCTCGCGCGTGTGCTGGCCCAGCGACGGCGCATGGCTGCGGTACTCCGGCGCGGACTCCGACCACTCGGAGGGCACGGCCATGGTGCGGATGCGGCCCTCGGTCGGGTGCTCGCGCTCGGTGAAGTAGCCGATCGCCGCCAGGTGCGGGTCGGCGAGGATGTCCTCGAGGTCGTTCATGCGCTGCGCCGGGATGTCGGCGCGCTCGAAGGCCTCGAGCCATTCGGCGGTCGAGCGCCCGGCGATCTCCTCGCTGAGCAGCGCGTTGGTCGCGGCGTAGTTCTTGCTGCGCGCCGCGGCGTTCGCATAACGCGCGTCGTCCATCAGCGCGGGCTTGCCGATCAGCTCGAAGAACGCCCGCCATTGCTTGTCGTTGTAGATCAGGATGCAGACGTGGCCGTCGCTGGTGCGGAACGGCCGGCGATCCGGATCGAGGATGCGCGCATACCCCGGTCCGTCGACGCGCGGGCTCGAATCCGGCCCCGGCCAGGTGCTCGCCCATCACCAGCGGCAGCATGTGCTCGAACATCGGGATGTCGATGCGCTGCCCGCGGCCCGATTTCTCGCGGAAGTACAGGGCCGCGTTCACCGCGCTGGCGATCTGCAGGCCGACCGCACGGTCCACCAGGTTGATCGGCGCGTAGTGCGGCTCCTCGGCGCCCTGCACCTGGAACAGGCTGGGCAGTCCGATCGCCCCCTGGATCAGGTCCTCGTAGGCCGGCTTGGCCGCGTACGGTCCGCGCTGGCTGTAGCCGAAGGCGCCCACGTAGATGATGCGCGGATTGACGGCGCTCAGTTCCTCGTACGACAGGCGCAGGCGCGCCATGGCCTGCGGACGGATGTTGTAGACCAGCACGTCGGACTCGCGCGCCAGCGCCAGCACCGCATCGCGCGCCTCGGCGCGCTTCAGGTCGAGCACCACCGAGCGCTTGTTGCGGTTCACGCTCATGAACATGTGGCCCATGCCGCGATTGCGGTAGGGCCACAGTTGCCGGGTCACGTCGCCCTCCGGCGGCTCGACCTTGATCACGTCGGCACCCAGGTCGGCGAGGATCTGCGTCGAGAACGGCCCCATCAGCACGGTCGACAGGTCGAGGACGCGCACGCCCTGCAGCGGACCGCTCATCGGCGAACCCTCATGCCAGGCCGAGGATGCCCGCCAGCTGATCCGGCGTGAGTTGCGCGCCGGAATAGTACTTGCCGTCGACCTCGAGAACAGGCGAGGAGCGGATGCCGAGGTCCTCGATCTTCTCGGCGGCCTCCTCGTCCATCATCAGGTCCTTCGCTTCGAAGGGCACGCCCTGCGCCTTCAGGTACTGCTTGAGCCGCTCGCAGGGCGCGCACAGCGGCGTGGAGTACACGGTCACCTGTGCCATCTCAGACCTTGCCTTCGGCCTTGAGCTTCTTGTACAGCTCCTTCTTCCTCAGCCAGTCCTGCTCGACCTCGCCGGTCTTCCACGGCTGCTCGGGCGTGAACACCAGGTCCTTCCAGGCTTCGCCCTGGCTCCAGCGGAACGGCGTCTGGATGGTGGTGCGCGGCACGAACGCGTTCTCCAGCAGCTTGAAGCCCATCTCGAGGATGGCGCGCTGCTGTTCCGGGTTGTGCGGCTCGCCGCAGGGGTTGCCGAGCGGGAAGTCGGTGTGCACCACGCGCGCCAGGCCGACGTGCTCGACGATGTCGCGTGCGGCGGCCAGCACCACGGTCGGGATGCCGTTGGCTTCGAGGTGGCGTGCCACCAGGCTGATGGTCTGGTGGCAGACCGGGCAGACCGGCACCAGCACGGCCACGTCGGCGCCGTCCTCGCGGCAGCGCTCGAGCACCGCCGGCGCGTCGCGCTCGCGCGTGCGGCGCTGGCTGTAGGCATTGAACACGCCGTGGAAGCGCGCCGTCAGGCCGCCGATGCGGCCCGCGGCCACCGCCTCGTGCAGGCGCGTGGTCGGGAAGAAGGCATCCACGTCCTCCAGCGTCGTCGCCGCCTGGTCGAAGCTGCGCGAGGGGCTGTACAGCTGCGAGGCCGGCAGATCGGAGGGAATCGTGTAGGTGCCGCCGACGATGCCCATCTGGGTTTCGTTCTCGACATGCTCGCCGCCCTTGATCGAGATCTCGCTGGTCGACACCAGGGTCACGCGGCACTGCGACAGCGGCTTGGTCAGCGGCGTGAACGGCACCTCCTCGTAGTGCGCCCACTGGTAGGGCTTGTCGTAGCCCTGCGAGAGGTAATAGTCGCGCGTCTTGTCGATATAGCGTACGTGGCTGGCCATGCGAACTCCTCCTGAAGGAATGCGGTGATCATCGATATCCGCTCCCCGCGGTGTCAAGGAATCACCAATAGCGTTCGCGGAATGAAACTCACATTCGGCTATCGCACCGCAGCATAATGCATTTAGATTTCAATCTGCGAAAGTTAAGCGCCTGATCCGCCGCCAGCCGTTGCGGAGCCGCGCCGGCATGCCGAATACTCGCCGCATGCAAGCGCCCGTCCCCACGCTGGAAGTGCCCGAACTGCTCGCCCTGCGCAGCGTCGCGGAGCGTGAGCGCACGGAACTCGCGCTGTTCGACGTGCGCGAAGCCGGCGAAGCGCATCGCGGCCACCTGTACGGCGCCAGCTTCCTGCCGCGCCGGCAGATCGAGCTGCGCATCGCCGAGCTGGTGCCGCGTCGCGACACCGACATCGTGGTCTACGACGGCGGCGAAGGCGACACGCGCGCCGCGCGCGCCGCACAGACCCTGATCGCGCTGGGCTACACCAAGGTGCGCGCGCTGGCCGGCGGCCTGCGTGCCTGGCGCGACGCCGGACAGACGCCGGCCGAGGGCAGCAACGTGCCGAGCAAGCTGTTCGGCGAAGAGGTCCACGAAACCGAGCAGGTGCCGCGCCTGCCGGCGCAGGAACTCAGGCGCTGGCAGGACGCGGCGCGCCCGCACCTGGTGCTCGACATCCGCTCCCCCGAGGAATACGCCCGCTCGCGCATCCCCGGCGCGCGCGGCGCGTTCGGCACCGAACTGGCGCTGCTGGCCGCCGACCTGCGCGCCGCCGGCAAGCCGGTGCTGGTGCACTGCTCGGGCCGCACGCGCAGCATCATCGCCTGCGCCACGCTGCGCGCGCTGGGCGTGGCCGAGGCCTACGCGCTGGAGAACGGCACCATGGGCTGGCAACTGGCCGGCTACGAACTCGAACGCGACGCCGGCGCTGGCGTGCTCGCGCCCACTGCCGGGAGCGCCGCCGCCGGCGAAGCCGGGGCGCGCAGCCTGGCGCTGTCCGCGGGCGCGCAGGCGCTGCCGCGCGCGCAGTTCGAAACCTGGATGCGGGAGCGCGCCGCGGGGCGCGCCAACGTCTATCCGATCGACGTGCGCCAGCTCGACCGCTACACCGCCGGCCACATCGCCGGCACGCTGGCGGTGCCCGGCGGCCTGGCCATACAGCGCGCCGACGAGTTCGTGCCGATGCGCGCTGCGCGCGTGGTGTTCATCGATGACGGCGAGGCGCGCGCCTGGCTGGCCGCCTGGTGGTATCGCCGGATGGGCTTTGCACAGGTCTACGTCCTCGAAGGCGGGCTGACCGCCTGGACGCAGGCCGGCGGCACGCTGGAAACCGGTCGCGGGCGCAGCAGGCCGGCGGGCTGGGCCGCGGCACAGGGCCTCGCGCGCACCATCGCGCCGGCCGAGCTGCACGCCCTGGGCGCGCAGGCGCTGAACGTGAACGTCGACACCAGCCGGCAGTACGCGCAGGCGCGGCTGCCCGGTTCGCAGTGGATACGCTACGGCGACCTCGAGGAACGCGTCGCCGCCATGGCCGCCGCCGACCGCGGCCGCCTGGTGCTCAGTTGCCGCGACGGCACGCTGTCCATGCTGGCCGCCGCCAATCTGGCGCGCGAGGGACTCGGCGAGGCGCGCGTGCTGGCCGGCGGGGTCGAGGCCTGGAAGCGCGCGGGCTACGCGGCGGACAGCGGTGCCGACGCCGCGGCGGCACAGGCCGGGGATCTGGTGGTGCAACCGTATGACGCCGGACGCGAGGGCATGCAGCGCTACCTCGCCTGGGAACAGCAGCTCACCACGCGACATGCGCAGGCCCGTGCGCACTGAGCGCGGCGGGCGGCGCAGCGAGGCCTGAACAAGGCCGCAGAAGCACACCGAGCACAAGGAGGAGACCGCAATGGGAACGCAAGCCAACACCGACATCGTCACCGAAAGAATGCAACTGGTGCGCGCCATGCTCGCGCGCGTGCGCAAGATCACCGAGGCGGGCGTCGATCGCGACGTGCTCACCACGATCACCGCGGAGATGAAGGCGCTGGCCGCGCGGCGCGAACTGTTTCCGGTGGACGAGTTTCCGCCCATCGAAGGCGGCAACGCCAGCATGTACCGGCTGTCCGAGGACCCCGACCACCGCTACGCGCTGTACATCGTGGCGCCGGCGCCCGGCGGCTTCGCGCCGCCGCACGACCACACCACCTGGGCGGTGATCGCCGGCGTGCACGGCCGCGAGAACAACAAGCTGTACTCGCGCACCGACGACGGTTCGCGGCCCGGCGTGGCGCAGCTCGAGCAGTGCGGCGAACTCGACATCGTGCCCGGCACGGCGGTGGCGCTGATGCCCGACGACATCCATTCCATCCACCTGGGCGCCGACGGCCCGCATGCCAACCTGCACCTGTACGGCATGAGCGTGGAGCACTGCCCGGAACGCAGGATGTTCAGCAAGTCCAAGGGCACTTACAAGATTTTCCCGGCAGCGACCGGAATACAAAAGGCCCGCGGGGCCGACTGAGACCGGCCCGCGAGGCCGTCCACACAGCAGACAAGGAGGAAACACCATGAAACGCGTCATCCGCTTCGCCGCCGCACTGGCCGCAGCCAGCATCTCGTTCGCCGCACTCGGCCAGGCCTGGCCGTCCAAGCAGGTCAAGATGATCGTGCCCTTCCCGCCGGGCGGCACCACCGACATCATGGCGCGGGTACTGTCCGAACGTCTGCAGACCGCGTTCGGCCAGCCCTTCGTGGTCGAGAACCGCAGCGGTGCGGGCGGCGTGATCGGCACCGAGGTCACCGCCAAGTCCGCGCCCGACGGCTACACCATCCTGCTGTCGTCCTCGGCGCCGCTGGCCGTTGGCCTGAAGCTGTACAAGAAGGTGCCTTACGACGTGATGAAGGACCTGGCTCCCGTCTCCATGGTCGGCGACGTCACCATGGTGCTGGTGGCCGGCAGCGGCTTCAAGGCGGCGAACGTGAAGGAGACGATCGAATACGCCAAGGCCAACCCCGGCAAGCTGAACCTGGCGATTCCCGCGCTGGGCTCGCAGGGCCACCTGCTCACCGAACTGTTCCGCCTGCGCACCGGCACCTCGATCAACATCATCCCCTACAAGGGTTCGGGCCCTGCCGTGATCGACCTGATCTCCGGCGTGGTCGACGGCGATTTCGAGAACCTGCCGGCGGTCATCGAGCACATCAAGTCGGGCAAGCTGCGCGCGCTGGCCGTGCTATCGGCCAAGCGCATCCCGCTGCTGCCCGACACGCCGACCTTCGCCGAACTGGGCATGCCCGAGTTCGTCGCCTCGCCCTGGTTCGCCATCGTCGCCCCGGCCGGCACGCCGCGCGAGATCGTCATGAAGCTGAACCAGGAGATCAACAAGTCGCTGTCCTCGCCCGCCGTGCAGGCCGTGTTCGCCAAGCAGGGCGCCAACCCGGTGATCGCCACGCCGGAGGAGACCGGCGCGTTCTTCCGCAGCGAGATCGACAAGTGGGCCAAGATCGTCGCGGAGACCGGCGCCAAGCTGCAGTAGGCGCGCAGCCATCGCACGGTCATCGCACGGTGAGTGCACGGTAGGCGCGGCTCGCGCATGAACGCACCCCTGCTCACCTCCATGCACTGGGGGGTGTACGAGGTCGAGCGCGAGGAGGGTCCGCACGGCAGCCGCATCACCGGCCTGCGGCCCTTCGCGCACGACCCCGATCCCTCGCCGATCGGCGCCTCGGTGCCGGCCGCGGTCACCGGGCCGACGCGCGTGCGCCGGCCGGCGGTGCGGCGCAGCGTGCTCGAACAGGGCCCGGGCGCCGCGCCCGAACGCCGCGGCATCGATCCCTTCGTCGAAGTGCCCTGGGACACCGCCCTCGACCTGGTGGCCGGCGAGATCGCGCGCGTGCGCGAGCGCCACGGCAACGCGGCGATCTACGCCGGCTCCTACGGCTGGTCCAGCGCCGGGCGCTTCCACCACGCGCAAAGCCAGGTGCACCGCTTCATGAACTGCGCCGGCGGCTACACCGGGCACGTCGGCACCTACAGCCTGGGCGCGGCGCGCACGCTGATGCCGCGCATCGTCATGCCGATGGACGACATCATCGGCCAGATGAGCGCCTGGCCGGTGCTCGAGGAGCACTGCACGCTGTTCATCGCCTTCGGCGGCCTGCCGGGACGCAACGCGCAGGTCGGCACCGGCGGGGCCTCGCAGCACTGGCTGCGCGGCGGGCTGGCGCGCCTGGCCGCCGCGGGTTGCCGGATCGTCAACGTGAGCCCGGCGCGCGCCGACCTCGAATGCGCGGGCGGCGCGGTCGAATGGCTGCCGATCCGCCCCAACACCGACGTGGCGCTGATGCTCGGCCTGGCGCACGAACTGCACCGGCAGGGCCGCCATGACCGCGGCTTCCTGCAATCGCATTGCACCGGCTACGCCGAATTCGAGCGCTACCTGACCGGCGCCGACGACGGCATTGCCAAGGACGCGCGCTGGGCCGCGGAGATCACCGGCATCGCCGCCGCCGAGATCGAGAAACTCGCCGCGCGCATGGCCGCCGGCCGCACCATGCTCAACGCCAGCTGGTCGCTGCAGCGCGCCGACCACGGCGAGCAGCCGTTCTGGATGATCGTCACCCTGGCCGCCATGCTCGGCCAGATCGGCCTGCCCGGCGGCGGCTTCGGCCTGGGCTATGGCGCGATCAACAACGCCGGCGCGCACGGCGCGGCCTTCTCCGGGCCCACCCTGCCGCAGGGCGCCAACACCGTGAAGACGCAGATCCCCGTGGCGCGCATCGCCGACATGCTGCTCGAGCCCGGCGGCACGCTGCAGTTCGACGGCGGCACGCTCACCTACCCGCACATCCGCCTGATCTACTGGGCCGGCGGCAACCCTTTCCACCACCACCAGGACCTCAACCGCCTGGTGCGCGCCTGGCGCCGGCCCGACACCATCGTGGTCAACGAGCAGTACTGGACCGCCAGCGCCAGGATGGCCGACGTGGTGCTGCCGGCCACCACCATGCTCGAGCGCGACGACATCGGCAGCGCCACGCGCGACCGCTACATGGTGGCCATGAAGCGCGCCATCGACCCGGTCGGCGAGGCGCGCGACGACTACGCAATCTTCGGCGCGCTGTCCGGACGCCTGGGCTCGCAGGCGGCCTACACCGAGGGGCGCGAGCCGATGCAATGGCTGCGCCACCTGTACGAACTGTCGCGCGAACGCGCGCAGCGCTTCGCCATCACCCTGCCTGGCTTCGACGAATTCTGGGCGCACGGACTGCTCGAGATGCCGGCGCCCGCGCAGCCCGCGGTGTTCCTGGCCGGCTTCCGCGCCGACCCGCAGGCGCAGCCGCTGCCCACGCCCTCGGGACGCATCGAGATCCATTCGCGGACCATCGCCGGCTTCGGCTACGCGGACTGCCCGGGCCATCCGGCCTGGCTGGAGCCGGCCGAATGGCTGGGCAACCGGCCGCCCGGCGACCGCCGCCTGCACCTGCTCTCCAACCAGCCCTCGACCAAGCTGCACAGCCAGTACGACCACGGCGCGCTGAGCCGCGCCAACAAGATCCAAGGCCGCGAGCCGGTGCTGCTCAATCCCGAGGACGCCGCCGAGCGCGGCATCGCCGAGGGCGAGGTGGTGCGCGTGTTCAACGCGCGCGGCGCCTGCCTGGCCGGCGTGCGGCTGGACGCCAACCTGCTGCGCGGCGTGGCCATGCTGGCCACCGGCGCCTGGTACGACCCGCTGGACCCCGCCGCGCCCGGCACGCCGGACAAGCACGGCAACCCCAATGTGCTGACCCTGGACCGCGGCACCTCGCGCCTCACGCAGGGCTGCAGCGCGCACACCGCGCTGGTCGAGGTCGAGCGCTGGACCGGCGCGCTGCCCGCCATCACCGCCTTCGACCCGCCGGCCTTCCACCTTCCCTGACCAGATCGGAAACCGAATGAATGCAAAGAGCGCGAACGCGCTACCCCTGGACGGCCTGCGCGTGGTCGACTTCTCGCGCGTGCTGGCCGGACCCGTGTGCGGCGCCATGCTCGGCGACATGGGCGCCGAGGTGCTGAAGATCGAGGACGTGCACGGCGGCGACGAGTCGCGCACCTGGCCGCCGCAGCGCGAGGGCGAGTCGGCCTGCTACGTGGCCAACAACCGCAACAAGCGCGCCATGGCCCTCGACCTCAAGGCGCCGGAAGGCGTGCAGATCGCGCGCCAGCTGCTGCGCGGCGCCGACGTGCTGATCGAGAACTTCCGCACCGGCACCATGGAATCCTTCGGCCTGGGCTGGGAGGACCTGCGCGCCGAGAACCCGCGCCTGATCTATTGCGCCGTTTCGGCCTTCGGGCGCAGCGGCCCGCGCGCCGACGAGGCCGGCTACGAGGCGCTGATGCAGGCCTTCAGCGGCATCATGTCGATCACCGGCGAGCCGGATGCCGCGCCGGTGCGCTGCGGCGTCTCGGCGCTCGACATCATGACCGGCACGCTGTGCGCGTTCGGCGCGGTCAACGCCGTGCTGCACCGGCAGACCACCGGCGTGGGCCAGCGCGTCGACGGCTCGCTGTTCGACACCGCCATCGGCCTGCTCAATTTCCAGGCGCAGAGCTACCTGCTGACCGGCACCATCCCCAAGGCGCTGGGCTCGGCGCATCCCTCGCTGGTGCCCTACCGCAACTTCCGCTGCAAGGACGGGCTGTGGGTGTTCATCGCCGGCGGCAACGACCGGCTGTGGCAGCGCCTGGCGCGCGCGCTGGGGCTGGAGGCGATGCTCGATGACGAACGCTACGCCAGCAACCTGGCGCGCGTGGCGCATCGCGCCGAAGTCGAGGGCGCGGTGTCCGCGGCCATCGCGCAGTTCGAGCGCGAGGCCCTGCTGGCCCTGCTCGAGCCGGCCGGCGTGCCGGCCACGCCGGTCAACGACATCGCGCGCGCGCTGGGCGACAGCCAGATGGAAAGCCGGCCGGTGCTCAAGCCCATGGCCCATCCCAAGTTGGGCGAGATCGACGTGGTCGGCATGCCGCTGGGTTTCTCCAACATGGAGCCGGGCATCCGCCGCCACGCGCCGGCGCGCGGCGAACACACCGACGAGGTGCTCGCCGAGCTCGGCTACACGCCATCCAGTATCGCCGACCTGCGCGCGCGCAAGGTCGTCGTCTGAACCGCCGCACATAACCAGAACCGAGGAGACACGCATGAAGACCCACACCAAGCACCCCGAACGCCGCCTCACCCTGCGCACCCTGGCGCTCGCGCTGGCCGCCTGCGTATTGCCCGCCACCGCCGGCGCGCAGGGCGCCTTTCCCAGCAAACCCGTCAGCATGGTGATTCCGTTCGGGCCCGGCGGCGCCACCGATTTCATCGCCCGCGTCATGCAGGCCAAGCTCGCCGAGAACCTCGGCCAGCCGCTGGTGATCGACAACCGCCCCGGCGCCGGCGGCGTGCTCGCCACCAACTACGTGGCCAAGTCCGCGCCCGACGGCCACATCGTGTTCCAGTCCTGGGACACGCACACCATCAACCCGCTGGTGATCAAGGACCTGCCCTACGACACCTTCAAGGATTTCGCACCGGTCACGCTGATGGTGCGCCTGCCGCTGATCATGGGCGTCTGGGCGCCGCTGCCGGCGAATTCGGTCAGCGAGTTCATCGCGTTGGCCAAGAGCCAGCCCGGCAAGCTCAACTTCGCCTCGATCGGCGCCGGCAGCTCGACGCGCCTGCACGCCGAACTGCTCAACAGCCTGGCGGGCATCAACGTGGTCCACATCCCCTACAAGGGCGGCGGACCGGCCATGCAGGCGATGATCACCGGCGAGGTCGCCTACGGCTTCTTCTCGCTGGCGGCGATGAAAGGCCATTTCCAGTCCGGCAAACTCAAGCCGCTGGCCGTCACCGGCACCAAACGCATGGCCGAACTGCCGAACGTGCCGACCATGGCCGAAAGCGGCTTCCCCGGCTACGAGGCCTATTCGTGGATCGCCATCTACGCCCCGGCCGGCACGCCCGAAGCGGTGATCGCGCGCCTGAACAAGGCCTACGCGGCCACGCTGAACGACCCGGAAGTGAACAAGCGGCTGGTCGCCGCCGGCATGGAAGTGGTCGCCAGCTCGCCGCAGCAGCTGGCCGATTTCCAGCGCAAGGATTACGAGAAGTGGGTGAAGTTCACGCGCGAGGCCAAGCTGAAGTTCGACGAGAAGTAAGCCCGCCCCTCTACGCCGCCTTGCGCTGGGCCGGCGGTTCACCCAGCGCACAGGCGACGGCATCCTCGACGCGGTCGAGCAGCACGAACTGAAGCTTCTCGCGCGCGTCGGCGGGCACGTCTTCGAGGTCCTTCTCGTTGCGCCGCGGCAGCATCACGGTCTTGATGCCGGCGCGCAGGGCGGCCAGGGTCTTCTCCTTGAGCCCGCCGATCGGCAGCACCAGGCCGCGCAGCGAGATCTCGCCGGTCATCGCCACGTCGTTGCGCACCGCGCGATCCTCGAGCAGCGAGACCAGGGCCAGGTACATGGCCACGCCCGCGCTCGGCCCGTCCTTGGGCGTGGCGCCCGCGGGCACGTGCACGTGCAGGTCGAACTTGTCGAGCGAATCGCCCAGGCGCTGCTTGGCCAGGGTCAGCGCGGCCTGCGCGGATTCCTTCATCACCTCGCCGAGCTGGCCGGTGAGGATCAGCTTGCCCGAGCCCGGCACCTTGCTGGCCTCGATGAACAGGATGTCGCCGCCCACCGGCGTCCAGGCCAGGCCGGTGGCCACGCCCGGGCATGCCGGCGCGCTGCGCGATCTCGTTGTCGAATCGCTTGGCGCCCAGGATCGCGTGCAGGCCGGCGGCGTCCACCTCGACGCGCCCGGTGTCGCCCTCGGCGATCCTCATCGCCGCGCGACGCAGCACGCTGCCGATCTCGCGCTCGAGGTTGCGCACGCCGGCCTCGCGCGTGTAGTCGGCGATGATGGCGCGCAGCGCGTCCTCGCTGATCGAGGCCTGCCCGGGCTTGAGGCCGTTGGCCTCCAGCTGGCGCGTCACCAGGTAGCGTTTGGCGATCTCCAGCTTCTCGACCTCGGTGTAGCCCGGCAGCTGGATGATCTCCATGCGGTCGCGCAGCGGTCCCGGAATGGTGTCGAGCTGGTTGGCGGTGGCGATGAACAGCACCTTGGACAGGTCGAAGTCCACGCCCAGGTAGTTGTCGCGGAATTTCGCGTTCTGCTCGGGGTCGAGCACCTCGAGCATGGCCGAGGCCGGATCGCCATGGAAGCCGCCGGCGCCCAGCTTGTCGATCTCGTCGAGCATGAACACCGCGCTGCGGCTGCCCGCGCGCTTCAACGACTGCACGATGTTGCCCGGCAGCGCGCCCACGTAGGTGCGGCGATGGCCGCGGATCTCGGCCTCGTCGTGCACCCCGCCCAGCGCCACGCGCTGGAACTTGCGCCCGGTGGCCTTGGCGATGCTCTGGCCGAGCGAGGTCTTGCCCACGCCGGGCGGGCCGACGAAGCAGAGGATCGGCGCCTTGCCCTCGGGCGCCAGCTTGCGCACCGCCAGCCACTCGAGGATGCGGCGCTTGATCTTGTCCAGGCCGTAGTGGTCGGCGTCGAGCACGCGGCGCGCCTCGGCCACGTCGATGTCGGCGGCCAGCTTGGCGGCGTCGTCGGCCTTCCAGGGCAGCTCGGTCATCCACTCCAGCCAGGTGCGCACCATGCCGCCCTCGCTGGACGAATCGTTCATGCGTTGCAGGCGCTTGAGCTCCTTCCTGGCGTGCTTCTCCGTTTCTTCCGGCATGCCGGCGGCCTCGATGGCCTTGTCCAGCGCCTCGATCTCCGCGGCCGTGTCGTCGCCCTCGCCCAGCTCCTTCTGGATCTGGCGCATCTGCTCGCGCAGCACGTGCTCGCGCTGGCGCGCGTCGAACGCCTTCTGCGTCTGCTCGCCGATGCGGGCCGAGATGCGCAGCACTTCCAGGCGCGAGCCGAGCAGGGCCAGCACGCGATCCAGGCGATCGGTGAGGTCGAAGCACTCGAGGATCTTCTGCTTCTCCTCGGCCTCGGCGTCGACGAAATTGGCCACCATGTCGGCCAGCGCGGCCGGCGACTGGATGCCGGCCACCACGCCGGACAGTTCGTCCGGGGCCTGCGGCATCAGGCGCAGGGCCTCGGCCGCCTTGCTCCTTCAGCTGCAGGAAGCGCGCCTCGATCTCTCGGGCCCCTCTCTTCGGCCGCCGGCACCGCCTCCACGCGCGCCACCAGGAAGGGCCAGCCCTCGAGGAACTCGAGCACGCGGATGCGCTCCTGGCCCTGCACGATGACGTGGTGCGCGCCCTCGCCGCCGCCGATGTAGCGCAGCACCTGCGCGCTGGTGCCCACCCAGTGCAGATCATCGGGCGCCGGGCTGTTCTGCTGCGGATCGCGCTGCAGGAGGAAGCCGATGCGCCGCTCGTCCTGCATCGAGGCCTGCGCCGCGGCCACCGAAGCCTCGCGCCCGAAGGTCACCGGCGCGACGATGCCCGGAAACAGCAGCATGTTGCGCAGGGGAATGATGGCGAGCGCGTCGGCCGGCAGCGGCTTGTGGCCGTCCGCGGGCTTGCGTGCGGCGGAAGCGGCGGCTACGCCGGCTTCGGGTCTGGTGTTGGCGTCGTTCATGGCTTACTCCTGCGGCTGGACTGCGATCTTGCGAAAAGCGAGGGTCAGGCAACCGTCGATATACGAACGCCCGACGGGCTCCAGGCGCTGCAGCGGCAGGGGGGATGCGGCGCGAGAAGCGCCCGTGCGGGATCTCCACGCGGTGCAGACGCGCACCGCGGGCGTTGATCGGAAAGGCGCGCGTGGCCGAGACCGTCACCGCGGCCTCTTCCAGGCTGACGACGATGGAATCGGCCGCCGCACCGGGCAGCGCGACCTGCACGAACACCGCGTCGGTGGACTCGATCACGTCCACCGGCGGCTTCCAGTCGAAGCTCTCCCGTTGCAGGCGCTCGGCCCGGTCCAGCAGGCTCAAGGCCTCGCCCCACATCCAGCTGTGCATGTCACGCGGTGTCATGCTGGACAGATGGGGGTGGCCGGGCGGGATTCAAGGGCGCCAGCCCCACCACCCCGGCGCTGCGCGGCACGAAACCCCAACCACCCCGGCGCTTCGCGCCACCCCTCCTTGGCAGGAGGGGAGTTGCAGGGTGCCGGCTCGCTGGTACTCCCCTCCTCGACGAGGAGGGGTGCCCGCGCAGCGGGCGGGGTGGTCAGGGTTTGACTTTGCTTCTTGCTTTTCCTCTTGATCAACACCGATAACCACCCCGGCGCTTCGCGCCACCCCTCCTTGGCAGGAGGGGAGTTGCAGGGGGCCTGTCATCCTGGCTGCCGGCGCCGCGTTGTCCGCGTATGCGTCCCGCACGTCGCATCCACAACCTTCCGCACCAGGCCGCGCGCCGGCGCGAACTGCGCGCACAACTCACGCCCGCGGAGGCGCGGCTGTGGATCGAACTGAAAGGCGGCAAGCTGCAGGGCCGCAAGTTCCGCCGCCAACACAGTATTGGGGCGTGGATCCTCGATTTCTACTGCCCGCAGGAAAAGCTCGCCGTCGAACTCGACGGTGCCGCGCACGACAGCACGCAGGCAGAGCTGCGCGACACGCGGCGCGACGCCTGGCTGCGCGCGCAAGGCGTACGCGTGCTGCGCTACGAGAACCGGCTGGTGTTCGAGGAACTGGAGGCAGTGCTGGAGGAGATTGCGGCGAACTTCGGGGGATGAGTTTCTGTTGGGACCGATACCACCCCGGCGCTTCGGGGCGAACACCCTGACCACCCCGGCGCTGCGCGCCACCCCTCCTTGGCAGGAGGGGAGCTGGATCGTGCCGACAGATACAGACGCCCCGGACTCCCCTCCTTGGCAGGAGGGGAGTTGCAGGGTGCCGGTGCGGGCCCGCCCTACCCGGTCACCCCGGCAGCCGCGAGGATCTTGCGTACGCGTGCGCGTTGCTCGTCGCTGATGGTCAGGCGTTCGGCGAAGTCGCGGCCGACCGGCTTGGTGGCGTCGATGCCCATCTTGGTGACGGTGAATTCCTCGGGATCGGAGGTCGGGTCGAGGATGGCGCCCTTGCTGTGCGGGATGAACACGATGTCGCGCTCGGCCTGCACGCGCGTGGCCACCGCCCACATCACGTCGCTCATGTCGAAGATGTCCACGTCCTCGTCGACCACGATCACGTACTTGGTATAGAACTCGGTACCCAGCGCGGCCATGATGGCCTGCTGCGGCTCGCCCTGCGAGCTCTTCTTCATCTTGACGATGGCGAGGAACGCCCCGCAGGTGCGGTGCGGCACGTGCACGGCGATCACGCCCGGCAGGTTGCGCCGCAGGGTGTTGAGGATTTCGCCTTCGCGCGTCACGCAGGACACCAGGATGTGGTCCTGCGCCATGCCCGAGACCACCGAATGGAACATCGCGTCGCGGCGCATGCGGATGCGCTGGCAGACGAACACGTTCTGCGTGCTGCGGAACGAGGCGTAGCCGGTGAACTCGCCGAACGGGCCTTCGGGCTCGTGCACGTGGGGCAGGATCTCGCCCTCGAGGATGATCTCGGCGCCGGCCGGCACTTCGAGGTCCTGCACGCCGCACCTGGCCAGCCGGTAGGGCTCGCCGAACAGGCCGCCGATGATCTCGAACTTGCGCACGTTGGGCGGGTAGGCGAACACCATCGAGCCCATGTAGTGCAGCGGGTGGATGCCCAGCGTGATCGCGGTGGGCAGCGCCTCGCCTTTCGCCTCGGCGCGCTTGTGGAACTCGTACATGCGCCGGCGCGAATGCAGCGACACCCCAAGCTTGTTCTTGCCAGAGAGCATCAGGCGGTGGAAGCCCGTGGTGTCGACGCCGGTCAGCGGATCGCGCGCGGTGAGCTGGCCGGCGGTGACGTATGGCGCCTTGTCGACATGGAAGTGGTAGGGGATCGGCAGCCTGGTGAGGTCGACATCGTCGCCCTCGATCACCACCTCCTCCCAGGCGCCTTTCGCCACCGTCTCGCAGGGGATGTACTGCTGGCAGCGCTCGCGGAACGCCGCGGGCAGGTCGGGCACCGGCACGTTCAGGCAGGCGGCCAGCAGCTTGCGGTTGCCGGCGATGTTGGTCACCACCGGCATCTTCATGCCCGCCTGCTGCTCGATCACGTTCTCGTACACCACCACCGGGCTGCGGCCCATCTGCTCGAGCTCGAAGATCAGCGAGGTGATGTCCAGGTGCGTGCTCACCGGCTCGCGGATGCGCAGCAGCTCCTCGGGGTAGTCGCGTTCCACCATCTCGAGGAAGCCGCGCATGCTCTGCTTGTCGTTCACTCTGCCTGTCTCCGTGTCGTCATTGTTGAAAGCTCACTCGGCCTTGATGCCCGCGTCCTTGATGATCTTGGCCCAGCGCGTGAGGTCGTTGCGGATGGTGGCGCGGGAACCGCTCGGACGCATCGCCGATCGGGTTGGAGCCGATGTCGAACATCTTCTGGCGGAAGGCCGGCTCCTTGGCGATGGCCTGCACCGTCTCCGAGAGCTTCGCGACGATCTCCGGCGGGGTCTTGCCCGGCGCGACCAGGCCGTTCCACGGGCCCACGTCGTAACCCGGCAGGCCGGACTCGGCGATGGTCGGCAGGTCCGGGGCCTGCGGCACGCGCTGCGCGCTGGTCACGGCGATGCCGCGCAGCTTGCCCGACTTGATCTGCGGCAGCGCGGCGGAGAGGTTGGCGAACATCAGCTGCACGTCATTGGCCAGCAGCGCGCCGATGGCCGGCGGCCCGCCGCGGAACGCCACGTGCACGAGCTTCGTGCCGGTCATGCTGTTGAACACCTCGCCCGACAGGTGCGTGGTGCCGCTCACGCCCGAAGAGCCGAAGTTCAGCTTGCCCGGGTTGGCCCTGGCGTACGCGACCAGCTCCGGCACGCTCTTCACCGGCAGCGCGGGATTGACCATCAGCAGCAGCGCGTTGTTGGCCACGTTGCTGATCGGCGCGATGTCGGCGATCGGATCGAAACCGATGCTCTTCAGCAGGCTGGGCGAGATGGTGTGCGGTCCGAGCGAGGACATCAGCAGCGTGTAGCCGTCCGGCGCCGACTTGGCGATGGTCTCGGTGGCCACCACGCCGCCGGCGCCCGGCTTGTTCTCGACGATCACCGGCTGGCCGAGGATCTCCTGCATGCGCGCGGCCAGGGTGCGCGAAACGATGTCGGTGTTGCCGCCCGCCGCGAAGCCGACCAGGATGCGGATCGGCTTGTTCGGGTAGGACTGCGCCTGCAGCGAGGAAGACAGCGCCAGCGCGGCGGTGCCGACGAGGGCCAGAGCAAGCTTGCGAATCATGTGAATCTCCTTCCGGGTTGAATGGAGATCGTTGAGCAAGCAGCATGCCACTCGCGGGCGGCAGGCCGGCGACCATGCAAAAACGGACTGCTGCGGGGCGGTCGACGAGTCGCCCCTCAGGGATTGCCCAGGTGCGCCGTCGAGGCGATCTCCACCAGGAACTCGGGCTTCACCAGGTCGGCGCGGATGCAGTAGCGCGCCGGCGGGTTGGCCGGGAAGTACTCGCGGTAGACCTCGTTCATGGCCGCGTAGTCGGCGAGGTCCTTGATGAAGATCTGGTTGAAGGTGATGTCCTGCAATGTGCCGCCGGCCGCGGCCAGCACCGCCTTGATGCTCTCCAGCACGCAGCGCGTCTGCGCGCGCACGTCGCCCGCGCCCACCGTTGCGCCCTTGGCGTCCATGGGCAGCGTGCCGCCCACGTAGACCACGTTGCCGTGCCGGGCGCCGGGCGAGTAAGGCGCCAGCGGCGGCGCAGAACCTTCGGGGATGATGACCTTGAATGCCATGGGAAACTCCTTGCGGGCTGTGGTTGGACGAAGCATGCACCCTGATGAGGCGCGCGCACCATCTTCAGGCTTTGCGCGGAGGCTGGCAAACCCCCCGCCCCCTCAACCGTACAGCGCGTCCTGCAGGAACTCCGCCATTGCATCTTCCAGCGTCTTGCCCTTGCCGTCGGAGCGCGCCACGGGGGTGGTGCGGGGATGGAAGTGGGTGACGCCCTGCAATTCGTACCAGACGTGCTTCAGGCCGACGGCGCGGAAGTGGTCGCGAAAGCGCGGGCCCTGGGCCAGCACGTAGTCGAGGTCGGCCGTGCCCCAGGAGACGAAGGCCGCCGGCTCGTGCGGCGCGCCGGTGATGTAGCGCTGCATGTCGAGCGGATCCATGTAGCCCGACAGGCAGACCACCGCCGCGGCCGGGGCGCGCTCGGCGTAAGGCCGCGTGCATCATCACGCGCGCGCCGGCCGACCAGCCGCCGGCGGCGATGCGCGCCGGGTCGATGCCGAAGTGGTCGGCGTTGTCGTGCACCCAGTGCAGGGCCATGGCGCCGTCGTCGATCGCGCCCTCCATGCCGGCCCACAGCGTGAGGTTGCTGGCCGGCGGCAGGCCGAGCAGCTTGCGCACCTCGTCGACGCGCGAGCGCGGCACCGCCTCCGGGTTGCCCATCGCCGGGGTGTGGCCCGGATCCGGGTCTTCCTGCACCAGGCGGTAATCGATGGAGAAGCACACGTAGCCGCGCCGGGCGAACTCGGCGCAGTACTCGGCGATGGCCGTGCTGCTGCGCCCGTTGACCTCGAAGGCGTCGTCCTCGCGCGTGCCGCGGTGGAAGGCGCCGCCGAAGGCCATCACCAGCGCCGGCGCCGGTTCGCCGGCGCGCGTCGCGGGTTCGTAGACGTCGAGCAGCAGCTCGCGCTCGCGCGGGTTGCTGGTGGAATCGACGATGGCGTGGCCGTAATGCATGCCGCGGGTCACGCGGATGGGGTGGGATTTTTCGAGATAGGGCATGCGGGCGGGCAAGGTTGGTGGAGAATCAGAGCAGTTCCTGCGCGAGCGCTGCGGGCGCGCAGACCTTCACGCCGGCAATCGTCTTGCCGTAGAGCGGGCCGAAATGGGTACGATCCCCGGTCACCAGGCGATCGCAAGCGTTCGCGATCGCCGCACTCATGACCGGGCGATCCTTTTCCGGCAGGACCAGGGCAGCCTGAGGCAGGCGGGCATTCGCCATAGCGGCGCCGACCTGCATGCGCTCGAGCAGCGGCGCCAACGCGGCCTGGGCCTCGGCGTCAGACTTGGCGACCAGATTGCGTCGCGCTTCCTCGATCACGAAGCCGTCGACGCAGCACTGGTGTCCGGCGTCGAGCAGCGCCTGAATCAGGGCGCGCACCGGTCCGTCCGATTTCGCCGCAGAGAACAGAATGTTGGCATCGAGGAAGATGCGCATCGGTCCGCGCGCCGGCCCTCAGCGTGCCGGCTTCTTCTTGCGCGCCAGGACCTTTGCGAGTTCGGCTTCGGCAGCGTCGAACTCCGCAACACGCGCGGACGAATACATCTCCATGGGCAGCGTCACCGCCGGGCGCAGCAGCAGCCCTTCGGGGGTGGTTTCCGCGATCAGGAGGTCGTCCGCGCCCAGGCCGAGCGCACGACGCAGTTTGGCCGGCAGTGTCACCACACCGCGGCTGCTGACGGTCAGGGTCGTTTTCATGCTGACATTATTACCGGAATGCAGTAATTCTGCAATCCGGTGCCGCGGTGCCCGCCGTCGCGGCGTTCGGGTGCATCGTTTCACAATGTCGCGGCGCGTGCGGCGGCTCCCGAACTACACTTTGCCGCATCCACCCGGGAGGAGAATTCCGCATGGCCGAGCAGCCCGCAAAAAACAAGCGCCGCAGAATCGTCGTGCCCCAGGTGCCCGAACCGCCGCCCGGCTACTGGTCGAACTGCTACGTGGTCCGGCGACCTCGTCGTGATCTCCGGCATGGTCGGCAAGGACGAGAACAACGAACTGGTGGGTCCGGGCGACCCGCTGGCGCAGAGCGTGCAGGCCTTCACGCGCATGAAGCTGTTCATCGAGGGCGGCCGGCGGCAGGATGGGCGACATCATCAAGCTGAACGCCTACCTCACCGACATCCGCCACCGCCAGGCCTTCATCGACGCGCGGCAGAAGTTCTTCAGCGGCGACTTCCCGGCCTGCACCGTGGTGGCCGGCACCGTGTTCTCGCATCCCGAATTCCTCATCGAAGTGGATGCCTGGGGCATCCTCGGATCCGGAGACTGAAACCATGAAACGCATCCTCGCCCTTGCCGTCGCCCTGCTCTCCCTCGGCCTCGCCCATGCGCAGGCGCCCGCCTTCCCGGATCGCCCGGTGCGCCTGGTGGTGCCCTTCCCGCCCGGCGGCAGCGCCGACTTCCTCGGCCGCACCCTGGCCGAGAAGCTCTCCGGCCTGTGGGGCAAGCCCGTCGTCGTCGAGAACCGCCCCGGCGGCAGCACGCTGATCGGCCTGGGCGCGGTGGCCAAGTCCGAAGCCGACGGCTACACCATCGGCATGAACACCTCGGGCCTGCTGACCCAGCCTGCGATCCGCAAGAACATGCCCTTCGACGTGCTCGAGGACTTCGCCTTCATCACGCGCATCTCGGAGGCGCCGTTCCTGCTGACCGTGCCCGCCGGCCTGCAGGTGCGCACCGTGCCGGCGCTGATCGCCTGGGGCAAGGCCAACCCGGGCAAGCTCAACTACAGCTCCTTCGGGGTGGGCTCCACGCCGCACATCCTGGGCGAGGTCCTGGTGCTGGGAACCGGCGTGCCCATGGTGCACGTGCCGTTCAAGGGCACCGCGGACATGCTCACCGCCCACCTGGCCGGCCAGGTGCAGGTGAACTTCCGACGTGCTGCAGCCGATCCTGCCGCACGTGCGCAAGGGCAGCCTGCAGCCGCTGCTGATCACCGCCTCGAAGCGCTCGCCCGAACTGCCCGAGGTGCCCACCGCGGCCGAGGCCGGCTACCCGGACCTCAACATGCCCACCACCTTCGGCCTGCTGGCGCCGCGCAAGGTCCCGCCCGAGGTGCTGCGCCGCCTCAACCAGTCGGTCGTCCAGGTGCTGCAGACCCCCGAGATGGTGCAGGCCCTGGGCAAGCAGGGCATGAGCGTGGTCGGCGACACCCCGGAGCAGTTCCGCGCCTACGCCGAAGCCACCATCCAGCGCGTGCGCAACGTGGTCAAGTCGGCGGGTATCCCGCAGACGGATTGAATCGGGGTCAGTCGAGCTTGAGCCCGCGTTCCTTCACCAGCCTGGCCCACTTGGCATAGTCCTTCTTCAGCGCGTCGCCCAGCACCTCGGGCGCGCCGGAGACGGGGTCGGTGCCTTGTGCGGCCAGCTTCTGCTTCACGTCGGCCTGCGCCATGACCCTGGCGATCTCGGCGTTCACGCGCGTCACCACCTCGCGCGGCAGCTTGGCCGGGCCGAACAGGCCGAACCAGGTCACCGCCTCGTAGCCCGGCACGCCGGCCTCGGCCACGGTGGGCACATCGGGCACCGCGGCGTTGCGCTGCGCGCTGGTCACCGCCAGCAGGCGGATGCGCCCGGCCCTGGCCGGCTGCAGGGTGTTGGAGAGCGTGTCGAAGTACACCGAGACCTGGCCGGCGATGAGGTCGGTCATGGCCGGCGCGCCGCCCTTGTAGGGCACATGCACCATGAAGGTCCCGGTCATCGACTTGAACAGTTCGCCCGCCAGGTGCGAGGCGGTGCCGGTGCCGAACGAGGCCATGTCGAGGCGGCCCGGCGATTTCTTCGCCAGCGCGACGAGTTCCTTCACGTTGGTGGCCTGCACCGAGGGATGGATCACCAGCCCGAGCGGCGCGGTGCCGACGATGCCCACGGCGGTGAAGTCGGCGACCGGATCGAAGGCCACCTTCGACACCGCCGGATTGATCGCCTGCGTGCCGACGGTGGCCATCAGCAGCGTGTAGCCGTCGGGCGCGGACTTGGCGACGTACTCGGTGGCGATGGCCCCCGAAGCGCCGGCGCGGTTGTCGATCACCACCGCGTGGCCCAGGCCCTCGGCCAGCTTGCCGCCGACGATGCGCGCCAGCACGTCGGTGGCCCCGCCCGCCGGGAAGGGCACCACCAGGCGCAGGGGTTTGTTCGGGTAGGACTGCGCCGTGGCGAGCAGCGGGAAGGCGGCGAGCGCCGCAATCGCCACCAGGCCGGCGGCACGGGGAAGGGATGTCTTCATTTCAGCCTTGTCGGGTTCAATACTGCCACTTTTTTCCAAAAGCCCAGCATCCATGCGGGATGCGAAGGCAATTACTGCCACTCCAGAGCGGCGCTACTCGAGCTTGGCGCCGGAGATGCGGATCGCCTCGGCGAAGCGCTCGGTCTCGGATTTCAGGAAGGCGGCGAACTGCGCCGGCGTGGAGCCGATGGCGTCGGTCCCCACCGAGGCGAGCCGCTCGCGGATCTCCGCCTTGTTGAGCGCCGCGGCGAACTCGCGGTGCAGGACGTTCACCGCCTCGGGCGGCGTGCCGGCGCGCACCATCATGCCGAACCAGGAGCGCGACAGGAACGGCTTGCCGCCCGCCTCGGCGAAGGTGGGCACGTCGGGCAGCACGCTGCTGCGCCGCTCGGCCGCGATGGCCAGACCCGTCAGCTTGCCGCCGCGCACCTGGCCGGCGACCACCGGCTGGTCCATGATCATCGCGCTCACCTGTCCGCCGGCCACGTCGAGCACCGCCTGCGGCACGCCCTTGTAGGGGATGTGCACCATCTGGAAGCCGTAGTCCTTCTTGAACAGCTCGAAGCCCAGGTGCGAGGAACTGCCGGGACCGATCGAGGCGTAGGACATCTCCTTGCCGCGCGTGCGCGCGGTGGCGATGAACTCCTGCAGGTTCTTCGCGCCCAGGCCCGGGTAACTCACCAGCACGTGCGGGTTGGAGGTGGCCAGCGTGACGGGGATGAAATCGCGCGCCGGGTCGTAGGGGTACTTGGACATCAGCATGGGGTTGGTCACGTAGCTGATGGCGTTGACGAACACCGCATGCCCGTCGGCCGGCGCCTGCAGCGTGGCCATGGCCGCGATGGTGGTCGCGCCGCCCGGCTTGTGCTCGAGCAGCACCGGCTGGCCCAGCGAGGCGGACATCTGCTCGGCCACCAGGCGCAGCGTGGCGTCGAGCGCGCCGCCCGGCGAGTACGGCACCATCAGGCGGATGGGCTTGGAGGGAAACTGTGCCGTCGCGCTCAGCGAAACGCACAGCGCGAGCAGACCGGCGAGGTGGTGGAATCGAAACATGGTCGTGGATCCGCGCGTGAAGTGACGAGGGCATGCTAGCATTTTCCGTACCCGCAACTGCCGGCCTTTCGCAGTGCGGGGCACGCGGTTCGGCTTCCGCGCGGCGACGATTCCCCCAGCGAAACACGGCGAGACACGACATGACGACGGCGCAGGAAAGCGAAACCCTGGTGCGCATCGGCCCGGGCACGGCGATGGGCAAGCTGATGCGCCAGTACTGGGTGCCGGCCTGCCTGGCGAGCGAGCTCCAAGCCGGCGGCGCGCCGATGCGCCTGCTGCTGCTCGGCGAGAAGCTGGTGGCGTTCCGCGACGCGCAGGGCCGCGTCGGCATCATGGACCACCGCTGCCCGCACCGCTGCGCATCGCTGTTTTTCGGCCGCACCGACGAGGACGGCATCCGCTGCGTGTACCACGGCTGGAAGTTCGACGTGAACGGCCAGTGCCTGGAGATGCCCAACCTGCCGCCCGAACAGGACTTCAGCCACAAGGTGAAGGCGCGCGCCTACCCGGTGCGCGAACGCAACGGCCTGGTGTGGACCTACATGGGCCCGCGCGACACGCCGCCGCCGCTGCCGCAGTTCGAGCCCACGCTGCTCGACGGCGAGGCGGTGGCCTACCGCGTGTTCCAGCGCGAGTGCAACTGGCTGCAGGCGCTGGAAGGCGACATCGACACCTCGCATTTCGGCTTCCTGCACACCGGCGCGGTCGACGTGGCCGACCTCAACCCCGAGGAACCCTCGCGCTACGTGTTCCTGCACCGCGCGCCCGAGTATTACGTGCAGGAGTCGCCGTTCGGCACCAGCTACTGCGCGCACCGCCCGGCCGGCCCCGGCGAGACGCACTACCGCGTGGCGCACTTCCTGTTCCCGTTCTGGACCTACCCGCCGGAGGGCAACTTCGGCGACAACATCATCAGCCAGGCCTGGGTGCCGATGGACGACACGCACACCATGGTCTTCCACATCACCTGGAACAAGCGCACGCCGCCGCCGCGCGCTGAAGGAAGGCAAGACCATCCCGGGCCTGGAGAACAAGTACGAGTACCGGCCCAACACCCCCGACTGGTACGGCCGCTGGCGCTTCGTGGCCAACCGCGACAACGACTACCTGCTCGACCGCGAGGCGCAGGCCACCAACAGCTACTCGGGCATCACCGCGGTGTCGATCCAGGACCAGGCCATCACCGAGAGCATGGGCGGCATCACCGACCACACCTGGGAACACCTCGCGCCCAGCGACCGCATGATCACCGCCACGCGCCGCAGGCTGCTCAAGGCCGCGCAGGCGCTGGACAAGGACGGCACCGTGCCGCCGCTGGTCGACGACCCCGAAACCGCACGCACCGTGCGCGCAGGCTCGTACGTGGCCGAGACGACCACCGACTGGGTGCGGACCTACGAGGAACAGAGGAAGGGGG